>JAETNS010000007.1 GCA_021772015.1 Prevotellaceae bacterium | reverse complement strand
ATCAGAGTTAAACTCATCGCATATTTTGGCCGGTTTTGCCTTTTTCGATCGTCGTGATGCCCGCATCACTTCCTCCTCAAAAGACTAAACTGCCTCAAAATATGCTCGTTAGAATTCAACATCTGTTATTAAACACCCTCTTAAATGGTGATAAAAGAGCGTTGTGCACTGCAAAGGTAGGCGTTTATTGTCGCAGATGTGATCCGTGTAAGGCCATTTAACCTTTATTATGCCAATACCACATGGTTTCGGAGGCAAACTAAATGTCTTTCCGAGATGTTTATATAGTGGAATTTAAGTAGGGAAGGCCGTATGACGGTCTGTTGTCCCTCATGACCAAAATATCCTAAAGACTAAAAACAACTAATTGACAGATGGAACGTAAAATCTCTTTATCAGACCTCCGAAAAGCCGTTTGTGATGCCTATGAAGCCAACAAATCCATAAATGAAGGGGAGGTGGATCCTCGCAACGTGGGGGCGGACAGCAAGGCATTCGGCATCTCAGTGATGCTCGTGGACGGCACTCTCATAAACAAAGGTGACACTGATGTGAAATCGCCTCTCGGATCAATCTCCAAAGTCCCGTTGTCAACCATTCTGTTCTCACAGAACTCGGCTATGGAGCTTATAAAGAAATCCGGGCAATGTCCGTGCAATAAACTGCCGGAGAAGCCTAAAGGACTGAGCTTCAGCGCTCATGGCATACGCGCTTTCTCTGCCGTTGAGCCGGTCGGAGATCCCGAATCAAAATGGAATCTGTATGAGAACCGTATGGTTGACTTGATGGGGTCCGCTCCTCTGCTCAACGACAATATCTATGAGTCATTCGAAAAAGAAGCGAAAGAGACCAAGTTGCAGGATACCCTCGCCGCAGACGGTTATTACCTGTATGACGACGCTTCGTTGGCTATAGACCTTTACCTGAAGGCTCTGTCAATGAACGCATCGACCGAACAGCTCGCCACTATGGGGGCGACGATTGCCGCCGATGGCGTGAACCCCGTGACCGGGAAGACTGTCTTTGATGGCGCGATCACCCAGAATGTGGTGGCATTGATGGCCGCCAAAGGTCCACACAAGATGCGTGCCCCATGGCTCATCGCGGCAGGCATTCCCGCAAAATCCTCATATGGCGGAGCCATACTTGGTGTTCTGCCCGGAGTGATGGCCATAGCCGCTTATTCCCCTCGATTGAATCCGGCAGGAGTAAGCGTGAAAGCAGCGAAAGCGATCATCGATATCATGCGCAAGCTTGATGTCTCGATCTTTGCATCCGCCCGTGTCAAGTTTGTTGACGACTGATCCGATCCAGCCTTTAATACAAGTGGTGATACCATACAACAATTCCCGTCGAAACCATTCTGGCTTTGACGGGAATGTTTTTATTGACACCGCAGTCAGGTCGGTGATCAGTCTTTCTTCACTACGCGACGCTCTTTGATGCGGGCTTTCTTGCCGGTAAGGGCGCGGAGGTAATAAAGTTTTGCGCGACGTACTTTACCATACTTGTTAACCACGATGGAGTCGATGAAAGGAGACTCCAGGGGGAAGATTCGCTCAACACCGATATTGTCGCTCATCTTGCGTACGGTGAAACGCTTTTTGTTTCCCTCGCCGTTGATTTTGATCACGACACCGCGATACTGCTGGATACGTTCCTTGTTACCCTCTTTGATGCGATATGCAACGGTGATGGTGTCGCCGGGGCCGAAGTCGGGATGTTTTTTGCCAGAGGCAAACGCCTCTTCGGCTACTTTGATAAGATCCATTTTTTAAAGCTTTAAAAAAAGTTCAACAATGTCGCAATATTCGCGGGCAGCCATGTCCCGCCAGAGATTGCGAAATTCGACCGCAAAGTTACGATTTTTTTTCTGCCCATACAACTTTTGCATGATTAAATTCAAAATATAACCAAACACGTTCGCCATGTCGTTTCTATTCCGTATCTTTGCCGGATAATTGATTAGCCCTTGGGAAATGAAGAAATATCTCGTTACGGGAGGAGCCGGATTCATAGGTTCCAACTTTGTGAAATATCTTTTGAAAGAACATGGAGATAATGTCGGGATTCTTGTCCTTGACGCGTTGACATATGCCGGAAATCTGTTGACCATCAAGGATGAGATTGACTTGCCTAATGTGACTTTCGTCAAAGGGGATATTGGCGACTCCGGGCTTGTGGGGAAGCTGATGGCAGACTTCGATCCGGACTATGTGGTGAACTTCGCCGCCGAGAGCCATGTCGACAGGTCCATTTCAAATCCGCGTCTCTTTCTGGAGACAAACATCCTTGGGACACAGGCGTTGCTCAACGCCGCCCGCGAAGCTTGGCTGATTCCCGGAAAACCCGGTGAGGCTCCACGCTACCGGGAAGGGAAGAAATTTCATCAGATATCTACCGACGAGGTTTATGGCTCCCTCTCCCGAGAGCCGGGAGATCCGAAGCCGTTGACACTGACAGAGGCGGTGGCCAAAGTGGTGAAAGGCCGCGACAACCTACAGACATTCGGCCCGGAGTTCTTCACCGAAACGACACCTCTGGCTCCACGGTCGCCATATTCCGTCTCCAAGACATCGGCCGACATGCTGGTGATGGCCTACCATGAGACATATGGCCTGCCGGTGACGATCACACGTTGCAGCAACAACTATGGCCCCTATCATTTCCCGGAGAAACTGATCCCATTGGTGATAAAGAACATACTTGAAGGGAAGGAACTTCCGGTTTACGGTAAAGGGGAAAATGTACGTGACTGGCTTTATGTGGAGGATCATTGCAAGGGGATAGACATGGTGCTGCGCAATGGCCGTGTGGGCGAAGTCTACAATATCGGCGGCTTCAATGAGGAACAGAACATTTCGATCGTCAAGCAGGTGATATCCATTGTGCGCGAGTTGATGGAAGAGAATCCCGCCTATCGTCAACAGCTCGCGATTCCTGTCGAGGAAATCAATGATGACCTTATCCGCTATGTCTCCGATCGTCCGGGCCATGACATGCGGTATGCTATTGATCCCGAAAAAATCGCCACGGAGTTAGGCTGGTATCCCGAGACATCTTTCAAAGAGGGGATACGTAAGACCGTCAGATGGAATCTTGACAACCGTCAATGGATTGATTCTGTCTCTTCCGGAGAATACCAGAGATTTTACGATCAGCTTTACGGCAACCGCTGACCTGCGGTCTCGTCCCCACGATCAGTATCCCAAACATAGACACGACAATGAAAGGAATAGTATTGGCCGGAGGATCAGGAACGCGTCTCCATCCGATTACACGCGCCATCTCGAAACAATTGATACCTGTGTGTGACAAACCGATGATCTACTATCCGATCTCGGTATTGATGCTCGCAGGCATAAGGGAAATCCTGATAATTTCCACTCCGGAAGACCTTCCGGCGTTCCGCAGATTGCTTGGATCCGGAGAGGAGTTGGGCATCAGATTTTCTTATGCCGAACAGCCGAGGCCGGAAGGGCTGGCGCAGGCTTTCATAATCGGACGGGAATTCCTCGCCGGAGACAGCGCCTGTCTGGTCCTGGGCGACAATATCTTCTATGGGCAGGGATTTACGGCAATGCTTAAAGACGCCCTCTTCACGGCCGAACAGAAAGGGGAGGCGACAGTATTCGCTTATCCGGTTAAAGATCCCCAGCGTTACGGGGTAGTGACTATCGGCCATGATGGCCGCGCAACTAAAATCGTGGAGAAGCCCCGTCAGCCGGAAAGTGACAAGGCGGTAGTGGGATTGTATTTCTATCCCTCCAATGTCGTTGATGTCGCCGCCGCAGTGAAACCTTCTGCGAGGGGAGAACTTGAGATCACATCCGTGAATGAGGAATACCTCAACCGTGGAAAACTTAACGTCAAGTGCTTCGGCAGGGGATTCGCCTGGCTCGACACCGGGACAGTCGACTCCTTGATGGAAGCCTCCAATTTCATACAGGCCATACAGAAACGACAAGGCTTCTATGTCGCGGCTCTGGAGGAGGTCGCGTACCGTAGAGGGTTCATCGGGGCATCCCAGTTGCGAAAGCTCGCCATGAGCATGCTTAATACCGATTACGGGCAATATCTGATGACTTTATCCCAATCACCTGAATGATACCTCGATATCCATTCCTCGACCTTGCCACGGTGAATGCCCCTTTCATGGATGAAATCAGGGAAAGGGTAGGGAATGTCATAACCTCCGGGCGGTATGTCGGAGGACAGCAGGTGGCCGCGTTTGAGGATGCGCTTGCGCGTTTCGCCGAGACAGACTTTGCGATTGGTGTCAGTAACGGGCTGGATGCTTTGCGGTTGATTCTCCGAGCATACGTGGCAATGGGGGTGATGAAGCCCGGAGACGAGGTGATCGTCCCCGCCAACACATATGTGGCTTCGGTTCTGGCTATCTCTGATGCCGGGCTTGTCCCGGTGCTTGCCGAGCCATTCTCCCTGACATCCAACCTTGACATGGCGCGGTTGAGGGAATACCTTACCCCACGCACCCGAGGAGTGATGGTTGTGCATCTGTATGGCCGTGCCTGCTGGAGCTCTGAACTTGAAGAATTTGTCCGCGAAAACAATCTGAAAGTTATAGAAGACAATGCCCAGGCTATCGGTGCATCCATTATGACCCCCACCCGTGGGCGACTGCATACCGGAGGCCTTGGAGATGCCGCAGCTTTCAGTTTCTATCCTACAAAGAACATCGGAGCGATGGGAGATGCCGGGGCTGTGACCACTTCCGATCCGGAATTGGCCTCGACTGTCAGAGCATTGGCCAACTATGGATCAGACCGGCGGTATCATAATCTGTTTAGAGGATTCAATTGTCGCCTCGATCCGGTCCAGGCGGCAGTGTTGAATGTCAAACTGCCCCATGTCGACACAGAGAACGCTGTGCGACGGGAAATCGCAAAGGCCTATCTGGCGACAATCAGCAATCCTGCTATACGGCTGCCATTCGCTCCCGATGATCCCGAAGAGATGGTATGGCACCAGTTTGTGGTCCATGTCGATGACCGTGACAGTTTCATAGCATTACTTGACAAGAACTCGATAGGATGGGACATCCATTATGCCACCCCTCCTTACCGTCAACCCTGTTATTCTGACCTGTCAGATGGATTCTGGCCGGTCGCCGACAGACTGGCTGACACTTGCGTGAGCCTTCCGATCACCCGTTGCACCTCTCTGGCTGATGCCGGCGAGATAGCCGGTATCCTTAATTCTTACCGATGACCATCCCGTCAGTAATGTTTCCGACGAGATGTTTGACATGACTGTATTTGTGATTCATTATACCATTAAAAACAAAAGATTTTAAACACAGATTTGCAATGAGAAAAATGCTTTTGTCGGCGCTGACGGCGGTTCTGGCCATCAGTAGTGTGAAAGCCGACTATCCGACCCTTTTCCTGCGCGGGGAGATGACAGAAAACTGGGGAGCACAGGAGAAGTATCGCTTCAACAATGACAACGGGGTTTATACCCTCCATATTGATCGGCTCAACGGTCAGTTCAAGATCGCCGATGATTCCTGGGGAACCCATATTTATGGTTGCGGTTCGAGCGACGACGGGGGAGTGGTTGTCGACAAGCCGGGAAATTACGAGATGCGGTTGCTCGGAGGAGGCAATTTCGGTTCGGCAAACCTTACCGATGTCACCCTTAAGTTCACATATGTCGAGGGTGCTGACCTGACACTTGAAGTGACGGCCGGGGGAGGAGGAGATGACCGCCTGTCCGGTACACTTCCGGTGCTTTACATCAATGTCTATAATGATGAGACCCACTCATCTCTCAATGATGAGATCATCAGCAAGGATCTCGATCATAAGAATTATTTTTCTTTTGCCGAATATTGGCTCGATCTTAACGGCTGTGAATGGATGGAAGCTGAAGGGGCGAAATCTATCGGATCAAAGGAGGAGCCGCTGCCTTTGGAGATCAAAGCGCGTGGAAACTGGACCCGGCGCGGTTTCGCCAAGAAACCTTTCAAACTGAAACTTGGGAAGAAGCAGAGCATGCTTGGTCTCACTAAAAGCAAGCATTTTGCCATACTCGCCCATGCCGATGACCAGAGAGGATATCTTAAGAACTTTGTCGGGTTCAATCTCGGAAAACGTATCGGACTCCCCTGGACTCCTGCACAGCAGCCTGTAGAGGTCGTCATAAACGGCGATTATCGCGGTCTTTATTTCCTCACAGAGTCGATCCGTATAGAGGAAGACCGCGTAAATATCACCGAGCTTGACGACAATGTCACCGATCCGGCTATGGTTTCAGGTGGTTATCTCGTGGAACTCGACAATTATGACGAGGATAATCAGATAAGGATGGAAGAGAAATCCTGTGTCGGAGACCACTATCTTGACATGCTGCGTGTGACATGGGACACTCCTGAGGTGTATTCGGATATTCAGAAACGATTTGTCACCGATCAGTTCTCGGCTATGAACGATGCCGTGGGTGACAATTCCGATATCCTGTGGAGTTATATTGACCTGGATGATGCTGCCCGTTATTATCTCGTCGAGGAGATCATCTCCCATACCGAGTCTTACCACGGGTCGACTTATCTTTTCCGTGATCATGGTGCCGCCCGGAAATGGCATTTTTCTCCTTTGTGGGATTGCGGTAATGCATTCAGTGGACCGGACAATGATTTCTTCTATAACCATGATCCTTTCGGCAATACCTGGATTCCCTCGATCCGGACCAATCAGAAGTTCAATGACAAAGTCAAGGAGACCTGGATGTGGTTCATGAACGCGGGCTTCAACGGCATATATGAGGACATAGAAGCGTATGCGGCCCACATCACCGCCGCTGCCGCCGCCGATCATCGTCGTTGGGATGGCCAGCCGGTACCTGATGGGGGGCAGCCTGTGGCAGACAACCGAGACATGCAAGGACGCAAAAATGAGGTCAACGCAAAGCTGCGCGCTAAGACAGACTGGTTGAAGCAGATCTTTGGAGATTACACAACAGCAGGATATGTCGAGGAGCCATTACGCGACACTACAGCCCCCGCTCCGTTGCCTGACTATGTCAGCGGAGTTGAAAATGTTGATGCGGAGGCAGACCATTCAGTTTACCCTGCGGAATATTTCGATCTGACCGGGCGCAGGATACTTTGTCCCACTGCCGGTTCGACTGTGGTGGAGCGTCGTGGTCCGACAGTACGTGTCGTGCGATTCTGATTCATGACATCAGGACCCGGAGACTGATCCGTGTCAAAACCTATCGCGGGAATCTTGGCTGAATTGCGTTTGTCATTCAGTCGGGATTCCCGCTAATTATTTCTGTGGCCGCGATATAAGCAGGGTAATTGGAGAGCCATGATTACGGTCGGGGCTGCCACCACCGGATTATCTGGAGCGCCATTGGGCGAAAGGTCGCCTGTGTGACAGATAATCCAAATCATGACTATGGATATATGCCTCTTTTTCAAATGAAATGGCCATATAACTGTTGTATGGGTTGAACTTGTTGAATATCAGCCTGCATATCCATTCAATCATATACGCCAGATAAAACGGGATATACAGCAGCTCCTTCATCTGGCTTGTGTGGATTCTCTCATGGTTTAACAGCTCCGGGGTGATCGACATGTCCGGTTTCACGAACAATGTCCCGAAAAGGTTTATAGCGCCGTATCTTCGTCCGAATGGGATTATCCTGTTTCTGATGACTTTCATTTACATTGGCCGTTTGTGTGGCAAAGGTAAATCTTTTTGAGTAAAAAACATGGCCGGAGTGATTGGAATATGAAGTTTTTGACATATCTTTGTGAACGCTCTCAAACGGATTCAAACGAAAGTACTTCCGTTTGGGCGGCGCAGCCAAAATTACCACGAAAAACCATTACCTGAATCACTATGGCTAAAGTAAAACCGTTCAAGGGTATTCGCCCTCCAAAAGAACTGATCGAGATGGTCGCCTCGCGTCCGTATGACGTGCTCAATTCCGAAGAGGCCCGGAAGGAGGCGGAAGGCAACGAGATGTCATTGTATCACATTATCAAGCCTGAAATCGATTTCCCCGCAGGCACCGATGAACACTCGGAAGAGGTTTATTCAAAAGCTGTCGAGAATTTCTGTGCTTTCAAGGAAAAAGGATGGCTCAAGGCCGACGACCGTGAACATTACTACATCTACGCCCAGACAATGGATGGCCGTACTCAATATGGGATCGTGGTGGCTGCCAATGTCCATGATTACGTCAACGGTGTGATAAAGAAGCATGAGCTTACCCGCCGCGACAAGGAGGATGACCGCATGCGCCATGTAAAGGTCAACAATGCCAATATCGAGCCGGTCTTCCTCGCTTTCCCTGACAATCCGCGCCTGCAGGAGGTCATAGACAAGGTTACGGCAGGCCCTGCAGAATATGACTTTGTCGCGCCTGACGGTTTCGGCCATCATTTCTGGGTCATTGATGACGAAGACCTGACGAAGACCGTGACGGAAGAATTCTCCCGGATGCCACATCTGTATATTGCCGACGGACATCACCGCTCAGCGGCCGCCGCCAGAGTGGGACTGGAGAAGGCAGCCGGAGATCCGGCTCACACAGGAGAGGAGGAATACAATTATTTCATGGCTGTTGCTTTTCCGGCATCCCATCTGCGCATCATTGATTACAACCGTGTCGTCCGTGACCTTAACGGGCTGACTCCGGATGAATTCCTTGGCAGGGTTGAGAAAGACTTCATTGTGGAGGAGAAGGGCAGGGAGATTTATACTCCCGAAACGCTTCATAATTTCTCATTGTACCTTGACGGAAAGTGGTACTCGCTTACCGCCAGGGAGGGACGTTATGACGATTCAGATCCCATAGGTGTTCTGGATGTCACTATCTCGTCCGATCTTATACTGCGTGACATCCTCGGTATCACTGATCTGCGCACAGACAAGCGTATAGACTTTGTCGGTGGGATCCGTGGATTGGAGGAGCTGAAACGTCGGGTGGATTCAGGAGAGATGGCTGTTGCCTTGGCCTTGTATCCTGTTTCCATGAAACAACTCATGGATATCGCTGACACCGGCAACATAATGCCTCCGAAAACCACTTGGTTTGAACCTAAGTTGCGTTCCGGGCTGGTGATCCACTCGCTTGACTGACCCGAAAGATCAGCACCCCCGCTTTGAACCTCGCCACGGTCATGATTGTTATGAAGGGTAGTCAAAGTATTCAGATAAAAAGACTTACTCTTTCAACTATGAGAATAAGAAGAATTTCGATTATGGCCGTGGCGGGATTCGCGGCAATGATATTTGCAGGAGGAACCGAGGCTATGGGCTGTACTCGCGTCACTTATGTCGGTGACAGCGCGGTCGTCACAGGGCGCACGCTTGATTGGCGCACACCCATTCCCACAAATCTGTACGTTTATCCCCGTGGTGTGGAAAGGAAATCCTATGACACGGATCAATCCATAAGCTGGACATCGAAATATGGCAGCGTGGTTTCTGTTGGTTTTGATGTCGGGGTCAATGAGGGAATGAATGAGATGGGGCTGGTGTGTAACCTGCTGTATTTGCCCGGCACATTTTATGCTGAGGAGGGAGATCCTCGTCCCTACATGTCGACATCTCTTTGGGCCGCGTATGTCCTCGACAATTTCGCGACTACCTCAGAGGCGGTGGCTCAGCTGAAACTTGACAAGTTCCAGATCAATGCGCCTGCGATGCCCGGCGGTTCTCCTACGACCTTGCACATGGCTATTTCCGATGCGACAGGAAACAGCGCGATTGTGGAGTATATTGACGGCAAGCTGGAAATACATGAAGGTCATGAATATAAGGTCCTGACAAACGCTCCCCCATATCAGGAGCAGCTTGATGTTTGTAATTACTGGAAAAGTGTCGGTGGCATGAACATGCTGCCCGGCACAAGCAGAAGCCAGGACCGTTTTGCCAGAGCATCTTTCTATGTCGGCATATTGCCGGTAAATGCCAGCCACAAGACCGCTTTGGCCGGGGTCTTCGGAATAATCGGTAATTGCGCTGTCCCCACGGGCATATCGGTTCCGGACCAGCCTGAGATATCCACGACCCAATGGAGATCGGTCAGCGACCAGACCGAACGGGTCTATTATTTCAAGATGACAGAGACCCCGGCGATCATGTGGGTAGACCTTAAGGACTTCGACTTGTATCCGGGTGCTCCCATAATGAAGCTTGATGTGGCCAACTCCGATAAGGTACTCGTCGGGAACATAATAAAGGAGATGAAGCGGTCAAAAGGCTTCTCCCCGATGTACAAGCTGACGGATGAGATAATAAAAGTATTCACCTGATCGCCTCTGTGTATACCAGGAGGTCTCGTGGCAGAAATGTATAATCGACAGGATTGTCATATTGCTATTAAACACCCTTTTGGAGTTGATTGAGAATTCAAAAGAAATATGTCCGGCAGTGACCGGAGGCACAATAACGCCTCCGGCCACTGCCGAATGCCAGTTAAAAGGAGAGATCTCCACATCGCGTTTCAGTCTTGGGCCACGTGTCCATGCGCGACAGGCGATAATGCGGCGGGCCGCCCGGTTCTGGATGGCAGTCGCCCTGCCGGTGGCGGCACTTGTCATAGGTGGTCTTTTCTACGATATCAGGCTGTTGTTCATCGCGGCAACCATTGTCTTCATCCTGTTTCCTACACTGTTGTTCATCGGCTGGTATGGAATACTCACCCGTCCCTGGGCAGTGTCATCGCTTTTCCCGCAGAAGGTGACACTCGCCGGAGACAATGAGCTGACTGTCGAGTACCATCCGTTGCCGGGACATGATACCGGCCAGCCTGCAGATCTTGTGATCTCTGCGGAATCAATAACCGACTGTCATTTCTGGGGACATTATCTTATAGTCTGTTATTCAGGTCGCCGTGAACTGATAATACCATTGTCTGCGTTTGCCGGGCCGGCAGATGTTACCGCTTTTCAACGTCGGCTTGAATCTCCACGGCGTATTGGAGGAGATTTTTGATAAGCATATGACAAAAAAATGTCTGTTCTAAACCAAAGAGCAAAAAAAGTTTGTCATTTGGATTATTTTGTTTACCTTTGTGGTGTGAAAATTCCCAAAGAATTTTTTCAGGGATGTTGAGTTGTTGGAAAAACTCAATCTTGCATGAAGTCCGAGCGTACGCTTGCCAGTTGGTAAGGTAACGCTGTCCTAAAATTCTCTCTCTGCCGATTACAGCCCCCTAAACTTTCGTTTTTTCTTATTCCGGTAGCATCCGGCCAGAAACTCACAGCGAGGTCTGTCCTCCTCTATGCGCCGATGCTTCCTCCCAAGATAACTTATAGAATTGAAGATTTATTGAAGATATATGTATAATATCTCCGATCTTGAAGAAATGGCCGATGAACAGTTGCAGGCCATTGCGGAGAACATGGGCCTGAAAAAGACCAATGGCTCCGACAAAGAATCACTTATTTACCGCATACTTGACCAACAGGCGATAGATCTGTCGGCAAATGCGCCCGCCCCGGTCGAGAAAAAGCGAGGCCGCAAGCCTAAAGCGCAGCCTGCGGCGGCGACCCCGGAAGAAACAACTCCTTCCATGAATCAGCCCCAGTCTCCCGACGGCGATCCCGCTCCGAAAAAAAGGGGCAGGAAACCGAAAAACGCGCAACCCTCGGCTATGACCGACAAATCGCCGGATTCCTCTGCTTCAGCCCAAGAGAAGCAGATTGCCGAACCACAGGAAGATGCCCCTCGGAAACGGGGTCGGAAACCTAAAAATCAGGAGCAGCCTCTGATCGATCCTTCGAGAGAGCTTCCTGCCCCGTCTGATATTGCAGTTGCAAATGACATGGAGGGGCTTCCCGGAGGCGACAATGTCGGCAGTGAGAAGAGTCCAGAGGAACAAGATGAGACAACATCTCCGGCCGTTGAGAATGGCATATCGGAGATCCCGGTAGGGGAGTCGGTCGAAAACCGGCCGCAGCCTGTCCGTCAGTTCAATCCGCGTCAGCCTATGCAGCAGCGTGGCAAACAATTCCTCCCTCGCCAGAAACCGCAAGACGAACGACAACAAGCCGACTGCCCTGAAAACCCCGGACAGACTGAGTTGACGGAGAATATCCAGGCAGAATCGCGTAACAGTAACGAGAGTGTCTCGCCGCAATCACGAAAGAATCCGCCGGGAGCCTTTGGCCGCAATGTCGATGAGTCATTCGGCTCATTCTTCCCCAGGATGGGGGGCAAAAGTTTTACTCCCCGCTCCCAAAGGGAAAGGCAAGAGGCTGCCGTAGCCGCAGCCTCGGCTCCGATTATCATCCGTGAGCCGCAGGCTGTCATGAATCAGCAGCTTGATTTCAAGGGGAAGAAAGGCAAAAAGGCAAAACTTGTAGCAAAGCAGGCTATGCCACTACTGCCGGCATATGATTTCAGCGGATTCCTCGAGACATCAGGTGTGTTGGAGATCGCTCCGGAAGGCTTCGGGTTCCTTCGCTCAAGCGATTTCAATTATCTTCCTTCCCCTGACGATGTCCTTGTGTCCCACCAGCAGATCAAGCAATATGGCCTTAAAAACGGGGATGTGGTGGAATGTGAGATCGCGCCTCCCAAAGAGGGTGACAAATATTTCCCCATGACCAAGGCGTTGCGTATCAATGGCCGTTCTCCTGAATTCATTCGAGACAGGGTGCCTTTCGAGCATTTGACACCGCTTTTCCCGAATGAGAAATTCAATCTTACCGGGGGCGCGATGACCAACAATATCTCTACTCGCGTTGTCGACATGTTCTCGCCGATCGGAAAAGGGCAGCGCGCTCTGATAGTGGCTCCTCCCAAGACCGGTAAGACCATATTGCTCAAGGATATAGCCAACGCGATCGCAGAGAATCACCCCGAGGTGTACATAATGATACTTCTGATTGACGAACGTCCGGAGGAGGTCACCGACATGAGCCGTTCGGTCAACGCCGAGGTGATTGCCTCCACATTCGACGAGCCGGCCGACCGTCATGTCAAGATCGCAGGCATTGTTCTTGAGAAGGCGAAGAGGATGGTCGAGTGTGGCCATGATGTGGTAATCCTGCTTGACTCGATCACCCGCCTGGCCCGTGCCTACAACACCGCGCAACCTGCTTCAGGCAAAATACTTTCCGGAGGTGTCGACGCTAATGCGTTGCAGAAGCCCAAGCGGTTCTTCGGAGCTGCCCGTAACATCGAAGGTGGCGGCTCACTGACCATAATCGCCACTGCCTTGACCGAGACCTCCTCAAAGATGGACGAAGTCATCTTCGAGGAGTTCAAAGGAACAGGCAACATGGAGCTTCAGCTCGACCGCAAACTTTCCAACAAGCGTATTTTCCCGGCTGTCGACATCATGGCTTCATCCACACGCCGTGACGACCTGTTGTTGCGTCAGGAAACACTCAACCGCATGTGGATTCTGCGCCGTTTCCTGTCTGACCGTAATTCCATCGAGGCGATGGAGTTCATCAAGGACAGGATGGAGCGTTCGTCAGACAACGACGAGCTTCTACGGACAATGGGAGATTGATTTCCCCGGATTTTTAACTTATCTCGTCATACTAACACACCCTGAACTCCTTGTGGGTCCGGGGTGTTTTTCTTATATACCGACATATGGATTAGAATCGGTTTATATCAGTATGGCAGTGAAAAATTCAGAGCTTGACATAAGGATCGTAAGGATTTCCGAGGTTCAGGGCAAAAGTCATGTCAACCGCTGGGAGATGTTGCGTTATGGCAACAGCCCGACAGATATCTCCGTTGATCTTACCGCGAATGTAGGGGAGGATATGGCTCTTGACCAGATTACATTGAGACTGGAGGTGATTTACACCTACATGCGCTCGATGGTCAGACGGCCGCTGCTGAAATCAGCTGTTGAAGCGGTATTTGAGATTCCCGGGCTGGACAGACATGTGGCTTTCTCACCATCGCGCGAAACGCTGGAGATACCTCCATCTTTGATGACTCTTATGCTTGGGGTGGCGATAGGAGCGCTCAGAGGTATGGTGGCGCAGAAGACGGTCGGAACGCCCATTGCCGACCGTCCGTTGCCGCTGGTCAACATATCATGGCTTGTAAGCAGGCTGATGTATGGAAATACCCCTTCCCGGCGCACCATACCTCTGGAGGCTCAGGTCTGTGTGTGAGATTAATCTGTGTGGATGGCGTTGACCGGGAAAACATCGACATGATGAGATCGGTTGATGTGAGATAATTTTGAACAGCTAATTATCAAAAATACGTTTTGACTATGAGAAAAATGTTTGTTATCACGGCGTTGGTTATTGTGGCAATGGCGATGAGCGTAAGGGCTTGGACAGTTCCTGACGAGACGCTACATTACAGCGTTAATTTCAAATGGGGACTGATTGACGCGAATGCCGGGATTGCCACTCTGACCACGGAGAATATTCCCGGCTCAAACCAGTTCAGGGCCACTTTGACCGGAAAGTCTGTCAACTTGCTGGGACATTATTATGCGGCGGGGGATACGATGGTCGGAACCATGATGGCTGATTCCATGCAGCCGGTCTACAATCAGCATCTGTCACATGAATCCGGCGAGTTTTCCATCGAGACTGTCACATATGACGCTTCCGGGCCATCATCTCTTGGTAATGTGGTCAAGCAGCTTCCCGACGGCAAGGTGATCCGCTCACGGGTAAGCCACTACGGTGGAGGTCTGACTCTCGATCTACTCGCGGTGTTCTATTACATACGCCAGATTGAATATGAGTCGATGAAGCCGGGGCAACAAGTGACAGTTAATATTTTCTCCGGCAAGAATCCTGAAACCTTGACTGTTACATTCGAGGGACTTGAGAGCATGGAATTCAATGGCGCGCAAAAAACGGCGTATGTGATCTCTCTGACTTTTTCGGCAGGAGAGGGCGGGGAAACCAACACCGATCGTATGCATGTATCCATCTCGGCTGACGATGACAGAATACCTCTTACGATTGACGGGAGCCTGAAAATCGGACATCTTATTTGCCGGTATATAGATTCCCCTGACTGACCTTGCGGAGGTTTAAACCTTGTCTTGCATGGGCCGTCTAAAAGGGTATGAAAAAGAAATTCAATCTCAAGGAAATGAAAATCGGCGGTGTGGCGGTACGCTTGTTATGGATTGTCGCCGCTTTGTTTTATGTGGGCGCGATAACGGCTAATGCCGAGACCTGGCAGGTTCCCAAAGAGACATTGACTTATGATGTCATGTATAAATGGGGACTGATAAATAAAAAGGCCGGATCGGTTGCCATAACCACCAGCATCCCGGCTTCGGGTGAGCGGTTTCATTCCCGTCTGACAGGCGCGACCGCTCCATGGGCAGACAAATTCTACAAGGTCCGCGATACTCTGCGCGGTACAATAGACAGCCGTTCCTTTTTGCCTTACAGATATGAGAAGGTAGCTTATGAGGGTGGTGATTTCAATCATGACGAGCTGGCATTCTCCCATTCGGGTAATACTACCAAAGCCACGGTAATCCATCGTCGCAAGCGCAAGAAAGACACAGAGGTGTCGACCACCTCAAAAGAACTTCAGGCTGTCGGACCGACTCTCGACATGCTCAGCTCGTTTTATTATATGCGCCATCTCGATTACGCCTCGATGAAGGCCGGCCAGACTGTGCGCCTTAATGTCTTTTCCGGAAGTCAGAAGGAGGTGCTTACAATCCATTTTGATGGAGTGGAGGAGGTTAAGATCGGCAAAAAAAAGTATCCGTCATATCATATAACTTTTACATTCACCTCCGGATCAGGCAAGAAGACTTCTGACAATATGGACGCGTGGCTTTCAACGACTTCGGCAAAGATCCCTCTTCTGCTTGAAGGCAAATTGCCTGTGGGTAAAGTCAGATGTTTCTATACAGGCGTTATACCTGCCCGATAAAGATATCATTGAAAAAGAGAGCTTAGGTGTCAGTGGAATGGGATGGTATTCATATATCCATAAAGAGTGTGAAGTTTAAGTTAATCATGTTAATAATTTCGTTTTTCCTTATGGAATAAACAAATTTTAAGCACTTTTAGCTCCAAACGCTTATCAAACTCTCGCCATCCGTTGTTATATAGATAAAAAGAAGAAAACATGTGAGTATGTTTAAGATAAAATCACAACAAACATCCCTCGTCCTTTTTATCGGGTAGTGATACCAGATACTGAGGCTCTCATAAATAAATAGTTGAAACGTGAAGAGCGGACCGGAACTTAGGTTCTGATCCGCTCTTTTACGTGAAAAATTCCAGCATCAAGTTCGGTATGACGGGCATGTACGATCAAAGATATGTAGAGATGGATTATCCGGAAACAGCTGTCTCCCATACCGGATCTGATCCGGTATGGGAGACAGCTGTTTCTTTGGTTTGATCGAATGGGTGGAGCCCTTGTGTATGTCAGTCAGGAACCGTGCCGAAACGGTTGGGATATGGTTCGCCGGCAGTTGCCGCCAGGATGATGAACCAGATCTGGCCGATCAGAGGTACGAGGGAAATGAAAATCCAGCCACCACCCTTGCCGATGTCGTGCATACGTCTTACGCTGACTGCCAGTCCCGGAAGTATGGTCACGAGGCCGAATATGCCGCTAAGTATGTTCACGAACCCCGGCATATCCCCGTTTGGCCCGGCGAACAGCCAGCCGAACAGAGCCAACACAACATACACGAATAATTCAAACAGCGCGAAATACCAGAATTCCGAACGGGACGCACGCCCAGAGAATGTAACGAACTTGGAGAACACGCTGGAAACAGATTGATTGAATGTCATAACAGCATATTTTAAGTTATGTTTATCCTTAATAACATGGCGGCAGGCCCAAATGTTCTGTATAAAATCTTAGTCATGTCAGTGTCAGTATTCAAACTGACTTTTTTTACATAGACATTATGTCTTGTGTGGGAATTTCCGTAAATTCGCGTCATAAACCAGAACCACACTGTAATGGCAGAAGCAATAATCCCGTTAGCCTCAAAACCGAGATTTGAAATTCTTGACGGACTACGAGGGGTCGCCGCAATTATTGTGGTGGCATTCCACCTCTTTGAGACCTATTCATCCGGGCCACGCGAGCAGATACTCAATCACGGTTATCTCGCTGTGGATTTCTTTTTTGTTCTCTCGGGATTTGTGATTGGATACGCATATGATGACCGATGGAGTCATATGTCAATCTGGAATTTTTTCAAACGTCGTCTCATACGTTTGCAGCCTATGGTGATATTGGGCACTCTGATAGGGGCATTCTGGTTTTATTTCGGGGCGGCTCCGGGATTTGAACTTGTGATGCAGACACCATGGTGGAAACTGCTGCTTATAATGGTTCTCGGCTGCCTGATGTTTCCCACACCCCCCTCAATGGATATCAGAGGATGGAAAGAAATCAACTCTCTCAATGGCGCGCAGTGGTCATTATTGTGGGAGTATGTCGCCAATATTCTATATGCATTGGTTGTCAGGCGGTTTGGCATTATAACCCTTGCCGCGTTTGTGTTTATTTCGGCATTCCTTACTATCGACGTTGCAATGAACATAGACACGTTCGGCTTATTGGAAGTCCGCAGTTATGCGAAATACACGGTCATAGGAGGTTTTGGTCTTACCCCCGACCAGATATACATAGGAGTATGCCGTCTGCTGTATCCCTTCTTCGGTGGACTTCTGCTTTATCGTATTGGCTGGCGTATAAATCTCAGACGTGGAGGCATGACGTTATGCTCTCTGGCAGTCGCCGCAACCCTTGTCGTGCCGCATATCGGAGGAGAGAGCCGGGAATGGCTCAACGGGTTGTATTGTGCCATTATAATTTTGCTTGTGTATCCTGTCATAGTGGCGGCCGGAGCGGGGAGCGAACTGAAAGGGGCAAAAACGACAGCAATCTGCAAATTCCTCGGAATGATTTCCTATCCGCTATATATCACCCATTACCCGATGATTTATGTGCAGATGAATTGGGCGGCCAAACATGCCGATGCCCCCGTCAGTACTCATATCTGGGTCGCCGTCAGCATCTTCATCGCATCAATCGCCGTCGCATACGCGAGTGTCAAAGTCTATGATGTGCCCGTGCGTGAATGGCTTTCAAAAAGATACATTCATTTAAAGACAAAGTCATGAGAATAGACCATGTGGCATTATATGTAGACAATCTTGAAGAAGCCGTGACGTTTTTCGTGAACTATTTTGATGGGACTGCCGGTGAAATGTATCATAATCCACTAACCGGGTTAAAAACCCGCTTTATAACCTTCACCGATGGGAGCCGTTTGGAGTTGATGACGCGTAAAGGCTTGATGAAGCAGGACTTCCATCCTTATAGGAGCGGTTACATACATATCGCGTTTTCGTTAGGCTCGAAATCCGCCGTCGACGATTTGACCCACAGGCTTGCTGCTGACGGTTACGAGATATTGAGCGGACCACGGACAACAGGAGATGGATATTACGAAAGCTGCGTAAAGGGTTTTGAAGACAACATAATCGAGATAACCGAATAACAGAATCTCGGATCAGTTGAAAAATCGATCTCCACAGATCGCTCCAAGACGCTTCGCTTGGCAGGGATGATTGGAAGGTTGCAGACAAGTTTTCTCGTCTTGTCTCTGGAAAGATAATAATTATTTGGGGGAATCCGCATTGCCATTTGCGAAACTTTGATTAAATTCGCGAGTGGATGACAAATTCCACAATATCTGCGGTGACGAAATTATAATTAGATTCTAATTATTGAAAAGACAATATTATGGCAAACAGAAACGATTTTAAGCTTTTACATGCGAAGTGTATACAAATATATGAGAACGTGTTGGCCTCGCTAAAAATCAACAAAACTTCTTTAAATTCACTCACCGATATTGAAAAAGCTCGGTATGGGTTTTACTATCTTATTTTACAAACTCTTACTGATGACAATGAGATTGGGGAATTTACAGACATGATATGTGATACGGAGTTTAATTCACGTTTTTTTGATAAACGTGATTCGGATGAAGGAATTGATGCGGCTTATTTTGATAATGAACATTTCCAAATTGTACTATTCAATTTCAAATATCGGGAAAATTTTTCGGCCGATAGGGAGCAGAATATAAATGAATTTATCTCCGCTTCTAAATTCTTTAATGCAATCAGCACTGGGAATACTATGCATTTAAGAGGAAAGATTAAGAAAGTGGCTGACGAAATTAATAGTAGATTAGACAGCAATCAAATATGGACAATTCTATATTATTATGCGACAAATGAGAATATAACACTATCTTCTGATCATCCGAATGTTAAATCATTTGCTGAAGAATACGATATCGAATTTAAAGGGTTTGGTTTAAATGAGATTGTAGAAGCAACCTCAATACGACCTCAAAATATTGATGCGTCTTTTTGCGTGAAAAAAGGAGCCGCTCTAACATATGAAGAAGATGAGATGTCTTCTGACAAATCTTATATAGTTAAGATGACATTACCTGAATTAATTAGGATCACTTGCAATGACTCCAATTTAAGAAATGACGCAAATAAAGAAGGGGATGATTCTCTGATAAAAGCACATGTTGATCTAAATGTGCTTTTTGACAATGTTCGTGGATTTATCCTGCGTTCAAAATTTAATGATAATATAATCAAAAGCCTATCTGATGAACCTCAAAGATTCTTCTATTATAATAATGGCATAACAATTATTGCAAAAGATATCAAGAGTAGTGAATCAAGAATTGGAGGAAAATGGAACTTTAGTATCTCTGATTTTCAAGTAGTCAATGGCGGTCAAACGTTGAGATCAATACATAAGTTCAATCAGGATGATGAAAAAAACATGGTCAATAAATTAAATAAGGCCCATGTTTTAGTAAGATTCTTAAGGATTAGTGATGATAATCTTCGAAATAAAATCGGAGAATTCACTAATAGTCAAAATGCTATAAGTCTTAGCGACCTGCGTTCTTTGCGATCTGAGCAGATTTTGTTAGAGCAATTTTTAGAGACTCACGGAATCCAGTATTTCAGGAAGAAAGGAGATTTTAAGGATTCTAAGTCGTATAGGTATTCTATCGGGAAAGAGAGATTAGGTCAATTGCTCCTTTCTACTATGAATAAACGACCAGAAGTTGCGACCAATAAAAAGAAAGAAATTTTTGATTCACTTTATGAGGAATTATTTATCTCGAATGAAAAGTTGTTATCCAAGGAAACTGTTGATTTGATATTTGATTATCAAAATATTGAGAGCTTTTATAGAAGGTCTAGATATAGTGGCTCCGTTCAGAAGAATATGTATATAGCTTATCTTAGATATTGCTTATCCGAGACAACAATAGATGTGCTTGTCCCTCAATTTGAGGATTTTCTTCAGAATTATATGAAGAATAACCCCAAAGATCAATCTGCATCACGGTTTCTTATAATGACAAGTTTTAAGGATGCCATAGACTTGGAATTCAAAATAAAGTAATCATTGCTGAACTTTTCATCTTTCTCCACCAATACTTTGAGTAATGGAGCATAGATTGATATGATTACACTGCTTTAATGTCGAGAAATTAGCCAACTTTGTATCTGGTTATGGCACAGTTCAATATATACGACAGCGTTATTGACCTTTCGGCGATAAAGGATTATTGCCGGGAGAAAGGGCATCTGTGCCATTATTCCAGAAATGATGTGTTTGTTCGGCAGGGTTCAGTTGGCAAATACCTCGGTGTTGTAGAATCCGGCTATTTCAAATACACTACCTTTACTTCCTCCGGCAATGAAGCCGTTGTCGGCTTCGCTTTCGTAGGCGAGATAGTTGCAGACTTTTACAATTCATATAATCACCGCCCTTCCGAAATAACAATCAAAGCCGGTGCAGATGCCTCCGTGTCGCAAATAAATATGGTGGAGGCGAGGAGTTTATTCGATGCCTCATTTGACGATAATCTGTCTGCTTTAAACGGTACTCTGTTCAGAGAGATATATTCTCGCTATCTCGAACTGCACAGAAAGACACCGACAGAACGTTACCTTGACATTATCGGCCTATATCCGCATATTTTAGATACCGTATCGCTACGCGATATAGCCTCCTATCTTCTTATTACCCCGGTATATTTGAGCAGAATCCGAAAAAATCTCGCAAAAAAGTCGGGCGAATAAAACTTGTTTTACGCCGAAGTCATTTTTTCTGCCGAACTTTGCCAATAAAAAATTGGCAAATGGTATTCAAACTCAAATCAACTTTATTGTGGCTGTCAGCAGCCATAGCAGTATCGGCAAACGCCGAGGAACCACAACCGCCCGCTCCGAGCGAGCCGGACGGTATCATCGGAGGGTACGAATATGTAGACCTCGGGCTGCCGAGCGGCACGCTTTGGGCGACATATAATGTAGGTGCAACATCTCCATACGAGAAAGGACAATACTTTGCATGGGGAGAAGTCGAGCCTCGTGAAGACTTCTCATGGGAAAGCTACAAGTTCTTTGAAGGTTACGAAGTAGATCCCAACAATGGCGCATGGGCTGTCCTTACAAATATCGGGACCGACATCAGCGGAACCGAATATGATGCAGCCCGACACCAATGGGGTAACGGATGGAGGCTTCCCAATGAACAGGAGCGTTATGAATTACTAATGTTATGCTGGACAAATGGATCATCTGTAGAAAACGGAGTCCGAGGCGTAAGGTTGCACGGACCTAATGAACACAGCATATTTTTGCCCATATGTGGGTATGGTCTATGGTATGGTGATTTTGATCCTTTCCATAATACAAGCGCAGCATATTTGACCGCTGTTGAAGATCCCCAATGCGGTTATAATGGAAGACCTATCGAACCGAGTATGCGAGCCAAGGGATTTATAGTTGAGCGAGATGCCGGCCTTACAGGGGCAACTTGCACCAAGGCTTACGGTTCAAACATCCGCGCGGTTGTCAATCCCAAAGAAGCGGGCGTTAATGCGATTGCTTACGATAAAAACAGCATTGCCATATCATTTCAAAACGGGAATATCATAATCGGCGAAACCGACAAAGAATGTCGCCTTGATTTGTTTGACCTTTCGGGGAGAAATATATTCTCGGCCTCGGTTGAGAACGGCATCTGTCCGATGCCCGCTCTGTCAAGCGGAATCTACCTCGTTACCGTTACATCCGGCACAACCTCCAAAACTCAAAAAATCACCCTTAAATAACTCTCACCATGAATAAATCTCTACTCCTTTCGATGGCCTACCTCTGTATGGGTTGCATACAGATGTCTGCCGAGGCTACAACTTTACAGCCGGAACAATGCGATGTCGGCACACGTCCATTCGTCTATCCGCTTGAAAGCATCGGCATGAGTTTCGATGGCGGAATAATTCTGCTTGACGGTGCCAAAGTCGAGGTGAAATGCGACGGCGTGACCGTTGCCGGTGCCACTGAGCTTAAAACGAGCAACTATGTCGGTAAGAAACGCACGCAGGGCACACTGGAAATGATTTTTGAGAAACAGAATCTGCCCAAAGGCATGGATTATGTTCTCGCAGTGTCGCCCGGCTCAGTCGCCAAAGAAACCGACAATTCGGTTGTGAACGATGCTATCGAGATTCCTTTCAGCGTACCGGCAACACTCGGCGAAACCCACTCTGACATACCTGCCGTTGTAGCCTCAGCCAAAAGTCTGTGGATATATTGGGGAACAGAAACCGACCCTGTCGGCGAGCCGGAGTTTACTCTCTACCGTAACGGTCAGGAAATCCGCAAGGTTCCTGCAAGGGTTGGCTGGGATTGGGATTTAGGCCAGGCTTACGCAGACTTTGGCGGCAATGTCAACTTTGAAAATGGCGTGAATTACCGCTTGACGCTCCCCGCCGGTAGCGTAAGCTCGTGCTACCGCGATGATATCGTCAACGAGGAAGTTGTGATTGACTTTACCGGCGGTTACACCGAACCTATCGAACCGCTCATGTATGTATGGTGCAGTCTGTTCACCGACCACTCGGATGTGCTCAATGTCGTGTCTTTCACCTACGACCGCCCGGTGCGCGTTGCCGATGGTGCAAAGTTGCAGTTGTGGGAGGTTGACGGTGAAAAGCTTGTGGTCGAGGCCGATGCTTATCTCACTACTGGAGCTGGCCGGTGGATTGTGTCGGCTGATTTCGGCGGATTCAGGATGCAACCCAAAGTGGGATATACCTTCGTAATCCCCGAGGGTGCCGTTATAGCCGAGGATGGCGATCCTGTGGTGAACCCCCGGAATGTATTGTCTCTCAACGGTAGAAGTGGTATGGAGGATGTTGTAGTTTATGGTACTGACGAAGATTCTCCGCTGTATGATTTGACTGGACGTAGGATAAGCAATCCTGTAAAAGGTGGTATATACATAAGAAACAGCAAGAAGATAATCAGATTGTAAACTTGTTCAGCATTGGTTGGAGTGGATAGAAAAGGGGGTCACGATTCATAACTGAATCGTGACCCTAATGTGGTCCCACTTGGGCTTGAACCAAGGACTCCCTGATTATGAGTCAGGTGCTCTGACCAACTGAGCTATAGGACCGAAATCACTGGTGTGTGATTGAAAAAAGAGAGATGATTATTGGTGCTCTCTTTTGACGGCACAAAGGTACAACTTTCTTTTGAAGTTTACAACTGTTTTGGATATTAATTTTTAGATTTTAGTGTTGGAAGGATTTTGTGGAATGCTGCTGAATGCTTCATGGGCGTTAAAGATGGTTGAGCAGGAGGCGGAAGGCGAGGAGGGAGGCTTTGTCGATTATTTCGGGACGGGTGCCTCCGAGGTGGTATAGTTCGGAATAAGTTCCCCCTGGGGTGGTCACGGCTACCCAGACTGTGCCGACGGGCTTGCTGTCGGTACCTCCGCCCGGGCCGGCTATGCCTGAAGTGGCGACCGCGCATTCTGTGCCGAAAGCTTTGCAGGCTCCTTTTGCCATGGCTATGACGACTTCTTCCGATACCGCACCTTTCTCTTCTATTATCGAGGACGGTACGCCAAGGAGCGAGGACTTGGCAGCGTTTGAATAGGTGACAGCTCCTCCCCGGTAGACATCCGAACAGCCTGCGACAAGAGTGAGGTGGTGGGCGATGTTGCCTCCGGTGCAGCTTTCTGCGGATGATAGTTTCAGCCCTTTTTCGCGAAGCATGTCTATCAGATCGGGAGCGATTTCTTCAAGGTCGTGGAGAATGTAGGGATCCATGGGGGAATATGTTTGTGGGGATGGGCCCGATCAAACCGAGGTCCTTGCGAAAGGAGCTGCGTTGTAGGGGCAGAATTTCCGGTCAAGGTATTTGAATTGTCCTGCTATGGCGATCATAGCGGCATTGTCTGTAGTGAATGCTCTTTGTGGAATGAATGCCTCTATTCCGTGAGCTTCGCAATATTCGGCTACCGCTTTCCTGACACCGGAGTTGGCAGATACGCCGCCCCCGATAGTCAATGTCTTGATCTTTGTCTGTCTGACAGCCTTGTCGAGTTTGTCGAGGAGTATCTCTATGATAGTTTTTTGTAGCGACGCAGCCAGATCCGCTTTGTTTTCCTCGATGAAATCGGGGGTGGTTTTCACGTGGTCACGCAATGTGTAGAGGAAAGAGGTCTTCAGGCCGCTGAAGCTGTAGTCAAGTCCCGGAATATGGGGCTTGGCGAATTTGAATCTATCGGGATCTCCTTGTGAGGCGAGTCTGTCGATATGCGGACCGCCAGGGTAGGGCAGGCCCATTATTTTCGCGCATTTGTCGAATGCTTCCCCTGCCGCGTCATCTATGGTCTGGCCGATTATCTCCATCCGGTTATGAGACTTGACGAGGACGAGCTGTGAGTTGCCTCCTGAAACAAGCAATGTCAGGAAGGGGAATGAGGGGACCCGGTCGTCAGGCTTTTGTCTCACGAAATGGCTTAAGACATGACCGTGGAGGTGGTTGACCTCTATGATGGGGATGCGCAGCCCGAGCGACATCCCTTTTGCGAAGGAGGTGCCGACAAGCAACGAGCCAAGCAGCCCGGGACCGCGGGTGAAGGCGATGGCGTCAAGGTCGTGACGGGTTATGCCGGCTTTTTTAAGAGCCATGTCAACTACCGGCACAATATTCTGCTGATGTGCCCTGGAGGCGAGTTCCGGCACGACTCCACCGTATTCCTCATGAATGCTTTGGGAAGCTATCACATTGGAAAGCAGAAGACCGTCACGGATGACAGCCGCCGAGGTGTCGTCGCATGACGACTCTATTCCAAGTATAGTGACGGATTTCTGGTTCATGCTTGCAAAGTTACGAAAAAAAGAGTAATATTCTTCCTGATTCAAGCCGCTTTTGATAAAAAGGCTAATCATCGACTTGGATAATAGGTGTGGTTAATTTATAAATAGAAGTTAAAAATGGTGATTTTTATGACTAAATGCTCGGTTTGTGGTGGTGAAATCGTGCAAATGGTGCGTAAAACTCAAAAATAACTGGCAAAATGTTTGGAAGATTGCTGTCTTTGTCTTACCTTTGTCTCGGTTTCATACATTCTCCGCGTTTTGGCGCGGGATACTGGTTTTTTTGGTGATGCCCGGTGTAGGCCGGGATGCTTGGTGTAATGAAGAATATTCTCTTCATCTGATTTAATATTCCCGCCGGAGAGGTCGTGATGATCTTTCCGGTTTTTTCATTATCTCCTTCCCGAAGTCGGAGGATGGAATCTATGTTATAAAACATGTTTTTGCTCTTTGTGTTTTATAGCATGCTTTGAACGATTTAAAGCAAATTGCACACATTGCGGCTAAATGTGCAATGTATTCAAGTGTGTAGGTTGAAAGATGGGTGGTAATTTGATTGAATTGTGTCTAATATTAATTATATATTCGCGAATTGATAACCAAATATAGAAAATAGGTGTGTAAAATAATTCAATTTTAATCCAAAAAAACTCTTTGGAATTTGGCTTTATGTCCGAAAAATTTACGAAATTTGCAGAAAATGATTTCCGTTGTGGCGAGAGAGGCTACAAAATTCCCGATCTCCCGATTATCATGGATTGCTTTAATGCTAAGCAAACCTGACGGCGGAAACATGTTGAATAACATATTTTATAATCTTTCTCAAAACACGTTTATGAGCCGAATCAAGACTTTCCAGGAGTTGATCTCCCACTTGGCGTTGATGAAGGAACGACCTGCTGTCGCTGTTGTCTGTCCTTATGATGAGGAAACCTGCGGTGCGGTCTCCAAAGCTCTCGCAGACGGTTTCATAAAAGCCATTCTCGTGGGGGAGAAAGAGAAAATTGATGCCTCGGGGATTGAAAAACGTTTCCCCGGACATGTAGATGTGATTGAGGCTGGCGACAGCCATGATGCCGCCGCAAAGGCTGTGTCATTGGTGCATGACGGCAAAGCCGGAGTACTGATGAAAGGGCTGGTCAGCACCGACGTGCTGCTTCGCGCAGTGCTCAACAAAGAGACCGGTATCCTTCCCAAAGGAAATCTCCTCACCCATATCACGGTAAGCGAGATCCCCGGGATGAACCGTCTTTTGTTCTATTCCGATGTGGCTGTCATTCCCTATCCGACAATCGAACAGCGTGAGAAGATGCTTATGCTGGATCTCGAGCTTGTCAGGAAATTCGGGATTGAACATCCCAAAGTGGCTCTAATACATTTTAATGAGAAGGTTAACCCCAAATTCCCCAATTCGGTCGATTACCAGCTTATGGTGGAGAAAGCCGCCGCAGGGGAATATGGCGACATGGTGGCAGGCGGCCCTATGGATGTCAAGACTGCTGTTGACCTGCATTCCGCTCAGGTGAAAGGAATCGAGTCAGAGGTGTGCGGCAATGCCGACATCCTGATTTTCCCGAATATCGAGTCCGGCAACACTTTCTACAAGACAATCTCGTATTTCGCGCATGCCCGAATGGCGGGGATGCTTCTGGGCACAATCGCCCCTGTCGTGCTTCCCTCGCGTAGCGATTCTACCGACAGCAAATACAATTCCTTGGCCATGGCTGCCCTGGCCTCAAACCATTGATCAAAACAAGTGAAATTGATGAAGATATTAGCCATCAACCCCGGTTCGACCTCCACGAAAATAGCTGTTTTCGAGGACACCACTCCGATTATGACGCATACCATTCGTCATTCAGTTGAGGAACTTTCACGGTTTCGCCGTGTCATAGACCAGCTCGATTATCGCCGCGAGCTGGTTATCAAGGCTCTTGCCGATAATGCGGTGCCATTTGAATTCGACGCGATTATCGGTCGGGGCGGTCTGACTCATCCGATTCCCGGCGGAGTTTATGAGGTTAACGATGAGATGGTGCAGGCAATGCACGAGTCTCCCCGCGACCATGCATGCAACCTTGGCAGCCTGATCGCCCATGACATAGCGATGGAGATCGATGGATGCAAGGCGTTTATCGCAGACCCCGGGATCGTTGACGAGATGGATGAGATAGCCCATATCACCGGCTCCCCCATTATGCCGCGCATCACTACCTGGCATGCGCTTAACCAACGGGCCATAGGCCGTCGTTTCGCCCGAGACTATTCCGCCACACATCCCGATGCTCCCAGGAAATATGAAGACATGAACCTCATCATATGTCATCTTGGAGGCGGTATATCGATAGGAGCACATGACCATGGCCGTTGTGTGGATGTCAACAATGCTTTCGACGGAGAAGGCCCGTTTTCGCCCGAACGAGCCGGTTCGTTGCCGTCAGGTTCCCTTATTGATCTGTGCTATTCAGGACGTTACACAAAGGAACAGCTTAAGAAGCGTATCAGCGGTAAAGCCGGACTGGCAGCCCATCTCGGTACAGTCGCAATCCCCGAAGTCGAACAACGTATCGCTGACGGTGACGAGCATGCGCGCCTTGTCCTTGACGCGATGATATATCAGATAGCCAAACATATCGCGGCACTGTCGCCGGTATTCTACGGCAATATCGACGCGATACTTATCACCGGAGGAATCGCGTATTCCGACTATGTGATCAGTCGGCTTAAAAAACGTGTCGAGTTCCTCGCGCCTGTACATGTCTATCCCGGCGAAGATGAGCTTGAGGCGTTGGCTCTAAATGCGCTTGGCGCATTGCAAGGGGATCTCAAGATACAGACATTCCATCTTGCGACAGGATTGCAGACAGTATGTCCACCTAAAGAGGCTCCGGTATGCGTTCTCTAAAGCAGACCACATAACCATATGAATTAGGAATGTTATATGGTATTAATAAAAATGTTTACCCCTGCCACTGTTAACAGTGGCAGGGGTAAACATTTGATATATAAGCTTTAAGAAAGATTCAATCGCGAACTTAAATTCTTTTCAGTTTACCGTTGGGTGTCAAGGAAATCTCCGCTATCCATTCTATTCTTTTCGGCATTTCGAGAGGGGAGAGGCATTCATGGCATATGGAGATTATATCTCCGTCAGAAAGATGAGAGTTGTCCTTGTGCCTTTCAACGACAAGTGTGACTGCCTCCCCCCATTTGGGATCGGGCGTTCCTTTGATATAGAATCTACCCGGCAACACATCCTCGAGCTTCTTTTCCAATTCTTCCGGAAAAAGCTTTATGCCGCCTGAATTGATCACATTGTCGTAGCGCCCTCTCCAAATGAAGCGGTCAGCTGCTATAACCGTGGCAATGTCGTTGGTCTGTAGTTCTCTGAAACTGTAATCACCGGCTGTGATCTTGAGACAGTCCCGTTCGTCGGCGGAAAATGATATCCCCGGCATTGCATGAAACATATTGTCTCCGATAGATCGGAGGGCTACATGGCTACATGTCTCGGTCATCCCGTATGTGGCGAAAACAGCGGTTTCTCCAAGTGCTGCTTTTGAGAGAGCCATCTCGGTTGTCTGTGGTATGGCAGCCCCACCGATGATGATGTTGCGGATACGTCTTGCCGGATGGCTGTTCAGCGTATCTCCGCCAAGATCCGGCAACGCGCCACATTGGGATGGAACGACGGGAACCAAGTCCACGATTCCGTCATTAAGGTAGCTTGCCACTTCGGGCGTGCTCCAGAAATTATTTGACGGTTTGCAGAAGGCAACCTCGCAGTCAGCCGCCATGGCTCGTGCGATCATCATTTTTCCCGCTATGTAATTTGCGGAAAGCGGGCACAGGAGGCGGGAATTATTGTTGATTCCGAACCGGCGGTTGGTTGCCAGGGCGGATACCTCCATGTCCCGTTTCAACAGCCGGATATCCTTTGGGAGACCTGTCGAGCCGGATGTGTGGGCGACGATATGGTCGGAGGGATCCGCCATTTGTCTGATAAAATCTTCCACAGCCAGCCGGTATCCGGCATCTTTTGTCAGGTATGTTACTCTGAACATAAATAATTTTGACAGTTACTTGGCTTATCTGAGTGTCTGATCGTTGATATGCCACAATCTTTCCCCCAGCATTTTTAGCGGAGACGGGAAATTGTTGGTGTAAAGATTTCCCGTCCCGAGACCTTGAGGCATTTTCGGCTGCAGTGATGCAGTCCAGATCCCTAACGCCTCCAAGCCGATGTTTGATTCAAGCGCGGAGGTAGCCCACCATCCGATCCCTTTCGCTCCGGCGAGTGAGATCCATTCTTCAGCCTCATTGAAACCTCCGCATAGCGACGGTTTGAGAATGATGTATTTCGGGGATATCATGTCAAGAATCATTATTTTCTCATCCCGACTCTTGAATCCGATCAACTCCTCGTCGAGGGCGATATCGATGGGTGATTGGAGGCATATCCTGTTCATCTCCTCATATTGTCCCGGTTTTATCGGTTGTTCGATGGAATGTATTCCGAACTTCGACAAGCGTTCAAGGCGGTTCAAGGCATCTTGTGGAGTGAATCCACCATTGGCATCGAGACGTAGCTCAATGTCATCGGGAGAAAATTCCTGCCGGATGTCAGCGATCAGCTCCAGCTCCTCCTCAAACCGTATTCCTCCGATTTTCAGCTTCACACAATGGAATCCGTTGTCAAGTTTCTCCCTTATGCGTCGCTTCATCGTAGGTTTGTCGCCCATCCATACCAGGCCGTTTATACGTATTCCTTCTTGACCTTGTAGCCATCGCTGTTCCTTGCCTGTGGTTGTGTGAAGCCCTGAACGTAACAACGCGGATTCAAAGCCGAACCGTATTGACGACACTTCGGGCAATGACCTGACAGCTTCAGCCAGCGAACCGCATGATGATGCTTTTCTGCAGGCTTGGTCAAGTTGCTCCTCGTATGAAGGTGAATCCTCCTGGCTAAGCCCTTTGAACATAGCCGCCTCTCCGACCGCTTCCCCTCCCGGAATTTCTTCCGAGCGGATTCTCACGAGCCATGTGGTTTTCTCCGTCATGGTGTCGCGCGAAGTGATGGCTCTCTCACGGAAGCGGAGGGTATATCTTTCCCAGCTGATATCCATCAGCCGGGAAATTTGGGGAACTGCCCGAAATCCGGCGCGCGTTTTTCAAGGAAAGCGTTTTTCCCCTCCTGTGCTTCCGGCATGAGGTAGTAAAGCAGGGTCGCGTCTCCGGCAAACTCCATCAATCCGGCCTGACCGTCAAGTTCGGCGTTGAGCGCGCGTTTGATCATTCGTATTGCCATTGGGGAACGTTGCAGGATTGTCTCACACCATTCTACAGTCTCGTCTTCGAGACGGTCAAATGGGACGACGGCGTTTATCATCCCCATGTCGAGGGCTTCTTTTGCGGTGTATTGCCGGCAAAGATACCATATCTCGCGGGCTTTCTTCTGCCCCACACAACGGGCCAGGTAGGAGGAGCCGAATCCGGCGTCAAAACTCCCGACTTTCGGTCCGGTCTGGCCAAAGCGAGCGTTTTCCGAGGCGATGGAAAGATCACACACTACATTCAGCACGTTCCCGCCTCCGATTGCGTAGCCGTTGACCATGGCGATCACAGGCTTGGGTATGGAACGGATCGCCTTGTGAAGTTCAAGCACGTTCAGGCGGGGTGTGCCATCCGCGTCCACATATCCTCCCAAGCCTTTGTAATGCTGGTCTCCGCCGGAGCAAAACGCCTTGTCTCCTGTCCCTGTAAGTATTATGACACCGATTTCCGGGGTCGCCCGACAATAATTCATCGCGTCAAGCATCTCGAAATTTGTCTGCGGGCGGAAAGCGTTGTAGACTTCCGGGCGATTGATTGTTATTTTTGCGATTCCTCCGAATTGCTCGAAAAGGATATCCTCATATTTCTTTATGGTTTTCCAGTCTCGTTTCATCATATTATGGGATATGAATTTATGTTTTCGCAGTTGTCATTCTCGAGGCTATGTCATTGCCTGGATTTCCATCAGGGCAGGCCGGGTTTGCTCGTTGATGAATCCAGGTATCGAGGTCGCCAGTTCCTGAAAACTTGCGGCTTTGAAATAGGCAAGTCCGTAGGCCGCCGCGAGTTGTTTTAAAGGAAGCCTTGTCTCGCAGACGAAATACCGTTCCAGTTCAGGAAGATTACGTGTCGATTGTATTCTTCTGAATATTCCTCCTCCTCCGTTGTTGATCACCACTATTTTCAGTCTCTTTGAAATAAGAGGTGAGCTTAATGCAGCCATGTCATATTGCATCGACATGTCTCCTGTCAGCAAGACGGTAGTTCCGTTGTAGGCCAACGATGCCCCTAAGGCAGTGGATACTGATCCGTCGATTCCGCTTACGCCTCGGTTGCAGTCGCGGCGATGGAAGCGGCACGCGTCGCCTGTCATGGCCACGCGCGGGGTCAACCCGTTGCTGAGTTGCAGGTTCCACTCCTTGGGAAGCGATGACAGGAGAGTATGTATGGCACTGTGTGCAGACCAATCGATCCTCTTTTTCATAGCCCTTTCCTTCTCCTCCGCGAGGAATGCCGCCTCATGCCATAAAGCTTTGAAGGAAGAGGTGTCGTTTCCCGTTTCTTTCCGGGAGCGGCCTATATATTCCATCGCGTTTGCGAAACGCGGGAAAAACTCTTTCTCGTCAATTTCTATCCTTTGGGTCAGGGAAAAGTATGAATCTATCAATGAGTCATTGCATCCCACATGCCAATGCTCTTTTATCTCTGTTTTCCGCAGATATTCTTTCAGCTTCCTTGACAGCAGGCTTCCACCGAATGTGATAAGCAAGGTGGGACGGGAAGAGGGTTTCCCAAGCAACTCGGAGTCCATGAAAAGATCAGGACGAGACAGCACATCGGTCGCATTTAGATTAGCGAGAGCATCCGCGACCACCGTGACCCACGGCAATCCGGTGAGTTTGGCGAATGCGCGGTTAATCTCGGAGGAGGGAGGGCAGAAGCCGCCGACAATCAACACATTCTTTTCGGAAGCCTCTGAAGCGAGCCGCTTGGCATCTTCTGTAGATAGTTTGCGCAGGGGCAGCAGAAGACCTATTTTACGGAAATCGGTCGTGTCGGTCATCTCGCTCTCCCCGACCAGAGGCTCATCGAAAGAGATATTTAAATGTACGGGCCCCGGTCGCCCTGTGATGGCGGTCTGCAACGCCTCGTTGAGCGTCCTGTTGACCATCCAGCGTTCCCTGTCGTTGTCGATCTCCCCTTTCAGGTGATATGTTTTCTTGACAATGTTGGCCAATGCTCCCGGCTGGAGGAGCGTCTGGCTGTCATCCTGCCCGATCCAATGAGCCGGGCGGTCGGCGGAGACTACGATCAGCGGTATTTTCCTGTAATAGGCTTCCGCTACCGCCGGACCGTAGTTGAGCAACGCCGTGCCGGATGTGCATACAACCACCGTCGCTTTCCTGGATATGGAGGAATACCCCAAGGCAATGAAAGCCGCCGACCGTTCGTCGATGACTGGCCTGACAGTCAGTCCGGTCATGCGCTGCAATGCGACAATCAACGGGGCGTTGCGCGATCCTGGAGAGGAAAATATGTCAGTAATCCCGTACGCCTCCAGGGCACGGGCAAGCATATGGGCGGTTTCTTTGATGCAATTGGCCATTTCAGTGCAAATTTAAAGAAAAATGGAGGAAATTTCGTATCTTTGCAGGGAAAAAATTGGACAGTTACTTATGAGCAACCCTACTGACCGTTCAGCCAATCCCGGAGTGCCGGATTTCCCCAAGACCGAGAAACAGTTTGACAAGGCCATCATGGAATGTCGCGAGGTGTACGCCTCCAAACTTCGGGATTATGGTGCTTCGTGGCGATTGATGCGTCCTACGGCCGTCACCGACCAGATTCTTATCAAGGCTGACAGGATCAGGTCTCTGGAGACAAAAGGGGAGAGCCGGGTCGACGAGCCGGTTGATGACGCGTTCCGGGCTATTGTCAATTACGGTATAATCGGTCTGATACAACTTCAGCTGGGATATGCCGATCGCAAGGATCTTACTCCCGATGAGGCGTTGGCCTTGTATGACCGCAATATGGCGGCTACCCGTGAGGTCATGTTGGCAAAGAACCATGACTATAACGAGGCGTGGAGGAAGATGCGTGTAAGCTCATACACCGACCTCATACTCATGAAGCTCATGCGCACCAAGGAGATCGAGGATAACATGGGGCATACGGAAGTCTCTGAGGGGGTTGACGCGAATTATCAGGATATGATCAATTACGCGATTTTCGGGCTTATAAAGCTGGCGGAAGAGACAGGTTCCGATAGAGATACTGATAAGTAACTGCTCAAAATTATTTTATATTGACCGATTTGATCAGTTGTTTAGAGGATGTTTAATAACAGATGCTATTAAAATCCTATTAATCAGTAATTTGGACTAAATGAAGACTGTCAGTCACGTAGACAGGATTGCCGGAAGCCGTTGGTTCCCGGCAGTGATATGGGTGACAAGGCTCCTCCTGGGGGCTTTGTTCGTCATGTCAGGACTCGTAAAGGGGATTGATCTGTGGGGCTTCATATTCAAGATAGAGGATTATCTCGGCGTCTGGGATATGAGCCAGCCCCGGTCATTGGTGCTGATGGCCGCGATGTTGATCTCCGGGTATGAGTTCGTGTTCGGTTTCCTTTTGGCTTTGGGCTGCTATAAACGGGTGGCAGTCTGGGCATTGACGGCAATGATGGTTGTCATGTTGCCGCTGACGGCTTATATAGCGATCGCCAATCCTGTCAGTGATTGTGGGTGTTTCGGCGATTTCTGGGTCATATCCAACACCTGGACTTTCATAAAAAACATCCTGATAACTGCAGGCTTGCTGTTCCTGTTGGTTTTCAATTCCCGTCTGAAGGCGGCGATGTTCAAGCCAGCCATACAATGGATTGTCGGGGCATGGATATCGCTTTACTTTATAATAGTATCCCTATATGGTTATAACGTACAGCCGATGGCAGATTTCCGTCCCTATCCCATAGGAAGCTATCTCATTGATAGGGATACAACCGTAGCGGATGATGAAAGCCAATTGGATGCTGATCCGGATGATGAGGACTTCGATGAGTCCGACATGATTTTCATTTACGAAAAGGAGGGTCACCGACAGGAGTTCACCATAGACAACCTTCCCGATTCGACCTGGACCTTTATTGACCGTGTTGAGTCTTGTGATGAGGACATCAAGCATGAGAAAGGATCTGATTTTGTGGTATACGACCGTGAGGGGGACGATGTCACGTCAGAAGCTGTGACAGGAGAGGGAACGGAATTGCTGGTTGTCATACCTGAACCTCGCCGTATCGATATCTCATACACATATTTCCTTAACGAACTGAAACAATGGGCAGATACCTCCGATGTCAGGATGGCCTGTGTCATCGCAGCCGACCGGAGGGGAATGGACTACTGGAAGGATGTCTCGATGGCTTCATATGAGATATACTCCGCGGAAGACACCAAACTTAAAGAGCTTTCACGCGGGACTATGTCTCTTGTCGAACTTCATGACGGCCGGGTCACCGCCAAATATACCCTCAGCTCGATTGACGGTGATATCATGGATAAGGGTCCTTCCGGCAAAGATCTGCTCAGGAGGATGGCTCCCGAGCCTTCATATTGGCTCAAAGCTCTTACAGGAGTCTTTGGGGTGACTTTGTTGCTGCTTTATCTTTTCCAAAATATAGTTCTGGCTGTTTCTGCAAGAATTAGGAGAATTTATCAAAAAAAAGCCGTAAATTTGCAGGCAAAATCAGAGAATGGTCATGACGGGCAATGATACCTGCACGGCCATCAGTAACCTCAACCATAACAAACTCCATTATAATCATGAGAAAAAATATCGTAGCAGGCAACTGGAAAATGAACACCACCCTCGCCGAAGGTGTGGGCTTGGCCAAAGATGTGAACGAAGCCCTCAAGGGCATTGACGCAAAGTGTGATGTCGTTATTTGCGTCCCCTTTACCCATCTGGCTTCAGTCGCCGGCGTTATCGATTCCTCCAAGCTCGGTCTCGGAGCGGAAAACTGCGCTGATCATGTGAAAGGTGCCTATACCGGCGAGGTTTCGGCTCCAATGGTGGCTTCGACCGGTGCCGGATATGTCATACTCGGCCATTCCGAGCGTCGCCAGTATTACGGCGAGACCTCCGAGATCCTCAAGACCAAGGTAAATCTCGCCCTGGCCGAGAACCTTACCCCGATCTTCTGTATCGGAGAGGTGCTCGAGGAGCGTGAGAACGGCACATTCCTTGATGTCGTGACCAAGCAGATCGAAGAGGCCCTTTTCGACCTTTCAGCTGAAGACTTCGGCAAACTCATCCTCGCTTATGAGCCGGTTTGGGCTATCGGCACCGGCAAGACTGCAACCGCAGAGCAGGCCGAGGAGATGCACGCCCACATCCGTTCGGTCATCGCAGGCAAGTATGGCAATGAAGTGGCTGAAAACTGCTCTATCCTCTATGGCGGCAGCTGCAAGCCCTCCAACGCCAAGGAGATATTCAGCAAGCCTGACGTAGACGGAGGCCTCATCGGTGGCGCAGCTCTTGATTGCGCTTCCTTCATGGGAATCGTCACAGCTTTCTAAAAACGCTTTAACAACCGGTATGCGGGAAAGGGCTTGCCATGCCCTTTCCCCGCATGCCTTTTTCAAGTAACCAGAGTTGCCAGCATGAATCCGCTTTCCCGCATATATGTCATAATTCTCCTCCTCTTCCTCTCGACAGGTTCTCTCTTGGCAGACATAGTGGAGAATCTGAATCGTCCCGGATCGACCGTTACCGTCGAGCAACCCCAGGCTTTGGCCGAACGCCTGCGACAGACAGAGGGTGTGGTTTCAGAGGAAGTTTCTGATGAGGAAGCCGGTGAAGAGGAAAAAGAGATTCCTGTCCAACGCTCACGAGGCAAGATTGTCGGGTATCGTGTGCAGGTATATGCCGACAACAATCAACGCGTCGCCAAAGGGGAAGCCAGGCAGCGGGAGCGCGCGATCGGCCGCCGTTTCCCATCCATGATGACATATGTGGCTTATGCGTCCCCATACTGGAGGCTCCGGGTAGGTGACTTCCGGACGCAGGCCGAGGCGGAAAAAGCCGCTTCTGACATCCGTCGCGCTTTCCCCGGATATGCCAAAGAGGTCAGGGTAGTCCGTGACCGCATCAATGCCCGTTGAACAGTTACTTATTCCTCCAGTTATCTTATATTTCGATGAGTCAAGACGACGATTTCCCGGAAGGAGCGACCCCTGACGAGAGAAAGGTGATTTCAGAGATAGCTTCCCACTATGAGGCTATTCTGAAACTTATAGGGGAGGACCCATCCCGTGAGGGATTGTTGAAGACCCCTTCGAGGGCCGCCCGCGCATTGTGGTATTGTACATCCGGCAACCGCTCGGGCGATCCATCTGATGTAATGCGGAAAGCATTGTTCACTCATGATGGTTCGCAGATGGTAGTCGTCAGGGATATTGAATTCTATTCGCTTTGCGAGCATCATGTATTGCCTTTTTTCGGGACCGTATCTGTAGGGTATGTCCCTGACGGAAAGATTGTCGGGTTAAGCAAACTTGCCCGTGTCGTGAATGCTGTCGCCCGTAAACTGCAGGTCCAGGAACGGATGACCGCCGAGATATGCAAGGCAGTGGAAGATGCGTTGCATCCGCTTGGTGTGATCGCCATATGCCGGGCCTCCCACCTGTGTATGCAGATGCGTGGGGTAGAGAAGCAACTTGCCTCCACAGTGACCACTCATTATTCCGGTATTTTCTCAAAAGACAGCTCCCTTCGGGAGGAATTCTATCGGATGGTCTCAAAATCATAGTCCACGCAGTCAAATATGAACGAACATTATGAATGAACTCCTTATAACATGCGCCATGAGCGACTGGTTTTCCGCCCAGTTCCTGCTCGATTTTTTCTATAACAACGCGAGCTACATGCTTGTGTTTCTTTTCATGGTGATTGAAAGCTCATTCCTCCCTTTCCCCTCGGAAGTGGTTGTCCCACCGGCCGCATATATCGCCGTGACGCGCGGCGACCTCAATGTCGCGCTTATAATTCTTGTGGCCACAGCCGGAGCAGTGGTGGGCGCATTGGTCAATTATTTCCTTGCAATGGAGCTTGGCAGGCCGATCGTCTATGCTTTCGCCAACAGCCGTTTCGGGCATGCCTGCCTCATTGATGAGGCCAAAGTCAGGAAAGCTGAGAAATATTTCGACGACCACGGTGCATTGTCGACATTTATCGGCCGTTTGATCCCGGCTGTCCGTCAGCTGATCTCTATTCCGGCAGGCCTGGCGAGAATGAATCTGGGCGTTTTTGTGATATTCACGGCTCTTGGTGCCGGAGTATGGAATTGTGTGCTGGCCGGTCTCGGATACTGGCTGGGCAAGACTGTTCCCTACTCGCAGCTGTTTGAGTCGGTAGAGAAATATAACCATTATTTCACGATCGGCGGTTTCTGCCTCTTGCTTCTGTGTATTCTGTTTATAGTCTGGCAAGCGATGAAAGGCCGAAAGAAAACAGATGCCGGAGCTGCCGATACCGACAATAATGAAGATATAATATAGGACACGGCAAGAATATGCCGGTCTGATGCAATAATGTAAAGCCAATCCCGACCATGCTTGTTTCACCCTCCCTTCTGTCGGCTGATTTCGCCAACCTGGCGAAAGATGTGGAAATGATAAACCGGAGCGATGCCGATCTTCTCCATCTTGACGTGATGGACGGAGTGTTTGTCCCCAACATCTCTTTCGGGTTCCCGGTCATCGAATCAGTTTCCCGGATCTCGGAAAAACCATTGGATGTGCATCTGATGATCGTCGAGCCGGAGAAATGGGTCAGCCGTCTGCATGATGTCGGCGCGGCTATCATGAATGTCCATCAGGAAGCCTGCGTCCATCTCGACCGGACGATCCATGCCATAAAGGAAGCCGGTATGAAAGCCGCCGTCACGTTGAATCCATCGACTCCGGTATCTCTTCTTGAGGATGTCATCGGAGAGCTTGACATGGTGCTGCTCATGTCTGTGAATCCCGGCTTCGGTGGCCAGAAATTCATCGCTAACGCGGTTGACAAGACGCGTCGCTTGCGTCATATGATAGATGCGGCCGGGTCAGGAGCGTTGATTGAGGTTGACGGTGGTGTCAATGCTTCTACCGGGAAACTGCTTGCGGAAGCCGGAGCTGATATCCTTGTCGCCGGCAGTTATGTCTTCCATGCAAAGGATCCCCTGGAGGCGGTCAGATCGCTGAAGGTCCTTTGAATCATGAGGTGTCGAGTCAATGTCAGACGCGTCCCCTCAACCATTCCTCGCGGATCATGATTGATCTTATCATCTCCTCCAAATCAAATATCCCTGAATCCTATGAATGAAGAGCCTTTAAACCAGTTGTATCTTAAGGACACGGCGTTTCAGAATCTGATGCAGAGGCGCGTATTCAACGTATTGCTCGTTGCCTCGCCTTATGACGCTTTCATGATGGAGGAGGACGGGCGAGTGGAAGAGCAGCTTTATAATGAATATGTCGCGCTCAATCTCTCCTCTCCTCCGCGTATCACAAGGGTCTCCCATATAAGTGAGGCTCTGGCGATGATGGCCCAGAAAAATTTTGATCTGGTGATCGCCATGCCGGGCATGGATATCAGTGAGACTTTCATAGGAGCCAAGGAGATAAAATCGGTGTTTCCCGATGTCCCTATTGTGGTGCTGACCCCATTCTCGAAGGAGGTATCACGCCGTCTGGCATCGGAAGACTTCAGCGGCATAGATTATGTGTTCTCGTGGCTTGGTAATGTCGATCTGCTGCTTGCCATAATCAAGTTGCTTGAGGACAAGATGAACGCCGAGAATGATGTGCTTGATGTCGGGGTCCAGATGATATTGATGGTGGAGGATTCGGTCAGGTTCTATTCCTCGATACTTCCCCATCTTTACAAATTCCTTTTGAAACAGAGCCGCGAGTTCTCGACAGAGGCCCTTAACGAGCACGAGAAGATGCTCCGCATGCGCGGCCGTCCGAAAGTGATGCTTGCCCGGGATTACGAGGAAGCGGTGGAGCTGTATGGGAAATATTGCGACAAGATGCTCGGTATAATCACCGATGTTTCTTTCATGCGTGAAGGAGAAAAGGACCGGCAAGCAGGTTTGCGGTTTGCCCGTCTGGTGAGGAACCGTGACCCGTATTTGCCCATAATCGTCGAGTCCACGGAGACTGCCAACGGCCCGTTGGTCAAGGAGTTCAACGGCATATTCCTCGACAAGAATTCAAAGAAGCTGCCCGTCGATCTCGGGAAAGAGATCATGCGCAATTTCGGCTTCGGTGATTTCGTGATGAGGGATCCCGCGACAGGGGAGGAGATAATGCGCATACACTCCCTTAATGAGATGCAGAAGCGAATGTTCGAGATTCCTGACGGGACACTGCTCTGGCATGCATGCCGCAATGATATCTCGCGTTGGCTGTATTCCCGCGCGATGTTCCCGATCGCCGATGTCATCCGCCGCCACCGTTTCCGTGATCTTAAGGAAGCTCCGGAAGTGAAGCAACTCTTCTTTGACCTGATTGTGAAGTACAGGAAGATGAAGAACAGGGGAGTGGTCGCGGAGTTCCGCAAAGACCGTTTCGACTATTATTCAAATTTCGCCCGTATAGGTCAAGGATCACTGGGAGGGAAAGGACGTGGCCTGGCGTTTATCGACTCCATAATAAAGAAGCATCCTGAATTTGACAATTTCAAGGGGGTATCCATATCGATACCGCGTACGGTCGTCCTCTGTACCGATATCTTCGATGAATTCATGGCCGACAACGACTTGTATCCGATAGCGTTGTCTGACATCTCCGACGAGGAAATCCTGTCGCGCTTCCTTGCCGCCCGGTTGCCTGACCGCGTGCGCGATGATCTGCTGGCCCTCACCGAGGTGGTCAACAAGCCGTTGGCAATCAGAAGTTCATCGCTGCTTGAGGATTCCCATTACCAGCCTTTCGCCGGAGTCTATTCAACATATATGATTCCTCATATTTCCGACAAGGAGCAGATGAGGAAGGTGTTGACCGATGCCATAAAAGGTGTCTACGCGTCAGTCTTCTATGCCGAGTCGAAAGCATACATGTCGGCTACCTCGAATGTCATCGACCAGGAGAAGATGGCAGTGATAATCCAGGAGGTTGTCGGTAACGAGCATGACGGATTTTATTTCCCCTCATTTTCCGGTGTGGGACGTTCGCTCAACTATTACCCGATAAACGACGAGCGTACGGAGGAGGGAGTGGCGCAGGTGGCAATAGGGCTCGGCAAGTATATCGTAGACGGAGGTGTCGCTCTGCGGTTCTCCCCAAAACATCCAGGCAAGGTATTGCAGACCTCGACCCTTGATCTCGCTCTGCGTGACACCCAGCGGCAGCTGTACACCCTTGACTTGAACAATGTCCCCGAGAACTTCAAAGTGGATGACGGGTTCAATATAACCAGAAAGAACATACAGGACTTTGCCAAGTCGGGCGATGCGCTCAAATACCTCGTGTCGACATTCGATATCGATGACCAGATGATCCGTGATTCCCATATCGGCATGGGGCGCAAGGTGGTGACATTCGCAAACATACTGCGTGACAGTGTCTTTCCGCTTGCTGAAGCTGTTGACTTGATGCTGTCAAACGGACAGGACGCTATGCAGAGGCCTGTCGAGATTGAGTTTGCCGGGAATATCAGGCCTGACGGGAGTCTCAAAGGGCGGATCTACTGGTTGCAGATACGCCCGATAATAGACCGGAAGGAAGATGTGGACGAGTCGGTGCTGGCTCTTGACAATTCGGATTTGATTTTAAGAAGCTCCACTGCTCTTGGACACGGAACAAACGACACGGTCAGCACCGTCATGTATGTCCGCCCGGAGAATTTCTCCTCATTCCGAAATCCGGAGATCGCCGGAGAGATCGCCCGACTGAACAAAAATTTTGTCGCATCGGGTGAAGGCTATGTGCTTATCGGACCGGGACGATGGGGATCGTCAGACGAGGCTCTCGGCATACCTGTAAAATGGGCCGATATATCGGGGGCGCGTCTTATCGTGGAGTCATCGTTGGCCAACTATCGGGTCGAACCGTCACAGGGCACTCACTTTTTCCAGAATCTGACATCCTTCGGGGTGGGATATTTCACGGTCAACCCGTTTTCCGGCGAGGATTATTATGATGTCGATTATCTGAACTCACTACCGGCTGTATATGAGTCCGACACCCTGCGCATCGTAAAGTTGGATTCACCTCTTGTGATAGGGATTAACGGACGCAAGGGTGTCGGAGTCGTGGCCAAGCCGTCATGATTATTCCGCCGGGGCTGGCGCGGCGGTCATGTCTACCTCATTTCCTGATTTGTCGATGAAATATACACGGCCGTTATGGGTGACGCGTGAGATGCCTCCGGAGAAGTGCGACACCCCGTCGTAGATCATGGGAATCACGATTTCGCCGTTCTTGTTTATGAACCCGCATTTCCCGTCACGCTTGATGCCCGCCAGGCCGTCGAAGAAGTCGGTGATCTCCTCGTTCTCACATGGGATGACAAGTTCCCCCGAAGCATCTATCAGGCCGAACTGGCCGTCCATGATGCCCACCATCGGTTCTGCTGAAGTCGTAGACACCTTGTCGAGCATACAGGGTACTGTCAGCCAGCCGTTGGCGTTCATGATCCCGTATTTGCCATCCTGGCTTACAATGAACAGGCCGTCAATGCGCGAGGCAAGCACATTGTCGAACGTGCACTGGGCTTTCCTTTCTCCCTGTTGATCGATCATACCGTACTTGCCGTTTTTTGTCACCCAGAAGACAGTCCCTGCGGGTATCACCTTGTCAAATTCCGGTTTTACAACGGTCTTGTTGTTCTGGTCGCGGAAGCCCACTTGGCCGGTCGGGCCACGGAATGGCTGAACCCTAAGGTTGGCTATGGATTTGAGTTTCACGGTAGTCTTGAAGTTTTTCCTGTCAGCGATCGAGAACTTCCCTTCGGATGTCTTGTAGCCTTGGGCCTCCACACGGTAAGCGTGGCGGCCGGCACGGCAATAGGTGGTGGCAACACCGTCGCTCACTTCGATTTCGCGTCCGTCTACAAACACACGCGAGTCTGCGGGAATGACTGTCATCAGCAACGCCGCGCCTTGCGGACGTTTCGAGGGTATGGAGACATCGACGGTATAGGTCTGCTGTCCTTTCAGTTCGGAGATGTCGTATTCCGGGAAAAAGATGTGGAGCGGTTTGAATTTGGAGCTGGTCGCATGAAGATGCTTTGTGCCCTCAGGCATGTACACCCAGTATTCCGAACCGTGGTACTCGACATGGACGGTGTCTCCTGAAAATCTGACATCGTCGGCGAGCACCGAGAATTTTACCAGGGCGCAAGGCCGTCCAAGCAGGTCGCGTTGTATGTGTGTCGCGGCGGTCAGGTCCGACGCGTCGGCTATGATCGAGTTGACTATCGCTTTTTCCTGCGCCATTGTCGAGGGGATGGCCAGGAGACCGGAAATCATCCATATGATGACGATGGCTGATTTCATTGTGAGGTGATGAATCGTAGACATGAATCAATGTTTAAGGTGGAATCAGCCCAAGGTTGGGCAGTGACAAAGTTAATAAAAACAAATGAAAAATATACACCCGGAAAGGGATAAAGTAGATTTATTTTCGTAACTTTGTTTGCTGATAAATAAGAGTGTCGCCCGCCGGCGGCAGCGGTCTTGGTCGCGTTTGCGCGGAGGCCTGCGTCACACTTGCAAATATACGGAAAATGGGATTCCTCAATATGATGAAAAAGGCGATGGGTTTTTCCTCCGCCGAAGATGACGAGATGGATGTGGAGGGAATAGACGCGACCGTCACCCCCTTGCGTCGCCGTGTCCTCCCTGATTCACAGGATGGTGCGGACATTGAGGTCCCTGCTGTCGGAAAGTCTGTTGAGGACGGGAATGACCATTGCGATTCTACAATGAATCATTCAGAGAATGACGCGAGACCCGACGCGTCGGCCATTTTTGACGGTGTGGTCGAGGTGTTCAACAGCGCTCTTCCTGAATTCCTGCAAAAAAGTGTTGATCCGGCAAGGCAGAGACAGATTTTGTTTGATGCCCTTGACAAGTCTATGAAAGATTATTTCGACCATTTTGAGAAGACTGTCGAGCGTCGTATCCATGCGCGTTATCAGTCAGACAGCCTGAAACTCCAGGATCAGATAGAGGAACTGCGCCAGAAGGCCCGCAAGGAGGAAGAAGGCAACTCAAACGCGAAAAATCTACAGCTGAGCGCCGAACGCCAGAAACGGGCGTTGTCTGAACGCGTCCATGAGCTTGAAAAACAACTTGCCTCGATAGAGGCCGAGAACGAACAATACATCCTTGAAAACAAGTCGATGGCCAACAAGCTCCGTCTTGCGGCCATGTCAGACCGTGACATGGACTCTCTCGGTGAAGGCCTCGCCGAGCGCGAGGCAGTATTGAATGCCCGTGAGGAGGAGTTGCGGGATAAGGAGGCGTTGCTTGAGAAAAAAGTGGCTGAGGCGCAGACGGTCTGTGCCGACGCTGAAAGCAAATTTGTTGAATCGGAATCCCGCAGGATCTCGGCGGAGGAGTCGCTTAAGGCTGCCGAAAAGAAAATAGCGGAACTGTCGGTTCTTGCCGATGGCAGTGAGACAGGCAATGCGAGAGTGGCCGAACTGGAGAAAGAGCTGGCGGTAATGCGCGACTCGTTGGAACAGGCCAAGGCGAAGGATGAGCTGAGTCGGGCGATGGTCAATGATCTCAATTTACGCGCTTCGGAGGCCCGCTCGGCGGCGCAGGAAATGGAAGCGCGCTACACAGCCTCACAGGCCGAACTGAAGGATTCGGCTGAGCAGCTTGCCATTGTCAACACGCGACTCGCGAAGGCCCAGGAAGATCTGAAAATTGTCCGTGAGGTTCAGGAACAGGTGATGAAGCTGGAGGAAAGCCAGAGGATCAACGATGCCGAGCTTCGTCGTCAGAAGGATGAGCTTATGGAGAAAGATGAGATCATCCGGGCAAAAGACACCGACATTCTGACAAAAAACACCACCTTGAGGATAAAGGACGAGACAATCCGCCGTCTTGAGGATCAGACCGACTCTTTAAGGAAAGCGGTGGAGACCGCGCAGTTTGAGAAAACGCAGGTTGAAAGTGCGTTGATGTCGGAGATTGATCGGCTGAAGGCTGTCAAGGGATTGCCTGCTTCCTCTGATCCCGAACCACAGAAATCAGAAATTGAGATAGAGATACCGTCAGTGTCTGTAGCAGGTGAGGAGCTGGATCTGACTCTCGATCTCCCCGAGCTTGTCACGCCCGAGCCTGAAACCGTGGTGCCTGCCCGTCCGCGTAGGGGGCGCCCCCCTAAACCGCGTCCTGCCGTGGAATCGGAACCGCCCAAAAAGAAAGTGGAGAAAAACGAAGAGGATGACAATGGCTTCTCTTTACTTGACAGCACCGACTGGCTGATCGCTACTCCGGCTCTTGAAAATACCCCCAAGCCCAGGCGACAGCGAAAGCAGAAGACAACCGAGACACAAGATGACGCTTTCGGATATAAGGAGCCTGTGCGTCAGGAGCCCCCTGATAATCCGGCTCAGATGCTTCTCTGGTGATCTGAAATAAGATTTATTGAAAATGAAGAAATTGATTAGAATGACTGCCTGTGTGGCGGCCTCCATCGCTTTGGGGGCCGGCATCGTTTGTGCGCAGGCCAAGATAGATGTCGACGGGATAGCAAAGTATGTCTATCCCGGCAATACCCCCGACTCGCCCAAGAGCTTCACATATCTTCCTGACGGGGAGAGCTATCTGCTGCTTGGTAAAGATGGGAAAACGATAGAACGTTATGAGACCGCTTCTGGAAAACTCATCGAGACGGTGCTTGATGTAACGCATACACGTGAAAATTCCGTGAAATCTGTCGAGAGTTTCATCTTGAGTCCGGATGGGTCGAAGATACTTCTGTACACGGCCAAGACCCCTGTGTATCGCCGTTCTTTCAAGGCAGACTGGCATGTGTTTGAGATAAAACGCAATATATTGCGCCCGTTATCCAAACAGTTCCCGCTACAGCAGTCTCCTCTTTTTTCCCCGGATGGCAGAATGGTCGCCTTTGTTGTTGACAACAACATATACATCAAGAAGATAGACTACGATTCGGAGGTTGCCGTGACAAAGGACGGTGTCATTGACAAGATAATCAATGGTATTCCTGACTGGACTTATGAGGAGGAATTCTCTACTGACTGTTCGATGGCCTGGGCTCCTGACAACTCCACCCTCTGCTACTTGCGTTATGACGAGGAGCAGGTGCCGAAATTCACATTCTCTTTGTATGAGGGCTACTGCGAGCCTACAAAAGAATACGCATTGTATCCGGGATTGTTCTCATACAAGTATCCTGTCGCCGGACAGCCCAATTCTGTTGTCTCCATCCACAGTTACGATGTGGAGACACGCAAGATAAAGGACATAGATCTCGGCGGCGACAAATCAATCGAGTATATACCCCGTATAGCCTATGGAGGGAATACCTCGGAAAGACTTATGGCCGTTACATTGAACCGCGCTCAGAACAGGATGGAGGTTTTCGCGGTGAATCCTAAGTCTACTGTCTCGAAGTCTGTTTTGGTCGAAGAGTCAAAGGCGTGGCTCAATCCGATGGCATATGAAGGGATTCATTGGGGCGCTGAGAGCTTTGTGATCATGTCGGAGCGCAGTGGCTGGAATCATCTCTATGAATATTCCTACAATGGCCAGCAGTTGCGCCAGATGACTTCCGGCGATTTTGATGTCACAGGATATTATGGTTCCGATCAACAGGGTAACACCTATTTCCAGTCTACAGCCCAGCTACTCGATGGCCAAGGGATTAAAGGAGCCATAAGCCGTGTCATCCAGAAGATTGACAAGTCAGGGAAGAAGATCATGCCTGTAACACCGGTTCACGGATGGGCATCGGCGACATTCTCTCCCGCTATGAACTATTATGTGGTGAATTACAGCAGCGAGTCGACACCTCCACGCCATACGATGTACACCACCAAGGAAAAGGAGGTAAGGGTATTGACAGACAATGCCGAATATGCGGCCCGTTATGCGTCACTTCCACGCAAAGAGTTCTTCACCCTTACCGATGGAATGCCTCTCAACGGCTATATCCTGAAACCTGCGGATTTCAACCCGGCTAAAAAGTATCCCGTTATAATGTGGCAATACAGTGGTCCGGGATCACAGGAGGTGACAGACCGCTGGCGCATGGATTGGGATTACTATGCAGCCGCAGAGCGTGGATTCGTGGTTATCTGTATGGATGGCCGTGGTACCGGTGGTCGTGGAACCGCTTTCAGGGATGTCGTTTATCGCAACCTCGGCCATTATGAGACTATAGACCAGCTCGCTGCTGCCCGTTATGCCGCCTCACTTCCGTTTGTTGATTCGTCGCGTATCGGAATCGCCGGATGGAGCTATGGAGGGTATGAGACCTTGATGGCAGTGTCAGATCCCGCCTCTCCGTTTAAAGCGGCAGTGGCGATCGCTCCCGTGACTTCCTGGCGTTATTATGACACAGTCTATGCCGAGCGTTTCATGCTTACTCCCGGGGAGAACGAGGCTGGTTACGAATCGAGCGCGCCTGTCAACAGAGCCGGCAATATCGAGTGTTCCCTCCTTTTGATGCATGGCACCGCAGATGACAACGTCCATCTGTCAAACACGATGGAATTTGTAAGCCGTCTGCAGGAGACAGGCAGATATTGTGACATGTTCCTGTTTCCCAATATGAACCATTCTATCAACGGTTGTGACGCGCGGGCCTTGGTCTACGGTCGCATGCTGGATTATTTCAGCAGGAACATGTGATCGATAGTTTTGTTTTTAAGATAGCACTTATTTATAAACATGTTTCATTCACATCAGCGCAGAGAGGGGCTTAGTGTCGCAATCTTTGGATTGTGGCGCAATTGGACTATTGCAATAGGTTTCCTGGCGGTGCTTTCATTCGTTTCCCCTTTGATCAGGCAAGTCTGGCTCGCGCCTGTCTGTATAGTGCTTTTCTTGGCTCTACAGGCGATAAGGACGGTGATGAACAACCAGCGTGTGCCGGTCTGCTCGCGTTTGTATAAAGAAGTCTCGATCATAATATTGATAATAACCTGTGTGGTGCTTGTCAGGTATTTCATCACAGGAGGAGACGGTGCTTTTGAATTGACCGGCCAGCCTGTCAACCGTCGCGGACCGCTTCTGGGAATTCTGATAAGCGCTCCGGTGACCGCCTTGGTGACCGCCTTTTTCCTGCTTCAGAAGCGTGAGCCGCTGGTATGCCAGCTTTGCCATCTCCGTTACGGGAATGTGGTCAAGAATGGATTCATTGGCAGGCTTTATCATAGGGAATGGCGTTATCAGACCCGGTTCTTGATGATTCTGTCTATTGCCATGTCTGTAATTGACTGGGCATATTACATGTTTCATTATATCAACGTCAACCTCAACAGGGCGGATTACTTCTTTTTCATATGGCTGCCATTGACGTTGTATATGATATCCCTCATATATCTTGGTTGGCGTTACTACTCATTATGGGTGTTCTATTGCCATAACGATGAGGGGCATCTGGTCGAGAATCCGAGTTCCTCGACTGTAAGGTTCCTTGTAATCGGAGGGGACAAGATCTTGCTTGACATCCGTCCGACAGACAAGCTTTTCAACAATGGCGCGGTCATAAAACGTTTTGACACACCGGCCTCGGTAACGTTGCCATATCAGGAACGTTACGATACGCCACGGGCTGCCGAGCTTTTCAGGCAGACCACCGGGATCAGTGGCGCGGAGATACGTCCGATATATGACAGTCCCGACAATGTGACATACCGTAACATATTCCATTATTTCGCGTTTCTCAATGACCGCGAGGAGGTGGCGGAGTCAAAGATCCAGGGAGAATGGTTCACTCTCGGGGAACTTCGTCAGCTGATGAACCAGCATCTGACCGGCAGCATTCTTAATTCCGAGTTTGCACGGATATATCGGATCGCCATGGCCTGGAAGACATATGACCGAGACGGCAAGCGTCTTTATAAATTCAAGCATTATCGCCCGACATTCCGCTTGAAAGATATCCGCAATTGGGAGGTCGACTATAATGACGGTCATTGGCTTTCTGTCGGAAGACTGAATGAAGACAGTTACATGTTCAGGTTGCGCCGTCTGTTGAAACGACTGGAAGACAAGTTCCGTCAGAATACCCCGATGCTAAACTTTTTCACCTGAGCCGTGATGAATGACGCAGGAAATCAGCAACGGCCTGTATTGGCCGTTGTAGGGCCTACTGCTACCGGCAAGACAGGATTCGCGGTAGCTATCGCCGGGCTTGCCGACGGAGAAATCATCAGCGGGGATTCCCGCCAGGTCTATCGCGGGATGGACATCGGTACCGGCAAGGATCTCGGGGAATATGGCGATATACGATATCATCTGATAGATGTCGCTGATGCAGGTGAGAAATACAATCTGTTTCAATATCTCCGCGATGCAGACGCTGCGGTGGCGGATATCTCGCGGCGCGGCAAACTGCCTGTCGTGTGCGGAGGGAGCGGCCTCTATGTGGAATCATTTCTCAAAGGGCTGAGATTGCCGACTGTGCCTGAAAACACGCTGTTGAGAGAGTCGCTCGCCGGAAAATCCCTGGAGGAACTGACAGATATCTTGTCCGGAATGAAGCGACTTCACAACACCACCGATGTTGACACTTGCCAGCGCGCCATCCGTGCCATTGAAATAGAGGAGTACTATCTTGAGCATCCCGACGAGGCCAAGGAAGCGCGGGAAGGCGTACCACGAAAAGCGACTGTGATAGGGGTGGATGTAGACCGCGAGGTGAGACGGGAACGGATCACCCGCCGGCTCGATGCGCGTCTTGCAGAGGGAATGCTTGATGAGGTAAGGAGACTGCTTGATATGGGGGTGTCTCCCGAGAGTTTGATATATTATGGCCTGGAATACAAATTCCTTACCGAACATCTTCTTGGCAAGACATCCTTCACTGAAATGAGGAGGCTCCTTGAAATCGCGATCCATCAGTTTGCGAAACGTCAGATGACCTGGTTCCGGGGAGCGGAACGGCGGGGAATGCATGTCAATTGGCTTCCCGGTGACTTGTCGAGAGAGGAGTTTGCCCGGCGTGCGTTGGCCATATATGAAAAAGAGCATGGGGTGATATGGGTAAAATGATGTTTTGCCGATTGCTTTTATCAGCCCTGATGATTCTTTGCGGTTTTGTCACAGAAGGTGCGGTGGGAAAGCTGGTTGAAGGCAATCTCATATTGCAAGCCGGGGAAAGATGGGATTTCAAGGTTGATCCGGAGGGTACATTGTCATCATTCGAGATGCGCGGGAAATTTCTTGTTTCCCAAAAAATGTATGATTCAGGAAATGGGTGGGGCATTGTGATGACAGATTCCGGGAACGACACTGTCGCGAATATCACAGCCAAAAACCTTCCGTCTTTAATTGATGCGGAGTTGATGCCCCCGCGCATGCGGGTCATGGCGGTCTCCCGGATAATGGGGCGGCCTGACTGTGGTTCGGAGAACCGGCTGTCGGGAAATGGAGCAGTCTTGACCGGAGAGATTGATGACGGCGAAGTTTCAATTGTGGTCAATTTCACTGATGACGGTATTGCGGAGATATGGTATGGAGATGAACGCCTGTCGTTGCTCGGTTCAGTCGGCATGCGAGGGGTTGATGTGTCTGAAATCGGAATCACGGCATTCTCGCCGATGGAAATCGTTTCGGTCAATGTGAAAGCTGATACGAGGATTGCTGATTATCACACAGATTGGAACAGGCAGGATTTTGATGTTTACCTGCGGTCGTCATCTGATTTCCGCGAAGGAATATATGAATATCTTGACAGCGACATAGATACGGCGCGGTCGCGTCTGGGAGGCCACTATAGTCTCGCGGTTATAAGCGATGGTAAGGGTGGATATGACATCATATATCTTGACGGCGCAAAAGAGAACAGTCAGGAGTGGAGAGCGGGGATGAGAAAAGGAAGACTGTCTCCTACGATTTTCCAAAACCATTATGATCTGTTCTGGCTGGATTCCAACAGGTATGATGACATGGAAGAACTTTCATGTGAACTGGATGGGACTCTTATGGTGCTTCATTTCCCCCATGAGAGGGCCGTTGTCAGATTCAGCCGTTGTCACCCGACCCGATGACGATCTGGCGGATTTCCTCTGTGGCGACATTATAATCGATGATGTAGTTGTGTAACGTTACTGTGTAGATTCCGGCATTACGTGTAACGGCATATACTTCTCCGAGATTGCCGGTCGTCACGATATAATCATAGAGGACAGAGGGAAACTGGTCAAACAGGAATTGCTGTGGGACCGGGCTTCCGTTGCCGTCGACAGCGGTCCATATCATTGACGGGTTGAATACAAGAGATGCTGAGTTGTCGAGATTGACAGTGTATGTGCCTGCCGATTCATCGAAGCTCGATACGCCTTGGCCCGGAAAATACTGGTTTATAAACTGCTGGATCTCGCGAGGGAGATCGTTGTAGTCATTGTTGCCGCATGACGAGGCTGCCAACATCAATATTAGAATGGTGGTCATGGATTTAACTCGACTCAAAAGCCGATTAAATGAATCTATCGACTGAATATATGATGACATGATAAAGGCCATAAGCTGAAACGTTTTGATTAATCAACGTCAGTTTATGGCCTTTTGTTCTATCGTATGGGATAGCGGGTCTTGCAGACGGGTTTAATTTGAGAAATACCAGGGATGTCGGCGCAGGGACAGGCGTGATGCTGTAGCGTCATCAATCCGCCTGACGGCGATCAGACCGGGATTCTCATAATCGGGAGCGGAAGGGTCAAGTGAACTGACCCTTACAAGAGCCGAACTGTGGATATAAGCCGGCCCTCCCAACGATATGGCCACATGGGTCACTTTGCCGGTCTTGACATTGCCGAAAAACAGCAGGTCTCCTGCTTGAAACAGCTCTGGGTTGTCTTTGTTTACAGCAACTCCAGTCTTGACCTGTTGTGACGCGTCTCTCGGCAGCAATACACCGTTCCGATAGGCGCAAATCTGGGTAAGACCAGAGCAGTCCATCCCTTTGGTGGAGGTGCCTCCCCAGACATAAGGCGCTCCGATAAGTCTGGCGGCATATGCCGGCATTTTTCCCGGCAGCCATTCCTGGGAGGCCCACTCCTCTAATGGCATGGTATAGGAGGAAGCTATATAGCCTTCTCTCCCGTCGGGAAGTGTTATTTTTGACAAAGATCCGGTCTCGCCGTCAGGGATGACTTCTACGATCGAACCGTTGACAAGATCGGTAAGCCTGCCTGCGTCAGGTTCAAGTGACCGCTCTGTGGTTGCGTAGACTGTCTTGTCGGAGAAGATCACGACACGTGGAGCCTTACGCCAAGCCGCGATGTCTGCATCGTCAAGCTTAGTCAGAGTATTGCTGCGGACATACCCGTGATAGCCTTCCGGGGTTTCGATTTTCCACCAGTCACCCTTCCCCTCGAGGACTTTCAACGGTGTACCCATGACAACCTGTGATACCTGTTCGGCTCCGTGACGCGGTTCTGCCCGCAGGATTGCGACAGATACTTTCGGCAAAGCCCATTGCTGAGCGTATGCCATGAATGTGGTCAGGAACATCAATGATGTCAGCAGTCTGTGGAGAAGTCCGGTCATTGCTTATACTGTTTTATTCCGGTTTATTCCAGTCGGCGTTCATCCGCATATTGATGCGATAACCTCTTTGATGTCATTGGCCAGCGCATCTGCCTCCTCCATGGTATGAGCTTCGGCATAGATGCGGATTATCGGCTCAGTGTTGGATTTACGCAGGTGTACCCATGACTGTGGGAAATCGATCTTCACGCCGTCGATATCCGTGATCTTTTCAGATTTGTAACGGTCTTTGACCGCTTCGAGAATAGCGTCGACATTAATCTCCGGGGTAAGCTGGATCTTGTTCTTGGCTATGGCGTAAGCGGGATATCCGGCTTTAAGTTCGGTGACCTTTTTGCCGCTTTTGGCCATAAGGGTCAGGAAAAGGGCCACACCTACAAGCGCGTCGCGGCCGTAATGTGCTTCGGGATATATGACTCCGCCGTTGCCTTCGCCGCCGATTATCGCGCCTGTCTCTTTCATTTTTGTCACCACATTCACTTCCCCGACAGCGGCGGGAGCGTAAGTGCATCCGGCAGCTTCGGTGACATCGCGCAAGGCGCGGGAGGAGCTTAGGTTGGAGACAGTGGCTCCCGGCGTATGGCGCAACACGTAGTCGGCCACTGCGACAAGAGTGTACTCCTCGACAAACATTTCTCCATTCTCCATCACGATTGCCAGACGGTCGACATCGGGATCCACCACGAATCCGACATCCGCGCGTCCCTCTTTCATCAAAGAGGCTATCTGTGTGAGGTTTTCGGGTATCGGTTCGGGCGTATGGGCGAATTTCCCGTTGGGCTCACAGTTGAGTTCGATTATGTTTTTCACTCCGAGAGCCCGCAGAAGCTGGGGTATTATTACTCCTCCGACAGAGTTGACCGCATCGACAGCAACGGTGAAGTTGGCCCGGCGTATTGCGTCAACGTCGACAAGCTTAAGGTCAAGCACCTGCTGGATATGGCGGCGGTTCCATGTGTCGTTTACATATTCGTGGCCGAGGCTCATGACATCGACAAATTCGAATTCCTCTGCATCGGCGATGCGCAACACCTCCTTACCTTCCGCGTCATTGAGGAATTCCCCCTTTTCATTAAGAAGTTTCAAGGCATTCCATTGTACGGGATTGTGGGATGCGGTCAGTATTATCCCGCCGCAGGCCTTTTCCCCGACTACGGCGACCTCTGTCGTCGGAGTGCTTGCAAGTCCGATATTGACCACGTCGAAACCCATCGCGCACAAGGTGGCGACTACAAGCGAGTCGACCATCTTTCCTGAAAGACGCGCGTCACGCCCCACCACGATTGTGTTGGATTCTCTTGTTGTTGTCTTGCGTATCAGTGTAGCGTAAGCAGCTGTGAATTTTACCACATCGATGGGGCTTAACCCCTCTCCGGTCTTTCCACCTATCGTCCCGCGGATGCCGGAAATTGATTTTATGAGTGACATGTAAGGGATATTGTTGTTTTTGTGAATGTTCAGATTGGATTATTCGCTGACTGCGGGCAGATAACGGATATCGTATAGATAAGGGATTACCTGTGATATCTCGCTTGTCAGGCCGAACTGGGATTTTATGACGAGTCTCACCCTGGAATTGTAGCCCAGGAAATTAAGAGGCATCTGGAGTCCTGACCCCCACTGCGAGGAGGTCGAGAGTGTGAAGTTATTGAAACGGAACGAGGCGGATCCGAGTCCGACATTCTCCGAGTTTCCGGATCCCGCGCCGAGTTCCCCTGTCATGGCGTATTCGCCGAGGTTGTATCTGGTGAAACGGAAAAAGACCAACGCGTCATTCTTTACTTTCTCCGCCTCTCCCGGCTCAATCACTTGCATGAACACATTCCCATCGGGGTCTATGCGGTAGAACGGCGCGTCAGGGCCATATTCAAACACCGAGTCGGCAGGGATGTCGAGTATGACATTCTGGTCAGAGAGGAAGACATTGATTGATTTTGTCTCTTCGTTGAGCAGCTCCGCGTAGCTTTTCGAGTCTTTGCAGGAGGAGATCGCCAAGAGGAGGATAGCGCCAAGGGTAAGAGGCAGTATTTTTCTGAAATTCATTATGGTGTTGGTAGATTTGATTCGGGGGTGTTTTTGTTGCGCGATGTCAGTCAGCAGGGTAGATAACGGTCAAACAGGGGCATAGCCTCCAGTAACTTGTCTATAGCTTCCTGGAGAGTCCCGTGGAATTCTCCGCCGGCCGCGTTGAGATGACCTCCGCCGTTGAAGAAGTCCGCACACATCTTGTTTACAGGGAAGTCCCCTTTGCTCCTTGCCGAGACTTTGATGTAGTCAGACTCCTCCCGCAGGAATATGGAATAAGTAATATCGGGACAGGTGAGAGGGCGGTTGACCAGATCTTCCGTGTCCCCTTTCATATAATGGTAATCATTAAGCTCGTCGCGGGTCAACGTTATGAGCGCGGCTCTGTGCCCCGGAAAATGCTCCATCTTTTCACACAATGCGTATCCATTGAGCTTTAGCCTGTTAAGAGAATTGTTGAAATATACTCTCTTGTAAATCCAGTCTTTGTCAATTCCTTTGTCAAGCAACCGGGCTATTATACGGTATAGATCCGGGTCATTGGAGTTGTAGGAAAAGTTTCCCGTGTCGGTCATCATCCCTGTATATATCGCCATGGCAGCGTCATGGTCGATGAACCGTTGCATTCCGACAGCTGACACAACTTTGTATACCAACGCTGAGGTCGATGACACTTCGGGATGGGAGATGGTAAGATCGGGAAAAGAATCGGGGTAGAGATGATGGTCGATCATCACCTTCGGGGCGGGGGAGGAGAGTAACCCCGGCGCGACAAGATCGACTCTCTTCGCGTCATTGTAATCCAGACAGAAGATCAGATCTGTCTCGGCAAGTATCTTGTTTGCGAAAGCCTCGAAGCGTGAATAAACGACTATGTGTTCCGCTCCCGGAAGGAACATGAGATACTTCGGGGGGCTGTCGGGGGTAATGACCTTCACCTCTTTGCCTGCGTTACGAAGCACCCGGCATAATCCCAGGGAGGATCCCATCGCGTCGCCGTCAGGAGACAAATGACAGGTGATCACTGCCCGTCGGGTCCGGTTGAGCAGTCCGCGCAGCTGTTCTATCTTTTCACGTTCAATAAGATTCTCCATCATAATCTGCAAAGTTACAACATATCCCGCGAATCTGCTTCACCTGTCCCGATAAAATTCTTTAAAATCAACGTAGGCGCGATCCGGAGAGAATAGATCGGAGGCGTGAGGATTTGGCTTCGGTTTCTGCCCATTCGGAGACGGGATCGGAGCCGGCGAGAATGCCTCCGCCGGCGATGATCTCAAAACGGCCTTCAGGACCGAGAGAGATGCGGGCACTGCGAAGGTTGACAAAGCAGCGAAACTTCTCATGGCCACATTCGCAACTTGATCTGTTCGTTTGGCTGTCAGTGACGTGGGTGTGGTTGTTGAGTATTCCGACAAAACCTCCGTAACATCCACGCTCATGGAGTTCATACTTCCGGATGTCGGCAATGGCCTTTTCCAGAGGGGTTCCGCATAACGCCGGGGTTGGATTCAGCCTGTCAAGCAAATCCGGGAAATCAATGCCATCAGGCAGTATTGCGGTAATATCACGGCGCAGATGCTGGATCGCGCCATATTTTACCGTATACGGCTCGCTTATTTCAGGCTCAATGCCAAGGCTACGGAATTTGTCTCGTATATAATCGGCTACAAACGCATTCTCATGCAGGTTTTTGACATCCCACGGAGAATCCCCTTCCGAGGCGGAGCGTGTACCGGCAAAGGCCATGGTGGAAACGCGCCGCGTCTCTCCGTCGAAATCAAGCAATGTTTCCGGGGAGGCCCCCAGCCAACATCCGGTCATCGGAGTGTAATAAAGGAAGCCGAAGGAGTCTGGAAAGGAGGCGAACAATTCACTGGCTGCCTCCGGGATGTCTATTAATGGGTTTCGGCCGGAGATTACTCGTGAATAGACAGTCTTGCCTCCTCTTTTCCGGCACTCCAGGATAATGTTGTCGACTGCATCGAGATATTCCTCCTTGCTGATCTCCCGGTCAGGATGGAAGGGATCGGATGTCAAGGTCTCTTGGAGAGGTCCATCACCTGTCAAAGGCGACCCATCAGCCTTATCGGCAGGTACGGGATCTCCGATGGAAATACGATCGGCCCATGGAGCAAGCCAGCGTCCGATCACAAATGATTTATCTCCTCCTCTATCAGCCTGGCGGGTAGGGTTGTCGAACTCACTGCTACCGCAGAAAAAATCGAGATCCTTTTCTCCGGGTAAGTGACAGACTGCAAATGGAATGCGGAGTGACAGGCATCTCGCAGCCGTCAGCCAGATTTGTGATATGTCCATACAGGAATGTCAGTCTGCCGGCTCGCCGATCAATTCGAAAGGAAGGGCATCGGTGATACGGACCGGGATGATGTCGCCCGGATTGAGTTCGCGGCCTTTTTTGATCAATACCTCCGGGTCGACTTCCGGGGAGTCAAATTCGGTTCGTCCCACATAATAGTCATCCTCTTCCGCGTCTATTATGACATCGAGGACCTTTCCCTCTTTCTCTTTCTGTGTTTCAAGAGAAATCTCCTCCTGAAGCTCCATTAGCCTGTTAAGGCGATCTTGTTTGACATCTTCCGGTATAATATCCGGGAGATTGTCGGCCGCGAAAGTCCCCTCTTCCTCACAATAAGCGAAAGCGCCCATGCGTTCAAAGCGTTGTTCCCTGACAAAATCCATAAGCTCTTGGAAATCATTCTCATCTTCGCCGGGAAAACCGACCATGAGAGTTGTACGGATATGGATTCCCGGGACGCGGCGGCGTATTTCAGCGAGCAGACTGCGGGTCTGACCGGCATCTATATGTCTGCGCATATTGGTCAGTACCTTGTCAGAGATATGTTGCAGAGCGATATCGAGATATTTGCAGACATTTTTCCTTCGGGCCATTACATCGAGGATATCCATCGGGAAATCAGCCGGATAGGCATAATGCAATCTGATCCTTTCCACTCCTTCTATATCGGCCAGACTATCGATGAGCTGCGCGAGACGATGCTCTTTGTATATGTCGAGACCATAACTCGACAGGTCCTGGGCGATTATATTGAACTCTTTGACACCGTTTTTAGCAAGTCCTTCGACTTCTGCCCCAATCTCTTCCATTGGGCGCGAATGGTGACGGCCTGTGATAAGGGGAATTGCGCAAAAGGCGCAGAAACGGTTGCACCCTTCGGAGATCTTTATATATGCGTGATGTGACGGAGTGGTTATGATCCTTCCATAGTCCGGATCTGAAACACTGCAGCTGCCGCAATCATGTGAGAGATCCTCCACAATGCTGTTCCAGTCATATTTTCCGTAATAACGGTCTACCTCCGCGATCTCCTCACGAAGTTCTTCACGATAACGCTCGGAAAGGCAGCCCATTACATACAGATGGCTTATTTCACCTCGTTTCCTGGCCTCACAAAATTCAAGGATGGTGTTTACCGACTCCTCCTTTGCGTCTCCGATGAATCCGCAGGTGTTTACAATCACTATGTCGGTCGGATCGGATGTCTGGTGGTAAGCCTTGAATCCGGCTTTGGACAGCATAGCCAGAACCCGCTCTGAATCAACCAGATTCTTGGAGCATCCAAGAGTGACTACGTTGACAGTCTTATTTGTCCCTTTCATTTCAGAGCCTCTTCATTGAAAAGAGATTCTACAAATTCCTTTTTATGGAAGACCTGCAGGTCGTTGATCCCTTCGCCGAGACCGATGTATTTCACAGGTATCTTGAACTGATCGGATATGCCGATCACGACACCACCCTTGGCGGTCCCGTCAAGTTTGGTGATGGCAAGCTCGTTTACACTCGTTGCTGCCACGAACTGGCGTGCCTGCTCGAAGGCGTTCTGCCCCGTAGAACCGTCAAGCACCAACAGTACCTCGTGGGGAGCGTCAGGGACGACTTTCTGCATCACATTGCGGATTTTCGACAACTCATCCATCAGCCCTTTTTTGTTGTGGAGACGGCCGGCGGTGTCTATGATGACCACATCCACATCATTGGCTTTGGCAGACTGGAGGGTGTCGAAAGCGACAGCGGCGGGATCCGCCCCCAGTCCTTGTTTGACGACAGGCACTCCGGCTCTTTCCCCCCAGATGTCAAGCTGCTCGACGGCGGCGGCACGGAATGTGTCGGCGGCTCCGAGCATGACTTTGTTTCCGGCGGCTTTGAACTGCGCGGCAAGTTTTCCTATGGTTGTCGTCTTCCCGACTCCATTCACACCAACGACCATTATCACATGGGGATGATGCCCTTTGGGAACAGTGAAATCCTCTTCAGCGGATTCATTGTTGTTCTCCGCGAGAAGTTCGCAGATTTCTTCGCAGAGAAGCTTGTTGAGCTCCGAAGAGTTGACATATTTGTCGCGGGCCACACGGGCCTCGATGCGTTCGATGATCTTGAGTGTAGTGTCGACTCCCACGTCGGAGGTGATGAACGCCTCTTCCAGATTGTCGAGCACATCATCGTCGATTTTCGATTTACCGGCGATGGCGCGTGTTATTTTCGAGAAAAGCCCCTGTTTCGTACGGTCAAGACCTTTGTCAAGGGTTTCTTTCTTTTCTTTGGAGAAGAACTTGTTGAAAAATCCCATTATAAGTAACTGTTCAAAATTATTTTATATTAACTGATCTCATTATTTCAACGTTTTCCCGGCGGCTTTTTGGTGTCTTTCCATCTCGTCGTCAATCGCGTAGCTCGCTACGCTCATTCCTCCTTGATGAAAATCCCCTCAAAAATCCCCTCGGCAAAACATTAAAATAATTTTGACCGGTTACTTAATTAGAATAATGTGCTTGTTCAAAAAATCATTGTGCTGATCCGGCTTTTACAGGTGAAGTGGTATCAGATCTCACCAACGATATCGTTGATATCCGACACTCCGTGACGTACACACCAGTCTGCCATCCATTCAATTGCTTTGACGGTCACTTGCGGGTCTATGAAATTGGCGGTGCCGATCTGTACGGCTCTTGCGCCGGCGAGCATGAACTCGATGGCATCTCGTCCAGATGAGATCCCTCCCAAGCCGATGACGGGAATTTTTACCGCTTTTGCCACTTGCCATACCATCCTGACTGCCACCGGACGTACGGCCGCACCGGACAGACCGCCTGTCACGGTTGACAGGCAGGGACGACGGCGTTCGACATCCACAGCCATTCCCATGAGGGTGTTGATCAGCGACACGGAATCAGCCCCGGCTCCTTCGGCTGCCTTGGCGATATCAGCGATGGATGTCACATTCGGCGAGAGCTTTACGATAAGAGTGCGCGGCCATGCTTTACGTATGGCTGATGTGACTGCGGCCGCCCCTTCGGTAGTAGTGCCGAAAGCCATCCCCCCCTGTTTCACGTTGGGACACGAGATATTCACCTCAATGGCAGGAATCCTGTCAAGCAGAGCCAGTTTTTCGGCAACGGCGACGTAATCTTCGATCCTTGCGCCGGAAACATTGACGAGGATATTGGTGTCAAGGTCTTTAATGCGGGGGTATATTTCAGAAATGAAATGGTCGACACCCTTGTTCTGCAATCCTACCGCATTGAGCATTCCTGACGGAGTCTCAGCCATGCGGGGATACGGATTCCCTTCACGGGGTTCGAGGGTGGTGCCTTTCACGATGAAGCCTCCAAGCTGTTCCAGATCGATGAAATCGGCGAATTCCTCGCCGAAACCGAAAGTGCCTGACGCGGTGAGCATCGGGTTTTTCATCCTCATCCCGGCGACTTCCACCGCGAGGTTTACATTGCCTGTTGTGGTCGGCTTGCAATTGGCCATATATTAAGATCTTATGCTTTTGAGATTGTGTTAGGAAAAAGTCTTGCTGCTGTGAAATGCCAGAAGAGGTCTTGCGGGATCAAAGATCCCAGAGAAGCATGTCGGTGTTGAACACCGGCCCCTCGACGCAAGCCCGGAGATTGCCTTTGAGGGTGGGTTCCACGCAACACAGGCAAGCTCCCAATCCGCATGCCATCAGGTTCTCAAGAGACACCTCGCATGGCGATCCGTTGCGGCGCGCATTCCGGGCGATCCCAACCATCATCGGTTTGGGGCCGCAGGTGCAGACGATATCATAATGCTTGGACAGCGCGGAGTTGTCGGCGGCGTATCCTTTCTCTCCCGCAGAACCGTCGTCAGTCGAGATGGCGACATCTCCTATTGAGGAGAATTCCTCCAGCAGAAGTATTTCAGATGCGGTCCTGGCTCCTAACAGAAAAGTCGGTTTCACGCCCGCTTCTTTCATGCGCTTGCCAAGGAGCATCAACGGCGCGACACCGATTCCTCCTCCTGCCAACAGGGCTGACGAGCCTTCCGGCGGAATGGAGAAGCCATTGCCGAGAGGTCCGACGATATCGACGGCGCTCCCTTCCGGGAGGTCACATAGATGACATGTGCCTTCGCCTGCCCTGCGTATCAGGAGGGTCATCACGCGCGTCATGTTGTCGTAATCACAGATCGATATCGGTCGGCGCAGATAGGTCGAGGGGGAGTCTGTGACACGGATTTCGACAAACTGTCCCGGCAAGACCTTCATCTCTCCGACAGATTCGGGGAGTTGCAGCGTAAGCATCGAGTAACGCTCCGACAGGGCGTGATTGGCGGTTATCTTAGCGTCAAAAATCTGTTTCTTTCCCATCGACAGGCGTTTAGAAAAGATATGCGGCGGTTACGGTCCAGAAACGGTTCTTGCCGTCGCCGAGATTATTGCCGTAGAGAGCCGAATCAGCTGACGCGGCGTTGTTCAAGCCGAGTCCGTATGAGGCATGGAGCTGTACTTTGTTGACAAACATCAGTCCGAAACCGAAGTTCCAGGCGAAATCAAAAGTGTGTTTCTTCCATGCGTTGTCGACATTCTGCTTCGAAACCAGGAAAGAGAAGTCAGGGCCGGTGGTCAGGAATGGCGACACGAACTTGCCGATCACAGGCAGTCCGATATCCCATCTGAAGTTGATGGGGATCTCGATGTAATCACTTTTGATAGAGCCGTCAAATACCTCTTGTTGCCCATCCGGTGTCAATGTTGTAAAACCGTCTACTTTTGACACGCGATGGGTGTACATGACTGATGCGTCGAACCCGATGTTGATAATCGGGGCCGTGAATTTCGTCATAAGTCCGACTGTGAATCCGCATCGGTTGTCTGTCTTGAAAATATCTTCGTTAAACTTGAGGTCGTTGACTGTAACACCGCCCTTTATACCGAATTTAAGCGGCCCGGCGGCATTGGCGTTGAACGACACGGCCATGAATGACACAGCCAGAAGCATTGCGGAGAGGATTCTCTTGATTTTCATAGGATAAAATTTTTGCAAATTTAACGATTTTTCGTGGATGATGAGTAATTTACAGCAGGAAAATTGTTAATTTTGATCTTTCAAACAGTACTATCGAAATGAACGGTAACAAAAACTACATATCCGGCGGCGACGCTGTCAAGAAAAAAGACAACAAGCGTAACAAGTTGCTTGTTACGGTCATATGCATCCTTGTCATGGGGTGGGGCATATGGCAGTTCACATCTATGGCAAGCCGTTATGACGGCGCGGAAGCAGTATGGATCAAGATACCTAATGGGGCGACAAAGGCCTCCGTGACCGATTCTTTGACCAAGGCGCTTGGTGAGGCGTATGGCCGGAAAGTAGCCGGTTACTGGGGCGGTAATCCCGCAAAAAGCCGTGGCGCTTATCTTGTGGAGCCGGGAGAGCGGGCTATAAATATCGCCCGCAGGCTTGACAATGGAAACCAGACTCCGATCAAGCTGACTTTCAACAATGTCAGGACTCTCGACCAGCTTGCCGGGAGGTTGTCGGCGAGGATGGACTGGAATGACAAGGATTTCATCAAGGCGTTCGCCGAAGAGGCAGACGCGTTGGGTGTATCCCAACCGATATTGCTTGGGCGAATGATGCCCGACACTTATGAGGTCTACTGGACTGCTGACCCGCGAAAGGTCATACAAAAAATCCTGAAAAATCATGATTCATTCTGGACAGAAGAACGTCGGGCAAAAGCCAAAACGCTTGGTCTTACTCCCGACGAGGTCGGTATCATAGCCTCGATTGCGGAAGAGGAGACAGCCAAGGCTGATGAGCGAGGGAAAGTGGCGAGGCTTTACATAAACCGTCTCCACAGGGGGATGAAGCTCCAGGCCGATCCGACAGTCAAGTATGCTCTCGGAGACTTTTCGATAAGGCGCGTCGGCGGCGCGATGCTTGATACGGATTCCCCATACAACACCTATCGTTACGAAGGACTTCCCCCCGGGCCGATAAGGATTCCTGACCGCCGGACATTGCAGGCTGTCCTTGACGCTCCCTTACATGATTACATATACATGTGCGCCAAGCCTGATTTTTCCGGCTACCATGACTTCACCTCCGATTATGCCGTCCATCAGCGTAACGCTGCCGCTTTCCGGAAAGCACTTGATGCCCGTGGTATCAAGTTGTGACCACAGGCATCAAGTCGATATCAGGTATGTCAGGGATTGTCAGTCGCGGTATTGCGGAAGAATTTTCACCGGGAAGCGGGAGAACAAGGTCTCGACAGCTTCGGCTATGCTCTTCAAGTTGCGGTACTGCCCGTCTCCGGGATTGATGATCGTCGCCACAGAGGCCGAATAAAGAGGCAGTTTGGTATCGATGTTCACGAAATCCATCGTCAACACACCCTCTTTGTATATGCCGGTTATCACTTGCGCGTTTGGATTGATGCCGGCAGGCCAATAGGGTCCGTAATTGTAACGTGGCCACATATAATATGGGTAATATGGCCCGTAATATGGGAAGTAGCCGGGTTGTACGAGCGGTTCGGTGGCGATTTCCCGTTGGGTTGTGACGGCGATATTGATAAGCATCGGAGAAGTCGGGGATTCCGTGTAGCCCCTCATCACCATCTCCTGCCGGATGGCGGCGGCGATATTGTAATATGTCGCCATTTCCATGCCCGGAGGCAGTTTCCCCATGTCGGGAGTCACGATCCGGAATGTCTTGTAATCGGCCAGATCGGCGTTGTTGTAGACTTCGCTGTTCACCAAGGCGAAAGGTGAGCATCCGCCCAGAAGTGTCAGCAGGCATATGATACCGAGCAAAGTTTGAAGCTTCTTCATAATCAATAGTTTTTCAGTGATATAACACAATAATTGCCGTGAAAGTTTCGTTTCTTGGAAGAATCGGCGTATCTTTGTGAATAAGATTGCCATCTCTTACATTCATTAGAATTATCCAACACAACCGGGCTGTCTCGCTTGACATAGAGTGGAATGAGAAGCCTGCATATGAAAACAACCTTAAAAACAATATGAGAAACTTCATGTTTGATCTTTGTATGGGTTCACTTGTCGCCGGGGCGGTGTTCGCTCCCCACTGTATGCGCGCTGCCGACAATGAAGTGGCGGTGGCCGCCGCAGGCAAAGTGGATGCCAAGTATCTTTCCTATCCTGTATATGACGGAGATGACCTTGGCTTGACGGTCAATGGTTCCACGGCATTGTTCCGTCTGTGGTCTCCTGAAGCTCAGGCTGTAAAGCTCAACATCTACAACCAAGGGCGCGGGGGAGAGCCTGTCGAGACAATGGAGATGACCAAGAGGGATAAAGGGACATGGGTTGCCACGATCAACCCTGTGCCTTATGGCAAGTTCTATACTTTCCAGGTCAAAGTCGGTGGCAAATGGCTTGACGAGACACCCGGCATATGGGCCAAGGCGGTCGGCATCAATGGCCACAGAGCCGCCATAATAGATCTCGAATCGACAAATCCCGAAGGATGGGCGGCCGACAAAGGTCCGCAGGTCAAGGCTATCAACGATGTGGTTCTTTACGAGATGCACCACCGTGATTTCTCTGTTCATCCCAATTCCGGCATCGCGAACAAAGGGAAGTTCCTCGCGATGACAGAGGACGGCACTGTCACCCCTCTTGGAGACAAGACCGGGATAGACCATCTGAAGGAACTTGGAGTGACCCACGTCCATATCCTCCCTTCATACGATTATAATTCGGTGGATGAGACTAATCTTCCCGCCAACCAGTACAACTGGGGATATGACCCCTATAACTACAATGCTCCAGAAGGATCATACTCCACCAATCCGTCTGATCCCGCGACCAGGATCAAGGAGATGAAAGAGATGGTCAAGGCTCTCCATGATGCCGGAATCGGGGTGGTGATGGATGTCGTGTACAACCACACCGCCGATAATGACAGATCGAATTTCTCGCTGACCGCTCCGGGATATTTCTATCGTCACAATGAGGATGGCTCTTACAGCGACGCTTCCGGGTGTGGGAACGAGACCGCCTCCGAGCGCGGGATGATGGGCGATTTCATTGTCAACTCCGTGAAATACTGGGCAAAGGAATACCATATAGATGGATTCCGCTTCGACCTTATGGCGATCCATGACACTGAGACTATGAACCGCGTGGCCGCGGCCCTTAAAGAAATAAACCCTTCCACCTTCATTTACGGCGAAGGATGGACTGCCGGAGGGTCCCCGCTTCCCGTAGATGCTCGGGCGTTGAAGGAGAATGTGGCTAAGATGAACGGTGTCGCCGTCTTCTCCGATGACATCCGCGATGCTGTCAAAGGTCATTATTCCGACGCGGCAGACCGTGGGTTCGCGACCGGCAAGCCGGGCAATGAAGAGACTGTAAAGATCGGTATAGTTGCAGCCACCGCCCATCCCCAAGTTGATTACTCCAAGGGTAACAATTCCAAGTTCCCATATGCCTCCTCTCCTTCACAGATAATAAACTATGTCAGCTGTCATGACGATCTGACCCTGACCGACAAGCTTGCTAAGTCTATGCCTGGAGCAACCGAGGCAGAGCGTCAGCGTGCCGCCCGTCTGGCCCAGACAATCGTCTTCACCTCCCAGGGTACCCCCTTCATGTTTGCCGGTGAGGAGGTCTTCCGCGACAAGAAAGGTGTTCACAATTCCTATAAGTCGCCTGATTCCATAAATGCCATTGACTGGAATCTTAAGCATCTCAACGCCGACCAGTTCAACTATTACAAAGAGCTGATAGCGTTGCGCAAGGCTCATCCGGCTTTCCGTATGACTTCGGCCGCGGATATTGCCCGTCACCTGAAGTTCGACAAGGTGAACACTCCCAATCTGATATCCTACTCTCTGCTCGACAATGCCAACGGCGACCAGTGGAAGGAGATCAAAATAGTCTTCAATGGCGCAGACACTGCTGCCGAGGTCAAGCTCCCCAAAGGAAACTGGACGGTTGTTGCCCGTGACGGCAAACTCAACCATACTGGACTGCTCAACGCCGATGGCTCACTGCAGACTCTTGCGGGTGGCAAAACCGTTGTTGAGCCTCGCTCGGCTTTGATCCTCTATCGTTGACGCTTTTAAGCAGCTTCTCCTTTTAATTATAAAAGAAGTAACAAAGATCGCGTCGTCCGGTCCGGACGACGCGATCTTTGTTTATGTGAGTCACATGCTATGGGGTGGTTTTGTTAATTGAAATAGCTATGGGCTATTCTTTGTCGGAATTAAACATTTTATGGTCCATATGCGTTCAAAAATTGTTTAATCGTAGAATTGTAATAACCATTTTGATTGTATGGACAAAAAAAGACTCACCGCAGAAAACGGACGGCCTATTCCTGACAACCAGAATATCCAGACCGCAGGTCTCCGCGGCCCATTCTCCGGGCAGGATCCCTGGTATCTTGAAAAGATAGCTCATTTTGACCGCGAGGTCATCCCTGAAAGAAGAATGCACGCGAAAGGATCCGGTGCATTCGGGACCTTTACTGTTACCGATGACATCACCGAATTTACCCGGGCATCGATCTTTTCCGAGGTTGGCAAAAAGACACCGTGTCTTGTAAGATTCTCCACGGTGGCCGGTGAAAGAGGCGCAGCCGATGCCGAACGCGATATCCGTGGTTTTGCCATGAAATTCTACACGGACCAGGGCAACTGGGATCTTGTCGGCAACAATACTCCGGTGTTTTTCCTTCGTGATCCCTTGAAATTCCCGGATCTGAATCATGCCATCAAGCGTGACCCTCGTACAGGCATGCGTAACCCTACGGCCAACTGGGATTTCTGGACTCTTCTTCCGGAAGCTCTTCATCAGATCACGATCTCAATGTCTCCACGCGGCATTCCTGCCTCATTCCGTAACATGCACGGATTCGGCAGCCACACCTATAGTTTCATTAACAAGGACGACAAGCGCACTTGGGTCAAGTTTCATTTCATCACCCTTCAGGGTATAAAAAATCTAACTGATCAGGAGGCTGAGGCGATTATAGCGAAGGACCGTGAATCGCATCAGCGTGATCTGTTCGAGGCCATCGAGCGCGGAGATTTCCCCAGATGGAAACTCAAGATACAACTCATGACCGAAGATGAGGCCAGAGCCTACCACATCAACCCGTTTGACCTTACCAAAGTATGGTATCACAAGGATTTCCCGTTGCGGGATGTCGGCATACTGGAGTTAAACCGCAATCCTGAAAATTTCTTCGCGGAGATCGAGCAAGCCGCTTTCAATCCTGCCAATATTGTCGATGGCATCGGTTTCTCTCCAGACAAGATGCTTCAGGGACGGTTGTTCTCATATGGCGACGCGCAACGCTATCGCCTGGGAGTGAATCATAACCTCATTCCTGTGAATCAGCCGAAGTGTCCGTTCCATTCTTATCATCGCGACGGACAGATGCGCACTGACGGAAATGAAGGCCGTACGCTGTCATATGAACCCAACAGTTTTGGCGAATGGAAAGACACTCCTTCCATGAAGGAGCCGCCCATGAAGCTGCATGGCGATCTTTACAATTATGACGAACGCCGGTATGACGATGACTACTATACCCAACCGGGCAAGTTGTGGCGGCTGATGGGTGATGACGAAAAAGATGCCACATGCCGAAATACCGCTGCGCAGATGGAAGGGATTCCCTTGTTTATAAAACAACGCCATGTGAGAGCCTGCCATAATGCTGACCCGGAATATGGCAAGATGCTCGCAGAGGCATTGTCGATCGACCTTGCCGAGGCGCTTGTGGCAGAGGATCCGGCACACCCGTCATGGGACAAACGCAGTGTCCGCAAATAATAGGGCGTTGTCGTCAGGGCTGTCTGAAATCACTATGAAGGAGTGGAAATCCGCTTTTGTCATTCGTGGTCGTCAGACAGCCCGAAGCAACGGATGATGGCCGTACGGATGCGTCGTGACGCGGCAGAGTCGCGCCTGAGGATTGAGATTATAGAATCGATATATGCCTCCTTGGAGCCGTTAAGTCCGCAGAGTTGCGACACGTTGGAGCCGGGAAGCATCGATTTCTGATTGTAGACTTTCAGGATCTCGGCGTAATTGTCTTGTGCGACATGTCTGGAGAACTCTCGGCACAGCTGTTCGTAGAGTCCACGCGGATTCAGCTCTTTCGCAAGCCCGGAGAGATGTTGCTCGAAAGCGTTTATGTTTGTGAACTTCCCGTCGACGCGCCGCTCCATAAGCCGTTTTATCCGATGGCGGGTATGCAACATGGCCTGGGCGCGGAGGTCGTGGCTGAACATTCCGATGATCGCCTTTTTGACTGACCGGAATACCTTATCCTCGTCCCGGTTGTTGACGGAGGCGACGGTCCTGACGACCTCTTCGAGCATCAGTATGTTCTCGATCTCGGCGACATCCGGCACAAATATGTTTTTGCCACGAAGGTAAGCTACTTCCCCCTCGTCTCGTCGGTCCCGGTCGACGATTCCCCGGCTTTCGAGATGATGGAGTGCCCTTTGGTCGTTGAAGGTGCGGGTGGATTCTATAACCTTGTCACAGCTTCCGAGTGATTTCACGGTAAAATCCTTGAAAACAAGCGGATACAGCTTTGCGTCGATTGAGTGGGAGGCATCCCCTTCGATGAACAATACCGGGTTACGCGACCCGATGATAGCCATATACACCTCGTCTGATATGCCTGCTCCCCGAGGTAGTATCGTGTAGTCCCATCCCTCTCCTGCGGGGTCATAGCCACGAACCCATAGGAGAGTGTCACGTTGACGTGTGGCTGTGAAGTCGAGATCGTGGGTCGTATAGACGAAATGGCAGTCAGGGCGCATGGCTTCCAGAGAATCCCATGTTTTCTGCTGCAACGAGGGATGGAGAAACATCTCCGGGGAGTCCACGAAGACCACCCCGTTTTTCGGAGCATATAACAATGCGCCGAAATAATACAGTACAGCTTTTTCTCCTGCCGACAATCTCATCTGGGAGTAAGTGTCGTCCTGGCCGTCACGGGAGAACAGTAGCCGGCCGCCTTGACGCAAAACCTGGTTGGCGGGAAAAATTTCCTGCCATCTGGTGATGACCTCGTCAAGTTTTGTGGCCGGAGCCATGATGGTTTTGCGCCTTCCGGCTGAAACCTCCATTTGGGCGACTTTGTATTCGACAAGGGCGGCGATCTCCTCATTCAGCAATAGAGCCATAAGACGGTCAAAAGAGGTCGTGGCGGTATTGGTCAGGAATGCCGGTGATTGCCGGGCCTTGAGGAATATGCTGTCGATTGTGGCCGGCTCTGCATCGGGTTCTCCGGATGTGTAGATGGCCTTGAGGGCTGAAAGCTTGAAAGCCTTGTCGCCGAGACTCCCGGCGAGATAAGAAGTGAAACGGGTCTTGCCGGCCCCGTTTGCCCCGATGATGGTCATGCTCCGGCTGCCGCGTGACAATTGACGGCGGTTTCCTGACAGGTCGGGAGGGAGAAGTATATCCATGAGAGTGAGGTTAAATGTTGTTCAATCGAGATATCGCTTTGTCAGCCCATCGTATAAATCAATGCGACGGTCTCGGAGGAAAGGCCACCATCGTCTGACATTCTCGCTGCGGCGCATGTCTACCTCCACCACGGCTGTCTCCTCCCTGTCATCCGGACTTTTGTGAAGTATCTCTCCTTGTGGCCCGGCAATGAAGCTGGACCCCCAGAATGTGATGCCGTCTGACACACCGGACGGGTCATCTTCATGCCCCACCCGGTTGACAGCTATGACAGGAATGCCGTTGGCGACGGCATGACCGCGTTGGACTGTGGTCCAAGCCTCGCGCTGACGTTGCTTCTCATCCTCCGGGTCGGTGTCCTGCCATCCGATGGCGGTCGGATAAATTAGAAGCTCCGCACCCTGCAATGCCATCAGGCGAGCAGCTTCAGGATACCACTGGTCCCAGCACACAAGTACTCCGAGCTTCCCCAACGATGTTTCTATCGGCTTTATGCCGAGGTCTCCGGGTGTGAAATAGAATTTTTCGTAGAATCCCGGATCATCGGGGATGTGGGTCTTGCGGTAACATCCGGCCTCGCTTCCGTCCGAGTCAAAAACAATGGCGGTGTTATGGTAAAGACCGGCGGCACGGCGTTCAAACATCGAGGTCACAATCACAACGCCAAGATTCTTTGCCAGTTGTGAATATACTCCGGTCGCGGAAGAATCAAGCTCGACGGCAAGGTCGAAAGTCTCCACATCCTCGTTCTGGCAAAAATACAGGGAGTCGTGTAACTCCTGGTTGACAATCAACTGTGCGCCCATTTGGGCCGCTTTTATGATTTCCTCCGTGAGTCGGCGGCGGTTATCGGCTATGTCTGCTGTCTTCTTTTGCTGGATTAAGGCAACTTTTATGATAGGAGTTTTATCAGTCATCTTTATTGCAATATTGATTCTTTGGGTGGCGTTTCAGATCGGAAGCCATGCTGAGGGGAACTGCATGGTCGCGCAATGGAGGGAGCCATGTTGCCGGATCAATGGTCGGCAGTCCACGCTGATTATCTCATGGTCGGGGAAAGCTATTCGCAGCATCTGGGCGGCCATTTCATCATTGCGCGGCTGGCCGTAAACAGGCATTATGACAGCCCGGGGAGTGACAAGGTAGTTGGCATATGTAGCGGGCAGCCTTTCCCCATCTTCATCGGAGATAGGAGAGGGGAGTGGCAATCCTATCAGATTATACGGGGATCCATCCGCAGTTCGGAATCCTTTAAGCTGTTCCTCCATACGGTCGAGCGCGGCGGTGTGGGAATCAGACGGATCATAGGATTTCACATATAATATAGTGTCATGTGGAGCCAACCGGGCCAACGTGTCTATATGGCTGTCGGTGTCATCCCCTTCCAATGCCCCGTGGTCAAGCCATAGTACCCTTGATGCGCCGAGGCCTTGGGATAGCTCCTCCTCGACTTCCGTTTTGGAGATGAAACCGTTGCGGTTGACCGACAGCATACATTCGGAAGTGGTTAGTATCGTGCCTTTGCCGTCACTTTCGATAGAGCCTCCTTCCAGTACATACCGCTTCCTATCGCATATGGCGGCACGCAGTGCTTTGGACGCTATCAGCGACAGGAACACAAGGTTGTCTTTCCCGGAAGGAAACTTCAGTCCCCACCCGTTGAACTTGTAGGCAACCGCTGAAAGTTTACCTGTCTTATGATCCTCGATTGTCAGCGGTCCGTAGTCACGCGTCCAGGTGTCGTTTGTTGGGCATGTCGCTATCAGTATTTTTCCCGAAGGGATATATTCCGACAGCAATTCCCTGACACGGTCTTGCTCCGGAGTGGCTATCAGGATTGTCTGCCCGGCCTTTAGGAGCGCGCGTGTCAGGTCTACATAACAACGGTCGATTTCGTCGAGCATGTAAGCCCAGTCTGTTTCTTTGTGAGGCCACGCTATAAGGGTCGCGTCGAATCTTTCATCCCATTCCGGGATCATGATTCTTTGTGTAGGGTGATTAATATGGGTCATTGGTCGTAGTCATTGTCAAGAGTGTCCCATATGGAATCCTGGTTGTCGAGATATTCCTCGCAGAAATCAAGGAAACCGCGCCGTTCGGAACTGCCGACTTCATGGCACCACTGACGGTACGACTTGTGTAGCTCATCATCCTCGCCCATCATTTTCTTGAACTCGGCTTCGGCCATGTCTATGCTTCCGGCTTGTCGTATCACCAGACGGAACACTTCCGTGATGTCTTGATAATCCATTGTCTGTCATGGTTAGAGGGGCATCAGGAGAGAATGGGAGAGAACGTCAGCCCCGAGGCATTGCTTTATTGTGGCTTGTGGGGACAAAGATAATGATTTTCCTGAAATAATCCCAAGTTTGCCGACTTAAAAACATTTGTTAACTTTGCGAACCTATTTTCATGCAATAATTGTTTTCTATAGAGGTGAAAAACATTGATATAGGATGAAACGAAATTCCATATTCCTGCTCCTCCTGCTGGCGGTAGCTCCTCTTTTGATTTCCTGGGTGACCGATCCGTTGCTTGGCAAGGATGGCTATGAGATCGAGACAGTCAATCAGCCGGATGACTATTCCGGCAAGATTGTGTCTACAGTCATAAGACGGTTGCCTGACGGCAAAAAGCCCCGGAAGGCTGTGTTGTATGTTCATGGTTACAATGATTATTTCTTTCAGGACAGCATGGGGCGCGAGTTCAATGACTCCGGATATGGATTTTACGCGGTCGACCTGCGCAAGTATGGCCGCTCGTTGTTGCCGGGCCAACGGCGTTATGAGACGCGCGACATGAAGGAATATTTCGCCGATATAGATTCAGCCATAACGCGGATGCGCCGCGACAGTGTTACCGATATCGTCTTGATGGGGCATTCGACCGGCGGCTTGATAACATCATTGTATATGGAGGATAAACCTGCGCCGGAGATAAAGGCTCTGATATTGAACAGCCCGTTTCTTGATTGGAATTTCACAGGCTTCATGCGCAAGGTTGCCATACCGTTGGCTGCCGCTGCCGGGAGGTGGTTCCCTGACATATCCATGTCGCAGGGTGATGACACTGCTTATGGCGAGAGCCTTCTGAAATCAAAACATGGGGAGTGGGAATTTGACACTACCTTGAAATTGCTCCATCCGGCTCCCATCACCCTCGGATGGGTCAGGGCGATCGATCAGGGGCATAAGCAGCTTATGAAGAATGGCCGTGCGATCAAGGTGCCTATATTCCTGATGCGTTCGCGCCGCAGCGTCAATACGGATGGCTGGAACCCGTTGGCCAATAGCGGAGATGCCGTTCTGAATGTCGACTCCATTTCTGCGCGCGGTCGCCGGCTGGGCTACAATGTGACAGAAGCCATTGTTGACAGCGGCCTGCACGACCTTGTCCTCTCGCGCCCTCGTGTCCGTCGAGCTGTCTACAAGTCAATGTTCAATTTCCTCAGCCACCAGCCGGAGTTTGTGGGGAAATAGGTGGTGGGAGAAACGGGAGTTGCGGGAATTATGGGAGTAATGTGTCGTATGGACGCGTGGGAAAGAAATTTTTGCGGCAAAATATTGGGGATTCCGAAAAGTTTAGTAAATTTGTGGCATTGAACTGTTTTGGAAAATTTTCTTATGACTCCGGCGGAATTGGCTTACAACCGCCCGACCTCGGAGCGTTTATTTTCGGAATCTGTTACCATGGAAAGATTTCATGATTTTCTGAAAGATTCAAGCCGTGTCGCCCCGGATTTCTCTGCGGGAGACGCTTTAATGTGTCATTATTGTTAACCTCTTTATATATCATGGCAGAAAATAAAGAAAAACTGTTCACCCAGTTCCCTCCGGTCTCCTACGAGACTTGGAAGGCAAAGGTGGATGCCGACCTGAAAGGTGTCCCCTTCGACAAGAAGCTGGTGTGGAGAACCAATGAAGGTTTCTCGGTGCAACCGATGTATCGCCGCGAGGATATCGCCGATTTCAAGACGACAGGATCCCTCCCCGGTGAGTTCCCCTATGTCAGAGGTACCCGTGACAACAACCATTGGATGACCCGTCAGGAGATTCTTCCCACAGATCCCGCCGAGGCCAACCGTGTGGCTTTGGATGTGCTTGGCAAAGGTGTCAGCTCATTGGGTTTCACTGTCAAGGAACCTACTGTCGATGTTCTCGACGTTCTTCTCAAAGATATAAAAGTCGATGAGGTAGAATTGAATTTCAACACCTGTCCCCGCAAGGCTCTCGATCTGGCGTCTGCCCTTGTCGAGTGGCTCAAGGCCCGCAAGCTTGAGAAGGTATTCAAGGGGTCGATCAACTACGATCCCCTCAAACGCGCTTTCCGTCACGGGGCTGATATAGATCCCAAGGCTGTCGCCGCCGAGGCTGTCGGCATGCTTGATATTGTCGCCGATGTCCCCGGCCTTCGGTGTCTTGCGGTCAACTCTGTGTTGTTCAACAACGCCGGATGTTATATCTTCCAGGAGCTTGGTTACGCTCTTGCATGGGGTGCCCAATGGATGACCCTGCTGACAGAGGCAGGGGTGAAACCCGTCGTCGTTGCCGAACGTGTGAAGTTCAACATGGGTGTAAGCTCCAACTATTTCATGGAGCTTGCCAAGTTCCGCGCCGCCCGCATGCTATGGGCGCAGATAGCCGAGCAATACAAGCCGATCGAAAAGGCTGATTGCAAGATGGCTCTCCACGCGGTGACATCCCGCTTCAACCAGACCCTTTATGACGCTCATGTCAATCTTCTCCGTAGCCAGACAGAGGCAATGTCTGCCGCTCTGGCCGGTGTCGACTCTCTGACTGTGACCCCGTTTGATGTCCCATACAAGACTCCCGATGAGTTCTCGGAACGCATCGCCCGCAACCAGCAGCTTTTGTTGAAAGAGGAAAGCCATCTCGACAAGGTTGCCGACCCCGCCGGCGGTTCCTATTATGTCGAGATGTTGACCGTCTCGATCGCCAAGGAGGCATGGAAACTCTTCCTCGAAGTCGAGGAGAAGGGTGGTTTCTTCGCTTGTGTGAATGACGGAGATGTACAGAGAGCTGTCAATGCTTCCGCCGCCAAACGTCATGACGACATGGCCCGTCGCAAAGAGATACTTCTCGGAACCAACCAGTTCCCGAATTTCAACGAGTTCGCCCAGGCCAAGATCGAGGCCGGTTCGTCTGCGGCCGTCGAGGAGGCAGATATCAAGGGTGAGGTCAAGGAGCATTCCTGCGGATGCGGTGGCAACTGCCAGACCAATCCTGAAAAGATGTTGAACACCGCCCGCATGGCAAGCGATTTCGAGTTGCTCCGTCTTGCAACGGAGACTGCTTCCAACCGCCCGAAAGTCTTTATGCTGACCATAGGTAATCTGGCCATGCGTCTTGCCCGTGCCCAGTTCTCGGCCAACTTCTTCGGTTGTGCCGGATATGAGATCATCGACAATATCGGATTCAAGACCGTCAAGGAGGGTATGGATGCCGCTATGGAGGCAAAAGCCGATATCGTGGTCCTCTGCTCTTCCGATGACGAATATGCCGAGTTCGCTCCCGAAGCATTCAAGCTTCTCGACGGGCGCGCAGAGTTTGTTGTCGCAGGCGCTCCCGCATGCACGGATGATCTCAAGGCTCTCGGTATCGAGAACTTCATCCATGTCAAGAGCAATGTGCTCCAGACCCTTCAGGAATTCAACAGCCGTCTTCTCAAAAAGTAAAATCCAGAAATGAAACCCGATTTCAAAAAAATAGATATAATGGCCGACGCTTTTGGCGCGCCGGCTGCGGCTCCCGCCCGCGATCCCGAGCAGGACTGGCTGACTCCGGAGCTTATTCCCGTGAAGCCTGTCTACACAAAGGAGGATCTTGAGGGAATGGAACACCTTGATTATGTCGCCGGTCTGCCCCCGTTCCTGCGCGGCCCGTACAGCGGCATGTATGCCATCCGCCCCTGGACAATCCGCCAGTATGCCGGATTCTCCACTGCCGCCGAGTCAAACGCTTTCTACCGCCGCAACCTCGCGTCGGGTCAGAAAGGCCTCTCTGTGGCTTTTGACCTCGCCACACACCGTGGTTATGACGCTGATCACCCCCGTGTAGTCGGCGATGTCGGCAAGGCCGGTGTGTCGATCTGCTCGGTGGAGGACATGAAGGTGCTCTTCGACGGTATCCCCTTGAACAAGATGTCTGTCTCGATGACGATGAACGGCGCGGTGCTGCCTGTACTCGCGTTCTATATCAACGCCGGACTGGAGCAGGGCGCGAAACTTGAGGAGATGGCAGGAACCATCCAGAACGATATCCTCAAGGAGTTCATGGTCCGCAACACATATATCTATCCTCCCGAGTTCTCGATGCGTATCATCGCCGACATCTTCGAGTACACTTCCCGGAACATGCCGAAGTTCAACTCGATCTCGATTTCCGGTTATCATATGCAGGAGGCAGGTGCTACCTGCGACATCGAGCTTGCCTACACTCTCGCAGACGGTCTCGAATATCTCCGTGCTGGTGTCAACGCCGGAATGGATATCGACTCTTTCGCCCCGCGACTCAGCTTCTTCTGGGCTATCGGCATGAACTTCTTCATGGAGGTGGCTAAGATGCGTGCCGCCCGTATGCTCTGGGCTAAGATCGTCAGCCAGTTCAATCCCAAGAATCCGAAGTCGCTTGCCCTTCGTACCCACTCCCAGACTTCCGGCTGGTCGCTGACCGAGCAGGATCCGTTCAACAATGTTGGCCGCACATGTATCGAGGCTATGGGGGCCGCTCTGGGACATACCCAGTCGCTCCACACCAACGCTCTTGACGAGGCTATCGCCCTGCCTACCGACTTCTCGGCACGTATCGCCCGCAATACCCAGATCTACATACAGAACGAGACGCAGGTATGCCGCGAGATCGACCCGTGGGCCGGTTCCTACTACGTGGAGTCGCTGACCAACGAGATAGCTCACCGTGCCTGGGAGCATATCCAGGAGATCGAGAAGCTTGGCGGTATGGCCAAGGCCATAGAGACCGGCCTGCCGAAGCTCCGTATCGAGGAGGCTGCCGCCCGTACGCAGGCCCGTATCGACTCAGGCCGTCAGACCATCGTTGGTATCAACAAATATCGCCTCGACCATGAGGATCCGATCGATATCCTTGAGATCGACAATACGGAGGTCCGCAATGAGCAGGTGGCCCGTCTGGTCGAGCTGCGCAAGGACCGTGACGAGGAGGCTGTCAAGAAAGCCCTCGCCGCAATCACCGAGTGTGTCCGCACCGGGGAGGGGAACCTTCTCGACTTGGCTGTCAAGGCGGCCGGTGTCCGTGCATCCCTCGGCGAGATCTCCGATGCCTGCGAAGAGGTCGTGGGCCGTTACAAAGCTATCATCAGAACGATTTCAGGCGTGTACTCCAACGAAACCAAGAATGATCCCGACTTCCTCCGTGCCCGCAAGATGGTCGAGGAATTCGCCAAACGCGAGGGTCGTCAGCCTCGTATCATGATCGCCAAGATGGGTCAGGACGGCCATGACCGTGGCGCGAAAGTCGTAGCCACAGGCTATGCCGACTGCGGATTCGATGTCGACATGGGTCCGCTGTTCCAGACTCCCGCCGAGGCTGCCCGTCAGGCTGTAGAGAACGACGTGCATATCCTTGGAGTGTCTTCGCTCGCCGCCGGCCACAAGACTCTGATTCCGCAGGTGATCGAGGAGTTGAAGAAACTCGGTCGTGACGATATCATGGTGACTGCCGGTGGTGTAATTCCCGCCCAGGACTACGACTTCCTCTATCGCGCCGGTGTGGCCGCAATCTTCGGCCCCGGCACACGCATCCCGGCATCCGCTATCCGTATGCTTGAGATCCTCGAAGGGGAATAAGATCGGAATTATAACAGAGATGTTATTAAATACCCTCTAAGATCATCCGGAACCTTTTTTGCGGTGTTGTGATGAGTCAATAACCTCACGCAGATTCCGCAGATACGCAGATTCCCCGCAGATAATCTGAATTTAATCTTAATTATCTGCGGGGAATCTGCGTATCTGCGGAATCTGCGTGAGACTTTTTCTTCCGTCAGTGGAATCTTTTTGGTAACTTTGTGGAATGGGATACAAGAAACTCGAAGTGAAGAAAGGCGCAATGGCGCTGTACGCGGTGCTTCTCGCTGTGGCCCTCGGACTGATGCTGACCGCCCGGCAATGTTCGACAAAACGGATAGGGGAGCGGCCCGACACGGTAGCCGGAGGAGACACACTGAATGTCGCTATCGAAATCTCCCCGACAGGCCTGTCATTGGCCGGGGACACTCTCTCCGGCGAATACTATGACCTGCTGCGGGAAATCTGCCGCCGCCACGATCAGCCGGTGAAGTTTCATCCCTACACGCGGCTCGAAGACGCTCTCACTTGGTTGAAAGAGGGCAGGTGTCGACTGATTGTCGGCGATCTGCCTGTCACGGCGGAGATGCGCGACCGCCTGATATTTGTAGATCCCGTTGGAGTCGACAAGCAAGTGCTGGTACAGTTGTCGGATTCCACGGCGGTGAAAAATCAGTTTGAGCTTGGAGGCAAACAGATCCATGTCCCGAAAGAATCACCCTATATACAGCGGCTGCGCAACCTTTCCCATGAGATCGGCGACACCATTTATATAGTAGAGGACTCCACTTACTCCTCCGAGCAACTTGTGATACTTACCGCCGTCGGTGAAATTCCCCGTGCGGTCGTCAACCGTGCCACCGCCGAATCCCTTCGTCCTCGATATCAAACTCTCGACCTTTCGGTCGACATATCCTTCAACCAGTTCCAGTCATGGGCTCTCGCTCCCCGCGACTCCCTGCTGCGCGACTCCCTAAATCTATGGCTCCGCGAGTAAATCCGTCACCAAAATAACTGATGAAACTTGCGGAATCTCTAAATTGTTGTAATTTTGCGGATGATACCAAGGTAATGAGAACAAGACAAGACTATATAGACATACTATCGCGTGCCAGCATAACCCTACGGGATGAGTTTGGCATCAAAAGTTTACGGCTATTCGGGTCGGTTGCGCGTGACGAGCAGACAGAGAATAGCGATGTGGATGTGTGCGTCGATATGTCTCCCAAAATGTTTCTCATAATACGTCTTAAACGTTATCTTGAAATGCTTTTAGGCACTTCTGTCGATGTAGTAAGATTACATAAATATATGAATCCTTTCCTAAAAGAAGAAATTGAGCGCGATGGAATTGTTGTTTTCAAATAAACATCTGATACTTAATATTCTGCGGCAAATTAAGGATGCTCTTAGACAAATAGATGTGTGGAATAAGGATATTGCTGATGCCGATGATTATGCCATATCTCCTGATGGCATGAAAACTTTGGCGGCAACAAGTATGCTGCTCGAAGCGATTGGTGAGGGGGTGAAGAAAATAGACAAAAAGACAGGTGGAGTTTTCTTAATATTGAGGCCGGAAATACCTTGGAATGATGTGAAAGGTATTCGTGATCATATTGCTCATGGATATTTTGACATTGATTCAGATACAATTTTCGATGTGGTGAAAAATGATTTAGAGCCTCTTGACAACGCGGTGGGATACTTAATTGAGCAATTAAAAAGGGAAATTGACAAGGATGGTTTAAAATGACACCGCTATTTTAGGGGATGCCGTAAATAGCGGTGTTGTTCGTTTGAATGTAGTGTGATATGTCAGAGGATAATCAATTCCTTGAAATCGGGGCGGTAGGCAAGCAATAGCGACGTGAGCCGCCCGATGTGTAATTGTTGTTGTTCGAAGTCAGGATTCGCGCACCAGTTTGACAATAGTCCCGGTGTAATCACAAGAAAATTGTCTTTGAGGTAAAATCCGAAACAGACATCTTTCCCTCTTTCAGTAAATTGTTGGGAAGAGGTCTTATGATAAATCACCTGCTTTACCGTCTTATTGGGGCTTGGAATCGTCATTGATTCCCAAGTGGGGCATTTCCCTTTTACAACATCGTTCAAAATTTTGTTCTCAATTCGTTTAGCCGCCTCTTGAGACTCACATTTCAAATAAATTTTAAGTGTCATAATTGAATGAATTTATAGAGTTATTATATTTCGATCGGTTAATTGTTAGCCGTCTATATATAAATAGCAAAAACTTTGCCAAATTTTGAAAATAAGATTAAATTACGGAAAATTTTCAGAAAACACATTACATAAAAATTTAACATGATATCCATTGTCGTTATTTGACTTTTAAGTAATTTTGTGTTTACTAAAACTTGACCGTTCTCCAGAGGGAGAACTATCTTTAACCAATTATACTAAAACTTTCAAATCAAACAACTTATGAAAAAACTGCTACTCCTGTTGGCCACTGTGATGCTGACAAGTATGGCAAGTATGGCTGCTTCTTATACGAGGGTCAGTGATACTTCTACTTTGAAGGCCGGTGACAAGATAATTCTTCTGGGAGATTATGCACAGTCTGGTAGTTCTAATCCCTACTGGCTTGTTGCAATGAATCTAACAGATGTTTCAAAGACAAATGTCCCCGGACAAGTATTAGGACAAAGTACTACTGCGGCAACAGTTGGAGATACATATGAGTTTCCTGCTGATAAGACTCCGACTGATATCACTTTGGTAGAATCTGGTAATGAGGATTATCCGTGGTTATTGCAAGTGACAGTGAATGGTGACGATTATTATCTATGCTGCACTTCAACTGCAAGCAAAAGTCAGATGACTTTCAAGAAAGTTTCCGACAAGACAAATGCTTGTATGGCTAAGTTAGATGGGACTTTTCAATTCAATACAACTGTGAATAGAAGATCGTTGGAATTTAACATCTCCAATGGTAAAAATGGTACCACTACCTTCAACTGTTATAATGTCAACGGACAAAAACAACCCGCAATTTTTAAATTAGCGAATGAAGGACTTGGTGAAATTGTTGTCAAGGATGAGTTTGGCAATCAGTATGGTACTGAGGGAATCTCTATAAATGAGGGTGTCAAATTGATCTTTTCTGCTGAGAATGCTGATAACATCCAGGTTGATGCCAATTGCGGTGACTGGATAAATGGTACGGTTGTAAGCGGTCCGTCTCCTGTTGAGTGGAGCTGGAATTTCCCCGAGCCGGCCAATCCCGATGAGGTGGTTGAGTCAATGATATTCGGTACGTTGACTGTGACAGCTACCATGGGAACCGAATCTGTATCAGAGGACTTCAATATCACAATTATAAGGACTCCTAAACCAGAAATCAAGTTAGGAGAACTCATTATCAGCGGAGCCAATCATAATAATATAAAGGATGGGGACGTGATCACTGATGTGCCTGCCGGGTCTGTGTTCTCCATCCAAGCAGAAAATGCCGAGAGTATTACTGTGAATGGAGAAAGTCTCGGAGCTTCTTCTGCAGGTACTTGGATCGCTCCATCAGACCCCGGTACGTACGAGGTCTATGTTGTCGCCACAAAAGGCGCAGACAGTAAGACTATTCGTTTCACAATTACTATCCCCGAAGAAGTGGAACCCACACTTGGCGAAATTGTGGTCACCTATGGTGACGGTCTGACTGTTGAGAATGGGACATACGAGGGGATATCTGTTGAAGCCGGAACAACATTCTCGATTTATGCTGAAAACGCTACACACATTACTGCTATAAGATGGTCTGATTCTGAAACATCACCAATCATTCCAATAATTGATGTGGATGCAGACAATGCGACGTGGACATTTTCTGATCCCATTGAGACGGAGGGGTTGACAATAACCGCTACCCGTGGCGAACAAAAACCGCAAGAGTTTGAGTTCCTCTTGACCGTGACCGAGCCGGTTATCGCTAACAATGAATTTGTAAAAGTCACATCTCTGGATCAGTTGAATGGGGCAAACTCATATATTATTGTTGGTTCTTCAAAGAGCGTATATTATGGTGCGGGTAAGAATTCAAACGGTATAGAGGATGCAGCCGGAAATAACAGACAGGCGTATGAGGTAACAGTTGCGGATAATAAAGCGACCGTGGACCTTGATAAGGTAGATGTGTTTACACTTGTAAAGAATGGTGAAAATTGGTATATAAAGACTTCAACCGGTCACTATCTTAATAATTCGGATGTAGTTAATAAAAACAAGTTGTTGACGACGGACAAGCCTCAGTCTGTTTCCATTTCACTGACAACGCAAAACAATGCGATCATTCAATTCCTTGATGGAGCTGAGACCTCAAGGGCATATCTTAGATTTAATGCGGCAAATTCTGCGGGGCCTATCTTTGGCTGTTATGTAGAATCAGGCCAAAATGCCATTTCCCTTTATTGCCAAGAGAATGAAATGCCACCTGTCGAGCCTGAGATCCCGACTTTCGATCAGATTGAGGCCGATGCTACAAAGGTTTCATTCAAGTCAACCAAGGGAGAGTTGCATGTCTGGACTGCAGAGTATGATTCAAAGGGTAAGCTTGTGAAAGAGAATGGCGAGGATGTTCCGGCATCGATTGCTGCAAGGGTTCCCGCTGATGATGATTTCACATGGACCAACAAGGTTGCCGATGAGGGAGTGGTGTATGAGATAGCCGCTCCTACGACAGAGGGCAATTATTTGAAGATCCGTGCCAAGGCAGTTATCGATAACAAGCATTCAGATGAGATTGTGAAGAATATCGACGCTAACGGCGATGTTGTCTCCGGCGTTGAGAGCGTCATTGTTGACGACGAGAACGCACCTGTTGAATACTTCAACCTGCAGGGTATTCGTGTGAACGCAGATCAGCCCGGAATCTATATCCGCCGTCAGGGCAGCAAAGTCGAGAAAGTCTCGATTGCCCGCTGATCGTAGCTCACAGATGACAAGTATCTCGCGGGTCACATGAAAGCACTCGCAGATTAAATATTGGATCTCTCACAGATTACACAGATTACACAGAGGCCATCCGGGAAATATTCTATTGAATATGACAGCCGGATGGCCTCTGTGTAATCTGTGTAATCTGCGAGAGCCTTTTTCTACTATACGGCGATAGCTGTTTCAGACAGGAGTCTGATTGTGGAAGTTCTCTGTGTTAGAAGTCTCTGTGGTGCGATCTGTCGAGGAGGCATTCACGGAGGTTGCGGCATTCTGCGGGTCGCTCTTGTCAGCGGCGGCGAAGAGCTTCGACAGGTATTTCTCCTGGAAATTCTGGAACAGTTCCCAGAAGTTGGGGACAAACAGTGTGCCGATGATCGCGTTGATAGCCATTCCGAACACAACCGCTGTCCCAAGGCTTAACCGGCTTGCGGCTCCGGCTCCGGTGGCGAACAACATCGGCATCACTCCGAAGACAAACGCCAGGGCGGTCATCATGATAGGACGGAAACGTACCATGCCGCCATTGTATGCCGCGTCGCGTACCGACATCCCCTGTTTGCGGTAGTCCATAGCGTATTCGACAATCAGGATGGCGTTCTTGGCCGACAGTCCTAAAAGAAGGATTATGCCGATCTGGGTGTAGATGCTGATCGACTGGCTCATACAGATACAACCGAAGACTGTGCCGAGGATCGCCGTAGGCATTGATATCACGACGGCCAACGGATCGGTCCAACTCTCATACTGGGCCGCAAGGACAAGTATGGTGATTATGACGGCGAATAGCAGCACGGTCGTTACCGTTGTCCCGGCCTGACTCTCCTGATAAGCCTCGCCGGTCCAGGCGTAGCCGTAACTGTCGCCGGTCGCTTTCTTGACGATCTCCTCCATGGCTTTTATACCCTCCGACGAGCTGACACCATGGGCAGGATTGGCTGTCAAAGCCGCCGTCTCATACATGTTGTAACGGCTTATCGAGGCGGAACCCATGACCGGTTTTATCGAGGCGAACGCCGAGAAAGGCACCATGTCGCCCTTGTCGTTGCGGACCGACAGTTTCAGCACATCGGCGATATTTCCCCGGGCAGCGTCGGTTGATCCGATATTTACCTGGTAGACATTCCCGAATTTGACGAAATCATTTACATAAGAACCCCCGATATAGCTGCTTAGCGTTGAATAAACCGCGTCAAGATTTATGCCGAGCATCTCGATACGGTCGCGTTGCATTATGATGCTGTACTGGGGGACTACACCCTCATAGAGCGACTGCACCGACGCTATGCGGGGATCTTTTTCGGCGGCCTCCTCGATGTCGCGCAGAGCCGTGGCCATCTGCGCCGCTCCCTTGGAGTTTATGTCAAGCAGCTGCATCGCCAGCCCGGAAGTAGCACCAAGTCCGGGGATCGCGGGAGGATTGATGGCGAAGACTACCCCTTCCTGGAGAGCAGCACACCGCTGATTGATGCGGTCGATCACCGCCTCTACTGAATGGGATTTACCCTTGCGTTCGCTCCAGGGCTTCAACATGACAAACATGGAGCCAAGGTTGCTTCCCGATCCTCCGGCCATGAATGAGAAACCGGATACCTCGATCACATCCTCAACTTCCGGCATATCCTTTATGATTTCAGATACTTGGGCGACCATCTTGTCAGTGCGTTCAAGTGAAGCTCCTGTCGGCAACTGTACAGAGGCCATGAAATATCCCATGTCTTCTTCCGGAATGTAACTTGTCGGCCATTTCGCGAAACCATAGAATGCCACGAGGCAGAGGGCTGCGTAGATCCCGATGGCGACCCACGGACGTTTCAGCAGTCTGCCGATCATATCGGTATACAGCTTTACGGCCTTTCCCCAGCCGGTATTCCACCATCGGAACAGGAAAAATTTGGTCTGTCCCTCTCTTTTACGGAGGAACAGGGCACACATCGCGGGGGTGAAAGTAAGGGCGTTGAAGCCCGAGAAGGCTGTCGACACGGCGATCGTGAGGGCGAACTGTTTGTACAGTTCACCGGTGATACCCGAAATAAATGCTGTAGGGATGAATACCGACAATAGCACGAGCACCTCCCCGACGATAGGGCCTTGCAATTCGACCATAGCTTTGCGGGCAGCCTCGCGTGGAGAGAGGGTGCCATCCTGAACCAGACGGGCGCAGTCCTCCACCACCACTATCGCGTCATCAACCACTATGGCGATCGCCAGCACAAGCCCGAACAGTGTCAGTGTGTTGAGTGTGAAGCCCATCAGTTTCATCACGGCGAATGTCGCTATGAGCGACACAGGGATTGTTATCATCGGGATTATGACCGCTCTCCAGCTCTGCAGGAAGAACAGGATGACGACCATTACGATCAAGGTGGTTTCCACGAATGTCACCAGCACCTCGTCGACCGAGGCGGAGATGAAATCGGTGGTGTTCATCAACACTCTGTAATGTACGCCCGGAGGGAAATACGGCTCTAATGCCTCGAGCTGTTTCTCTACTTCTCCGGCGACTTGCAGGGCGTTTGCCTGCGGACGTTGGTATATGCCTATAAGCCCTGCCGGACGGCCGGAGACGCGGCTGATGTTGGTGTAGGAATTGCTGCCCAGTTCCACTTTGGCGACATCCTTAAGGCGCAGCAACGCTCCGTTGGCTCCACTACGGAGAATGATATTGCCGAACTCCTCGGCTGTCGTCAGACGGCCGGGAGAGGAGAGTGTGAACTGGAATGCCGCAGGTGTGGAGGCGGGGGGAGCGCCGACTGCTCCGGCGGAAACCTCCATGTTCTGAGCCTCGATCGCGGAGACCACATCGGCCGGTGTTATCCCCCGGGCCAGCATCGCGTCAGGATCGAGCCATACCCTCATTGAATAATCTCCGCCTCCGAACGCGTTCGCGCCCCCGACCCCTTCGAGACGGCTCAACGCATCGACTATATGGAGCTGGGCGTAGTTGGTCAGGTACAGAGCGTCGTAACGCTCATCACCCTGGAGGGCGACAAAGAGGAGGATGCTGGTGGATTCCGACATCACGTCGACTCCCTGCTGGGTGACAGCCGACGGCAATTGTGGCTCTGCCTGGTTCACAAGATTCTGCACTTTGATGGTTGCATCATCTACATCCACCCCGTTCTGGAATGTGATCGTGAGGCTGTATGATCCGTCTGAGCCTGAATTTGAACTCATATACATCATCCCCTCCACACCGTTTACGCTCTGTTCGATAGGTACTCCTACGGTTTCGGCGACAGTCTTCGCGTCGGCTCCGGGATATGTCGCCCTGACCATCACTGTGGGCGGGGTGATGTCGGGATATTGGGCGATAGGGAGGGTCTTCACGGTTATCACTCCCGCGATGATCATTATTATGGCAAGCACCGTCGCGAATATCGGGCGGTCGATGAAAAATCTTGAGAACATAGTAACCGGTTCAAAATTAGTTTACTAAGGTTGTGGCGGTTGTCTTATCTTACAGGCTTGACTTTCATACCGTCGCGCACTTTCATCATGGCTGTCGTCACATAGCGGTCATTGGGTTTCAAGCCTTTCGTCACAATCCGCAGTGTGTCCTGATACAAGTCGCCGACCTCTATTGGCGTGTATACGATCTTGTCGGAGTCATTGACCGTGTACAGGTACTTGCCGAGCTGGTCGGTGCTGATCGACGCGTCCTTTACAAGCAACGCTTTGGGAGCGGTTGCGTAAGGCAGCTTGACTGTGGCGAACATGCCGTCGCGCAATTCCCCCTTGTTGTTGTCGAGAATAAGGCGCAGAGTGACTGTCCCAGTAGATTTGCTGACATCCGGGGCGACATAGTCGAGCTTGCCGTAATATGTGGTGGCGATCGTGTCACCGAAGATCACCGGTATATGGTTGAGGTCGAGTTTTTTGCCTGCGGATGTGTCTTTGATCTGCATGTAACGCTCCGTGCTGACAGAGAACATCACATACAGGGTTTTGTCGGCATAGATGGTGGCAAGCGTGACAGGTGCACCCTCGCCGGCGACGTAAGCTCCGGTGCTCAAGGTCGTTTCTGATATGAGGCCCGAGAATGGCGCGCGCACGGTGCAATATCCGAGCATTGTCCTGGCGGTTTCAAGCTGAGCCCGCGCTCGCTTGATGGCTGCCTCGCTCTGGCGAAGATTGCTTTCGGCCTGTATCACATCCATCTTGGAGACCGCATCGGCCTCAAGGGCTTTTTTCATTGCCTCGCTCTGGCGTGAAGCGTATTCGTTTTCGGCCAGGGCAGTCTCCAATGCGGCCTGTGCTTCATTGACTTGTTCGCGATAGGTGGTAGACTCTATCGAGAACAGCGGCTGGCCCGCTTTTACGAAATCCCCCTCTGTGAAAAGTATTCCCGTAACCTGGCCGTTGACGCGGGCCACCACATCGGCTGACTGCGTGGCCGACAGGGTCGCCGGATAGGATTGCGTGAGGACCACCGAGTCGGTCATCGGAGTGGTGACCGAAACCTCAGGCACTTCCTCCGTTTCGGAGGCGGTCTTTTTCTTGCAGCCGGGGAGGAGTCCGACAAGTATCATTACAGAGCAGGATATCGGCAGTATCATCTGGTACCTTTTCATCGTGGTATGTTTTATCAGGGTGGTTAATTGTTGGATGTCAGTCGATCGGGTTTATTCCTCCTCCGAGGGCTTCGTATAGCGAGACAAGGGAGTTCAAGGCCGAAGCCTGAGCCTGGACCAGTTCACTTTCACCGGACAAGGCATTGAGCTGGGCGTTGACGACATCGGTCATGGGGGAGAGAGAGTCTTTGTAACGTTCGACAGCGAGACGCAGGGCTTCCTCGTTTTGCACACACAGTTTCTCGACAAGATCGATATGTCGCAGCGACGCGTCATAGGAAGACAGGGCGTTCTCGGTCTCGCCGACAGCGTTAAGCACCGACAGGTTGTAGCTGTCGATGGCCGACTGCATCTGTTCGCGGGCCGATACGAGCTGGTATTTCCGGGCGAAGCCGTCAAAAATTGTCCAGGAAAGGGTAGGGGCGACTGACCATGTGAATGAGTGGCCGGAAAACAGATCGCCGAGCCTGCGTGAGGCAGTGCCGACGTTCCCTTCTATGGTCAATGTCGGCAGGAAATCTTTCTTGGCGATCCCGACTTGGGCTGCTGCTGCGGCCAATTGCATTTCAGCCTCCACGATGTCAGGACGGCGGCGAAGCAGATCAGCCGGGACTCCGGCCGACACCGAGCTTTTCCAGTTAGGCAACGGCCCCGGTTCGGCGAGCATTCTGGCCGCTTCGGGAGGGAATTCCCCGACAAGTATTCCAAGGGAATTGACAGATGCCTTTATGGCGTTTTCAAGCATGGGTATCGAGGCGGCTGTAGAATAATATGTCTGCCACGCTTCGGCGACATCGAGCTTTGAGGCAAGCATGGCCTCGAATCTCGCCTGGGCGATCTTTACGATCTTCATCTGGCTCTCACAGTGGGCTTGGGCTACCTGCAATAACCTCTGCTGGCTTCTGAGTGTGAAATATGTCGAGGCGATCTGGGCTGTCATCGAGACCATCGAACCTGCATATTCCGCCCTGCTCGCGTTGTACTGTGCTTTTTTTGCCTTGACTCCGGCGGCCACCTTGCCGAAGATGTCTATTTCCCAGCTCGCGTTGAGTCCGGCGTTGAAATAAGATTCCGATGGGACGGAGACTGTCGCTCCGCGCCCGGTTGCCCCGGAGCTTTTTTCGGCGTTCCACCCTGCCGACAGGCCTATTGTCGGAAACCAGCCTGAACGAGCCTGGTTCATTGCCGCGCGGGCTATTTCCTGTCGTCGTTGGGCAAGACGCAGGTCATAGTTGCGCTCGACTCCCAGCACTATCAGGGAGTCGAGCAACGGGTCGGAGAATTGCCTCCACCAATGGTCTGATTCCCCTCCGGGTATCTCCTGGAGGTTCTCAGGAGTATATGACCATGCGGCCGGCAGGCTGTCAGTTGTCAGAGGTTCGTCGGCCAGGATATCATGCGAGGTCGTTATTGTGAGAATTACCGCCAATGCGGTGACTGTCAGTCGTTCAATCGGGAATTTCATTTATCCGGGGCTAATGTTTCAGTTGAAAACGTGTCAAGGCGGTTTCAAGTGAACATTCCACTCTACGTCACCGCTATCGTATTTATAACATCCTCACAAGCTTTGACGTTTGATTCACAGATGAATTTTTAACATTTGACGCTTTACGGCTTGTTTGGAAAAAGCGTAACTTTGCAATATGATGAAAAAATCTGTCATAGACCGCGAGACCGTACAAAGAATTATCGATACCGCCAATATTGTAGAGGTGGTGTCTGACTTCGTGAGTCTGAAACGACGGGGAGCGAATTACATAGGGCTGTGTCCGTTTCACAATGAGCGTACACCATCCTTCTCTGTCTCTCCGGCCAAGGGAATATGCAAATGTTTCAGTTGCGGCAAAGGGGGTAGTCCGGTCAACTTCATCATGGAGCATGAGCAGATGACCTATTGGGAAGCTCTTCGTTACCTTGCCCGTAAATATCATATCGAGATCAAGGAACATGAGTTGACCGACGAGGAGCGTCGCCAACAAGGGGAGCGTCAGACGCTGCTCTCGCTCAACGAATTCGCGATGAAGCATTTCGAGGATCGTATGGTCTCCACCGAGGAGGGACGTGAGGTAGGTCTGAGCTATTTCCGTCATCGCGGGATCAATGACGCGGCTGTCGCCCGGTTTCATCTTGGCTTCGCCCTTGACAAACGCGACGATCTGGCTCAGGCGGCCCTGAAAGCCGGGTACAGCCGTGAGGCTCTTGAAAAGACCGGCCTTTCGTTTGCTACCGACAGGGGTGAGTTACGCGATCGCTTCCGAGGCAGGGTCATTTATCCCGTTTTCACGATCGCAGGCAAAGTGGTGGCTTTCGGCGGCCGTATTCTGACCAATGACAAGAAGCTCGCAAAATATGTCAATTCGCCCGAGAGCCTGATATATTCCAAGAGCCGGGAACTTTACGGGCTTTATCAGGCGAAGCAGTCGATCGTAAGGAACAATAAATGCATACTTGTGGAGGGCTACATGGATGTCATATCCATGAGCCAGAGCGGAATCGAGAATGTGGTGGCCTCTTCCGGGACATCTCTGACAACCGGGCAGGTAAGGCTTATCCATCGGTTCACCGAGAATGTGACCGTCATATATGACTCCGATCCTGCGGGTATCAAGGCTTCCCTGCGAGGTATCGATCTGCTTCTTGCCGAAGGATTGAACATAAAGGTCTGCCTGCTCCCGCAAGGAGATGATCCTGACTCATTCGCCCAGAACCATACGACGGAAGAGGTAGAGAAATATCTGGCTGAGAATGAGGTCGATTTTATCCGGTTCAAGACGGATATATTGTTGAAAGACACTGCCAATGATCCGATAGCCCGGGCCAGAGCGGTGGCTGATATTGTCAGGTCGATTGCCGTGATTCCCGATGAGATCACCCGTAATGTGTACATCCGGGAGTGTTCACAGCGGTTCGCTATGGATGAGGCGTTGCTGACCCGTCAGGTGGCTGTAGCCAGGACCAAGCGCATTGAGCAACAGGCGGAGGAGGCGCGCCGTCAGGCGGCTCGTGACAGTGTGGATAATCCCCCCGGAGGTATTCGCTCCGGAGAGAATGGCAATGACTTTCCTCCCGTGGAGCCTCCGATTGACAGTCATGCGGAAGAGAATGTAGGAACGTCGGATGCGGGAAATGTACTTCCGGCAAATACGGGGACGACTGACAAGCCTTCTGTCTCTACGCAGGAACCACGCTCCGCAGATGCCGCTATGAGCCAAGGCGACGGTCTTACCGAGGCCGATTATTCTGCTTTCATCGGCAAGACCGGCCGGAGTCATCGCGCCATGATACTTGCTCCCCAGGAGAGGTCGCTTCTACGACTTGTCTTGAAGTACGGGATGCTTGACTTGGGTGAGGATTACGGCACCGACGAGTCCGGCAGACTCATAAAGGTGATCGATTATGTTGCCGAGGATCTTGAGCAGGATGGGCTGACCTTTGAGAATCCCGATTTGCTTAAGGTCTACGAATGTGCGATGGAGACGCGTGTTCAATTCTGGGATCAGGACTATGCCGCTTTCCTTGAGGAGGCAGCCGTGGAGAAGGAGCGCAGCATGAAAGAAGGGGTGGAGGCCATTGCCCGTGACGCTTCTACCCTTGAAGAGATCCGACAACGGGAGGTGTTGTTGAAAGAGAGGGTGGAGGAGGCGTATGGACGTTCACTTGTAGAGTTCTCCAGAGGATTCTTCCAACGTCGGCTCTTGTCTCATCCCGACGATGTCATACGCAATGTCGCCACAGACCTTGTCGTTGACCGCCATCAACTAAGCAAGATCTATTTCAAGAACAACACGAAAGTGGAAACAGAGGAAGACCGTCTTGACGAGCTTGTCCCACGCGCATTATTGGAATTGAAATATGACATAGCCCGTTGTTTCTTCTATGACTTGTCACAGAAAATACAGCAGATGCAGCAACAGCCCGATTACGATCTTGACGCGATATTGGAGCTGATGGGACAGCAGCGCCAGTGGCAGCAGTTCTGCGCGGATCTCGCGACCAAAATCGGTGAACGGGTCTATGAGCCGCTGCGTTGAGCGCGTGAGACATTGAACTATTGGAATTTGATAGCTGTATTTAATGCCGATGCATGCAGTGTTTATGCAGTATGCATGGAAATTCGGAGATAAAATTTCGTCAAATTTTTGCAGAGACAAAAAAAAATCGTAACTTTGCACCGCAAACCACGACAGAGGCGGTCGATACAACTTCAGATGCTTCTTGTCGCTGTTTCGGAAGGATGGCAGAGTGGTCGATTGCGGCGGTCTTGAAAACCGTTGAGGGTCACACCTCCGGGGGTTCGAATCCCTCTCCTTCCGCTAATATGATGAAAGCAGTTTTACCTTGATGTCAAGGTCAAACTGCTTTCGTTGCATTTAAGGCCCTCATGGAGATACCGAGTGACGGCGGTAGAGGATGAAGAGGGCAACGGCTCCGATGAGGGCGAAAGGAGTGCCCACGAGAGCAGGGGAAGCCAGACCGAGTCCCGCGTGGATGGCAATTCCTCCGAGGGATGCGGACATGGCGTTGGAGACGTTGAATGCGATCTGAATACCTGCGCCTCCGAGCATTTCACCTCCTTTGGCGTATTTGACAATTAGGTATTGCAACGGACCTCCTATGCCGAATAATCCGGCTGTCGCCAGAAACATCAGCAGCAGGGACGGTATCTGCAAAGTGGCACAAAGGTAGACAGCCGGCATTATGACTGCCAGTGAGGCGGCGATGCAGCCGGATACCAATGCCGCGTTGTAACAGTCTGCGAATTTTCCTGCGATAATGTTGCCGATGACCATTCCCATGCCGGCAAGCATCATTATCCATGTCATGTCGGTCGCAGGGAAGCGCGTTACTTCGGTCATGATGGGATCTATGTAACTTAACCAGCAATAGACACTCGCCTGTCCGAAGAAGACTCCGGCGTATATCAGCCACGGAGCAGGATTCCTAAGAAAACGGAACTGTCCCTTTATGCCGGTGTCAGGCAGAGGCTGGAGATAAGGTAGCCAGATCTTGATCAGCAGGAATGCCGTCAGTCCGGACAGGGCGACTCCACCGAATGCGATCCGCCAGTTGAACATATCGCTGACCCAGGTGGCAATCGGGACACCCAGTACGTTGGCGACTGTCATGCCTCCTACCATGACGGCCACTGCCTGTGCTCCCTGCCCCTTGTCAGCCAGACGTGAGCAGACGATCGCTCCTGCTCCGAAAAAAGCTCCGTGTGGCAACCCTGAAATGAAACGCGCGATCAGAAGCGACATGTAACCCGGTGCGATCGATGCGGCAAGGTTGCCGAGGAATATGGTAGCACTTAGAAGCAACATCAGCCGTTTCAACGGCAGCCTGCGCAAAACGATGAGTATTGGTGCTCCTATCGCGACTCCGAGGGAATAAGCCGAGATCAAATGGCCGGCTTTTACAATATCAACATCGATTCCTTTGGCTACGTCACCGAGTATACCCATCATGCCGAATTCGGCAATGCCCAAGGCGAATGTCCCGAAAGCAAGTGCTGTCAGACTCTTTTTCATCATTATGTTCAAATAACAATAAGGTTCACTTGACCGATTGTTTATCAGTCAGGATCAGTCCGCGAAATCAACCGACAGACCGAGTTGGAAACGGCGGGGATTCATCGGATAGTGAGGCATGGAGAAGTAATTGTCGCCTGTCAATCCCTGGTTGATGTGTGACATCATGAGGTAGAAACGGGTCTTTGACAGACGGCAGTTGATATACAGGTTCATGAAGGGATAATTCCCGATCCACTCTCCGTTTGTGTTGTAGAATTGCATTGTGGCCGGTTGGTAGCTCACCGGTTTGTAACGGGTGAAATAATCGCAGTCAAGACCGAACTGTATCCGCAATGTAGCCACTCTGAATGTCACATACATGTTGGAATTCAGGGCGAGCTGCGGCAGGGGGATGACATCCTGATTGGATGATGTCTGATAAGTTATGCGGTTCTCCCAATGGAAACATCCGGCATGGAGATCCTGATGAAGCGTTGCGGAGAAAATCTGCACGCTTCCGCCGTGTTGACGTGGAAGCGCGTCTCCGCCGAAATACAGCGCGTTCTGGATATTCTCTACCCCGGCAGACAGTCGTGTCCAGGTCCAAGGCACTGTGATCTCTCCTCCGGCCCGGAAACTGCGGGTCTTCGAGAAATCGTTGTCCCATATGAAATGGTTCGAGAGATAATGTTGCATGAACCAGGGGGCGGAGAGATTTGTGAACTTGCCGTTTGCGGCTATGTTGACAGTATCGCCCAGCAGCGGGATACGGGTCGTTATTCCGCCGTCAACTTTGATTTCTCCGGCTGCCGGACCCACCAGACCCAATTCTGCCGTAACGTCATAGTTAAGGATGCGTCCCTGCTGTTTGGTCAGCTGGGCCCCTACCCACAGGAGGTTTTGCTTCTCGTGGTCAATGAGTGACGGATAGGGGTTGGGTGACAACTGGCTTGTCTCCCCGTCAGGAAGTTCTACAGGCTCGGCGACGAGAGTCTCCATCTCGTAGTTCCTGATCTCATGGGTGGCATATGCCGACAGGCCTGCTTTGGCGTATTTGTTGAATCCTTCCAGCAATGAGACTCCCACGGTGTTACGCAAGCTCCAGTATTTTTGCTGGTCGTTGGTCAGGTCGGGATTGAAGTAGGTGTCTTTCCAGAACTCCAGATTTTGCGCCGGATCGTTGTTTTTGAAACGTCTTCTCCCCTCGCGGTATTTCAGCGTCCAGATTATGGATGTCACGGGAACGAGGTGTTCGACAGTCGTGGTGTCGTTTATCTGTTCCTCCTCGTAAAAACCGAGTTTGTAACGCCCGTTGAGATAGAACTCCCCGCCGGTGATACGGTTCTGTGCCGCCGTAAGGCGAGTCGGGATCTGTTTGGCTTCAACTGAATTTTGTCCTCCCTGCACTTCCGCCGGGTCGGTGATGTATAGGTCGTCAGTGATTCCCCCGTTTTCCTGCGCTGTGAGAGCGAAATGATAGCCATATGCCTGGGCTTCGAAACGTTCTCCGATGTATGAGCCAGACAGCCCCCATGTGAAGTCTTTGGCGGCCTGGTTGGCATACATTCCTTTTGAGTACAGATAGTCGAACAACGCGCCGAACTGTAATCGTTTGTTGGCATTCCCGGAGAAGACCAATGACAGGTCATCCTGCCCGTTTTCCTTGCCGCCTCCGAAACTGTATCCCATCAGAGTCATCGGAATGCGGGTATTAAAGAACCGTATTTTCTCTTCATCAGGCACCCAATGGGCTATCGCGTCGCGGAACATGAAATCGCTGATCGGCTTGCGGTCGAAATAAATCATGTTGTACCCTTCGGCGCAATAATTGCCTGTGGCGGCGTATGCGGGGGAGACGGTCTGCGGCACGAAGCGCAAGGAATAGTTGGTATAGAGTGTATCCATCTCGGCCGGTTCCCGCAACCCCAAGGGGGGAAGGAGCTTCCAGGAGTATGATGGCGCGAGGGCGGGCTGGCGGCCTGATAAGGGCAAAGCAAAGCCCATGACCGCCATGAAGACGGCCATGAGCAATATATTACGTGCTATGCTTTTTGGAGAGGCGGGTCTAAGCAATTGGATCAGATGAGGTATTGCGATGAAATGGATTCATTGTTGTGGACACGGCGGATGGTGTCGGCGAACATCTTTGCCACAGAGAGTATGGTGGCTTTCTTCAGATCCTTGTTCAGAGGAATGGAGTTGGTGAAGATGATCTCTGTCAGGCCGCATTTGTCGACACGCTCGGTGGCCGGATCGCTCATTATGGCGTGGGAGGCCAGGGCGCGTACTGATTTTGCTCCCTCGGCGAGCATCAGGTCGGCTGCCTTGGTGATTGTGCCGGCGGTGTCTACCATGTCGTCGATAAGGATGACATTCTTGTCTTTGACATCACCGATGACGGTCATGTTGGCTACCACATTGGCCTTGGCGCGCTGCTTGTGGCATAGGACAAGGGGCACGTTGAGATATTTCGCGTAGTTGTTGGCGCGTTTGGCTCCGCCTACATCGGGAGTGGCGATCACCAGATCGGGCAGATTAAGCTGCTTGATATAGGGCAGGAAAACAGTCGAAGCGTAGAGGTGGTCTACGGGGACGTTGAAGAAGCCCTGTATCTGATCGGCGTGGAGGTCCATGGTGATCACGCGGTCAACACCGGCGGCGACCAGCAGGTCGCTGACGAGCTTGGCGGCGATAGACACGCGAGGCTTGTCCTTGCGGTCCTGACGGGCCCAGCCGAAATAGGGAATAACAGCGATGACCGATTTGGCCGAAGCACGCTTGGCCGCGTCGATCATCAACAGCAGTTCCATGAGGTTGTCGCAATTGGGGAATGTGGACTGGACGAGGTACACCTCGCAACCACGGATTGATTCTTCATAGGAGACTTCAAATTCCCCGTCGGCGAAATGAAGGATGTTCATCTTGCCGAGTTCGATTCCAAGGTCAGCGCAGATCTCTTCAGCCATGTATCGTGACTTAGTGCCTGCGAAAACCTTGATTGGCGGTAACATAGGATTCATAAAATCGTATATGAGCTTGGAAATGGTGTTGCAAAGGTAAAAATTATTCCCCGGAACGGCAAGAAATTCATGTGAATTACTTTCCGGCGGCGGTTTTGTTTTTGCGTCGGTTTCGGGATGCCGAGAATTTCCATATCACTGCTCCCCAAGGGCCGATGTGGGTTGTGAACGGCTCTTCGCGGCTGACAGTCAGGTCTGATTCGCGGCCGGAGATCAGCTCCTTCCCCTTTTTTATCCCCTCTTTGACACCATACATGCCAAGGGCCAGAGGGGGGATATTGATGGCCAGTTCGGAAGCCTTGTCGGAGAAATTGACAGCTATTAGCAGCACTTCGTCGCCGCTGCGGCGCAGAAACGCGTAATGGCGGTGGGGGTTGAAACGGGGATTGCCGAAATTGACATACATCAGATCAAAGAACTCACCTTCTGCAAGGGCTTTCTCGGAATTGAGCATCTTCATCACATGGGCGTACACTCCGCGAAGATCTTTCTCGACCGTAGACAGCTGACCTCCGTCGGCTTTCCCGTTGTTGAACCAGCGGCGCAGGGTGGGAACAGACCAGTAATCGAAGATCGTTGTCCGGCCATCCTTGCCGGAAAAGCCTTCCGCATCCTCTGCCTTTTCTCCCAGTTCCTGACCCGCATACAGCATGAACGGTCCGGTGGATATCATGGAACTTACGATCAGGGATGGCAGCACTTTTGTCGCGTCGCCGGCATATTCGGCTGACGCGAAACGCTGTTCGTCATGGTTCTCCAGAAAGTTGAGCATCCGGGGACCTATCCCGTCGACACGCTGCCAGCAGTCTGTGATGGTGGCTGCTGAATGGTGGTGACACTGGACAGCCCGCAAGGTGTCGTAGAGATTTACTTTGTCATAAAGGTAGTCGAATTTGCCCCTGTCAAGGAATTCCCGGTATTGTCCGACATTATATATCTCGGCGATGAAGATCAGGTCGGGGTAGTGGCTCTTGACTTGCGGTATCGCCCATTCCCAGAATTCAACCGGCACCATGAATACCATGTCACAGCGGAATCCGTCGATCCCCTTTGAGGCCCAGTAGCGGAGGATATGGAGCATCTTGAACCAAGTGGAAGGCACCGGGTCGAAATGGCGCGAGCCGTCGCCGTAATCCACACCGTAGTTCAATTTGACTGTCTCATACCAGTCATTCCTTGTGGGGAAGGCATTGAAGCAGTCGTTGCCCGATGCCTTTGCCGGGAATTCATTATAGTCGTCGATGTCAAAGTCGGGCTGGAACAACTGGCGCGGAATGTAATAGAAATTGTTGCGAGGAGAGAAGAAGTAGGTCGAGTCATCTCCCTGGCCGAAATCTTCTATTCTGGCCGGAGCGACATCCGAATGATATCGCCGTGCGACATGGTTTGGCACGAAGTCGATCAACACTTTGAGTCCGGCTTGATGTGTGCGCTTGACCAGAGCCTCGAATTCCTCCATTCTTGAGGGGACATCCTCGGCAATGTCAGGGTCGATGTCATAATAATCGCTGATGGCATACGGAGATCCGGCTTTCCCTTTGACGACGTATGGGTTGTCAGGAATTATGCCATATGCGGAGTAATCGGTGGCGTGGGCGTGTTCGATCACACCGGTGTACCATACATGCGTGGCTCCGAGATCTTTTATTGATCTCAACACTTTCGGTGTCAGGTCATTCATCTTGCCGCATCCGTTGCGGTCGATGTCTCCGTCGGGGACGCAATCTGTCGTCGTGTTGGAAAAGAGGCGGGGAAACATCTGGTAGATTACCGGCTTCCCGTGAGCGGATGCCTTTTCCCCGGCGGGTATTTCAGACGCGGGTGCCGTATTTGTGCTGGCAATCGGAGAGTCGTTTGTTTTCTTCGTCCTTGTCATTGTCTGGGTTGGTTGAAAGAGAGGCTTGTCTAAAGGTTTTCCTGCCTGATCCATTCCTTGACCGCTTTGTGGGCTGCGGCATAGCCGCTGAGATAGACTTTCCGTATGTCTTTCAGGTTGAACACCTGGTATCCGGCAATTTCCGGTGTCTTGATCACAAGGTCACACATCTCCATGTCGACGGCCTGGTTTGACTTGGCCATGAGATTGTAACTCCTGAGAGCCACGTCATAGATCGATTTCTTGTAGCGGTAGTTTGTAAGTGGTGAGCAGTTGATGCCTATGAGTTTGTCACATTTGTCACGGATTATCCATGCCGGCAGGTTGCGTAGCACTCCACCGTCGACATAGTTCACCCCGTTGATCCTTACCGGCTGGAAGATGATGGGAATCGAGCATGAGGCGATGACACGGTCTCCGAGCGGACCTTCATGGAATTCTGCCGCCACGCCGTTGTCGAAGTCGGTAGCACCGATATAAGTCGGGATGGGAAGGTCTTCGAGATTCTCGACCCCGGCATGTTTCACCATGAATTTCTTGAGTCCGGCAAGTTTGAACAAGCCTCCGCCGTCGCGTATGGCGAGCTTGCAGAAGTCGGTGAATTTGGTGTCGGAGAACAGTGGCAGGATTCTTTCGAGATCCATTCCGGAGGCATACAACACTCCGGCGATGGCACCCGCCGACACTCCGGCGATCACATCAGGCTTCAGCCCCGCCTCCTCGATTGCTTTCAACGCGCCGATATGGGCGAATCCACGCGCTCCACCGCCGCTCAGGGCGATTCCGAGTCGATAAGGCTTTCTGGAAGATGGTTGCTCTGCCATGACGGGTTTTTATTTTACTGCAAAATTAGTAATTTTTGTGAATATGTGAAGCAAATTTGTCACATAATAAATTCCCGGTATTGAGTGGTTTTATCATGGCTTTCTGTAACTTTGTATGTGGATCGAGACAACTCTTTCCGAGACATGTTTAAAATTAGAAGCTATATGCTCTTTTTGTTTGTTGAAAACAATGGAAAATGAAATAATAGTCTCATTCATACTCGGCTTGTCTGTCATGTATTTCTGGATGACAGCATTCTTGTTTGTCCAGAAAGGGGGAAAACTGTCATTCATCGTGGCATGCCTTATGTCGCTTTTGGGAATACAATGTTTCATCTCTTTGTTTTTCCTCAATGAAGGAGCTTATCTTGCTCCGCATTACTGGCCTGTTATTACAGGCATTGACATTGTCGCGGTGCCCATGTATGCACTGATTCTACGTGAACTTGTCAAACCGGGAAGTGTGACATTGAAAGTTGCAATGGTCAATGTATTGCCTTTTGCCGTGGTCGTCATGGCATTCATCCTTACCGGGATAATGTTGATCAATTGGCTGATGATACTGGGCGCAGGAATTTATGGTCTGGTCTATATGATATGGACTCACATCAACATCAAAAAATATAATCGAAAACTTAAGGGACAATTCTCATATAACGAAAATATCAATCTTGACTGGTTGTATAAAATTCTATGGATTTTCTTCGCATTATTGATGTTATGGATAATAGACACTTTGTCAATTAATGTTGATATTGATTGCGTTTACCTTGCCGCCTCGATAGTGATGTGGATGATAATTGATTATGCCATCTACAGGCATGAGACTGTTATGGACAGTCTCGGTCAGGAAATCACAGAACTGGATGAAACTGACCCGGAAGAGACTCGGCTGTCTGATTTGGGGCTGCGTATCGAACGCCTTTTCCGTGAAGAGATGGTATTCCTTAATTCCAATCTTAAAATCTCTGACATCGCAGTGGCCGTAGGGTCAAACCGCACTTATGTTAGCGCATATTTCAATCGTGAGGCATCTTCGACTTTCTATGATTATGTCAATGGACTTAGGATAGAGCACGCTTGCAGACTTCTGAAAGAAACTGAACAGAGTGTGAAAATCATAGCTTCAAAATCAGGATATAATTCTCCGCAGGCATTCATACGTGTTTTTACAAAAATAAAAGGATCTTCTCCTTCTGATTACAGGGCTTCTATAAGTGGTTGATGCTCATTCGGTTGTTGGGTTGTTAATTTGTTTTGTCTTATTATTCATCCGGAATTGTCATATTGTTAACCGTTTTTTACGGTAGAGATATCCCGGGATTTCGGTTTGTGCCTGATATTGCTCAATTTTGTGGGGCAAACTAAAAACAAATAGAATGAAAAACAAATTACTGATTGCTGCATTTCTGATGGCAGCCGCTGTGACATTCACTTCTTGCGGAGGAGGCTCCGGGTCTGCATCCGACTCCAGATTCTTTGGCAAAGTTCCCGGAATTTTTGCCAATATGATTGAAAAAAAGGAGGTCCTGAAAGAGCAGTACAAAACCTGTTCAACAGAAGATGAGGCTAAAAAGATCTATGCCGAGGCCGAATCTGCCGAAAAGGATTTTTCCGCCAAACTCGAAGAAGCCGCCAAGGGTTTGGACGGTAAAACGATCGAAATCCAGTCATCCCCGGAGATTACAGTCAAATCTCCGATAACTCTTACGTTCGACGGTTTTCAATCGAAACTCGACATGACTCCCCGCTTTAAGCTGGCCGGAGATGTGGTTGCCGGACAAGACTATCAAAGTAAAGATAGTAAAAGCATCTCCAAAGCCGGTGGTGATATCACGAGATACACCGGTCTAAGCGAGCATGTGTATCTGATAGGTCTTGATGATACCGGGGCGCAGGTGTTTAGATCAAAAGTGGCATATTTTCCAATTGGTTTGATTACTGACTCAGAGTTGGGAGTCAAAGCCGGCACCAAACTTGTATTCGAAACCTTCACCATCACCGAGAAGAATGTTGAAGGATGTCTTAAGGCCACATCTTTGCAGCTGTCTTACTCAAATGACAAATAAATTCTGATGCGTAACTGACGGGGTGGGCTATAGGCTCGCCCCGTCGTAAATATATTCTCAATAACTATACAAATGGAATCCTCCATTACCGCGTCCCTATTGGGTCAGCCGGGATGACCGGGACGCGTCAAGACGCAGTAAGATGAACAACAGGATCGTGAAGCCCCACAACGATGAGCCGCCGTAGCTGAAGAAGGGGAGAGGGATGCCAATGACAGGGCATACTCCGATCACCATACCTATGTTGATGCAGAAATGGAATATCAGGTAAGAGGCGACACAATATGCGTAGACCCTGGCGAATGTCGTGGGTTGCCGTTCGGCCAGGGATATCACTCTTAGGATGAGCATGAGGAACAACAGTATCACCGTTGTGGTGCCGAGATATCCCTCTTCCTCCCCTATGGTGCAGAAAATGAAATCGGTGTGCTGTTCGGGCACATACTTGAGTTTTGTCTGTGTCCCTTTGAGGAATCCTTTGCCGGTGACTCCGCCTGAACCTATGGCGATTTTGGCCTGATTGACATTGTAGCCGTCGCCACGGGGATCATCTATAACTCCGAGGGCGACCTGGATTCGTTTCTGCTGGTGGGGCATCATGTGGGAGAACACGAAGTTGACCGAGAAGAGGAAGGCGACCGAGAGGACGACCGTCAGGACCGTAATGGAAAGCTTTTTCGCTTCGACGCGGAGCATCTCGAACAGGCAGTAGCCGACAGCCACGCCGAGAACGCTTAGAAAATAGGCGTAGCCTGTCAGATGGAGATCCCACTTGGAAAGGACCGACTCGACAATGGCAGTCCCTGCAAACCAGAGGAAAACATTTCGCGCTATCTCGAATCGCCTGACATAAAGGACAAGCATCCCCACCATCAGGGTCATCACCATAACCATCACGGCGAACTCTCCGACCGGCATCCCTATGACGGTGGATTCCGTGAATTTGATCGCCACCACGAATATCACCACAGCCACAAGCGCGGCGAAAAGGACAAGCCAGCTCATTCCCTCGCGGTAAAGCACGAAGAACAGTGAAAGGTAGACCAGGGCCGACCCGGTCTCTTTCTGAGCAAGTATGAACAGCACCGGGACGAAGATTATGGCCAAGGCTTTCACATAATTTGATCCTTTGGCGTTGAGATTGAAGTTGTAGGAAGAGAAAAGCTTTGCCAAGGCGAGAGCGGTGGCGGATTTGGCGAACTCCGCGGGCTGCAGGCTCATCGGGCCGAACACGAGCCATGAGCGTGACCCTTTGATGTCTGGCGCGACGAATATCGTGACCAGCAGCAAAAGCAGCATGGCGAAATAGATGGGGTAGGCGTAGGTCTCATACATCCTCGCGTCAATAACAAGGAGGAAGCCGCCCAACAGCAACGACAGCCCGATCCATCGGATCTGTTTCCCGGAGAATTCCTCGAAGGAGAATATGGAGGCATGGTCGAAATCATAGCTTGCGGCATAGATGCTTATGACCCCCGCTATTACAAGCAGCAGATAGAGGATGACTGTGAACCAGTCGAGGTGTTTCAATGTCCCGGCATTGGGGTTTCGGTAATCTCTCACGTCAGTGTTTCTTTACTCCGCTGTAAATGATTGTGTTGGATTCGAGCATTCGCTCTTCGAGATATTTCCTTGCGGGGGAAATGTGGCCTGTCAGGTATTTCTCTATGACGAGTGATCCGATCGGCACACCGTAGGTCGCGCCGAATCCGGCATTCTCGACATACACGCATACGGCTATTTTCGGATCACGGTAGGGCGCGAAGCCGATAAACGCCGAGTGGTCGCGGCCATGAGGATTCTGGGCCGTACCTGTTTTTCCGCAGACTTCTATGTCAGGGAGATTGGCCAGCCGGCAGGTGCCGCCGGTCACAGCCATCCTCATACCCTCGGCGACATCCTCGAAATATTTGGAGTCGATTGTCGGAAGCCTTTTTTCAAGATATTCCGGCGCAAGCAGTGTGTCCTGGATCTCTTTCACGACATGGGGGGTGATGAACCATCCACGGTTGGCCACTGTGGCGCAGAGGTTGGCGATCTGGAGGGGTGTCGCGAGGATCTCTCCCTGGCCGATGGATACCGAGATGATGGTGTTCGCGCTCCAGTGGCCTTCGCCATAGATCTTGTTGTAGAATTTCTCGTTGGGGATGAATCCGCGCCCCTCATGCGGTAGGTCGACACCTAATTTGTAGCCGTAGCCCAGCGAGACGAGATGTTTCTTCCATACCTCGAAGGCGTTGGCCGATGATCCGTATTTAGACCGCTTGTTGTCGACCATTGCCTTGAATCCCCAGCAGAAATACGCGTTGCATGATGTCTGCAGGGCCGGTTTCAATGTGATCGGGGAGGCATGGCCGTGACATCCCACGCGCAAACGGCCGTTGACGAATCCCCGGTAACAAGGATAAGGCGTGGCGAGGTTTACGATACCTTCCTGAAGGAAGATAAGGCCTTGGGATGGCTTGAACGTCGATCCCGGAGGGTACGCGCCCTGCAGGGCGCGGTCGAAGAGAGGTTTCTGCGGGTCGTCGACCAGCATCTTGTAGTTTTTCCCTCTGGCGCGGCCTATAAGGAGGGTCGGGTCATATGTGGGTGAGGAAACCATGGCGAGGATCTCTCCTGTGGCAGGCTCGATGGCCACCACCGCTCCGATTTTGTTGACCATCAGTGACTCGGCGTATTGTTGCAGGCCGATGTCGATGCTGAGTTTCAGGTTGCGGCCCGAAACCGGGGCTATGTCACGCGCGCCATTGTCGTAACGGCCACGGATGCGTCCGCGCGCGTCGCGGATAAGGATTTCCTTTCCTTTGACACCACGGAGGTGGTGGTCATAACTCTTCTCGATACCGAGGTCTCCGCAGTAATCGCCCGACTCATAATATGGATCACGTTTGATATCAGCCTGAGATACCTCCCGGATATTGCCGAGGATGTTGCCCGCACTGTGATAATTGTATTGGCGCAGGATGCGTTTCTGGATGAAAAATCCGGGATAGCGGTAAAGTTTTTCCTGCAACCGCCCGTAATCCTGCGCGGACAGATGGGTTATCAGGGTCTGGGGGGTGTAGGAGGAATAGTTTGGCGAACTCTTCATGGTCGCCAGTCGCTTCTGGAATGTCTCGGGAGAAATCTGTAGGGTGTTGCAGAAATCGATTGTGTCGAAGTCGTGGACATCCCTGGGAATCATCATGACATCGTAGGCCGGCTGGTTGAATACCACCAGAGAGTCATTGCGGTCATATATCAGGCCACGTGAGGGGTAGACTGTCTTCCTAAGGAAGGCGTTGTTGTCGGCGTAATCCTTGTATTTTGAGTCGGAAATCTGTAGTCCGAACAGCCTGATCAGGTATATGATGGCTATCACGACGATGAAACCGCCGATCACATATTTCCTTTTTTCGAGTCGATAGTCTTTTCGCATGTGGAGGAGGGGGGAGAGCGGCTTGTCGGCGGCTTCGCGCCATGTCAGACAATTGTTCAGCGGGTCTTGGCTGACAGGGAGTCAAACGCGAGAAGTATGATGAACGTCAACAGGGTGGAGGCTCCGATACGTAAAAGCATCAGTCCCCAGTTGTGGAACGTGAAAGCCTCTATGAGGAAAAACATAGCGCAGTAGACGGCTACTACCGTTATCAGGTATTTCATGTACACTCCCGGACCAAGGGTCCTTAGCGATGGTTCCGGGTTGGTCATGTCCTCTTCGCGCGGAAAATAGAGCCGGAGCATCGGCAGACGGATGGCTGCCAGGACAGTGCATGCCAAGGCGTTCATCCCCTGGGTGTTTGAGAAGATGTCGACCATCAGGCCAAGCAGGAATGACACGGTCATGGCCCAATTGACCGGGAGGGTGACAGGAAGCTTGATGATGAAGTATATGAACACAAGGGGCACGGCGACGTTAAACAGGCACATATGGTTGAACACCACAACCTGCACCACCACCAGCACCACGAACAGCAACAGATATTTGATTATTTCTTTCGCCATGATCTCTGCCTCTTATTGTTCGGACTGCCCTCCTGTCGCGTCGGTTTCGATCGAGCGTATCTCCTGAAGGTCTGTGTTGGAGATGACTTTTACGGTAGACAACGCGGTGAAATCGGTAAGTAACCTGATCCGGAGAGTGAAGAAATTGTCGTCTGCTCCACGCGCTTTGCCTTCGATTATGCCGACAGGGATCCCTTCCGGAAAGACTGCCGAATATCCGGATGTGACGATCGTGTCTCCCTTGTGGAAAAGGGTATGCTTGGGCAACTCCTCGAGGATGGCCCTGCGGGGGTCGTCGCCGTCCCAGACCAGCGAGCCGAATGTGTCGGAGCCACGGAGCTTGCATGACAAGCGGAAATTCGGATTGAGCAATGAGATGATTCTCGCGTAATGGTCGGAGACCACATTCACCACTCCGACAACTCCGTTCTGGTCCATCACTCCCATCTCCGGCCGGATGCCGTCGAGCTTCCCTTTGTTGATGGTGACATAATTATATGGCCGTGTGATGGAGTTGTTTATGGCTGTAGCGATGATGAAGTTGAATTTCCCTACAGAGTCGATGGCGCGGAGAGAGTCCTGGATTTCCGTCTCGCGATAATGGCGTACCTGTTCGCGCAGGGTAAGCACCTCGGCCTGGAGGGTGGCTGTCTGACGCTGCAGGTCGTCATTGATGTCGCGCAGGCTGAAATATCCGGTGATATTGCTCGAAACGTCATGGAGTCCGGCGGCGATCGCTCCGGCAGAGGTCAGGAACACATGATGCTGGTATGGATTGCGGTTGAACAGCAATCCACACGACACCACCACATAGAACGTGAATACAAACCACGAACTATACCTGATAAGAAAATTCAGCAGGTTTCTCAATCTCCGTCAGCCTGTAGTTGGAGCGGGACAAGGTATAGAAGTCCCGCTCCATGTTAACCAAACTCTCCTATTTTATAAGGAACGAGAAATTCTGGATGTTTTTCAGAGCGACACCGGTGCCTTTGGCTACTGCCAGAAGCGGATCTTCGGCTACATGGAACTCTATTCCGATCTTGTCTGTCAGACGCTTGTCGAGTCCGCGGATCAGCGCGCCACCGCCGGCCAGCCAGATACCGTTTCTTACGATGTCGGCATAAAGTTCCGGTGGAGTCTGCTCCAATGCGCCGAGTACGGCTGTCTCGATTTTCGAGATCGATTTCTCTATGCAATGTGAGATCTCCTGATATGACACGGGAATCTCCATCGGGAGGGCGGTCATCTGGTTCGGGCCATGCACGACATAATCCTCCGGCGGATTCTCAAGTTCGGTCAGGGCCGATCCCACTTTCATCTTGATAAGTTCGGCGGTACGTTCTCCGACTTTTACGTTGTGGGCGCGGCGCATATGGTTCATGATATCCTCCGTGAGGTCATCTCCCGCTATCTGGATTGATTTGTTGGAAACGATTCCTCCGAGGGATATGACGGCGATCTCGGTCGTTCCGCCACCTATGTCGACGATCATGTTTCCTTCGGGAGCCTCCACATCCAGGCCGATACCCAGGGCGGCAGCCATTGGTTCGTAGATCATGTATACATCGCGCCCGTTGGCGTGCTCGGATGAGTCCCGGACGGCACGTATCTCTACCTCGGTCGATCCCGAAGGAATACCGACAACCATGCGGAGAGATGGTGAGAACCAGTTGCTCTTGGCTGAAGCCTTCTTTACAAGGCCGCGGATCATAAGCTCGGCTGCGTTGAAGTCGGCGATTACACCCTTGCGGAGAGGGCGGACCGTACGGATCCCTTCCGGTTCCTTGCCCTGCATCAGCTGGGCTTCTTTGCCGACAGCTATCAGCTTGTCGGTGCGTCGGTCGAGAGCCACGATCGACGGCTCGTCGATGACGATTTTATCGTTATGGATGATCACGGTGTTGGCCGTGCCCAGATCGATGGCGATTTCTTTTGTGAGAGAAAAGAATCTCATTGAGTATTGAAATAAATAAATGAGTTTGTCAATGTTTGAAATGGCGGAAACCGGTCATTACCATAGCCACTCCGTTCTCGTCGCAGTATTTCACCGAGTCATTGTCACGGATGGAGCCGCCGGGCTGGATGACTGCGTCGATACCGGCATTGTGGGCGATCTCCACGCAGTCGGCAAACGGGAAGAACGCGTCGGAGGCCATCACCGCGCCGTTGAGGTCAAACCCGAAGTTGCGGGCTTTGTCGATGGCCTGGCGCAGGGCGTCTACGCGGGAGGTCTGGCCGACACCTGCGGCGCATAACTGGCGGTTCTTGGCAAGCACGATGGCGTTGCTTTTGCAATGCTTTACAAGCTTGTTGGCAAAAAGGAGGTCAGCCACTTGTGAGGGATCCACTGCCTTTGCCGTCACTTGACGGAGCTCTTCGGGAGTCTCTACCTTAAGGTCACGTTCCTGGACGAGCGCGCCGTTGAGGATCGAACGGAACTGACGTGTGGTCTGCAGGCTTTCTTTCTGCAACAATATGATGCGGTTCTTCTTTTGCTCAAGTATTCCGAGCGCGTCGGGGGTGAAGCCGGGCGCTATGATGACCTCGAAGAAGATCTTGTTGATCTCCTCTGCGGCCGCGCCGTCGATCTCGCGGTTGGCGATCAGGACACCTCCGAATGCCGACACCGGGTCTCCGGCGAGAGCGTCTTTCCACGCGTCAAGGATTGTCTCGCGTGAGGCAACCCCGCAAGCGTTGTTGTGCTTGAGGATCGCGAATGTGGGATCGGAGAATTCCGCCATCAGGCTGACAGCCGCGTCTATGTCAAGGAGGTTATTGTATGAGATCTCCTTTCCATGGAGCTGGTCGAACAGTTTGCCGAACTCTCCGAAGAAGTAGCCTTTCTGGTGGGGATTTTCGCCGTAGCGCATTGTCTTTTCACCGTCGATGGCCACACGGAGGGCTGTCGGATGTTCGGACAGCGAGTCGAAGTAATTGAAGATGGCCGAATCATATTCGGAGGAGACGGCGAACGCCTCTTTGGCGAAGAACAGACGGTCTGCGAGGGTCGATTTTGCCCCTCCTTCGCGCTCAAGCATCTTGCGCAGAGGCTCATACTGGGCTTTGGAGGCGACAATGACCACGTCGTTGAAATTCTTGGCCGCGCCTCTTATGAGGGATATGCCGCCTATGTCGATTTTCTCGATGATCTCTGCCTGCGACGCGCCTGACGCTACTGTCTGGCTGAAAGGATATAGGTCGACGATGACAAGGTCGATCGAAGGGATTTCATATTGCCTGGTCTGCTCCTGGTCCTGAGTGTTGTCACGGCGGTTAAGAATCCCGCCGAACACTTTCGGATGGAGGGTCTTCACACGGCCGCCGAGGATCGACGGGTAACCGGTGAGGTCTTCCACAGCATCGCAAGCATATCCGAGGCTCTTGATGAATTCGCGGGTCCCTCCCGTCGAGATGAATTTGACGCCCGACTTGTCGAGCAGGCTGAGAATTTCCTCCAGGCCGTCTTTATGGAAGACAGAAACCAGTGCGGTCTTAATTTCCTTGATGTCTGACATTGTGTTCTATTGAAAAATAGCGGGATAAGCATTTGCCCGTCATAAATGTTGGCGGGACTCTCAACTTTTAGGGTGCAAAGTTAGTGTTTTTTTTCGACATTCCTGTAACAAGCAACCCCATAAATTATGTCTGACATGAAAGTCGTTACCAATGTTCACTCCAATGTCAAAGGGGCGAAACAGTCGGGACGGTGGAAATCCGGGTGTGGCGAGTCTATCGGTGCCCACGACAGGTAATGCGGTTGGGATGTCGAGGAGGCGCATTTGTTGAAATTGGCCATGATGGTCATCGGTTGGCCCGTATACTCAAGCCCGATGAGGTCGAGGGGGATAGCCACAGTTACGCTCCAGATGAATGATCCTTCCACTTCTTGGAATGGGCGAGAGCCGACTGACGCGTGGACTTTGATCCGCGACAGCTCGTCGGGAGAGAGGAATCCGGATGACTCGCTGTCGTGCCATTTTGACCTGACTGTACCGATACAGTTGAAACAGAAACTCCAGTAACCGGTGGAATTATTGCGTGGCGCGACGAAAAACTCCACGCATGAGTCTTCGCTGACAGGGGAGTTGGGGGTGTAGTTGACGGCACGGAGGTAGTTGCATCTGACGAGGAAGTCAAGGAATATGTGTTTGCCGGAATGGGCTGCGGAGACGACCGTCAGTGGGCGGTATGGGAACTCATCGGGCCAGTTCAGCGCCTCGACCGAAAGACGTGTCCCGACCTCCTCAAGCAATCCGGCCATTTCCGGCAGGGTATGGTCTTCGAGTGTTGGAGCGTAGGGCAGCGACGCGGATATTTCTTTTTTCATTGTCGGTTTTCGGTTGGAATGATAATGGGGGTGTCAGATGAAGTTCATGCCGCGAGATTGATATATCCCTCTATTCCGCTGTAAAGGCCATAAATGGCCATGACGGCGAGAAGCCCGGATATGATCCGGTTGAATATCCACAGTGATCGCATGTTGAAGTGGGATCTGACCTTGTTTACAAAATAGGTTATCACCCACCACCAGGTCAAGGCTCCGGCGAATATCGACACATATCCGAGGATATAATGGTAATAGCGGAACTCCGGCAGAATGAAGTTGAACCTGGCGAACAGACCGATTATGAAGAACAATATCAAGGGGTTGGCGAAGGTGAACAGGAACCCTGTCACGAAATCTTTCCAGAAGCTGTTGGGGACATCTTCAGGTTTTTTCAGCGCTATGGTGGGGTTTTTCTTGAAGAGATAGAATGCGAACGCCAGCAACACAAGGCTGCCGAGTATCTGGAGCAGCATCTCGTTGGCGGTGATGAAATCTGTGACAAACGAAAGCCCCAGTCCTGTAAGCAGGCTGTATGTCAGGTCTGAAAGGGCCGCCCCGACACCCGTGAAAAGTGCCGGCCGTCTTCCCTTGTTAAGGGTGCGCTGGATGACGAGCATGCCTATCGGTCCCATCGGCGCAGAGACGAATATGCCGATGAGAAGTCCGCTGGTCAATATGTGGGAAAAAATATCCATCCGACTTGCAAAGATAACTAAACTGCCCCAAGCCTCCAAAAAAATCTTTATTTTCCCGATCTCTTTGATGGCGGAAATGTTTATATTTGCATCTGTGAAAAATTCTTTCCGGAATCTGAAAGAAGCGTATCATGAACAATCGTCTCAAAGGATATATACTTGGAATAATAGCCGCCGCGAGTTACGGCACCAATCCGTTGTTTGCCATTCCGCTTTATGACGCGGGGCTTGGGCCGGACTCGGTCCTTTTCCTGCGCTATCTTGTCGCGTTGCCGATCCTCGCGCTGATGATATTGATGCGGGGGAGAAGTTTCCGTGTCACGCGCAGGCAACTCGTCACCCTCGTGATTCTCGGGCTGCTCGTCGCGGTCTCCTCCCTGACTTTGTTCATGAGCTACAACTATATGGATGTCGGCATCGCATCGACTATCCTTTTCATATATCCGATACTCGTGGCCGTGATCATGGCCGCTGTCTATAAGGAAAAAGCGAGCTGGATGACAATAATGTGTATCGCTCTGGCGACAGTTGGTATCGGGATGCTCATGGGAGACCCGGGAGGCGGTTTCGTCAGCCTTGCCGGCACCGTGCTTGTCATTATCTCGGCTTTGACTTATGCAATATACATAGTGGCGGTCAACAAGACCTCACTTTCCCGCGTGGCTACATTGACGGTGACATTTTATGTGCTGTTGTTCGGGGTGGGGCTGTTTCTCGTCAGGCTGCTGGCAGCAGGGGAGGCTCTCTTCCCGTCTCTGCCTGATTGGCGGCTGTGGGGATGTGTCGTCGGGTTGGCTGTCTTTCCGACAGCGTTGTCTTTCGGGTGTACCAACGGTGCGATCCAGTCGATAGGCTCTACTCCCACAGCCATATTGGGCGCGTTCGAGCCGGTTACGGCAGTAATCATCGGAGTATGCGCCTTTGGAGAGGTGCTGACTCCGCGCATTCTGGCAGGGTTGGTATTGATCATCGTGGCTGTCATTCTCGTGATCGCCGGACCCGGTATAGCCGCCCCGCTGACCCATGTCCGCAAGATGTTTCCGCGTATACGCCGCCGTCGCCGTAAGTGATACTTTCCGTTATCAACATATGATGCTCCCCGAATTGTTTTTCGGGGAGCATCATATGTTGATAACGGAAAGAAAAAAGGCTATTTCTCGCGTATGACTCCGGGCAATGTCACGGTTGCAGGCTCGCCCGGGAGGTCGGCGGCATCTTCCACTACTTGAAGGCGGAAACTGAACGCTCCGAAGCAAATGGGGTAATCCACGACATATACCGGCATCTCTGCGGTCAATACATGCTCCCCTACGGGAAGATTGTCGGTGAAGAACTCAAATCGGTAGGGGGCAATCAGCGACTGACCCGCGTTTACTCCGTCAATGTAGTAATTGACCACACCAATGGCTGCGTCTTTTCCCGTATGGTTGACTATGTCCATCTTTTCGATGATCAGGTCTTCACCCTGGACGACATAGATGGTGTTGTTGTCTACAACGCCACCGGCGATTGTGGCCTGGATACCTACGTCGGGCACTTTGTCATCGTCATCGCATGATACTGATGACAGTCCCAAAGGAAGAAGAAACAGTAAGTAAAGAAACTTTTTCATAATTATCCCATGTTTGTTGATAAAAAGAACTAATGATACTGACCATGTTGTAAATTATGGTCTGATCGTGAATTTGAGTTAGAGGAAGGTATGTTTATGGGTCTGTTTTTATCAGTTGGTGAAGACAAGGTCGTCATCTTTGACATCGATGATGATCGGGCGGTCTTTGTCGACAGTATGCGCGAGGATGTCTTTTGACAGACGGTTGAGGACAAGCCGGTGGATCACCCTCTTCACAGGACGGGCTCCAAATTCGGAATCATACCCTTCTTCAGCAAGGAAGTGGAGCGCGGCGGGAGTGACTTCGAGAGTGATACCGTTCGCCGCCAGCATCTTCTTGACCCCTTTGACCTGCAGCCCGACGATTTCTTCGATCTCCTTCTCGTTGAGGGGAGTGAACATGATGGTCTCGTCGATACGGTTGAGGAATTCCGGGCGTATGGTCTGCTTGAGCATGTCGAGCACCTCCTGTTTTGTCTTCTCGACTGTCTCCTCTTTGTTCTCCGGAGTCATCTTGGCGAAATTGTCGCGTATGACAGAGGATCCCATGTTGGAAGTCATGATTATGATGGTGTTCTTGAAGTTGACCATCCGGCCTTTGTTGTCGGTCAGACGGCCATCATCGAGTACCTGGAGGAGTATGTTGAACACGTCGGGATGGGCTTTTTCTATCTCGTCGAACAGGACTACCGAGTAGGGTTTGCGCCTGACAGCCTCGGTCAGCTGGCCACCTTCATCATAGCCGACATATCCCGGAGGCGCTCCGACCAGACGGCTGACGGCGTGTTTCTCCTGATATTCGCTCATGTCGATACGGGTCATCATGTTCTCGTCATCGAAGAGATACTCAGCGAGAGCTTTCGCCAGTTCGGTCTTGCCGACACCAGTGGTTCCGAGGAAGATGAAAGATCCGATCGGGCGGCGCGGATCGTTCAGTCCTGCACGGGAGCGGCGGACAGCGTCAGCGATTGCACGGATCGCCTCATCCTGACCGACGACTCGGTCATGCAACTCTTCTTCCAGATGGAGCAGTTTCTCTTTCTCGCTCTGTACCATCTTGTTGACAGGTATCCCGGTCCAACGGGAAACGACATCGGCGATGTCTTCCGAGTCAACCTCTTCTTTTATAAGGGCTTTCTCACCCTGCATGGCTTTGAGTTGCTCCTGGATGGTCTTGTTCTCCTCCTCCTTCTGCTGGATGCGGGAGTAACGGATTTCAGCCACCTTTGCGTAATCACCTTCACGTTCGGCCTTGTCGGCATCGAAATTCAGCTGCTCGATGTCGATCTTGTTCTGCTGGATCTTGTTTATCAGCTCCTTCTCGGCCTTCCATTTGGCGGTGAACTCTTTTTCTTCCTCACGCATCTGGGCGAGATCCTTTTCGATCTCCTTTACCTTGGCTTTATCACCTTCACGTTTGATGGCCTCGCGTTCGATCTCCTTCTGGGCGATCATGCGGGAAATCTCGTCAAGGGCCTGCGGCACGGAATCGATCTCCAGCCGCAGTTTGGAAGCAGCCTCGTCGACAAGGTCAATCGCCTTGTCAGGAAGGAAACGGTCAGTGATGTATCGCTCCGACAGGGTCACGGCGGCGATGATCGCCTCATCGCGGATACGTACCTTATGGTGGTTCTCGTAACGCTCCTTCAGCCCTCGGAGAATGGCGATAGCCGATGCCTCGTCAGGTTCGTTGACCATTACTTTCTGGAAACGGCGTTCGAGAGCCTTGTCCTTCTCGAAATACTTCTGGTATTCGTCAAGGGTGGTCGCGCCGATCGACCGCAGTTCTCCGCGCGCCAATGCCGGTTTGAGGATGTTGGCCGCGTCCATCGCGCCCTCACCCTTGCCTGCTCCGACGAGGGTGTGGATCTCGTCGATGAAGAGTATGATCTCCCCGTCGCTCTGTGTGACCTCGTTTACGATCGCTTTAAGTCGTTCCTCGAATTCACCCTTGTATTTCGCTCCGGCAACCAACGCCCCCATGTCGAGGGAGAAGATCTGCTTGCTGCGAAGGTTCTCCGGGACATCACCGCGAACAATACGCTGGGCGAGACCTTCGGCGATGGCGGTCTTTCCTGTGCCAGGCTCACCGATAAGCATAGGATTGTTCTTGGTGCGCCGGCTTAAAATCTGCAACACACGGCGTATCTCGTCGTCACGTCCGATCACCGGGTCGAGTTTCCCGGCGCGAGCGCGCTCGTTGAGGTTTATGGCATATTTGTTGAGGGAATTGTATGTGTCCTCGGCGCTCTGATCGGTCGCCTTTTTCCCCTTGCGCAGCTCGTCGATCGCGCTTTCAAGCTCCTTGGCTCCCAGCCCGGCATCTTTAAGTATGGTGGAAGCGGGGGAGTTGATCTGGAATAAAGCCAGGAGCATAGCTTCGAGGGTGACATACTCGTCGCCACGCTTTTTGGCTATGTCGAGGGATTTCTGCAAAACATCATTTGAAGTGCGGCTCAGATAAGGTTCCCCTCCCGAGACTTTCGGCAGGGTGGCTATCTCCTTGTCGACCTGTTGCATCGCCAGCGTCTGGTTTGCCCCGACCTTCTGGAAGATGAACTTCACAAGGGATTCTCCCTCAAGCATTATGGCCTTGAGCAGATGGACAGGTTCGATCTGCTGTTGCCCCGCGCCCCGTGTCAATTCGAGGGCTTTCTGTATGGCCTCCTGCGATTTGATAGTGAAACTGTTGAAATTCATATCGTTGGATTGAATCTGATTTATTTCGTTCTTTTATCTATTTTTAAAACAAACTCCATGCCAAATAGTTGTCACCGACTTTGTTTGCCATTATTTTCCTGATTTCAGAAGCGAATAGTGACAAAAAGGTTGTTATTAACATGATTTAACAAATGGGGGGGGTAAATAGGCTTCAAATGTATAACTTTGCAAATGAATCTAAACATAGTATTCTAATACCTCGCTTACGTTACCACATCACAATGAATGGCCTCCAAGAATATTCCGAACAATTATCTCGTACCTGCTTGCCAGACAAGACGGTCCCTCTATGGAGGAAAATAGCCAAGGCAGCGGGGGATTTGTTGATCGGCAGGAGGATAGAACAACCTTGTCTGCTGCGGGCGGAGATCCTATATGGGTTGTTGCGGTTGATCGACCGGTATGGAGACTACAGGATAAACATGGTGGTCACATTCTACTGCACCGGCGACAAGGGGCATGCATGGCTCACGCGTGACGGCAAATTCCTGTTTAAGGCTGACAAGGATGTCAGTGTAGATGATTTCACCTTTATGGGGGAAGCAGGCAGATACCGCTATTATATAAAGGAGAGCAATCTCCACAGATGGTATGATGTGGATCTGCCTCGGTGTCACGCCGCGATTAAACAGAATCTGAAATAAAACCTGAAAAATGGCCAATTTATATCTGACTCACAAATGCGACCGGGGATGCCCTTTCTGCTTCGCGCGGAAAGTGCTGAAAGAGAGCGGGTGCATTGATGAGATACTTACTCTTGATGAGATAACCCGTTTCATCGACCATTTCCATCTGGAAGGGGAGATCGTCGGACTGCTGGGAGGAGAACCGTTTCTCTATCCCCATTTCGACGAACTTGTCGGGCTGCTGTTCAAACGGAAAGTGTTTGCCAAGATTTTCACCTCCGGCACCAACGCATTGCCTGCATCATTGGCGACAATGACATTGGAAGAGGCTCTTGGAAAAATCGCCTTTGTCGTCAATGTCGGCTCTCGCGACACATACAGCGATGAGAAATATGCCAATCTTGAGAATCTTCTGATGCGTTTCGGCCCTGTCTGCTCGTTGTCGTTCACCATATTCGACTTGTCAGCTGATCCGACATATCTTTTCGACCTGATCGATAGATATCACCTCAACCGTGACATCCGTGTCGGAATCGCGTTGCCGATATACAACGGTGGAAACCGCTATATACCCAAGGAGGAGTACAAGGCCGCCGGGGAGTATTTCGTGAAGGCCGCCAGACAAGCCGCCGAGCGGTCGATCTCGCTTTCAATGGATTGCGGTTTCACAACCTGCATGTTCTCCACCGAACAGATCGGGACTCTCCTTGCAAAAGGTACCGCCATCAACTTTGTATGCGGGGCTGCCGTCGATGTAGGTCCCGGACTTAAGGCATGGAACTGCTTTCCGCTTTTCCAGCTCGGAAAGGTCAACGCCCTCGATTATCCTACAATGGAGGCTCTTAAGGAGGCTTTGGCAATGAACTGTGCTTCCGGTTTGGCCGATACACCGGGTATATTCGAGGACTGCGAGAAATGCGACATGAGAATGAAAGGTTATTGCCAAGGTGGTTGTAAAAGTTTTAAATCCGTAGAGACATGCCAAATCTGATGCTGACAAATTGGTGCAACTACAAATGCGCCTATTGCTTCGGGATGGACCGGATGGTGCCGAGAGTGCCGCAGGCCGCCATGAGCGACGATACTTTCCTTGGAATACTCGACTGGCTGGCCCGGACCAACTATGACCGTCCGATACATCTGATGGGTGGGGAGCCTACGTTGCATCCCAAATTCGAGTGGATAGTTGACACACTGCTCTCCCGTGATTACCCGATAACTGTATTCTCAAATCTTGCCACAGAGAAAGCGCCTGAATACGCCGAGAAACTCGGCATCATGCCGATATCATGGGTGGTCAATGTCAATCCTCCGGCAAAATGGTCGCCGATACAGCGCGAACGGATAGAGACTGCCTTGGGTTATCTGGGTGAGACTGCCGCCATCACGTTCAATATCATGCCCAATGAGAAAGACAGTCTCTGGGCTATTGACCTGATCAACAAGTTCAACCTGCGCCGCAATATAAAGGTAGGTTTCGTTTTGCCGACAATAACCCAGGCTAATTACGCATTGGATGATGACGAGTATTACATCGTCGCCGAAAAGACAGTGGAGCTTGCCCGCGAAGCGGCTCGCGACGGCATAACACTCGACTATGAATGCGGTGTGCCGACATGTGCCTTCACAGACGCGCAACTTGGCGAATTGTGGAAACTCGGCTCAAGGGTGACTTCGGGCTGCTGCTCGCGCCTTGACATAACTCCCCTTGGTGAGGTGATATACTGTCTGTCGCTCGCAACTGTCCTGTCGCGCCATTACTCCGGTTTCGCCAGTTATGAGGAGGCAAAGCATTGGTTTGAGGAGAAGTTCGCTCCTTATCGCCAATTGGGGCGCAAGATAGAATGCGCCACCTGCAACCTGATGCGTCCCGACAAATGCAACGGGGCTTGTCTTGCCAAAAATCTTATAGATGTCAAGAATCTAAATATCATCAACGAATGAAAATAGCCGAGAACATTTCCTGGAAGAAGCTTCAGGACAAAGTGGTGGCAGTAAATCTGACTACCGGCACATATTACACCATGAATGTAGTGGCAAGCGCGATCTGGAACCGTCTGGCTGATGGCAAGTCGCTTGACGAGATTGTCAAAGAACTGGAGGAGGAATTCGATCAGGATGCCGCCACTATCCGCCGGGATGCTGTCGAGCAGATAGATTACTGGAAAAAAGAGAAGATCGTGGTCGAGGATTGATGCGCCTTGTCATCCCGGCTATTGGAGTCAATTATCAGAGCAACCCATTAAATAAGTATAGCTATGAACAAGAAGTTTTATGAGAAACCTTCGACCCAGCGTCATGAGTCGAAGAATGTGGTACAGGGATCACTCTACACCGTGGTGCTGCACTACACGTCGCTTTACTCCCTTTACTACACTTCCCTTTACTACTACCATTGATCCTGAATAGCTTACGATGGATGAGCGTCCGTCATATGTCATAGAAACCGAGATTGCCGGAGTGGCGATAACATGGATCACTGACTGTGTCAGCGAAGATCATGAACTGCGGCGAGTGCTGAAATACCATCTGCGGCCTCCCGCCGGAAATGTCGGCGGAGAGAGCCACAGGGTGTTTTTCGTGCAGGTCGTCGATCCGACAAGGATCCCGGCTGATGCGCGTCCGGTTTGGGAAGGGCCTTACATGGGGCTGACCACCTCGCGTAACAAGGTGAGTTGGGTCTATTCCCCTTCCTTGAAGCTCGATTATCTGACGCTGACTGACGAGATTACGGTAATACATGACAGGGACACATGTTCCACTCGCTGTGAGCTTCTTTCACGAGAGGAGAACGGCATGTGGGTCAGACCCCGCATATGGGACGCGTTAGTGATCATACTCCACACAGTCATGTCGATGCATGGCCGGTATTCCATCCATTCGGCAGGGGTTGGGCTCAACGGTTTAGCTCATCTTTTCGTGGGGGAAAGCGGTCATGGGAAATCCACCCTTTGCACTGACCTTGTCGGGAAGGGGGCGGATTACATGGGTGATGATCTGACATTCCTATATCTTCAGGATGGTAAGGTCATGGTCGGAAGCCTGCTGCTGGAGGCCAAACTGTTTCCTTACAAGAAAGCCAGAGATAAGGAATGGGTGGATGTTGTTGCCCGCTACGGGTGTGACGCTCCTCTGTCATTGCCGCTCGGGAATGTGTATTATGTGGCGAGGGTGAAAGGGCCATGTCGTCTGGAAAGGCAGGAGGCGATAGATTGCATGATAACACTGATCAAGGCCTCAAACAACGTCAGGATGCAGTATGATCCCGAACTGTGGCAGTCGACTTATGAGACTGCTTCAGTCAGTAGTCGGTTCTATCGTTTCAATTTCGGCGACAGGCAGACCCTGACCCGTGAAATATTCGAGAATGCTTGATAGAGAGACCATAACAGGGCTTTGGAGTCTCGGAGGTGAATTTCGCGATGTCGCCGTCGATCAGGTCCTGGCTGACTTCCGAAGTTTGGGAGACATCTTCTTCCGTCATCTGGCGGAGGAGGGGGCGGAGCTGGCCGAAAAGGCAGCCCGTGAGTTCTGTTTTCTCAATTCCGGCTTGCCGGTAGAGGATTTGATGCGATCTGCTCCCTCATGTGGGATATTCCCGAAGCTTGCCAAAAAATATGAGGACTTCATGGGGGCGCTGGATGACTGTCTGGCCAGTCATCCGGCGCCAGAGGAATTGTTGAAGATGGCTTATCTTCATTTCCCCGGCATCAGGCGCGATCTGGAACAGAAATATCCTGATTTGCGAAAGGATTGCCCGGATAACACATCACACAGACAGCTGATGGTGTTTGTCTGCGGCCAGTGCAACCTTCATTGCCCCTATTGCTTTTCCCATGATCTCGCGCGGGTTGAGATATCCGAAGATGATCTCCGCCGCGTTTTTGCCTGGGCCGACAGGGAGGGATGTCGTATCGTGACCCCTTGCGGAGGAGAACCGTTACTCTACTCCCACATAGGCCTGTTTCTCGATCTTGTGGCGGAGTATGGCATGACCACCTACCTCGCGTCTAATTTCACCGCTGATTTCTCACGATTTAGGGGTTTCGACGCGGAACGGGTGAAGAGGCTGTATCTCCATTTCACCCGCGAGTCGCTCGCGGATCCGGTCATGCGCGCGACAATCGACCGCAACATCGACTTCTGCAAAGACTCGCGTATCGACATGACTGCCCGTGTCAACATAATGTCTCCGAAGTTTGAAGAGGCGGCTCGATGGATTGAAATCACTCGTCAGAAAGGGATAAGACGGCTTAACATTGCCCTGACTATCCCGTCGAGGCTCAAAGCCAACCGATTCACGGAGCCGGAGGATTTCCGCGAGTATGTGGATGTTATCTCCCGCATGGTCGACCGTGCCCGAGAATCCGGAATTGCGTTGGGGATAGCCAAACCGTTGCCGCTTTGTCTTTTCCCGGAGGAAACTGCTGACAGGCTGTTGCGGTCAGACTCGAATGTGTCTCTCTGCGGAATTCACCAGTCCGGGTATATGAACAATCTTTCCCTCTCCACCGATCTCGCGTTCAGCCCATGTCTGGGGCTGACGGATGTGAGGCGTGACTTCGATATGTCGCTGACATGGGAAGATCTTGCCCGTTCGTTTGCTCCCGGGGTCAGGAAACTGTTGTCGAAGGATGTAAGGGAGGAGTGTGTGAGCTGTTTCCTGAAATCGAGAGGATTATGTCAAGGATTCTGTCTGTCATACAAATACCGGCATGGTGGGGATTTCTGAGTTGAAGAGGTTGTTCCGTCGTTCTAAACGTTGGCTGGTGGACGGAGTGATATTGCAGGGACGGCGCAGCCGTTTTTCCGACAAACTGATCATAGAGACCACAAACCGTTGCTCGTTGCGTTGCGCCTGTTGCCCTAACGGGAACAATGTGGCATTGCGTAGGCAAGGCATAATGAGCCGGGAGGTGTTTGACCGCGTGCTTGCCAATCTTGATATTCCTGTCAAAGTCTGTTTTCTTCATATGTGCGGCGAGCCATTCCTTAATCCTGATCTGGAGTATTTCTGCCGCAGGCTAATGGAGAGAAAGATCATCCCTACGATATTCTCGAATGGCTACAACATAAATCCGGATTTGCTGGACAAGGTGTTGAAGGTCAGAGGGATCAAGATCTCTTTCTCGATGGAGATACATTCGCGGGAAGAGTATGAGTCGATCCGTGTGCCGGCCTCACACGCTAAAGCACAGACATGTCTGGAAGAGATCGAACGTCATTTCTCTGCGGCCAAGAAGTTTTACGGTCTGAATGTGATCCTGCGGGGAAACCATGATGCCGGGAGCGTCAAGGAGATCTCCCGCATCCTGTTTGGCAGATATCCACGGTTGAGCAACATCACCTTCTCCAGTGAATGGCCATGGCCGGGATTGCCACAGACGGGAGACCTTGCCGGCCATATGACAGCCCATAATTCGATGTGCAACCAGGCCAAGAGCCTGCCGGCCATATTATGGGACGGAAGGGTCAGCTTCTGCAATCTCGATTATAGTGGGGAAATGATAGTGGGGAACGCCGCCGACACCGGATTCTCGCAGTTGGTCAACAACCGGGAGTCACGGCGTTTCAGACGCAGGCTGGCGATGCGTTCTGTCCCTGGCGGCTCGATTTGCAGCCGGTGTGTACTTCCTCGCTATAACAGTTTCACCCTTAACATCACCCGTGGAAAGATGCGGACACTCATGGAGTCCGGGTCAACGGATTATTTCTATCCCGCAGATGAATATTTCAGGAATTGACACAAAAGGGGGTAACCGACGCGACAAACCGGGTAAAGGGTCGTTGAGGTCGGAAATAAGACTTATTCGTTATGTCTGGATTTCAGCGAAAGGAATTCATCACAGAATCCTGTTGCCTATGGCCGCCCAGGTCATCATCGGGTTGTTTCCGGCTTCGGTAACATATTATATCCAGGCATGGGTGTCAGGATCCGAACGTGTCGGCGGTTTATTGAATGCCAGACACATATTGGCATTGCTGGGCTTGATTCTTGGCCTGACGGTTGTAAAACAGTTATCGGGACTTGCGCAGGGTTACGCGATGGCTGATGTCAGGAGACGGTTGGAACGGCGGTATGTGTCCTTTTTGTCAGGCAGGCGGTTTGCGGCGACAGTGGAGAGCGGATCGCGTGGCATCATAGGCCACAGGAGTCTGATGGCTTTCACCCGTGAGTCGGAGATGCTGACAGGACTGATCCCGATGGTTTACAGGTCGTTCATCCAGGCTCCGTTGACAATTGTCTCTTTCCTTGCGCTGATGGTCTGGCTGTCGTGGCAGCTTTCGCTTGTAATGCTGATACTCGTCGGGGCGGTTGTCTATTGCTGCATGGTACTTAGGAAGAAAGTCAAGACAACGCGCAATCGCCTGTATGGCCGTATGGCAGATCTGTACCAGACATTTTCCGACTGGCTGAAAGGGGAGCGTGTCATGAGGTTTTATGATACGGGAGGTTTTATCAGCGGAAAGCTGTATCTTGTCGTGGATGACAGTTGCGTCTTGAACAAGCGTCTGGTCAGGATAAGTTGTATCCAAGGGGTGGCTGTCGAGTTGCTGACTTATGTCGGGGTTGTAGCTTTCATGATGGTCTTGGGAATGTCGGGAGACCGTGACCAATGGCGTATTTTGCTTACCTATCCTCTGGCTATAATGTACATAAGGAGCGAGGCGATAAAAGTGGTGCAAGGATATTCCCAGCTTGCGGCCACTGAAAGTTCGGTCTGCAATCTCGACAAGGCGTTGGAGCTTGAAAGGGATGAAGCCGTCAAACGCGAGGTGTGGACGGCGAAAATTGATGAGATCGAACTGCGCGGAGTGGATTTCTCATACACCAATGGCCGGCATGTGCTGTCGGGAGGTTCCGCGGTGTTTCGGGCCGATGGGCTTAATGTGGTGGCGGGAGAGAGCGGTGCGGGTAAAAGCACTTGCCTTGATATCATATCAATGTCACTTATGCCGGATAAAGGAATGGTGTTGTTGTCAGGGAAAGACAACCGGAAGTTTGACCGCCGGAGCGTCGCTGCCCGGATGTCAATCGTCGAACAGGAACCGTTTCTGTTTGAGGGCACATTCCATGATAACCTCACATTCGGCAACGTAGTAGATGAAGAGGAAATCCTTGAAAAATGCCGGGAACTGCGACTTGAGCATGTGATAGGCTGTAGGCAAGATCTATATAAAAATGTCGAGGATGATGGCGGCAACCTGTCGGTAGGGGAGAAGCAGCGTCTGGTGTTTATAAGGGCCTTGCTTAAAAAGCCTGATGTCATACTTCTGGACGAGGCGACAAGCGCGGTCGACCGGGAGACGGCTACTGTCATGATGGATTGTCTTAAGAGATATGCCCGTAAGATGGTAGTTATCTGTGTCAGTCATGATCCACAAGTAATAAATAAAGCCGACCACCTGGTCTTCATAAAGAATGGCCGGCTTGTCACTCATGAAAAGGATGAACACACGCGAAAAAGTCCCGAATGACATAAACGAGAGTTTCTCGGCGGCGAGGGCTCTACTCGTGTTGGAGCAATACAGGCAGCTGTGTGAAATGGCAGAGGGGATATGTCGGATTGTGCCGCTAAAAGGGGTCTCTTTGTTGCGGTCGGTGTATGCCGAACACCTTGACAGGGATGCCGGAGATATAGATATTCTTGTCTATCCTGCCCAGAAGGCGCTTCAGTTCATAAATAAACTTGTCGCCTCGGGATATTGTCGTCAATTCAATCATCTGACCGATTCGTCAGCATTACTGGCCAAGAAAAAGATCGCATTGAGGGGGAGGAATCCGTTGGAGACAGATGTTGACATTCATCTCGGATTCATAACGAAAAAGATTTTCAGAGGGCATTGTGGTAATTTCAATAAGGATGCTCTTGACCGATGTGTCACTGTCGACAATGTGGAATCAGTAATGGATCCCGTAGATGAATGGCTGTTTCTTGCCCATCATGCATGTTTCCATCAATTTGATAATCAGAAATGGATCCGTGATCTGAGGATTCTTGCTTCCGGGTTCACTTCAATGGAAATAACACGATTGAGAAACCGTGCAAAAAAATATGGAATGACAAGAATTGTGAGGGCTTGCCAGATGGAGATGGATAGGGGCTATGGCGATAAGATCAGGATATTCCCGCGGCCGTTGTCGACAAGATCGGAGAGACGTTTTGATTCAGTTGTCGATGGGATGCTTCATAAAACCCATACTAAGATCATGAAACGAGTTTTTCGTGCTGTCTGGGAGGTCGTTTTTGTTGATTCACGGATTGGAAGGATTGGAGCGGCATGCCGTCTGATGTTTCCATCTCATGGTGAATTGAAGGCGGTCTATCGAACGTCATCCTCATTCATGGCTGAAATTCTGAGAATCCCTCATTTGTTTTTTTCGGGCGGGGCTTTATCCGTTTTCATAATTTACAATTGTTTCATCTATCCTTTATCGCATAGGAGCAGATGATTGTGAATGACGGGGATATTAGTTGTTGAATCATGGGAGAGGAGGTGTTATTTATATACATTATGATTGTGGTTAATATAAGTTAAATGTGTACATTTTGGCACATGATTTTTTGTGGTATTGAGTATAAAAACTAATTTTGCGGAAAATTTCGTCTTTACAACCTTAGTTGCATAATAGCGATTTTTGTCTTTAACCTTACTTTTGTTATTCTTGACTTATGGCTCTCTCTTCCCCTCTTGATGCCGGGCATATGCGGCTGTCAAAGCTTTTGAAGGCTGCGACAGTTTGCGTCATATATGTATGGGGCGTTCTGCCTGTGTCGTGTTATGCCGGTAGTCGGGGGACGTGTGGCGGCCATAAGGCCTGTGTGACGGAAATTGGAGATTCTGTCTTGACACGGGGATGCGGAGATGGTATATCCCATGCCACAAAGCGGGGTAATGGATGGTATGTCAGTACTTCCTTGCCCGCATGGTGCGCAGCGATTGTCAATGTCGCCGGGGAATGGGCCTTTTCTGACAGATGGTCGGCCGATTTGGGTGTTGCTTATTCGGCATGGGATTATGGCCAAAGTATCCGCAAATTCCGTACTCTCAGTTTGCGCCCTGAAATGAGGTATTGGTTTGGCTGCGGCCACAGGGGCTTATTCATAGAGAGCCATATGGCCATGATTTACTATAATGTGGCTCTTCCGAAATGGGAATGGCGTATACAGGATGCCGGGGGCCATCATCCCGCATTGGGAGGAGGTATCGGTGTCGGCTATCGCTTCGATATCACCGGAAATGGAAGATGGAGCATGGAATGCGCTTTGGGCGGCGGTGTCTATGCGCTGCGTTACGACCGGTTTGCAAACCGCCCCGGAGGTAAACTCCATGATACCGTAAGCCGTACATGGGTGGGGATTGATCATGTCTCCCTCTCGTTTGTATATTCGTTTAACCTTAAATAAGCGGGATGAGGACAATGATGATTACAGCCGTATTAGGCCGTCTTGTGGGGAAGTTCCGTCTATGGGGTTGCCTTTCGGCATTACTGATAATGTTTGCCGCGTGTGATGTGCATGAGTTTCCTCAGGATGAACCGACATTGCCTTCAGAACCGCAGGTCCCGGTGAAATGCATTATCGATCTGCGTTTCATGACCGGCTCCATGCCTCTATACACGACAATCACATATGATCCGGATTCACCCGACGGGATAAAGCCCCGAAGCGGGTCGGAAGGGAGTTTTGACTTCAGATATTTTATTGAAATACAGGATGCCGAAAGAAATAAATCGGATATGTATCAGTCGATGATTCTGACTACATCCGATCTGGAGAATCTTGATCGCCGGATTGAGGTGGAGTTGCCCCCCGGCAGTTATCATGTCTTGGGATGGGGTGACTATGTCAAGCGCGGATCGTCTGCCGATTTCTATTATGACACTTCTGATATGAGATCGATATGTGTCATGGGAGATTCTGATGGCCGTCATCCCGGAAATAACGACACCCGTGATGCCTTCAGGGGTGAAACTGTGCTGGATGTTTCGGCGGAGAGACCTCAAGGGGCTGGCGGCAAGCCTGTGGACGAAATCATCACTGAGGTCTGGATGAAACGACCTATGGCGCGTTTCAGGTTCGTCACAACGGATGTAGGGGAGTTTATCTCTCGTATGAGCGGATCGGCAAGTTCCTCATCCAGCAAAACGCATCCTGAAAGTGTCTTGCCTGATCTTGGCGATTACAGGGTGGTTGTACGTTATACCGGCTACATGCCCTCGGTATATAACGCCTACACCGATAAGCCTGTCGATTCAGCCCTCGGAAGATGGTTTGACGGGCACGTCAGGAAAATTGACGATCATTCAGCCGAACTGGCTTTTGACCAAGTGTTTGTTAATGGCAGCGAGACTACAGTCCAGGTGGCTTTGGAGGTCTATTCCCGGCATGGCGGCGCAAAGGTAGCCGCCACACGCCCCATCGAGGTCCCTGTAGTCCGTGGGAAGCTTACCGAGATACGAGGTCCGTTCCTCACGACCAACACATCGGGCGGCGTGGGGATACATCCCGGATTCAACGGGGATTTCAACATAGAGATAAAATAAAGATGGCCATTCGTGGCTGATTGATTTCAAATGACATAAATGTATATATTAACCAATCAAAATGCAGATCTTATGAAAAAGAAACTGTTTGCTGTTCTGGCTTTGCCGGCATTGCTGATTGCTTCCTGTTCAGATGAGGTGACGATAGCCCCCGTGAACGGAGGTGAGGGGAATGTCACATTCGTCGCCCAACTGCCCGGAGGGATCAACTCCCGTAGTTTCGCGGATGGGACGGGCGCAACTCAGCTGACTTATGCCGTTTATGAGGCCGGCACGACCACGCCTATTCTCAAAAGTGGGGATGCGGGCGCTCCTGCCGCGATTTTCTCGAATCTGAAAGCTACTTTGACCCTCAACCTTGCCAAAGGTAAGGCTTATGACATTGTTTTCTGGGCTGACACTCCAGGAAATGAGGTTTATACGTTTGATGCCAATGCCCAGTGTGTAAATGTGGATTATTCCAACGTGACGGGCAACGAGGAGTTGCGTGACGCGTTTTTCTCTGTGGAGAGCGGTCTCGTTGTAGACGGCCCTGTGAAGAAAGATATCCTTCTTTATCGCCCGTTTGCCCAGGTGAATGTGGGGACAAATGATCTTTCGGCTGCCGGTGTGTCACTTGGGCAGACAAGGCTCACGGTAGACAATGTCTATACCTCCCTCAATCTTGTGTCAGGTATCGCGTCGTCTCCCACGGAAGTCGTCTTCGATTTCGCCGATGTGCCGCAGGGAGAAAGTTTCCCTGTCGAAGGCTATGAGTATCTGTCGATGAATTATATATTGACCGGTACGGAAGTTCTTGACGATAACGCCAATACTACCCAGAAAGAGTTGGTGAACTGTGTGTTTGAGGTTGTAGACGCAAACGGACAGCCCGTCAATTCAGTCACATTGAGCAACCTTCCGATACAGCGTAATTACCGCACCAATATTTACGGATCGCTATTGACATCACAACTTGATTATACTATCGAGATCAAGCCCGATTTCTATGAACCCGGATATGATCAGGAGGTTATTGTTGTGCCTGCAGGGAAAGTCAAAATGGGGAATGATCTTTATGATTCTCTTGCTGACGCGCTTGCTGCTGTTACCGGAACTGAGGCTGATCTCACGCTCGGTGAAGGTGAGTTTACTCTTCCTTCCTCGTTCAATGCCTTGGCAGCGGTGAATATCGACGGTCAGGGGATGGCTAAAGTTGTTTATCCCGCCGGAGTTGCCAACATCGATGCCGGTGGCACTGCTGTTTCCCTCAAGAATGTCACTTTCAGCACTCCAAAAATCGCAGGATCCAATTTCCCCGGTTTCAACAATGCCAAGTCGGAGACATATGACAATGTGAATTTTGTGGATGGTTGTCTCGCCCCCTTGTGCGAGGAGCTGACCATCACCAACTCCACATTTACTGTAAGTCCTGACGCGAACCTTGAAACCCAGTACAAGTATGCTTTGAGCTTCCGTTACCGTAACGGCGGTAAAGTGCAGAAGGGGACGATCTCCGACACGAGATTTGTCACCCACATGGGAACGGCTGTCACAGCATACAATTGCGCTACTGACTTGACTTTCGAGAACTGCAGTTTCGAGAATACTTTCAATGGCGACAATTTGAAAGACGCGCAGTCGGCTATCGTCTATGCCAACGCGCAGGCGACAGGAGAATTCAAGCATACCCTTACCCTTAACAATTGCACCCAGACCGGATTCCTGGGCCACTTCCTTTCCGACAGCAAGCTCTGGGCAGCCAAGACCGGCCAGATGCTGAAAGTTACAATTGACGGAGTGGAGCAGGTGCAGCCTATCGTCTGCTCCACTGACCGCAAGACTTATTCCCTCTATGCTCCGGCGGCTCTGACATTGATTGCCGACATGGTGAATGACGGATATTGGAGAGACGGGGTGCTCGCAGTCAATACTCTTTCCGGTTGTACAGTGAAGCTGGAAGCTGACATTGACATGGCAGGCGTGTCTTTCACCCCCATCGGCGTTAATATCGTTTCTTATCCCAGCAAGCATTTCAACGGCACATTTGACGGGCAGGGACATATAATCAGCAACCTGACTGCTGTTGACCGCACACCTAATTATGCCGCAGCCGGATTGTTCGGAGGGCTTGTCGGGAATGTCAAGAATGTGATCCTTAAGGATGTCAATATCTCCAGCACGCATTATGCGGGTGGTATTGCCGGTTATGTGGGCGCAGAGACAGGAAAGCTGATCACTAATTGCCAGGTCATCGGCGGCACTATCACCTCCGAGACCGAGATGGTCGGTGGAGCATGGGACAATGGAGACAAGGTAGGCGGTATCCTTGGCTATGGATGCGTGAACGCCGACAAGGTCACCGACTGTAATGTTGAAAACGTGACGATCACGGCTTACCGTCATTTCGGATCAATAGTAGGTTATGCGTCCAATAGCGGTAATGTTACCGGCAACACCGCCTCCAATGTCACTTTGGTTTGGGATGGAAGCCATGATTACAAGAATTTCGGTTCGGTATCGAATGTGCCTTTCGGAGCCATCGTAGGCAATGTGAAAGGTGACTTGGCCGGCAATACCGCCACTTCGGTCACTCTTCCTGAATAATCGATCTTAATGACATGCTGTTGACTCTGGTCAGCGGCTTGTAATTGAGAAGACATATCAAGATATTGAGATACAATGTCTTGGTGTGTCTTCTCTGTTTTTGTTGACTTGGACCCTTAAGATGTTAAAGGGGAACAGATATAGGATTTTCAATAGACCGATATTATTTTTTTTGAAAAAAGTTGGCGAAAATTTTGGCAGTTCGGAAAAAGTGCGTACCTTTGCAGCGTTGAAAGGGAAACGACATCCCCCGAAACATAAAAACGGCGATTTAGTGTAGTGGCCTAGCACGCCACCCTCTCACGGTGGAGACCCGGGTTCGATTCCCGGATTCGCTACAAGAACCGTTGAAAGAGGCTTCCCGAATTTCGGGAGGCCTCTTTTTTATCAGAATACTAATTATCCATTATCCGAATAGTAATCTGTCTAAAATTAGTCTGGATTTATTATTAAGGATAATCTGAACACTTATGTCAGGACGAAGCTACAGAAAGGGAAAAGTGATATCAGATCGGAATTCCGGCACAGAGAAAAGAATCTACCGGAAACTTTTCAGCTCTTTCGCCAAGATCGGCGCGTTTACGTTCGGTGGCGGCTGGGCGATGATATCTTTGATAGAGAGGGAAGTGGTGGAGAAGCGTAAATGGATACCCAGGGATGAGTTTCTCGACCTGCTGGCAGTGGCCCAGTCTTTGCCGGGCATTCTCGCCGTGAACATATCCGTGGCTGTAGGCGACAGGTTGCGCGGGCGGCTTGGAAGCCTGGCTGCGGCAGCCGGCACAATATTGCCGTGTTTCCTTATAATACTTTGCATAGCGGTTTTCCTCACACCTGACCTTATCCAGAACAACAAAGTCGTCTCGGCTATTTTCCGGGGAATACGTCCGGCGGTTGTGGCTTTGATTGTCGCACCCGTGATAACTTCGGGAAAAGCTGCGAAAATAGGGTGGAAGACAGTATGGATCCCTGTCGTTACGGCGTTGTTGATATGGTCGAAATGGCCGGTTGTGTCCAATCCGATATTATTTGTTGTGATCGGAGGTGTCGGGGGGTATCTATGGTTTCGCCGACAAGAGAGACGGCTCGGTATTGCCAAGATGCAGACTGCCTCGGCCAGGAAAATCGAGGACCTTGACAAAGAAGAAAGAAAGGAGGGTGTATGATATATCTTAAATTGATCTGGAGTTACCTTAAAATAGGCCTTTTCGGCTTTGGCGGAGGGTATGCCATGTTGTCTCTGATCGAAAGGGAGATAGTCGGTCCGGGGTGGATCACTCCTAAAATGTTCACCGACATTGTGGCGATTTCCCAGATGACCCCCGGACCGATAGGAATCAATTCGGCCACCTATATCGGTTATGTGGCTCCTCTCCATGCGGGTTATGACAGTCCTCTCTGGGGCTTGCTTGGTTCATTGGTATGCACTTTGGTTGTCGTATTGCCATCATTCCTGTTAGTGTCGTATACAAGCCATTTCATATCGCGTCACAGGGACAGCCTGGTGATCAGAGGGATTTTTTCGGGATTACGCCCCGTCGTGATCGGATTGATAGCCTCCGCGGCATTGTTGCTGATGAACGGAGAGAATTTCGGCACGTCCACCACTGATGTCGTGATCTCTGTCATAATCGCGGCATGCGCGTTATCGACAGTGCTTTTCACCCGTGTGCATCCGATATTGGTAATTGTCGCTTCCGGAATCGCCGGATTTATCATTTATTGTTGAACCATGATCAACGTAACAAGGTCAAATATGCGTGAGCCTTCAGCTTATCAGGAAACTCTGGATTTCCTTTACAGCCAGACCCCACAATTCCAACAGATAGGAGCCGCCGCTTACAAACCCGGACTCGCTACAGTCACCCGCTTGTCGGAAATGTTCGGGAATCCTCATAAAAATCTGCGTATGGTTCATGTAGGGGGGACAAACGGCAAGGGGTCGACGGCCCACTCATTGGCGGCTGTGCTGCAATCGGCCGGTTACAAAGTCGGGCTGTTCACATCGCCCCATCTGCTGGATTTCAGGGAACGGATAAAGGTGGACGGTGAGATGATTCCTGAAAGAGAGGTGACCGGTTTCGTGAGGCGTTTCAAAGAAATTGCCGACGCTGGAGGTGGTGTCACCCTCGAACCTTCATTCTTTGAGCTTACGACGGTGATGGCCTTCGACTGGTTTGCCAGAAGCGGAGTGGATTATGCGATAATCGAGGTCGGGCTTGGAGGCAGGCTTGACTCCACCAATATAATAACGCCGCTCTTGTCTGTGATCACGAACATATCCTTTGATCACATGGCGCAACTTGGCGACACGCTTGAATTGATCGCGTCTGAAAAAGCCGGAATAATCAAACCGGGGATACTATGTGTGATAGGTGAAGCGGCCGGAGGTGTGAAGGATGTGTTCCTTGACAGGGCAGCCGTTGCAGGCAGCCCGATATGTTTCGCTGATGATTCCCGGCCGGCAAAGAATGTCGTCAGAAAAGACAGCTGTATTGAAGCGGAAACTCCATTTGGCATTATTGAATATGGGTTGACGGGGTATTGCCAGGAGAAGAACCTGCAGACCATATTGGCCGCATTGACAGCCCTCCGTAAGGCTGGAGTCGATTTCCATGACCGCGCCGTAGCTGATGGGCTTCGGGATGTGGCGGTCATGACCGGATTGTCGGGTCGCTGGATGAAGGTCGGCGATGATCCTTTGGTCATATGTGACACAGGCCATAACGAGGGGGGATGGCGTTATCTGTCGCGTCAGCTTGACAGCTATCCCGGACCATTGGTGATGGTGCTCGGATTTGTCAATGACAAGGATGTCTCGCATATCCTCCCGCTGATCCCCGATCGAGCTGAGATCATCTATACCAAAGCCTCCGTCCCCAGGGCAATGCCGGAATCCCGGCTTGCTGCTCTTGGCCGTATGGCCGGTCGTGACGGCATGACGGCTCCCGATGTCGCTGCGGCGATGGAGATCGCCGGGCGCAGGGCCGCTTCGGTCGATCCGGAGAACTGTAGTGGAGAAAGGCCCATGATATTTGTCGGGGGATCCACTTTCGTTGTGGCTGATCTCCTGTCAGAGCTGAGAGAAAAAATAATTTAAAAGGGCTGCTTTTGAAAAACTTTTAGATTACGCCGGGTGTTTAAAAGATGTTAAGTTTTTAAGGACAATCCAAAACGTCTGAACTATGCATCTTACACCTAAAGAGCTGGACAAGCTCAAACTGCTCTCGCTTGGAATGATCGCCGAGCGTAGACTCAACAAGGGATTGAAGCTCAATTATCCCGAATCAGTAGCGTATATAACTTCATGCGCCCTGGAAGGCGCCCGCGAGGGGAAGACCGTTGAGGAGGTCATGCACGATGCCGCCAATGTCCTGAAAAAAGAGCAGGTCATGGATGGTGTCGCCGATATGATTGACTTGTTGCAGGTAGAAGCGGTCTTCACCGACGGCTCTCGCCTTGTAAGTATCCACCATCCTATAAAATAGACACAGACAGGAGAGTGGCTTTCAGTATTACCAGTAACTAAGATTCAAAGACAATGAGCACGAATGACAATACAGCTGCAAAGGCTCCTGTGGCAACGCCCGCTCCGGCTACCGCTTCACAGCCTGCAGAAAGCTATGGGACCCCCATGGGCGTTTTCCAGGGAAAGTCGCAGATCGCGTACCCCAATACTCCCGGTTTTACCCCGGCTGAATATGTGCCGGTGGGAGGAGTGATCCTTGAGAAGACACCCATAGAATACAATACTAACCGCAGGACTGTCACACTTAAGGTCCGCAATACAGGCGACCGTCCTATCCAGGTCGGGTCACATTACCATTTCTTCGAAGTAAACCGTTATCTTGAGTTTGACCGTCCGAAAGCATACGGATATCATCTCAACATACCCGCCACTACAGCCATCCGTTTTGAGCCCGGCGATGAGAAAGAGGTCGAACTGGTGACGTATTGGGGTAAACGCCGAGTGATAGGTTTCAACAATCTTGTCGACGGCTATACCGGTGGAGAGGATTTCCCGACATATTATCCGAAGTATCTGCGCGCAGTCGAACTGATGAAGGAATACCAGTTCAAGTCCGCGCCTGAAGAGACGGATGTCACGCAGTTCACTTCGGGAGAATCAACAAAGGACTGACCTGAAAACGCAGGTCAACAAACCTATCCCATCAACCTCAAACCAGAAAACGAAATGGCAACTATATCAAGACAAGAAAACAACAACCTGTTCGGCCCGACCGTAGGTGACAAAATTCGTCTTGCCAACACTGACCTTTACGTCCAGATTGAAAAGGACCTCCGTGTATATGGAGACGAGGCCGTATATGGCGGCGGCAAAACGCTGCGTGACGGCATGGGGACAGCCAATGAGATCACATCGGATGCCGGATCCCTTGACCTTGTGATCACAAATGTCACGATCCTTGACCCTATCCTGGGAGTCATAAAGGCGGATGTCGGGGTAAAGGATGGCAAAATCGCCGGAATAGGAAAGGCAGGCAACCCCAATATAATGGAAGGTGTAACGCCAACCTTGTGTACCGGTCCCTCTACCGACGCGATATCCGGTGAACACCTGATCCTTACCGCTGCCGGAATCGACGGCCACGTCCACATGGTTTGCCCACAGCAGGCTTACGACTGCCTGAGCAATGGTATAACTACCCTTATCGGGGGAGGTATCGGCCCGACAGACGGCTCAAATGGAACCACCATAACCTCCGGAAAATGGAACCTCGACATGATGCTCAAGGCCACCGAGGGGCTGCCTATCAACATGGGCTTCCTTGGAAAGGGAAACTCCTCTTGCCGTAAGACTCTCGACGAACAGCTTGAGGCAGGTCTTTGCGGATTCAAGCTCCATGAAGACTGGGGTACCACAATGGGCGCGATCCGAGCCTGCATGGACAGCGCGGAGCAGTATGACGTACAGGTCGCCCTCCACTCCGACACCCTGAATGAGGCCGGTTACGTCGAAGACACAATCGCTGCGATCGACGGACGTACCATCCATACTTACCACACGGAGGGCGCAGGTGGCGGCCATGCTCCTGACCTGCTGAAAGTGGCGTCAATGAGCAATGTGCTTCCTTCCTCGACCAACCCGACACTTCCTTACGGGATCAACTCCCAGGCAGAGCTGTTTGACATGATCATGGTCTGCCATAATCTTAACCCGCTGATCCCCTCGGATGTCGCTTTCGCTGAAAGTCGTGTGCGCCCGGAGACCCAGGCTGCCGAGAATATCTTCCATGACCTCGGTATAATCTCGATGGTGTCATCCGACTCGCAGGCCATGGGACGAGTAGGGGAGTCGTTCATGCGTACTTTCCAGATGGCTTCGTACATGAAGCAGGTGCGCGGGAAGCTGCCCGAAGATTCCACCGAGAACGATAACTTCCGAGTTCTGCGCTACCTCGCCCAGATCACCCTGAATCCCGCGATCACTTATGGTATATCCGAAGTGCTTGGGTCAATCGCAGTCGGCAAGATGGCAGATCTTGTCCTCTGGGAACCCGCTTTCTTTGGCACGAAACCCAAGATGGTCATCAAAGGGGGCCTGATCAACTGGGCCAACATGGGAGATCCCAATGCGTCGCTTCCCACCCCGCAACCTAAGATCATGCGGCCGATGTACGGCTCGTTCGGCAAGGCGATGCCTGAAACATGCATGCGTTTTGTCTCCAGAGCCGGTTATGAGAATGGGGTCAAGCAGCGCGTCGGTACAGACAATATCTTCTATCCTGTCCATGGCACACGTCAGATCACAAAGGCCGATATGGTTCGCAACAGCGCGATGCCACAGATCGAGGTTGATCCTGAGACATTCAATGTCTATGTCGATGGAATACTGGCGACAGTTCCTCCGGCAAAAGAACTTCCTCTCGCTCAGCTTTACTGGTTCAGTTGACATCCCTTCCTGACATACCAGTGATAGCCTGAGAAAGCAACGCTGTCATGTCATATGACTTCCAAGTCCCGAAAATGATATTTTTCGGGGCTTGACGCTTTCAGGAGACAACTATTTCGGCGGGGAGTTGTTTTAATGATGAACCCTCGGTTCGATAATTCAACTTTTTATTTTAAAGAGAGATAAGAAATGGATGTGATTACTGAAGTGATTGGCAATATCCACGATCCCGAATGGTCAAAACGTCTCGATGACTGCCATGTAGAGACCGTGTTCCTTGATCAATGGACTGCCCAGAAAAGCAGATTCCTCGCCAAGGGGGATCATGGCACAGAGTTCCCGGTCGCGCTTAAGCGCGGTTCGCGCATATCCGACGGTGACATAATTGCCTATGATCCCGAAAAGGGAGAGGCGGCTGTCTTGCGTCTCGATCTTAACAATGTGCTTGTGATCGACATGTCAAAACTGTCGTCGCTGTCGCCTGAGGATATAATCCGAATCAGTGTGGAGCTTGGCCACGCCATCGGCAATCAGCATTGGCCGGCTGTAGTCAAGGGAACAAAGGTCTATGTCCCCCTGACTGTCGACAAGAAAGTGATGCTTGCGGTGATGGAAACCCACAATATTGATGACATCACTTATGAGTTTCAGGAAGGAAAGGATATAATCCCATTTCTCGCTCCGGGTGAGCTGCGTCGTCTTTTCGGTGGAGCGGGTCATGAGAACACCGACATAGAGCATCATCACCACCACTGTCTATAAACTTTGATTCACGCTAAGTAACTGGTCAAAATTATTTTGATGTTTTGCCGAGGGGATTTTTGAGGGGCTTTTCATCAAGGAGGAATGAGCGTGGCGAGCTACGCGATTGACGACGAGATGGAAAGACACCAATAAGCCGCCGGGAAAACATTGAAATAATGAGATCAGTTAATAAAATAATTTTGAACAGTTACTTATATGAAAGTAATGCGCCTGTTGCAGATGACCGACTCGACATTCCCTGTCGGCACTTTCTCTTTCTCAAACGGTCTTGAGACTGCCGCTTACGAGGGGATAGTCCATGATGCCTCGACTCTCGAACAATATACACGTTCGGTAGCCCTCCAAGGTGCGTTCTCCGACGGTGTGGCTGCTTTGCTGGCCTATCGGGAGGCATTGAGAAACAATCTCAGGGGAATAGAGGAGGTTGACAGTCAGCTGATGTTGTTCAAGATGAACGATGAGGCCCGGACAATGCTTCAGCGCATGGGACGGAAGATGGCGGAACTCGCCGAAAGGTTTTACCCCGGCAACAAAATGGTCGCGTTATGGCACCGTGACATCAAGGAGGAACTGACTCCGGGCAGTTTCCCTGTCGCCCAGGGACTTGCGTTTGCCGCCGAAGGACTGGGAGAGGAGGAGTTGTTTGCCTCTCATCAATATGGAGTCATAAACATGGTTCTCGGAGCGGCCCTGCGTTGCGTCCGCGTATCTCATTTCGACACCCAGGAGATCCTTTTCCGCCTTTCTGAGGATGTGCCCCGGCTGTATGAGAAGGCACGAGACATGAGGGTTGAGGATATGAACGCGTTCGTCCCCGAGGCTGACATTTTCGCCTCCCTTCATGAGAAGGGAAACATGAGGATGTTCATGAGCTGATTTCAATAGTTTATTATAAAAATTACATTATAGATATATGAGCACTTGCAGAATCGGTATCGGGGGCCCCGTAGGATCGGGCAAGACCTCCCTGATTGAAGCAATAACCCCACGCCTTATCGACAAAGGATACAAGGTGTTGATCATCACCAACGACATTGTCACGACGGAGGACGCGAAACATGTCCGTAAAATACTCAAAGGGGTTTTGGCCGAAGAGCGTATCATTGGAGTCGAGACCGGGGCTTGCCCGCATACAGCCGTGCGTGAGGATCCTTCGATGAATATCGCGGCTGTCGAGGAGATGGAGGCCAAGTTTCCGGATGCCGACATTGTCTTCATCGAATCGGGAGGAGACAATCTTACATTGACTTTCTCGCCGGCTCTTGTCGATTTCTTCATATATGTGATCGATGTGGCCGCAGGCGACAAGATTCCCCGTAAGGATGGCCCCGGCATTTCACAGAGCGACATACTTGTCATCAACAAGACGGATCTCGCGCCTTATGTCGGAGCTTCCCTGGAGGTTATGGATCATGACTCAAAGCTCATGCGCCCCGGAAAACCGTTTGTCTTCACCAACTCAATGACAGGCGAGGGTATCGACGAGCTTATCGATCTGATCCATAAGATGGCTCTTTTCGACAAGAAGGTCTGAGATGACAACCGGATGGCCCTCAGATTGTTTTTACGGGCCGACTTTCACCCAACCCCTCAGCATTCATCAACAATGAAGGAAGTTAAACGAGAATATTCAGATATACCGGTGGTCAGCTTTGATGATGCTCCGGAAATGGCTCCCTATCTTACCCCTCCAAGGGCAATATATGTCGGAGCCCCGGGCAAGCATGGCTACCTTAATCTCGGTTTCGAGTTAGACTCTTCAGGGAAATCGATCCTTCGCGAACTTGACAGGCGTGCGCCGCTTATCGTTCAGCAGGAACTGTATTTCGATGAGGAGCTTCCCGGTATGCCGTGTGTATATATCCTTTCATCAGGAGGCCCGAATGTCGATGGAGACCGTTACCGCCAGAACATTTCTGTGGGTAAAGACGCCATGGCGTTTGTCTCCACCGGGGCTGCCACAAAGCTTGCCGAGATGCGAGACAATTATTCCGGTCTGTCGCAGGTCATAAAGGTCGACGAGGGAGGATATCTCGAATTCCTGCCTGAACCGGTGATCCCTTGCCGTCATACCCGTTTCATATCCGACACGAGAATGATAGTCCATCCCTCCGCCACTGTCTTTTATTCCGAGATCTTCACGGGAGGCCGGAAATATTACAAAGACGGCGAGATGTTTTGTTTTGACCTGCTATCGGTATGCACTCATGGGGAACGTCCTGACGGGAAGCAGCTTTTCAGGGAAAAATTCATCATCGATCCCGTAAATACGGATGTACGTGATATAGGGGTGATGCACGGGTATGATATCTTTGCAAACGTTGTTGTCGTGACTCCGGAAGAGAAAGCAAAGGAAATCTATGAAGCCACTGACGCGTTTATCAACCGGGATTCCCGTTTGTCGGCGGGTATTACCCATCTACCCAATGGAGCAGGGCTGCTGTTCAAAGTCCTGGGCTGCGAGACAGGGCCGGTGAAGGAGGTCGTCAGGGAGTTCTGCTCCCGGGTACGGAGAGCAGTCAAGGGTGTGCCTCTTCCTAAGGAATTTCCTTGGCGATGAGTTGTTTGACAATATAATTTACTTGAGATGAATGCGATATTATGTAAGGATACCGTCCGAACGTACTTCAGGGGTATAGGACAGGTGATGTTCCAGCAATCCGCGTGGACGGGTCTGCTGTTTCTCGCCGGCATTTTCTGGGGGGCGTATGAGTGTCATATGCCTCAGGTCGCGTGGGGCGCGGTTGTCGGCGCGGCGGTTTCCATGGTCAGCGGTTATATGATAGGTGAAAAACCGTCAGACGGTGCGGCCGGCCTGTGGGGATTCAATGGCACTCTGGTTGGATGTGCCTTTCCTACATTTCTCGCCAATACCTGGTTGATGTGGATGTGCCTGATTTTTTGCGCGCTCCTCTCGACATGGGTACGCAGGGCGTTCAACAATGTGATGGCTCCTTGGAAAGTCAATTCGCTGACATTCCCGTTTGTCTTCACGACCTGGGTTTTCCTCTTGTCGGCAGGAATTTTACACGGGCTTGATGGTTCAGGCCTGTCGAAGCCGGCGATGGCCGAGAGCTTCTCATACACGCTTGACACCGGCTTCGGCAGTCTCGTTGTCTATTGGCTCAAAGGAATCTCGCAGGTGTTTCTTGTCGACTCCTGGATAACAGGGGTGTTTTTCATCGTTGCGCTGGCCGTATGCAGCCGATGGGCTTGCCTGTGGGCAATGATCGCGTCGGCCGTGGCGTTGGCATTGGCGATATTGTTCAAAGCCGATCCGTCAGATATCGCCTCGGGACTTTTCGGATTCTCGCCCGTGTTGACCGGCATAGCTGTCGGATGCACGTTCTATAATCCGACCTGGAGGTCGGCGTTATGGACGATCGCCGCTGTGATCGCCACATTCTTCATCCAGGCGGCGATGGATGTGTTGTTGAAAAACTGGGGTATTCCGACTCTGACAGGTCCATTCTGCGTGGCCACATGGTTGTTTTTGTTGCCGCTTTATAAACTTGGCAGTTCAAAAATCTCAACACTCACTGCGTGGAATGAGTTCCGGGATTCGGTCGGCGATGACCCTGCGGAGAATAAACATTGACAAATATGTGCTGTCGCCTTTACCGGCGACAGCACATGATAATTAGGGAGATAACCTATGAAAGGGAAGCCGGCTGAAAAGCAGAATGCAGTTCTTGATATGGCCACTATGCCGCTTACACGAGGCCATTACAAGGTTTTGATCGCGGGCTCGATGGAGCAGATCATCGGAGCCGCGCTCTCGACAGTTGTCGGAATTATGATTCCGATGATTCAGCTTGTCGCATCGTCGACACTTCCCTCTTTCATGCAAGGGATAATGGGGGCTACATCGCTGGTCGGGATTGCCGTCGGGTCGACTATCGTAGGATATCTGGCTGATCGCCAAGGCTATCTCGGCTGGTTTCGTCTTTGTCCTCTGTTGATAATTGCCGGGAGCCTCCTTGTGTTGTTTGCCCCACGGGAGCCTTGGATTCTGATTGGCCTTTTTGTCGCCGGTTTCGGAGTAGGAGGAGGATACAGCCTCGACTCCTCCTACATCTCGGAGATAATGCCTGACAGATGGAAAATCTTCATGGTAGGTGTGGCCAAGGGCACTTGCGCTATTGGTTTCATACTTGCGGCGGTAGTCTGCTGGGCTGTGTTGAAAGGGTATCCCAATGCCGCGATCTGGAACAGGCTCATGTGGATCGTGATCGCTATTGGAGCTGTCGCTTTCCTTCTCAGAATAAGGTTTACCCAATCGCCGGAATGGCTGATGGGCAAAGGGCTGAAAAAAGAGGCGGCAGCTGCCGCCGGGAAACTCTTGGGGATGAATGTGGTTGTCCCGATGCCTTCTGTTCCTCAAAAGGGATCGGCCAAGGTGTCATATTTCGGGATGTTCCGTGGAGAGAATCTGAAACGGGTGATCCTGACAGGTATACCCTGGGCGTGTGAGGGCCTTGGTGTATATGGCTTTGGTGTTTTCCTCCCTATCCTTGTGATGGCTCTGGGAATAGAACGGGATAATGTGACAGGGATTGCAAAGGTTATGAATTCCGTAGAGATGACGGCGGTGATAAATTTTTTCATACTTCCGGGTTTCGCTATCGGACTGTTCATGATCAGGAAAGGATGTGGCCATATCAGGATGCTAGTGGGCGGATTCGTTGTATGTGCCGCCGGTCTCGGGCTATTGTTGCTGTCTTATTGTTATCATCTCCCGTTATGGGTTTCTGTTGTAGGATTCATAATATTCGAGGTGTTCCTGAACGCCGGGCCACACTTGATTACCTTCATACTTCCCGCGCAGATATTTCCTGTGGAGGTCAGAAGCACCGGCTCCGGCATTGCTGCCATGCTTGGAAAGATCGGAGCGGTGCTGGGTGTGTTCTTCATGCCGATGCTGCTGGAATGGGGCGGCATTGTCTTGCTGCTGTGGGTTTCGATCGGAGTGCAGTTGCTTGGTGCTATTGTGGCAATACTGTTTCGTCCGGCCAAACCAATTAAGTTGTCCTGACGTTAGAATCGTAGTAAAAACCTTTAAATATTTCGCCTTATGCACATGGCCGATGCCCTTGTCTCTCCTCCAGTCGCTATAACCGCAGGTGTTGTCGCTGTGGCTCTCCTCGCTGTGGCTTCCCGGCAGATCAGGAAAGACACCCGCCAGTCTCTTATCCCGCTCATGGGGGTATTGGGGGCTTTTGTTTTCGCAGCCCAGATGATAAATTTCGCGATTCCCGGCACCGGCTCCAGCGGTCATATTATCGGAGGTGTACTTGTGGCCGCGCTTATCGGTCCGTGGGCGGCGTTCCTGACCATATGCTCCGTGCTGATAATACAATGCCTGGTGTTTGCCGACGGGGGGATGCTTGCTCTCGGATGCAATATCATCAATATGGGGGCGGTGTCTACCTTGATCGCCTATCCCTTGATATACAGGCCGATTGCAGGAACCTCTACCAAGCCGTGGCGGCTGATCGCCGCGTCTGCGGTGGCCTGTACTGTCGGACTGGAACTTGGCGCGTTGCTTGTCACGTTTGAGACGGAAGCATCCGGCATAACCGCGCTTCCCTTATCGACGTTCCTTATGTTCATGTTACCCATACATCTGGTGATAGGTCTTCTGGAAGGCCTTGCCACAGGTGCTGTCTTGTCTTTTGTCGGCTCGTCGCGTCCCGATTTGCTGCTTGCCCAGGCTGAAGGTCGTTATCCCGATGTTGAAACGGAGCGGAACAAAAAGAGGAAACGGTTGTGGCCCGTCATCCTTTGGTTCGGACTGGGAGCTTTGGTGCTCGGCATATGTTTCACCTGGATTGCCAGTGGCGATCCTGACGGTCTTGAATGGTCTATATCCAAGGTCGCAGGGAATGTCGAGATGGGGTCGGTGGCTCCTCCCACGGCTATCATGCCCGATTATGAGAACTCTTTCTCAGGAATTGTCGGCGCGACGATGGTGATAGTGCTGCTGTGGGCATTGACATCCCTCATTTCCAGGCATGTCAACCGACCGGTTCCTATTGTGGAGAAGGTGAAAGATCATGAACCCCAACGGTGAGGTCGTTATTAAACAATGATGATCATGAGTGTCAGATTTGTGAATCCGGTTTTAAGTGAAGGTTCGGCTACCCGTAACCACCTTAGCGACATCGACCCGCGTGGCTTGTTGCTGGTGGCTGTAGGATATATAGTGGTGATGCTTTCCGTGCCGGTGCTTAATCTGGGGATGTTGATCTGGTTTGCGGCGTATCCGGTTGTGATGGCTCCGTTGAGCCATATCAGGTATTCAGCAGTGTTACGAAAATCCCTTGTCACACTCCCGTTCATTATTCTCATAGGAGCCATGAATCCGCTTTTTGACCGGAGAGTGGCCATGACGGTTTGTGGTATGGAGATTTCTGCGGGCTGGATCTCTTTCATCTCGATCCTGATACGAGGCTTATTGTCGGTCCAGGCGGCATTGCTGCTGGTTCATGTGTGTGGTTTCAATGGAGTCTGTCGGGCGATGGGACGGCTGGGGCTGCCATCTATCTTGGTGACGCAGCTTATGATGGTAAGCCGCTATATGCAGACCTTGGGGGAAGAGGCGATGACAATGCATCGGGCTCGTGTCGCGCGGGGATATGGCCGCAAAAATTATCCGATCAAGGAATGGGGCCCTTTTATCGGACAACTGCTTCTACGGACTGTCGATCGCGGGGAGAGAGTGAACAGGGCTATGGTCGCCAGAGGTTTTGAGGGGATCTTGCCGCCGGAAGCCACACAGGGAGAGAGAACCAATGCTTGGGAAACCAATTCTACCGTCTTTGTGTTAATATGGGGAGGGGTGATATTTTGTCTGCGGTATTTTGACCTCTCCACGATATTTTTCCGATAGGAGGATTTGTCGTCCAAATCATGATCCTCTAATTTCAAGATCACTTATGTCTGAAGCTCTGAAGTTTTCTCATGTCTGTTATTCCTATCCGTCAGCGAAAGGGAAAGAGGTGCTGAGTGATGTATCGTTTTCCATTGGCAAAGGAGAGAAGGTGGCATTGCTCGGCCTTAACGGGGCCGGAAAATCCACACTGCTGCTTCATACCAACGGATTGCTTGTGCCGACAGATGGATCTGTCGAAGTCGATGGGATTGCTTTGTCAAAAAAGACATTGGGGGAGGCCCGACGGAGGGTAGGGATGGTGTTTCAGAATGCCGATGACCAATTGTTTTCTCCGACGGTATATGCTGATGTGGCTTTCGGGCCGAGGATGATGAAGTTGCCCGACAGCGAGGTTGACAAGTCAGTGAGAGGTGCATTGGACGCGATCGGAGCCTCACATTTGATTGACCGCGCCACGGCGACTCTTTCAGGAGGGGAGAGGCGCATGGTCGCAGTTGCCACGGTGTTGTCTATGAGACCTTCAATACTTGTCCTTGACGAGCCCACATCATATCTTGACATCCGGGCAAGAAACGGGTTGACATCTCTGCTTGAGGAGCTGCCCCATGCGATGTTGCTGGCCACCCATAATCTTGGCCTTGCGAAGAAACTATGTCCGAGGTCAATTCTTATTGACAAGGGCAGAATTGTGTTTGACGGAGTCACCGACGAGGCGGTCAGTCTGTTGGAAGAGATCGCCGGCAAATGATTTTCTCATTCGGAAGATTGCCGGAGCTTTTTTTGGAAAAGCATCGCGGAGACGAAATTGTCGGCGCGACGGAACCATCCGGGGCGTTGGCCTATGAGGACATATCCGAGACTGTCCTTGAAAAGTCTCACTGACGCTTGGTTGTCGGCAGGCACATCTGCGGCGAGCAATGCGAGTCCAAGTGTGTCGCGGCAATATTTCCCGGCCAGCCTGAGGGCTGCGGTGGCGATTCCCCGTCTTCTTGATGCCGGAGGGACCATTATGCCGACAAACGCGCGGGAATGCAGGGGATCGATATCATAAAGGTCTATTATGCCGCAGGGTGTCTTTTCCCCGGCTGGAGAGGTAGACTCGACAATAAAACGCATCTGGCCTGACGCGAAGGGGTTCGCGTCATAATTGTTGGCGTATTCCCATATGAGGTGTCGGGACAAAGGGGCACGGTTGGCTCCGTAAGGCCATAATTCAGGATCGTTTTCCCAAATGTATATACGATCGACATCTTCCGGCTCGACAGCCCGGAGAGATATTTGTTGTACGTTGAGATTTCCCATGGCCGATGTGTGTCAGAGGCGGTGAGATCAGGCTTTTATTGAATCGGAAAAGAGGGTGCGGTTTGTCAGTGAACGCCCCAAGGTCAGTTCGTCGGTGTACTCGATCTCATTTCCGAGGGCGACACCTCGGGCGAGCTGGGTGACTTTGATGTCGGGATAGGGGGCAAGACGGCGGTAAATATAATAACCTGTCGTGTCTCCTTCCATTGTCGCCCCGAGAGCAAGGATCACTTCTTGTATTCCTCCATTTCCGACACGGTTTATGAGAGAATCTATCTCAAGCTGGTCGGGGCTTACGCCGTCGATAGGGGAAATGACCCCGCCGAGGACGTGATACAGGCCGTTGAACTGCCCCGTGCTTTCCAATATCATGACATCTTTGACTGATTCCACCACGCATACTGTCGAGCGGTCGCGCCTCTGATCCGCGCAAAGCGGACACAGGTCTGTCTCGGAAATATTGTGGCAGACTTTGCAGTATGTGATCCCTTTACGCATATCGATGATGGCATTGCCGAGCGCGTTCGCCGCGCCCGGATCCTGGCGCAACAGGTGCAAGGCGAGCCTTAACGCCGTCTTGCGCCCTATTCCGGGGAGCCGGGAGATCTCGGTGACGCAGTTTTCAAGCAAAGTCGATTCAAATTCCTGTCTCATATCACGGGGATTCGGTTTGGAGGGGTGTATGGATACATGACACCCTTTTGGTGTCGGAAAGAGATACAAAGTTAAGGTATTTGTCGGGATTTTTGGCGGTATATGTTGAAAAAAAGCGTAACTTTGCAGCCGTAAAAATTCCTGACTGTTAGCAAATGGAAATAATAAGAAGTGTCAGCGGGCTTAAGGAAGCTGTGGCCCGTCTCAAGGCCAAGGGGCTGTCGGTGGGGCTGGTTCCCACTATGGGAGCCCTTCATGCCGGACATATTTCATTGGTTGACCGTGCCCGCCGCGAGAACGGCGCGGTTGTTGTCAGCCTTTTCGTCAATCCTACCCAGTTCAATAATGCCACTGATCTGGCAACCTATCCCCGTACGGAAGAGGCTGACTGCGCGAAGTTGCGCGAGGCTGATGTGGACATCGCTTTCATACCGACTGTCGAGGAGATGTATCCCGAAGAGGACACCCGTGTCTTCGACCTCGGAGAGGTCGCCGCTGTAATGGAGGGTCCGATGAGACCCGGCCATTTCAACGGGGTTGCCCAGGTGGTCAGCAAACTGTTCAGCTTCGTGTCTCCAGACAGAGCCTATTTCGGCGAGAAGGATTTTCAGCAGATCGCTGTCATCCGCCGCATGGTCGAGCTGGAGAAATTCCCGATCGAGATCGTAGACTGCCCAATATGCCGCGAGCCTGACGGACTGGCGATGAGCAGCCGCAATGTCAGGCTTACGGCGGAGAACCGCGCGATCGCCCCTGCCATCCACCGGATACTCGTCAAGAGTGTGGAATGGGCGGCAGATCATTCCCTTGAAGATACTCGCCGTCTTGTGATCGAGGAGCTGAATGCCTATCCCTCGATGGAAGTGGAGTATTACGAGATTGTGGATCCTCTGACCATGCAGCCGCTGAAGGAATGGTCCACGCCTCACAATGGCAGGGCTGTCGGATGCATAACCTGCTATTGCGGGGATGTCAGGCTGATTGACAACATCAAATATGAACGTTGACATGAATGTTGAAATACTCAAGTCGAAAATCCATCGCGTGACCGTCACCGAGGCCAACCTCGATTATATCGGGAGTATCACCATTGATGAGGACCTTATGGATGCGGCCGACATACTCCCCGGCGAGCATGTCTACATAGTCGACAACAACAATGGCGAGCGTCTTGAGACATATGCGATACCCGGCGAGAGAGGATCGGGTGTGATCTGCCTCAACGGCGCGGCAGCCCGGAAGGTGCAGCCCGGAGACATCGTGATAATCATGGCCTACGCTACGATGCCTTATGAGGAAGCGCGTGGCTTCAAGCCGTCAATCGTCTTCCCGGATACGGCGACAAACAGGCTTGTCTGAATGTTGCCGTGATACATTTGAGCCGTATGTGATGCGGCTTCTTCTTGTTTTATAAGTAAAAATCCCTCCCCACGATATGTTTGAGAATCTAAGCGAGAAACTTGAAAGAAGTTTCAAGATATTGAAAGGTCAAGGCAAGATCACGGAGATCAATGTCGCCGAGACTCTGAAGGATGTGCGCCGCGCTCTTCTGGATGCCGACGTGAATTACAAGGTGGCCAAGACATTCACCGATACTGTGAAGCAGAAGGCCCTTGGCCAGAATGTGATAAACGCCATCAAGCCGCAGGAGCTGATGGTGAAGATAGTCCATGACGAACTGGCAACCCTTATGGGCGGGGAGACCGCCCAGGTCAACCTTTCGGGCAATCCGACGGTGATACTCATGTCGGGTCTGCAAGGTTCGGGTAAGACGACGTTCTCCGGCAAACTCGCAAGGAAGCTCAAAAGCGAGAAGGGGAAACGCCCTTTGCTGGTTGCTTGCGACGTTTACCGCCCGGCCGCCATCGAGCAGCTGAAAGTGCTGGCCTCCCAGATCGAGGTGCCGGTATATACGGAGGAGGGAAACAAGAACCCTGTCCAGATCGCTAAAAATGCGATCGACTATGCCAAACAGAATCATCTTGATCTGGTGATTGTCGACACGGCGGGTCGTCTTGCCGTCGATGAGCAGATGATGGATGAGATCGAATCGATCAAGAAGGCCATCAAGCCGCAGGAAACCCTCTTCGTCGTGGATTCGATGACCGGTCAGGACGCGGTCAATACTGCAAAGGAGTTCAATGACCGTCTGGATTTCGACGGGGTAGTGCTTACCAAGCTTGACGGTGACACCCGTGGCGGAGCCGCCCTTTCGATCCGCACCGTCGTCACCAAGCCGATCAAGTTTGTCGGAACAGGCGAGAAACTTGACGCTCTCGACCTTTTCCATCCTTCCCGAATGGCTGACCGTATCCTCGGTATGGGCGATATCGTGTCGCTTGTCGAGAAGGCGCAGGCTCAGTTTGACGAGAAACAGGCATTGGAAATCCAACGCAAACTCGCCAGAAACCAGTTTAACTTCAACGATTTCCTTGCCCAGATCCAGCAGATCAAGAAGATGGGCAATCTGAAAGACCTCGCTTCAATGATCCCCGGTCTCGGAAAAGCCATCAAGGATGTCGACATCGATGACAACGCTTTCAAGAGCATAGAGGCGATAATCAGCTCGATGACAGCAAAAGAGCGCACAAATCCTGAAATCATCAACGGAAGCCGTCGCAAGCGTATCGCCGCAGGTTCGGGAACATCCCTCCAGGAGGTAAACCGACTGCTGACCCAGTTCGAGCAGACCCGCAAGATGATGAAGGCTGCCACTGCGATGAAAAACCCGATGAAGATGATGCGGGCTATGCGTGGCCGTAG
>JAETNS010000022.1 GCA_021772015.1 Prevotellaceae bacterium | reverse complement strand
CGACAGGGACATTCAGCGAATCCTGCAGCATCTTGCCACACAGATATCCTATCGCTGAAAATGATGCAGCCGCGGGAGAGGATTCCACCCATCCATATTCTATCGACGCGTCATCAAGAGGAGTAACGGATATTGTATTCCTGACCTGCAGAAGACGTAATGCCGGCCTTTGCATGGTAGCGACAACCTGGTCAGCATCCATGAGCTGCGCCCAGTCACCTTTTATCGGAAACTCCATATTCGATTGTCCCGCGCAGAGCCACACCTCTCCGACAAGCACATTCTGCAACACCCGGCGGTCGGTGCCGTCACCGACAATAATCGTATACGGACCTCCTGCTTGCGGAGTGACAAACTCCAGCACGAACTTCCCGTCGCTTCCGGCCCGGGCAGTGACCGGCTTTGTGAGCCAATCGGCAGAAAGTGTCACTTCAGCCCCCGGAGCAGCCGTGCCGGGCATTGTGGCCTTTGAATCATGCTGCAACACCATATTGTCTGTATAAAACTGTGGCAATCCAATATCTGCCATAGCGTTATACCCGGACAGTATTGCACCGGACATGATGATAATCGGTTTTATCTTAAACATTTTCTATTCCAACAAAATTACAGATGGGAGATCTCTTATTTGCTATGGTTTTCTATTATGCGGCGATTGATCTCACGGATACGGGGTTCATCGATCTTTATTACCTTGCGGTCGTAGGTCATCAGGCCATTGACCTCGATCTCCACATCCGTGGTCTGGGTGTAGACAGCCCCCACAAACCAGTCGTTGGCAAGTTGATCGAGATAGTTGGCATAACCGACATATGCGTCAGTCACTTCTGCCGGGGTCTTGTAGTTGATATAGCTGAATTCACGGTCAGGAGCCCAGATATGACCTTCGACAATCATACCGATTCCGCCATATTCACCCAACACATTAGACCGTTTAGCATCATATACATGAGTCACCGGAGGGGAAGGATAACTGTGGACATCAACCATGTCGCCACATGGATAGTAATTGCCGCCACTTGCCGGATTCACCAGGCGGGATGGATCGTAGGCTTTCGTCCAGTCTGCGATTTCCTTTGTCTTGAACTGCCCCCATGCCTCGTTGAAAGGCACCCATACCGCAATGCAGGGATGGTTATACAGACAGTCTATTATCTCACGCCATTCCTTGCGATAAGTGGCCTCGCTTTCAGGAGTACGCACGAATTCTTCCCCGTCAAAATAGTTTCGACCCTGCCACTCTGGATTTTTATCCCCACTGGGCATATCCTGCCATACGATGATTCCTTTCCGGTCGCAATAGGCATACCATGTGGCAGGCTCGACCTTGATATGTTTGCGGATCATGTTGTAGCCCCAGTCAATAGTCTTGTCCACATCGTAGACCATCGCCTCATATGAAGGAGCGGTGTACAACCCGTCAGGCCACCACCCCTGGTCCAGCAGTCCGAAATGGAAAAGGTCTTTGTTGTTTAGCTGAAAGCGCACTACCCCATTGTCCCCCATCTTCTGCGAGAATTTGCGCATTGCCGCGTAGCTGTCTACCTTATCCAGAAGCTTTCCGTCGGAGATCAACCTTACCTCAAGATCATAGAGATGCGGATTGGCAGGCGACCAGAGTTTGACATCATCCGGCATATCGATAACCACCGCTTCATTGCCGAGGGCCTTCCCTGAGGCAATTGCCTTTCCGTTATCTTTCACGATGACTTCGGCCATGCAGTCGTTATCGGAAGAAGATGACATCACTTCGACCCGCAGGGTATTGCGGTCGATATCCGGAAGGATTTTCAAATCCTTGATATGCGTCTTCGCCACAGGTTCCAGCCACACTGTCTGCCATATTCCGGTTACCGGTGTATACCAGATAATTTCCGGCTTGACCACCTGCTTGCCTCGTGGTTGCGGACCGAGATCGGTCGGATCCCATACCCGCACGATCAACTCGTTCTCCCCTTTTGGATCAAGAGCCTCGGTAACGTTGAGACTGAAAGGGGTGTAACCGCCGGTGTGGCTTCCTACTTTCGTCCCATTGACCCATACATCCGCCTTCCAGTCAACAGCCCCGAAATTCAGCATGACATCACTGCCGCGCCATGATTTTGGGACCGAGAAACTGCGCCTATACCACAGCGCCTTGTCAGCTCCAACCTCCTTACCAACACCCGAAAGCGCAGACTCGGCACAGAAAGGCACAAGGATTTCTCCCTGATATTCCGAAGGGACAGAAGAATCCGCGTCCACGATGGCATAATCCCATAACCCATTGAGATTCTGCCACTGCCGGCGTGCCATCATCGGACGCGGATATTCCTGCCATACTTCCGCCGGGTTGATATTCTCACCCCAGGAAGTCATTATCTTATCTCCTGCGGGCTTGTAGGCCCAGGTATCCGTGATACCTAAGGCCAACAAGACAACCGCTAACAGTTGTTTTCTCATGTCTACTTATAGTTTACCGTGATTTCCCTCGCTTTATCGCATTTAGCGGAAGGTACATTGATAATCGTACAGCGGCTTGCCGCGTCATATCCGGCTGATACCTCCTTGCCATCGACCAGTGCTTTCCCGTCGACAGGAGCCTCAGTGTCAAATACGCGCAGCTCATAAGATCTCTTCGAGGGGAGACGATCGGCCATCCCCTCCCTGGCACCTATCGTGTAAGTGGCCCGGTTTCCATCCGATTTCTGTGAGAAGCGCGTGGTGGCAAACTTCGTGACATAGTCATTGGAGTCTCCTGAATCCTCATACAGAGTGGCTTCGCCATCTTTGCCGGCGATTATGTCAACAATCATCCTTCCCGAACGCTCGGTGGTACTCTTTACCTCCGGAGGATTTTTCACGATGATTGCTCCCTGACGATAGAAATACGGGATCTGGTCGAGAGTGAAGTCAAGAGTGTCAATGGAATTTCCAGTGACCATCCTGTTATGGGCCACCGACCACCAGTTTCCTTCCGGAAACCAGATTCTCTTTTTGCTGATGCCGTTGACTGATGGTTCAACGACAGGAGCAACCATAATATCATCTCCGAAGAAATACTGGTCCTCGAAAGTATATGCCTCATCGCTTTCGGGATATTCATAATACATCGGGCGGCAGATACCTACACCGGTGTCGTAGCTCTTGCGCGCCATAGTGTAAAGATACGGGAAGAGGGCATAGCGCAGTTTCACGGCAGCATTAAGCTGCGGGAAGTTCTCATAAGTCCATATCATTCGGTTGATATAGGTGCCATTGGTAGCATGAGTACGGAAAATAGGAGTGAAGACTCCAAACTGAAACCAGCGAAGCAGAAGTTCCGGGTTGTTCACCTCATAATGGCTGTCATACATATGACCGCCTATGTCATGCCCCCAGTAACCGTAGCAGACATTTGATGCTGTGGCGGTGAAATAAGGCTGGAAAGCAAGACCATCATAATTTATGAATACGTCACCGGAGAAACCGATCTGGTAACGGTGGCTGCCAAGACCTCCCCATCGATGGAAGATCAACGGGCGACGGTCAGGACGGTTACGTTTCATATCATTGTAAAACACATGGTTGCACCAGAATGTCTCTCCAAGGCCATCCGTATAGGGGCTTGTCAGATGCTGCTGCCAGTCAAGCCACCAGAAATCCACCCCCTGCTTCTCCATCGGTCGGAGAAAATTCCCGGCGAACGCCTTATAGAAATTCTTGTCTTCAAGTTGCCAGGGAAGTACCTTCACGCTGTCAGGATTCAACCCCATGTCGGAAGCCATGTCGCGGAACATATCTTCCGAGGAATCCACGCCTAAAGCAGGATGCAGGTTAAGGGAGACATGCAGTCCGCTGTCATGGATTTCCTTTAGCAGCTTTGTCGGCTCAGGAATCAGATTGTAGTTCCAGCTCCAGCCGGTCCAGCCCCCACGGCCGCCTGATATGTCAGGGTCTCCGTTCCAGTGCCAGTCCATATCGAGAATCAAGACATCAGTGTTGATATCATTTTCTTTGAGATTCTTCATGATCTGGCGATAATCGTCGGCTGAATAATTCTCATATTTGCTGTACCAATAGCCGAACACATAGTCAGGCGGAAGAGGAATCTTGCCGGCGATCCTGGTATAGTCATTCAGCGCACGCTTATAGTCATGACCATAGCCGAGGAAATACAGGTCGAGAGCCTTCTTGTCGTCGCGCGGAGCAACCCAGTCCACACCCGTCTCATCGGGGACAAGAGCCAGAGAGCGGCTACCGTCGGCACGCACACACTGTGGAGAATCATCTATCACAGCCCATCCCGACCGGGAGATCAGACCGTTTTCAAGTTGTGAACGATAACCGTCCCCAAAGCAGCGGTCAAGAGTACGGCAAGTTCCTTTGAGATTCTTCCCATCCCCCTGCCCCGGGAACCATATCACAGGTTTTCCGTTAAGCTCCATCGTGATGGAGAGGTTTCCAGGAGGATTAGGTTCGAAATAAGGATTCGTCCCCTTGCGGTATTTCAGTTTGAGCTTGTCGGTTGTGATATACAGGAATTCATCATCCTCGGTCCGAGAAAAATCAGGCACAGGGAGATTTCTGTTCACTACCGTGAACGTCGCCCGGTCTTCAAATTGCTTCGAGGGGCTGTACTCGATACGGATCATCTCGGGGGTCAGGACCGTGAAGCGCACCACCCCCTCCGTAACCACCGCTTCCGGATTGGCCACCGGATCGAGTTTCTCTCCCCAAAGCGAAACCGCGCACACAAGGGCCAATACAATATTGAAAATTCGTTTCATTATCATATCATTTCTTGATTACAAATTTCTCGACAATCGTTCCTGACTTGGCAATATACACCCCTTCGGAGAGATTTATGATTTCCCCGGCCTTTACAGAAGCGACTGCCAGGCCGGAGGTGTCATAAATGACAGCGTCAGCCAGACATACAATCTTCGCCTGATCGTTGGCTATGATGCGGGAAGGCTTGACCTCAACGCGGGGCAAAGATGACTTATCGCTGTAACGGTGGGTGTACTTGCCGCGGAGGACAGCTGTGACCTTGACGGTTTTCCCCTCCATGCTTAGCGGCATACGCCAGGTATTGGCCCATGTATTTGCCGGAACCACACGCATCATCTCAAAATAGCTGTCCGAACCATCAGGCTCTCCATTGTCGGCCCCGAATGTAGGCCCCCAGTAAACCTTCTCTCCGTCAATTGTCATCATCATTCGGTACCGGTTTTCAGTTCCCCAAGGCATATTGAAATCAAGTGTCCAGTCTCCGGTCCATTCCCCATTGCCGGCATATGACAGATCCGCCATGCTCTTCCTTGTAAAGCAATTCAGGACACACATATCCGTAACCTCCTTTACAGAAGATACTTTGTTAAGGAAATCAAGGGAAATACAATACACGCCGTCTTTCTGGATACGCATAGGCATTCCGTTTTCTTTGATCATATTGTCATAAATGGAGAAAATGACATCTTTCTCATTCTTAACAGAGAGCATTCCACCCGCCTTAAGCTCGACAAATGCCTCAAAACTGGTGACAGATACTTTCGTACACATTACGGGATTATCCTCCGCTATAGCCGTACCCCAAAGCTCAACGGTTTCGGGAATTACACTTCCCTCAAACCGGATACGTTCCCGGATAATCGGGAGAAGAATTCCCTCCATGACCCTGTAGCCATCCTCATTGGGATGCACCCCATCATTGGAAAAACCGTAGTTGAGATCCCGGTCTCCATAAACCATAGCTGAATAATAGTCTACGTAAGGGATATCATGAGCATCGGCATACTCCTTTATACGGGCATTGAGGCTTTCGATCTTGTCCTCATGGTTGGTGATGGTCGGATTCCAGTCAAAACTGCTGACAGGGAGTACTGAAGCAAGAAAAACCTGAATATTGTTGGCCTGGGCGATTTCCGCCATCGACAGGATATTGCCCAGCGTACGCTCTTCATCATACCACGGATAGAGATTCTGGGCGATATCATTTGTCCCGGCTGCGATAACCACTCCGGCCGGATTGAGACGCACTACATCCTCACGGAAACGCATAAGCATCTCAAAAGAGGTCTGTCCGGCAATGCCTCGCCCGACAAAATCATTCAGAACGAAAAATTCAGGTCGAGTTGTAGGCCAGAAGTCGGTAATGGAGTTACCCATGAACACCACGCGCGTGCCTGTATTCGGAAGAGCCATTATACGCTCGTTGTCATCCTCATATCTGCTGAAATTGGCGATATCCGTTGCTGCTGCTTCCATCGCAAAAAAGCTGATGGCCAGCGACAATATTGTTTTTAATATTTTCATATATTATATTTTGAATTTGAATAGGAATCAAAGTTTTTTTGGAATCTATACCGCTGATCATCTCGCAGCCAGACTGCCGGCAACGCGGAAACGGGCCTTGGCGCGCAGGTCAGTGCTTGACGACCCGGCCTGGATGGAAAACTCATCGTCATCAACCACCCAGCGTTGCATGGTGTCGTCATAATATGCCAGGTCTGACACCGGGATCCGTATGATGATCTCCTTTGATTCTCCGGGCTGCAACTCCGTCTTCCGGAATCCTTTCAGCTCCTTGACCGGACGAGGCAAGCGTGGATTCTTCTGTGAAGCGTACAGCTGGACGGTCTCGGCGCCCCGGCAGGGGCCGGTATTGGTGACGGTCAGCTTGACTGTCAGCGTGTCGCCCGGAGCATACTGCTTGCGGTCAGCCTCCAATCCGTAATAACGGAAAGTAGTGTAACTGAGTCCGTGACCGAACGGATAACGGGCCGGTATCTTCTTTGTGTCATGCCAGCGGTAACCAACCAACAGCCCCTCGTCATAATAAAACTGTTCGTCAACCCCGGGATAACCACGCTCCCCGAAAGAGTGGGCGGCGCAATCCTCCAGCCTGCGGGGTATCGAGAATGGCAGCTTGCCTGACGGGGAGAAATCACCTGACAGAATATCAGCCAAGGCCACTCCACCCATACTTCCCAGATACCAGCTCTGGACTATAGCCGGGACTTTCTCTTCCCAGGGCATATCAACAGCATTCCCGCTGACGATTATCACCGCAACATTGGGGTTGACCTCCAATAGATCTGCAATCAGACTGTCCTGACCGAAGGGTAGCGAGTAAGAGAGTCGGTCATCTCCCTCGCAATCCTGCCGGTAATTCTTGTTCAGTCCTCCTATAAACAGCACCATGTCGGCGTTCCGGGCAGTTTCTAAAGCAGCAACGCGCAATGAATCCGCGTCATATTTGGAAGGTAACTCAATGGAGAAATTCGGATCTCCCGAAGCATATCCCAATGAGAAAGAGATGTTTTCATCGCCGAATCTGGCGCGTAGTCCTTCAAGGGGCGAGATCTCGATGCGGGGTTTAAGTTCCGAACTGCCTCCTCCTATGCTAAGCTTGCGGACAGCGTTCTCCCCTATCACCGCTATTCTCTTTCCGGGCTTGACTGGGAGGAAACTGTTTTCATTCTTCAACAATACAATTCCTTCCCGTCCTACCTCTCTGGCAACAGCCAGATGTCCGGGTGTATTCATCGCTCCCCACGGACGCTTACGGTCCATATTTGTACGCAGGCGCAGACGCAACAGCCTCCTTACCTTGTCATCGACCACGGACTCATCAATCTCTCCGCGACGTATCATCGCCAGAAGCGGTTGAGCCATATAGTAAGTGTCGTAGGCGTTATTGCTGCTCCAGTTAAATCCGTTGGTCCAGGAACCCATTTCCAGGTCAAGACCGTTCAGGGCTGCTTCCCGGGTGTCGTGGGTTGAACCCCAGTCTGAGACAAATACCCCGTCGAAGTTCCATTGATCTTTGAGGATTTTATTTACAAGAGTATCGTTATGGGTGCAATGGGTGCCTCGGAACTTGTTGTATGAACCCATCACAGCCCATACACCTCCTTCTGTCACTCCGGCCTTGAATGCCGGGAGATACAATTCATTCAGAGGGCGCTCCCCCACCTCCACATCAAACCTGTCGCGGGCGTGTTCCTGATTGTTCAATACAAAATGTTTCAGACATGCCGCCACTCCATTGGCCTGGAGTCCCTGGATATAAGGCACCACCATCCGAGAGGCGAGGTAGGGATCCTCCCCCATGTATTCAAAATTGCGCCCGTTGAGGGGAGTGCGGTAGATGTTGACCCCGGGGCCGAGCATGATATCCTTTTTACGAAAACGGGCCTCTTCCCCGACAACCGCGCCATATTTCCTTGCGAGTTCGGGATTGAAGCTTGCCGCGAGACAGCTCAGAGCAGGCATCGCCGTACATGAATCACTGCTCCATCCAGCGTAGTCCCAGTCATCCCAGTTCAGCTCATGCCTCACCCCGTGGGGGCCGTCACTCAGCCATAGTTCCGGGATTCCCAGACGGGGACAACCGGAAGCGCTGAATTTCGACTGGGCATGTAGCATGGCAACCTTCTCTTCGAGAGTCATCCGGCTGAGGGCGTCATCAATGCGCTCTTCAACCGGGAGGCTCTCGTCAAGATATGGGACCGCCTCAGCCGCGCTGGCCATCAATGCAACAATCGCGGACATACCCGATATAACGTTTCGCAAAAAAAGTCTTAATTTCATGTTCTGTCAGATGGTATAGCTTTATAAACGAATCATCCAAATACTGATTTCAACGATTGTCTGCAAAAGAGGTTTCCCCGATATGGGCGGCAAAGCCCCCTCCGGGCGCGAGGCGGACGGTCAGCGGAACGGAAGGATCCACCATCGCCGTGGTCCGGCAGTAATCGTTGCCGTTGCGGTGAGCGTTGGTGCCGTCAGAGAAAAGGGTCATAGTTGCTCCCTGCGGTATGTTCAGCCGCGCGAGATCTACAGTCAGTTCGCGGGGAGTCCAGTTTGTGATCCCACCAATATACCAGTCGTCACCTTTTCTCCTGGCAGTCACGATATATTCCCCCAATTTGCCGTCAAGCACAATTGTCTCGTCCCAGACTGTAGGGATGGCGGCTATGAAATCCGTGCATTCCTGCTCCTTGCGATAATTTGTGGGAGAATCGCATAGCATGTTCAGCGGAGAGTAAAGCACCATATACAGCGCCAGCTGATGCGCCCTGGTACCCGGAGACATAGGCTGACTGTTTATCGGGCGGAAATTATGCCGGGGGGCGTTTACCATAGCTCCCTGAGTGTAATCGACCGGGCCGGAGACCTGCCGCAGGAATGGAAGCTCCGTATTGTACTGGATGATATCGAAACGGTCAAGCTCCGTCCACTTCATATTCTCCAGACCGTTTACCCCTTCATTATTAAGCACATTAGGCCACGTACGGTTGATACCCGCAGGTTTGTAAACTCCGTGCAAGTCAAGGATAAGATGATATTTCGCGGCAACTTCTGCGGCATGATGGTTGAACGCCGTCATAAGCTGGTCATCACGGTCCTCGAAGTCAACTTTGAACCCCTTTACACCCATTTCGGAATAATGACGGCATACATTTTCGAGATCCCGCTCAAACGCCCTGAAACCAGCCCATAGAATTATCCCCACATCCTTTCCGTCGGCATACGTTATGATCTCCTTGAGATCAATATCCGGGTTGAGAACCAACAGGTCCTCCCCTTTTCCGGCAGCCCATCCGTCATCCAGGATCACATATTCTATGTTGTTTTCCGAGGCAAAGTCGATATAGTGCTTATATGTGGGGGTGTTATGTCCCGCTTCAAAGTCAACGCCCGTAATGTTGTAGTCGTTCCACCATTCCCAGGCCACTTTCCCTGGTTTTATCCATGATATATCGGCGATCCGCGACGGCTCGGCAAGGATATAACTTAGATTGCAGGAGGCGATATCCGTGTCGGAACCAAGCATTATGATGCGCCAGGGGAAAGAGCGCGGTCTATCCACGTTCGCTATATAGTCAGCTGTCTCTGCTACTACCGACTGTATGTTGTTATAGCCTCCGTCAACGGTTTTTGTCGGATAAGGCGCGTGCTTGCTTTTAAGAGAACAGCTGCCCTCGGGATTATAAAGATACAATCCCGGGTAATCGTTAAGATCGGTTTCGGTGATCGCGACCGTCACTCCGTCGGCATCCACAGACAACGGCAGGAACGCCAGCCGCCGGGGATTAAGTTCCGACAGTTTTTTTACCGTGTAATAGTTTTCAAAAGAGTTGAAAAACTGTGACTGCATGTCATCGTCTGACCCTGTGCGGACATATGGCACAGTAGCCGTATAGTCGCCGGGGAAATTGAAATCAGCCTGTTCGGCGACTATCTCATATGGTGTTTGCCGCGAGCTTGCAAAACGATAGCTGATACCGTCATCATAGGCGCGGAACTCCACGCTCCATCCATCCTTCATGCGTAAGGTCAGGCCATTGTAACAGTCAGTGATATGCGAAGCCTGCGAAAACGGACTTTCGACAGTTGTTGCCCGGGATTCCCTGACTGCTTTCGAGACCTTGGCATTCTCACCCCAGACGGTTCCGTCGGATAGCTTCATCGAGATAGGTGAACTTGATAGAATTTCCTTCCCGTCGTAATTCACGGAATAGCTCATGCTCTCCCCGCAGTCGATATTCGCGGTGATTTTACCGGAGGGAGACGCAATCTGGTATTGTCTGGCAGCAACACTGTGGGCTGCCGGCAATAACGAGACTGCCAGCACACAAAAATGGATCGCTTTCATTTATTTTGATTGGTTTATTTAAGGCTACATCTCTAAACCGCCAAGATCAGTCTGGTTTAGTTTATTCAGGTTTTAGGTTAAGAGTGTTTCCGTCATCTTCAATTTCAAATATTCTGGCCCGTTCGGCTCCGAGCGGGCTGTTGGGCTGGTGGAGTATAAGACACAAGCGGTCGTCAAATGTCTTGAAAATCATCCCGTGTCCTCCGTTGTCCGGAAACAGAGGATCCTTATGATGGATCCAAGGGCCTTTCACCGATCCTGTCGTTGATTCAGAAACTCCGATGGCATAGTCGCCATTGCTGAAACTCGACCAGATCATGATTAGTTTTCCTTCCTTGTTACGGTAAAGGAAGCAACCGTCAGTAATATATCCCAAAGGCATCCCCTCCGACGGCCTTATGCCGGTTGACCAATCAGGCGTGGAGCCATTGAAAAGCACCTCCGGCCTGCCGACTGTATTGGAAAGATCCGGCGATAGCTCCACGACCTCCATGGTTCCATCCTCCAGTTGTACCCATTCATGACAGAATACCATATAGGGTTTGCCATCCTCAACCCACAATGTGCCGTCCAACGCCATATAATCCAACGGCGTATGGGGGAACCTGCCGAACGGCTTGAAGGGACCTTCAGGAGAATCGGCGCGGAATATCTGCGTTCCACGAAATGTATAATCCCCCCACCCGGGACGGTTTTTCTTCCATTTCAGATCACTATTGATGGTTGCGAAAAGATAGTACGCGCCATTGTATTCATGCACCTCTGGGGCCCAGACTGTACCGGTCAGAGCATTCCCGTCCGGAACACGCATAACAAGTTGCGGACCCTCCCAATGCTTAAGATCAGGGCTGCGAAACACCTCCACGCCTCCTCTCACACTCCCATCGGGAAGTATCGAATCTGATGTACGATACATATAATATTGCTTCGAGAGCGAATCGGCCAGAATAAACGGATCGCGGATATTGATCTCCGACAACTCCCTGACGGCAGCCGGCGAAACCAGCCCCGGCATCAGCGACAACAATATGATGGCAATCTTATACATCTCAGTGATTTATTATTCGGAGAGATTATCTGCTGACTCCTATGCTGTTTTAAGAAAAAGTATCAATGACTTCAAAGACAATCTCTCGGAGAAAAAGGCCTGAAGAAGAGTTTTTTCATAAACTCCTCTTCAGGCAAGGATTTATTTGATTTATTTGGAGACTTTCACAGCGTTGTCTGCGGTTTTTACCACATATACACCATTGGTGAGACCGTCGACAGAGAATGATCCTATTGCAGAGGATGCAACCTGACGGCCTGCGATATCATAGACGGCGACAGGAGCCTGAGCACCCTCGACAACGAGAGCGTCTCCGACAAAGGAAGCCTTCATGGAAGCTGCGGCATCGATATCGTCAACGCCACTCTGCTGCGACGGGTCGATGAACTCAATGGTGTCGTCGGCGAGATTCAGGACAACCTTCACCTTCTTTTCGGGAGTGCAGTCCTCATCGGCAAAGCCCCAGAACTCATCCAGACGACCGTCATTCCAAGCACGACGGACAGGAAGCTTGTCGCCGTACTTGACGAACTTCACTACCCCGTTGTCGGTCTCCGTGGGGCAGTAGAACCATGTCTCCCACCAGTTGCAGGGGTAAGAGATAAACTTCAGATGCTTGCCATCACAGCCGGGAGCGAAGGTTGTCTCATAGACGAAGAGATCCTCAGTCCCTTCTTCAGGATAGATGTTGAAGCTGGGATGGACGCTTGCACTGTCCCACTGGCCGCTTGCTCCACCCAGAGGACAAACCAGGGGAGCCATCTCATCGACCCACGCGGCGGTGATCATTACGCTGTTGCCGTCATCGCCAAAGAATACCTTGACCTCATACGTTCCAGGCTCGAGTACCCAAAAACGGTTTTCATTTCCAACCTCGCTGAGGATGGTTGCGTTGTTGGCTTCTGTAAGATGCCACCCGCTTACTTCAGGTACATACCTTACACCGTCCCAGTTGCGTGCGTCGATGAACTGGAGATTCTGCTTGTAGAGAGTGCCGCGGTAGGAGAACATGCCGTCCCCTTCGTTTGTCATTTCAGTAGCGACATCAATATGCCAGAGAGAGGGGGATGCTTCCCCGACCATATAGAGATGTTCCGGTATTGCGGCTGTTGCGAGAGCCGATCCGAGCAGCAACGCCGCGCCGGCAGCCATGCTGTTAAGTAAATGTAGTTTCATCACATTTAAGGTTAATAGGATTTGTTATTTGAGTTATTTGAATCTGCGGGGGAACACCTGTGCACCGATGTTCCCCACAGGTTTCATTTCGTAAGCTTAACCACCTTGCAGCCATGCCTGGGCACGGGAGCGGTAAAAGCAGTTTCAACGGTCCCTTCGTCGGCGTGCTCCCAGAGGTCACGCACTTTGTAGGATCCCGAAAGGCCCAGTTCGGAGAGAGTCACACTCATATTCCGTGAATTGTCCTCACGGTTGAACATCGCCAGCACGACATCGCCGTTGCTCATCGTTCCATACCAGATATTACTTCCTTCGCTGTTGACGACATCCGAAAGGGGCTTCCCTACGAATCTGTCTATGTTCAGAGCCAGAAGCTCCTCGTTGGTATAGAATTTACCGTGATCACCGATGGTTTCAGGAGTGTCGGCGATCGCAACCGGCCCTCCGGCGATAAGCTGCAGTGAAACCTGCGAGCGACGCTCATCGTCGCTGCTGCATTTGTTCAGGCGCAGGAAGTCGCCGTCAAGGATGATCTTTCCACGCACCCCGATATGGCTCCAATAGGTGAAGCCGTCCATCTGGTTGTCGGCATAGGGCCAGCGTTTGTAAGTCACACCACGGTTGAAGGAGGAGAAATGATGCCAACCGCCGATATTGGTATCCTGCACAATACGGGTCATATTGCAGTACTTCTTCTCAAGTTCCGCGTCATTGTATAGCTCAGGCATCACGATCGAAGTGAAAACCCCATATTTGGCAGCCGATTCGCAGATATACGCCAGTCCGCGCTCATAACGCTCGCGGCCATAGCCGCAGGAGACCAGGTAGTCACGACCCGGATCGGAATCCTCATACCAGCACATGAAGTCCATGCGCACGAAGTCGACACCCATATCATGATAGTGCTTGAAGAAACCGTCGATATATTCCCTGGCACCGGGATGATCGGTCACACACCATGTAAAAGTGTTATCAGTGGTGACATTGGGGTAAAGCACTTTATCCTGGGGATTACGGAGCAGCGACCGCAAGGTATAGTTTGTGCCGGGGACTTTCTGGTCAAGATTCCCTTTGATCCACAAGGGATTGTCATACACCCCGACCTTCAGGCCCTTCTCTTTCGCGCGCCTTACCAGCTCCTTCAGAGGCATCGAGCCATAGTGTGACATATATCCGCTCCCGTCACGCGATGTCTGGGGAAGGAAACCGTCGGTGCATATCATGTCATAACCATATGGCTTGAATTTCGTAGCCATCATGTCGATTATGGCGTCCCACTGGGCAGTTGTTAGATCCATATCTCCATAAGGTACACCGGCTATCTCCATCTCCCTGGCATACTCATATACAGACCAATAGAGCGGAGCCTTGTAGTTATGTATCTCACCCGGCTCCGGAAGCTCGGGAAGTTCCGGCACAGGAGTCGGAGGCGGAGTGGGAATCTCCGGCTCGTTCCCATTTTTATCGTCACCGCAGGATACACTAAGCGCAAGTATTCCGCATAACGCGAATGTTTTCAGATAATTCGAGATCATTTTCCAAATATTTCAAATGTTTTTGAGTAAGAAAGAGATCAATCATCGCGCGATCTTGCACACCGCGTTATCGCTCTTTATGATATATGTCCCGTTCGGAAGCCCTTCCACAATCAGACGACCATCGTTCGAGAAGCCCAGACGCTGTCCGTAGATATTGTATACGGCGACGGTCTTTCCTTCTGAGTCCACATACAGGGTATTGCCGACGAACCTGGAGTCAAGTCTCCCAGAAGGCACGGACACAACCTGCTCATTGCCGCTCACATTATTATTGGAGAATGTAACCGTCTTGGCAGCCTTGTTGACCGTCACGCGGAAGAATCCGCAATCCTGAGGCTCCACGCCCCAGAAATGGTCGCTTACCCCACCGTATTCCTCCCGGTAATTATATGTCTCTCCGGGCTTGACCATCTTCACATTACCATTGTAGTCGACAGTCTCCGGGATATAGAATGTGGATTCCCACCACGGAGCCGGAAATGCGGCGAACTTTATATGACAACGTCTGTCATCAGGACGTATCACACCTTTCCATTCAAGGATATCGGGTTGGTCGGCGGAAGCGTAGACTGTATGGGCGGTTTGATTGTCCCAGGTGCCGCTCGATGCTCCCAACACGGTCATCATGGATGGAAGATCTCCGATACGTACGGCTGAAAGCGAAGCATTGTTCCCTGATTCGTCAACCTTCATCCTTACTTCATAGGTTCCCACATCATTTACCCACCAATGCCTGGCAAATTCATGCGGATCTCCATTGAAGGCATAGACGTTGCCCGGAATGGTCAGCCATGTCCCATTGTCTCCTTCAGGAATATAGTTTATCGAATCCCAATTCCTTTCGCTGACAAATCTGACCTCTCCTTTGAAGAGAGGACCGCGATAGACAAACTCTCCGTTTTCAAGAGTCATCTCGCTGGCGTTTGAGATATCCCAGTAACCGGGAGTGGCGACTCCGACCATATACAGCCTGTCGGGCTTCGGTGCTTTTTCAGGAAGGAACTTCACGACCTTGCAGCCGTGAGGAGGTACATCCGCGCTGAATGTTCCCGAAACCAGCGCGCCATTGTCATTGGTAACACCGGTGGCGGCATAAGCATGGGTCCACAAGTCGCGCACACGCCAGTTCCCTTCCATATTGAGTTCCGACAGATTGACGCTCATCGTCTGGTTGTTGTCTTCGCGGTTGAACATAGCCAGGACAACTTCTCCACGGCTCGTTGTCCCCCACCAGTAGCAGCTGCGGGAGCTGAGATGATTCTGGGTAAGGGGTTTCCCTACGAATTCATCCTCATGGAGAGCCAGGAGCTCCTCATTGGTGTAGAACGAAGCAAGGTCTCCGATTGTCTCCGGAGTATCGGCGATCGCCACCGGACCGCCGGCTATAATCTGCAGCGAGACCTGGGAGCGGCGTTCATCGTCGTTGCTGCATTTGTTCAGGCGCAGGAAATCACCGTCAAGGATGATCTTTCCCCGGCCGCCGATATGGCTCCAGTGGATGAATCCGTCCATCTGGTTGTCGGCATAAGGCCAGCGGTTATAGATCGTACCGCGGTTGAAGGATGAGAAATGATGCCAGCCGCCGATATTTGTGTCCTGGACGATACGGGTCATGTTGCAGTATTTCTTCTCGAGTTCCGCGTCATTGTAAAGCTCAGGCATCACAATCGAGGTGAAGATTCCGTATTTGGCGGCAGCCTCGCAGATATATGCCAGTCCGCGCTCATAACGTTCTCGGCCATAACCGCAGGTAACAAGATAATCGCGTCCCGGGTCGGAGTCTTCATACCAGCACATGAAATCCATACGTACGAATTCAACTCCCAGGTCATGATAATGTTTGAACCATCCGTCGATATATTCCCTGGCGCCCGGATGGTCGGTCACAAGCCAGGTGAAATCGGTACTGTCCGTAACATCCGGATACAAAACCTCGTCTTTTTCATTACGCAGCAACGAGCCGATGGTATAGTCCGTTCCGGGGACCTTGAGATGTCTTTCCCCTTTTATCCACAGGGGATTGTCATAGACACCCAGCTTCAGGCCCTTGGCGCGGCATTTGGCAGCCAGCTTGCTCAAAGACATCGATCCGTAATGCGTCATATATACTTCTCCGGAGGCAGCCCACTGGGGAAGGAAACCGTCAGTGCAGATCATGTCGTAGCCATAGGGCTTGAACTTCGTGGCCATCATGTCGATTACCTTGTCCCACTGCTCTTCCGTAAGGTCCATCTGTCCATAAGGGATACCGGCAAGCTCCATCTCCCTGGCATACTCATAGATACTCCAATAGAGAGGAGCCTTGTAATGATGGATTTCTCCGGGAACGGGCAGGTCTGTGTTGGCTCTGACTTCCAGGGCAGACCCCTCCCCCCGGCAAACGAATGCCGGGGTAAGGAGGCCGCACAAGGAACCTAAAACTAACTTCTTTATCGTGTTGATTTTCATAATTGTCATTGTTATCTGACTTTGTCATCAAAAGTTGCCCGGATCAGGAGCCACCGAGATAGGTGGTATTCAGAACCCAGTTGCGCAGATCAAACTCCAGACGGTAATGCCCCGCAGTCTTTACAGACCATTTAAGATCTTCTCCGCCGGAATAGAGTTGGATCGGTTCTCCCTTGACATCCACATCACTTATGGGAGACCAGGCGGTAAGAGGATGTATACATGGGCCGTCAAAGCTTCCGGGGGAAAGGTAAGCCTTCATTTCACCCTGGGCAAGGAAACCGTCAAAGATGAAGACGCAGGGATCGGCCTCGCTCTTGACGAGCGGAACAGGATTGTTTATATCCCAGACAGCAGAGGTTGCATCGCCTATGATATACAGAGATGAGGTCTTCAGAGGAATTTCCCCCTCGATCAGAATATAGTCTCTTTCCTCGTCACAACTTACCGCCATCGTTCCGAGGAGGAGAATCACCATAGCAGTGAGAAACTTGTATATTTTCATGATTTGTTGAGTCTTATATTAGTTAGTCGAACCATATTGACGGAGACCGGATCAATGATAACCGGGATTCTGTACAAGATTGGTATTGGTGGTCATCTGTACACGCGGAACCGGGAAGATTTTAGTATAATCCCCTTCGTCGGGTGTCTTGTCCCACCATCTTCCGGTGCAGAACTGGCCGAAACGAATCAGGTCCACGCGCCGACGGCCTTCAGAGAGGAATTCCCTGCCCCATTCGTCGAGCATCTCATCCATGTCGAGGACAGCCTTCCCTTCGGGAGCGTAAAGGACCTCTTTGAGGACCTCCGACGGATAATTGCGGCGGCGGACACTGTTGAGCAACTTGCCAGCTCCCGATACATCGCCTCTGCGCAATTTACATTCCGCCAAGGTATATATCACTTCGGGAAGACGGATTTCAGCGTAATCGCTCTCACAGGCTCCGGAGTCATCATTGGTATAGAAGGGATATTTCACACAATACCATCCGGAGTTGTAATCACCGTTGAGCATGTTGCTTTCGGGAGAAGAGAGCCATTTGCCCTCCTTGGTAAAGTGAAACTGTCCGACAGCATCACGGATACAGAGGTCATAGGGCATCTCGGGAGCTTTCAACTTGCGGGTGATTCCATTCTGTTTATACTCAAGGCTACCATAGAGAAACATTCCCTCGCGTTTGTTACCTCCGAGGTTGACATACTTTTTCAGACGTACATCACCGGGATATTTCCTGAATTTCTGGACCGGCATGCCAAGCTTGTAGTCGTAGAGTTTCCCTGTCGGATCATAGCTGGGAGAGAGGGCATACTGGGTGTTGTGACCGCCATGTTTTACCCTCGCATTGTTAAAATAGAGGTAACAGTTGCAGGGAACACCCCAGTTGTAGACCATCGTGTACTGCCAGCAGGTATAGGACTGCGAACCTGAGAAGAAGAAAATCAGCTCGTCGCAGGTGTCGTTGTCATAGTCGAAGGGGGCGTCCCAGCGATCGGCTACCTTATATGCGCCGTAGACTCCGTCCACGATATTCTGGGCCACCTGCTCGCAGTCGGCCAGACGGTTTACACCGATATACTGCTCAGCGTTCAGATAAAGACGCATCAGCAGGGAGGCTGCGCCGGCCTGGGTCCACTGGTTGGCATATTTCTGGCCGCTCCCGAGAGACTCTTTCTTAAAGAGAAGGGGAATTGACTCCTTGAGTTCGGTCTCGATGAAGTCGAAGAGGAACTTGGGATCAACCTGAGACATTGAATTCTTCGAGGGGTCACCGTAGCTTACCGAGAAGGGGACATTGCGGAACTCGTCGAGAAGACGGATATAGAACCAGCACCGGAGTACACGGTTCTGGGTCTTCAGGGAGTTGAATTCCTCCTGGGTGAAGCCGAATTTCTCGGGATTCAGCTTGTCGAACTGCTCCATGGCGAAGTTGCACTGTCCGATACCGGCGAAGCAGCCGTCCCATTCATCATGCATGTGGCGCGATATGTCGGGGGTCCAGGTATGGTAATGGTACTGACGCCATACGCCTCCGTCGTCCCAGGCTCCGTCGCGGCGCGGAGTGATTATCTGGTCACCACTGAGTTCGTTTATGTTGTAGCGCGGGACAATGCTCCAGTATCCATGCTCGAAAGCGCGCAGCGACATGGCGATCACATTCTCGCGGGTGTTATAGTAGTTGTTTGAAGACACCTCGCTGTACACCGTCTCATCCAGATCCGTACATCCGGTAAGGCTGACGACACCAACAGCGATGGCACTGATATATTTTAATAGTTTCATTGTTATGCTGGGTTATAGAATGTTAGAAATCTATCTGCAGTCCGAGGATAAACGAGCGGGAAGTAGGATAGAAACCGCGGCCGCCGTGCGCACCAGGGGTAAGACCGTTTACATTGAAGTAAGATGGATCCATCCCGCTGTACTTGGTGATTGTAAACACGTTTCTTACAGTTCCATAGATACGGACCTTGTCGAGGAACCGGAGCTTGGGGGTCGGCAGGGTGTAGCCCAGAGAGATCTGGTCAAGCTTGAAATAGTCACCCCTCTCCAGGAAGTAGTCGCAGACCACGGGATTGGATGTCTGCGAGATATTGACATTCTTCTGGTATGCCTTGCGGAGCATGTTGCCGGAGAAGTTTCTCGTCCCGTAATAGAAGTCATGGATGTTGAAGATGTCGAATCCGAAGGCTCCGCGGAAGAAGAGCGAGAGGTCGAAGTTCTTGTAACGGAAATTATGGGAGGTCGACATGGTGAACTTCGGCAGGCCGTTACCTACATACTGGCGGTCATCTTGTGTGCCATAGATGGCCTTGATGATATCGCCGTCGCGGTCATATATCAGCCAGTCACCGTTGGAGTCGAAACCGGCATATTTGAACATATAGAAACTGCCTATCGAGCGACCCTGCTCTACCCTCTGGAGGGGGAGATTGGGATAAGGTATTTCGGTGTAGGCGGCATCAAAGTATTCGTCGGCCACATATTTCGAGTTACTGAAGGAGAGGAACTTGTTGGAAGAGGTAGTGCCTATGAAATTCATCGTATAGTTGAAGTCGCGGGTCCTGACGGCATCGAAAGTGATGTCGAATTCAAAACCGGTGTTTCTCATCGTACCTACATTCACATAAGTATGAGTGAACAGATAAGGGGGCATCGGTACGCGGTAGTTACCGAGCAGATCCTGCTGGCGGCGGTTGAAATAGTTGAGCGAACCGTAGAGACGGTTGTTGAACAGCGAGAAATCGAGTCCGATGTTCCAGTTACGTCCTTTCTCCCAATGGAGGTCGGGATTGACATTCTTGCCGGGACCCCATACCTTGACCCACTGGCCGTTATATAGGCTGTAACCAAACGGGCCCATGGTGTCGAGGGAGATATAGCTTCCGAACTCCTGATTACCGGTCTCGCCGTAGTCGGCGCGTATTTTCAGCTCATTGAGCCAGGAGCGGGTGGCTGCCATAAAGCTTTCCTCGGAGATACGCCATCCGGCGGAAACGGCTGGGAAGTTACCCCACTTATGGTTTTGACCGAATTTCGAGGAGCCTTCATGACGCAGGGAGGCGGTGAAGAGATAGCGGCCTGCCCAGTCGTAGCTTACGCGGCCGAAGAAAGCGATCAGCTTGCTGTCATTCCTATAGCTGTCCATCAAGACTTCCCCCTCCTCTTTCGCTCCGTCGCCGGAACCGAGGTTGTCAGCCCCTATACCGTCGTTGGCGAAGTCATAGTTCGAAGAGCTGTGGCCGGAATTCTGCCAGTACTGGTAGGAATAACCCAGCATAGCGCGGATATTGTGGTCCTTGATCGAGATCGCATAATTGGCGAGCCACTCGAGACTGTGGCTGCGGGAATTGTTTGAGCTGCGGTGACCATACCCTTTCTTGTCCGATTTGAGATGCTTGTTCATCGTCGAGGGCTCATAAACGCTGTAATCGCTGTTATACTGATGGTCGGCGAATGTGATCTGGGTATTGAGTGTCTGGCTGTATTTCGCCTTGGGCATGAACAGCGGAAGCAGATTCAATTTCATTGTGGCGTTCCAGTCAAGGATCTTCTCCTGGGTCCGGTTGTCAGCCAGAGCCATTGTCTCCAGCGGGTTCTCGAAGCCGTTGATGTCGGAGAAATCGAAGTAACGGCTCGGATCGTCGAGATTCCAGATAGGGCTGGTAGGATTGGCTTCTATCGCGCGGCGGAAAACATCGTTGTCTGCATCCGTACGATAGACAATACGCGGGGCGATATTGAGATTGACGGAGAAGAGTCCCCCCTTGGTGGTATGGTTGATAGAGGCGCGTCCTCCATATTCCTCACGGTTTCCTTTCTTGGCAAGACCGTCGCCATTACGGTAGTCGACAGTGACGCGGTAGTTTGTATTGGTGTTGCCACCACTGATGGTAAGGGTGTGGGACTGCTTGAACGCAACCTGCGATACCAGATCGAACCAGTCCTCGCTCGCGCCCAGATCAGCGGAAGGGTCGCCGGAGGGGATACGCCAGTTACGGTAGTCCTCCGCGTCCATCATGTCGAAGTCGCGGTTGGCCTTGTCCCATGAGAAGGTCGCGGCATAGGTGGTGTGCACCTGGCCGTCCTGCGCCCCTTTCTTGGTTGTGATGACGATCACACCATTGGAACCTCGCGTACCGTATATAGCGGATGCCGCACCATCTTTGAGGACATCAAACGAGGCGATGTCATTGGGGTTGATATTGGTCAGGCTTGCCCCGGGAACTCCGTCGAGCACGATCAGCGGGCCAAGGCCGGCTTCGCGTGATGACACACCGCGGATCTGAAGGCTCGCGCTGCTGTTAGGATCCGCTTCAGCGGTGTTGACCACAGACAGACCGGGGACTTTCCCCTGGATGAGCATCGAGACATCGGTCGAGACCACAGACTGGAAATCCTTGGCGCTGACATGAGACACCGCCGAGGTAAGCTCTTTCTTGTCTATTGTGCCATAACCGATGACAACGACCTCGTTAAGGGCTACTTCGTTTTCAGAAAGAACAACATCTATATTTTTACGACCCTCCACATTTACCGTCTGGGGGTCATAGCCCACATAAGAGAATTTGATTTTGCCTTTACTGTCTACGTCAATTGTATAGCGGCCGTCTACATCCGTGACGGTGGCAGCCTTGCCTCCGCTTTCAACTTTTACATTTGCTCCTATGAGAACCTCCCCCGAAGGATCAGTCACCACGCCGGAGACCTTAACGACCTCTGCGGACAGACTTGGCGCCGGCAATAATAATCCGGCAACCATGAGCATCCTCCAGAAAATCTTAAATTGCAAGAATTTTTTCATGTGGCGATTTGGGTTAATATTTCAATGATTGGTTTTATATTGATTCTAAGGTTGTAGCGCATTTGTCAGTCACAAAGTTAAATCAAGTTAATACATAATGTCAATGGGAGGGATCGGACAGGTAGTGAAAACGGTATTATATGGGGGGGGTAAATCGTTAATAAACAACTAATTACACGTTCGTTAAATCTGTTAATAGGTAATGTTAAAAGGAGCGTAAGTAGCTACCTGGCGGCTGATTTGTTTGATTTTTTATTACCTTTGCAGAAATACCGGATAATAACACTTCTTACAATGGATCGCTATTCCCTACTTTTTTCCTTGATCATACTGTTTTCTCCAGTAATACTGGCCAATGAAAGTGACCTCGAAGAGCTCGACCGGGCATTAGAGCGCAGGGAGGAATACCAGCATAATAAAGAACACAAGATAGACAATCTCAAGAAAGAGCTTGCCTATGACATAAACCGGCGACGAAGGCTTGAGATATACAACTTGTTATATGATGAGTATATAACCCTGAATTTCGATTCCTGCATAGTATATATCGACAAAGCCGAGAAACTGGCTGCCGGATCCAAGGATTATGACATGACTGCAAGGCTGAAAACACATCGCGCTTACGCCCTTGCCGTCTCGGGCCATTTCAGCCAGGCTGCCGGAATCATAGACAGCATCGACTCCTCACGCCTGACTGACTCTATAAAGCGGGAATATTTCAAAGCATCAAGCTGGATATACGGGGTATGGGCGGAATATTCCCAGGATAAGGAGTATGCACCGGTATATACGGAAAAAAGGATCGCCTTTCTTGACTCCATGATTGCCCACCCGCATGACATACGCACACATTATTATAATCTCGGGGAAAAATCGCTTTACAACCGCGATTTCAGCAAAGCCCGCGATTATTATCATATGGCTCTTGACAGTCTGACACGCGACGCAAGGCTATATCCGCCCGCCGCGTATGCCCTGGCGCAATGCTACTACGGACTGGGCGACCACAACAATTATCGCAAATGGCTGATATACGCGGCCATTTCTGATCAGATCCTGTCACTTAAGGAAAATCTTGCCCTGCAGGATATTGCTTTTGACATCAAAAACGAAGACCTCTTCAGAGCCAACAGATACCTCCATTATGCCCTTGAGGATGCGTTACATTTCAACAACCGTCTGCGAATTCTACAGATAGGCAAAAAGACTCCGGATATCGTGACGACATATCAAGACAATATCACTGTCCAGAACAAAAGTCTGAGAATTCTTCTGACCGGGTTCATAGTGGCTGCGATGTGTCTGATCGCCATGATTCTAATTGTGATAAGACAACGCAGGAAGTTACAGACCCACAACAAATTATTGTCTGATTTCAACACCCAGCTCAATCATCTCAACACCCAGCTTTATGAGACCAACCGCTCCCGCGAGCAGTATGTGAATCTTTTCATGGACCTGTGCGTGGCGTACATTGACAAATTCAACCGTTTCCAGTTGTCTGTGACCTCGAAAGTAAAAGCACGCCAGTTTGAGGATCTGCTCAGGCTGACAAAAGACAATGCCCGTCCGTCGGAAGCAGAGATCCGGGAAATGTTTTTCAATTTCGATACCGCCTTCCTGAGGCTCTATCCCGATTTCATTTCAGAGTTCAACTCCTTGCTCCAGCCCGACAAGCAAATAATCCCGAAGGACAAGGAGCTGCTGAACACGGATTTGCGCATATTCGCGCTTATACGCATCGGGGTGACTGACAGCATAAAGATCGCGACCCTTATGTTCTATTCGCCACAAACGATTTTCAATCACCGCACACAGGTACGAAACCGGGCGATCAACCGTGCCAGATTCGAAAAGGATCTCATGAACATCTGCGTCAGCAATCCCGAATGACCGGGTCATCCGAGAGGAGGTTTGATAAAAGATAAGACTCCATCTAAAAATGACGGCGTGTCAGACTTTGACACGCCGTCATCACTCTATATGAATGGCTGTTCTAAATTCCTGATGCTACTTTCAGGGGACACGAACCTTGGTTGCTGTGCTTCCCTGACGACGGATATAAATGCCGGGAAGGAGATTGTCGGCATCCATGCGCACACCCTGGAAATTGTAATATTCCACTGACGCGTCATCCATATCGGCCTCGACCTCCCCCACTCCGGAGATCACATTACCTTCCGCATTCTTGCGATTGAAAGTGAAATCTTTGGTAAATGAATAGATCGAACCTGTGGAGATAGGACCTGTATAAGGATTCTCCTCCGTATAACCGGAAGTGAGCCCTTTGGCACGTGGTATCTCCACTCCAGCCTCAAAGTTGACTTCAGTTGCCACGGGGACAACAAGATGCCATGTGATCCTGAACTTCGTCTCGTGGTCATATACGTCATCCGCGCTCACATTGGAATGAGCGACATGATGAAGCCTGATCGCAAGATGATTGTCGGTAAATGCCTCGCGATGCCATGACTCACGGCTATGACACCAGCCCAGGGGGAATGTCGAGATCAAAGGACGCCCTTCGGTAGCCACTCGCCGGTTTTCCTCGGGAAGCCTATCCAATTCGATCTCGCGCTGCAGCCACTCCACCTCGAAGCCGATATAAGCCGCGCGGGTCTCACGCATGATCTGACGGAATCCGAATGGATGCTCTACAACGGCATCCATCACATAGTGCCGGTCGTCGCTGCCAACGAGCGCAGGATCACCGTAGAAGTAGCTGACGGAAGGTTCCAACGCCTCGGAGTTCTGCATGTCAGGGAGTGTGTTCTCCGACTTGTAATCAGTCAGATACGCAGTCTTGGTAAGAGGGAAACTCATACCTTCGGATGTATATGTCACCCTTACGGCAAGATTGTCTTCCTTGGCAGCATTCACATGGTCGATACCGGTGATGACAGCTTTACCTGTCGAGCCTCTGCGGACTTCCCGGATCGAGCCGTAGGAAAGAGTGGCCTCGTTGGTCTTGGAGAACCGGATCGTGGCGTTCTCGATAGGCTTGCCGACGGTCACTTCAACTGTTTTATTATCGGCTCCGTTAATAACTTTCGTGGTCTCGTATGTGACCTTGTCCATCACGAACGGGAAGCTCTCGGAGTCGATCTCGACAGCTGTCTCGAAACAGTTGACATATTTGTAGACGAGCGACTCTCCTTTGATACCTCCGGGATGGTCGGTGGTGACCACGATATCTGAAGGTATCATTCTCAGCTCCGGCCTGATATCAACGAGCGGTTCTCCCATATAGGTGATGTTGCCATAGTATTCATTAAGGGTCGAACCGTCCACGCCTTGAGTATATGTGGCCTCTCTGACATATGGACGTTCGATGACGACATCATTGTTATCCTTGTTCCGCTTGATGCGTACCCAGAGTTTCCCTTTCAGATTGCCGCTCTCATCAAAGAACTCCTCTTTCAGCGTGCGTTCCAGCTTATAGCGGTAGCCGATCCACTGTCTCCCGTCCTGGGAAGGATCATCAGAGTTATATTCACGGTTCTGCTGGGGCTGGAAGAGCTGCTGGGGAGCTATCGCGGAAATCACCGCGCCGTTGTCATCTTTGAGGAAGATTTCACTGCAACGCTCAACGCTGAGAACCTGATCCCACCACTTGAACTTGGCGGCATCAGTATACACACCGCCCCCCTTGTCCCAGAAATAGAAACTTATATCCTTGTCGGAAAGCGGTTTGTCCACGACAACCCAGGCAAGGCGGCGTACCATATCCACATAAAGCGTACACGGACTGCGGAAAACATAGTTCTGTCCTACAAGCGAACCGTTGCCGAATGGGATGGGAGTTCCGTCAGCCGGCAGATAGCCTACACCGGTGGCGGGATTGTAGGAGTTGATCCCATCCGGTCCCCAGAACTCATATTCACCGGGGCCTTCACCGGAAAGGGTGGAGAACATGAAATGGAAACGCTCGCTTTCTCCGTTTGTATTGGTATAATCGGTGTCATAGACATTGTCTATCCTGTAGTTCCATATACCGGGCACATCCGTGCGGTCCATCGTGCCGGTCACACCCCAGTTTCCGAAGATCATCGGGCCTCGGAGAAGCACGTCGAAGTTATAGTCATCCCAACTCTGCTGGCTGGATGGAGCATCATACGGCTCTACTTTCAATGAGGAGCGCGATGGATCGGCAGGATTATGAGTGAAAGTGAACTTATACAGCTCGTCTATGCGCAATACGAATATCGAGTTATCGGTCCGGGCACCATCTTTGCCTTCCTTATACTCCATGTTGTGCAAAACCGGAGTATCTTCCGAGATCGCCTCGCTCTTGGCTGAATACCATCCTAAAGTATTCCCTTCGGCATCTATCCGGCGTATCCCGAATTCGCCGTTCTTGCGTCTGACGTTTACGATGCATGAATATTCATTCTCGATCCCGGTCGGCTCGAAACGTTTGCGATATTGGGCGAAATCCTCACCAAGCAACTGTCCGTCAAGGACAAAACCGCCATCATTTCCGGCAACCGAGCTCCAGATGACACCACTCTTGGCTGACTCGTCGGGATTGAAATAGATGGTGCATGGCCCGGATGTCTTGAACCAATAGGAAAGATTCATGCTGTTGACGATATTGGATCCACCGGGTCTGCGGCTTGGGATAACCACATCAGAAGTGGCATTACGCGGTACCCAGCAATAATCTGCCTCCCACCATTGTCCGGACTGGTCCGGAGTCCAGGAGGTGACACGGAAATTCACGGGGGAGGAAACCTCCATGCTGTAAACTCCCGTTACAGGATCACGCTTCATCGGCTCAGTCGACAGCTGTCCTTCCGAGCCTGTCGACCCACCGTCGGCAAAAGTGCCATACAGGTAATAATTCCGGTTGTCATTGTAGTAGGAGTATGTTGCATGACGCGCAAACTCCTGAGCGACAGCCCGGCTGTTATCATTTAGATCTGATTTATTGGCGAAATATACCTTGGAAGGATATTTCCCGTATTCTGTCTCATAACGGAATACTGTACGCCCGGCTGTCTCCGAGTATGGGGCGACCTGGATCCATTGCCCATTCTGATCAAGGACAAAAGCGACAACCCCGTCAGTCCAGGTATTCCCTTTCCTGTCAAACGCAAACTGGATCTCGACCTTCCCGTAGTCGGCCCATACCGTCATTTTCCGGGTGTCGAAATACACAGTGGCGGCTCTTAGCAATCGGAAATCCCGACCAGGTGTGCCCGGTATGCGCCATACATTTGAGGTGGAGGGTTCTTCAAAAGGAACATCGGTCCTTTCTCCGCTGAAAGGAGAGAAAACGACATATTCATCTTTCCAGTTGTCACCATTCGACGCAGACATAAGGAACGTAGACCCTCCCACAACGGAATATTTGAAAACACCCTCCCTTCCTTCGACGGGGAGCATCTCTGCGAATGTCTTATAGCCCGATATACTTCCTGCTATATAAACCGTCGACAGGTCATTCTCATACCATATTTTGTTATTGACCAGATCGACACAGACTTTTCCGGCCACAGGGAACCACATAACCGCATACGGCCAGGGCTTCATGTTGGCATCTGAAGGACACGTCTGCGGCATATTCCCGTTGGGCATCAGACCTGAGACAATATTATATGCGCAGTCTCCGAAATGTCCCGGATGCTTACTGAGCGAGACCGAGAAGTGAGTCGCCCTGTCGTAATTATATGTGTATATCTTTCTGACAGGATCCCAGCTCATCTCCACCGGCTCTACTGAACCCCACGGGATATTGGCGGCATCATCAAACGGACCGCCGATATATACCTTGCTGACTCCGGGAGTGGTATCGCGTTCATACCAGAGCTTGTTTCCCTCCAGGTCAAAGCAGATAATTGAAGGCTGATGGCAATAGAATCCACCTGACGACTCATTTTTCACATTTGCCGTTTCCGGTTTGGAGAACGGGATTGTATTCACACCCTCCACTCTGGAATAAGCATGATCCCAGAAATTCACACCCGACAACGAGATCATATAATCTCCGGCCGAGGGAGCGTTGCAAGTATAACATTGTCGGTCAATATCCCAGTCCATCTTCACCTGAGTGGCACCATCTGCCCCCCAGATCTCTGATGTCTGATTGACAAACTGACCGCGAAGCCAGACATATGTATTTCCGGCCTCCTGTTTATAATCGACTATCTCGCAGGTGTGTTTGCCATTCTGCATCTCTCCGACCTTATACAGGGCACCGTCATATAGGGCCGGACTGCCGTCGGGGAGCGTACGCATGTCATCTACCTGATTCGCCCCCCAGGGATCTGACGGGTCTGCAGTAAACACAAAGCCAATCTCCTTGGTAGAAGCGATATTCACCCCTTTAAGCTTAAATTTATATACCGAATCGGAAACCTTCTCGGTATTAGGGTAAAACTCAAAAGCTCCTCCGGGAACATTCCAGGGGTTATACGAGAAATAGCAGTCCTTCCAACCCGAGTCACCGACATCCACATAGACCGTGAAATCACCGTACTCAGGCGTAGAACCTTCGGGAGGTACCACCTCCTGTGCCTGCAACGGTTGAGCGAAGCACAACAAGCTCCAGACAACCGGCAACAGGTACGTCCACAAATGTTTCATAAAAGAAATGTTATTTTAAGATTGATTAGTAGGATTAGCCAGACTTATTTACTTTTACACAAAAGTACATCATAAAAGAGCCGCCTATACCAACAAGTAGTCTCCGGGTAATGATTTATGCGTTCATTTCCAAGATATACCTCTACAAATCAATAATTTACCCATCTCCGAATCTCAAACACCAAGTAGCTAAACAACTCCACCATTACACTCTACATTCCCGCTGATCTACCAGGCATAAGCATACGGCTCCGGCAAGTTGACTGTTTCCAAACGATCGAATACAGCCTGAATATCTCGCTGGGGTGATTATTTTTCGTAACTTTGCGGGGAAATTCATTGTTTGTAAGAAGATCATTGTTTGTAAGAAGATCATTGTTTGTAAAGGATAGACAACCTTGGTTATGGAAGATATGCCCAAAGACCCGTTTATGATGCTAAGCTGGGTCAATATGAAACTCCGGGACCGTTATGACAGTCTCGACCTCCTATGCGAAGACCTCGACATTGACCGCAATGAACTTGAGGGGAAACTCAACGGGGCCGGTTTCGACTACATGCCTGAAATCAACCAGTTCAGATGATCATGGAACTGATCGACAGCCATACCCATCTCTACTGCGACGACTTCCTGACCGAGGAGCAACCGCGCCATCCCAAGAAAGGAACAATACTTCCCCCTCCCGCTCCGACTCCGCGCGGAGGAGAGGAGGCTGTCGAGCGGGCATTGGAGGCGGGAGTCTCACATCTTATTTTCCCCGCAAACGCCCTCGGAGAGATTGAGCCGATGAAACGGTTGGCGGCAAAATTTCCGGGAAAAATATCGATGGCGATGGGGGTGCATCCCACCGAACTGACTGACGATCTTGACGCGGCATTGGATATAATCGAAAAGGAACTGGAGTCGAATCCGGGGCTTTATTGCGCCGTCGGGGAAATAGGTATCGACCTCTATTGGGAGCCGGAAAACCGTGACCGCCAGATGCGGGCTTTCGACCGTCAATGCCGCATCGCGCTGCGCCATGATCTCCCGATCATCATCCATTGCCGCGACGGCCTCAATGAAACTTTAGAGGTATTGCGCGGCCTCCCCGCAGTGCCTCGCGGCGTGTTCCACAGCTTCGGAGGCACTGTCGAGGATGTCGCACGCATCCGCGATGTCGGCGACTTCCATTTCGGCATCAACGGCATCCTGACATTCAAAAATTCAACACTCCCCGCCGTCCTCCCCTCCATCGGCCTTGACCGCATCCTCCTCGAAACAGATTCCCCATATCTTGCCCCCGTTCCCTACCGGGGCCGTCGCAACCAGTCAGCTTACCTCCCGGCCATCGCGGCCGCCGTCGCCTCTTCCCTCTCCCTCCCCCTCGAAACCGTCGCCTTCCAAACCACCGCCAACACCCGCCGCCTCTTCAACCTCTGAAACCGGACAGCAAAGAAAGGGACGCTCTGCGTCCCCAAAAGTGGAAAAGTCCAAAAGTGTGAAAGGGCCTTACATCGCCGCGACGGGAACGGGGGCAACAGCGCGAACCCTGCCGGTGATGCTCTTGCTGTTGTAGTTGATGCTACCGTTATACATATAAACGAGCCAGGCGCCGGAAGAGTTCTTACATTCTTCTTTTGTCCAAAACCATTGTGATAATCCTTCATAACCTGTTCCACCAAAAGCTTTCAACGCTTTTTTTACTTTTTTGCAATCTTTTACTATGGCTTCCCCTTGGATTTTTGATGGCATATTTATGCCGGAGGCCATCGCTTCGTCCCATGTAACATCTTTGCCATTATCGGTAAGAGCGAGGATAAAGGCGGGGGTAATGGATGGTTGGTCTATGACTATTCCTATTTTATCATGACAGATTTTCACGGAGTCAGGAAGACGATTCCATTCGCCTTTCGTGAAATAGAGATATTGGCCGTTCATTTCAGTAGCGAGGTCAAGATGGGCCGGTTTCAGATGGCCATAAGCAGGAGAAACAGAGGAATAGCCATCATTAAATGAGTAGGATGAAGAGGATGATGGAGAAGAGGGGGCTGAAGAAGCGGAGGGATTCTTGGAGAGGGGAATGGAATGATGGGCGATTTCGGATTCAGAGATGGTGACAGTAGAAGTAGCAGGAGTGTAGCCGGAGAGGGTGAGGCGAAGAGTGTGGGAACCGACAGGGAGGGAGCGGAAGATGTCGGGGGTTGTGCCGAGAACGCGGCCATCGAATTCGACTGTCGCGCCGGAGGGGGAAGAGGTTACATCGAGATCACCGGTAATGACTTCGAGTGCGGGAAAATCGAGGGTCTCGGTCTGGTTTTGAGCAAGGATAACGCGTTTTTCGGCGGAACGACAGCCTGCCTTGCGCAGTTCGACGATATAGGTGTCAGGCATGACGGAACCGGACCATTGGCCGGTACCGACAGATCGGCCATTCAGCAATATTTCGGCGCCCGGAGTCGCGGATCTGACAGTCAGAGTGGCCTTTGTAGAACGAAGATTTATTGTCTTCTCAACTTTTCGGTCGGCAATCGTGACGGTCTCCTCGGCAGTCAGGTAGCCTGATGCCTCGACGCGGACGGTATGGACCCCCTCGTTAAGCAGAACGGAACTTTCTCCTCCCATCACCGAACGTTCCTGACCGTCTACAAACACTTTCGCATCGGCGGGGATCACATGCAGGAGGAGGTAGTTATAAATCTCCTTTTTCGGAGCGACCGGCCCCGTCCACAGGGATTCCGGTACGGAGAGGTCGACGACATAGGTTGCTCCTGAGGCGAGTTCGGGGATCTGATAGTCGGGGAAATAGATGGCAAGGGGTTTCACGCGCTCCTGTTTGAGACGGAGTTCCTTGGAGCCGTCGGTCATATAGACATAGTATTCCCCGACATGGTTTTTCACCTCCCCGACGACATTCCCCGAAAACAGCGCGCCACCAAGAGTCAGCCTGACTTTCACCAAGGCACAGGGGACACCGTTGAGATCCTTTCGCATCTCGGTCTGGGCCGTCAGATCGACAGGATCAAGGGTCACAGACTCGATCTTCAGTTGCTGGGCAGTCATACCGAGGATGCAGGTTACAAGAAGCAGCAGTGTTGACAGCAGACGTGACATAATCGGGATAGAGATGAAGGGTTTATTATGTGGCCTCAACGCGAGAGGTTGAGGTTTAGTGATATGCCGTAAGATGAGTTGGTGGTCGGATAAGCGGCGTTGCTGACCAAGGGGGTGTTGACCTGATGGTCGAAGTAAGCCCCAAGGGTAAGTTTGCGCGAGAGGATATACTGGGCGTTGAAGTTGATGGTCAACGTCCGGGTTCCGGATGTGGCCTGAGTGTAGTTGGTCTCGATACGGCGGATAAGAGCCTGGGTGTTCTGCAACGAGAAGTCAGCCTTAAGGGTCAGGTCGTTGCTGACACCCGACTGCGAACCGCGCATTTTAAGTATCGTGTTGAAACCGACGATCTTGTAGCCCGCGCCGATAGTCAGTCCGCGCGAGGTGGCCTCCACCACCTGTCCGGCGGAGGTGTTGAGGGTCAGCGTCCGCTGGTCTTTCCATTCGAGGTTGAACTGCAGGTCATTCCTCAACGTGCCGTTCACGCCGAACAGCGGGGCGAAACGCTCGGTGATGGCTACGGTCGAGATGTTGTAGGGAGAGGATGGGACAGGCATTCCCGTGTTGGTGTCAAGGGTGAAACCGAGGTTTCCGTCTACTGTCAGCCAGTTGAGATATGATGAATAAGAGCCTACGGAATAGGTGCACTGGTAGGCGTGGCTCAATGAGAAATTCTTGAACCATTTCTTCATATTCCCCAGATTGATCAGGCCGTCGTAGGTCAAACGCCAGTTGGGGAGAACCGCTCCGAAATCGGGGAACGGAGTAAGATATTGGGTATGAGGATTCGTCCCGGTGTAAGCCGAGATGAACGCCGGCACGAGAACATCGGAAGATGTCTGCGAGACAGTGCCGTTCGATGGGTTGTAAGGCTGCCCCGCAAGAGGATTGTCAGACATGAAACCGCCGGTCGGGTAGTTAGAGCCGTTATATTGCGAATTATATCGTTCGGCGATGACCGGGATGTTGTCGATCATCTTCTGGAACGACGCACTGTAATACCCATCCTCGGCGTTAGAGGATCCGAGGGCCGTACCGATGGCGCAATGGGTCTTGGTGTAGGAGCCGGAGAAAGTCACCGGCATGTCGGGATACATGAACTGTATCTGACGCGTACGGTTGTCCGTCCGGTTCATTGTCAGCTGCAGTTTCAACCCCTTGACAAATTCGAGCTGGAACTCAAGGTTGAGTTCGCTTGCGCGCGAGATGATCGCGGGGGAGGTCTGCCCATCGTCGGTGATCAGCCATCCCCTATCCTTCGCCTTATAGATATAATCCTCACCGGCGAAACCGAACGCGAAGTCAAGGCCCGGCGACATCGCACCGTAACCGGTCGACTGGCCGAATATGTTGCCGATGTCGTTGCGGAACAGCGGAATCGACATTGTGTTGGTCTTCTTCCAGCGGATAGAGGCAGACCGCGGACTCATCACGAAACGGAGGGCGTACTCCCCTATCTCGCGCCATACCGATTTATCCTCCTTCAACACCTCCTCGATAGTGAACTTGATATTGGCATCCGAGGGGGTAAGGATCTCGACAGTGTTGTCATCGATGATCTTGTGCTTGAATACAAACGGCTCCTTGGTCGCGACATTCTCACCTTTCAGGCGTATTTTCTTGGTGCGTAGGTTATGTCGGATGGTGAATGTAGTGTCAGGCTGCAGACGGTAGGTGCGCTCGAACTTCTTCGGTTTCCTTTCTACCGTCTTCTTTCCGACATTGTTGAACCGCTTGTGAACATCCTTCACGAAAGGAATCTTGTTGTACAGGCTCTCGAAATTGACGCGCCCGTCAACACTCATAGATGACTGGCTGGCGATCTTGTTGCCGGTCGATACCCCGTCTATCTCCGCTCCGCGATCCCAACGGTAAGTCGAGTTGTAGGAGAAGTTTCCGGTCAGGAAGTCAAGGACAGGAATACGGTTGAACGGAGCGCGGTATGTGGCCACGAAACTCTGGTTGTAAGCCCACGGTGTACCCATCGAGAGAATCGAACTCCAGACTGTGTCTTTCCATTGCTTGTATTGGTCAGGGAAGAGCTTCTTGTTGACAGCCCCCACTGTCTCCTCAATGCGCGCCGAAGTGTTGGAATTGAATGTCAGGGATATCGACTTGGTGAGGTTCCATGTCAGCTGGAACTGACGGTCCCAGAGGAAATTCTTGCTTACCGACACCGGAAGCTGGAATGTGTCGTCAAGTTCCGACCGTGTCTGCATCTCATAATAGTAACGCGACATGTTGGTCAGGAACGAGATCGTGTTCGGAAGGTAGTTGATCTCCCAGTCCTTGAAGAATTTCAGGTTCTTGTTCTTCGATTTTATCCATCCGAAAGGTTTCAACCCCTTGATCATCGGGGAATAGTTGTAGGCCAGCGACCCTCGATAGTCGTTGGTGTACTCATACTCGGTGGTCGGATCGTTCTTCGACTGCTTGTTGAACGAAAAGTTGACAGTGAAGTTCGCGGGATCCCAAGGCATCGGCTTGGCACTTGTCACATCGAATTTCAGGCCCGACAGAGAGAAGCTCTTGATCGTCGACCTCTCGACTGCGTAGCTCGAAATCGAGTCACGGGCATGCTTGTCCGGCGCGTCATCAAGCGCGTCTTTCAGAAGCACATCCTGGTCGAGAGGATTGTACTTCGGAGTCGTCTTCTCGGTGGAGTATGAATAGTAGATCGGGGCGCGCAGTTTGGCCTTTTCGGGGAGGAAACGGCCAAGATCGGTCTGGACGGCGATGTTATACTGCTGATAATCATCCATGCGCCGCTCGTTCAACCCCTGGTCGACAGACCCGAAGCCCGCAGTCTCGACATGCGCGCCGAAATTCAGGGTCGCGACATCCGAAAGGCCGAGATTGACATTTGCCTTGGCAGCCCAGCCTCCGGCCTCATCGAAATCAGTGACTTTCAGCTCATTGACCCAGACAATTCCATCCTTTACAGTGTTGGAGTTGTTACGGACACCGACGAGGATCACCCTGACATCGCTCAATGAGGGATTACCCTTAACGGCCATCGAGTTACGCTCATTCTCCGGGTCACGGCCGGTGTATACCGTCGCGTAACCGATCCCGCTTCCCGCCTCCTCTTTCGCGCGGTTGCGCTCTTTTTTGAGGTTGACGAGATTCTGGAGGTTGAGATCCATGAAATTCTGGAGCGGCCATACCTTCTGGCGGTCACTCTCAAGCCAGTTGTTATAATTGCCGTGAGGGGTCAACGCCAGAGGTATCTCATACTCATAGTAGTTGGCCTTGACATCCGTACCGAGGCGGACAAACACCGACAATTCACCTGATTTGAGATTCGTCACGTCATCAATCAGGCTCTCCGCATGCACCCACATCTGGAGGCGTTTGTAATTACGCAGATCCTGCTGGGTGTCGCGGTATACCCCGCGCCCGTCGCCGGCTTTCAGTCCGGTGACTTTCAGCGACATCGACTGCTCGTTGAGCTGCACAGCCTGTGACTGCCCCGGGTCGACGATTCGGGTAACACCCGGAGGAAGCACATAATTGACAGGCTCACGGTCTGCGTTCTCCTCGATATTGACCACAGAGACATCCATCTGCCCCTCGGCGGGAGCGTCACCACGGTTGTTGAGGTTGAAGTCATAGTTGCGCCATTCCCCACGGACAAGTTCGAGGGTGGCGAAACGTAGGTGGGTCACCTGTTTGAAGCCGGTCATGAACATACGCGCGAAGCGGATGGTCGAGAAGTCATTTATCGACCCGACTTTCTTCTCATACTGCGACAGTGGTATCTTGAACTGATACCATTCGACAGTCTGGTCTTTCCCGTCGCGGGTGTAGACAGTCGACACCTGCTTGTCGGAGATGTAATTCTTACCGACCACAAGATCCTCCGGTCGTATCGAGACGCGATACTGGAAGTAACGCTCATATTCGTTGAGGGTGTTGTCCTGGTTTATATCCTCCACATCAGGCACCGACCTCGCGCTCTGGTAGAGGGGATCTGCGGCATCTTCCGGCGGCAGGGAGTTCCCCTCGACCCCGTTGTAACGTTTGTATCGTTCAAGAATCGAAAGACGCTGCTCATCGTAATCGTAACCTCGGAAGAAATGGTAGTTGTCCTGCGCCGGGTCATTGAAGGGTGAGAAAATATCATTCTGCATCCGCTCCATCGCCGCCGGGGAAAGACGCTGGCGCAACTGCTCCAGAAATGAGCTGTAGGTCGGGAATCCGAATTCGTCGTCATTGCGCAGACCGTCAAGACCGACATCCTGCATAAGACGAGAGCCGTTGTTGGTGTCGAACGCGTAAGTGAGCGAGTTCTGACGCGACACACGTCCCCATACCGTCGACTCCATCCACTCATTGTTGCCGTCGACCGGCAGACCGTTCTCATATGACTTTAGACCATCTTTCAATATATCCTCCGATATCTCGCCGAAATTGAAGTAAAGGTCGCCGCCGTCATAGTTGGGATTGTCAGGATCAAGGAAGGGGTTCATCATCCAGAACTGGATGTATTCGATGTTTGACTGCTCGAAGTTGGTGTTATCCATCTTCCTCATGATACCGCCCCAGCGTTTTTCGGGGAACAGCAGATTTCCCTCCTCGTCGATGTTCGTCGCGTCAAGGTTGTAAGGACCGCGTTCGGTCGGATAGAACGAGAGGTTGAGGGTCTGTATGGTGGCCGACTCCCCGTAGGTGAGTTCGCGGCCGGGGAAAATCTCCTGGGAGGAGACCTCGCGGACGTAGGGGTTGGAGAGCTGCACAAGGTCGTTGCGTATGTAACCCGGCGCGAGCGAGGAGTTACGGTCGGTAAACATGCGGTCGATGTAATACCAGTTTATCAAGGCGCGGTTCATGCCGTAAGCGGGATCGTTGGATAGGGCCGCCTCGGGGAAGAGCGCGTCCTTGCCGCCGTCGTAAGGTGTCGACGCGAGGAACCATGAATAGGGAGACCGCAGGTCAATGCCGATCTGCGATGACTCGAAGTCATCGACATAGGAGCTGCCCTTGTTCGTGCCGGATTTCTGGCTGTGAGGCATCAGCAAGGCATACTCGGCGGTCAGGCTCAATGTCGACGGGGCGGTCGCGTTTACCGTAGGGATCTTGTTGAGCAGGTTGGTCAGCCACATGAACCGGGTGTTGTAGTTGACATTGAACCCGAACATGGAGTTGTTTATCACCTCGTCGCCGATATTGACCTTTTCGGTCAGAGCCTTTTCCGAGAAATGGAGGAATGTCGCCCCGATATTGAAATCTTTGTTGAAGGCATACTGCATGTCGAGACCCAACAGCGTCTTGCGCTGGGTCGAGAAAAGCGACTGGTTTTCAAGAGTGACCGACACGCTCTGCCCGGAATCGATAATGCTCTGGTTGGTTATGGTCACGATACCCATCGAGTAATCGACCGTGTAGTCTGAGTTCTCGACAAGCTGCACACCGCCGGCCATGACAATTACCGATCCACGCGGCACGTTCATGGCGTTCAGCCTGATCTGCGAGCCGGATGAAGCCTGATATGATCCCGCGAGGACAAACTTGTTCTTGTCGGCGAACTGACGCGCTATGACCAGAGTTGAGTCATACAACTCCTTGTAGACATACTTCTGGGCAAGAACCGGATCGTTTATCTTCTTTTCGAGATGAGCGCCGAAAGGCTCCGCTACCGGGAAAATGATCTTGCCGTTGGAAGGAATGATAGTGTAGCCCTCGATAAAATCGAAGAATCCGTCAGGGTTAGACTGCTCGTTGGAGTCTATACGGTCGAGGTTCATCACCTGCAGGAGCGGGGTGTTTGACATCGACGGGATCGGCAGATAGTTGATGAGCGTACCGGTGGTGTCGGAGAGATATTTTATCTGGAGCTTGAAGTTCTGTTTCTGTACCTGATAAGCCCCCAACGAATAGACATTCTTCATCATCAACCGCCAGATCGGCAGTTTCGGATCGATGGTAGTTGACTTCAACATCTTGACATACAGCGACTCGGAGGTGGTTGTGATGTCAGACGAGAACTCGCCGACCTGATAGACCTGACCGTTGTAGGTATATTCGAATGCCACACCCAGCACATCATCGGAGTTGAGCTGGGCTTTCAGTGATATGTAACCCAACGTGGTGTTGAGGGTATATTCCGATGAATTGAGCAACCGCGCAGACTCTACCTTCTCATAGTCACGGCCGCCCTCGATTCCGAAAGCCCTGAGGGGCTCCAACGCCTGTGTGACCGTGTTGATGGATCTTGCTCCGGGATACTCCGTCTTGATGACATCGAGCAGGTTGTTGGACTGGTTGCAAGGCACGGGCACTCCGGGATTGACCGTCCAATAGGGATTGTTCAACCCGGCGGCATCACCTTCCGCGAGGTCGGCAAACGCCACAATGTTACGTGATTGCTCATACTTTCCACCCTTGTTAGTGACCCAGACCTCCACACGGGTGATGTTCACTCCCGAAGTGACCAACGGCAGACGGGCTGCGAACCGGTCATAGTTGCGGTAGAAATAATTAGCAAGGAAGAAGTGGCGGTTCTGGTCATACTGATCTGCGTTGACAGAGAAATCCGTGGCCTGTGAACCACCTTTTGTGTTGACAGTCTTCGACTCGGAGTTCTGCTGCGACAGGAGGGCCGTGACAGTGAATTTGCCGAACTGCAGTTTGGATTTCACACCAAACAGGGCCGTCGATCCCCTTATCAGGGAGGACCCCGTGGTCATCGAGACATTTCCGGCCTCGATCGACTTGACGATGTCATCCTCTTTCCCCTCATAGGCGAGTTTGATGTTTTTCGAGTCGAAATCAAAAGTCGCGTCGGTGTTGTAGGTCATGTTGAAATTCATGCGGTCACCGACCGACGCGGCTATGGTCGCCTGTATCTTCTGGTCGAAATCGAAATAGGTCTTGCGGCGAGACTTGATGGGTAACGACGGGTTGTCGCTCTTGTTGGAGTTGATTCCCATCTTTATCTGCACAGATCCCTGGGTTTTCAGCGACACGCCGCCCGGACCGAAGATTTTCTCAAGAGGCCCGTACGCGAAATTCATGTCGAAAATGTTGAACGGCTGTTTCTCCCTGTTCTCGGCCAACGCCTGGTTGCGCTCCTGGTAATACTCCTGGAGCTGGCGGCGGAACTGCCAGTCGTTGTATTGTTTCTCGTTGAGAATGAAGGGGGTGGTTATCTCGGTGTCACCGACTTTCGTGCGGATCACATAGAAGCCTGTCTCCGGGTCATACTCCGGGACTGTGACGATATTCGAGGGGGTGGAGAGGTCGGCGGCGAACTGGTCCTCCATCAGCCGCTCATAGTCGACCGGGACTGTCTGCTGCACCGGGAACGGCATCATAATCGAGTCGTTAAGGTCTGACGGCACCGGCACCGGCGGGAAAGGGGGAGGCGGGGTTATCGACGCACCACCTGACGCGCCCGACGGACTCTGCGGTTCGGCGAGCACAAGAACAGCCGAGGCCGCCACTGCCACAACCGTGCAGAGGAGCCACAATGACCGGCGGTATATCGATTTGTAATTCAGACGCGTAACAGTAAACGACAGCAAGGGCGGCCGCCGCTCCCTCTTTCCGAGAGAAGCGGACAACCTTGGGTTAAAGCATTGTGAGGGCTTTCTTGATCGCCTGCTCCACTTTCTGGGTGGGTTCCTGGGAGAAAAGCTTGGAAAGCACTTTCTGGCTGGCCGGCTTTGCGAAGCCGAGCATTACCAGAGCCGCCAACGCCTCGTCGAAGACCTCCGAAGTCGGCGTTCCCGGCTGAATTAATAACGAATCTCCCGTTGGTTTTATTTTGTCGCGAAGGTCGACAATTATTCTTTGTGCGGTCTTCCCTCCGATTCCCTTCACAGCCTTGAGCCTCCGCTCGTCACCGGAGGTGATCACCCCCTCCAGTTCAGCCGGGGAAATCGAGGAAAGAATCATACGCGCCGACGCGCTTCCTACGCCGGATACCCCTATCAGCTCGCGGAAAAGCTCGCGCTCCCGTTTCGTGGCGAAACCGTAAAGGGTCCACGCATCCTCGCGGATCACCTCATGGACAAACAGCTTTGCGATCCCCGCTGTCTGCCTCTCCCCCAACTGACCGCCGACCGCCTGTTCCAGAGACGAGAAAGTCGTGAGGGTTATATTGAGTTCATAGCCGACCCCGTTGACATCCACCACTGCGGTGGTCGGGGTCAGCTCGGCAACCTTGCCACTGACATATTCCATCATAAAAAAATCTCCTTTGATTTTCCACCGCAAAGTTACATCATTCCCTCAACTCCGCCAAACCCACCACCGCCGGACTGACTTTCCCGGCAGCGGTGGGTTTGGATTGAATCTATTGTGTCTATCTTTGTTACGATAGATTCAGACTACGATCATTCAAATATCTTGAATGAAACAGATCGCTCCCCATTGTTTATCAAGGATGAAAAATAGGTTCACATACTTTGTCTTCCCCGATTCATTTTTCGGGAAATCATAAGCGACTACCATCTTACCCGATACAGGGGATTGG
>JAETNS010000029.1 GCA_021772015.1 Prevotellaceae bacterium | reverse complement strand
GTGTCTGATAGAGATTGATTCTATGCATATGAACAATGTTTTTCTCCTTCAACACTTTGGCTGAGGGTTTGTTATGCCCTATAACATTTTTTCAATTCTAATTTTAAACAGTTTCTGAGAAACGTAATGAAAGCCGCCACACTTGAGAGCAAGTTTCCCTTGCTCGCCGTGGAGGAGGGCTGCATCATCAGCAAGGACGCGGACATCACCGTGGCATACCGCGTGGAGCTGCCCGAGCTGTTCACGCTCACGCAGGCCGAGTACGAGGCGGTGCATTCCGCATGGGCCAAGGCGGTGAAGGTGCTCCCGGCATACAGCATAGTGCACAAGCAGGACTTCTTCGTCGAGGAGGGCTACAAGCCGGACATCTGCCGTGACGACCTCAGCTTCCTCAGCCGTTCCTTCGAGCGGCATTTCAACGAGCGTCCGTACCTGCGCCACGACTGCTACCTGTTCCTCACCAAGACCACGAAGGAACGGAGCCGTACGATGAGCAACTTCAACGCGCTCACACGGGGATTCATCATCCCAAAGGAGATGCAGGACCGGGAGACGGCTACACGTTTCCTCGAAGCCTGCTCACAGTTCGAGCGCATAATCAACGACAGCGGCTTTGTCAGGATAAGCCGCCTGACCGATGCCGATATCACCGGCACTGATAAAAGTGCGGGCATCATCGAGAAGTATTTCTCGCTCTCGCAGGAGGACACCACCTGCCTGCAAGACATCACCCTTGAACCGGGCGAGATGCGTATAGGCGACAACTTTCTGTGCCTGCACACGCTGTCGGACCCGGAGGATCTGCCGTCAGGTGTCGCCACGGACTCGCGTTACGAGCGACTCTCCACCGACCGCAGCGACTGCCGCCTGTCGTTCGCCGCGCCCATTGGGGTGCTTCTGACCTGCAACCATATAGTGAACCAGTACCTGTTCATTGACGACTCCGCCGAGAACCTGCGCAAGTTCGAGCAGACCGCCCGCAACATGCACTCGCTGTCGCGTTACAGCCGTTCCAACCAGATAAACCGTGAATGGATAGAGGAATATCTGAACGAGGCCCACAGCAAGGGGCTGACCTCGATACGCGTGCACTGCAACGTGATGGCATGGAGCGACGACCGCGAGAAGCTGAAACGTGTCAAGAACGATGTCGGGAGCCAGCTGGCGCTCATGGAGGCGAAGCCGCGCCACAACACCGTTGACCTGCCGACGCTGTTCTGGGCAGCGATACCCGGTAACGCCGGTGATTTCCCGGCAGAGGAGAGTTTCTACACCTTTATCGAGCAGGCGTTGTGCCTGTTCATTGAGGAAACCTCCGGCAAGGATTCTCTTTCGCCGTTCGGTATGCGCATGGTTGACCGCCTGACCGGGAAACCTGTCCATCTGGATATTTCCGACCTGCCGATGAAGACCGGCGTGATAACCAACCGCAACAAATTCATCCTCGGTCCTTCCGGTTCGGGCAAATCGTTCTTCACCAACCACATGGTCAGACAATATTTCGAGCAGGGAACCCATGTGCTTCTCGTGGATACCGGCAACTCCTATCAGGGCCTGTGCAATCTTATCAACGCGAGGACGCATGGCGAGGACGGCATCTATTTCACATACGAGGAGGACAACCCCATAGCGTTCAACCCCTTCTTCGTGGAGGACGGGGTGTTTGACATCGAGAAGAAAGAGTCGGTCAAGACGCTTATCCTCACGCTGTGGAAACGTGATGACGAGCCACCGACCCGTGCCGAGGAGGTGGCATTGTCGAATGCTGTCAATCTCTTTCTGGAGAAAATCCGTAGCGACAGGTCGATAATCCCCTCGTTCAACAGCTTCTATGAGTTCATCCGTGATGAGTATCAGGAGATACTGAGGCAGAAGCGCACCCGCGAGAAGGATTTCGACGTGTTCAACTTCCTGAACGTGCTTGAGCCGTACTACCGTGGCGGCGAATATGACTTCCTGCTCAACTCCGACAGACAGCTGGATCTGCTCAGTAAACGCTTCATTGTCTTCGAGCTGGACAACATCAAGGATAACAAGGTACTGTTTCCAATTGTCACCATAATCATCATGGAAACCTTCATAAACAAGATGAGGAAGCTCAAAGGCATCCGGAAGATGATACTTCTGGAAGAGGCATGGAAGGCCATCAGTAAGGAAGGCATGGCGGAATATCTCAAGTATCTCTTCAAGACCGTCAGAAAATTCTTCGGCGAGGCGGTGGTGGTGACACAGGAGGTCGAGGACATTATCTCGTCCCCGATTGTCAAGGGAACAATAATCAACAATTCCGACTGCAAGATACTGCTGGACCAGCGCAAGTATGTCAACAAGTTCGACGAGATACAGGCCCTGCTCGGACTTACAGACAAGGAGCGCGCCCAGATTTTATCCATAAACATGGCGAACCACCCCTCACGGAAATACAAGGAGGTGTGGATAGGTCTCGGCGGCTCGCAGTCCGCTGTCTATGCCACGGAAGTGTCGCTTGAGGAATATGTGTGCTACACCACCGAGGAGACCGAGAAACTTGAACTCATGCGGCTTACGGAGAAACTCGGCGGCAACATAGAGCTTGCTATCAGACAGCTCGCCGAAAGCAAACGCAATCCGGATTCATAAACATTAATTCCGAAACTACATGAAAACAACAGATTGGATCAGGGGATTGCTCCGTGACGGTCAGTACAGACCGGGCTACCGTGAATTGCAGGAACTGTCGGAAAAAGCGAAACGTGCCGCCGGTGTGTACAATCATGAGGAACTTAGCGGGCTGATATATCGGTACCGCAGGTCGGATGAAGCCGTTGAGCGTATTGCGTTGGCTATCGCAAAATCGGAACCGTTCATCAATCCGTCATCGACAGCGAACCGGTATTCCATTGAAATGATGGATGCGTTGTTGAGTACCACCTTTATGGAGAAGCACGGATTTCGTCTTTCGGATATACCTCCTAATGAAGCCACTCCAATACACGGATTGCTCGCCATGTACACCTTTATGTGTGATGAGGAATTGAGAAAGTTCCCGATAAACGGTATGAAACGCCCTGCGGATGATGAAGTCATTTCGGCAATCAGAATTTTGGACAGCCAAAGACGCAACCGGGATATAACCGAGCTGTGTGAATTGTCCGCATACTCCATGCTTCCTTCAAGATATGTGATGATGCGGTACGGTCTTGAGCGGGATTGCGACGCATACCGATGTATGGAAGACAATATCACGGCATCCGATAATCCACGTGCATTGTTGCAGGCGCAAGCGGATATGTGCGTGGCCGCTGAAAAAGCGGAGGAAAACATCCCCGGAGTCCGGCTTCCGGATTTCTATCTTGAGAACCTTGACCGTGAGCTTGACAGACTCGGACGTATCGTCGTGTCTCCCGATGCCGTCAACGACCTTGTCCATACCGGATCCGATTTCCTGACCAAGTATGGCCTCGACAGGGACGCATTACCGGCAGAACAGTCCCGTCAGGCATGGAAAGCCTACCGCGAGCTGGACGGCCGCTTTGTAAGGATGACAGGCCGCAGGCCGTATATACGGAAGGTCTGTCAGTGCTGCTACGGCAGAAGTCCGGTAACACCGAGACGGAAAAGGCACGGACACAAGCGGCACGGAGCAACCATATCCGCAATCCGCCTCCGGCTAAAGGTAAAAGCCGCAAGCCCTCTTTCTGACTTCAAAACAGATTTATTCACCAACAATTTTTTTTAGAATCATGAAAATTAAATCACTTATCGTATGCGCAGTCCTGTCATTGGCCGGGCTGACCGCAAACGCGCAGTGGGTTGTCTCTGACCCCGGCAACCTCGCGCAAGGCATCATCAACGCCTCGAAAAACATCGTGCATACCTCGTCCACGGCGAGCACCATGCTCAACAACTTTCAGGAGACCGTGAAGATCTACGAGCAGGGTAAAGCCTATTACGACGCGCTCAAAAAGGTCAAGAACCTGCTCCGTGACGCCCGAAAGGTGCAGCAGACCATCCTCATGGTCGGCGAGATCACCGACATATATGTGAACAACTTCCAGCGTATGCTCTCCGATCCATATTTCTCGCCGGAGGAACTGAGCGCCATAGCCGTGGGCTATACCAAGCTGCTTGAGGAAAGCGCGTCGGTGCTCACAGACCTCAAGACGGTGGTGAACGAGAACGGCCTGTCGATGGGCGACAAGGACCGCATGGATGTCATCGACAAATGCTACACCCGTATGCACGAGTACCGTGGGCTGGTGAGATACTACACCAACAAGAACATCGGCGTGTCCTACCTGCGTGCGAAAAGGAAGAACGACCAGGACCGCGTGCT
>JAETNS010000021.1 GCA_021772015.1 Prevotellaceae bacterium | reverse complement strand
GGCATCACGACGATCGAAAAAGGCAAAACCGGCCAAAATATGCGATGAGTTTAACTCTGATTTCATTATTCACCCTTGAACGGTTAGAATTTAACAGATGTTATTAAACACCCTCTTATGCTTTTGACTTGATTCTCCACTCTTTGGGGTAGAGGTTGTTTGACCTGTTGCCGAGATTCTTGACAAAACCAAGCGGGAAGCCTCCATATGTCAGCATCACAATGCCGCGCGTGATGTTGTCAGGGAGGCTGACCGCCTCTTTTGAAAGATACTCGATGGCGGCTTTCTCGCTGATCTCGATTTTAGGGAACGCTGTCGGCGAGAGTATCGTGCTCAAGGCGAGGTGCTGGGTGGGAATGATGTCTTTACCTTTGACAACAGCCATCTCCACTCCGGCGGAAATCACCTGCAGGTGTTTAAGGAAGATCGGCAGCAGACCGCTCCACATTGATGGAAAAGCCCTGATTCCATCTTCGGAAGGAAGCAGTTCGAAATCATCGGATATATTTTCGCCCAGCCATGATCTGCATGCTTTGGAGATATCTTCAATGGAGACCCGCTCCGGCCCGTTGGCTGTATGCCGCTTGTCTCCCGACAGCCGTTTGCCGGGTTTCCCTTTCTCCTTTTTTCTCCGGAAGGAGATGTCAATAGCCGCCGGAGGCAGGTCGCCGGGTTTGCGAAGCACTGCCATGAACAGTCCTTCCCCCCTTATCCGTCCCGGAATGAAACGCAAAGCATGTATAGGTTCGATGCCCGGTATGGATACCTCGTTGTCAACAAGGTCTTCCAAGTCAAGGAGTCCCGGCAGGTCTACAGGCTCTGCTCCGTATTCCCTGCGGATATGGTCGATCATGAGTTCATTCTCGACACAGTTGAATGTGCATGTCGAGTAGATCAGGAAGCCGCCCGGACGTAGAGAGTCCCAAAGGTTGGCGATTATCTCTCTCTGGCGCGCCGCGCATTCCTCTACCAGCGCCGGAGTCCATTGTTCTCTCGCCGTCAGGTCTTTGCGCATCATCCCTTCCCCGGAGCAGGGCGCGTCAATGGCCACCACATCGAAGGTTTCGCCAAGGCGGCGGAACCGGGATGTGTCGCCACGCGTGATCACTGTCGATGGATAACCCCACTTGGCGACATTCTCTTTCAGAACCTCAGCACGGGCGTAGTCATACTCGTTGGCAACTACCAGTGATCCTGCGGGAAGCCCGTCAATGGCGGCTGTGGTCTTGCCTCCCGGAGCTGCGCATGCGTCAAGCCAGAGCAATGGCCTCCGATCCAGGAGGTCAGAGATTTTCCTCGCGACGGCAGCCGTCACCATCGAGGATGCGTCCTGCACATAGTAACGCCCCTGATGAACCGCCGGATCGAATGTGAATCTCGGTCTGGAAGAGAGGTATATTCCTCTCTCCCACCAGCCGACTCGTTCCTTTCCCAATGAGACGACAGGGCAACATTCGCCTCCTTTCAAGATGTTGAGGCGGATGGATACCTCCGGGGGTGTGTTCTCAAGGGTCTCCGCCAGGTTGTCTAACCGCGGATCCGCCATTTCGGCTATCATGTTGACAAATTCCGGTTTCATATTCGACCTGTCAGGTGGTTATGCAATCAAGGGAGCGCCTTTTGAGCGCTCCCTGTGTATTGTCGGTTTCCCGGTCTTACTGCTCTGCTGCGGGAGTTTCCTGTGCGGGGGCCTCAGTCTCGGCGGGAGTTGCGGCCACGGGAGCGGCGGCGGGAGCAGGAGCTGAAGTCTCTGTGCCCTTGATGACCTGCATCTCTGTGGTGGGCTTGACACGTGCGCCGGTCACGACACTCGGCATCACGAATACCGAGAGGATGGAGAGCAGGCAGATGATGCCGGCGAGAGTCCATGTGGCTTTCTCGATGAAATCGTTAGTGCGGCGTACACCCATGATCTGGTTCGATCCGGCGAAAGAGGATGAAAGGCCTCCGCCTTTGGATTTCTGAACCAGTACCACGATGATGAGGAGGATTGAGATAAGTACGGTCAATACAATGGTTAAGATATACATATCGCGTAATTACTTTTTTCTCAGAGGAAATTGTCGGTTTGATTTTCTCGGAGGAAAATTATGAATTGGGATTTTTCTTGTTGGTCGGAGGCAAGTCAGCAGTCGTTTTCAGCCCGGAGCCTGCGCTCGTTCAGTATGAGTTTCCGAAGGAAACGCAATTGGTCTGCAAAGTAACTACTTTTTTCCGGAAAACGCAAACTTAATCCGTTAAGAATTTCATAAGCTTGCTCGTAACGCCGGGTTTTTATATAGATTTTTGCCAAAGACTCTGATAACAGCCCTTCCGGAGGGGTGGGTTTCGCCGATTCCGCTTTTTGCGGCGCGGATTGGGGCTTTCTTGCGGGAGGAGTTTGCGTGGAGGGCCGGGTAGGTATTGGTGGTTGGGGTGGGATTTGGGAATGGCCCTCGCTTTGCTCGGGGAACGGGACTCCGGGGATGGAATCTCGGGAAACCGGGGTAGCGATGGGGCGGTCTCCCGGGCGGTGGGAGAGGATGAAGCGGTTGAGCCGGGCTTCCGGCGTGTTGATGTCGGGGTTGGCGGCTTGGTGGGAGGGGAGGGAGGTTTCTTCCTCGCGGGCGAGTTGCTGGGCGTAGTCGGGGACCGGGTTGAATATCAGTCTTTCCAGCAACTGGTCCTCTTCCTCTGACTGATGTCCGTAGGTGTTGAGGAAATCATCAATGGCAGCTGATGTGGTGGGTGTGGCAGGCCCTTTCCTGGCCGGGTAGAAGTTGTCGAAACGGGATGCGTCAGGCTTCCCCTCCATACGGGCGAGGGCCTCGCGTGAGGGGGCTGTCACGACTTCACGGAGAGAGGGTTGCCCTTTTTGGGAGGTCGGGAGGGTGAAAAACGGATAGCGGCTCCTGAAATCCTCAAGCCACTGCGATTCTTCGGGTGTAAGCGTCGCGCCCGCAGGGTCTGCGAGGCGTTGTAGCAGTGAGTCGAGTTTTTCCTGGTCGCTGTTCATGATCTATGTGTGGGTTGTTGCAGTCTGTCAGGCTGCGACTTTTTGTTTGTAGAGGGGTTACCAGTTGCCGAGGGTTGCGTTGAAGATCAGTTCGACAAGTTCTTTCGATATCTGGTTGCAAAGTTCCTCCTGCACATCCATCAGCATCTGTGACGCGTCGAAGTCACGGTAAGCGGAGAAGCTCTGGTCAATGTCGTTCCCTTCCTTTTTGGTATCGACATATTTGACCCTGACGGTGATGGTGAGGCGTGTCATGGAGGCATAAGCATCTTCTGTCACAGCCTGCGGTGTCAGGTTGTATCCTGTGATTTCCCCGTCGATCTCAAGATCTGCCGCACCGTCGACTACCCGCAGGCGTGTGTTGCGGGTGACATAATCGGTCAGCTCATTCTGGAACGTCTGTTGGAGGGGGGCGTAGACCAGCGCGGCCCGTATCGGGAATTCCCCGATATGTACGGTCTTGTAGAGGTTGTAGTCAAGAGCCGCGCCATTGAACTTGTAACTGATCCGGCAGCCTTGGCTGATCCCGAGGCTGACGACCATCAGCAGCAATATGATGAGTTTCTTCATTTCGTTTCCTGTTGTCATTCCAGACCGTATTCCTTAATCTTGCGGTAGAGGGTGCGCTCCGATATGTTGAGTTCGGTCGCGGTGGCCTTGCGCCGGCCCGAGTTCCGTTCAAGCGACAGGCGTATGGCTTCCTTTTCCGTGATTCCTTCATCCGTGATTGCTGAGGTTTCGGCACGCGGAGGCATTTCCTCCGCGCTGGTGTCCATGATTTCAGCCGGGGTGTCGATTATCGTCGGATGGATTTTCATGAGCGAGGTGGACGGCCCACGCAGCTGGTCGACATCTTCGCGGAGCTGTTCGATCTCCTTTCTCATTTTGAAGATCAGGGAGAAAAGCATCTCGCGTTCACGCTCATAAGTGTGGTCGCTTTCGCCACGGCTTGTCACAGTCGGCAGAGGCCGGGATTGCATGATGGCGGGCATCATGCTCGCCGACGCTTCCGGCAGGTATTCCGCAAGGGTCTCCGCTGTTATGGTCTCTCCGGCCTCGAACAGGGCCATCTGCTCGATGACATTCTTTAGCTGGCGTACATTCCCGGGCCAACGGTAGGCCATCAGCCGCTCCTTTGCCTGGTCGGAGAAAGTGATGACCGGGGTCATGTTTTTCTCGGAGAAGTCTGAAGCGAACTTGCGGGCGAGCAGTGCGATGTCGTTGCCTCGGTCGCGCAGGGGCGGGACGGCGATCTGTACTGTTGAGAGACGGTAAAAAAGGTCTTCACGGAAACGGCCTTCGGCCACGGCGCGGGCCATGTCGACGTTGGTTGCCGCAACGACGCGGATGTTGGTCTTCTGTACTTCCGAGGAGCCGACTTTCAGAAATTCCCCGCTCTCGAGCACACGCAGCAGGCGCGCCTGTGTGGTAAGGGGTAGCTCCGCGACTTCGTCGAGGAAAATGGTGCCGCCGTTTGCCTCCTCGAAATATCCTTTTCGGGAGCTTACCGCACCGGTGAATGCTCCTTTCTCATGGCCGAACAGCTCGGAGTCTATGGTGCCTTCCGGTATCGCCCCGCAGTTGACGGCGATATATTTGGCATGCTTGCGGGAAGAGTATTGATGGATGATAGCGGGGAAAAATTCTTTACCCGCGCCACTTTCGCCTGTCACCAGCACTGACAGGTCGATCGGGGCGACACGCAGGGCGCGTCCGACTGCCTTTGTCAGGGCCGGGGCGTTGCCGATTATGCCCAGACGGGCTTTTGCCTGTTGTATTCGCGTTTCGTCCATTTCAGCTGGTCGTGTCTCTCTTGCGGCTGTTCAAAAAAATTCGTATCGGTTCTTTTTCAGCCCTCGATCCGCTCCTTGTTGTCGGGCGGGATCACGAGCCGGGCGCGGCTGCGGATCTCCTTGTCGTCGCGCAGGCCGTAGGTCTGGAGGCGCAGGAAGTCGCCGAACTCTTTGAGGCTCCCCATGTGGGCTTGCTGCTCCTCGACCGAGATGGGATCGCCGACGGTGACGGTGAAGGTCTTGTGGCGTTTGCGGAAAACTTCGCGGGGATGGAGCAGGCTGCGCAGTTGCCAGCATGTCACGCCCAGGAAGTTGAAGAACCATGACTGGCTGCCGTGGAAGAAAATCGGCACCACAGGCACTTTCAGCTGCTGGATCAGGCGGATTATCGACTCCTGCCATTCACGGTCCTGGAGCCGTCCACGCCAGTTGACCTTGCCGACAGCCCCTGCGGGGAAGAAGCCGACAGGCTCGCCGGAGCGGACAAGCTTGATCGCCTCCTTTATCCCGGCCATCGAGACGGCTTTCTTCTTCGGGTCGGAGGAAGCGGTCTGGTCGACGGCTATGAAGTTGGGGCGCATGGCCCATATGTAGTTCAGGAACATGTTGACCATCACCTTGTATTTAGGTCTGCGCCGGGCGATGAGGTCTATCAGGATTATACCGTCGAGGGCTCCGAAATGGTGGTTGCTGACGGTGATGAAGGCTCCTTCCGGGAGGTTGCGCAACACTTCTCCGTTCTCGGCCACTACGGTGATGTCGAGATCGTGTAGGCATCCTCTGACAAATCCCGGGCCGGGAGTCTTGCAGTTGTCGGAGTGGAGCTTGTTGACTTTGTCCATCTGGAGGAAGTGGATAAGCCAGTTGAGCAGGCGCGGATGCTTGCCCAGGAAAGGCACCATCTTTCCGATGTCTTCCGCGTCGAGCACGGTAGGTTTCTGACGGTTATCCTCTGATGCGGCTCCGTTTTTTTCTTCAGGATCCTTTATGTTGTCTGACATATGTTTCAAAAAAGGGATGTTTAACCCACAAAATTACAAAAAATCCGCCAATTGTCAAAGCTGACCCTGCTCCACCATTGTGCATACCCGTTCTATTATAGCGTCATTCTCGTCTGTCGACGGGGAGTATTTCCCTTTGAGGTTCACACCGAAGAGTCGTCCGAACCCTTGCCAGAATGTGGCGCGGAACGATCCGAGAAACGCTTTCAGTATATCGTAACCGCTCTGGTTGGTTTCCCTCTGGATAAGCTTGACAAGCATTCTTGCCTGGTTTTTGGAGAATTTCTTCAACACAGGCTTGTATTGGTCGAAGACAGCCCCCTCCATCTCTTTCAGATAGCGTTCGCGCTCTTTCTGGTCGGGGAATGTCTCTATGTACTCATATGTCTCCAGCAAGGTCTCGCAGATCAGTTTCGCGTAGGGAAGTGTCTTTTTGACATCGCGCACGGTGCGCCAATAAAATTCCTCCTGTTTCTTGTTCTTGAACTTCATCGGAGGGAAGACTGTGATCTCATTGAATATCACGACCAATACGGTGTCCCCCTCCGGGGTGACGGTATGATATTTGCCACGGAACACTTTCTGCATTCCGCTGCCCGGATTGTTGATGTCGCGGACACCTGTGGGGGAATCCACGAGGTCGCCATTGTCGGAGGCCACAGGATCAGAGGGGAGTACTACTCTCGCCGTGGCAGTGGCGTGGGCTGCCTTGAAGGTATTGTGGCTGCGGTGGCCTTGGGCATGAAGTGACACCCCACTGAAAAGCAGCAGGAAGATAAGTGTGATTAACCGGTGAATCGAGAGAGGGATCTGCAAGTTAATTTAGAATTTAGAATTCATAATTACCTGCCGGATGGCCAATTGTGAATTATGAATTGTGAATTATGAATTATTCTGTGTCGGATAATCAAGGGTGTAGTGGAGTCCGCGTGACTCCTTGCGTTCCTTGGCCTGTCGCATTATCAGGTAGCCGACATTGATGATATTGCGCAGCTCGCATATCTCACGGGAGACCTTTGAGCATTTGAAGAGCCGTTCGGTCTCCTCATAGAGGATGTCGAGGCGGTTCCATGCCCGGTCAAGGCGCAGGTTTGAGCGAACTATGCCGACGTAGCTTCCCATTATCTGGTTGACCTCCCGGATGCTCTGGGTGATCAATACCATCTCTTCGGGATGGCGCGTGCCCTCGTCATTCCATTCCGGGACATCCCGGCGGATCGCGTAGTGGGGAAGCTGCGCGGCGGCGTGGCGGGCGGCGGCATCGGCATATACCACAGCCTCTATCAGGGAATTGGAAGCAAGACGGTTGCCGCCATGTAGACCTGTGCATGAGCATTCCCCGACGGCATACAGATGCTTTATGCTCGACTCCCCGTTGAGGTCGACCTTGATACCGCCGCAGAGGTAATGGGCGGCGGGAGCCACGGGGATGTAGTCTTTCGTTATGTCAATTCCGAGCGAGAGGCATTTCTTGTATATGTTGGGGAAATGGCGGCGCGTCTCCTCGGGGTCTTTGTGGGTGACATCGAGATAGACATGGTCGTCGCCGTGGAGCTTCATCTCCGAGTCGATCGCGCGGGCCACGACATCACGGGGAGCGAGTTCCAGACGTTCGTCATACCGCTCCATGAACCGTTCTCCTTTGAGGTTGCGGAGTATCCCTCCGTAGCCGCGCATCGCCTCCGTGATAAGGAACGACGGGCGGTCGCCGGGATGAAACAGGGCTGTGGGGTGGAACTGTATGAACTCCATGTCTTTTACCGTGCCCTTGGCGCGGTAGACCATCGCTATTCCGTCGCCGGTGGCGACAAGGGGATTGGTGGTGGTCTGGTAGACAGCCCCGGTGCCGCCGGTGGCCATCAGTGTGACCTTGGCGAGGAAGGTGTCGACATTCCCCTCCGGGGTCAGGACATATGCTCCGTAGCATGTGATGTCGGGTGTCCGGCGGGTGACGAATTTCCCAAGATGGTGCTGGGTGATGATCTCCACAGCGAAATGATCCTCGAAGATGTCGATGTAGGGATTCTCCCGGACTGCCTTGATCAGGCTTTCCTGTATTTCGAAGCCGGTATTGTCGGCGTGGTGGAGGATTCTGAACTCCGAGTGGCCTCCCTCGCGGTGGAGGTCAAACGAGCCGTCATCCTTTTTGTCGAAATCCACTCCCCACCGGATGAGTTGCCTTATCTGGGCGGGGGCCTCCTTGACCACTTTCTCGACAGCCGCCGGATCGCTGATCCAGTCGCCGGCCACCATTGTGTCGTGGATATGTTTGTCGAAGTCATCCACCTCCAGGTTTGTCACCGAGGCGACTCCTCCCTGCGCGAGGGCAGTGTTGGCCTCCTCAAGCTTTGATTTGCAAACCAAGGCGACCCTGTGCTCCGCGCAGGCCACTTTCAGGGCAAAGCTCATTCCGGCGATGCCGCTGCCTATAACAAGGTAATCATATTCCTTAGTCATCGGTGAGAGTCATTTTGTTACCGCAAAATTACCCTTTTCCCGCCAATTGTCCAAAAAAACGGTTAACTTTGCGACCATATTCAGCCAAAGAGGATGTCTGCGCAAGACAAACCTCCCGGAGGCTTTTTAACGAACAGCTGTTTATGACATGGAGATATGCAGATATACCCCTGACATGAAATCCCTGTGGGACAAGTTTGTCCGTGACTCGCGCAACGCGACCTTCCTGCTGACGCGTGATTACATGGAATACCATTCCGACAGGTTTGAGGATCATTCCTATGTCATATTTGACGGGAAAGGGAAAGTCGAGACCCTTCTTCCGGCCTCAATTCACGGGAAAGAACTTCGTTCCCACGGCGGCCTGACCTACGGAGGATTCATCCTCGGCCCACGTTCGTCGGGAGCTTCCCCATCCAATCCGCTGACATGGCTGGAGTCATTGCGCCCGATCCTGCGAGAGGAGGGGATCGACCTACTGCTTTACAAGGCAATACCCCATATATACCACCGTTATCCGGCTGAAGAGGACCTTTATGCATTATGGAGGATGGGGGCGGAGCTTCAGTGCCGCAATCTCGCGACGGTTATTGATGTCAGCCGGCCGATGCATTCCTCCCGACTTGGGAAAAGGGCGGTCAAGAGGCGTGATGCAGCGGGAATCACTGTCAGAAGTACTGATGATGTCGCGGATTTCTGGCAGATCATTATCGACGACCGCCGGACGCGCCACAACACTGTCCCCGTACATACTTGCGCGGAGATGCAGTCATTGCGTGACAAATTCCCTGATGAGATATTGTTTTTCGTGGCGGAAGCAGCCGGCGAGATACTCGCCGGGGCAGTGATCTACAAAGCCGGAGATGTGCTTCACCTGCAGTATGCCGCCGCGACAGATGTCGGCAAAGATCTTTATGCGGTGGATGTCATTTACAACGCCCTGATCTTCGACATCCTCAAAGATGCCAAATGGTTTGACTTCGGCACATCCAACGAGGATGGGGGCCGCTACCTCAATGAAGGCATGGTCCGCCACAAGGAGGAGTTCGGCGGCCGCTCCATCGTCTACGACCAGTATCTTCTCAGGCTTGGCGATTCTTGAAATTATGGGTGGGGCGGGATAGCCATGCGCCTACGGCGGCGATCAGGAGGGAGGTCAGGAGCACGGCGACGACGACCGTCAGGAGGTCTGAGGTCCGGAGGCTTACGGGATAGTGGTCCACCGCCATCATTGCCGGATTGGAGGAACTTAACTTTATCCAGCCGAAATGCTGCTGGCCAAGGGTCAGCAATGAGCCGATGATAAGTCCGGCCAATCCTCCCGCGAGGGTTATCAGCCATCCTTGGTTGGCGAAAATACCTTTGATGAGATTTGGGGCAGCTCCCATCGCTGACATTATGCCCATGTTCTTCTCTTTCTCGACCACCATCAGCGAGAGGGTCGATATTATGTTGAAGGATGCTACAGCGAGGATGAACAGCAACATCAGGAATGTTATCCATTTCTCCACGGCGATCATACGGTATGCCTCCGCCTCCTGCTCCATTCGGTCAAGAATTACCAATCCAGCCGGAAGAGAGGCGGTTTTAATGAGATTGTTTTTCAGGTTGTCCGTGCCGCGATCATCTCCTTTGGGATATATGGCTATTGCCGTGGCTTCAGTAGTATAGTCGAGCAGGTCGCGCGCGACGGTAAGCGGGATGACCATCATATCGCGGTCCTGTTCCTCCTGTTCGACCTGATATACCCCGGTGACACGGAGTGAGTCGCCACGGAATGCCCCGGTGGGATTGGCCGGATTGACGCGCCCGGTCCGTGTGGGTTCAAATACCTGTATCCAATCGGTAACGGGGCCGTCGGTAAGTTGGCGTTGTTCGGCCGATGGTCTGATATTGAGGTTCATGGCCACGCCAATCGAGACAGTCGCCTGGTATGGGTCAATGGAACCGTCGATGAGTATCTTGTCCAATCCCGAAAAGCTTCTCGATTCTGTCGGCAACGCGCGGAGAGTCACCGGCATCTGGCCATGTTCGGAGATGGCAAATGCTTGTTCCTCTATCATGGGGAATGCGGCTGCCACGCCGGCATGCCGTCCAATCAGACCGGCTATCGAGTCGGCATTGGCGATGACCCTTCCGTTGGCCATTCTTGCCAGTAAGGGAGGGTTGAAATTGGCTGTCTTCTTTTCGACAAGCTGCGAGAACCCGTTGAAGACCGACAACACTATGATCATAGCCGCCGCCGCCACGGCCACACCGGCCATCGATACCGCCGAGATTACATTGACAGCTCCGTGGCTCTTGCGGGATAAGAGGTAACGGAGGGCGATTCTTAACGGGAGCATGGGCTGTGTTTTTTGATTGATTTGCGAATCCATACAGCGGCTTCAGGGCCAAGGCAGAAAAGCAGGTCAAGAACCGAGAGGCCGGGGATGAAGCCGAAGCGGTCTTGGCGTGGTTGCCAGTAGTGGGGGACGGCTATCTTCGCTTCGGTCCTCGCTTCGCTCGGACACAAGACTGCCTGATCCGCGCTATCCATGCCTCTCTCATCAGGGGAAGGGACGCGGTCTGAGGGAGGGAGGAGCAGGAGGGTTTCTATCTCCTTGTCAATGGCTTCATTGAGGTCGAGCACCGAGGGAAAGCGGTCGACTGTCTCACGAGAGATGAAAGGGAGGAAACGGTCGATGTAAAACTCGAAGAAGGGGGTACGGCCATAGGCGGATTCGAGGGAGACGCGGTGGACATGCCACCACTGGCCGTGGTCGCTGACCCGGACATCGCGCCATGTAGCCCGAGGCACGCCGTGGGGCTTGACGATGGGGAGGGTGAGAGTCAGCGGTCCGTTGACATCGGCGATATCATAGCGATGGATCTCTTTTCGGCGTTTGTCAAACAAGGCATCCTTGGCCACCGGCGTTCCGGCGGCGCGTCTCATCCAGTAATCGACTGATCCGAAATATCTTGGCAGTTCAGCCATCATGGTCTACGCCTTGTTGGATCAGATGTCGGGGTTGGCATCCTTGAGTATGCGGTTCCAGCGGATCTTACCGTCGAACCAGCCTTTGTCCTGATCGAACGAGATCAGCACACGCAGGGGGGTGCCGACTATATGGTCCTCCGGGACAAATCCCCAATATCTGGAGTCGAGGGAGTTGTCACGGTTGTCACCCATCATGAAGTAATAGTCCATCTTGAAGGTGTAGTTCTCCTGCGGTTTGCCGTCGATATATAACTTCCCGTCATGGAATTCAGCGGTCGGGTTGTCTTCGTAGACACGGATCACACGCCCATATATATCCCAAGCGGCCCGGTTCATTTTCATGGTCATTCCCTTTTTGGGGATAAGCAGACCATTGTCTCCACCGTAGTTCGCACGGGTCCAGTCGGCGGAAATCGCTTCCGGATAGAGGGAGTAGAGGGTTTCAGGGACCGGTTGCTGACGTTCGATCTTCCCGATGCGCGGATTGGCTTCGGCAGCCTCGACCATCGCCTGTGTCATCGGGGAGACATATATGGGTGGTACGCTGCCATCTTCGTTGACCTTGTATCCTATCATGGCGAGCTGTTCGGGAGTGATCTGGTCAAGTTCGGCCATCCCCCGGTCAAGCATCGGGATTCCCATCTGCTCGAACTCCTCTTCTGTCAGCGGGGAGTCGTTGACTTGATAGAAGTAGTTGAACTGCACATTCTCCGGGACGATCTCGAAAGGTTCGCCGTCGATATATATCACCCCGTCTACGATCTTGATTCGCTGTCCCGGCAGTCCGACACAACGCTTGACATAGTTCTCGCGCCTGTCGACGGGCCGCCATATCTTCTTGCCGAACTCCGCTGTCTCGCTGTTGAGCAGGGCATCTCCTTTCAGTTTCCTAAGTGTGTAGTAGTCAGGATTGGAGACTTTAGACATGACGGTGTCTCCGGCAGGGAAGTTGAAGACCACTATGTCACCTGCCTGTATATCTCTCCGTCCTTTGAGACGTTTGTATTTGACAGAGGGGGAGTCGAGATAGCTTTTCCCAAGTCCGAAAGGAAGTTCATTGTGGACCAGCGGGAAATACACCGGGGTCATCGGCACACGCGGCCCGTAGGCTGTCTTGTCGACAAACAGATAGTCGCCTGTCAGGAGAGTCTTCTCCAGAGAGGAGGATGGTATCTGGTAATTCTGCCCGACGAAAGCGAAGACGAAGTAGACCAGCACCAAGGCGTAGACTATCGCGTCGACCCAAGACATGACACTCTTGACGGCGGGGTTTTTCGACCGTTTCCACCATGTGAAAGGTATGTAGCCGGTTATGTATATGTCGAACAGGAGAATCCCGCCCAGCAGGAGCCAGGGATTCCCCATCCAGATCACCCAGAGGATGAATATGAGGAAGACGATGCCGAAACGCACCCATCGGGTCGGCTTGTTGTCTTTGACGCGACGGATGAAATCAGCCTTGAAGTCTTTGTTGTCGTTCATTCGGATTGGTTTATTTTTGGAAGGAAGGGAGAGTACACACAGGATTTTCCCGGACTATTCAGGAAATGTTTATTTCTTACGCAGTATCTCGCGGTAACGGTCGGGAGAATGGAGGACGGCGGCGGCGGAGTCAACATCCTGGTCATTCTTGAGGGTCTGGATGATAGATCCGCGGGTACCGTGCCAGCGCATCACCATCTCCGGCCCGAGGTATGAGGCGATCATATCCCGGTTGAGGTTCAGGTCATGTTCGAGGTCATGCTGCAACAACGCGCGGAGGCCGTCGATGCTGGACTGAACGGAGTCGTTGAGATACCCCTCGGTCTTTGCCGATTTCTCAAGCTGGTCTATGACAAGCTCGCAGGCACGGTCATATTTGAATTTCTTCGGATCGATGAATGCCTTGAATTCCGAGAAGATCGTGTCGGTGATCTCGAAATCCTCAGCAGGTATCCCCTCCGGATGTCGGGCGAAGTAACGGTTGGCGAAATCGAAGCTCCAGCCGTCACGGACGATATTGTAGACCAGACGGTTCCCTTCGGGATATACCCCCTTTATGTCGGGGGTGATGCCTCCTCCGTCTCTGACCTCGCGCCCGGCGCGGGTATGCCACACGGTGGTGAGGGAGTCCGGGATCCGGGCGACAGTGCCGTCAGGATTGCGGTGGCTGTAATCGATAGCCTGTATGAGACGGCCCGACGGTATGTAATATTTGGCGATCGTCACCTTCATAAGACCGTTGTAAGGGATCGCGCGGGTAGACTGCACGAGTCCTTTCCCAAAGGAGCGTTCACCGACGATGACTCCCCGGTCGAGGTCCTGGATAGCTCCGGTCACGATCTCTGCGGCAGAGGCTGACGAGCCGTTGACGAGGACTGCCAAGGGGATCTCTGTGTCGACAGGCTTGTGGGTGGTCTTGTATATCTTCTCGTTGACCAGCCCTTTTCCACGGGTGCGGACAACCTCTGTGCCTTTGGGGACAAAAAGGCCGACGATCTGCACCGCGCTTTCGAGCAGACCTCCTCCGTTGTTACGCAGGTCGAGTACTATCGACTTTACCTTGGGGTTTTTCTTCAAGTCGGTCAACGCGTCCTTGACAGCCTGGAAACTCTTCTCGTTGAAGGTAGTCAGCTGTATGTAGCCGATGTCGTCGCGGACGACTCCGTAATATGGCACAGGGTCGACATCGATTTTCTCGCGGGTTATCTCGAAAGCGAGGATGGTGTCGGACAATGCGGCCGATCCGTAGGGGCGGTTGACAGTCACATTCACCTTTGTGCCTGCCTGACCGCGCAGCCGTTTGGAGATCACATCGGATGAGAGGCTTGTCACGCTGTCGCCGTCAATGGTGATGAAAACGTCGCCCGGACGGAGTCCGGCGCGCTGGGCGGGGCTTCCCTCGCGGGGCTCCGACACGAAAGTCTTACCGTCGCGGGTCCCGATGTATGATCCTATACCGCCGTATTCACCCGTCGAGATAGTCATGAAATCCTCTTGCTCGCTTTCGGGGATATATTCGGTGTATGGGTCGATCTCGTTGAGCATCGCCGATATGGCGGTGTTGATCGACTTGTCGACATCGATGGAGTCGACATAACTTGTCTGGAGGTTTTTGTAGACCGCCGTGAAGATGTCGAGATTACGGGATATGTCGTTTTTTGAGCTACGGGTAGCCGCGCCTGCCACTATGGCAGCCGCCGACACGCCGATCATCAATAAGGGGAGCTTTCTCATCTGGTTGCTTACGCCTTTGAAGACAGTCAGTCAGGTATGACTGTATGCCTCTTGTTTGACACGCGAAGTTACAACAATTTGTGGCAATCCCTTGGCGGGATTGTCACAAATTTAGTTAAATTGGCAAAAGACCGCCGCCCGGCAGCTGATCAATGGCAATGGCCACCGCCGCAGCAGCCGTCGGAGCATCCTCCGTCGCCATCGTCGCAATGGTCATGGTCGCATCCGCAGCCACATCCGCCTGCAGGTTTCAGTTCCTCCGGGGTAGCGTCGCGGACAGTAAGGATCTTGCCGTCGAAACGTACCGACTTCCCGGCCAAAGGATGGTTGAAATCCATCTTCACCTTGTCGGCAGTCACCTCCTTGACGAGTCCGTTGATGCGGAATCCGTCGGCGGTCATCATCGGCACGAGTGCGCCGGGCTTGATGAAATCGTCGTCGAATTTGTCGTCTACCAGAAACAGTTCCTTGTCGAGAGTCACGACCTGTTCGGGGTCATAGGGGCCAAAAGCCTCGTCGGCAGTGGCGGTGACGTTGAATTTGCTATCCTTTTCCAGACCTTCTATGGCCTTTTCAAGGGGGGCGATCACACCGCGTGTTACCCCGAAGACGATTTTTTCGGGATCTTCGGCATCGGTCTGGTGGACAAGCTTCTCGGTTCCGTCGGGATCGACAGCGTAGAGGTCGTAGCCGAGCTCGACATATTTTCCGGGTTGGATTTTTTCCATGTCAGTTATTTTTTGTGTTATGGGAATTATGGGAGTAATGGGAGTTATGAGTCATCTTCATTATCTCATATCTCCATGTTGAGTATTTCCGAGAGTATCGAGACGGCGGTCTCGACATTGGGTACGTTGGCGAAGGCGAATGACCGTTTCTGGCCGTTCTCGCGGATCTTCACCGTGGAGAGGTGGCCTTGCAGGTAGGCTATCATCCTGCCGAACATCGGGGACTGGTAGTAGGCGAGATTCTGGGAGTCCACGAAGTAGGTGTACATCGTTCCTTGCTTCAAAGCCACTTTTTCTATGCCGAGCTGCCGGGCGAGACGGCGCAGGCGGGGAACTCTTGTCAGCTCGGCCGCTTCCGGCGGTATCTTGCCGAAACGGTCGACGAGACGGGAGCGGAACTCACATATATCCATCTCGCGCTCCATCGAGTCAAGCTCACGGTACAACGCGATACGCTCGCTCTCCTGGGGGACATACCAAGCGGGAAGAAGCAGTTCGAGGTCGCTCTCTATGACGCAGTCGGCAACATATTCGGTTTCCTCCTCCGGGGAATTGCCATGCTCCTCCTTGGTAAACGTTCCGGCGAACTCTTCGGTTCGCAGTTCGGTGACAGCTTCTTTCAGGATCTTCTGATAAGTCTCATATCCGAGGTCGGCGATGAAGCCGCTCTGCTCCGCGCCCAGAAGGTTACCCGCGCCACGTATGTCGAGGTCCTGCATGGCGATATGTATTCCCGATCCGAGGTCTGAGAATCCCTCTATGGCCTGGAGACGGCGACGGGCGATCGGGGTCAGGGGATTGCCCGGCGGCACCATCAGGTAACAGAACGCCTTGCGGTTGCTGCGCCCGACACGCCCGCGCAGCTGGTGAAGCTCCGACAGGCCGAAGTTCTGGGCGTTGTTGACGATCATGGTGTTGACATTGGGCATGTCAATGCCGCTCTCGACGATAGTGGTGGCGAGCATGACATCATAGTCATGGTTGGTGAAGTCGATTATCGCCTGTTCCAGCTTTTCCGGCGGCATCTGCCCGTGGGCCACGATCGTCCTTGCGTCAGGCACCACCCTCTTGACCATGGCTTCGAGTTGCATCAGTCCCTCGATGCGGTTGTTGATTATGAAGACCTGTCCGTTGCGCGACATCTCGAAATTGACCGCTTCGGCAAGCAGGTCGTCGGTAAGGGTGTTGACAGATGTCAGGATCGGGTAGCGGTTTGGGGGAGGAGTCGTGATGGATGAGAGATCGCGGGCTCCCATCAGCGAGAACTGCAGGGTGCGCGGTATCGGGGTGGCCGACATCGTAAGGGTGTCGACCGAGACTTTCATCTGTTTGAGTTTCTCCTTGACGGCCACGCCGAATTTCTGCTCTTCGTCGATCACCAGAAGACCCAGATCCTTGAACTTCACATCTTTCCCCACAAGACGGTGGGTGCCTACGAGAATGTCGATCTTTCCATCAGCCAGATCTTTTAGTATCTCCTTGATCTGCTTGGTTGTCCGGGCGCGGGACAGGTAGTCGACCCTTACGGGGAAATCCTTCAGACGATCGCGGAAAGTGTTGAAATGCTGGTATGCCAGCACAGTTGTCGGGACGAGCACGGCGACCTGCTTGCCGTCTGTGGCGGCCTTGAAGGCTGCGCGGATGGCGATCTCCGTCTTGCCGAAACCCACATCGCCGCATATAAGGCGGTCCATCGGGCGGTCACTCTCCATGTCGGCCTTCACGTCGCGGGTGGCGGTCAGCTGGTCAGGAGTGTCCTCGTAGATGAAAGACGCTTCCAGTTCATGTTGCAGGTAGCTGTCGGGGGAGAAACTGAACCCTTTCTCCTCCTTGCGGGCCGCATACAGTTTTATCAGGTCGCGGGCGATGTCCTTGAGCTTGTTCTTTGTCCGCTCCTTCAGGCGGTTCCATGCCCCAGATCCAAGCTTGTTGATTGTCGGCTCGACCCCCTCCTTTCCCCGGTATTTGGCCAACTTGTGGAGGGCATGGATGGAGACGAAAATACAGTCATTGTTCTTGTAGATCAGCTTGATCATCTCCTGGGTCGTCCCGTTGACCTGCGTGCGCAGCAGACCTCCGAATTTCCCCACTCCGTGGTCGACATGGACGATGTAGTCGCCCGTCTCGATCGCCGACAGTTCTTTCAGGGAGAGGGCGAGCTTGCCCGACCGCGCCCGGTCACTCTTGAGGGAATATTTGTGGAACCGGTCGAAGATCTGATGATCGGTGAAGAGGCATCGTTTCATCCTGTGGTCGACGAATCCCTCGTGGAGGGTCGCCGAGACGGGAGTAAACGGTATATCTTCCTCCCTTTCCCCGAAAATGGCGTGGAGCCGCTGGGCCTGTTTCAGGGAGTCGGTCAGTATGTATATCATATGCCCCTCGCCAAGGAATTTCAGGAAAGAGGCTGATATCAGATCGAAATTCTTGTGGTAAAGTCCTTGCGGGGAGCAGCCGAAATCTATGGAGGTCTCGGACTCGGTCGGCGGGGTCGCCGCGGAATATTCCAGCAACGGGAACTCCTTGAGCTTCCGGGCGAATTTCTCCGGGTCGACGAGCTGTTTCATCGCCTGCATGTCTCCTTCCCCGGCGATCACGGCCGAGGATGAGAAGCTGTCGTTGGCTATGGCTTCCACGCGTCCTGTGAGACGCGCGGTGTCGGTTGCCGCTATTATTGTCGAAGGTGGGATGAAGTCGAGCAGGCTTTCCCCCGCGTCACCCTCCGAGGAGACATTGGCCGTTATCGCGACGGTGTCTGTCTTGCTTTCCGACAGCTGGGTCTCTATGTTGAATGTCCTGATCGACTCGATCTCGTCGCCGAACAGGTCGATACGGTATGGCAGTTCGCCGCTGTAGCCGAATATGTCTATGATTGATCCTCGGATAGCGAAATGCCCCGGCTCATAGACATAATCGACCGCTATGAATCCGTTGTCAAGGAGCCATTTGCGGGTCTTGACAAGATCGATCTCCTGGCCTACCGTCAATGTTACTGTCTTGTCGGTCAGCCGTTTCCGGGATGCGACTTTTTCGGCCATCGCCTCGGGATAGGAGACGACAAAGCGCAATTGCGGATCGGTGGTCCAATGGCTGAGAGCCTCCGTCCGGAGGATCTGCTGGGGAGGATCGACCTGGCCATACTTTATGTCGCGGCGGTATCCCGATGGGAAAATCATTACCGCCTTGTCACCAAGTATCTTCACCAGGTCGTTGTAAAGGTATCCGGCATCATCCATCGAGTCGGCCACCAACAACGCCGGAGCTTCTCCCGTCATACCCTTCAGGGCCAGCGACGCGAAAAGCATCGCCACCGACGAGCCGGCCAGACCGCCGAGCGTCACCTCCCTCCCTTCGCGGGCGAGCCGCAGGGCCTCGGCCATCGCCTTCTCCCTCGGCTTCGACAGAAACTGCCCCGCGAGCCTTTCGAGCCCGCAGACCGCCTCCGAGGTGGCGTTGTCCAGCCGTTTATTTTCAATTTTTGAGTCCATCAATCGATATATACGCTCAATTTCAGGCAAAGTTAGCTATTTTACGTCTAAATACCATTTGCTGTGGGAACAAATTATTCCCCCGGCTAATTTGGTTAATGAAGGTTAAATTGCGATAAAAATCCCTGGCAATCTCTTCGAATTATCAGGTTTTTATGTTTAATTTGCATCGTTAACCAATAGTGCTTAAATTTTGAATTTGTGTCGTAAATCTCCGCAATTACTCCCCAAATCATAACTCTCATCTCCACTTTTAAATATTGCAGTCGTTGCTGATGGATATGCACATTATATCTCACATTTTGCTCAAGAACTTAAAAAAATGATTATAGCCAACCTTGAATATGCTACATTGAGATATGAAGAAGATTAATAACATTTTGGCAGCTTTTTTCGCAATAGTCATGCTGGGTGTCAGCATTGCCGTTATCGTGAGAGGGACGCAGGTGCCGATTCACTGGGGGTTAAGCAGCGAGCCAGACTCATATGGGTCTTGTTGGAGTGTGGTAACCTTAGTGATTATTGAGATATTTACGTTTATCGGCCTTGTATATCTCCAAAGGCATCCCCGGTTATATAATATTCCGTGGAAATTAAAGGATAAAAAGAGGGGGGCTGAGATTGTAAGCGAAATTGTAGGTTGGCTCAATGCTACGGTGGCTCTGAATATGGCATATCTCGCCGTATGTGTGTATGTTGGAAAATTCTTTTTCGTTGGGTTAATCATTATTTGGGCAATATTCTTTACAATCCTTTTCTTTAAGAACAAGGAATTGAAAAAGTCATAGGTGATTTACTCTTCGTACGCGTTTTTCGCAAACTATATGAATTATAAGCAGTTTTTATAGTTTGAGAAGGGGCTTTTTCGGGGAATTTTTGTAACTTTGCGGGATGATCGGGGTCGGTATGGCCTGCGGTCATTGACGAAACACGATTACGTCAAATTCAACATAAACTGTTTTTCTAAACCATTATGAGTAAAGAAAAAAAATTCCTCACCTGTGATGGCAACCAGGCCGCGGCCCATGTCTCCTACATGTTCTCGGAGGTAGCCGCAATCTATCCCATCACCCCCTCGTCGACTATGGCTGAATATGTCGACGAATGGGCTGCTGCAGGTCGTAAGAACATTTTCGGTGAGACCGTACTGGTCCAGGAGATGCAGTCTGAGGGCGGTGCTGCCGGCGCTGTCCACGGCTCGCTCCAGGCAGGCGCGCTTACCACCACCTATACCGCTTCGCAGGGTCTGTTGCTGATGATCCCCAACATGTACAAGATCGCCGGCGAGCAGCTCCCCTGTGTATTCCATGTGTCGGCCCGTACTCTTGCGAGCCACGCCCTCAGCATCTTCGGCGACCATCAGGATGTGATGTCTGTCCGCCAGACCGGTTTCGCGATGCTTTGCGAAGGTTCGGTCCAGGAGGTGATGGACCTCTCCGGTGTCGCCCATCTCGCTTCCATCAAATCCTCAATTCCTTTCGTCAACTTCTTCGACGGATTCCGTACGAGCCATGAGATCCAGAAGATCGAGATGATGGAGCAGGATGACCTCGCTCCCCTTCTCGACCGCGAGGCTCTCGACCGTTTCCGTCAGCGCGGCCTGACCCCCCAGGCTCCCGTGTCGCGCGGTATGGCCGAGAACGGCGATGTCTTCTTCCAGCACCGCGAGGCTTGCAACACCGCCTACAACAATGTGGCCGATGTCGTTGAGTCTTATATGAATGAGATCTCCGCCATCACCGGCCGCAAATACGGTCTGTTCAACTATTACGGAGCAGAGGATGCAGAACGCGTGATCATCGCGATGGGTTCTGTCACCCAGGCCGCTCAGGAGGCTATCGACTTCCTCGTCGAGAAGGGTGAGAAGGTCGGCCTTGTTTCGGTCCACCTCTACCGTCCTTTCTCGGCCAAGCACTTCCTGGCCGCTGTCCCCAAGACCGCGAAACGCATCGCCGTGCTTGACCGCACCAAGGAACCGGGAGCTACCGGCGAACCTCTGTTCCTCGATGTCAAGGAATGTTTCTACGGTCAGGAGAATGCTCCTCTTATCGTCGGCGGACGTTACGGTCTGGCCTCCAAGGACACCACTCCCGCCCAGATCATCGGCGTGTTCGAGAACCTCGCCCTTCCGATGCCCAAAGATCACTTCACCGTCGGTATCGTCGATGATGTGACCTTTACCTCGCTGCCTCTGCCCGAAGAGGTCGCCCTCGGTGACAAGTCGACATTCGAGGCCAAATTCTACGGACTCGGCGCGGACGGTACTGTCGGCGCAAACAAGAACTCGGTGAAGATCATCGGTGACAACACCAACAAGTACTGCCAGGCTTACTTCGCCTACGACTCCAAGAAGTCGGGCGGTTTCACCTGCTCCCACCTCCGTTTCGGTGACGCTCCGATCCGTTCGACCTATCTGGTCAACACTCCTAACTTCGTCGCATGCCATGTACAGGCTTACCTCCACATGTATGATGTGACCCGTGGTCTGCGTGACAACGGCACCTTCCTTCTCAACACCATCTGGGAGGGTGAGGAACTGGCCAAGAACCTTCCCGCCAAGGTCAAGAAATATTTCGCCGACCACAACATCACCGTATATTACATCAACGCCACAAAGATCGCTCAGGAGATCGGTCTTGGCAACCGCACCAACACTATCCTCCAGAGCGCGTTCTTCCGCATCACCGAGGTTATCCCCGTTGACCTCGCCGTTGAGCAGATGAAGAAATTCATCGTCAAGAGCTACGGCAAGAAGGGGCAGGATGTGGTCGACAAGAACTACGCTGCCGTTGACCGTGGTGGGGAATACAAGAAACTCGACGTTGATCCCGCATGGAGCAACCTCGAGGTCGAGGCTCCCGCCCCCAACGATGATCCCGAATTCATCAACAAGATCGTCCGCCCGATCAACGCCCAGGACGGCGACTTGCTGAAGGTTTCCGACTTCGCCAACATCCCCGACGGTACATGGCAGAACGGCACGGCCGCTTATGAGAAGCGCGGCGTGGCCGCTTTCGTACCCGAATGGAACGAAGAGAACTGTATCCAGTGTAACAAGTGTGCTTATGTATGCCCCCACGCATCCATCCGTCCTTTCCTTCTCGACGCTGACGAGATGAAGAACGCCCCGATGACTGAGGAGCAGACCCTTCCCGCCATCGGCAAGCAGTTCGCAGGTATGCGCTTCATTCAGGCCGTCGATGTCCTCGACTGTCTCGGTTGCGGCAACTGTGTGGATGTCTGCCCCGGCAAGAAGGGTGTGAAGGCTCTCGAGATGAAACCTCTCGAAAGCCAGCTCGACAAGCAGAAAGAGTGGGACTACTGCGTCAAGTCTGTAGCCTCAAAGCAGGATCTCATCGATATCAAGGCCAACGTCAAGAACTCACAGTTCGCGACCCCGCTGTTTGAATTCTCCGGTGCTTGCTCCGGTTGCGGCGAGACTCCCTATGTCAAGCTGATTTCACAGCTCTATGGAGACCATGAGATGGTTGCCAACGCTACCGGCTGCTCCTCGATCTACTCCGGTTCGGTTCCATCGACACCCTACGCCACCAACTTCCGCGGCCACGGTCCCGCATGGGCCAACTCCCTCTTCGAGGACTTCGCCGAGTTCGGCTTGGGTATGACAATCGCCAACGAGAAGATGCAGGCCCGTCTGGCCGATCTCATGCAGAAGGCTCTGACTTGCGATTGCTGCTCCGCCGAAATCAAGGAGCAGGCACAGAAGTGGCTCGACAACCGCAACGACGCTCAGGCCACCCGCGAGGTTTACGAGACAATCGTGCCTCTCTGCGCAGCTTGCGACTGTGACATCTGCAAGGGAATTGTAACTCTGAAGGGCTTCATCGTGAAGCGTTCGCAGTGGATCATCGCCGGTGACGGCGCGGCCTACGACATAGGTTTCGGCGGTCTCGACCATGTATTGGCTTCGGGCAAGAATGTCAATATCCTCGTGCTCGACACCGAGGTTTACTCCAATACCGGCGGCCAGGCATCCAAGGCCACCCCGATCGGAGCTATCGCCAAGTTTGCCGCAGCCGGCAAGCGCATCCGCAAGAAAGACCTCGGCCTGATCGCGACTACCTACGGTTATGTTTATGCCGCACAGGTGGCGATGGGTGCTGACCAGGCGCAGACCCTAAAGGCAATCCGCGAGGCGGAGGCTTACGACGGCCCGTCGATCATCATCGCCTACAGCCCCTGTATCAATCACGGTCTCCGCTCCGGCATGGGCAAATCGCAGGCCGAGGAGCAGAAAGCTGTGGAATGCGGTTACTGGCAGCTCTGGCGTTACAACCCCGTTCTCGAAGAGGAAGGGAAGAACCCGTTCTCGCTCGACTCCAAGACTCCCGACTGGGACAAGTTCGAGGACTTCCTCAAAGGTGAGGTGCGTTACGCTTCCGTACAGAAGCAGTATCCCGCCGAGGCAGCCGAGCTGTTCGGAGCCGCCAAGGCCAATGCCCGCTGGCGTTACAACAACTACCTGCGCCTGTCGCAGGCACAGTGGGGTGTTGAACCGCCTGCCATCGTCGAATAATCCGACCGATAATTCCTTATAAATAAAGGCGGCGCGAACGGAAATTACTCCGGCGCGCCGCCTGTTTTTTGTAGAAGCTTTTAGAGCGAATGGTTTATTTGTTGAGAAGTTGTTTCTTGCCGTTGATGATGTAAAGGCCGGCGGGAAGGATCGACAGAGACTCTTCGGAGTCAGTCTGCATCATCAGGATCCCCTGAAGGTTGTAGACAGTGAAGCCGGCGGTCGGGTTGTCTGCGTTGACATTATCCACTCCTGCGGAAGCGTCGGTGTATTCGCCATACACGATTCTGGAGTCAGGGATATAATCACCCTCCTCATAGTCGTATATGCTCACAAGGATCTCGGTCGGGTTGCCGTTATCATCATAGGTGTATTCAGCCTTGTTGCCGGCGACCTGCTCGGTGATCCCCTCGAAGGTCTCGGTCATGGTCTCGAGGATTGCATTGCCATGATCGTCGAATGTGACCTCCTGAACCGCTATATATGTAGCCTCGGCAGTCGGTTCCCCCTCTTCGTCGAAATACTCCGATCCGGTAAGGCGGAAGCTGCCGTTGCCATCAAGGATCTCCTTTTGAAGAGTCGCTCCTATTACAGAGGGATCGGCGTAGGTCTCTTTCACGAGATAGCTCGCCGGATTTTCCGGGGAATACTCAACGATGATATGGCCGTCAAGTACTCCGTCGTAAAACACGTCGCATGACTCGATGCGGTTGGCTCCTTCAAGCATGTCGGCGAAATCGCTTTCGGTCATCTGGCCGTCGGTGGCGTTCCATACGATATTGTGGTAACTGGTGTCGTCGTAGAGTTGCCAGTCGGGCACAGCGGTACCGGCGTTGTTCGAGTAGTAGAAAAACTCGTTGGCACGGCCGGTCGTCTCGTCATAATTCCACACGGCTTTATATGCGGGAATCATATCCTCCATGAAGGGAAGGGATTTGACGATCTCGATGATATTGCCACGGTCATCGCGGGTTACCACGTTTGTCTCGCAGAAATAGTTTCTGACCCATTCTCCGTCTTGCCAGTCGTATCCCAAGCGTTCGATGTAGAAGTCATGTACCACAGGGTCGTAGACATATGTCCGCTTGTTGCTGTTTTCCCATCCTGCGCCCTCGTCCACAGAGCCAAGTATAGAGACGGGGTTGTTGTACTCGTCATATTCTGTCACGGTACGGAACAGGCCGTCTTCATTGTCTGAATCCTCCTGTATGGCATTGCCTCGGGAGTCATATTTGAACGTCGAGGTGCCTAACTCCAGCCATTCCCCGTCGATACACATGTATTCGGTCTGTGTGAGTGGCCTCCATACGGGGTTGTATGACTCCGTCTTCATCACGGTATTGCGTGGAGTCCCTTTTTTTGTTTTGAAACGGCCGCCGGCCAATGCGGCGGATGCGCCGAGGATGGCGCATAAAGAAAGGATGTAGATTTTTTTCATCTGCTACAAGTTTTGAAATTTGTTTGGGATTTTTAGAGGGTGTTTAATAACATCGGTTATTAAACACCCTCTAAGTGAGATAACACTTTGTTGACAAAATTACGAATATTTCGACCAATATGCAAATTCAACATAAAAAAACAACCGTCGCGCCTTGACGCGACGGTTGTTGTGAGGGTCGTGGACTTCCCGGTCAGGAAGCCGTCGGGATTATTTCACTGTTACCTTGAATGCTTTGTCGCCAACGCTTACCACGTATATTCCGGCAGAGACGGGGACAACGAGGCTGTCGCCGGAGATGGCGGCTGCGGTTATCTGCATTCCGGCAGGTGAGAACACGCGGGCGGTCTCGCCCCCGAAGCCTGTGAAGAGGATTCCTCCGGTCACGCCGGTCACTGATCCGTCAGTATGGTCTGACACATTGCCGACACCTGATTGTGAGGCGGAGCGGATGACATAAGAGTCGATCATCGGGATCGAAGAGCTGCCGCCGGTGAAGTTGACATGCAGGCGCGCGTCTACCCACGGGCGGTTGGAAAGGCTTTCGCCAAGCGGGAACTTGAATTTCTTCCATCCGTCGGTGGTCTGCGGGATCTCTACTTTGCCAAGGATAGTGTACCGGTCCATTCCGTATGTGGCGGCCATGAGAGTCAGCTCGCAGGATGCGGGATGGTGGTAGGTCGAAATCTCTATTTCAGCGTCATCAACGTTTTCGGTCGAGAATTTCGGCAGGCCGATGAATGAGTCGCCGAGGTTGAAGGATGTATGGCCGTAAAGGGCATATCCTCCTTCAGCCGAAGTCACGCCGGGGATGATCTCTGACGGGTCTACGATTCCCCAGACGGGAGCGTAGTCGCTTTCAAGCGACGAGCTGAGGGTAACGGGGGTGTAATGGAGGGCTCCATGCTCGAAGGTCTCCTCCATCGGCAGAGCGTGGGGCACACCGAGCACCACGGAGAACGCTGTCATGGCTGAGCCGGAGTTAAGGCCGTTGTAAGCCTGCAGGCCGAGGGTGAGAGCGGTCAGCGGTTGGGTGGGATAGTCAAGTTCGTAAGTCATGGAGAGCTGGTCGGTGACATCGATCTGGTACCAGTCTTCATCATCTTCGTCCCATTCCCAGAGATAATAGTCCATGCCGTCGGGGTTGACATGGCCGCCGGTCACCCCTGTCGTGATGGCCGCGTAGTCGATCTTGACGCTCATGTTGTCCTCGGATACGGTGAGGGCGGTTATCACCGGGGCGGTCGGCCGGTCGAGTCCGCAGCTGACCTCGATGGTGTTTCTCGGGCCTTGTCCGGCTTCAGATGAGACGGTGACGGTGACATCGCTCTTTCCTGCGGGGCAGGCGATCCTCAAGGTTGCCTCCTGGCCCGGTTTCCCTTCAACAGTCTTTGTTTCTGTCGAGGAGACGATTGTGGCGGTCAGATCGGTCTCGGGGTCGATGGTCTCCCCGCCAATGCTGGTGGTCGGGAACCTGAAAGTGACATCGGCCATCAGCTCGCCTGTCTCCAGTCCGTCGCCGGCAAGGTCGGTGACAGCTCCGGGGCTGTTGTTGGTAGCTTCACTGGCCTTGAAAATCAGAGTGTTGGCCATGAGGTTGTACTTGTTGGCCTCTGATAGGCAATGTACCCCTACATAGTAGCGTCCCGGCTCATTGATGGCTATTGTGTTATCGAATACTTTCCAGGTAACGCCCTCATTGGTGACTTCTGTTGGAGCCACGACCTGGGTGGTCATTCCGGCGACGCTTTGTTCGCGTCCGATGAATATCTCCAGAGTCTCCGGCATGCTGCCTGACTGACATTTGGCGCTGACTCCTATTTCATAGAGAGTGGATATGTCTGTTATTTCAACAGCGGGGGATATGAACCAGTCGTCAGCCTGGTTGGATGCATGGTACTCATAGATGAACCATCCTGTCTCGCCTGTCCATGTCTTGCCGTCCTCGTTGGCATCGATGATCAGGAAATTGTCGACCACCTCTGAGTTGAGAGGCAGCTCGAGGGGAACCTGATAGGAGAAGGAGGAGGAGATACGGCATTTGAATGAGATTGATGCCGCCTGGTTGCCGATTTTCTCATCATTCTCTCCAAAAGCGTATGTTGTGGCTGTGAGAGTATGGCTTCCAAGAGAAAGACCGCTGAATTCAATTTGCTTGCTTTCTCCGGCAGTGCCTTGGAGCGGTTCTCCGTAAGGCTCCCCGTCAAGCATGAGGTCTGCATATATGGCGGTGGATGCGTCCATGTCGCCGCCACCGAGGTTTTTGGTCGGGAAAGTCAGGGTGACAGTGCCGTCCCCACCGTCGAAAGTCGGATCAGACAGGCTTCCGGCCTGAGGCGCGGAGCCGTCGGTCTCATTGACACATACGTTCTGCACATAAAGGAATGAAGCACTTGCCGGTGAGATGGCATGTAACGCGATATAGAATTCACGTCCTTCCTCGACAGGGAAGATGGCTTCCATCGTCTCGAACCCGTCGGGATACTGGAAGTTTTCTTTCTTCCAGACCACATTCTGGCTGAGGGCCTCTACGGTAGGTTCATAGGCCATGCATACTTCCAGGGATTCATTGTCGTATTTTGTGGCCACATTGAAAGTGAGTTTCCTGGCTCCTGCTTCTCCAGCCTCGAAAGCCGGTAGTATGATCCAGTCATCACCGGTATTGTAATAGGAATACATGTAACGGAAAGATCCGTCGCCGGCATTGCCTTCATACGGGAATCCGGTATCACCCCATGCCCATGTTGTGTTGTCGTCATTTGAGTTGATGACAGTGCACCAGTCGAACTCATCGTTGTCGGGAAGGAAAGTATATCCCATCGGGGTGGGGACGGGTTGCTTCTTTGAGAACTTGTGGTCAATGGCCGCAGGCTCTGACTCAACTCCGTCGACGGTCGCGATAGCCGAGATGGTATGGTTGCCGCTGCTTTCCACATTGAAAGTGAAAGCCTGAGAATCGCCGGGAGCGCCGGAGAAGGTTCCGTTCTTGATGGGCTGCTCATCGAGGAGGACGGTCGCGCTGACAGCCGAGGCTGTCAGTGGCTCCCCGCCGAGGGTCTCGGCCGGGAGCGTCACAGTAACAGTGCAGTCCAGACCGTCGGCCTCCAGTGACAGGGCGGGAGATTTGGGCGCGCTCATGTCAAGTTTCTCTATCGAGATATTCTTGAACATTATGGCGAACTTATACTTTTCGGAGAAAGCGTAAAGCCCGATATGCCATTCTCCGGCGGCGAGCTCCACTGTGCGGCTCTCGGTGACATCGGTCTGGTTGGAATAGCCGGTCTTTTCCATGACCGTCACTGTCATGGATTCGGGATCGGTCGACTGGCCGACACACATCCTGAAGTTCTCCTGGTCAGAGCGTGTGCGGTAGGTGTAAGTGATCTTGTATGTGCCGCCATCAAGGTTCATCGCCGGGAGGATGCACCAGTCATCGGCGGCGTTTGAGGAATTGTAAGTATATTTGAAATATCCGTCATCGAGTTTCCACTTGGTGCCGTCGTCGTTCACATCGATGATTGTGCATTCGGCGAACTGCTCCTGGGTAGGTGTGAAAGTCACCGGAGCGGTGTAGCCGCCTTCAGGCGCGCGCAAGGGGATGGTCTTGGTGGAGCCGAGCTTGGTCAGCATTGGAGCTGCCGTGGGTGACTTTTCGGCGGAAGATGGGACAATCATGTTGTCTTTGCTTGCGACGAATCCGATCGCGGTTATGACACCGGCAGTCGCCAATCCTGTCAGCAAGAGGGGTAACTTCTTTAGCATAAGCACTTAATATGGTTGTTAAACAGTCAGTCCGGTTATATAAAGGGAATCCACACAGCCGATGTGAGAATACATGATATCGCAAAATTACAAAAAAATCCGGGTTAAGGAAACAAAATTTAGTAAATTTGCGCTGAAATACAGTCTGTAATCATGGTTGATATTAAATCGCTTAAAAACAAGGTGCTTGGCGGAGAGGAAATCACCGCCGGAGAGGCCATGAGCCTCTGTGACATCGACCCATCACAACATGAAGAACTCTGGGAAAGCGCTCGCGAGATAACGCGTGCTTTGTGTCCGAGGGTGTTTGATTCCTGTTCGATCGTCAATGCCCGCTCCGGCAAATGCTCCGAGAATTGCAAATGGTGTGCCCAGTCGGCCCATTACAAGACATCGGCGGAGATTTACCCGCTGATAAGCCGGGAGGAATGCATGAGGGTGGCCGATTACAACCGCTCGCAGGGTATACGCCGTTTTTCATTGGTCACAAGCGGGCGCGCCATGAAAGGAGCCTCCCTTGACCGGGTCTGCGATTATTACCGGGAACTTTCGGAGAAAGGAGGTATGGGACTATGCGCCTCTATGGGGCTGTTGGGCCGCGAGGAGCTGCAGAAACTATATGACGCGGGTGTAAGACGTTACCATTGTAATCTTGAGGCGGCTCCGTCGTATTTTCCCGCATTGTGTTCGACCCATACGGTAGAGGACAAGATCAAGACCATAGAGATCGCCCGTGAGATAGGTTTCGAGGTATGCAGCGGAGGGATAATAGGAATGGGGGAGACCGTCCGCCAACGGGTGGAGCTTGCTTTGGAGCTTCGCCGTGTGAAGCCATGCTCCATCCCGATCAACCTGCTTTGTCCGATAGCCGGGACGCCGCTTGAAAATGCCTCCCCTCTTACCGAGGAGGAGATACTTGACACGATCGCCATCTTCCGTTTCATCCATCCGCGTGTCTTCATAAGGTTTGCCGGAGGGCGCGCCAAGCTTGGCCGGGATACCCAGCTCCGCGCTCTTCAGATCGGGGTCAACGGGGGGATTGTCGGCGACCTGCTGACAACCATAGGTTCGAAGGTCGTTGATGACAAATCTTTAGTGTCGAGCGCGGATTACGATTTCTGATTCCACGGAGACGATTCTGCGGAAAGCGGTTCGCTCCGCTCCCCGCCGGAACCTCTCGCAGATTACGCAGATTTCCCGCAGATAACAAGAAAACTCTCGCAGATTACACGGATTACGCAGATAAGCCGTCCGGATGGCTAATCTGTGTAATCCGTGTAATCTGCGAGAGCCTTTTATTGATCTGCGTGAGGCAAAACACTCGGAGAGCGGAGCGTACCGCTTTCCGTGGAATCGAAAAGACTTCGTGGGATAACATTCAAAATGTTGGCTTTCGTGAGTTAATTATTGTTAAATAAGTGATTGGCCGATCCTCGGCTTGAGATATAATTTTTTGATTATCAGCGAAGATCATGCGCGCCTGTATGGCGGAAGCCGATTGAGTAAGAAAATATTTCACAAAAAACTTGCAAGTTTCAAAATTAATGACGAACTTTGCATTGTGTGTTTTTCATAGTATTAGATTAAGATAAAGGTTTAAAGGAGAAAGGTCGTTGTGAAACGACCTTTTATTTTTTTCCTCTTGCGTACCACGGATTTTTTGACTAACTTGCGCTCCGTAAAATTCCGCCTTGGAATCACGGATGGAACTATAATACCTTAAATCAAAAGATACCTTCACTTTTCAACTGATCAAAACCATGGAATTACCTTTTGCTGAATCCTGGAAAATCAAGATGGTCGAGCCTATCCGCAAGAGCACGCGCGAGGAGCGCGAGCAGTGGCTCCGTGATGCGCATTACAATGTCTTCCAGCTCCGGGCCGACCAGGTCTACATTGACCTGCTGACCGACTCCGGGACCGGCGCGATGAGCGACCGCCAATGGGCCGCGATGATGATGGGTGACGAAAGCTACGCGGGAGCGCGGTCTTTCTTCCGCCTGAAAGATGTCGTCAACCGCCTTACGGGGTTCGACTATTTCATACCCACCCATCAGGGCCGTGCCGCCGAGAATGTGCTTTTCAGCCATCTTGTCAAGGAGGGTGACATTGTACCCGGAAACTCCCATTTCGACACCACCAAGGGGCATATCGAGAGCCGCAAGGCGTTCGCGCTCGACTGCACTGTCGATGAGGCGAAAGACACCCAGCTGGAGGTCCCCTTCAAAGGGAATGTCGATATCGCCAAACTGGAGAAGGCTCTGGAGGAGCACCACGACAAAATACCGTTCATCATAGTCACCATCACCAACAACACCGCCGGTGGCCAGCCTGTATCGCTGCAGAATCTGCGCGATGTCCGCCGCGTGGCTGACAAATGGGGCAAGCGTGTCGTTCTCGACTCGGCCCGCTTCGCTGAGAACGCTTATTTCATCAAGACACGTGAGGAGGGGCAGGCTGACCGTTCCATCAAGGAGATCGTCAAGGAGATCTTCTCCCTTGCCGACGCTATGACCATGTCGGCCAAGAAAGACGGCATTGTCAACATGGGCGGTTTCATTGCTACCCGTCATGAGGATTGGTATGAGGGCGCGAAGCGTTTCTGCATCCCGTTTGAAGGTTATCTGACATACGGAGGAATGAACGGCCGCGACATGGACGCGCTCGCCGTCGGCCTTGAAGAGAACACGGAGTTTGACAATCTGCATACCCGCATCCATCAGGTCGAGTATCTGGCCAAACGCCTCGATGAGTTCGGGATCCCTTACCAGCGGCCTGCCGGCGGTCATGCGATCTTCGTCGACGCGTCGAAGGTGCTGACTCATGTCCCGCGTGAGGAGTTCCCGGCGCAGACACTGACCGTGGAGCTTTACCGTGAGGCCGGGATCAGAGGATGCGAGATCGGCTATATCCTTGCCGACCGTGATCCCGTGACCCGTGAGAACCGTTTCGGTGGTCTCGACCTGTTGCGTCTGGCCATACCGCGCCGCGTCTACACCGACAACCACATGGATGTCATCGCCGTCGCCCTCAAGAATGTCTATGACCGCCGCGAGTCGATCACCCGCGGTCTGCGTATTGTCTGGGAGGCCGAGCTGATGCGCCACTTCACAGTCAAGCTGGCTCCTGCCGACGCTTGAATACCTCAATCGGAGAATCCTGATCACGCCGGATCTCTTTCAGCTGTAAAGCTCTCGTAGATTACGCGGATCATACAGAAGGCCATCCGGAACAGCTTAGGGCTTTGATCCGGATGGCCTGTTGTATATCGGGGGTGTGTTGTTAAACACCCTCTTACTTTCGGTATATGTCAGATGGAGAGACGGCGCAGGGTGTTGAGCAGGTCGCGGTTGATAGGCTTGTCGTTCTTGATGGCTTTTACGAAGGGGACGTAGACGATCTCGTCGTTCTTGATGCCGATCATTACGTTGCGCTGGTCATCGAGCAAAGCGTCTATGGCCGCTGCTCCCATGCGTGAGGCGAGGATGCGGTCGTGGGCTGTCGGGGAGCCGCCCCGCTGGAGGTGTCCGAGAATCGAGACGCGCACGTCATATTGGGGGTATTCCTCCTCGACTCGTTTTGCGATGGCCATCGCGCCGCCGGTGACGGGGCTTTCAGCGACCAGTACTATCGATGAGTTCTTGCTTTTGCGGAATCCGTTGGATATCAGGTCGGCGAGTTGGTCGGCCTCGGTGGATATCTCGGGGATGATGGCGGCTTCTGCTCCGGAGGCGATGGCTCCGTTGAGGGCGAGGAAGCCTGCGTCGCGCCCCATGACCTCGATGAAGAAGAGGCGTTCATGGGAGGTGGCGGTGTCGCGGATCTTGTCGACACACTCCATGATGGTGTTCAGGGCGGTATCGTAGCCGATGGTGGTGTCAGTGCCGTAGAGATCGTTGTCGATGGTGCCGGGAAGCCCGATGATGGGGAGATTGAACTCATTGGCGAAAATGCGTGCTCCGGTCAGTGAGCCGTCACCGCCGATTACAACCAATGCGTCTATGCCGTGGCGTTTGAGTGTGTCGTATGCGAGCTGGCGTCCTTCCGGGGTCTGGAATTCCTTGCATCGGGCGGTCTTGAGTATTGTGCCTCCCCTCTGGATGATGTTGGAGACGTTGGCGGTGGTGAACTCGACGATTTCGTCGGTCACCAGTCCACGGTATCCACGGTAGATGCCTTTGACTTTGAATCCGCCGAATATGGCCGCGCGGGTGACGGCTCGGATTGCGGCGTTCATTCCCGGCGCGTCACCTCCGGATGTCAGTATGCCGATACATTTGATTTCTGCCATGACTCTTATGTGTTTGATGTTGTTTCAGATAGTGAATCTCCGGGGCAAAGATACGAAATTTTCACAGATTCAGGGCGGCGGAGATGATTGTTTTTGTCAGCTTACTCCTCGTTTATGGAATATTCGAGGAAATTCAGCAACGGGTACAAGACCTGGAAATATCCGGCGGCTTTCTCCGGCCAGGATGGATCGCTGAAAAATTCAATTCCTTCGGGTTTGAATTTGCCATATTCTTTCAGGCGCAGCAACGCGGCCTGGGGATGGTCGCGGTCGTAACCTTTGGGGACGGTCTTGAGCTGCGGTCCGTACCATCCCGGGAAGAGCTGCTTGAGCTGTGGCTCGTTGATTATCTCCTCGAACTCGTCGATGTTGTCGATGATTGCTTTGCGCAGCTTTTTAAGTATCGCGCTTTCCGGACACCAGAGGCCGCCATACAGGCCGCTCGCATCTGCCTCGTATCCGTCGGTGGCTCCTCCGTCGCGCCCGGGGCCGACCTGGATATAGTAGCCCGGCAGGTGGGCGGCCGAGGAGGAGCGACCACGTGGAGATACTGTGGCCGAGAAGTAGGTCTTGAAGGGGGATTTGTCAGGCGAGAAGCGTGTGTCGCGGTAGATGCGGTACACAGATTCCTTGCCTGTCTGGGTTTTCACCTGCGGCCACCATTGACCGCACAGGTTGATGAGCCTGTCGATGTCGGCGATCCACATTCCGCGCAGATCGTCGTAGAGGCTTTTGTTGTCCTTGAACCATTGGCGGTCCTGCCGGCGACCAAGTTCCGAAAGAAATTCATACAGCGGGGGGATGTAGTTGGTGGTTTTCATACTATGTCCTCCCATTTCACATCTTCAATCTGTTGTTCGACAAGGGTTGTCTTCGGGGCTTGTGTGTCATCAGTTGTCTGTGAGGTGCTTTCAACGGTCACTTCCTGGAATTTGACATATTCCCCTACGGCGGGATCTATTTTCTTCGGTTTGGGGCGGGGAGAGGTCCATCCTCCTTTGCGCGAGGCTTTCTTGCGGGCAGCCTCCTGGGCGCGCTCTTCCTGCGGGTCGATTCCGGCGGCGCGCCGGAATGCGTCATTCATCTCGCGGGCTTGTCTGCGGGCCGAGTTGACGGCTTTCCAGACTCTCCATGCGGGACGTATGAAGAGGTAAAATATTATTATAAGGAAGATTATTAAAAACAAAGACATGGGCAATAAAGAGGTGTGTTTGGTTGGCGTAAGTCTGTCAGGCGGCTTGGCCGATGCGGGTCAGGGCGAATGCAGACAAGAGGAAGTAAAGGATGATGGTGTAGGCGAAGCCTTCCACCCCGAATATCGCGACAAACGCCACGGCGGCGACAAGCAGGATATATCGCAGCAGATTGTCGCCTATGCGGAAGTTCTTGAGCTTCAGGGAGAACATTCTCATGTTGGAGACCATCAGCAGGGCCACAATGATTATCACCGAACTGACAATAAGGTTGCCCCAGTAGACATGAGTGTGCATCCATTGGGAGGCGTGGGATTGCATCCAGGCGGTAGCGCCTATCCAGAAGATGGCGTTTGCCGGTATCGGCAGACCTTTGAATTCTGTGGCCTGCGAGTCGTCGAGGTTGAACTTGGCCAGCCGCAATGCTCCCATTGCGGGGATGAACAGGGCCACGAAGGGGATCCACCATGAGCCGGTCCAGACGCTCAGGATATTGTAAAGCAGCAGAGAGGGGGCCACTCCGAAGCTGACAAGGTCGGCCAAAGAGTCAAGCTCTTTTCCGAGAGGGGAGGGGGCATGGAGCCAACGGGCGGCTGCGCCGTCGAAGAAATCGAATACGGCGGCAAGCCCGACCAATATCCATGCGAGCTGGCGGCCGTTGAGACCTCCGAGGGCCTGGATGTCGCTGTCAAACGAGAATGCGCATATGCAAGCCAGACAGCCTGACACGAGGTTGCAGAGGGTCAGTGTGTTGGGTACGGAAGTTATGATCTTTCTTAAAAACATTATGGCAATCTCTTATGGATTGAGCCGGCCGACTTCTGTGATGCCGCCGATAGTCTTGTCGCCGAGCTTCGTCAGGATAGTTGTCGATTTCGGCAGGTAGAGGTCTACGCGGGATCCGAATTTGATGAAGCCCATATGGTCTTCGATTGAAGCCTCGTCTCCTGGGCGGGCGTAGGTCACGATGCGCCGGGCCATGGCTCCGGCTACCTGTCGCATCAACACGAGCTGACCCTCTTTGGTTCGGATCACCACGGTCGAACGCTCGTTTTCGGTGCTTGACTTGGGGAGATACGCGGCCATGAAGCGTCCGGGGTGATGTTTGTAGTAGATGACTTCTCCGTCAACGGGAAACCAGTTGGCGTGGACATTCATGGGCGACATAAAGACTGAAAGCTGTATGCAGTCACATTTGAGGTACTCCGGTTCGTAGACCTCCTCAAGGGCTACCACCTTGCCGTCGGCGGAAGCGACTACCACCTTGTCGGGATTTCCCTGAAAATTGCGGTGGGGGGAACGGAAAAAGTTGACCACCAAGAGGTAGAAGACAGTTGAGGCCGCCAGGACAGTGATCGGGATCCAGATGTAGTCTATAAGCCATATCCACAATGGCACGTTCACCAGCAGCAGTACTGCCAGCAAAATGATCAGTATGTTCGTGCCTTCGCGGTGGATCTTAACTCTCATCGACAGGTGGGTCAGTGGTGGTTTTGTCAAAAAACAGCTGCTAAAAAATGTATCAGCCAGCCGTTCTTTTGATTTCAGTTTACAAAGTTAGCTGTTTTTTTCACAAGTACAAAAAAAATTACTCGTCGTCACGACGAATAATCTTCTTACCTTAAATCTAATACCATGAAAAACTGATGCAAATGTAGGATGTTTTTGTGTTATAAAACATGTTTCATGGCGGAAAAATGCGCCTGGTTTAACATGTTTTTGCACATGTGCCATTTGGTCATCAATAAATTTATGGTTGTTAACACGCCGGCTGCGTTTAGGGGCTAAAACAAGGTGTATTCCGTATTTTTTCGTAACTTTGCACTGAATATGGGAAGACTGCTCGCATTGGATTTCGGAAGGGTCCGGACGGGAATCGCCGTCACGGATCCTATGAGGATCGTCGCCAATGGGTTGACGACGGTCGCCACACCGAAACTTGAGGAGTTTCTGCGTGGATATTTCAGCAAGGAGCAGGTCGACGCGGTGATTGTCGGGCTGCCGAGAAACCTTGACGGGAATCCGTCGGAGTCGCAACGCTATCTTCTTCCCGCGCTGGGGCGGTTGAAGAATGCGTTCCCGGAGATGAGGTTCGAGATGTACGACGAGCGGTTCACCACTGTGCTGGCCCACCGCGCGATGATCGAGTCGGGCATGAAAAAATCAGACCGGCGGCAGAAAGAGAACGCCGACGTGATGGCTGCCTGCATTATCCTGAACGATTATCTCGACAGTCTGCGTTTCTCCTGATTGCCGCTCCCTGTTTATCAAAGACAAAAAACATCAACAGAATAAATGAAATTACCTGTATATCTTTACGGCCATCCGACGCTCCGGAACCTTTCGGAGCCGGTAGAGGAGGGTTATCCCGACTTGAAGACGCTTGTGGCCGACATGTTCGAGACGATGTATGCCTCAGACGGTGTGGGGCTGGCGGCTCCACAGATCGGGCGTAACATCGACCTGGTAGTCATCGACGCGGATCCGGTGAGCGAGACGTTTCCTGAATGCAAGGGGCGCAAGCTCGTGATAATCAATCCTGAACTTGAGATCCTCGACGGCGAGAAGGTCAGCAGATCAGAGGGCTGCCTTAGTCTGCCGGGAATCAGCGAGGATGTCAAGAGGGTCGAGCACATCCGCCTGAAATGGGTCGACGAGGATTTCCAACCGCATGAGGAGGAGATCTCCGGCTTCCTCGCCCGCATCGTACAGCATGAGATCGATCATCTCGACGGCAATCTTTATATAGATCATATATCGCCGCTGCGGAAGCAATTCATCCGTGGCAAACTCCATAATATAATGGAGGGGAAGACACGCTGCGACTATCCGGCGAAGTATGCCCCCCGCAAACGCAAAAACTGACATCATGGCTGCTCCAAATCCAGAAGACAAGAAGATCATATTCTCGATGGTGGGGGTATCAAAGACTTATCCTCCCCAGAAACAGGTCCTTAAAAACATATACCTGTCGTTTTTCTATGGTGCTAAGATCGGCATCATCGGTCTTAACGGCTCGGGAAAATCGTCGTTGCTGAAGATCATTGCCGGAATCGACAAGGATTATCAGGGTGAGGTTGTTTTCTCTCCGGGCTATTCTGTCGGTTATCTCGAGCAGGAGCCGAAGCTCGATCCCGAAAAGACGGTGATCGAGGTCGTCCGCGAGGGTGTCAAGCCGGTGATGGACCTTTTGCAGGAGTTCGACGAGGTGAACGCTGCCTTCGCCGACCCGGATGTGCTGGAAGATCCCGACAAGATGGACAAACTGATCCAGCGTCAAGGAGAGCTTCAGGACGCGCTCGACGCGTGTGACGCGTGGAACATAGACTCGAAACTCGAAAGGGCGATGGATGCTCTGCAGTGTCCGCCGGATGACCAGAAGGTCGATACCCTCTCGGGGGGTGAGCGTCGCCGTGTGGCCCTCTGCCGCCTGCTGTTGCAGCAGCCGGACGTGTTGTTGCTCGACGAGCCGACCAACCACCTTGACGCGGAGTCGATCGACTGGCTGGAGCAGCACCTGCAGCAGTATCCGGGCACGGTCATCGCCATCACCCATGACCGCTATTTCCTCGACCATGTAGCCGGGTGGATCCTTGAGCTGGACCGTGGGGAGGGTATTCCCTGGAAAGGAAACTACTCTTCATGGCTCGACCAGAAGACAAAGCGTATGGCCCAGGAAGAGAAGCAGGCCAGCAAACGCCGCAAGACTCTCGAAAGGGAGCTGGAATGGGTGCGCATGGCTCCTAAAGCCCGTCAGGCCAAGGGGAAAGCCCGTCTGTCGAGCTATGACCGTCTGCTCAACCAAGACCAGAAGGAGCGCGAGGAGAAGCTGGAGATCTTCATCCCCAACGGACCGCGTCTGGGCAACAAGGTGATAGAGGCAAAAGGGCTTGAGAAGTCGTTCGGCAAGAAGTTGCTGTTCAAAGACCTTGAGTTTGCTTTGCCCCCCAACGGTATAGTAGGGGTGATCGGCCCCAACGGCGCGGGGAAGACAACGTTGTTCCGCCTGATCATGGATCAGGAGAAGCCCGATGCCGGATCGTTCGAGGTCGGCGAGACTGTGAAAGTGGCGTATGTCGATCAGCGTCACCATGATCTGGTTCCTGACCATACGGTTTACCAGGTGATCTCGCAGGGAGTCGAGAGTTTCCGTATGGGTGGTCGCGACGTGAACGCCCGTGCCTATCTGTCGAAGTTCAATTTCGCGGGAGCTGATCAGGAGAAGAAGATCGGAGTCCTCTCCGGTGGAGAACGCAACCGTCTTCATCTGGCTATGGCCCTGAAAGAGGAGGGGAATGTGTTGCTGCTCGACGAGCCGACCAATGATATCGATGTCAACACTTTGCGCGCCCTTGAGGAGGGTCTGGAGAATTTCGCCGGATGCGCCGTGGTGGTCAGCCACGACCGTTGGTTCCTTGACAGGATCTGCACTCATATCCTTTCGTTCGAGGGTGACGGCAAGGTTGTCTTCTACCAGGGTTCCTATTCCGATTACGAAGAATACAAAAAGGCCCAGAACGGGGGTAAGGAGCTGCCGCGCCGCCGTTACCGCAAGCTGATGGCCGACTAAGACTTATCTTCCAATATTATTATAGACCAATGAATATCGCAATAGTTGGCGCCAGTGGCGCTGTCGGTCAGGAATTTCTCAAAATCCTTGACCAGCGGGCATTTCCGATAGACGACCTGCGCTTGTTCGGTTCTTCCCGTTCGGCGGGAAGGAAAGTGTCTTTCCGGGGGAAGGAGATCACGATACAGGAATTGACCCATGACCCGGAATTGTTCCGGGGTATAGATTTCGCCCTGACTTCGGCCGGTGCGGGGACATCACGCGAGTATGCGGAGACGATAACTGCCCTCGGGGCGATGATGATTGACAATTCGAGCGCCTTCAGGATGGATCCCGACGTGCCGCTTGTTGTCCCTGAGGTCAACGGGGCTGATGCCCTCGACGCTCCCCGGCGGATCATCGGCAATCCCAACTGCACCACCATACAGATGGTTGTCGCTCTTGCCCCGATCGACAGGCTGGCGAAGGTAAGACGGATACATGTGGCTACTTACCAGTCGGCTTCCGGTGCGGGAGCAGCAGCGATGGATGAGCTTGTCAGCCAGTATGCCGACCTGGCTGCCGGACGTGAGCCGAAGGTCGAGAAGTTCGTGACGCAACTTGCCTACAATGTGATACCGCATATTGATGTGTTCACCGACAACGGTTACACCAAGGAGGAGATGAAGATGGTCAATGAGACCCGCAAGATCCTGCATGACCCGACGGTCAGGGTGAGCGCGACATGCGTCAGGGTGCCGGTGCTTCGCGCCCATTCCGAAGCGATATGGGTCGAGACCGAGAAACCTCTGACCGTAGAGGAGGCGCGTGAGGCTTTCGCGGCGGCTCCCGGGGTTGTGGTCATGGATGATCCTGCCGCCAAAGTCTATCCGATGCCTCTTGGACTTGCCGGAACCGACCCGGTATATGTCGGGCGCATACGTCAGGATCTGGCCGGAGACAATTCCTTGGCCTTCTGGACTGTCAGCGACCAGATACGCAAGGGTGCCGCCCTCAATGCCGTGCAGATCGCGGAGTATCTTATGGCTCATTCCTGAAACAAGTATAAAAAAACAAGACTGCGATGCCTCCCATCCTGTCCATTACCGCGCCTTTGGTGACCAGCCCTGTCACTATTTTCCTGATAGTGCTGTTCATCATCCTGCTTGCGCCGGTGATATTGAACAGGCTGAAGATCCCGCATATCATAGGTATGATCGTCGCGGGAGTGGCTGTCGGTCCGTTCGGGCTGAATATCCTTGACCGCGACAGCTCGTTCAACATATTCGGTCAGGTCGGGTTGCTTTACCTGATGTTCCTGGCGGGATTGGAGATCGACATGTTCCACCTGCGGCTTAATCTGCGCAAGGGGGCGGTCTTTGGGGCGTTGACCTTCCTGATACCTATGGTCATGGGGGTCGCGGCCAGTGTGTATGTGCTTCATACACCTTGGCTTACGGCATTTTTGTTGGCATCGATGTATGCGTCCCATACGTTGATAGCCTATCCTGTGGCGGCTCGACTGGGTATAACCAAGTCGCCGGCGGTGCTGATCTCGGTGGTGGCGACAATAGTCTGCGTCATCGGGGCGCTGTTGGTGCTGGCGGCAGCCGTCAATATCGAGGAGACCGGGGAGTTCAGCGTGGGAGCATTGTTATGGCTGGTCGCGAAATCGGGGGTGTATTGCGGCGTGGTGCTGTATGCGTATCCTCGCCTGACACGATGGTTTTTCAAGAACTACTCGGAGAAGGTGACCCAATATGTGTTCATTCTCGCGATGGTTTTCCTCTCGGCGTGGTTGTCGGGTGTCGTCGGTCTGGAGCCTGTGCTCGGCGCTTTTTTCGCCGGATTGGTTCTTAACAGGTATGTGCCTTCCAATTCTCCGCTGATGAACTCCATAGAGTTTGTGGGGAATGCCCTTTTTATTCCCTACTTCCTGATAGGGATAGGAATGATGATAAATCTGGGGGTGATAGTGAAGGGCAGTACGCTATGGGTGGCATCAGTGATGCTTGTGGTCGCCTTGGCGAGCAAATGGCTTGCCGCGTATGTGGCGCAACACGCCTACGGTATGGACTCTTCTGACCGCGGAGTGATGTTCGGATTGACGACGGCCCATACGGCGGTGGCTCTCGCGGTTGTGACGATCGGATATAACATGGTGCTGCCCGACGGTTCAAGGATGATGGACGAGACGATACTCAACGGTACTGTGTTGGTCATTCTCGTCACCTGCGCGATCGCCCCGATCGTGACATCGCGGGCGGCGACCAGAATCAAGCTCAGGATGCTTGGGGCTCCTGATGCGGCTTCGACACAGGCAGTCCCTGTGGTGGGTAATATCCTTGTGCCGGTGGCCAATCCGATCACTGCCGCGTCGCTGGCCGAACTGGCGTTGCTGATGCGTCGGAGAAAAGAAGGGCTGAGGGCTGACCGCTTTTTTGCCCTGCATGTCCGCAATGACAATTCCCGTGCCTCAAAGGAGATGGGAGCAAATTCCCTGGCTCTTGCCAAGGGGGCGGCTGCGGATGTGGAAGTGGCGATGGAGACTATCGAGAGATATGACCTCAACACTGTCGCCGGAATCCTCAACACGATAAACGAACGGGATATAACCTCAATCGTCATGGGGATGCACCGTAAGGCTAATGTCATCGACACCTTCCTGGGATCAAAGATCGAGCAGCTTATCAAAGGCACAAACCAGATGGTCGTGTTGTCGAGATGTTATATCCCTGTCAACACCGTCACACGCATCGTCGTGTTTGTCCCGGCCAAGGCGGAGTATGAGACCGGTTTCCGCCAATGGGTTGAAGCTTTGACCTCTCTGGCCAATGAAGTCGGTTGCCGGCTTATCTTCTGCGCCAACACCCAGGGGCGCGCTTTGATCGCCAATGTGATAGGACACACGGGGCTTGGCATACGCCATGAATACCGTCCGGCTGACGGCATGGATGACTTCATGTTGTTGGCCAACCGGGTGCTTGACGACGATCTGCTCGTTGTCATCGGGGCGCGTCGCGACTCGGTCAGCTACATTCCCGAGATGACCGACACGGCCCTTTTCCTGCAACGTTATTTCGACCGCAATAACCTGTTGCTGATTTATCCGGTCCAAGCCGCCGACGCTCGTCTCAATCCTGATGACACAATAACCATCTTTGATGATTCCCTGACAACATTCGCAGATCCTCTACGTACCGGCCCGACTCCCACTTCCTCGCTGTTGCGTACTCTCCGGGCACGTTTACAAAGTCTCCGCCGCCTCCACCGGTCACGTCACTCAACACGTCCTTGAATCTTCTTTTCCAATTGTCATTCCAACTCATAATATCTTAATAGCGATATCTCTTAATAGCGGTCTTAGCCGCAGTTGTCAAGCCGCCGTTGAATCTTTAATAACCTCTATTTTAGGCTCACATAGCCCATTTCAGGCTTCATTCACAATTAAAATCAAATAAAAATTCAAAATTATTTGCTCAATTAAAAAAAACTACCTACCTTTGCATCGCATTTGAGAGATACCTCTCAAAGTCTTATAATAGAAGACTCCGTAGCTCAGTTGGTAGAGCAACTGACTCTTAATCAGTGGGTCGAGAGTTCGAGCCTCTCCGGGGTCACCAAGCCAAACGGCAAAATGCAGAAAACCTCTGAAATCCAGACGATTTCGGAGGTTTTTCGTTTATCCCAACCGGCATTTCGGAGCAAAATAATGAGGGTGTG
>JAETNS010000020.1 GCA_021772015.1 Prevotellaceae bacterium | reverse complement strand
TGATGACGCGTCGATAGAATATGGATGGGTGGAATCCTCTCCCGCGGCTGCATCATTTTCAGCGATAGGATATCTGTGTGGCAAGATGCTGCAGGATTCGCTGAATGTCCCTGTCGGGATTATCGATGCGACATGGGGAGGTACTCCTGTCGAGGCTTGGACTCCACATGAATATCTCAAGGGAGTGCCCGGACTGGAATATTATCATGATCTGTTGGCGGAAGGAGGAGATGAGCAACAACTGCGGGATGCCGCCATAACAAAGGCATATGAAGATTATGACAATCCCCGAAAAGTCTCATATCCGTTTGACAGGGGGATAATGCAGAAAGGAACGCAATGGGGAAAGATGCATGTCCCATCCTTATGGGAAGAAAATGTGTTGCCGGGTTTTGACGGTATTGTGGCCATGCAGTTTGAACTTGACCTTCCGGAGACTGCCGCCGGCAAGCCTCTGCAGCTATGTCTCGGTGCTGTTGACGATTGGGATATCACTTATTTCAACGGCAAGTATATAGGTGGTGGCCGGATTTTCGACCAGCCACGTGACTATAGGGTCGATGGGAGCTTGGTTAAAGCCGGGAAAAATGTCATCACCGTGGAGGTGATCGACAATGCCGGTGGCGGCGGAATATGGAAATCTTCATATGTCATGGTCGATGGCCGGAAATATAGTCTTGACGGAGAATGGAGCTATACTGTTCTCTCTGATTTTGCCAAAACGAATCTGACCTATATGTTGCCTGATATGCCCCATTATCCGTCAGTGCTGTATAACGCGATGGTAAATCCGTTGACTGTCATGCCTGTGGCAGGGGTGTTCTGGTATCAGGGGTGCCAGAATGTCGGCCATGCCGACCAATATGAAATCTGTTTCAAGAATATGATTGAAGGCTGGCGGGATGCTTTCAATGAGCCGTTGATGCCTTTTTATTTTGTACAATTGGCAGGTTTTCTGAATCCGGTCAACGTGCAACCTGATTCGCAGTGGGCACGGCTGCGTCATGCCCAGGCACAGGCCCTTGAATTGCCCTATACCGGGATGGCGACTGCCATTGATCTCGGGAATCCGATTGACATTCATCCTACCGACAAGGCGGAGGTAGCGCGTCGCCTTGTGTTGCTTGCCCTTGACCAAAATTATGGCCATAGCCAAATATGCCTGGCACCTGTCAGCACTGATGTCAAGACAGAGGGGAGCATGATGGCAGTGACATTCTCTAAACCGGTCAAGGCCGTGGGTGGTGTGGCAACCGGATTCATCATCGGTGATAATGAGGGGAACTGGGCTTATGCCAATACAGAAATTAAAGATGATAAGACCATAAGTCTATCCTCCCCATTGATTGACAGACCTGTGGCAGTCAGGTATAACTGGGCGGATTATCCGGGCGGGAATCTTTATGGCCCGAATAATCTTCCTGTACTTCCTTTTGCGACAGACTTGTGAGTGTTGAAAAATGACCGGATTCCACATCAATAATTAAACAATAATGAAAAAGATCGGCTATTTTCTGCTTGTGATGCTTGCGTCTGCCTGTGGCAAGCACACCCCTGTAACTCTCTCGGGGCTAAGTCCTGCGGATTTCGATACCGTCATTGATGGTAAAAAAACAGCTCTCTACACCTTGAAAAATGGTGACATGGAGGCTTGTATAACAAATTACGGCGGCCGTATCGTATCGCTTATGGTGCCTGACTGCAAAGGTGAACTACAGGATGTCGTGCTTGGGCATGACAACATCCGAGACTATCTCGAAATTGACGGTAATTTCGGTGCTATAATAGGGCGTTATGGCAATCGTATCAGAGATGGTAGATTCCAGCTTGATTCGGTTGAATATCAGCTCCCTCAGAACAACTATGGACATTGTCTTCATGGAGGCCCGACAGGTTTTCATGCTGTGATATGGGATGCTTATCAGGAATCGGATTCGGTTTTGGAGCTGACTTTGCATAGCCCTGACGGAGAGGCCGGTTTCCCCGGCAATCTTGATGTCAGTGTGGTGTACACTCTGGGTTCAGACAATGCGTTGAAGATAGATTATCTTGCGGTGTCTGACAAACCGACCATACTGAACCTTACCAACCATTCATATTTCAATCTTTCAGGAGTTCATGCCGGAAGTATCGTGGATGAGATCGTCACAGTAAAAGCATCGGCCTATACACCTATTGATTCCACATTCATCCCTCTTGGAGGACTGGATCCGGTGGAGGACACCCCGTTTGATTTTCGGGCCGGACGCAGTATTGCGGAGGCACTCGGAGATGAATCCGACCAGCAGCTGCGCAATGGTCTTGGAATTGATCATAATCTTGTGCTTGATAATGACGGTTCGCCTGTCGCAAGTGTCTACGATCCGAATAGTGGAATAAGGATGGAGATAATAACCGACCAGCCCGGGATACAATTCTATATAGGTAATTTCCTTGACGGGACAGTGAGGGGTAAACATGGCGTTTTCTATCCTCGGCGGTCAGCTCTTTGTATGGAGACACAGCATTATCCGGATTCGCCGAATCATCCTGAATGGCCGACTACCCGTCTTAATTCCGGTGAGAAATATCAGACTTCAACAACATACAGATTCTGTCATACCGCCAAATAATCAACGTATCACACAGTGACTTCATATTCATGACGGTGCTTCCCCCAATCTTTACTCTGTTGTTCAGCCGTAGGAAGTGGGCCACAGAGTAAAGAAGTGGGGGAAACATCGTATTTTTGTCAGAGGCGGGATTTGTCGGAGTTGGCGGCTCCCCGGCCTTTGTATCTTGAACGGGCGGGATTGAAATTGTAGCGGAGGGACAGGGAGAGGTCGCGGGTGTTAAGGAGTTTGCGCGCCGAGATGGAGCTGACGGCATCGTAGGAGATGAATTCCTGCCGCCAGGTATCGAACAGGTCGTTGAGTTGTAGTTTGATGCTCCATGTTTCGTTGGCAAATGACTTGTAAAGGCCTAAATCGCAGGTCCAGAAGCCTTTCATATAAAAATTGTCGCCGTCGCCGGAGGTCCTTGACGAGAAATCCACATTGAGCCAGATTTCCAAGGGGAGATGGATGGCGTTGTTGAGCCGGAACATACCTATCGGCCTGTCTAATTTCAATTCCCGGCCGTTGTGGTTGACGCTGAAATCCTGGTATTGCAGGGCCGCCATTATATCCGGTCGCCAGCAACCTATCGCACGGGAATAATTGACCATGACGGAGTATGAATTGAATCGCGGCATGTTTTCCATGGTCAGAAGCGTGGCATCGGAAAATCCGGGATATGGCTTTGTCTGCCACATGAAATAGTTTTTGGTCGAGGTGAAATCCATCTCAACCACAAGGCCTTTCCAGGAAGCCGACAAAGACAGGTAGTCGCGATATATAGGTTGGAGAGCGGGGTTGCCCGATTCATAGCTGTAGCGGTCTATATAGCGGATTGCCGAAGAGAGCTGCTCGAACGCGGGGCGGGTAGTCTTTCTCGAATAATTCAGTCTTGTGCTGATATTCCCTACCGGCAAGGAAATGCCGGCTGATGGGGCGAGGTTGTTATAACTCCGGCTTTGATAATACTGTTTTTTGTCGAAAAGATAATATTGGGTCGCCGTATGTTCCCAGCGTAATCCTGCAGACAGTTCCACCACACCGAATCTCTGGAAGGCCTCGGCAAAAAGAGCATAAGTAGATTCATTTATCCGGGTGTCATTGTATGAAATGAAATCCGCATCACTGGAATACATGTCGGTGCGGTGAATATCCGATATCTCCGAGCCGAAGCGGATATTTCCTTTCCATGCCGGAAAAGATGCAATGACATTGCCTGCGATAAGCCGGTTGGTGACATCGTTTACGGTTGAGAACACTCTTGACGGATTGGCAGTCGAAGTTTCCTGCTCATCGGTGACCTTCCCGTTGATCTGCCGGATGGCATCAAAATTGGCCGACAACTCCCACTTGCCGATGCAGCCTTGATAATATGCGCTAACAAGATGCTGGCGGTTACGTCTGTGGCCGTCATAGGATTGCGCGAGATTGTCATACAAGACAGAATTTAGAAACCTTTCGGTCGTTGACCATGAACGGATATCTGCCGGGCGATATGAAAAATCATAATATAATCCGAAATTGTGAGCTGTCATATTATAGTTGAAGCCTATCTTGCCCTGATAAACAGGATATTTGGAAAATTCACTGCCGCGATTATCCGAATTGACCGTCCCTGAGGTCAGATATTGGACGGTATGGTTGTCATATGCCGGACGTTCCCGGTAATTCTCATAATTCAACATACCGAAGAGATCAAGACCTGAATGTCGGTAATTTAAATTCACCTGTTCAAACAGGTAGAGATAATGTTTGTATCCCACGGTGGTACGGTCACTCGCGGAGAATCCCTCGCCGACGGGCGCGAGGGTGGTAATCCTGATCACAGAGTTGACAGTCGAGGCATATCGCGCTCCGGGATTTGTTATGACCTCCACATTCCTGATCGAGGATGACGGGAGCTGTTCGATCTCTGAAATGTCACGGATTTCCCTGCCGTTAAGGTAAATCAAAGGAGTCCCTTTCCCTATAACCGCCAGTTCTGCCCTGTCACGCGTCACGAATGGCATCTTTCCAAGCAGATCCAGAGCGGTGCCGGTTGTGGCAAGATAAGTGTCGGAGACAGTCAACTGTATTCCGTCACCTTTGATTTTAGCCATCGGACGTTGGCCTTTCACCACGACCTCTCCGAGTCGGGTTACGGAAGATTCCAAGAAAATCTCTCCAATATTGCCCCGGGGATTGTTTAAGAACCTCTCGATGTACCCGAGCGCGGATACGCGCATTATAGACGGCCGGTAATCATGATTGATCGAGAATGAGCCAAGGGAGTCAGTCACCGTCCCGGTTATGAGGGTAGAGTCTGACGCGTTCAGCAATGTGACGGTAGCGTATTCGATCGGGAAGCCGTTATCCGCTTTTACAATTCCTTGTGTCGTAAGGAGGGGAACGCAAAGGGTGTGAATAGGCAGACAGAGCAATAGCCCTGTCAATAAATGTTTCATTGACATGATAATTATGTAAGATTGTTATTGGTAGTTTATCACAGTCCCCCGACTACGATCCAGCCGTTGGAATCGCTTCTTTGCAGGGAGATGTTGTGGCATTGGATTGTGCCGTCACTCAACTTTATTTTATAAGGCACGAAGGTAGAGTTGCCATTGCCTGATGTAAATGCCTGTCCTACTGACAAAAGTGTCGCTCCGTAAAATCTTTGCCGGTATGCGGCCTGCGACAATGACGGAGAGATAGCCAGGTCAAGAATATCGGTATTCCAGTCTGAGAAAGCATTCAGGACAGTGGAGGCAGCTTCCTCCGCGCTCAATCCTGCAAGCCCCGGCAGGATAGTCTCGTTTTCGACAAAATGGATTCCTGCCGGTATCTGAAAGGCATTGTCAAGGCGTGGATTATAGTTGATGGAAATGATACGCAGGACCGGGATCTCCCTCCCATCCGTGATTATGCTGACCGAAGCGCTTTTCAGCTCTTTCGTGACCGCGTCAATCACATAACGCCGTATGTTGTCGGATTCGGCGATAGAGGTATTGAGCAGATAAGGATTCCTGAAGTCTCCGCGAGCTTTGGCCTTGACTGTGAGGTAGATCTCGTTGTCTTTTTTTTCAACTGAATATCGCGAGCCGCCGGAGGCAAGACACTGTTCAAGCTCAACCTCCAGAATCTCTTTAGGATTAAGCAGATTCGCCATATAGCCGAGAATATCGGTGATGTCGTGGTCGTTTGAATGCCACCCGATACGGAGCGGTTTTATCCAGGTCTTGATATCCCGGTTTAATCCGACTGCGGCGCGGTCTCCTTTATCTATTTCCCATGAGAGGACAGAGTCAGATCGCGAGATGAAGATATCGTGTCTTATGAAATTCTCATCCTTGTCTATGAATTTGAAATTTTCTATGGACCGCGTTCTCACTTCCAATATCATCTCAATATTTTGGGTATTCTCAAGCCGGCTTATCACCTCGGAAATGATCGCTTTCGCCGACATTCCCTTGGGGATGAACATGAGGATCAGGGAAGCGGCCACTGCGCTGATACTGATACCTCCCAATATCCAGTGACTGAAAGACCGTCTTCTCCTGTCAGGATCAAAAGCAGCTTCTACCTTACGGCGGAGTTCATCAGATGCTTTGATGTCATGGTGAGGTCTCAGCAGATCCCTGATATCATTGTATTCATCCATAGCTATGACAGTTTATCGTTAGACAATTGTTTCCGAAGTTTCTCCATTCCCGCCTTGTAGCGGGATTTTGCCGTCGATGTCGGGATTGACAGTATATTGCCGATATCCGCAAAGGAAAGTCCGTCGATCACATTCATTCTGATGATTTCGGATTCCCGTTCACGGAGACCTGCAAGGGTTGAATTTATGCGGTCTATATCCTTTGTCGCGGAATCCGCCTCCTGTGAGTCTGGAATTTCCAAGTTCTCGACAGGAATTGTTTCCAACGTCTTGGCTCTTGATTTGTCGAGACACATGTTGTAAACTATACGGAACAGATACATCCTGACTCCGCCTGGTTTGATGGTTGAAACATCTTTCTCAAGCAAACGAAGTATCGCTTCGTAGACCAGATCCTCCGCATCGGAATGATTGCCAAGGCGATAACATGCAAAGCGTACGAGATAATCAAGATTATCCTCGATTACCTTTTCAACAGCTTTGCGTCTCATCTTATGCAACATTGGTTAAAGTAAGTGGTCTTTACCTTTAAAGACGGAAATTACACGAAATGGACGAGATAGAGGTGTTAATGATTGTTAATCGCGCGGAATCGGGCAGAAACTAAATATCGGAGGATGGGGGATTGGGGGAAATTGAGTAATTTTGTGAATTATGTTTGAAAGGATCATTATCAGGAATGTTTGACAAAGACTATTTTTCGGAGATAATAGAGAGGGCTATAGCCGGGATCGATTATGGTAACGGGCCGAGAGGCCTATTCCTGCCTGTGGAATATACTTTGGAGGGGGGAGGAAAGAGGCTTAGGCCGATGTTGCTCCTTGCCTCTTGCGAGGCGTTTGGCGAAGATGCTGAAAAGGCAGTGAACCAGGCGGTCGGGATCGAGATGTTCCATAACTTCACACTTCTGCATGATGATGTGATGGATAAGGCGGAAGTGAGGCGAGGCCGTCCGACGGTCCACCGCCGGTGGAACGAGTCTGTCGCAATCCTTTCAGGAGACGCTATGTTGACGATGGCAACACAGCTTATTGTCAAAGGTACAGGAACCTATGGTGGTGACTGTATGGAGCAGGTTCTTGGCCTGTTCAACACCACGGCTATGGAGGTCTACGGGGGTCAGCAGCTCGACATGGAGTTTGAGATGCGCCGCGATGTGACCGTTGATGAGTATATCGAAATGATCAGGCTGAAGACCTCCGTGTTGCTGGCATGCGCCTGCAAGATGGGTGCATTGATGGCCGGAGCAACCGAGAAAGACGCTCAGGCGATGTACCGTTACGGGGAACTGCTTGGTCTGGCTTTCCAGTTGCAGGATGATAACCTCGACACTTATGGAGATCCGGCTCTTTTCGGGAAAGAGATCGGCGGAGACATCATCAATGAGAAGAAGACATGGCTGTGGATCAACGCGATGAACCGTGAGCCTAAACGTCTGCAGCGCATCATAGACCAGAAGCTTACGGATTATCTGAAGATCCGCGAGGTCAGGAAGCTCTATGACGATCTTGGCCTGAAAGATGAGGCGCAGGCATTGATCGGACGTTACGCCGAAGAGGCTGTCGAGGCGCTGAATGATGTCGCCATGACTCCCGAGGCCCGTGAATTTTTCATTTTGCTGGCCCGTAAATCCGCGGCCCGCAGCCATTGATGTGAGCAGACAGGAAGGAGAACAGTAGAAACCATATGGAGGATTACCTCTCGAAACTTAACAGTCAGCAACGCGAGGCTGTCGAATATCTCGATGGTCCCCAGTTGGTCATCGCCGGAGCGGGATCGGGGAAGACACGCGTGCTGACCTACAAGATAGTTCATTTGCTGACCAAGGGGTATGAGCCTTGGCGGCTTATGGCGTTGACTTTCACCAACAAGGCCGCCAATGAGATGCGTGAGCGCATCAAGGCCCTGGTCGGGGAGAGTGTCGCCAACAAACTCTGGATGGGAACATTCCATTCCATCTTTTCCCGTATATTACGTCAGAATGCCGACAAGCTCGGCTTCAAATCGTCGTTCACGATCTACGACTCTGATGATTCACGGGCTTCCATAAAGCAGATCATCAAGGATATGGACCTTGATGACAAGGTCTACAAACCGAATATCGTGCAGAACGCCATATCGATGGCCAAGAATGCGTTGATAAGCCCTACCCAGTATCGTGCAGACCGGGAACTTATGGAGTCTGACCGACGGTCCAAGCGCGGGCAGATCGTCGACATATATTCTACTTACCGCCACCGTTGCCAGGTGTCCGGGGCGATGGATTTCGATGACCTGTTGTATTATACGAACGTGCTGTTTCGGGATTATCCGGAAGTCTGCCGCCATTACAGCGAGTATTTCCGTTATGTCCTTGTCGACGAGTATCAGGACACTAACTTCGCCCAGCACTGTATTGTCTCGCAGCTTTGCAAAGGGAGCCGAAACCTGACGATGGTAGGTGACGATGCCCAGAGCATTTATTCATTCCGTGGAGCTAACATCCGCAACATCCTGAATCTGAAAAAGGCTTATCCTGACCTGAAGATCTTCAAACTTGAACAGAACTACCGCTCGACGCGCAATATCGTGGCGGCGGCAAACTCCCTCATCGACAAGAATTCCGAACAGATCCGCAAGGAGGTTTTCTCGGAAAAGGATTTCGGAGGTAAAATAGAGGTATGCCGTTGTTACAGCGATTTCGATGAAGCCTCATTGGTGGCCGACCGTATCGCAAGGCTGCAGATGAAAAACCATGACGGGCTGAACGACTTCGCCATACTTTACCGCACCAACGCCCAGAGCCGCCGCTTCGAGGAGTCGCTGCGCAAACGCCGCCTGTCATACCGTATCTACGGCGGCTTGTCATTCTATCAGCGCAAAGAGGTCAAAGACGCGATCGCCTATTTCCGTCTCGCCACCAATCCCAACGATGACGAGGCGTTGCGCAGAGTGATAAACTATCCGGCGCGTGGCATTGGCGACACAACCCTCAGAAAACTCGTTCATGCCGCAATAGAGCGCGGTGTGAGTATCTGGAGCGTGCTCAACGATCCGGGCGATCTTAATGTCAATTCCGGCACGAGAAAGAAGCTCGACGGATTCAGGGAACTTATAGCGGAATTCAACCGACTGAATGCCAACGGGGCTGATGCGGCGCAGCTCACCCGCTCGATCTACATGAAGACGCGCCTGCTGACATCCCTGATCACAGACAATACTCCCGAAAGTGTCTCCCAGCAGGAGAACCTGATGGAGATGCAGAAGAATGTCGAGGAATTTGTGGCCGGACGGATCGAGGAGGATAATCCCGAGATCTCAATGACCGACTTCCTCGCGGAGGTTTCACTGGCGACTGACCAGGATGAGAAAGACACATCCAAAGACCGTGTCACCCTCATGACAGTCCATGCAGCGAAAGGGTTGGAATTCAAGAATGTGATTGTCGTGGGGGTGGAGGAGGAACTGTTTCCTTCGGCGATGGCCTGCGACTCACTGCAGGCTGTCGAAGAGGAGAGGCGGCTGCTGTATGTCGCCATAACAAGGGCCAAGGAATTCTGTATGCTGTCATACGCGTCCTCGCGTTATCGCAATGGTCAGACGATGGTGACCCGTCCCTCCCGCTTCTTGCGCGACATAGACCCGCAGTATCTGAAGATGGTCCAGGGATCCGACCTTGATGAAGTCCCCCGCGGACTTAATCCACTTGAAAACTACCGTGCCTCATATCATAGCTCCTCCTCCGTCGGGGGAGTCTTCAACCCTCCGTCGCGTCCGGCTTACGGGAAACCTGCAAGCGGCGGTGCAAGCGCTTCCTGGCTCGAAAAGTCGCGCCGCAAACTGGAGGAGACTGTCAAAAACAAAGTCTCGGCTGCCGGCTCCTCCTCGATCGGGGACAGGTTGGATGTCGACCCCTCGGAATTCGTATTGCATGATATCTCCGAACTTTACGGAGGAATGAGGATAATCCACGGACGGTTCGGACGCGGGACAATCGAGGATGTGGAGGACAGCCCGAGTGGAGCGAAGATAACGGTGACATTCCTTAGCGGAAGTCCAAACCCTGAACCTGAGCGCAAGACATTGTTGTTGCGTTTCGCTAAATTCAAAATCCTATCAGACTGACATGACAAAGCTCCAGACACCATATTTCATAGTTTATGAAGAGAAACTGCGTCGCAATCTCTCATTGATATCCGATGTCGCCCGGCGAAGCGGGGCGGAGATAATCATGGCTTTCAAAGCCAATGCCTTGTGGCGTACGTTCCCCGTTATGAGGGAGTATGGCGTGAAATTCACCGCTTCCTCCCTTAATGAGCTGCGGCTTGGCAACGAGGAGCTGGGGCAGTTGGGCCATTCATATTGTCCGGCCTATACTCCCGACACGATCGGTAAATACCTTGACGGGAGCAGTCATCTGACATTCAATTCAATAAACCAGTACTTGCGGTTCCGTAAGGATGTCGATGACTTCAACAAGGCCCATGAGGCGGAAGGGCGACGAGTCTCGCCGGGATTGCGGGTTAATCCCCAATGCTCGGTCATTGAGACAGATATCTATAACCCGGCGTTGCCAGGAAGCCGTTTCGGTGTCACTGCCGACATGATCGGGGAGAAATTGCCTGCCGGGATAGAGGGGCTGCATTTTCATCAGCTATGCGAGTCATCGAGCCATGATCTCGAAAAGGTGTTGAATGCGTTTGAGGATCAGTTTGGAAAATATCTCCCGCAAGTGAAATGGGTGAACATGGGGGGCGGCCATCTCATGACCCGTGAGGGTTATGACACAGACCATCTTGTAGGCCTGTTGCGTGGATTCCGCCAACGATATCCGTGGCTCAAAGTCATACTCGAACCCGGTAGCGCCTTTACATGGCGCACGGGCGATCTGGTGACATCTGTTGTCGATGTGGTTGAGAACCAAGGTATAAAGACTGCCATAATAGATGCGTCATTTGCCTGCCACATGCCCGACACCCTTGAGATGCCTTATCAGCCTGCCATCACGGGAGCTGTCTCTGACGGAGAGCATGTATATCGCCTCGGCGGCAACTCCTGCCTGAGTGGAGACTATATGGGTGACTGGCGTTTCGATCATCCGCTCCGGGAAGGGGATGAACTTGTGCTGGAAGACATGAACCACTACACGACCGTGAAGACCAATATGTTCAATGGCATATCCCATCCCTCGATGGTATTCCAACGTCTTGACGGAAGGGTGGAGATGTTGCGGGAGTTCGATTATGAGGATTACAAAAACAGGATGGATTGATTCGGATTCGATAATGGAAGAGAATAGAACGACATATTCGGTCATAGTCCCTGTATACAATCGTGCTGCGGAAGTGGAGGAGCTGCTTGGCAGCCTTTTGCGTCAGACAGCCCGGAATTTCGAGGTGATCATAGTAGAGGATGGCTCTACAGAGCCATGCCGCGATGTCGTCGACAAATATGCCGGCAAGGGGCTGAACGTAAGATATTTCTTTAAAGAGAACGAGGGCCGCTCGATCGCCCGGAATTACGGACTTGAAAGGGCTAAAGGAGACTATTTTGTTTTCTTCGACTCCGATTGCGTGATCCCCGCCGATTACTTCTCGAAACTCGAGAAGATGAGGTCAACGCATCCGTATGACGCATACGGCGGTCCGGATGCCGCCGACAGCTCGTTCTCCACCACCCAAAAGGCGATAAACTTCGCTATGACCTCCTTTCTCACGACAGGGGGAATCCGTGGAGGACGTGTCAGCCTCGAGAAATTCACTCCACGCACTTTCAACATGGGCTATTCCCGCGAAGTGTATGGCAAGGTCGGAGGATTCCGGGAGATGTTCTCGGAGGATATTGATATGTCCACAAGAATACGTCTCGCAGGTTTCTCCATAGGATTGTATCCGAATTTGCCGGTGTATCACAAACGGCGTGTGGATTTCAAGAAATTTTTCCGCCAGGTCTATGTGTTCGGGATGTCGCGGATCACGTTGAAACTGTTGTATCCTGATTCGATGAAGCTCGTCCATTGGCTGCCGGCCGTTTTTGTCATAGGAGTGCTGGCGATGGTCATATTGGCCATATTCGTCAGCCCGTGGTGGCTTGCCCCTCTTGCGTTGTATCTGTTCATGATCTGGCAGACCGCCCTTGTGGCGACATCATCTCCGGTCATCGCGTTCAAGGCCATTCCGGCATCTCTGATTCAGTTGGGGGGCTATGGCTGCGGCTTCCTTAAAGCTTATTTCCAAAAGATCATATGCCGCCGGGGCCGGAATGTGGCCGAGGAGATCGCCATGAGGAAAGGGAAATGAATAACTCCTCCATCAGGCAACTTATGGGGAACAAGAATGACAGGTTATGGATGAGATGACACTGCTTAACGACTTCGACACGATATTTAATGGAGGCGGGGATATCCAGTCCGTGGCTTTCCCGACGGGCCGTGTTGTCCGGGAGAAAGTCTCGATGATGGCCGGGAAAGAAACTTCCTCACAGCCATTACCCGGAGGAAAAAACTCCGGTGTCACAATTCATGACCTCACCGATGACGAGCGTCCCCGGGAGAAGGCTTTGAAGCAGGGAATGGAGTCATTGTCGGATGTCGAACTGCTCGCATTGCTGCTCGGATCCGGTATTCCCGGAAAATCTGTACTTGACCTGAGCCGGGAGATACTGAAAGACAATGACAACAGGCTCGCATACCTGTCGCGGAAATCGATACCCGAACTTGTAAGGAAATACAAAGGGATGGGTGTCGCCAAAGCGACCCTATTGGTGGCGGCGATGGCTTTCGGAGCGCGCACGCAGGCTGACCTCCAGATAAAGGATCCACAGATGGCTTCATCCGAAGCGGTCTATTCCTATATGCGCGGACGGCTTGAACGACTCAATAACGAGGAGTTCTGGGTGCTTCACCTGAGCCGCGCCAACAGATTGCAGTCGGTGGAGCAGGTCAGCAAGGGAGGGCAGTCGCAGACATCCGTCGATGTGAAAATCATTGCCAAAAGTGTCATAGACAGATTGTCGGCAGGAGTGATATTATGTCACAACCATCCATCGGGCAATCTTGCTCCGAGCGGGGCCGACGACTCTCTGACGCGACGAATCGTTGAGGTCTGCAAGATAATAGATGTCCCTGTCCTTGACCATCTGATAATCGGTCCGTCAGGATATTATTCCTATCGCGACCAAGGCCGTCTTTGAAACAACAATCAGTCAAACCCTTATAAACGATCAACGAACATGAGCATAATCGATGAACGTACTTACGGGCTTATCGGCTATCCGCTGATACATTCATTCTCCAAGACATTTTTCAACCAGAAATTCCAGGCTGAGAGAATAAAGGCCCGATATGAGAATTTCGAGATAGCTTCCATTGACATATTCCCCATGCTTCTGGAGGACACCCCTTCGTTGGCGGGGCTTAATGTCACCATCCCTTACAAGGAGAAGGTAATACCATTCCTTGACGATATCGACTCTCTTGCGGCCAGAGCCGGGGCGGTTAATGTCATCAAGATCGTGACTGACAAGAAAGGGAAACTCCTTGACAACAAACGGCTGATAGGATTCAACAGCGATGTCGCCGGATTCACCGATTCCATACGTCCGTTGATAACAGACAGTCGCCACCGGGCTCTCGTCCTGGGGACAGGAGGAGCTGCAAAAGCAGTCTGTGTCGGACTCGACATGTTAGGGGTGGAGGCCCGGCTGGTTTCGCGGACGGCCCGGCCCGGTGTTTTGACTTATGCCGACCTTACACCGGAGATAATTGCCGCTCACAAAGTGATTGTCAACACCACTCCTCTGGGAATGTACCCCCATGTCGACGAAGCCCCGGACATTCCTTACGAGTGTCTTGGCCCGGAACACCTTTGTTATGACCTGCTCTATAATCCGGACATCACTCTGTTCATGAGGAAAGCGCAGGCACAAGGCGCGGAGGTAAAGAACGGTCTTGAGATGTTGCTCCTGCAGGCGTTCCTCTCATGGGAAATCTGGAATGGCTGACAGGTCAGCAATATGAGGGATTGACTATATAAAGAGCAATCCTGCCTCTTCCATAAATTCAGGATCGAGGCAGGATTGTTTGTTAGCTAAGAGATGCGCGGTTCAAAGAAACATAGGGGCAAGATATTTGGATAGTGCCCAACCGCCGAAAATCAGCCATATGAAAAGGATAGCGGCGAGTATGAACGGTTTTGAACCGGCTTTCTTGAACTTGTCTATGCTGGTCTCGGCTCCAAGTGCTACCATCGCCATGGTCAGCAGGAATGTGTCGATATAGTTTATCGTGTCGACAACCATTGCGGGAAGGAGATTGAAGGAGTTGAATCCGATGACCGCGAGGAATCCGAGGGCGAACCAAGGTATGGCGACTTTCCCTTTTGCACCTCCTGTAGGCTTGTTGGTAGCCTGTAGAGCGACCCAGTAGCCCAGAATCAGCAACACCGGCACGAGAAGCATCACACGGATCATTTTCACGATTATGGCCACATTGGATATGTCAGTGCCCATGGCGTTGCCTGCGCCCACGGTGTGAGCTACCTCATGAAGGGTCGAGCCGGTGTATATCCCCATTTCATTGGGGGTAAGTCCTAAAACCCCCGACCGATAGGCGATAGGATAAAGGAACATGGCTATAGTCCCGAAAATCACGACCGTAGCGACAGCTACCGCAGTCTTGTAAGGTTTTGTCTGTATGGTGGATTCGGCTCCGAGTACTGCTGCGGCCCCGCAGATTCCGCTGCCGATAGATGTCAGCAGGGCGATTTCCTTGTCCATCTTCAGGAGCTTGCCGATATAGACTCCTCCTATGATGGTAACGGACACGACAATCGCATCAATAAGAATGCCGGCCACACCGACATTTATGATATCCTGGAATGTGAGACGGAAACCATAGAGAATGATGCCTAACCTAAGGAGTTTCTTAGAGCAGAACTGGATTCCGGGCACCCAGGTCTCCGGCAGATGGTTGCGAAGACTGTTGGCATACAGCATACCCAGAATAATGCCGATAATCATCGGACTGAATGAAAGTTCCTTGAAAAAATTGGCCTCGCCAATATAAAATGCCGCGCATGAGAACAATCCTATAAGGAGAATTCCATGGAGCATACTGCTTCGTTTTTCTGTAAACATTAAAATATGATTTTCATGATAAATCAACTCATGCCTGATGTCGAAGTCGTATGAATTTAGGGGGTGTCCAACCGCAAGGGGCATCGTTGACAAACTCCGTGAATTGGGATTTTGTAAAAAAACGATGTAAAGTTACTAAAATTGCGTTTGACCCGGATAAATAATCATTAAATTTGCAAATTATGCCTGCGATGAACCGGCACGAATTATATATGCGACAGACAGACTCCCGATATGCCTTATCCGATATGCCGTTACTGCTGCCTGCCATCGGAATGATGGCCGGTATCGCGGTATGCTGTCTGGTTGCGAACTCCATTGTATGGATGTGGGTTGTTATGGCGGCGGTAGGGATCGTGTTTGGATTATTCTGTGGGCGACCCCGGATTGTCTTGTCATTGTCAAGTTGTCTGATTGGGATGGTTGCATGGCATACGACGATTCCCTCCCCGATGGATATTGGCAGTAGGGGTTCCTTTGTCGGGGAAGTCGTGGTCAACCGTGATTATGGCTCATGTCAGCGTTGTGTGGTCAGGATCGGAAATGGAGCGAGAGTGGCCGTGACGGTGTATGATTATCCCTACATCGTCGAGCCGGGCGACAGTGTGGCTTTTTCCGGCTTAATTTTACCGCCGGTAAGGGAGACAACTGTTCCCGATGAAATTGATGGCAGTCATTTTGCCATGGTCAATCGCATATCGGCAGCCTGCGTTGTCATGGAGGATGAATTCGACATAACAGTCTGTGCGTCCGGGTTGCGTGGATGGCTCAACAGGGTTAGGTCGGCGTTGATTGAGGATATATTGGATTGCGGGCTACAAGAGGATGCGGCGCGATTTCTTGTGGCGGTGTTGATTGGGGAGGACCGGGTGGATGGAGAGATAAAAGATGAGTTTGCGCGGGCCGGTCTGTCACATATATTGGCCATCAGCGGCACTCATGTCTCCACTGTCATTTTCCTTGTGGCGTTTCTGCTGTTTCCCGTCGAGATGGCGGGTTTCAAAAGGTGGAGGATATTGCTGATGATAGCTGTCTTGTGGCTGTACGCGTTGCTGACCGGGCTGTCGCCGTCTGTTGTCAGGGCAGTCGTGATGGCAACCTTCATCCTTGTAGGCAAGTTGTTGGATAGGTATCATAATTCTCTTAATTCATTGTGTGGAGCGGCCTTGGTGATATTGCTTTTACAGCCTCTGGCATTGTTCATGCCCGGTTTCCAGCTGTCATTTCTGGCGGTCGCGGGAATTTTGATGATAATGCCGGAGGTACAGATATGGGTCAGAAGCGGAAAATTCGGAAAAAGCAGGGTGATTTATCTCCTTGTGTGCTCCGTTATGCTTCCTGTGGCGGCAATAATTGCGACCGCGCCTTTGTCGGCATGGCATTTCCATTATTTCCCCATATGGTTCCTTGCCGCAAATCTGCCTGTTGCACTGTTGCTGCCGTTGATTATCGGCGGGGGTGTCATATTGGTGATTTTGACATCGATAGGGGTGCATGTCCCGGTTTTAAGTACCTGGCTTGGCAGTGTATATAACCTCACTGAGGTGATAGCGCGCTTTGTCGCAGGTTTGCCGGGGAACGGGATGGCAGGTTCGATATATTTCCCGGGATGGTTATTGCTGCCGATCTATGCGGCCTTGTTTCTGTTGTGGCTTGGTTGGGTTGAGAAGCGTAAGATGTTGCTTATCGATGGAGTGATCTTGTTGTTGGGATCGGGAGTGTTGTCCTTCATGTCAATAACAGGTAAGCATACCTCTTCGGAATGTTATGTATGGCGCAATAACCGGGGCGTGGCGGTAATATGCCGTGAGGGGAAAGATGCCTGTCTGGTCACTGATGCCGCTCCTAAATATTATCCCGAAATAATGGAACAGGCTCAAATTCGTCTTGTAGATTATTTCGCGAAAAGAGGGGCGGTATTGATCGGAGTGTATGGTGATTCTTTGAAATCTTCCGGGGTTGACATTCACTTGGAGCGCTGGGAAATAGGAGAAAAACATTTCGCGGTAGTACGCGGGGAGCATGATACACTCCCGGCATATGTAAACAACGCTGATTTCTTAATTGTCGCCCGTGGTTTCAATGGGGATATAGTTCGTTTGAAAGAGGCTGCTCCGCAGACACATATGATATTGTCGCCATCTCTGCCTCCGGTGCGTCGTAAAAAATATGCCGATGAATTGTCAGGAAGGGGGATGGATTATTCGTTTGATCTTCCGCCATCCGCTTTCGATATGGAGGATAGCAAGTATAGTCCTTCCACGAAATAGGGGGCAGTATAATCGCGTGAACGCAAGACAACATTGTCCTGACATACAAGGTCAAGATCAATTGGGATGACACTGTTGCCGGCAATTCTCCCTCGGGTTACCTCATAGCCTTTCATCAATTGCCCTATTTCCTTTTTTTCAATGTCGGATGTGATGGCCACAATGGCATTGGAATAAGCAGGGCGCGATGGATCGTGAGCGTCAGGGGTGGTGTAGACCGGGGTGCGTGAGACAATATCCGCGAATCCACATAACCATATCATGGCTGACTCTATTTCTGTGTTCCCTTCCGGCGTATTGCTGCCGAGCGATATCAAATAACGTGGCATCTTCGAGAAAATTTAACTTGGTCGACGGCGACATGGGGGGAGCGGGTTTATTGCTCCACTCCTTTGAGCGACAGGCTTATCCTTTTGCGATTGAGGTCAACACCAATGACCTTCACCATAACCTGCTGGCGTAATTTCAATACATCAGCCGGATTGGTCACTCTTTTTTCTGCCATCTGGGATACATGTATCAGGCCGGAGACATGCACTCCTATGTCAACGAATGCTCCGAAATCAGTGATGTTGTTGACGATTCCCGGAAGGACCATCCCTTCATGAAGATCGGAGATCTCATTCACAGATTCCTCGAATGAAAATTCAACAGCTTTCTCCCTCGGGTCACGTCCGGGCTTGCGCAGTTCGGCGATGATGTCTTCAAGAGTCGGCAGTCCGACATCCTCGGTCACATATGCCGAAAGATCTATCTCATCGAGCAGTCCGGGATTTTCGACGAGTTCTTTCAGTGTATGGCCTCTGTCTGAAGCCATCTTTTCCACAATATGATAGCGTTCGGGATGTACGCCGGTGTTGTCAAGGATTTCCTCGCTGCAACGTACTCTCATGAAGCCGGCGCATTGCTCATATGCCTTCGGACCGAGACGAGGCACTTTCAGCAGTGTGGAACGGGAGGTGAAGTCTCCATGTTCGGCGCGGTATTTGACAATATTGGCTGCCAGAGTGTCGCCAATGCCGGATACATAAGACAGCAACTGGCGCGACGCGGTGTTGAGATCCACTCCGACGGAATTGACACATGTCTCTACAGTCAGGTCAAGTTGCCGTTTCAGACGGTTCTGGTCAACGTCATGCTGATACTGGCCTACCCCAATGGATTTGGGGTCTATTTTCACCAGTTCGGCGAGCGGGTCCATGAGCCGTCGGCCGATCGATACCGCTCCTCTGACAGTCACATCCTGGTCCGGAAATTCCTCACGGGCTGTTTTTGAGGCTGAATAAACCGATGCCCCGTCTTCACTGACAACGAATATCTCTATTTTACGGGGGAATTCCAAGGAACGCAGGAACCGTTCGGTCTCGCGGCTGGCGGTACCGTTGCCAAGAGCGATGGCTTCGATCTTGAATTGCTCCACCAGCTTCATGACGCGCTTTGCGGCATCAACGACATAATTGCGGGGCGGTGTGGGGTAAATCACGTCATGATGAAGGAGATTGCCATTCGCGTCAAGACACACTACCTTGCAGCCGGTACGGAAACCCGGATCGATCCCCATCACCGGTTTTGATCCTAAAGGAGCGGCGAGTAACAGCTGGTGGAGGTTGGCTGCGAAGGTCGCTATGGCGGCTGTGTCTGCTTTTTCTTTTGCCTCACTTTCTATCTCAGTTGTGATTGAGGGTTTTATCAGCCGTTTGTAAGCGTCGGTCACTGCGTGGGCCACGATTGCCGAAGAGGCCGTTTTCCCGTCTGTCCGTATGAAATTCCGGGTAAGTCGTTCTATTGCAGCGTCGTCATCTATGTTGAGGGCTACTTTCAGGAAACCTTCGGCCTCACCACGGCGCATGGCCAGATATCTGTGGGAAGAGCATCGCGACAGGGGTTCGTCAACTTTGAAGTATGAGCTGTATTTTTCGGCTTCCTCTTCTTTGCCTTTCACGACTTTGGATGATATGCGGGCATACCGTTGAAAGCGTCCCCTGATGATTTGTCGTGAACGTTGGTCTTCGCTCACCCATTCGGCTATGATGTCAGATGCGCCTGTGATGGCCGAGTCCGTGTCGGTTACCTTTTCATTGATATAACGGGTAGCAGCCTCTGAAGGGTTGGTGCATTTCTGGGACATGATAATCTTTGCAAGCGGTTCCAATCCGTTTTCGCGTGCTACTTGGGCGCGAGTGCGGCGTTTGGGCTTGAAAGGCAGGTAAATGTCTTCGAGCAATGCGCTGTCATATGTGTCTTCGATCTGCTTGCGAAGATCTTCGGTCAAGGCACCCTGCGACTCGATGGTCTGGATGATGTATATTTTTCGGTCGGCCAGCTCACGCAGGTTGTCGAATCGCTCGGAAATATTGAATATGGCGACCTCGTCGAGTCCCCCCGTGGCTTCCTTTCTGTATCTGGAGATGAAAGGGATTGTCGCCCCCTCGGCAAGCAACCTTAGGGTGGCGTTGACTCTTTGCTCGGGGAGATTCATTTCCCTGGCTATGATCTGTTGTATTGTGAGGGGGGATGCCATTGCGGGATTATTTAATTGTGTCAATCTGTGTGGGCCGGATATCGAGAATTTGTCAGCGTCTGCGGCGCAGGGTCAGGATGGTCACTTCCGGGGTGGCTCCGAGACGCATGGGCATACCGACGGTGCCGGCTCCGATATTGACATATAGCTGATGGTCGCTTTTGCTGTCGGTGTAAAGCCCTCCCCACGTTTTGTATCTCAGGGCGGCAGGGGAGATACCGAGAAGTTCGATCTGCATGGCGTGGGTATGGCCGGCAAGTGTCAGACCAATCTTGATATCCTCTTTGTCGGCTATGGAGTCAGCCCAATGGGCCGGGTTATGGGAGAGCAAGACTTTGGTTACATTGTCTCCGACAGTCGGGTACGCTTTGGTCAGTGAGCCATAAATCGGAAAGGGAGGATCCCCGATATTCTCGACTCCGACAACTGCTATGGAATCATTTCCGCGTCGGATCCATTTTGTCTCGTTGAGCAGCAATTTGATACCCATCGCCTTGTAAGCATCGCGTAGCATTTCTATGTTTTCATGCTGGGCATTGTCTGAGGACCATGTCATATAGTCGCCGTAGTCGTGGTTGCCAAGTATGGCGACAACCCCGTCGGGTGCATGGAGCCTCGCGATGACATCAACAAAAGGCTTTATTTCGGATGATTCCCGGTTTACCATATCCCCGGTGAAGACAATAAGGTCGGCGTGTTGGGCATTTATGTTGTCTACGAGCCGGCTGACATATGATGTGTCATTGCCGTACGTCCCGACGTGCATGTCGGAGAACTGGGCTATACGATAACCATCGAAGTTGTCAGGCAGTTCTGTCAGGCTGATTTCCACCTCTTTGTTGTCAATCGCGAAACGATTGATAGTTGCTCCCCACCATATCCCGCAGAATGTGACGGTCGCGATTGTGATGCCGCCGATGGTGACAGGTCTGATCCTTTTATGGCCGAAAAGCCTTGGTATGGAGGCGATAAGGTCGAACACCACGCCGATGGCTTTGGGGATATAGACAGATCCGTAGGTGAATATCAACCACATTTTTGCCAACAGCACATTGTTGCTCCCTTGTCTGGCAGGAGTCAGGATTCCTGCGACAAGTACCAACAGGAAAAATACTGTCGACCATAATTCTATGCGGCCCCATAGTCGTGGATTGCGGCAGCGGTGGGTCACTTGACGGTATATATACCAGTCGATCGCAAGATTTATGACCAGAAGTGTAAGCAGCAAAAAAACCGAGACCCTCATCAGCGGCCGTATTTATTGTTTTGAGGAGTTGAGATGATTCCGCAAGGGGTTGGCATACATTTTCAGCATTGTTCCGAGCATGAACCTGCGCTCTTCCGATGACACATTTTCCAGCCGTACTTTATCGAGTTGCCCGTTGAAGTATGCTTCATATTGTCGGGCTTGTTCCGGGGTATACCTGTCAGAGAACCTCCCGGTCTCCTCCATTTGGTCGTAGGCGTAATAATTTATTGGATAGATTTTGTAATTGGAGTGTATCTCTTTGTCGATCAGCGCGCAGGCGTGACGGATAATCTCGACTTTATCGTGCGATTCCAACAACGGCTCGAGTCCGGGATTGATCTCCTTGCAGATGGCGAAATGGACACGGCCTTTATGCTTGAGCAGACCGGTCTCCATGCTGCGCAGATCATCTTTTTGTGACTTTTTGAAATCAGGATCTCTGCGTTTGGCCAGGAATTCAGTGGCTTTCAGATAGTCATTGGGGTCGAACTCGTAAGATATCGAGACCGGGGTCAGGTGGAGTTCCATCAGCCTGGCAGCGATATTGTCGCTGTCGCCATTGAGTGACAGCATCTTGAGCACAGATTCCTGGGTCACGTCGCTGGAGTCTTTAGCGCGGCCTTCCCGCTGGGCAATCCAGACAGATTCCTTTTTATTGCTGATACAATAATGAATGTAACCACAAAGCTGTTTTGCGGCTTCCAATGCTTTTGTGAGGCGCAGGTTGCGTTTGACAATTATTCCTTTGTTGAGTCTGACGAGGTTCTCTATCCATTCGTAAATCAACAGGTTGTCGCCCAACGCTACCTCCTGGGCGGGTAGCCCGTGACGTATCATGACCAGTCCGAGAAAGGATGCGTCCAAGACGATGTCGCGGTGATTCGACATGAACAGGCGTGGCTGGCTGAGGTCTATGTTGTCAAGCCCGGAATCGGTCACTCCGTCAGTTGTGGCTTCTTCCAACCGTAAGAGGATCGAGAGCATGACTTTCTTTTGGAAATCTTCCTTGTTGGTTATTTTCCTAAGGGTCGAGGCAAGTTCATGGAAGTCGCTTCCGGGAAGCACATATTGAATTGCGTTCTCGAATCCGGGATCGTTGACGAGTTTCTCCATCTTTTCGGCAAATTGCTCGTCTTCGAAGGGGGCTATGTCCTTGTATTCTTCTGCTATCATGATGATAAGGTTGGAGCAGGCACGATGATTCGAACCCTTGCGTACTCAAGAGAGAGCCCTGAAAGGGGTATTCCGAGGCAAAGTTAAACAAAATCACAGAGCATTTAAAGCTTTTTGGCGCAAAATTGGCGCGTTTTAGCTTAATTTAAGGTATTGTACTCTGCGTTTCATTTAGAAGGGACACCAAACGCTGTGTCCCTCCCTGGGCTGGCAAGCGGGATTAATCTTCCGCATATGAAAGCACTGTCGGGCTTTCGACATCCACCCCATATTGTCTTGCGCGGGCAAGAATCGCTTTTGCAAGTTTGGGCTTAAGCTCTTCGGGGCAGTATCGGAAGTAAGCCTCGGCGGCTCTTACGTGAGCTGCATCGGGCATGGGATACTCACGTCGTTCGGGTAATCCGAAGACGCTGTCAGGAAGTTCTTTTTTCTCTTCGTAGCTGAGTCGGTCGTTCATAGTGAAGTGTTTTTAGGAGATTAGGTAGCCGAAGCAACGCTTCGGCTACCTAATCATATTACATCAGTTATAACAACCGTCCGCTTAAAAAGTCAGATTCTTTGTCAAAAGTTCAACAGCAGCGTTTCAAGCCAGATACATACGATGCCGGCTATGTATCCTATCAGGGCCATCCATGAGATTCGTTTGACATACCACATGAATTCTATCTTCTCTATTCCCATCGCGACCACGCCGGCTGCGGAGCCGATGATCAACAGAGAGCCGCCGACTCCGGCACAGAAGGTCAGCAGGTGCCAGAAAAGGCCGTCTTCTACAAACAGTACTACGTAAGCGGGATCTGCAGCGGCAGCGATCATGTCGGGAGTGGCCACAGGATACATGTTCATGCATGCTGCCACCAGCGGGACATTGTCAACAATCGAGGAGAGTACGCCGATGATGCCGTTGATCAGATATACCTCATGGAATGTCTCATTTAGCCATGCGGCCAGATGTGAGAGTATGCCGGCTTGTTGCAGCGCGGCAACTGCGAGCAGAATGCCGAGGAAGAACAATATGGTCGACATGTCAATGTTCTTCACTACCTGGGATATGCGTCCTTCGATCTTGCCGTCAAGACGGTAATGGTATACTATAAGTTCGGTGATCAGCCACAGGATTCCAAGAGACAGGAGTATCCCCATGTATGGAGGCAGGTGGGTTATGGCTTTGAAGACAGGTACAAACAGGAGACCTCCCACACCAAGTATCAGAATAGTGACCGACAGTTTGTGGTGGTGGCGAGACAGCTCATATCCGACCCGTCGGTCTGATTCGTTGAGAGATTCCACGGGTCCGGCGCTGACAAAACGGGTGGCGATCATTGTGGGGATCACTACAGAGACCAGTGACGGTAGAAGGAGGTTTACTATGAGGTCGACTGAAGAGACATAGTTTTTCATCCAGAGCATTATTGTCGTGATGTCTCCGATCGGCGACCATGCGCCTCCGGCATTGGCGGCCAGGACGATAACGCTGGCAAACATCCATCGTTCTTTCTGATCGGAAAACATTCGTCGCAACATCATCACCATTATGATCGTGGTGGTCATGTTGTCGAGGATACTTGAAAGGAAGAATGCCACGAAGGCGAACACCCACATCAACCCTCTTTTGCTTTTGGCTTTTATATGTTTGACTATGATATTGAAGCCTCCGTATCGGTCGATCAGTTCCACGATTGTCATCGCGCCGATAAGGAATACGATGATCTCGCATGTGTCGCCAAGCGCCTCGACCATGTCGGACTGCAGGTTCGGGTCATGGCCCAAAAGGGCATACGCCCCCCAAAGCAGCCCGGCCATCATCAGGGCGAAAGTCGCTTTGTTGATGTTGAATACATGTTCGAGTGCTATGCCGAGGTAGCCGAGCACGAACAAAACAATCATGAAAGTTATCATTTCCGTTCTATGATATTGATATAAAGTAAGAATTTCCCGGTCAGGGGGCTGAACAGTCTGCCTGGCTGGGCAGCCGGGGGTCAGTCTATGCGGGTGATCGAAGCTCCTAAGAAATTCAGGCGTTGGTCGATATCCTCGTAACCCCGGTCGATCTGCTCGATGTTGCCGATGATGCTCGTGCCTTTAGCAGACATTGCGGCAAGCAGCATTGCGATTCCGGCTCGTATGTCGGGGGAACTCATTTTGTTGGCGCGTAGCGTGAATTTATGGTCATGACCGATTACTACGGCCCGGTGAGGATCGCATAGGATGATCTGGGCACCCATCTCGATCAGGTCGTCTACAAAAAACAGGCGGCTTTCAAACATTTTCTGGTGGATGAGCACTGTGCCACGGCATTGGGTGGCGACGACAAGCATCACGCTGAGAAGGTCGGGTGTGAGGCCGGGCCAGGGCGCGTCGGCTATGGTCATGATTGAGCCGTCGAGAGCGGTATCTATGACGTAGCTGTCCTGGGCCGGAATGAAAATGTCATCGCCGTGTTGTTCAAGCTTTATACCGAGGCGGCGGAAGCTTTCAGGTATGATGCCGAGGTTGTCATAGCTCACATCCTTTATGGTTAACGCGCTGCGTGTTATGGCTGCCATGCCTATGAAGCTCCCGACCTCTATCATGTCAGGGAGTATGCGGTGAGTCGCGCCTTCAGGATCACCCGAAAATCCCTTGATGGTAAGCAGGTTTGACCCTATGCCGTCAATCCTGCATCCCATTTGACCAAGCATGCGGCAGAGTTGTTGGATGTAAGGTTCGCATGCGGCATTGTATATTGTGGTTTCTCCCTCTGCGAGGGTAGACGCCATTATTATGTTCGCTGTCCCGGTTATTGAGGCCTCGTCCAGAAGCATGTAGCATCCGCGGAGCTTTTTCCCCTTCGGCAATGTCAGCAGATAAGCACGTTTGGAATGCTCATAGGTGTATTCCGCTCCGAGATTGAGGAATCCCTGGATATGGGTGTCGACTTTCCTGCGGCCGATCTTATCTCCACCAGGTTTGGGAAAATAGGCTTTTCCGAAGCGCGCCAACAGTGGACCTACCAGAAGCACCGACCCGCGCAACGCCGCGCAGCGCTTGATGAAGTCGTCGCTATATATATATTCGGTGTCTATGTCTACGGCCTGAAATGTATAACGTCCTTTCTCGTGACGGATCACTTTTACCCCCATTTGTTGCAACATGGCGATCAGATTCTTCACGTCTCTGATTTCCGGCACATTGGAAATCTCGACAGGTCTCATGGTCAGAAGGACGGCGCTTATGACCTGCAGTGCTTCGTTTTTCGCTCCTTGCGGGGTTATTTCTCCTTGGAGGGTATGGCCTCCTTCTATGACGAATGACGACATATTGTGTTTCTGTGGGGTTGGCGGTTTATCAGATATGGATTACTTCCGGACTCAATGTGATGCCGAAAACAGATTCGACCTGGCTGATGACGGCGTTTTCAAGATTGACGATGTCGGCTCCGGTGGCATTCCCGGTAAGATTGACCAAGACCAGTGGCTGTGATTGCCATAGGGCGGCTCCTCCACGGGTCAATGGTTTGCATCCGGCTTTATCAATAAGCCAAGCGGCGGAAAGTTTGATATGATTGGCCGCCGCATGATGGAAGGGGAGGGGAGTGGTCTTGTCTCCTGACAGCTGTTCCCACGCCGAGCGCACCCGCTCAAACTCTGCGGTACTGACTACCGGATTCTTGAAGAAGCTTCCGGCGCTACCTGTCTGCGCCGGATCCGGCAGCTTTGAGTTCCTCAAGGCAATGACCGCTTCCCTGACAACCATCGGAGACTCCTGTCGTAACCTGTCGGTGATCGCTCCCTCAGATGATTCCTCCGACATCCCGAGTTCACGCGCGATAACAAGGACCAATCCTTTATATCCGAGTTTCGGCTCCGGGACAGATGAGAGTCTCAGGGTTACTTTGCATACGATCAGCGGGGAGTCAGAGGACTGATGCTTGAAGACCGAGTCGCGGTATCCGTAAGCACAGGCTTTAGCATCAAGTGTGACAAATTCATGAAGCCGGGGGGAATAGCAGACTACCGATTCAACGACATCTTTGAATTCCGCGCCGTAAGCACCGACGTTCTGTACCGCTGCCCCTCCGATATGGCCCGGAATGCCGGAGAGATTCTCAAGTCCCCACCATCCTTTTCCCACTGTCATACGACATAGCTCGTCGAGGATTATCCCTGCGCCGGCGGTCACTCTGACAGAGCCATCTTTGGCATCTCCGATTATCACCGAGTCTCCCATGGGATGGATGACGGTAAGATCGTGACGCGGCCGCGTGAAAAGCATGTTGCTGCCACCTCCGAGGATCACGGCTCCCCGCAATAAGCCGAGGCGGTCGAGTTCCGGCAGGTCTGTTTCCGGTTCTGAAAACTCAACGAGACGGCCGCATGGAGCCGGAAGCCCGAATGTGGTCATCTCTTTGAGGTCGATATTCTCGCGCAGTCGTATCATATAATTTGCGGCGTGGAATCAATTACAGGTATGGCAGCCCCTTGGGGCATTATGAAATTGGATGGAGAGGGGTTTATCCTCCGAAGTTGTCGTAGTGGATGTTCTCGGGCGACACACCAAGGCTGTCGAGCATTTTGTTTACGGCGGCGCTCATGGGGCCGGGGCCACACATGTAATACTCGATATCTTCAGGGGATTCGTGGTCTTTGAGGTAAGTGTCATAGATGACCTGATGGACGAATCCTGGGGTGTATTTCACCCCTGCGGCATCGGCTGCGGGATCGGGACGGTCCAATGCGAGATGGAATTTGAAGTTCGGGAATTCCTTCTCAAGCTGCAGGAAGTCGTCGAGATAGAATACTTCGTTGAGCGCGCGGGCTCCGTAGAAGAAATTCATCTTGCGGTCGGTGGTCTTCAAGGTCTTGGTCATGTGCATGATCTGGGCGCGCAATGGAGCCATTCCGGCTCCTCCACCAATCCACATCATCTCGTTTTTGGTGTCGAAAATGGGGTGGAAATCTCCGTAAGGGCCGCTCATCATCACCTTGTCGCCCGGTTTCAATGTGAATATGTAGCTTGACGCGATTCCCGGATTGACATCCATGAAGCCTACCTCGGGCTTTGGCTTGAAAGGAGGAGTGGCGATGCGGACGGTCAGCATGAACCGGTCTCCTTCGGCGGGATAATTGGCCATGGAATATGCCCGGACAGTAGTCTCCGTATTGACACATTTGAGGTCGAACAGCCCGAATTTTTTCCATGCCGGCAGATACTCCTCGCCGATGGAAGCTTTGTCTATATCCTTGTCGTAGTCGATTTTGAAAGGCGGGATCTTTATCTGGGCGTAAGATCCGGGGATGAAATTCATATGTTCCCCCTTCGGAAGGGCTACGATGAATTCCTTTATGAATGTGGCGACATTGTTGTTTGAGATTACCTCACACTCGTATTCCTTGATGTCGAGCACCGATGCGGGTACTTTGATGTCGAGGTCATTCTTGACTTTGACCTGACAGGCCAGACGCCAGTTGTCCTTGATCTCCTTGCGTGAGAAGTGGACTGTCTCGGTGGGGAGGATCTCGCCACCGCCTGCCATTACCTGTACTTTACATTGGCCGCAGCTTCCTTTCCCGCCGCAGGCCGATGGGAGGAACACATTCTTTGTCGCCATCGCCGAAAGCAGCGGTACCCCGGAGGCTACCTCCACCTTCTTGTCGTTGTTGATGGTCACGGTCACATTGCCCGAGCTAACCAGGTATTTCTTGGCCACAAGCAGGATGATCACAAGCAGCAGGGTGATCACCAGGAAGATGCCGACACCGCCGAGCACCGTTGGCCAAAGGGTTGATTGGAGTGATATCATTGTCGTTGTCCGTTGTTCTGATTGGAATTTCCTTTTCCCGGATCACAGTTTGATCCCGAGGAAGCTCATGAAGGCTATGCCCATCAAGGCACAGATGATGAATGTTATGCCGATGCCGCGAAGAGGAGCGGGCACGTTGGAATATGATGCGACCCGTTCGCGGATTGCCGCGATAGCCGTGATGGCCAGAAGCCATCCGATGCCCCATCCGGCCCCGGCGCAAGTAGCTGTCCACGCGTTGGCGAAGCCTCTCTGCTGCATGAACAGTGAGCCGCCGAGGATGGCGCAGTTTACGGCGATGAGGGGGAGGAAGATACCGAGAGACGCATAAAGCGAGGGGGAGTATTTCTCCACAGCCATCTCCACGAGTTGGGTCATTGACGCGATTACGGCGATGAACATGATAAGCGACAGGAAGCTGAGGTCAACATCGGCGAATGTCTCGCCGAGCCATGACAATGCCCCCGCTTTCAAGACATAGTTTTCCAGCAGGTAATTGATCGGGAGGGTCACTATCAACATGAATGTCACGGCGACTCCGAGTCCGAAAGCGGTCTTGACATTCTTGGACACGGCCAGGAATGAACACATCCCGAGAAAGTAGGCAAACACCATATTGTCGACGAAGATCGACCGTATGAAAAGATTCAGGTTCTCCATTTCAGGTTGGGTTACTGTTACTTGTTACAGGAATGTGTTATTTCTCTTGAAGGTCTTTGTTGATCGAGCGGTGTGCCCAGATGACGCATGCCACGACGATGAGTGCCATCGGAGGGAGGATCATGAGGCCGTTGTTGACATATCCGGCATCGTACGCGCATTGAGGAATCACCTGGAAGCCCATCAAGGTACCGCTTCCGAGAAGTTCACGGAAAAATCCGACGATGACGAGTATCAATGCGTACCCGATGCCGTTTCCGACTCCGTCGAGGAACGAGGGCCACGGTTTGTTACCCATCGCGAACGCCTCGAGGCGGCCCATCAGGATACAGTTCGTGATGATAAGCCCGATGAACACGGAGAGTTGTTTGCTCACGTCATAGGCGTATGCCAGCAGGAGCTGGTTTACCACGATAACTAATGCTGCCACGACCACAAGCTGGACAATTATGCGTATGTTGGTCGGGATGGTGTTGCGGATAAGCGAGATGATCACATTCGAGAAGGCGAGCACGGCGATCACCGAGATCCCCATCACGAGGGCCGGTTCGAGCTTGGCTGTGACGGCGAGACAGGAGCAGATGCCAAGCACCTGCACTATCACCGGGTTATCCTTTGAGAAAGGATTGAAGAATATCTGTTTGTTGCTAATCTTGTCAGCCATGATATGTTTTTAGGTGACGGCGTTGATAATCAGTTGCTATTTAAATGTTCCCGAGGGTTTTGCCGGTCTTTTCGAGCCATGCGCGGTAGGGAGAGAGGCAATTGTCAAACATCGCTCCGACACCTTTAGAGGTGATGGTGCCTCCGGAGATGCCATCCACATAATCCACTTTGGGATTCAGTGGTTTCTGCCCGGCTTTAACCACTTCTATGGGAAGGAATTCATTACCCTTGAAAACCTCCCGGCCGGGGAACTGGTCGGTGAAGGCCGGTTTGGTGATTTCAGCTCCGAGACCCGGGGTTTCTCCCTGATGGTCGAAGAACGCTCCGTAAATGGTGGAGCAATCATCATTGAAGGCCACATAGCCCCATATCGGGCCCCACAGTCCCATCCCTGACAAAGGCAATATGTATTTTGTCCCTGCGTCGGGAAGCTGGCAGACATAAACTGGGAGTTTCCTTTCAGATGCCGGGATTTTCGCCTGGGCGGCCACATCTATCATGAATGCGTCCTCACCTGTGATATCCTCCCCCTTGTCGTTGACCACGAGCTGGGCGGTGATGTATTTGTCGAAATCGGCGATGACAGTGGCTCGTGAGGTGGTCACATGCACAGCCTGTAGTATCTGGCTTTTCTTGTCGGCCTGGGCGTTTTCCTGCTGGCGGTCTTTCAGGGCCATTGAGGTAAATGCCAAAGCGGCCCCCACCACGATCACCATGGCCGTTATATAGACGATGGTATAGACGTTGCTTTGTTTGTTGATCATCTTTTCCTTGTGATTTGTCCTTGAATGTCAAGAAATGTCTGTGGTGTGATGGTTACTCCGCCACCTTTGATCGCGACAGCCTGCGGCGTATGTTGGCCTCGACAACGCAATAGTCGATCAGCGGGGCAAGGGCGTTCATGAGCAGGACGGCGAGCATCGCTCCTTCGGGATAACCGTTGTTGTATGTGCGGATCAGTATGGCGATCACCCCGACGAGGAATCCGTAAATATATTTCCCGGTGTTGGTACGGCAGGAGGTGACCGGATCGGGGGCCATGAACACGGCTGCGAAAGCGAAGCCGCCGAGACACAGCTGCTCGCCAACGCTCAGGAACGATGCCGGGTAGGTCGGGGTGGCACACCAATGGGCGATCAGTGACATGACAGCTCCTCCGGCAAACACCGACAGGACTATGCGCCAGCTTGCGATGCCGGTGAGCAGCAATATCAACGCTCCGACAAGTATGCAGAGTGTGGATGTCTCACCGAATGAGCCGGGGATAAGGCCGAGGAACATATGCCACAATGACACGGGATCTCCGGCGATGTCGGTCATAGCCGATGCGACCTCTGCGGCATTCGATGCGCCGGAGGTGGCGACCTGGCCTAACGGTGTGGCGCAAGTCAGACCGTCGATACCCTCTCCCAATCCGAGCATCTTGCCGGATGCCACGAATACTTTGTCGCCGCTCATCTGGGCAGGATAAGCGAAGAAAAGGAACGCGCGGGTGACAAGGGCAACGTTGAAGATATTGTAGCCGGTGCCTCCGAAGACCTCTTTCACGAAAATCACGGAGAATGCGGTCGCCACCGCTATCATCCACAGCGGAGTCTCTATGGGACAGATCATGGGGATGAGTATGCCGGTGACGAGAAATCCTTCCTGTATTTCCTCTTTGCGCCATTGGGCTACGATGAATTCTATGCCCAGGCCGACCACATATGCCACCACAAGCCGTGGCAGCACGGCCAGGAAGCCGTAGAGCATAAGTTCCCAGAATGGGAATGTGTCCGCGCCGGCGGCGAGCCAATGCTGGTAGCCGGCATTGTACATTCCGAACAGAAGGCAGGGTATAAGAGCTATGATGACAATGATCATCGTGCGCTTTGAGTCCATGGAGTCATGGATATGGACTCCTGACCGGGAGGTCTCGTTGGGCGTGAACAGGAATGTGTCGATGCCGTCATAGACCGAACGGAACGCGTGGAGTTTCCCTCCCTCCTCAAACGAAGGGCGAGCCTTGTCCATCAGTTTTTTCAGTGCTTTCAACGCTATGTCGTTTTATTGATTTTTCAAATAATAATGATCAGGAAAGTTCCTTGCGCAGGTAATCAAGTCCCTCGCGGACAATCTTCTGCAGCTCGAGTTTTGAGGTGTCGACATATTCGGCCAATGCGAAATCTTCCGGTGCGACTTCATATATTCCGAGCTGTTCCATGCGGTCGATGTCTCTGGCAAGGATGGCCTTGATGAGGTATTCGGGAAGTATATCCATCGGGAAAACCTTGTCATACTCTCCGCTCATGATCATCGCACGTCTTCCGCCAAGGAGTCTCGCGTCGGGGTTGAACAGTTTTCGCGACAGGAAATGCCCGGGGAAGGTGGGACTTGTGCTTTGTTTCTTGGGAGAAAGGGATGCCCAGCCCATGAATTCGTCAGCGTCATCTCCTTCGGGAATGACTGTTACCTGCCGGTACGGGGCGCGGAGATATCCATCCTCGGTTACCTTGTGTCCTGTCAGCGGATTCCCGGAAATGATACGTTTGTTACGGCCGTCGTCGACGAGATTGCCTTTTAGCAAGGCGGATATTTCCGCTCCGATCGGAGCTTTTACAAGAGAGGGCTTCTTTACCTCTGAACCAGTCACGGCTACTATTGTGGTTCCGTCAAGAATACCGCTGATGGCGAGTGAGCCTATCCGGGAAAGAGTGGGTAGATCAAGACATCCGACGATCTCTCCTTTGTTGACAGGTCGTATCGCGGCTATCACAGTCCCGGCGTTAGAAGCGGGATGCGGACCTTCGACATCGACCATTTCGGCTCCTTTCAGGTCGGGCAGTCCCATTCCGGGACGCCTGCTTACATATACTTTGCCGTCAGTCAGCAGTGACAGCAGTCTGATACCTGTTTCGAGTGCCTTTACTTCTTCTGGAGAGAAGGTTGTCTTGCTCCATGCCAGAGGAGCCGAGTCGAAACCGGTGACGAATATGTCGCGGAATCTGGTGCCGGCTGCCGGCACGATGTCATATGGGCGTTGGCGCATCATGGCCCAGAGGCCTGATGCGAGAAGCAGGTTTCTGGCTGCCTCGGCATCGGACAATACACCGTCGATGTTGAAACGCAGCGGTTCGCCTTCTCCTACCTCCACTATCACGCGCTCTATTTTGCGTCTTTGGCCTCTGACTATTGATTTCAGTGTGCCGGAAACGGGGCTGACGACTTTGAGGCTGTCATCAAGCTTGCTGTGGAAGATGGCTTGGCCGGTTTTGACGGGGTCTCCTTCCCGGATCTCCATTTTGGGTATGAGGCCGGTGAAGTCATCGGGGACTATGGCAACGGTGGCGCAACGACATTCAGAAGTCGCTGTGCCATCTGGTACTCCTCCTGCAAGACGGAGGTCAAGGCCTTTTTTTACTTTGATTCCGATGCTCATTATAAATTATGGTGTAATTTATAAGTTTTGTATGATTTATCTGATTTTGCGTATGGCGCGACGCATGGTCGCAGGCTCAATTACGGAAATATTTCCCTAATTGTCGATTTCGACCACAAAGGTAGTGATAATTTCTGTAACCCTTTATTAATAAAATGAAAAAAAGCAAAGAAAAAAAACGGATGCATAATTTTTCACTTCATGGGGCCGTTTAGGGAGATGAAAAGACTTGGAAGCTGATTTGAGAGTTGATTCTTGGGGAAAAGAAGAAGGTTTCAAATCTAAAAAATAATTCCGAAAAATTTTGTCAGTTGGAAAACAAATGATAATTTTGCAGAAAGCTTTTGCCATGGAGTAATTCTGGTTCAAAAAGGGACCGCGATTATCACAAACCCGACACAATCCTCCTCCCCCGATACTCGACGGAGCCGATTCATCTCTCCGCCGGGCGACGCTCGAGAAATCACAAGGCACCGACTCCTCTTACCGGTCGGTGGCCTCATCAAAAAGGAAAAAACTATCATTATTAACAAATTCAAATTTTAAAGTACTATCAAGTTATGGAAACTCAAAAGCCTAACGCTCCCCAGCGCAACAACGCTGCCGTTAAGCCCGGAAGCAACGTTCGCGGAATCAAGAACGCTTTTTTGGTTATCATCGCCTGCTTCGTTGTAGCCGTTATCCTCTTCCTTTTCGTATTCGGTAATCCCTCTCACTTTGACGCGGAGGGTTATGAGGGTGCTTCTATGTGGTTCGCCCCCGAGGAATTCGCCAAAGCTCATCCCCTGGATCTCGTTGGAACCATCTTCAAGGGTGGCGTGATCGTGCCTATCCTCCAGACCCTCTTCCTTACCGTTATCGTCCTCTCCGTTGAGCGCGCCATCGCTCTGAAGAGCGCTAAAGGAACCGGCTCCATCGCCAAGTTCGTCTCAGACATCAAGAAGTGTCTTGCCAAGAATGACATCGCCGGCGCTCAGGCTCTCTGCAAGAAGCAGAAAGGTTCTGTCGCAGCTGTCGTGTCTGCCGCCCTCAACCGCTATGCCGAGATGGATGCCAACACCGTCCTGACCAAGGAGCAGAAGATCGCTACCATCCAGAAGGAAGTTGAGGAAGCTACCGCTATCGAGATGCCCTCTCTCCAGCAGAACCTCCCCATCGTGGCAACTCTCACCACTCTCGGTACTCTCGTCGGACTTCTCGGTACTGTGATCGGTATGATCAAGTCATTCCAGGCTCTTTCCGCATCCGGCGCGCCTGACTCGACAGAGCTTTCAACCGGTATTTCCGAGGCACTTGTGAACACCGCCTTCGGTATCGCAACCGGTGCGTTCGCTGTAATCTCTTACAACTTCTACACCAACAAGATTGACAACCTGACCTACGCTATCGACGAAGTAGGTTTCTCTATCGTACAGTCTTTCGCTGCTACTCACTAATCCTCTGATTACTCTGCTATTATAAACCTTTTATTTGACAAGTAATCATGGGAAAAGTAAAAATTAAAAGAAAGAGTACCCTCATCGACATGACCGCGATGAGTGACGTTACCGTTCTTTTGCTTACTTTCTTCATGTTGACCTCCACCTTCCTTCAGAAAGAGCCGGTGACTGTTATCACGCCGTCATCAGTTTCTGAAATCAAGGTGCCCACAGCGAATGTCGTGAATGTGCTGGTAAGCCCCAAGGGACAGATCTTCCTGTCCGTGTCGGGTGACGCAGACGCCGACAACGCCGAGCAGTGGGGTTCCGAACCTCTCCGTAAGGAAGTTCTCAAAACGGCAGCCGCCAATTATGAGAAATATACCGGCAAGAAACTCGGAATCACTGCCATGGACATTGAGAAGTTTGCCAAGAACGCCTCTTTCGGTGTACCTCTTGAAAAAATGCACGAATTCCTGTCGCTCGATCAGACAAAACAGGATGAGTGGCTGGGCAATCCCGACCGCGCGGACGTAGGTATCCCCCTGAAGGATATCAATTATGTCGATCAGAACGGAACCCCGTTGGCCACCAACGAGTTCCAGATTTGGATGCGTGCTATCTATTCTTCATCGAACCCCAACATTCATGACGCCATCCAGAAGGGTGAAGGCATTGCCGTAAAGGCTGACCGCGGGACAAAATTCGAGACAATTCATCCCGTGCTCGACAACCTTCAGACTATCAAGATGAATAAATTCTCCGTCATGACTGCCCTTAAAACCGAAGCTGATTAATCATGGCACAGATAGAACAATCCGACGGCGGCAAAAAGAAAAAAGGCGCCCAGAAAAAAATGGCAATCCATGTCGACTTTACCCCGATGGTTGACATGAACATGCTTCTGATTACGTTCTTCATGCTGTGTACCACCATGATCAAGTCGCAGACCCTCTCTATCGCGCTTCCTACTAACGAGAAGCTGCAACAGGAGGAGCTGCAGAAGGCTAAGGAATCTGAAGCTATCACACTGATCCTCGACACTACCTACGATGAGCGTGGCGCAATCAAAGACAACACCGTTTATTACTATGCCGGCAAGCCCGAGACAGAGTTCAACGGTCAGGATTTGGTGTCATCCAACATCCAGGTAGCCCATTTTGAAGGAAACGACGGTGCTATCCTAAAGGGTATCCGTAAAATCCTCCATGATCGTAACCAGGACGTTCTTGACAAGGTCGAAGAGCAAAAGGACCGCTGGCGCAGGAAAGAAATAACCGAAGACCAGTTCCAGGCAGAGGCCAAGAAGATCCGTAATGACGAGAAGCTCACTCGCCCTGTGGTGATTATCAAGCCTATGGAAGGTGCTTCCTGGGAAAGCGTGATCGCCGCTCTTGACGAAATGCAGATCAACCAGATCTCTCGTTACCAGATTGGATCTTTGACCGACACCGACAAGGCAATGGTGTTTGCCACTCCCGACTTCAAGAAAGCCCACGGCAATGAACAGAAGTGATGATCTATATTTATTAACCAACTAAACAGACAGTAAAATGGCAAAAGATGTAGATCTTTCATCAAAAGAGTGGACTGACATTATCTTCGAAGGCAAAAACAAGGAGTTTGGTGCCTATGAGTTGCGCAAGCACTCTGATGGCCGCCACAACCGCGCGATGCTCTTCACCATTATTGGTCTGGTGATTGTGCTGGTTGGCTCCTATTTCCTCGGAATATATAACGACTACCGTCGCGAGCAGCATGAGCTTGAACTTCAGGCCCAGCTTGAACAGCAGCTTGCACAGATGGAAGCCGAGGCAGCCGAGGAGCAGCAGGAAGAAGAAGTCATTGAAGCAGTCCAGGAACCAGAGGCTGAAGAGGCCCTCCCTGAAGAAATCCTCAATACTATCAAGGATACAGAAATCTCCATCGCGGCTGACAATGAGGTCACCGAGGACATCACCTCTAAGGATGATGTCCAGGAATCCACCGCAGCCGCCGGTGCCTCGACCTTTGACCAAGGTACAGACAACCTTGAAGTTGTCCGCACCCACAAGGACGAGATTATCGTCGAGGAGAAGAAGCCCGAGCCCGTCAAGGAGGAGGTCTTCACCGCTGTTGAGCAGATGCCTCAGTTCCCCGGTGGAGAAGCTGAACTCCTTAAGTACGTTGCCACCCACATCAAATATCCGACTATGGCGGCCGAGAACAATATCCAGGGCCGTGTGGTTGTGAAGTTCGTTGTGAAGAAAGATGGTAATGTGGGTGAAGTGGTTGTCCTTCGTGGAAAAGACCCCGATCTCGACAAGGAGGCTGTCCGCGTCGTAAAGACCTTGCCGAAGTTTATCCCCGGTAAGATGAACGGACAGGCGGTATCAGTATGGTACACCCTCCCCATCAACTTCAAGCTCCAGCAGTAATCCTGTTGAAATTTGAAGAAAAGGAAGCGGCTTGACCGCTTTCCGGTTTCAGGAGACATTACTCCCTTCCCTTTTTGATAAGGCGGTGCTTCCCCGTAGAGGGGCAGCACCGCTGTCTTTTCCTCCCGGTCCGAAAGATATTGATAGAGACTTGCGTTATGATACAGACGCTTTTGTCGTCATGTATTGTTATGTATTGTTTTTGGAAATGGCTGTATGGATCTGGCTTTTATTTGCAGATTTGAAATATTTGTTTTAAATTTGCCGTGTATTTCAGGTCGTTTCCGTAGAGTCGGAAAGCTTGAAGTAATATACATTTGAAAGCGTTTATCTGACGCTTGTTCTTGACCTTTAGGAATCTCGCAAATTCTCAACCGAAGTCAGGAATGAGGTAACGATGGATGCCTCGGATATGTCTATATGTGCTTCTTCGTTCTTCGTTTTCCGGAGAGGGAGAGGTATAATCATATTGACGTGGGGTTCTTGCGTTGCCCGTTCTACTTCGGTGGGCAATGCGAGAGCCTCTAAAGGGAGAACTGGCAACGGCTGTTGACTCCCACGTTTTCTTTTGCATCGATCATCTCTTCCGAAGGGAGCCGGGAGAAGTCTTGTGAGCCTCAATGGGGAAAGTTCACGGGATTTCACAACCATTCCCCTGAAAACAGATATGAAACAGATTTACAGGCTGCTCGGCCTGATGCTGATGGTCGTATGTGCTGTGGGTTTCACAGCTTGTGGCGATGATGAAGACGAACCTGCTCCTGCGCCCCCGGTGGATTCTACTGTCATTTCAATCACAAATGGATCCAGTTATACACTTGATGATTTTATCGTGGTGTTTACCAATACAAAAGGGGAGACTATTTCCCGTGAGCGCAAAGGGACACTGAAACCCGGAGGTCATGTAGAAGCTGATATCCCGCAGGGAGCTGTTTACTACTATATGGGTACTATGCTCATGGGGTCACGTTTCTTCTCTCCGGACTATGAGGTCTCATTGAAGTCGATACGTCTCACTGATGACACTGTGGGGGAATGGCGCACTAACTAATTTGGGGTCTGATATTCACCTTTGATATGACAGGACGGCATGAATTCATTTCTCATGCCGTCCTGTCTGCTTCTGCATTGCTTTTATTCATATAAGTATGAGAGGGGATAAATGAAAAATAGCCTGCTTGACAGCAGGCTATTCCTTTCTGGTGGCGGGAGGAGGACTCGAACCTCCGACCTTTGGGTTATGAGCCCAACGAGCTACCACTGCTCCATCCCGCGATATTTCTGTTCTCAACTTTGTTGAGGTTAATGGGCGATCCCTTTAACGAGTGCAAAGGTAGGGCTTATTTTTGAAATGACAAAATATTTTGGAACAAATTAAGGTTAATATTGGTTAATATGATCTTCGCTTGTCTATTTATTGCTTGTAAATCAGCATGATAAATATAGTATTGCAGCAGATCAAAACGCGCAACCGATCCTGATCGCTGCGAAGTGGAGATCTGGAAATGAGACGCGAGACTCTACTGTGGTGGTCGGGGGCGTTTCCCCCTCGAAGATCTCTCCCGGAGAATCCGTGACGGGGACTTCGGTATAAGTGGTGAATGGCCGGATTGGCATGAAGTTGTATGATACTATTATGTGGGATGAGAATTTCTTCCCTTTTGCGAGAGTCACGCCTAAGCCGATCGATCCATAAAAATCAGTCTGCGATTTGTAATTGAGCATATTGTTTATTGAGATGCCTAATCTTAAGTCGAGGAAGCAAAGCTGTGGTTGTGAGCTGAAAGATGTTCGTATCATCCCATATAGTGGATAGCACCGGGATGCATTGCTGATCATGGCGTTTATACCTGCTCCTGCTCCCGCGAATCTCAGCCACCCTCCTTTGTATCCAAAGTAACCGCTGATATTCAGGGATGTCATGTCGTTGGCTGTCAGGTCTACTGAACTGCCTATGTCTGCGCCCCATGTGAAGTGGCCGAGGGTTGATTCCCGGTCGACTTTTGCTTCGGGGACAAGAGTCTGCTGGGGTATCACGAATAGCACAGAGTCTTTTGCGGTATTGCTGTTTTCAGCGGCGCAGGCGCATGTGGCGCACATGACATATGCGGTGGCGATCAGGCATAATTTCGCTATATATGGCATCGCGGGGGATTTCAGGCTTTTTTAATGAGACGCAGACAAGTCCAGTTATCACCTTTTGTAGTATGGCCTATGGCTTCAAGGCCGAGGGGAAGGGCTTTTTCCATTATGACGGATATATCCGTTTCGTAGAACCCGCTCAGAAGCATCATACCTCCGGGTTTAAGAGCTGCGGCGTAGGAGGGGAGATCGGCAGTTATGATATTCCGGTTGATGTTGGCGATAAAGATGTCGGCAGGATCAAGTCCTGGGAGTAATGACGCATCTCCGAGCCGTATGTCGATTTCAGGATGGTTGTTGGCCGATATGTTTTCTTCCGCGTTGATTTCAGCAGCCGGATCGATTTCAATGCCGGTGACGGAGGCCGCGCCTCTCATGGCTGACAATATCGCGAGGATACCGGTGCCGGTGCCCATGTCGATTACATTCTTGCCTTGTAGGTCAAGGGTCAACAGTTGCTCTATGATCAGGGAGGTTGTGGCGTGATGACCGGTCCCGAACGCCATTTTGGGATCGATCACAATGTCGTAACGGCAGTTTGGTATGTTTTTGTGGAAGGAGCTGTGGATCACACATTGGTCAGCCACGACTATTGGCTGGAAATAGTGCTTTTCCCATTCGATGTTCCAGTCTTCTCCCTCGATTGTCTTTGATTCGCATGTGAATGTATGTCCTGTAAGGGGGAAAGACGCTATGGCGTTGTCTGTTGCTTCCTGATCAAAATGGGGGACGGGGATATAAGCCGTCAATCCATTGCCGTCAGGCACGAAACTTTCAAATCCTGCGTCGGCAAGCAATGCGGCGAGGATGTCAGTGGTAGTTTCGTCGCATGGGGTGATGTCAATCCGAAGCTCGATATAGTCGTTCATATTGCGTGGGGCTGTTTCAACACGCAAAATTACGATTATTTTCTGAAACTTTTGAAAAAGTCCACACCCTTTTTAGCCATACGGAATGTTGTCATGGCCAATGTCGCATATTGCATCAGGGTCTCAAAGCGGTATATGTTTGTGGTTACGGCCGTTTCTATGGGCGTGGCTCCGGGCAATATCGCGGTAAGCAGGCGTTGCTGCTCTATCTTGATTTTCATGGTGTTGACCATTTGTCTCATTCTGATTTCATCAAGAGTCAGCTCTGTCGACCCCATAGAGGGTATCCTTTTGTCTTTTTTAGTCTCGGAGGTTTTCATGATTCTGATTTGTTTGGATGGGAAGTGTCAGTTGGTGAACCGGTCATTGCCGATATCCATTATCAGCTTGCTCATGAACCGAGCGGTCGGGTTGATTATCAACGGCTTTCGGAACACAAATATCAACATGGCCAACAACAGGAAAAAACCACAGAGGATAGCTGCCGCTGCTATGGGAGAGAGTGCCATCTCAAGCAGCTGCAACAGGGCTACCGCTCCGAATGCGATTGCTATTGTAGCGAGTATGAATGCTATTATAAACAGCACTATTGAAGAAAGCAATAATGTGAGCTTTTCAGCTGCGGTAAGTTTCGCGCTCTCGATATATAGTGCGATCAGCCGTTTAAGTGATGATTTCAGAGCTTGGAATTTCCCGTTCTCGACGGCTGGGTCTTGAGATGAAGAGTTGAACATGCCGTGGTCGTAAAGTTGTCAGCCCACAGAGTCGGGTCTGTGTCTGTTGAAAGTTGAAACGCGTTATGTGAAGTATGCCAAGCAGCGACATGGCGGTTTGTCCTTGATGGTAAACCGCGAAATTGTTGCTGCTTGGCTATGAAGGGGTTATTTTTTCGCTTCCTCGATTTCTGCGGCGATCTGGTCGACAATCTCTTCAAGTTCTTCCGCGCGTGAGCATTTGCAAACGCCGTATTTCTTGAGCAGAGTCTTGATCTGGCCCCGGAGGTCTTCGCCCTTTTCGGGAGCGAACAGCAAGGCTGCTCCCGCTCCGACTATTGCGCCGCCAAGGAATGCGGCGAGAAGATTTGTTGCTCTCATTTTGGTAAGATTTGATAAAACGTGTTGTTTGATTTACTTCTTGATCACTTCTGCCTCGATCTCGTCGACGAGTTCGTCAAGCTTTTCCTTTTTGAGGAAGATGCCTTTTGATTTCAGGTAGTCGGCGATGTCGTCACGCAGGTCTGAACCTTTCTTCGGAGCAAAAAGCAGCCCGAGAGCAGCTCCCGCCAGAGCTCCACCCACTACGGCGAGGATGATGTCTAAGTTCTTCATAATTGAATTGGTCGTTAAGAAGTTAGAGTTTGATGTTTCGTTTTGGATTAATATTATAACAACTATAATCTGTCTTTGTTTATTATATGTGATGGTTTTTATATTACATACATTCCAGTTTTTGCCTTTGTAGGCCAGATGATATTGTAACGAAGGTAGTCCTGGCATATATTGATAAGCCTTCTGGTGTATTTTATTAAGTCAGGATAATTGCGTATCTTTGTAATCTCCAAAGAGTATTGTGATTGTGTCGACAGGCAATATTGTGGAATAATAGTCCGTATTTATTAAGATGAAAGGAAATACACATATATATAATAAGCTGGAACGAGTTGACGAGCCTGTGCAGCCAGGCATTGATTCCGACGATATTGTGGTCAAGGGGGCAAAGGTCAATAACCTGAAAAATGTGGATGTGACTGTACCCCGTGGCAAACTTGTAGTTATTACCGGGCTTAGCGGCTCGGGAAAATCTTCATTGGCGTTTGACACCCTTTATGCCGAGGGGCAGCGGCGTTATGTCGAAAGTCTGTCTGCGTATGCGCGGCAGTTCCTGGGGAAGATGCCTAAGCCGGAGGTTGATTTTATCAGGGGATTGCCCCCTGCGATTGCGATCGAACAAAAGGTGAACACGCGCAACCCCCGGAGCACGGTGGGCACGTCTACGGAGATTTATGATTACATCAGATTGCTGTTCGGAAGAATAGGCCGTACGTACTCTCCTGTCAGTGGACTTGAAGTCAAAAAACATTCCGTTACGGATGTGGTCGATACCGCCCTGTCTTATCCTTCAGGGACCCGGATGGCTGTCGTTGCTCCCTTGAGGATTCCAGAGGGTCGCGATTTTTTGTCCCATCTTGAAATACTGTCAAAGGGGGGGTACTCGCGTCTTTATCGCGAAGGAAAATTTTTTGGATTTGAGGAATTGTCGGAGGCGAAGCGGAAGCCGAAGATAAACGACGGTTATGAACTTCTGGTCGACAGGATGAGTGTAAGTGACGATCCCGATGAGTTGTCGCGGCTTGCTGATTCGGCAGAGACGGCATTCTTTGAGGGTGGGGAAGCTATGGCCCTTGTTATATGGGGAGAGGATGGCATCCATCGTCATGAATTTTCCAAACGATTCGAGGCTGACGGTATCCGGTTCATGGAACCGTCGGAGATGCTGTTCAATTTCAACAATCCTTACGGCGCGTGTCCTCGATGTGAGGGATTTGGAAAATGTCTTGGTATCGACGAGAGGCTTGTTGTTCCTAATCCTGCCTTGTCGGTCTTCGAGGGAGCGGTCGAGTGCTGGAAGGGGGAGAAAATGAGCCAATGGAAAAAAGACTTTGTCCATGTGGCTTCCCAGGTGGGCTTCCCGATTCATAAGCCATATGCTGACCTTTCGCAATTCGAGAAAGACCAGCTTTGGCATGGAGTTGGCAGCTTCAAGGGGATTGATGGCTTCTTCAAAATGGTTGAGGAGAATCAGTATAAGATCCAATACAGGGTGATGTTGGCGCGCTATCGTGGTAAGACGATGTGTCCTGATTGTCATGGGGCACGGTTGCGCAAGGAAGCGTCGTATGTAAAGGTCGGGGGGAAGGGGATCTCTGAACTCGTCGCCATGTCTGTTTCCGATCTGCGCGATTGGTTCCGGAATCTGCAGCTTGGCGAACATGATGCGGCTGTCGCCAGACGGCTGCTTGTTGAGATAAACAACCGGCTTGGTTTTCTTGTCGATGTCGGATTGGAATACCTGACTCTCGACCGTTTGTCTTCGACGCTTTCAGGAGGAGAGAGTCAGCGCATCAATCTTGCGACATCATTGGGTTCCTCATTGATAGGCTCATTGTATATCCTTGATGAGCCGAGCATTGGTCTTCATTCCCGTGACACAGCCAAGCTGATAGGTGTCCTTCGCTCATTGCGTGAGCTTGGCAACACTGTGGTGGTTGTGGAACATGACGAGGAGATCATGGAGGCTGCTGACTGGATCATTGATGTCGGGCCGAAAGCCGGTCGCCTTGGTGGAGAGATTGTTTTCGAAGGCCCGCATTCTGAATTGTCCTCGGCTGAAAATAGCTATACGGCGAAATATCTTACCGGCAAGCTGAAGATACCGGTGCCTAAGACTCGGCGGAAATGGAACAGTTATATCGAGGTAGTCGGAGCAAGGGAGCATAACCTTAAGAATATAGATGTGAAATTTCCCCTTGGGGTATTGACAGTGGTGACAGGTGTCAGCGGGTCGGGGAAGTCGACATTGGTTCGTGACATCCTTTACAGGTCATTGCTGCGCGAACTCGGTCTTGCGTCTGATGCTCCGGGAGCGTTTCAGCGTCTTGGGGGAGATATCAGACGTGTTTGCGGTGTAGAGTTCGTGGATCAGAATCCGATTGGCAAATCATCAAGATCCAACCCTGCCACATACCTTAAGGCTTACGATGAGATAAGGGCTCTTTTCGCGGCCCAGCAGGGGGCCAGGCAGATGGGCTTCACTCCGGCATATTTCTCTTTCAACGCCGAGGGAGGCCGGTGTGAGGAATGCAAGGGTGAAGGAAAAATCACGATTGAGATGCAGTTCATGGCTGACATAACGATCCCATGTGAGGCTTGCGGGGGAAGGCGTTTCAAACGCGATGTGCTTGAAATCGAATATCGGGGCAAGAACATTTATGATGTGCTTGAGATGACAGTTAATCAGGCCATTGAGTTTTTCAGCGAGGACCCGGCATCTCAGACCGCAAAAATTGTTCGTCGGCTAAAACCACTGCAGGATGTTGGCCTGGGATACATAAAACTTGGGCAGGCCTCCTCTACGCTGTCAGGCGGGGAAAACCAGCGTGTCAAACTTGCTTATTTTCTTGCAATGGAGGCCACGCAGCCCACATTGTTTATATTCGATGAACCGACAACCGGCTTGCATTTCCATGATATAAACATTCTTATGGATTCATTCAACCGGCTTATAGCAAAAGGTCACACTGTTCTTATAATAGAGCATAATCTTGATGTCATCAAGGCTGCTGATCATGTCATTGACCTTGGTCCGGAAGGCGGTGATGAGGGTGGGGCGCTCGTTGTCGCAGGTACTCCCGAAGAAGTCGCGTCTTGTGAAAATTCCTATACGGGACGCTTTTTAAAGGCGAAATTAGAATGATCCCTGGTATGGGGTAGATTTGTTTAAAATTTTAACATTTGTTGAATTTGTTGTATAGCAGGCGGTTGCGCGGATTGTTTTTCAGAATCATGTTTTACGGCATAAAAAAGTGGTTTAAAAATTTGGCTGGTTCGCGGGCAATGCGTAACTTTGCACTCGCTTTCGGGACGGAGGTCCCGCC
>JAETNS010000048.1 GCA_021772015.1 Prevotellaceae bacterium | reverse complement strand
CACGGCAGACGCATCTTAAATAAACTTAACGGCTGTTGACCAATATAAATAGGCTGACAGCCGTTAATTCTGTATGACAAATACAAACTCTCCCATAGATTTTTTCTCGTCCATCAGCGACCCTCGCGTGGAACGCACACAGAAACACAGCCTTGATGCCATCCTGTTCATTTCGCTTTGCGCAGTCATCTGCGGAGCCGAGGGGTGGAACGAGATCGAGGACTACGGCAATGCCAAAATCGACTGGCTTGAGAAATTCCTGCATCTACCCAACGGGATACCGTCGCATGATACTTTTAATCGAGTAATCAGCATGTTAGATCCGAAAGAATTGAATGATTCTTTTGTTGCATGGACTAAAAGCATAGCAGGGTTGCAGGAAAGAGCAACGAGATTACTGCCATACCCAGACTTCTCCGCATACTCGAACTTAAAAACTGCATCGTCACAATCGACGCCATGGGCTGTCAGAAAGAGATTGCCAAGACAATTATAGAGCGCGGAGCCGATTATATCCTTGCTTTGAAAGGGAACCAACCTGAAATGCTCGACCGTGTCAGCGGTTCTTTCACATATATTAAGCCATCGTCGGAGCATACCATGGAGGGTAAGGCTCATGGACGGGAGGAGACAAGAACCTGTTCAGTCATAACCAATCTCGACAACATCATCGACAAGGACAGATGGGTCGGTCTAAAAAGCATTGTGAGAATAGAATCCCACACCCGCGATGTCAAATCCGGACAAATTCACAAAGAGACCCGATATTACTTGTCGAGTCTTGAGGCTGACGCTCAATATATTAATCACTCCATCAGGACACACTGGAGTGTGGAGAATCAACTACACTGGACTTTGGATGTCGCTTTTGGAGATGACGCCTCGCGGAAACAAAAGGATAATGCAGCTCAGAATTTCTCTCTGCTCAACCGTATCGGACTGAACATAATCAAGAACGCCAAGGTGTCATCAATGGGTGTCAAAGGGCATAGGAAGAAAGCCGGTTGGGATAACGACTACTTACTTTATGCCTTAAAAAGTTTTGATGTTGTAAAAAATTAAGATGCGTCAGCCCTG
>JAETNS010000019.1 GCA_021772015.1 Prevotellaceae bacterium | reverse complement strand
GGCGGCCATAGCACGGGGGTTCCACCTCTTCCCATCCCGAACAGAGAAGTTAAACCCCGCCGCGCCGATGGTACTGCGAAAGTGGGAGAGTAGGTAACCGCCCCCTTTACGGTCCCTCCGAGGGACACCCCGGTCCCCGGCATCCATTCGGATGCCGGGGATCGCCATTTTCCGCCTCCCCTTTACATTTCATCAGGAGCTAAGGAGAGATGAAATGCCGATTATCCTGAAAGAGGTAAAGGTCATATTATACTTTTAGTCTTAATTGTTATGTTTGATTTAAAGAAAATATTTTGTGATTTTTTCAATGTCACACTTATTCGTAGTAAAAACATACGCCTGACCCGTTTTTTCGGATTTTCCGCTTTATTTGCTCTTTCAATTTTGTTTTGGCTTTTCGAGTTGATTCTTTTTAATGGTCCTGTAATTGACGCGGATACTCAGTCTTATTTGACTGCTTTGCCGGCGAAGGGGGAGGGATTTGTGGATTCTTTTCGTACGCCGGGTTATCCATTGCTGCTATATGTGTTTCATTTGATTTTCGGAACATTTTATCAATGGATGATAGTTGTGTTTCAGGAATTGCTGTTTTTGTTGTCAGCCATTTTCCTCTGGGATATTGCCCGGAACTTTGTAAAACGCGTATTTTGGGTAAATATGATCACGGTTGTGTATCTTGTACTCCCAATCTTACTTCATTATGATTATGCATGTATCTTGATTCCTGAGAGTCTTGTTATTACATTCGTTGTAATGTTGTTATGGCTGCTCTTTCATTGTCTTTATGATAAGGAAAATCCTTTTGGATGGCGTTATCCGTTATTGATCACTTTGGATTTGTTATGGCTTGTTTTATTGAAGCCTGTGTTCGTCTATCTGATTGTCATTTTGGCGATTTATTGGGGATATATCCTTTTTACCCGGAAGACTATTTTTATTAAAAGGGCTTTGGCGGGATATTTTGGTTTGGCAATAGTATCGGCCGGGGTTTTTATGTATAAAAGTGAGTTCAGGCGGTTATATGGATACGATAGCATCTCGTGTGTGACGGTTGTTAATAATTATTTTTTCGCCAGATCATATGAGTTATTGGATACGACATTGATTGAGAATCCGGATTTGAGGAAACTGATTCGTGGATATATTGTATCAAATGGTACTGAGACGGACTCCATGTGGTCTGAGATATATGGTATCAGTCATTGCGGGGACTCCAGTTTTATCGAGATGCATAATGTGATCAATGCATCTGTTCTGAAATCTCCAAGAAAATCACTGGGGGGCATATACCATAGGGCAGGATTGGTTGCCCATAGCTCTTCGTTGCGGGGATTAATGAATATCAATGCTCATAATAAGGATTGCCGCCATGTTTGGATTGATGATTATATGGGCGGATTTTACACGATATTTATACCGACCTTTAATTTGCTTAATTATTTTCTGATTGTCTATTTCTTGTGTATGGTATGGCTGTATTGCAGCAGGTATCGTAAATTTGATTTTATGAATTGGTTTCTGTGGTTATTCGTGTCGGTCGGTTACATTGTGGCTGTTTTTGGGGCGATGGGAGATTGGGCTCGATTGACCGTACAGATTTTACCCGGTGTTTTATTGATGATTGGAAAGAGCCTGTCTGTTTTCAAATGCCGTTTGGAGTAGGATCTATCTTAATAGTTTTCTGATTTAACCATTATGGCAATATCTTTTGCCATAATGGTGATTACTCAATGCGGCGTGTCAAATTTTTGAAATTTGACACGCCGCATTGAGTAATATATAGTTTAGTATATAGTCAGGGAATTAGTCTTCGTTGAGGTTGACGCGCTTGAAGGATACGACGAGGAGGCCTTTCTGGGCCTGTTCGAGGTATTTGCCGATGGTGAGGGAGCCGTCTTTGATGAATTCCTGCTCCATGAGGCAATTCTCTTTGTAGAACTTGTTGACGCGTCCCTCGGCGATGTTCTTGATCATCTGCTCGGGGAGGTTGGCTGCTTTGGCCTCTGCGGTTTCTTTTGCGATAACGCGGGCTTTTGCTGCTTCTTCCTCTGTCAACCAGCCTTTGGCGATATTGGAGTTGATGTGATCTTCTGAGTCGACGAGGTTGGGGTTGATGCCGTTTTTCTTGAGGGCGGCTTCAACAGCTTTCTTTACCTGCTCTTCCTTGGTCTTCTCCACGGCGACGTTGTATTCTGCATCAATGGTTGCCTGGGGAACACTCTGGCGGTCTACTGCCACAGGGTTCATGGAGGCAACCTGCATTGCTACGTCGCGTCCTACCTGGTAATCCACGCCTTCGAGGTTGAATCCTACGATTGTGGCGAGTTTGTTGCCGAGGTGGTTGTATGAGGTTGTGGAGGGAGCTTCGATGTATTCGTATGCTCCGAGTTCGGTCTTTTCGCCGGTCTTTCCGCCTTCCTCAACAACGAGGTCAGCTACAGTGCGGCCATCAACGGTGACTGCCTTGAGTTCGTCGAGGCTCTTGCACTTGTTTGCGACAGCGAGGTCGAGGAGCTTCTGTGTGAGTTCCACGAAACCTGCGTTCTTTGCCACGAAGTCGGTTTCACATTGAAGAGCCACGACAGCGGCGAAATTGCCTTCATTCTTGGCGAGGACGCAGCCTTCAGCTGCCACGCGGTCTTCACGCTTGGCTGCCACTGCCTGTCCTTTCTTGCGGAGGATCTCAACAGCGGCTTCGATGTCGCCGTCGGTTTCGGCGAGAGCTTTTTTGCAGTCCATCAGGCCGGCCGAGGTGAGGTGGCGCAGCTTGGTGATTTCTGCCATTGTTACTGCCATATCTGGAGTTTTTAGATTGTTTGTAAATTAAATTTATTAGGACTCAACGGGGAGAATGGCTCCCCGTTGAGTCCATAAGATGGGGATATTCCCGAATTATTCGGCAACTTCGGCTTCAGCGGGAGCGTCTACAGCTTCAGTTTCAGCTGCGGGAGCCTCGTCACCTTCATTGCGGCGGACAGCGCGGCGGCGTTCGCGGCGGGGAGCTTCTCCTTCGCCTGCGGCCTGGGTGTCGACTTTTTCAGCCTTGCGTTCTTCAAGACCTTCGGCCATTGCGGCGCAAACAGTGTCGAGGATAAGCTCGATCGACTTGGAAGCGTCATCATTGGCGGGGATCACGAAGTCTACGTCGTTGGGGTCGGAGTTGGTGTCGACCATTGCGAAGACGGGGATTCCGAGACGGTTTGCCTCAGCGACCGCGATGCGCTCTTTGAGCACGTCAACGACGAAAAGGGCGGAGGGAAGACGGTTGAGGTCGGCGATTGAGCCGAGTGTCTTCTCAAGCTTGGCGCGCTGGCGTGAGATCTGGAGTTTCTCGCGCTTGGAGAGGTTGTCGAATGTGCCATCCTTGGTCATCTTGTCGATGTTGGCCATTTTCTTGACGGCCTTGCGGATGGTGGGGAAGTTGGTAAGCATACCGCCGGGCCAGCGCTCGATCACGTAGGGCATGCCGATGCTCTGTGCCTTGTCTGCGGTAACTTGTTTGGCCTGTTTTTTGGTGGCAACGAAGAGTACCTTCTTGCCTTGTTTTGCTATCGATTTGAGAGCTGCGGCAGCCTCGTCGAGCTTGGCGGCAGTCTTGTAGAGGTCAAGAATGTGGATACCATTGCGCTCCATGAAGATGTAGGGAGCCATCGCGGGGTTCCATTTGCGCTTGAGGTGACCGAAGTGGCAACCTGCTTCAAGGAGCTGATCAAAATTGGGTGTAGCCATTTTTTGTTAAAGATGTGTTTACGTTCTTTTGGATTACAACCCCGGGGTAGGGAACGTCGGGTCCATCCGCGGGATTTAGATGCTAAACTTGGAGGGGGAGGAGGAGAGAAAGAGGAAAAAGATATTAACGCTTGGAGAACTGGAAGCGCTTGCGGGCCTTGGGCTGACCGGGCTTCTTACGCTCAACGACACGCGGGTCGCGGGTCATGAAGCCTTCAGCGCGGAGTGCGGGCTTGTCCTCGGGGTTGATCTTCACCAGGGCGCGGGCGATAGCGAGACGAAGAGCCTCTGCCTGTCCTTTGTAGCCACCGCCGTCGATGTTGACGGCGATGTCATACTTCTCTACGCAGTCGAGTGTCTTCAGGGGCTGAAGCACGATGTACTGGAGGATCGATGAGGGGAAGTACTTCTCCAGGGGGCGACGGTCGTGGTTGCAATTGATGGTGATTGCGCCGTTGCCTTCCTTGACAATAACGCGGGCGATGGCGGCCTTACGGCGGCCTACTGCATTAACTGATTCCATAGAGGTTTCGGATTCTGTTTAGGTTGGCAAATGTTACTTGATAGTGTTGATGTCAATCACCTTGGGGTTCTGAGCCTCGTGGGGATGGTTGGAACCATTGTAGACATGGAGGTTCTTGATGAGCTGGCGACCGAGGCGGTTCTTGGGGAGCATGCCCTTGACTACATGGATGTAGAGGGGGTGCATACCCGGTTTGAGGTGCTTGTTGAACGACTTCTTCATCAGTGTCTCGGGGGTCTCCTCGCGCTGTCCACCGGGATATCCGGTGTAGCGGTAATAGATCCTGTCAGTCATCTTTTTGCCGGTCAGGACAACCTTGTCGGCGTTGATGATGATGACATTGTCGCCGCAAGCCACGTTGGGGGAGTAGCTGGGCTTGTTTTTGCCTCGGAGGATTTTGGCCACCTGAGAGCAGAGTCGACCGAGCACCTGATCGGTGGCATCGATGAGGACCCATTCCTTCTTTACGCTCTCGGCATTGGGGGTAAGGGTTTTGTAGCTTAAAGTATCCACTTCTTAATGTTTGATTAATAAATTGATTTACATGGCTTTCCGCCACAGACATCCCGGCCAAAGGAGGGCTGCGACCTAAGCCAAAAACGAGATTTGGATAGCAATCGGACTGCAAAGTTACAAATTATCAGTGAGATATGCAAATTTTTGTCAGCAATGCCGGCTGCTGTCCGCAAAGTTTGTCCGCAAAAAGATCCAAGTGTACGTTATCGGACAATGGTTTGTAGATGTAACTCTCTGGTTTATAGGGCGATTTGTGTTTTGGTATGATATTTGACCATTAGTGAGGGGTAAATATCAAATATTCAATGGACAGAGAAATTCCGAAACAGAAGATAAGACAACGCAGGCGCAAAAGACTCCTGATATGGGGTGGGCTGGCAGTAGTGATCATGTCAGCCGTTGTGGCAGTCGGCTCGCTGGCCGAGGAGAGTGTCAATATCGCCGACATACGGCTGGCGGCGGCAGACCGGGGAGACATCGACGCGGCGGTCAGCGGCAACGGGACGATAGTGGCCGCGTTCGAGGAGGTCATCGTCTCGCCGGTCAATTCAAAGATACTTGAAGTCTATCATCATAGCGGCGATATTGTCGAGGAGGGTGCGCCGTTGTTGAAACTTGACCTCGGAGAGGCTTCGGCCCGTGAGGCTGCCGAGCGAGACGAACTGGCCATGATGCGTCTCGACCACCAACGTTTGAAAGCGTCGCATCAGACACGCATGTCAGACCTTCGGATGCAGATAAATGTGGCAGACATGAAGTTGCGCCGCCAGGAGGTGGAGCTGGCCAACGAACGTTACCTCGACAGTATCGGCAGCGGCACCACAGACCGGGTCAGGGAAGCCGAACTGGCGTTACGCACCCAACGCCTTGAGCTTGAACAGCTCCGAGTACAGCTCTCAAACGAGGAGAAAATGTTGCGGTCTGAGAATGACTCGAAATTGCTTGAGATCTCGATCAAGGAGCATAATCTCGCGCAGGCCGCTCGCATAAGGGCCGATGCGGAGATACGATCGCCACGCCGGGCCACAGTAACCTCGATATCCGATCGCCTTGGAGCGACTGTCGGTCAAGGACAACAACTTGCGGTTATTTCCGATCTTGGCCATTACAGGATCGACGCGACTGTCACAGAGGCCAACGCACAGGAGATCAATCCCGGAAATCGTGTCCATGTGATCTTCGGCAGCAATCATGCAGAAGGTTTTGTCAGCACGATCGCTCCCGTCTCAAGCAACGGCCTGATAGAGGTAACAGTCACACTTGACAATGACAGTCTGTCCTCATTGCGTCCCGGAGTGAAGTCAGATATTAAAATCTCAAACGGCATGAGGAAAGATGTCATCAGGATACCCAATCTTCCTTTTTATTCCGGGCCTAACATCTATACCTTATATGTACGTCCACGCGGAGCCGACCATCTTGAACGGCGTAACGTGAGACTTGGAAGCGCGGGATATGATTTTGTCGAAGTGGTAAGCGGTATCGAACCGGGCGAAGAGATCGTAAGTTCCTCAACCGCGTCATTTGGAGATGCAAAACGAGTCAATCTGAATCATTAAGTAACTGGTCAAAACATTGAAATAATGAGATCAGTTAATATATAATAATTTTGAACAGTTACTTAACACAAAACATATTGAACAATAAACCGATGTCAATCACAACCTATTTCAAACAGGCATGGCGTATGATGTTCGCCAACAAGTTGTTTTCCGCGATATACATAAGCGGTACAGCCCTGGCGATCGCGACTACGACCCTGTTCGCTGTCATCTATTATGTAAAAATCGCTCCGATTTATCCCGAGACAAACAGGATGCAGACCTATTATTTCAGATCCGTACAATGGTCAGAGCCTGCTTCCGGACGCCTGATGCAAAGCCGTCTGGGATATGAACTGGTCAAGGATCACCTATACAAGTTGAAGACTGCCACCAATGTATCCGCGACATATGAGATGTGGGATCCGCAGATCTACCTCCAGCATCCCGAAACATTGCAGGAAATCAAGGTTACACCGCGCCTGACCGACCCCGCGTTCTTCAAAATTTATCCATTCCGGTTCATTGAAGGCAAACCGTTCACCGAAGAGGATCTTTCGACGGGTCGTCGCGTGGCAGTCATCACCGACTGTACGGCCCGGCGCATGTTCGGCAGCGAGACAGGGGCGGTCGGCAAGACCATGAAGATAAACTTCCGGGATTTCCGTGTCGTCGGGGTCATAGAGTCGGGCAGTTCGCTTATGAGCGATTCTTATGCCGATGTCATGATGCCTTATTCCACAGAGAAAGGGTATGATCTCGACAGGGAGGCTTTTGTCGGATCGATGGTAGTGACCATTACGGCTTCTGACGGTGACGCGTTGAGGAAGGAAATATCGGAAATCGCCCGGCGGCGCAACAATTCGCAATCAAGATACGAGGTCGATTTCTTCGATTACCCCAAGTCTCATCTCGCATGGGCCGTCAACCCATCTAATGTCGAGGATTATGTCTCGTGGAAATCAATATTGCGCCAGAACCTGCTGGTTGTCCTTGTCTTGCTGGTTGTCCCGGCACTTAATCTCAGCGGGCTTATCTCAAGCCGGATGGAGATGCGCTCCTCCGAACTTGGAGTCAGACGGTCGTTCGGAGCCACCCGCCCGAGATTGCTGGGGCAGGTCTTGTGGGAGAACCTTTTGCTTACGATGGTAGGAGGTGTTGTCGGTTTGATGATCGTATGGACAGCTCTTTGGGCGACTTCAGGATCACTGTTGACTTTGCTCAACGAGGAGGTGAATCCAACGGCGACAGCCTCAGCTCTTTCATCCGACATTCTTTTTGCCCCGGCTGTCTTCGCGGCCGCATTCCTGCTATGCGTCATTCTCAATCTGCTGTCGGCCATGATCCCTGCCTGGATTTCCGTAAGAAAGCAGGTCACGGAATGTCTTAGATAATCATCATGGTAACTCTCTTCCTTCCGGACAAATAAAAATCATTTCAAGCAATGTCAAAAATAAAAAACTTATGGAACAACAGGCGCGCAAACGCCTGGATATTCGTCGAACTGATCATAATCTCGATCGTTACCTGGATCATAGCCGATCCTGTGGCCGTCGCCATTTCCGATTCATCGATGCCGATGGGTTACGACCATGACCGGCTGCTTGTTGCCGATATCGTATCCTTGTCGCCGGATGCTCCGGGATTCGATGCCTCCCGTGATTCCCTTGATGTCAATGCCGCCGATGTCGAGGCGGTGCTTATGAAGTTGCGGAATTATCCCGGAGTGGAGTCTGTCACGATTGACAAAGGTTTCGGATTGCCCGGTAATGAATCCAATACACTTGATCAACTCCGCAGTGGCAATGACGCGGTTGACAGCGTGGCCGGGGTCGTCAATGTATTTTATTTCCATCGCGGTACAGATTTTTTCCAGACAATGGGGATAAAGTCTGTCCCCGGGACACCCACAGCCGAGCAACTTTCCGACGTAAATATGACCCTTGGTGAACATGTCATCATAACCCGTCAACTCGGCGAAGTGTATTGGCCCGGTGAAAACCCGTTGGGAAAGAAATTCCTTCGCGGGTCCAAGGGAGAGATAAAACATATGACAGTCGTGGGAGTGGTGGAAGGAATAAAGCACCAGAAGCCTTATAGATCATATTGCGCCATGTTTTATAATGGAGACGGCCTTTTCGATGATCAGCCACAGCGTGCTTTCAAAGCGGTGATCCGTATGAAAGAGAATCTTAATATCGAAAGTGAATGCGAGCAGCTCGCCCAATGGGGAGTAAAACAGCTGACTACGGGCAATTTCTATCTGCGTTCGGTCGAGACATATGACAGGTTTCTCGAAAGGACGGTCATGTCTCTTGGCATACCTAACCAGATGAAACTTAGATATATCCTCGCCGGTTTCTTTTTTGTAAATCTGGTGTTGGGCATTGTGGGGACATTCTGGCTCCAGACCCGCAAACGGATGTCGGAAATAGGCATACGGCGCACATTCGGATGCACCCGTCGCGGGATTGTGGGAATGATGGTCGGCGAGAACATATTGTTGGCCACAGGGGCGTGTGTTGCCGGCTTCCTGATCTATTGGCAATATGCCCTGCGCAATGGTCTGGATGAAGGGTATGTCAACAACGGCCATTTGAATGTAGTGGATAACTGGGTGACCCATTTCGGCGAGCATTTCGCGATAATATCGGCGATTGTCTACGGTGTCATACTCATCTGTGTGATTGTCGGAACTATTATCCCTGCCATCAATGCCGGCCGCGTCGAAATTGTGGATTCCCTACGCAGTAAAGAATAATTCAACAAAAGTAATAATATAATGGAAACAATCATAAAACTTTCAGACATCAACAAAGTCTACACAACCAAGACTATCGAGACCCAGGCTCTCGAAGGAATCAACATAGAGGTCAGGAAAGGGGAATTCCTTTCCATTATGGGGCCTTCGGGGTGCGGGAAATCGACCCTCCTGAACATCATGGGACTGCTTGACCGACCGTCAGGCGGCACGGTGGAGTTTTTCGGCAAAGATCTGACAGGGATCCGCGACAAGGATCTTGCCCGTTTCCGGAATGAGAATCTTGGTTTCGTCTTCCAGAGTTTCCATCTTATCCCGACATTGAGCGTAATGGACAATGTCATGGTGCCGCTGACTTATCGCAAAGGCAGCCGTGACCGTAAGAAAGCAGTCGTTGAGGCGTTGGAGAAAGTCGGGTTGTCACATCGCGTCACCCATTTCCCCGCCCAGCTTTCGGGAGGACAGGCCCAACGTGTGGCCATCGCCCGCGCGATAGTGGGAAATCCTTCGATCATACTGGCCGACGAGCCTACCGGCAACCTCGACTCCCGGATGAGCGAGGAGGTCATGCAATTGCTTCATGGGTTGAACCGCGAAGGGAAGACCATAATAATGGTCACGCATAACGAGGCGCAGGCCCGCGACACAGACCGTGTCATCCATCTCTTTGACGGTCATCTTGTAAAATGACATTGTGTCAATTACGCAGATACCGAAAATGTACTTATTGCTTTTGATTTGAATTTGAAGATAATGATTTCAGGTCTATTGCGTATATCGCTGCTTCTCCTTGTTGCGGGAATGGCGGCTCCCGCAGGGTTTTCGGAGAGAAACATCACCCTGCGGGAGGCCATCTCCCTGGCCAGAGAGAGAAGCGTCGATGCGGAGGTGGCCGCCAACTCCCTGCGGTCGGCATATTGGGAGTATCGCACTTATCGCGCCAAGCTGTTACCGGAAGTCACGTTCAACGGGACACTTCCTTCGTATAACAAACGGTATAACTCATGGCAGAACCAGGATGGCTCATACACTTTCCTGAGCGACGACAATCTAAAACTGCAAGGGAGTCTCAATATAGAGCAGCGTGTATGGCTGACGGGCGGCACATTGACCTTGACATCGTCGCTTGACTTCATCCGCCAGCTTTCAGGCGAGACAGGCAACCTGTATATGTCGGTCCCTGTGGCATTGAAGTTCAACCAGCCGCTGTTCGGGGTCAATGATGTCAAATGGGACCGCCGTATCGGGCCGGTCCGTTACCGGGAAGCCAAAGCCAACTATGTCATGGCCACGGAGGAGGTGGCCTTGACCGCGATACGTTATTTCTTCACTTTGTTGACCGCCCGTGAAACCCTCTCCAATGCCATCCAGAACGTAGACAACGCGGAGAAAATGTATGAGGCCGCCAAAGTGCAGCGTGAGATGGGGCGTATCAGCGGAAATGACCTGCTCCAGATAGAATTGAACCTGCTCAACTCCCGTTCGTCGCTGATGTCCGGCAAGAGCGAGGTGAAGAGCGCGATGTTTCAGTTGCGATCGTTTCTTGACCTTCCCGAGACGGAGGAACTTGTCCCCGTGGCTCCGGCCGACGGAACCGCCCCCAAGGTTGAATATGAGAACGCCCTTGACCTTGCCTTGGCCAATAATCCCTTGGCCTTGAACATCCGTCGCCGTCAGCTTGAGGCCGACTACGAGGTGGCGAAGGCTAAGGGGGATATGCGCCAGATAAACCTGTTCGCACAGGTCGGATTCACCGGGTCGGACAACACTTTGACAGGGACATACAGAAATCTGCGTGACAACCGGATCGTGGAGATCGGCATCTCAATCCCTTTGGTTGACTGGGGGAAACGGAAAGGCCGTGTCGAGACAGCCAGGAGCCAGCGGGCCTTGACCGAAAGCACGTTGAGAAAGGAACGCCAGGATTTCTGTCAGGACCTGTTTGTGCTGGTCGAACGATTCAACAATCAGCAGTCGCAGCTTGGAATGGCTATCCGCGCCGACGAGATCGCGACGCGCCGTTATGACAGTTCGGTCGAGACTTTCATGATCGGACGGCTTTCAGCCCTCGATCTTAACAATTCTCAGGAAAACAAGGATTCGGCACGGTTGAAATATCTCAATGAGCTGTATCTCTATTGGTATTATTACTATCAGCTACGCAGCCTGACGCTGTGGGATATGGAAGAGGGAGTTCCTATTGAGGCGGATTTCAGTAATGTCATCCACAGTGGCTCGTAGATCCGGCCGATAGTATTATAAGGTAAGTAACTGTTCAAAATTATTTTACCATTTACTTCTGTTTGATTAATTTTGCGTTCATGATACTAATAGTTGACGATGATGCCGCTATCCGTTCCTCTCTTTCTTTTCTGACCCGTAGGGCCGGGTATGCGGCCCGTTTTGCCTCTTCTCCGGCAGAGGCAATGGAGGAGGTCAGGCGTAAAGCCCCGTCACTGGTGCTTCTCGACATGAATTTCTCCCGTTTCACGTCGGGAGAAGAGGGGTTGACTCTGTTGAGGCAGATCCGAGTGTTCCTCCCCTCGGTCCCTGTCATACTCATGACGGCTTGGGGATCCATTGAATTGGCTGTGGAGGGAATGAGAGCCGGAGCGTTCGACTTCATAACAAAGCCTTGGGACAACCGGCGTTTGTTGGAGAGAATAAGTGTCGCGTTGGAGATGCAACGTCCGCCTGAGGGTGCATCGGGTCTGATAAGAGACTTTATTGTCGGATCTGATCCAAAACTGGAGTCTGTCTTGGAGACTGTCGCAAAGATCGCTCCGACAAATGCTCCTGTATTGATTACCGGGGAAAGCGGCACCGGCAAGGAGCTTGTCGCCGAAGCGTTGCATCGAAACAGCCGACGGGCTGACAAACCTTTTGTCAAGGTCAATCTGGGAGGAATATCCTCTTCGCTGTTCGAGAGCGAGATGTTCGGCCATAAGAAAGGTGCATTCACAGGTGCTGTCGCCGATCGGGTGGGACGATTCGAGGCAGCTGACGGGGGCACGATATTTCTTGACGAGATCGGGGAACTTGACCCTTTTTCACAGGTCAAACTGTTGCGGGTACTTCAGGAGCAGAAATTCGAGCCGTTGGGATCAAGTGCCACAAAATCTGTCGATATCAGGGTTGTCTGCGCGACCAATGCCGATCTGCCCCGGATGGTCGCGGCCCGTGAGTTCAGGGAAGATCTTTATTACCGAATAAGCCTTGTCAATATAGAATTGCCGCCGTTGCGTCAACGTAGCGGTGATATTCCGGCTCTTGCCCGTCTTTTCCTGACGAAAGGAGCGGCAGCGCATGGGGTGGAGATCTCTCGTTTGTCTACGGAGGCGGAGGCTTGGCTGACAGGACGGTCATGGCCCGGCAATATCCGTGAGTTGAAGAATCTGGTGGAAAGGACTATGCTGATCAGCGGGAAAAAGCTGTTGACTGCTGATGACTTTAAACATAGCGAAGGGCTGGGAGGAGTTCCCCTCTCTACGGCAACGGTCACTACCGCGACCGGGACACTTGAGGAGATCGAGCGCGAGAGAATCGCCGATGCGTTGCAACGTCATGACGGGAATATCTCGCAGGCTGCCGCCGAACTCGGTGTGACCCGCCAGAGTCTTTACCGTAAAATGGAAAAATTCGGATTGCGATGAAGCTGAGATATCTGTTTGCAATTCTGGCGGTCTTTCAGCTTCTACCGTGGATCCTTTTGTTGACCATCGGAAGTGTGGACTCAGGACATCCGTTGTTTTATATGACAGAGGTTGCCGCATTGGCCGGATGCGCATTCCTGTGGATCTTTTACCGGAAAGTGCTGAGGCCGATAAACACATTGTCAGGAGGTCTTGACATGCTTCGTTCCCAGGATTGGAACAGTTCGCTCCGCAAGGTCGGACAGCCGGAGGTCGACAATATCGCCGGGGTGTTCAACGAGATGTTTGTCAAATTGAAAAAACAGAGGATCCGTTATGAGGAACGTACCCATTTCCTGCATCTGTTGATAGAGAAATCCCCGATTGGCGTTATGGTGACGGATTTTGACGGTGAGGAGGTGATGAGGAATCCATCTGCTGTAGCTTTAGGACTGTCAGTCGGGAAACTCCGCGATCTTGAAGTTGGTAAATCACGCGATTACCGTACTTCATCTGGAGCTACCATCAGATGTTCCTGCCAGAATTTCATTGACAGGGGAGTGGAACACAGGTTCTATCTCGCCGAGGATATCACCCGGTCTGTTACAGCTGCTGAACGTCTGGCGTATGAGAAAGTGATACGGGTGATGGCTCATGAGGTTAACAACACCATGGCCGGATTCTCGTCGGCCTTGTCCACCGCATTGCCTGAGATTTCTGACCCGGATTTGCGGGAGGTGCTTGGAGCCTGTTGGAAAAGAAGCGATGAGCTGTCAGACTTTACCGCCCGATTCGCTGCGGTCGTCAAGTTGCCCCCAGCCGACCTACATCCTGCGCGGCTCTCGGAATTGCTTGCCTCGGAGAGGCGTTTCCTTGAATCAATAGCATACCAGAAAGGGATAACGATCAGGTTCATAGAGGATGTGGAGAGGTCAGATGAGATTTTGGCCGATCCCGGACTATTGTCGCAGGTGTTTGTCAATATAGTAAAGAATTCAGTCGAGAGCATTGCCGTCAGAAAAGAGGGAGAAGCGAGCGAAGAGGGGTTTCATGGCGAGATATCAATAGAAATAAAGGATACCTCTTTGACTTTCATTGACAACGGAATTGGAATATCAGAGGAAAAGTCTCCGATGATTTTCACTCCGTTTTATACCGACAAACCAACCGGTCAAGGTATCGGATTGACATTGATCCGCGATGTGCTCATGTCGCACAATGCCGGTTTCTCCCTTTCTACATCTCCCGAAGATGGCCTAACACGTTTTGTCATTAACTTTCCGGATAGATAATAAACATTATTTCGTACCTTTGCGGAAAGAATCATTGGCTGATGAAATTATCGGAACAGACTGCCGGGAAAAAGAAAGTTGTAGTGATAGCCGGAGCCGGACCGGCCGGCCTGACTGCGGCTTATGAGCTTGCCGGAAGCGGCAGGGCCACACCTGTCGTGTTTGAGGAAAGTGACAAGATCGGTGGGATTTCCCGTACCGAACGTTATAAAGGGAACCGTATAGATATCGGAGGACACCGTTTTTTCAGCAAGAGCGACAGGGTGATGAAATGGTGGGATTCGATCATGCCTGTAAATGAAGATCCCCGAATAACTGACAAGACGATGCTTGTGCGCCGTCGGGTCAGCCGTATATATTACCTGCGGCGATTTTTCGATTATCCCGTCAGGATGAGTTGGCAGACCTTAAGCAATCTTGGAATCTCAAGGACTCTCAAGGCTGGGGCCAGTTACATTAAATCCACGATCTTCAAGCGGCCGGAGAAATCTCTTGAGGATTTTTATATAAACCGGTTCGGCAAGACCCTTTACTCCATGTTTTTCGAGGACTATACGGAAAAGGTATGGGGTGTGCATCCTTCGGGTCTCGGCGCGGAATGGGGCGCGCAGAGAGTCAAGGGGCTTTCGTTGCTTGGAGTGCTGAAGGATGTTGTGTCCCGGCAGATGTTTGGGAAAAGAAACAGGAAAGAGGTTGAGACCTCTCTTATCGAGGAGTTCATATACCCCAAATATGGTCCCGGACAGCTTTGGGAGATCGTCGCTGATAAGATGGTCTCAAATGGAGGCTGTCTGGAAATGAACACTGCCGTCAGGAAAGTAATTGTGGAGGAAAATCGCGTGGTGGCTGTAGAAGTGGAGGGGGAAGCCGGCAAGCGCAGGGTAGATTGCGATGTGTTCCTGTCGTCTATGCCTCTGAAAGACCTGATCGCGGCGATTGACGGCATTGAGATTCCTGAAGAGGTACAAAAGGCTGCTTCCCAACTGCCATATCGTGACTTCATTACTGTCGGTCTCCTTGTCGACAAGTTGAAGATCCGTAATGAGACAAAACTGGAGACATTCAGAGACCGTATACCTGACACATGGATCTATGTTCAGGAACGAGATGTGAGACTTGGCCGGATACAGGTTTTCAACAATTGGTCTCCTTACATGGTCAAGGACTATGAGGACAAAATATGGATCGGCTTGGAATATTTCTGTACGGAGGGGGATGATTTGTGGCGTATGTCTGACCGAGACTTCATAGACATGGCGATAGATGAGCTTGAGAAAATCGATATTGTGGATCGTCGGGATGTGGAGGACGCTGTCAGGATCCGTGTGAAGAAGGCATATCCTGCTTATTATGGCTCATATTCATGTATGCCGGCCATCCGCCAATTCCTGGACGGTATTGAGAATCTCTATTGTATCGGGCGTAACGGACAGCACCGTTACAATAATATGGACCATTCGATGCTTACCGCGATGGAAGCCGCCGATTCCATCCTGTCTGACATTCCTTGCCAAGATAAATCTTCCGTCTGGAATGTCAACACGGAGAATGACTACCACGAAAGCAAATAAGTAGTCGGAGGGTCAGCGGGAAAAGAGGGCACGGAGCAGGTCGGGCCGGTGGAGACGGTTGAGTGACGCGGTTATTGAAGAGCGATAGGTGCGGTCGTACCAGAAGAAATATTGGCGTTGGGCGAGTTTTTCTTCCGGAGTGATCGGGGTGTAGATCTTCTCGAGGGTGTAGGGATGGTAGCCGGTGTAATAGATCTCTGTCGCGACAGTCATGGGAGTGGGAGTGAAATCCTGTACCTGCTCCAGATGGAAGTCAAGACGTTTTGTCTTGACTGCGAGTTGCGCCATGTCGGTCTCATGACATCCGGGATGGGATGATATGAAATATGGAATCAGTTGCTGCCGCAGGTCATGACGTTTGTTCATGCTGTCGAAAAGACGCTTGAACTCCTCAAAAAGGCTGAATGAGGGTTTCCTCATAATATCAAGGACGCGGTCTTCGGTATGTTCGGGCGCGACTTTGAGCCGTCCGCTTACATGTGAGGTTATCAGTTCTTCATTGTATCGGCGTGAAGCCGCGTCTATTTCAGGGTTGCCTGACTTGTGCAAGGAGAGGTCATACCTGACACCGCTCCCGATAAATGATTTTTTCACACCGGGAAGCGCGTCGACAGCGTGGTAAATGTCGAGCAGCGGGCGATGGTCATGATCAAGGTTCCGGCATGGTTTCGGATGCAGGCAACTTGGCCGCAGGCATTTGGCACAAATGCTTTTGTCGCGTCCTCCCATGGAGTACATGTTGGCTGACGGCCCTCCGAGATCAGAGATATATCCCTTGAAGCCGGGCATCTCCGTAACCTGTCGGGCCTCTTTAAGAATCGATTCCTTTGATCTGGACGCGATGAATTTCCCCTGATGAGCCGAGATTGTGCAGAAAGCGCATCCCCCGAAACACCCTCGGTGGAGGTTCACAGAGAAACGGATCATATCGAATGCCGGGATCCGTTTCCCAAGATAACGGGGATGGGGCAGGCGTGTATAGGCCAGATCGAAGGAGCGGTCAATCTGCTCGGTGGTCATGGGGGGGTACATGGGATTGACCCTGACCACCCTCTTGTCATCGATCTGTTGCCAGAGGGTAGCGCCGGTGAAGCGGTTGCTTTGTTGCTCGATATGTTTGAAATTGGCGGCCTGTAGTTTCTTGTCGCGTTTGCAGTCTTTCCAGGAATTCAGTATTATATGCTCACCAAAAGGATCGCTGTTGTCTTTGCTGAAATTGGACCCGACTGTCTCCTTCATCTTTTCAGGCGTCTCGAACATGACGGTCTGGGGGATATCCCTGATATCGGAGATCTTTTCCCCGGAATCAAGGCGGCGGGCAAGCTCGAGGATCGGCAGTTCCCCCATACCGTATATTATCATGTCGACCGGCGCGTCGACGAGGATAGACGGACGCAGGCGGTCTTGCCAGTAATCATAATGAGACAGACGGCGTAGGGATGCCTCTATCCCCCCTGCTATTATTGGCACGTCGGGATAGAGATCGCGAAGAATCCGAGAATAGACGATCGTAGGGTAGTCGGGACGCATACCGTGGCGGCCGTCGGGGGTGTACGCGTCATCACTGCGCCGTCTGCGGGCGGCGGTATAGTGATTGACCATCGAGTCCATAGCTCCCGCCGATACCCCGAAAAACAGTCTCGGTTTTCCAAACTTGCGGAAATCGCGCAGGTCATCCTGCCAGTTGGGCTGTGGCACGATCGCCACCTTGTATCCTCCGACCTCCACAAGTATACGACCAAGTACCGCCGAGGCGAATGACGGATGGTCTACATACGCGTCTCCTGAAAACAAGACAATGTCCACCTCTTCCCAACCGTGGGCTTTCATCTCTTTCACTGATGTAGGCAGCCAGTCGGTCAATGGACGGCGCGGATAGTCGATTACCGTGCCACCTACCTGACGGGGTGGGGGCGTATGGTTGACAGTGGCTTTATGTCGAGGCTTGTTGGTCATATTGCAGGTTGAGGGCCCAAGAGGGGGATTTTATGTATGGCTTTATCCCATTGAAGCGGCAAGTTTCTCCATTTTCAATATCTCGTCACGCAGACGCGCCGCCTCCATGAACTCCATGTTTTTGGCGGCCTGCATCATTTCGGTGCGCATTCTTGTGATGTAACGCTGGATTTCACCCTTGCTCATATACGGAATGACAGGATCGGCGGCGATGTCTACATTGCTTGTGTACTCGTTGGCGTACGGGATGACTTTCGCGGCCTGGGCGGCGGCTGAGCGTTTGCGGTCGTTGGCCCGTTGCGGTGACGCTGCCGGTGATAGATCTTCGGTGTCAAGTCCGACAAGCGCGGACCGGGCTTTGACGATTGCCTGCGGAGTGATCCCGTGAGCCTTGTTGTAAGCCATCTGTTTTTCCCGGCGGCGATGTGTCTCCTCTATGGTCAGTCTCATGGAGTCGGTCATCTTGTCGGCATACATTATGACCATGCCGTTGAGGTTTCGGGCCGCGCGGCCAACGGTCTGTGTCAGGGAACGGTGGGAGCGGAGGAATCCTTCTTTATCCGCGTCGATGATGGCCACAAGTGAGACCTCCGGCAAGTCAAGGCCTTCACGCAGAAGGTTCACTCCTATCAGCACGTCATAGACACCGGCGCGGAGATCATCGAGTATCTTGATACGGTCGAGGGTGTCGACATCGGAATGGATATAGGCGGTCTTGATTTTCAACTTTAGGAAGTAGTCGTTCAGTTCCTCCGCCATGCGCTTGGTAAGTGTGGTCACAAGCACACGTTCTCCTCTTTCCCGGCGTTGTTCGATCTGTTCGAGCAGATGGTCGATCTGGTGTAGGGTAGGCTGTACTTCGATCATGGGATCAAGCAGCCCTGTGGGACGGATGACCTGTTCGACCACAACTCCTTCGCTTTTCTCCAGCTCGTAATCCGCCGGGGTGGCGCTGACATAGATTATCTGCCCGGTAAGACGTTCAAATTCCTCGAAACGCAGCGGACGGTTGTCAAGTGCCGACTGCAGCCGGAAGCCGTAATCCACAAGATTCTGTTTGCGGGAAAGATCCCCGCCGTACATAGCCCGGATCTGTGGCACGGTCACGTGGCTCTCATCTATTATTGTCAGATAATCTTTAGGGAAGTAGTCAAGAAGGCAGAACGGCCGCATGCCAGGCTCGCGGCCGTCGAAATAACGGCTGTAGTTTTCGATGCCCGGGCAGTGGCCTACTTCCCTTATCATCTCTATATCGTATGTGGTGCGCTCGTAGAGGCGTTTGGCTTCGAGGGGCTTCGCTTCTTTGTCGAAGAAGTCGACCTGTTCCCCAAGATCCAGTTCCATCTGCGCCAAGGCCGAAGCCAGCCTCTCTTTCGAAGTCACGAAAAGATTTGCCGGATAAATCTGGAAACGGTCATGACGGCCCAAAGGTGTGTTGTCAAGGGGATGGAGGGTGGATATGGATTCAATCTCGTCACCGAAAAAGACAACTCTCAGTATGATTTCCTCATATGCGAGCCGAATGTCGACAGTATCGCCCTTCACCCGGAAATTCCCTCGGTTAAGCTCGATCTCATTGCGGCTGTAAAGCGATTCGGCGAGACGGCGCAGGAAGGCGTTGCGCGATATACGTTGCCCCTCTTTGATCTCTATCACATTCGCGTCGAAATCCTCCGGATTTCCCATGCCGAAAAGGCATGACACGGAACTGATGACCACAACATCACGTCGTCCCGACAAAAGGGCCGACACTGTGGCAAGACGCAGTTTCTCGATCTCGTCGTTTATCGAGAGGTCTTTCTCGATATATTTGTCGACCGACGGGATGTAGGCTTCCGGCTGATAGTAATCGTAATAAGACACGAAATATTGCACGGAGTTCTCCGGGAAAAACTGCTTGAACTCGCTATATAACTGTGCCGCCAAAGTCTTGTTGTGGCTCAATATCAGGGTTGGTCGCTTCACCTGCTGGATCACGTTGGCCATGGTGAAGGTCTTGCCCGAACCGGTCACTCCGAGCAACACCTGAGCCGGAAGGCCGTCATTGACCCCCCTGACAAGATCGGTGATCGCTTCCGGCTGATCGCCTGTCGGTTTATATTGGGATGTGAGTTTGAAGTTCATCAGAGTATATAACAACCGACGACGGTATTTTTCATGCCGTCGGCGGCTTGTCGGTTGAAGAGAGGTCAGCGCAGGCGGTCGGCAGCTTTCAGGAGTTTCTCGTCATGACGAATCCCCCGGTATGCCAGCAAGGCGAAAACTACCGCTCCCCCGAGGAGAAGGATGCTCCCCATCCATTCAGCTCTCGCTCCATCGGCCTGGAATCCGTAGACCATAAGGCAGGCGCAGGCCGCCAATACCGCTATCAGCACGATCGCCACGAGGGTCATCATCTTCTGCCTGCGGGTGTCGCGGAAAGAGAAGATGTTGATTATCAGCAGAACAGCTACCAGAATCCCCACTACCAGCATCACCCAGTTATCATACGGGTACATGAAAGTGGCGGAATTGGCATCCATCACCTCCGGACCTTCTGTGATGATCAAAGCCATAGGCAGGATACAGAACAGTCCCACAAGGATCGCGGCCACAAGCAGCCATACCGACTGCCAACGTTGTATTACCATAGAATTATGTCAGTTTTGATTTGGTATGCAAAGTTAATATTTTTTCCCGACATCAGGCCAATATCCCTTGTCCCGGTTTATTGCTGCCGGAAAAAGTCAGGACAGGGAGTAGAGGAGCGAGTCGATGATGAGGGGGATCAGGGTGGGGGATATGCCGAGATGTGACAGGGCCGGGGTGTCGGCCTTGATGTCGGATATGAAGCTGTCGATGCTTGAGCGTGGCACATCCTCTGATCCCGATTGGGCGGAACTGCCTGCCTGTCTTGGCCGCGAAAGGATGCTTAGACGGTAGAAGTTCTGGGCCTCCGGGAATCTGCCTGTGGCGAGGGAGAGATGTCCCATATTGAGGTAATCTTCCGGTTTGGGGTCAAAATCAGTCAGGATCCGTTCGTAATATTTCCGGCTTTGATCGAATTGACGGTCCATCAGCAGGCTCCAGGCCAGAGGTCGCAGGGCTTTTCCTGACTCCTCGTCGAGATAGAAAGCTTTATAAAAAGCATTGACGGCCTCGGTATAGCGGCCTAAAGCAAGGTTGGCGCGGCCTATCGCCATCGAGTTTGACGGTTGGTCGGGTCGAAGCTCTTCCAGCCGTTCGCATGCACGGAGGGCGGATGAATGGTTGCCGAGCAATGCGTGGCATTTCGCCAACCGGGCGATTGTCCATGCGCTGCGGTTGTCGAGCATGTCGGCTCTCTCGAAACATGACAGAGCGGCAGATGTGCGTCCGAGCTTCATGAGGCAATGTCCCATTTTCTGGTAGATTGAGGCAGATGGCTCTGAAATGGAATCAATTGTCTTGAATACCTCCAGAGCTTCCTCCCAGTATTTATGGGAAAAATAAAATTCCGCGATCAATAGCAGCAGTTCGGGCTCTTTGACATCATCCACCAATGCGGGAACCGCGACGAGATTGACCACCTCCCCGAAAGGATTGTAAAATTCCCCTTTCCTGCGGAAAAGACGGAAGAAACGGTAAAGATTCTGTATCTGGCGGCGTATCTGTTCGCGTCGGCTGTCTGTAGCCAGGTCGAGGGAGGCGGCGCGCAGTTCGTTGAACTGGTCTGCCTGCGCGTTGAGCTGACTGATTACAATGTCTCGCTGGGCCTGCGGGACATGTGTCAATGACATCAGCAACGAGTATTTGTCACTGTCGCATAGGAATTTCAGCCCCTCGAACATTCCCGCTATTTTATGGAGACCTCCGTTTCCGGGAATGTCGGCAAACTCGCTGCGTTCGCTGTGGAACGGTATGAACCAGTTGGCGATCTCGTTGAAAAACGGGAACTGTTTCAAATGGGAGAAAGTTCCCATCATAATGTCTCCTCCCTCTTCCTGGATCTCACTCATCTCTTTCAGACGGTCGGCCAGCCCTGACTTGTCGAGCATTTCCTGCCATTCCGGATTCTCCTCCATTTCCTCCGGGGTGACAGTCTCCGGAGTCGCCAGTTTGCGCTCAAACTCTGGGCGCAGTTTCATCATTTCCGGCACAATCTCATCGCGTATTTTTGCGGAGATTCGATCCGTGTCGCGGGTGCGCGTCAGCTCCATATAGGCAGTCTTAAGATCGGATGACCATGAAGTCAGCTCCCTGACTGTATTGAACCTGTCACGCAGCCGACGTGGAAAACGTCTGTCGCGCCAACGGTACATGATTGTCAGCAGTCCGATCAAAGCTACCGCAGAAGTATTGCTGTCACCTTGGGTATACATCTCACATAAAAGCTCGAGCCGGGCAGGGTCATAGAATTCCAGACCTCCCATCGTCAACGCCCATGTGAATAAAGTGACGGCATGGGAAGGAAGGATATTTGAGCTCAAGACAGATTCCAGCGCCTCTTTCTCCCCTCTGGATATGGGGAATGAGGTCCATATGAGGTTGAATATCCTCCTTTCAAGTAATTCCCTTTCGGAAGTTGTGGAGAGGTATCTGTTTGAATGGCTTCCGCTGGCCACCATTTCAAGCAGCGATGTTTCCGAGCACTGTCTTTTATAGTTGTCAAGAAGCGTAGGGAGAGTCTCTGCCGGATTTGCTTTCTGATATCTGACGATATTGTAGTAGAGAGAAGGCTCCTCCTTGGATAGGTTGCTTCTGTCAAGTCTGTCTGTGATGGTCAATATTGTTTCGCCCAGATCTGCGGTCATCTCATCACGGCCGGGATCTTCAGCCCCGGCGACAGCGTATGAAAGAAGCCGCCTGTAAGAGAGCTCGGCATCGTTGAGCGCGTCGGAGATTTCCCATGCCAGTCCCCCTTCCGAAAGGGAACGGGCTAAGGAGAAAGCTTCGCGGAGACGTGACTCTGCCACGCGTTTTTTTATTTTGTCTTTAATCTCGGTGAAGAGTTCTTTTTTCATTCAGGGGGTAAAGTTTTTGCAAATATAACAAACAATAATGCAAACATCTTGCCAAAATCATGGAAAAACGATTCGGGGCAGTAAAAACAGGTCAGAAAACGCTGAAAATATTTTCTGTTTTTTCTTGCTAAATTCAATTTTAATGTGCTATATTTGCGGTGGTGTTAGTCGATAATGGCCAAACACCTTAAAGACTGCTTTGAAATATTGCTGTAAAGCATAAAATTTTATATTCAAACCTGACAATAAACAGATAGTTCAACCAATTCATACATACGCTATGGATATAAACAATATCATGAACGCCCTGGAGGCAAAGCATCCGGGTGAGAAGGAGTACCTGCAGGCAGTACGCGAGGTCCTCATGTCGGTAGTTGACGTTTACAACCAGCATCCTGAATTCGAGCGCAACAAGATCATCGAGCGCATGGTGGAGCCTGACAAGATCGTCACATTCCGTGTGACCTGGCTTGACGACAAGGGTGAGGTCCAGAACAACATCGGCTATCGCGTGCAGTTCAACAATGCCATTGGCCCGTATAAGGGGGGCATCCGTTTCCACGCGTCTGTGAACCTCTCGATCCTGAAATTCCTCGGTTTCGAGCAGACATTCAAAAACGCCCTCACAACCCTCCCGATGGGTGGCGCGAAGGGTGGCTCCGACTTCTCCCCCCGTGGTAAGAGCGACCGTGAAATCATGCGCTTCTGCCAGGCATTCATCCTTGGCCTCTGGAAGAACCTCGGTCCTGACCGTGACGTTCCCGCCGGTGACATCGGTGTTGGCGGCCGCGAGGTTGGCTACATGTATGGAATGTACAAGAAACTCGTCGACGAGCATACCGGTACTTTCACCGGCAAGGGCTTCGATTTCGGCGGTTCGCGCCTGCGTCCCGAGGCAACCGGTTTCGGCGCACTTTACTTTGTGCAGAACATGCTGGCTCTCAAGAACGAAGACCTCAAGGGGAAGACTGTCGCTATCTCAGGCTTCGGCAACGTCGCATGGGGTGCCGCAACCAAGGCCACTGAACTTGGCGCGAAGGTTGTCACCATTTCCGGTCCTGACGGTTATGTTTATGATCCCGATGGTATCAGCGGAGAGAAGATCGAATACATGCTTGAGCTTCGTGCTTCCGGCAATGACATCGTCGCTCCCTATGCCGAGAAATATCCCAATGCCACATTCTTCCCCGGCAAGAAGCCCTGGGAGCAGAAAGTCGACATCGCTCTTCCCTGCGCTACCCAGAACGAGGTCAACGGCGAGGATGCCAAAATGCTTGTCGCCAATGGTGTGAAGCTGGTTGCGGAAGTTTCCAACATGGGCTGTACCCCGGAGGCAATCGACTGCTTCATCGAGAACCGCGTGAATTATGCTCCCGGAAAGGCAGTCAACGCCGGTGGCGTGGCCTGCTCCGGTCTTGAGATGACCCAGGATGCCGAACACCTCCAGTGGACCGCCGAGGAGGTTGACGCGAAGCTCCACCAGATCATGGCTGCCATCCACACACAGTGCCAGAAGTATGGTATGCAGGAAGATGGCTATCTCAACTACATGAAGGGCGCGAATATCGCCGGCTTCATGAAAGTCGCCACTGCGATGATGGAACAAGGCGTAATCTGACATACAGTCTAATCACCTGAAAATGCGGCCGCGTCGATTCTTTCAAGAGTCGGCGCGGTTTTTTGATGGAAAATGCTTACCTTTGTCGAACTTACGATTAAACCGGTCGAAATTGTTTTTAAATTGGAGAGCAGACAGTTTGTTAGCATAATGGCCTCGCGCCTTAACCTTGAGACCTCCACGGCGGAAAAGCTGTTGGAGAGTTTTATCGAAGTCATAGGAGAGGAATGCCGCGACCTCAACAGGGTCGCTTTCCCTTCATTGGGTTCCTTTCAGGGCATTAAACGGGATGAGACGGTTGTCCGCGACCTTTCGACCGGTAAAAGGTTGCTTCTGCCTCCGGTGATTGAGTTGGAGTTTATTCCTGGAGGAAGACTTAAAAACGGGATTGCGGAGGGTCCGGATAAATGAATCCAAACACAATTCCCCTGCCGGAAGTGATTGCGCGGTTGGCCGCAAAGGTAAACTGCGGGAGTGATGTCGCGGGATCTTTCATCAAGGAATTTTCAGTTGTTGTCACCCAAGGACTGGCTGCTGACGGTGTGGTAAAGGTTGACGGTCTTGGTGTTTTCAAAGCGACATCCGATGTCGATGGTAATCTGACTGTGGATTTCGCTCCCGAGGAATCATTGTCGGCATTTGTCAATGAGCCGTTTTCAATGTTCGAGTCGGTCGAACTGGCTGATTCGGTTACTGATGATGAGCTTTTGACCATTGAGGTGCATGATTGTGACAAGGCTTCCGTTACTTCAGAGAGCGAGGAAGCAGTCTCTTCAGGGAAACAATCGCCGGAGTCAGGCCAGGTGTCAGCAGCCGGAAATGATGTCGCAGCCGGAGTGTCAATGCCGCCTCCGTTGCCGGCGCGTTTCAGGCATACGGCCGAATCCAAAGTCAAGGATCCTCTGCCCACAATCTCCGCAGTCAAACTTCACCCCGAGGATGATGTTACAACCCCATCCCCTGATAGTATTGACCCCAAACCCCTGCAGGAAATCCCACACGAGGCCGCTAAGATGGAGGCCTCGGAAAATCAATCCGATCAGGGAATTTCCCGGTTGCAGTCTCTTGAATCACCTGTACCTGTCAGGCTGGAGCCTGAAAGCCGTGTGACAATCAAGAGGGTGGGGCATACTACTCTTACACTGATCGTTACCGCCATCGCCGCCTGTCTGCTGGGGCTTGTGATCGGATATCTGGCATACAGGTATGCGAACTTTGGCATGCCTGCGAATGTTGAGATATTGGAGGATGGCATACTTATACGTCATGATGCTGTCAGACAGGTCGATTCAATAGCCCGGATGACAGCAGTGTCCCCTAATGGAGATGAGAGTGCAACTTTAGTGAATGACAATGCTGTCGAGCGGACGGACATACACTCTGATTCGGTTGCTGACGACAAATCGTCATCAGATTCACACAAGGAGACCGGCTATGTTCCATCGACTTCTGCCACAAAAATTGTGACTGACACGGTCAGGCCGGGCAACTATCTCTCTTTGATGGCTCGCCGCCATTACGGCAATGCCAAATTCTGGGTATACATCTATATCGAGAACAAAGACAAAATAAAGGATCCCGACAATCTCGAAGATGGGATGGTGCTCGTCATCCCGCCTCGCGACAAATACGGAATTGACCCTGCTGACAAGGAGTCACTCAGAAAAGCTGACAAGGAATCTTATAAAGCGATGTCAGAGTGAGCGGATTGCTTAAAAATGATTAAATCTTAAAAGAGGTAAACGGTTGATAGATAATTTTAACACTATGTTTTAACGTTTACCTGTTTTGTTTCCATACATTTGCACTGCAAACTTCAACCGGTCGCAGGCCGACACTCCCCACATATGACAAACCGTCTGTCGGCCGCGTCTGTGTATGCTGTACTCCATTTATCAGAAATTGCATAACAATAAACAACCATATAAAGACTTATGAGTGAAACGGTAAACATCAGAGAGCTTAATGACCTCGTGGCAAGCCGCAACAATTTCGTCAGCCTGATCATGCAGGGGATGGACCAGACGATTGTCGGCCAGAAGCATCTCGTAGAATCCTTGCTCATCGCCCTTCTCTCCAACGGGCATGTACTGTTGGAGGGAGTTCCCGGTCTGGCCAAGACCTTGGCCATCAAGACCCTTTCGCAGTTGATTGATGCCAAATACAGTCGAATACAGTTCACTCCCGACCTTTTGCCCGCCGATGTGACCGGTACGATGGTCTACAGCGTGAGATCGGAGCAGTTTCAAGTGAAAAGGGGGCCGATTTTTGCCAATTTCGTTCTCGCTGACGAAATCAACCGCGCGCCGGCAAAGGTGCAGGCCGCATTGCTTGAGGCAATGCAGGAGCGTCAGGTGACGATCGGCGACCGTACTTTCCCCCTTGACGAGCCGTTCTTGGTCATGGCTACACAGAACCCCATCGAGCAGGAAGGCACATACCCTCTCCCGGAGGCACAGGTCGACCGTTTTCTTTTGAAGGTGGTCATCGGATATCCTACCCGTGACGAGGAAAAGCTGATCATCCGTCAGAACCTGTCAAACAAGAGGTCTGTCGTCCGTCCGTTGCTGCGTCCCGAAGACATCCTTGACGCGCAGCAGGTGGTCGAGAAGATATATATCGACGAGAAGATCGAACGCTATATAGTGGACATTGTCTTCGCCACGCGTTTCCCGGCCGAGTGCGGGCTGCCCGAACTCCAGAGTATAATATCGTTCGGAGCATCACCGCGTGCCTCCATCTCATTGGCGCGTGCCGCCAAGGCTTACGCGTTCCTGCGTCAGCGCGGTTATGTGATTCCTGAAGATGTCCGTGCCGTCTGCCATGATGTCATGCGCCACCGTATCGGTCTCACCTACGAGGCTGAGGCCAACAACATTTCGGCCGACGAGATTATCTCCGAGATTCTCGACAAAGTGGTTGTGCCCTGATTCCGTCGTTGAAACCGAATATTCAGATAATTTTCAAACAGGATGGATGCCAACGAACTATTGAAGAAGGTCAGGCGTATCGAGATCAAGACTCGCGGACTTTCCCAGAACATCTTCGCCGGAGAGTATCATTCGGCGTTCAAAGGGCGTGGCATGACCTTCTCCGAAGTCAGGGAATACCAATACGGCGATGATATCCGCGACATAGACTGGAATGTGACAGCCCGACACAACCGCCCTTATGTCAAAATATATGAGGAGGAGCGCGAGCTGACAGTCATGTTGCTTGTGGATGTCAGCGGCTCCCGTCTTTTCGGGGCTGTGGGTGAGGAGAAACGCGAGATGATAGCGGAAATCGCGGCGACTCTGGCGTTTTCAGCCATTCAGAACAATGATAAGATCGGTGTGATTTTCTTTTCAGACAAGATCGAGAAATTCATACCTCCCAAGAAGGGGAAAAAGCATATCCTTTTTATCATCAGGGAACTGATTGACTTCACTCCTGACCATAGCGGCACCGACATAGGGATGGTGTTGAGATATTTCACAGATGCCCTGAAGAAACGCTGTACGACATTTGTCATCTCCGACTTCATAGATGAGAAGGACTACTACAAAGCCATGTCCATCGCCTCCAACAAGCATGATGTCTATGGGATTCAGGTTTATGACAAACGTGACGCCCAGTTGCCGGATGTCGGACTGATGAGGGTCAAGGATCTCGAGAACGATGCCGAACAATGGGTTGACACCTCTTCCAAAAAGGTGCGCGCTTTGTACAACAAATGGTGGTATGAACGCCAGCAGGTCATGACTGACACATTCAAACGTTGTCGTGTCAACTCATGCTCTGTTGCCACAGACGAGGATTTTGTCACGGCCCTCATGGGACTTTTCCGTAAACGTGTCTGATCAGCCACGATCAAAAATTAAAGAAATGAAGAGTATGCGGTCTATAAGGGCATACTCGAAATCTAACAAGTTTGTCTGATGCTTAAAAGGCTCATAAACATATTGTTCCTGTCTGCTGTGCTGTCTTTGACAGTACCATTGTCCGCCAGGTCTCTGAAAGCCTCGGTCGACTCTTCGCAAATAACGATGGGTTATCAGACCGCGATACGTTTCGATATCGTGGACAAGGCAGGGGCGGTTGCGGATATCCTTGTTGACAAGAACGCTATGCCCACCGAGGTCGAGATCATTGACTGGGTTTATGGCGACACCACAGATCTTGGCAACGGGATTGTCGAGATGAAAAGGGCGTTGATAGTGCAGTCTTTCGATTCGGGAGTCTATACTATCCCTCCCTTCATGATGGTCAACGGGCCCGACACATTGCGTACCCAACCTATCACATTGAAAGTGAATCCGGTGGATGTCAGCGATATGGAGGATATAAATCCGATTGCTCCGGCGATGGATTTCGAGACCCGGTGGTATGACTTCCTTCCCGACTGGCTGACAGACTACTGGCAGTGGATTCTTGCCGGACTGTTGATCATCGCAGCCGGTATATGCGGTTATCTGATAATGACCAAGAAAGTGGAGGTTCCGCTAATGCCGAAGAAAAAGCCTGTGCCGCCTTATCAACTTGCCATGCAGCGGCTTGAGAGTCTGCGGGAGAGGAATCTCTGGCAGAACGGTCAGGAGAAGGAGTATTACACCCGTCTGACAGACATTCTGCGCGATTACCTACAGGGCCGTTTTGGAATCAATGCGATGGAGATGACAACCCAGCAGATAACCAGAGTGTTGAATGAGAACGAGACTACCAGGATGCCGAATGAGCGAATGAAGCGTATCCTTGAGATAGCTGATTTTGTCAAATTCGCCAAGGTCAGACCTCTTCCCGATGACAACCACCGGGCGATGTCGGAGGCAGTGCAGTTCGTTGAGGAGACAAAACCTGTGGAGACGCTGCCCGGGGAGGGTGATCCTGCCGACGGTTCGTCAATCAAAACTGTCTGACCAGTTACTTACAATTTAGAAAACTTATCAAGATGCAATTCGCAAATCCCGGAATGTTATGGCTGTTGCTGGTCTGCCTGCCCCTGGCGGGGTGGTGGATCTGGCGGCGACGTAGCACTCATCCTTCCTTGCAGATATCCACCACGGGGCCATTCCGTACGCTGGGGAGGCCCGCGCGCCAGTATGGCCTTTACGCGATGTATCTCCTTAGATTGCTCGCGATAGGATGTCTGGTAGTGTGCCTGGCGCGTCCGCAGACGCGAGATGCCTGGCGGACTTCCAAGACAGAAGGCACCGACATGGTCATCGCCCTCGATATCTCTTCCTCAATGCTTGCCCGAGACTTCAAGCCTGACAGGCTTGAAGCCGCAAAAAAGATAGCCGCAAACTTCATAAACGGCCGTGAGAATGACAATATGGGGCTGGTTGTCTTCGCCGGGGAAGCATTCACCGGTGTGCCTATGACCACTGATCGCGCGACTCTCGCCAACTATGTGACAGCCCTGAACCGTGAAATGCTTGAGGACGGCACCGCTATCGGCGACGGTCTCGCGACATCAATAAACCGTATCAAAGACGGAAAAGCGAAATCCAAAAGTGTCATCCTCCTTACCGACGGCTCCAACAATACAGGCATAGTCGCTCCGTTGACTGCCGCCGAGATCGCCAAGAAACTCGGAATCAAGGTATACACTATCGGTATCGGAACAAACGGGACTGCTTTGTATCCGATGTACAACATGTTTGGCCGGATCGAATATCAGCCGCAGCCGGTGGTGATTGATGAGGCTACGTTAAAACAAATAGCAGACATAACAGGGGGAAAATACTTCCGGGCCACGGGAAACCGTGTACTGCAGGATATTTTCTCTGAAATTGACCAGCTGGAGAAGACCGAACTCGATGTGAAACATTTCTCCCACACGGAGGATTGCTACCTGCCTTGGGCGCTTGCCGCGCTGGTGCTGTTTTTGCTCGAACTCGTAATCCGCCAGACTTGGCTCCGTACTATTCCATAATCAAGTCATGTCGTTCGCATATCCCACATTATTATATCTGCTCCTGCTCATACCGGTGATTTTCGGGTTATGGTATTGGTCGCGTGTGGCGCGCAGGATAAAACTGCGCCGTTATGGAAATCCGCGCCATCTGGAGCATCTTATGCCGGAGGCTTCAAAATACAAGCCGGCGATAAAGATAACCTTGGAACTTCTCGCGTTTGCCGCACTTGTGATCGCCGTGGCGCGTCCGAGGGCCGGCGAGAAGGAGGAGGTAGAGTCGACAGAAGGTATAGAGGTCATGATCGCCTTCGATGTCTCCCGCTCCATGCTCGCGTCCTCGACAGATGACACCCGTGGCATTTCCCGTCTTGACAGGGCGAAATATCTGTTGGGCAATCTCATAGACAAGCTCGGCAATGACAAAGTCGGTCTTATCGTTTTCGCCGGAGAAGCCTACACGCAGCTTCCTATCACTACGGATTTCGTGTCGGCGAGGATGTATCTTGACGAGATATCGACAGAGATGGTCCCGACGCAAGGAACAGCGATCGGAACTGCCATAAACATGGCGATCAACTCCTTCTCTCCCGCTGAGGATATAAACAAGGCTATTATCGTTATCACAGATGGCGAGAACCATGAGGGGGACGCTGTCGAGATGGCCAAATACGCTAAAAGTCTCGGTATCGAAGTAGATGTCATGGGGGTGGGCTCTATGAAGGGGGCTCCGATACCTGTTAACCGCAATGGTGATTTCCTCAAAGATGAGACAGGCGCGCCTGTGACCACTTTCCTTAATGAGAAGATGGCCAAGGAGATCGCCGAGGCCGGAGGTGGCGTTTATATCAATGGCTCCTCCTCCAAAGCCCTGACGAATCTTGTTGATCAGCTCGACAAGATCAAAAAGAGCGACCTGCAGCATGTATCCTATAAAGCGAGTGCGGAGCAATTCCCGCTGTTTGTCTGGATTGCCCTTATCCTGCTTGTGATCGATGCGGTAATCTTGCCGACAAAGATCGGATGGCTCAAACGATATACATTCTTTTCCCATCAGAAAATCGCGGCCAATGGAGGCGGTAGTCTGAAAAAGGGAGACAGATGAGGTTTATATTCTCTTTAATCAAAGTCAATAAGGAATTGTGGAAATGAAACAGTTCTTGAAGATATTATCCATATCAGCATGTGCCGTTTTCTTTGTGATGGCAACCGTCGGGTGTTCATCCAGAGAAGACCAATCTGCCGGAGCGCGCCCATCAACCAAGCGTGAGCGTAACTATATGAAAGAGGGAAAAAGCCTCTTCGACAAACAGCGTTACGCAGAGGCGGAGGTCAATTTCAAGAAGGCTCTTGGCGAGAATCCCGATAACGGACGCGCCCGGTTCAATCTCGCGTCATCGTATCTGAAACAGCGTGGAGAGGATCTCGTTAACAAGGGTGATTCTCTTGTGAAGCAGGCTGATGCTATCCTTGAACAGACTGCTGCCAATTCCGATATCCTCCTTGCGGAACAATCCTTCTATGATCGTGGCAATATTGCCTACAAGAGTGAGGATTATGCGTCGGCAATTGAAATGTACAAACATGCCTTGCGTCGCAATCCTGAAAACAATCAGGCACGTGAGAATCTGCGACTTGCGCAATTGAAAAAGCAACAGCAAGACCAGAACAAAGATGATAACAAGGATCAAGATAACAACCAGGATCAGAATCAGGATCAGCAGCAACAGCAGCAGAACCGAGACCAGCAGGATCAAAACAAAGATCAGCAGGACAAGGATCAGCAGCAACAACAACAGCAACAGCAGCAACAACAGCAAGGAGGCTTGAGCGAGCAGAGCGCGGCGCAGATCCTCAAGGCGATGGATGACAAGGAGTCGGCCACGCGAATGAAGGTCGAGCAGATGAAGCAAGGCCAGGAAAAACAGTCGCGCCAACGCCAGACAGGTAAGCCTTGGTGACAAAGATAATTACAACTATTTAACAATGAGATATTTCTGAAACGGCGATGAAAAAGTTGTTTTTGATATTGACAGTGACATTGCTATGCTGCATGACGATGGCGGCACAGACCTCTTTTCAGGTCATTCCTCCAAGAAATGTCATCGTAGGCAACCGTTTTGCGGTCACTTATCGCCTTTCAAACGGGGAAGGCACCAGCCTGAATGCTCCACCGATAAACGGATGCAAGCTGCTCAATCCGCAACCGGGAGTCAGCACGTCGCAAAGTTATCAGATAATCAACGGGCAAGCTTCATCGTCAAGCACTGTTGAATATACTTTCGTGTATCGCGCGGAAAAAGAGGGTACGTTCTCCATCCCTGCGGCTTCCATAGTTGTCGATGGCAAGAAGCTGACCTCGCAAGCTGCCAAGTTCGCTGTGCTTCCTGCCGACAAAGCTCCCCAGTCGCAACAGGGCGGGTATGGCTATGGTTACGGAAATGTCCCGCAGCAACAAAGCGTCCATGTAGATGATCTTTCATCACAGGATGACACTTCAAGACCTATTTCCAAGGATGACATCTTTGTAAGGATCATCCTAAACAAGAGCCATGCCTATGAGCAGGAAGCGATAGAATGCACGATAAAGCTGTATACCAAATTCCAGCGTATAAACTCCTTTATGATGACCTCTCCGCCTACATTCGACGGATTCCTCATAGAGGAGGTTGACACACAGGCGGCTCTCAATGCCGTCGAGAATTACAATGGTCAGAATTATGTGACGGCGGTGTTGAAGAAATGCATAATTTTTCCCCAGAAATCTGGCAAGCTGACCATAAATTCAGGGAAGTATGACCTTAGTGTCGTGCAGATCGAGAGGGTAAGCAATGGCTGGTTCGTTTCGGGCCGTCCGGTTGAGAAGGAGGTCCACCTTCAGCCTTATACCTCTTCTGTAAACATTACACCGCTTCCGGAGCCTCGTCCCGCAGGATTTGACAACGCGGTCGGACAATTCACGTTTGAGAGCCGTCTGGCTCCCGACAAGCTGAAAACCGGGGAAGCCGCTTCGCTCGAATACATTGTCACCGGGACAGGCAACATAAAATATGTTCATGAGCCGAAACCGGAGATCCCGGATGAGTTCGAGCAATTCACCCCGAAAACAGACTCCCGTACACGTGTAAGTGGATCTACGGTCACGGGTACGATGATGGTCGATTATACTCTGGTGCCGCAAAGTGTCGGCACATTCAAGATTCCCGATCAGAAGTTTGTCTATTTTGATCCCTCCAAGCGCGCGTATGTGACATTGACCGCTCCCGGCTACACGATGGAGGTCGCCAAAGGAAGCGGCACCACCATAAGCGCGGAACAAAGGGAGATTGAGGCCAAAAACACCGACATCCTCCATATAAAGACCGGAGCGAAAAGTCTGTCGAAGACACATGACCCGATAATCTTTAGCTGGTGGTACTGGACGATCGCGGCCGTTATGGTTGTTGTCCTTCTCCTTGCAGCGATAATATACGGCAGGCAGGCGAGATTGAATGCCGATGTCGCCGGCCGTCGCAACGCCAGGGCTAATAAGGTCGCCCGCAAGCGATTGCGTGAGGCCGAGAAGTTCATGAGAGCCCGTCAACCCGAACAATTCTATGAGTCCATGTTGAAGGCCATGTGGGGATATCTCAGTGACAAACTGTCGATGCCTGTCTCGCAGCTTACCCGTCAGAATATCCAGGAGACATTATCTGGCCGGGGTGTCGCGGAAGATATCTCCGACAGGTTGATTTCTGTACTCGACCAATGCGAGATGGCGCGTTATACACCGGACTCCTCTTCGGAGGCTTCAGTTGAGGCTGTCTACAATGAGGCGACCTCTTCCATCAATGAACTTGAAAAAAGCAACATTAGCAAACGCAAGTAAATCATACAGATGAAATTCATTTCCTGCATATTACTCCTGTTCGTATCCCTCATTGATGTCGCCGCCCAGGCATCTTCAGACAGTGTGGCTCCAAAAAAAACGACCGGTGGCATTCCTGTCAAAATCGTTTTGCAGCGCGCGGATTCCGCCTACAGCGCGGATAATTTTGTGATGGCTGAATCGTTGTATCTTGAGGCTCTGAAGAGGGAAGGGAGTTCGAGCGAGTTGTTTTACAACCTTGGCAACGCTTATTACCGTCAGGGGAATCTCGGTAAGGCTATTATCAATTACGAGCGGGCGTTGAAACTCGATCCGACGAATGCCGACGCGCGGGCTAACCTTGACTTCGTCAATTCCAAGATAACAGACAAGCAGATTGACAGTGGTTCCTATCTGGATTCGATATGGAAAGGGACTGTCGGTATGTTCCATCCCGACACTTGGGCGATGATAGCATTACTGTTGTTTGCCGTGTTTCTTGGAGCTGTCGCCGCTTATCTCTTTTCCTCGGCCGTTGCTGTCAAGAAGGCAAGTTTTTTTGGAGGGCTTGTGGTTTTCGCGGTCACCGTTATTGCGGTAGTTGTCTCTTTCGCGGCGGCCAACAATGTCAATTCTGATAATTATGCGATCATCCTGCCTCCATCCTCGCAGCTTTCGACATCTCCGCGTGAGGCCCGTAACCAGTCGGAGCAGGCTTTCCTCTTGCATGAGGGAACGAAAGTGGAGATTATAGATTCAATATCAAATCCCGGCGAGGGAATGTGGTATGAGGTACTTGTCGGTCATGGTGAACGAGCGTGGGTGAAGGCTTCCGATGTCGAGCGAATATGATGCAGAATGATAAATGGTTGACTTTTGCAAGATTAACAGATAAAAGCTGTAGGATATGTTTTATAACATACTGTAAAAATTTGGAGAATCCGAATTAAGTGTATAAATTTAGGGCAAATTCCTCTCTGACCCTTGATTTCAGCATTTACAAACCCAAAAATCATACGCGCATGACTAAGACAATATCCTTCAATGATCTCCGTCGTATCAAAGACGCACTGCCCGATGGCGCTGTTACCCGCATTGCCGATAAGCTCAACACAACGCCTCAGACAATCCGAAATTATTTCGGTGGCACAAACTACGAATTCGGCAAGAATTGCGGGTTGCATATTGAACCGGGTCCCGACGGGGGAATCGTAGTCCTCGACGATACCACAATCTATGACATGGCGGTTGAAATCCTGCAGGAGGAAGAGAAGAAGAAAGAGAAGTAATAAACTTTTCGCCTCATCAAAGACTTTTATCTATGACGCGTCTGTCAGCTACCAACAGCCCGGCGCGTCATAGATTGTTTTTTAAGACGGGCCGATCTTGGCCGAGATATGTATCAGAACCACTCAAATGACACCCAACCGCCTTATAACCATCGCCATCCACACTTATGAGAAGGCCCTCCCGTTAAAGAATCTGCTTGAAAGGGAAGGCATTTATGTGGAGCTAAACAATGTCAATCTCGCATCGCCTGCCGTCTCGGCCGGGGTCAGGATCCGCATAAAAGAATCAGATCTGGCTCTCGCGCTGAGGATAATAGAGAATATAGAGATATTTGACATGCCTCCTTCAGAAGGTGGCTCAAAAGAGGGTGGCACTGTGTTGTTGCCGACTGATTTTTCTCCTCATTCCGACAATGCCGCCAGGCTCGCATTCGGGATCGCGGCGAGACTGGGTTGTTCTATACAGCTTTTGCATTCATTTATCGCTCCTGATGCGCCGCCTGCCATACAACTAACCGACACTTATGATTACGGACTTGCTGACATGGAGGAGACGCAGGTCATTGAGGGCGAGACAAAAAAGCTTATGGAGGAATACGCCTCCAAAATACGCGGCTGGATAAAGGCTGGAGAGATTCCTGCTGTCAAATTCTCCACCATCGTGATGGAAGGAATCCCTGAAGAGGCTATTCTCGGATATGCCAGGGAAAACTCCCCGCAGCTCATTGTAATGGGCACCCGAGGGGCCGAGAAGAAGGAAGCAGAACTTATCGGGAGTGTTACCGCCGAAGTTTTGGACTCGTGCCGTATACCGGCTTTCACTGTGCCGGAGAGCGTTGATGTCAAAGAGCTTGTCAGCCTTGGCAGGGTGGCGTTCATTTGCAATCTCGACCAGGAGGACATGATCGCGCTCGATACCCTGTACCGCCTGTTTCCCCGTCAGACTCTTGATGTCATGCTGATACATATTCCAGGGCGAAGGGAGAATCCTTCGGATCCGAAAACCGGGAAGGCGCAGCTCAATCTGCTGAACTATTGCCGCGAGCATTTCCCCAGATGTGGTTTTGACATGCGTACCATCCGCCTTGACACATTGATTGACGATTTCAAGTCTATAATACAGGAAACTCCGTTCAACCTGATATGCGTACCCAACAAGAAACGCAATGTCTTCGCAAGGGTATTCAATCCGTCGATAGCCCACAAGATTCTCTTCCGGGCAGATGTCCCGATGATGGTTATCCCGGTGTGATGAGTTCTGTGTCAGGAACGAATGTTTTTTGCGGCGGTTGATTTTTAATCGGGGCGATGGAAGATAATTCGCGCGAAAAGAGTTAAATTTGCAGTATAATTACTCAATTCGCATTCCATGTGCGTCACAGACACCTTCCCCCTTGTTTCTGTCATAGTGCCCAACTACAATCATGCGCCATATCTGAGACAGCGCATCGAGAGCGTGTTGGCGCAGACATTTTCTGATTTTGAGCTGATTTTGCTTGATGATTGCTCGACCGACGAAAGTCGTAAGATCCTCGAATCATACGCAAGTCATCCCAAAGTGTCGGAATTGGTGTTGAACGAGCATAATTCAGGCAGTACTTTCGTGCAATGGGCGCGAGGTCTGTCTCTTGCCAGGGGAAAGTATGTATGGATCGCGGAGAGCGATGATTTCGCGGATCCCCGTTTCCTGGAAACTCTGGTTCCTGAACTTGAAAACACACCGGATGCCGTAATGGCATTTTCAGGCTCGCATATGGTGGATGCCTTCGGTAAGGATATTCCCGGGATGGACTGGGACCGTTACCCGAGAAATGCCCCGGAGAAAGAATTCTACGCCGGAGAGGACCTTGTGAGGAAGAAACTATTGTGGACCGCCGATGTGTACAACGCTTCAATGGTGGTGTTCCGACGTGATAAAGCTCCAGGGATAACGTCGCGGCAAATGAAAATGCGTTATTGTGGAGACTGGCTGTTCTGGGTCAGATTGGCCCGTAACGGTGGAGCTGTTGAGATTCGGCAAAAACTCAATTATTTTCGTCAGCATGACAAGAAAGTGTCGCCGGGAGCATCCAAGGCGGGGCTGTATTTTTCCGAGGGAATCCCTGTAATGCAGGAGGTCGCGGATTTTCTCGAGTTGGGATCGGCGGGACGCGCCATGCTTGCAGGGCGCACACTGAAGCGTCTGCGGGCATATCCTCATCTGATGAATGAGCGGAAAGATGAGATCACGGCCCTGATCGACGGATTGTCACCCGGAGCGTACGGCCGCCGTATGCGTTTGATCTTATGGTATGAGATCGATAAATTTTTCAACATCACGCGTCTTCAATCATGAAAAAAAAACGGTTGTTGTTTTTGCTTAGCCGTTTCCTTGACGGGGGGATAGATACCGCCTTGGTCGAGTATCTCAATAATATTGATTATTCGAGATATGAAGTGACATTAGGAATCGGAGTCTCGATGGGAGATCGTGAAGTGTTTCTTTCGCGTATTTCTCCGGAGGTAAAAGTAGTCCATATAATAGGGGAGAGGTTTCTGGTAAGATCGCGGCAGCGTAAACTTTCCCGCAAGTTGCCGTTGTATGAGAAGATTTTCGACGAGACTGTGGTCAACCTGATAAGGAGGAGGCTGCTTGGACGCAGGCTTGACCGGCTGGTGTCATCGCATGACGCGATTGTGGATTTTGACTCCACGTTTTATTCCCTGATCAGGGATCACGGAAAGCCGGTGGTCGGATTCTATCATTTCAGTATTGCCGAGAATCTACGGCGGTCGGAGCGGCATTGCCGCCGACAGATGGACGGAATGAGCCGATATTCCAGAATTGTGGTGGTTTCTGACACGATGCTCGAGGAAGGACGCAGGCTTTTCCCATCATTGCAAGAGAAATTCGTCAGGATATACAATGGCTATGATTTCGAGGATATTGAACGGCGGGGGAATATGCCGCCCGGGATGAAGCTCCCATCACGTTATTTCATATCTGTCGCCCGGCTCGAAGAGTCGCAGAAAGACAATGAGACATTGATAAAAGCCTATGCGGAGTTTCGGAAGCATACGGAATGCTCGTCTGTACCATCGCTGGTGTTGGTCGGCAAAGGCCGCGACAAAGAGATGTTGTCAGGACTTGTCGAAGAGCTGGGTCTGCAGGATTCGGTCATACTGACAGGTTTTATCGAGAATCCTTATCCATTGATAAGACAGAGCATCGCGCTTGTGCTGTCTTCCAAGTATGAGGGTTTCGGTTTGGTGTTGGTGGAAGGAATGGGATTGGGTGTGCCTGTCGTGGCTTCAGACTGTCCGAGCGGCCCTGCTGAGATTCTTGAGAACGGGAAATCCGGATTGCTGTTCCCGACGGGTGACATACAGGCTCTGGCTTACAATCTGGAGAAACTGGCCACTGATGGCGAGACCTGTAGACGTATGTCTGCGGTGTCTCTTGAACGCAGCAAGGCTTTCAGCATACAAAGATCAGTGAATGAATTAATGGAGGTTTTGTCATGAACACCAGACCGGCGCGAGAGCGGATATCCGCTGTCATGAATACATATAATGCCGAAGCATATTTACCCGGAGTGCTCGAGTCTTTGAAAGGCTTCGACGAGATCGTCGTGGTTGACATGCGCAGCACAGACCGTACCCGGGATATCGCACGGGAATATGGGGCGAAAATTATTGATTTTGAGCCATGTGGGATATGTGAGCCTGCGAGAAACGCTGCTATACAGGGTGGGGATAATCCCTGGGTGTTGATTGTCGACGCAGACGAAGAGGTGCCTGCCGCGTTGAGGGATCACCTGTATGATCTGATCTCCAAAGCCGATGCTCCGGATGCCTTGAAGATCCCGCGTGTCAACTCTTTCATGGGGCGGGAAATGCATTGTCTCTATCCCGACTATGTCATCCGTTTCGCAAAAAAAGATAGGATATGGTGGCCGCCCGTTATCCATGCGACTCCGCAAGTCAAAGGGAAGGTTGTGGCTATTCCTGCAGACCGTAAAGATCTCGCATTGATACATCTTGAGAAAAATGATGTCGCGTCACGTCTTGAGAAGCTTGACCGCTATACCGATCAGGAGCTGAAACGGCGGGGATGTCGGCGATATGGGTTGCCAAGTTATATCTTCAAGCCGTTCGGCCGCTTTTTCCGTTCATTCGTACTGAAGGGCGGCTGGCGTGACGGGCGTGCGGGATTGCTGTGGGGTATATTGGAGGCTCAGTATAAGATCGCCACTATGGCCAGGCAGGAAGAGGCTTTTAATAACAAATCGCATAAAGATGGCTTGCAAGACTAAAGTGGAGATTAATGCCGGATTCATGGCTCATGAGCGGACTATCCGTGACATGATTTCAGCGGAATGCCCGGCGGAGATCATTCACCGTAACAGAAGAAACATTATCGAGACTGTCTCATGTGACGGGCTTGTGTTTGTGGTGAAGCGATACAAGCCCCGCAGTCTGTATCATCGGATATTATACACGGGGTTGCGTTCCAGCAAGGCCCGCAAGGCATATGACAACGCTTTGGCTCTGATCAACGCGGGAATAGCCACTGCCGTCCCTGTGGCTTATGCTGAAACACGTAAAGGAGGACTGTTTCAAGAGGGGGTGTTCGTTTCTCTTTTTGTGAATGGGGGATTGATAGTCGACATATATTCGCCGGATATTGACGCGGACAAAAAACGGGATTTATGCGATGCGTTGGGAGTATTCACTTATGAACTCCACACCAAAGGATTCCTCCCTCTGGATTATAATCCCGGTAATCTGATTTATTCAAGGCGCGCTACGGATGACCGTTATCAGCTGACATTGATTGATATAAACAGGATGTCGACAGGAAAGATCCCTGACATCGAAGAGTCGATGAGGTCTTTTTCTCAGATAGGACTTAGACCTGAAGAATTCCTGCCGGTGTTGCGACCATATTCCGATCTTAGAGGTTTTGATCTGGAGAAATCGATTTACTCGCTTTTGAAATGGCGGCGTAAGATCCGGCGTTTCAAGGGTTTCAAGCATGGATTGGGCAGAATATTCGGTCTCCGACACTGAGATATATTGTCAGCAATGAGATCCTGTAAAATCAACCGCGCCACATAAGTTGTGATCACAACTTATGTGGCGCGATTGATTATTTTACTTTACCTTGTCTTTCGACAGGAAGGCTTATTCAAATTCGATAAGGGCAGCGTCTGTACCGACAACTTCGTCGGGAGCGACAAAGATACGTTTTACGGTCAGGTCGCGATCGGCTTCGAGATCGTTCTCCATCTTCATTGCCTCGTAAACCATCATGATCTGGCCTTTTTTGACTTTGTCGCCGGGCTTGACATTGATCTCGATGATGCGGCCACCCATCGGGGCGCGGAACACTTCGCCGGTGATCGGTTCATCTTCGACAGAAGCCTTGGCGGGAGCCTCGGTTTTTTCTGCCTTGGGAGCCTCGGCGGGTTGTTTTGCTTTGTATTCCTCTTCGCGGCGATTGCGGAGGAATTTGTTGGCCACATTGGGAAGAAGCTCGAGAAGCAGATATTCTTCGGCGTTGGATGCAAGAGGCACTCCTCCGAGGTCGGCGACTTCGGGATTGGCGGGCTTCTTGTAAGAGGAAACGTCGTATGGCTTCTCGGCAGCGTCACCGGTGATCTTTTCGCGGAAAGCGGGATCCACGGCTACGGGTGTGTGGCCATATTCCCCTTTGACGAGAGATATGAACTGGTTGTTGGCCTGAGTGTAGTCGGGGTTGCCTTTGCGGCGGTCCATGGCGAGGAGTACTGCCTGGGAGCCCACGATCTGGCTGGTGGGGGTGACAAGGGGAACTAACCCTGCGTCGCGGCGAACTTTCGGGATCAGGCGCATTGCGTCGTCAAGCAGGTCGCTTGCCTGGAGGGCTTTGAGCTGGGCCACCATGTTGGAATACATACCGCCGGGAACCTCTGCCTCCTTGACAAGGAGATTGGGTTTGGGGAATCCGAAATGAGCTTCGATGGCGTGGCATGCCTCGAGAAGTTCTTCTTCGTTGCCGGCTTTCGCGGCGGCGATGGCTTTGTCAAACAGAGCGTCGACTTCGGCGGGAAGGGTGTCTTTGAGGGGATCGAACTTCTTGGGGAACTTGTCTTTGTTGAGGTCGAAGTCGGCCAGATTGTGGCGTATGCCTTCAAGGCGTTCGCGGATCTCGCCAACCTTCTCCATATTGACATCGACTTCAATGCCGAGTTTCTTGCAGAATATGTAGACCAACTCGATAGCGGGAGCAGCTGAGCCTTCGCCGAACCACCAGATGTTGGTGTCGAGGATGTCGACTCCGTTGAGAATGGCCATCAGCGATGATGCCAGTCCATAGCCGGGGGTACAATGGGTATGGAAGTCCACAGGTACTTTCACTGCGGCTTTCAGTTTGCCGATGATAGAAGCGGCGCGCGAGGGATTCACCAGACCGGCCATGTCTTTGAGCGTGATGATCTTTGCTCCGAGACGCTCCATCTCGACGGCGAGATTGACGAAGTACTCGTCTGTGAAGATCTTCTTGGGGGCGGCGGGAGTTTCCTCTTTCTTCCCGAAGAGTGAGCCGAAGAAGCCTTTCTTTTTGGGAGCTTCGGCCGGAGCCTCCTCTTTTGGATCAACGGTGTAGCATACGGCAGCGTCAGCGATGCCGCCAAGTTCATTAATAAGCCGTATTGACTCCTTTACATTGTCGATGTCGTTGAGCGCATCGAAGATACGCATGATGTTGAGGCCGTTCTTTATGGCTTCTTTATAGAATCCTTCAAGCACTGTGTCGGGATAAGGAACGTAGCCGAACAGGTTACGTCCGCGGGAGAGAGCCGACAGGAGAGATTTCCCGCCTATGGCTTTGGAGATGGTGCGCAGGCGCTCCCAAGGGGATTCGTCGAGATACCGCATCACCGAGTCGGGCACGGCGCCGCCCCATACTTCCATGATGTAGAAACCCGCATCCTTGTAAAGGGGAAGCAGAGGGTCGATGTCTTGCTGTCTCAGACGGGTCGCAAATAATGACTGCTGGCCGTCGCGCAGGGTTAAGTCCCTGATTTTTAACTTCTTCTCCATAGTTGATAGCTCTTTATGGTATAAAACTACATGCAAACTTAATGATTTTTTTTGAATTTTCAACAAGTCTGGCGAAAAATAGCGTCGATATAGTGAAAATTTCGGAAATTCTGCGTAACTTTGCAATTGCCAATCGATAATTCCCGCCTGTGTTCTCGTGAATCGGAAAAGGCAGGGGGAGCATATTAGCGTCTTACATAAATCCTTAAGCTTAAAGAAGTTAGAGATGTTTAATTTCTTCAGGAAAAAACCGGCCGGTCGGCCAGAACTTTTTTTCCATACCGACATTCATTGTCATCTCATCCCGGGTATCGATGACGGTCAGCGTGACGCTGACGGCGGTGCTGATCTTGTGGCTCATGAAAAGGAGTGGGGCATTGAACGGATCATTGCGACCCCTCATGTGACGCAGGATACTTTCGAGAACACTCCATCATCTATACAACCTGCTTTTGACAAACTGCAGGACACAGTCCGGCAAAGGGGCATAAATATAGAATTGCTCCACTCCGCGGAGTACCGTCTCGACGCGTTTTTTGCCGCGCAACTCGAAAAAGGTCTTGTCAATCCCATGCCGAACAATTATCTGTTGGTTGAGAATTCATTTATCCAAGAGGCATGGAATCTCGACAAAATGTTGTTTGACCTGAAGATGAGGGGTTACAAGCCGATTCTCGCCCATCCTGAACGATATGTGTATTACTTTCCTAAAAAAGAGCGTTACCGTCAGCTACACGACGCGGGCACTCTTTTTCAGGTCAACATGCTTAGCCTCGCCGGGAATTATGGTAAAGAGGTGAAACAGATGGCCGAACACCTTATTGACAGTGACATGGTGGACTTTGTCGGGACAGACATGCATAACCATAAGCATTGCGCGATTCTGGAGCAGTATCTTGACTCAAAGGATTATCGCAGGCATGCGGCTAAACTGTCAGGCCGGGTTTTCAATGACTCTGCCTTTTAAGGGGCTTTAATGAGCTGATAATGAGCTAATCATCGGTGCTCATGACAACTGTTGCCTGACAGACTCTTCGTGTATCGCGGCAAGAATGGCGCGTACAAAATCCGGGGATATTCCAAGGGTAACGGCATCAGACATGCGGCGTGTCATCAGGCTCTCATATCGTTCCGGTTGCACCACCGCCATTGAATGGGCTTTTTTGAATTCCCCGATTTCACGGGCGACCTCCATGCGTCGCTGGATCAATGACATCAGTTCGTCGTCGATCTGGTCGATCTGATTCCGCAAGGCTGTAAGCTCTGTTCCGGTCACATCTTCCTGTGGTTTGCGGAGACGGGTTAACAGATCCCGCAGTTCTTCGGGGGTGATCTGTTGGGCTTTGTCGCTCAACGCCTTTTCAGGGTGAGGATGACATTCGATTATAAGACCGTCAAAACCCCTTTCCATTGCCTGGCGGGCAATCGGCTCGACAAGCTCGCGTTTCCCTCCTATATGGCTCGGATCTGACAGAATTTGTAAATGGTGGCCGATCCGTCTACGCAATTCCATCGGGATCTGCCATTGCGGCGGATTCCTGTAAAATTGATTGCCATAAGAACTGAATCCCCGGTGGATTGCTGAGATTTTGCGTATGCCGGCGTTGTAAAGACGCTGTATGGCCCCTATCCAAAGTTCAAGATCCTGATTCGCCGGGTTTTTTACCAGAAAACGCAACGACGTTATGTCGATATGATGGTCTTTGGCCCAATTGTTCGCAGTGTCGGCGATTTCCTGTACGGCGAACGGATTGGTGGTCGTCCTTGCTCCAAGCCACAAGATATCGATTCCAAGATCAAGAGCTTTAACAAGATGCTCGCCGGATGCGACTTCTGTCGCGACAGGAAGCCCGGTTTCTTCTTTTGCCTCCACAAGCCAATTCAGGGCCTCCTCTCCTTTCCCCTCGAAACATCCGGGGTGTGTACGTGGTTTCCAGACTCCGGCACGGAACGCCGCGACTCCGATATCGGCGAGTTCCCTCGCTGTGCCTGTCACTTGGCTGCGGCTTTCCGCGCTGCAAGGGCCGGCTATGATCACGGTGCCGTTGGTCGTTATGATATTTATGGCCGGCTGCAGTTCTGGAAAAAAGCTGTCTTTGGCTGTGACTTTTGATGGACAATCTATGAAATTCGAATTCATTGCGGTACAAAGTTACATTTTTTTTCTGACAGCTCCCTCGCCATTATGGACAAAAAACGCGACGCTGTGTCAATATCACTTCGGCACAGCGTCGCTATATGATGTCTTATGTATCAGGTTGATGTTGTCTTGGAGATTGTCTAAGAATCTTTTGGGAAAATTTTAGGCAATTTCTTGATTTTGTGTGGCATCAGTTGCCGGGGACGAAGATCACGATACGGTTCCAGTCGTTGGTGGTGTAGGGCTGCTGGCTGCTGCCTTCAGCGTCGATGGAGAGACGGCTGGCGTTGATTCCGTAAGTCTTGGTCAGAACGTCGTAGACTGCTTGAGCGCGGCGCTCGGAGAGCTTCTGGTTGTATTCCGAGCTGCCGGTGTCTTTGTCTGCGTATCCCTTGATAAGGACTTTCACGTCGGGATTGCTCTTGAGGTACTCTGCCGTGTTGTAGACATTGACCATTTCTTCGTCAGAGATCTTCGCGGAATTGATAGTGAATCGTACTGTCGACATGAGAGGTGCGGCAGTTACTTCGGGGCAGTCAGGCTGAGTGACTTCCGGGCAGGGAAGCTGTGCTTGTGCGGCAGCCAGTGCGGCAGCTGTAGTAGCAAGCTCGCCTCGCAAGTCGTTGACCTGGTTGTTGAGGGATGCGATGTATGCCTGGTCCTTGCATGCGTTGTAAGCCTGGTAGTTCACTCCGCCGAGGTTGAACGAGAAACCACCGATAGCCTGGATGTTTATGTCGACAGGAGCATCAATGGCTGCGCCGTTGACATTGTCGCCGTAGAATGAAGCGCGGCCTTCAAGGAAGAAGTCGCAATAACGGCAAAGGCGGAAGCGGAACTGAAGACCGGCGGATACAGGGAGAGCCCACTGGCGGTTGCGTGATTTTCCTTCGCGGGGAACGTTGGTGCCTTCAGACTGGATGTTCCATACATATGTGCCTCCGATACCCACGAATGGTATGACACTTACGGGACGGTCGGGATTGACACCTCCGAGCGAGTTACACATGTCCCACATGAAATCGAAGTTGACATTGGCGAATTTGGCCTTTGAATATGAGACATTGTCCCAATGCCATGCTCCTCCGTATGCGCTGATGCGGAATGCCATGTATGGTGAGAACCAACGTCCTACAGCCCCGTTGTAAGTGGCTGTGATATGGCGTTTGGGGTCGCCGACGGCGAGCTCGTTCTCAAACAAAGGCACATCGATGCCGGCACCGATCTGGATAAACCAGTTGTCGCTGCCGTTAACGGCGTAATTTGTCTTGCAGTTGGTGACATCTACCACACTGATGCTCTCTTCTTCGACAACTACCGCGTCCTGTGCATTGGCATTGAATGATGCCAGAAGGCCGCAACAGAGAGTTGCCGTGGCAAAAATAGTTGTTTTTTTCATCACTCGTAAGTTTTTGGTTCTACAATTCATAGAGCTGTTGATTGAATCAGTCGATTGTTTTTACGGACTAAATTGTTTTAAGCAAAGTTATCAGATAAACACAATTGTCTTTTTTTTGGTTCACAAAGGTCATGTTAACGTTTGAAGATTAAAAAACTAAGGACCGACCCTCGCGGACCAGTCCTTTAGTTTTTCCTCGGCATTGTCAGCCGATGGATAACAAACCTAACATAAAACACGATTATTATCTTCTTTGAAGCGTGATTCGGAGATTAAGCTCCGGATCACCAATACTAACCCTAAAAACTAATTCCTTAAAATAAATCAAACAAATCCTTTTGTCTTTAATCCTATACAGACACTCGGTCGAGCCGAGGTGTCTGAAAAATTTCACATTGCAAAATTATAACAGAAAGTCGGCTTTGTCAAGAGTGTAATGCGGCGATATTATGCTAATATAGATAAATATAGGCATATTGCGATATGTATTCGTTGATTATCAGTATGTTATATGAAGATGAATATAGATAAATATAGAGTATTATATAGGTTATAATTATCTATATTGACGAGTATTGTCGGCTTGTTCTGCTATTTATGTCTTTTTCAAGACTCCAAAAGATCAAGCAGGAGACGACGGTCATGTATAATGATAAGGGAGGGTGTATAGTCGATAATGCCTGCGGCTTTCATGTCATCAAGAGCAGCCGTCAGAGATTGGCGCGGTACTCCGAAAACTGAATAAAGATCGCGTTGCCGGCATTCCATTGTTATATCCTGTCCGTTCCTTTGTGTGAGGGCCACGATCCAGTAGGCAATACGTTTACGAAGATCGCCTGAAGTTAGCGCGAGGACCCCGTCTGTAGAGAGTTGGGCATTCATTGACAGTATGTTCAAGAAGTTGAAGAGAAAGACGCTGTCGGAGTTGATTATTTCGATATAGTCTTTCTTTTCAATCTGCATTATGCCGCAGGTGCCGTCCGCCACGACAGAAGCGGGATAACTGGTGGTTTTGCCAAAAATGAAGTCGGGATATATGGGCTGAGGTGCTTGCAGTGTCTGCGAGACTTTGATGCGAAGGTCAGGGCTGCTGACGGTGGCTCTTGCTTTACCCGAGACGACAGTTGACAAATGGGTACAGGGATCGCCGGCAGAGATTATTTTTTCTTTGTCGGCATATTTAAGAAAATGAAACCTGTGTTTGCCGAGTATTTCGGAAAGTTTGTTATATGAGACACCGTGGAATAGAGGCATCTGCATCAGTGTCTGGAACATGCTGTCCATCTTTTGGCTATTTAATAGGATTTAATGTGAAACGGGATATGCCCGATGTACGTCATATCATTAGTTTAAACAAATTCGGTAGAGGGAAAGTTACCCTGCCGGTCAGATTCCTTTTTGTGTTTTCTCCTTCCCGATGCGTTTGCTTTTCTCCATGCGGTATATCTGATATGAATTGACTGTGTTATGCCATGCGACATAGGCTGCCGGGGCGGCCGATACTATCGGGTCAAGGAATGTCAGGGCGAGCCAGATGGCCAGCACTGTGTTTTTCTGGCCAAGACTTTGAGCGCCGGATATTTTGTCTCCGAAAAGTCCCCCGATGTGCCTGCCGATGAGGAACAGCAGTAGGCATGCGACCAATGAGATTGCTCCTAGCATTAGTATTTCGGACAACTTGTCTGCCGGCTGCCTGAGCAGGAAGCTTACAGAATTTCCCACCACGATAATCAGTGCGACGGCCCAGATATAGAAAGACAGCCCCTGATGGGTGGCGATGGCGGAATGGGTTTTGGGTGAGAACCGCCGCATAAGCAATGCCAGCACCAGAGGGCCGAGGATGAGTGGCAATACGCTGCAACTTATGGAGACTACCGAATCGAAAAAGGCTATTTCTCCTTCAGGGGCCATGTAGGACAGCAACGCAGGTGCCAGACATGCGACAGTGACGTGGCTGAAAAGAGAGTAGGTGGCCACTTTTGAAACCGAGCCCCCCAGCATTCCTGTTATCACCGGGGCGGCGGTTGCTGTCGGGCAGAATATACATATGAATGCTCCTTGAGCAACTTCCCGGCTGAATGGTGATATAACCAGATATACCACAATAGCTCCGAGGATTTGCACCGCCAATAACCACCATATGTATGCCCCTACATGGAAATCATTGATCCTCACTCTGCAGTAAGTGATCAACAACATTATGAAGATCAGGTATTTCGAGAGGAATGAAATATAATGGATGTATTCGTGGAAAATCAGCCCGATGATCATTGCGATTGGGAGCATCCACGGTTTTATCTTCTGTCTTATAGAGGATAGACTCATTATCAAGCAGGTTTCAGGTCAAACAGACTTCAGGGACGTGGCATGACGGTTG
>JAETNS010000018.1 GCA_021772015.1 Prevotellaceae bacterium | reverse complement strand
GTGCGTTTCGTTTTCCACCCCTCTACCCTACTGTCATCACCTACTTACCGAATTATCAAAGGTTTACGCATTCAAACGCTCTTCATACTGTTGTACGCTTCGTTTTCATGCCCATAGTATCGTCACTTTACCATAACCTTGGCCACGCTCCGACCGTCGGCTACGACGATCTGGAGACCCGGGAGCAATGTCAGCGATTCACCGGCGGAGAGAGACGCGCGGCGCAAGACACGCCCATCGGGGCTGAAGATCTCAATCTCTGTCGAGACGAGAGCTGTGAGGACTCCGTCAACAACCGCGATGGGAGCATTCTCCGCAAAGGAAGAGACCTCTTCGACAGCCGACTGACCGACTTTCTCAACTTTGACATCATCGACATAGGCGCATAGAGCCTCCTCGGGATTGGCCGTCGCGCAATGGAATCCGAAGTGGTACATGCCGTCGGCGGGAGCGTCAAACAGACATTCACGCGATAGCCACGAATAGTCGGTGTCGGGTATGGTCTCAAGCTCATGGATGGTGACGGTCATATCCTCCGGGGTCAGGCCGAGTCCCATCCTGACCTCAAGCTCCTCGGTGGCGATAGTCCTGACCTTGAACGACAGGCGGTACCGGTAGCCCTGATCAAGGCGGACATAGGGGGAGATCAGCCAGTCATCCTTGGGATTATTGTTGTCATACATGCGGAAATAGCCGAAATCCCACATATATTCCCAGGTATGGCCGTCATCATTCACGTCAACCACCGTCCAGAGCTGGGCTGCTGACGGGGTCTCGAAAGTCTCCTCATAAGGTACCTCGAAAGGAGCGCCTGTCATGATGGAGGGGGTGGTCAAGGGGAGACCGGAAATCTCCTCATCGACATAAGGCATCACCTCGTAGCTGCATTTCACAGGCTCATCCGACAGGAATGTGTCATGGAAAGGAGATACCGCGTCTTCCGATATGACATCGAAATCGGGCAAACGTCTTACACGGTATTTGACCATCGTCAGATCTACATAGCCGCCATGCGCGCCGGCGGTGGGAGCGTCCCAGCTCACAATGAACTCACCTTCGCTGTCGCCACGCGACAAGGAGAGGTTCTCGACATAACGGGGAGCGTCAGGACCGACATATATCGCCGGTAGCGAGGCGTTCTCTCCCGTGCCGTGGACATTCGACATAGTGACCTTGAATTCATAATATCCGCCTTTGGCAAGAGTGACAGGAGATTCGACATTGTTGCCGGGATAGGTCACACCCGTGGCTAGAGTCTCCCCATCGGAAGTGACCTCAAAGGAGATTTCCTCTTCTGACAGAAGCGGCTCACCTCCATGAGAAAGAGTCGGAGCGGTAAAAGAAATCACCCCGCTGAGCGACCCGTTAAGGAATTCGGCTTTCAGATCAACCGGAGCGGCGGGAGCTTCATCGGCGGCCTCGATGTCGCCGGCCCACAGGGAGACAAACTCCTCACCGTTTGCGAAGTCCTTCACTTTCACAGCAGAGCCATCGTTAGGATCGACCTTGTAGAGGGCGTTGGTGTCATCATTGCATGCCGCCCAATAGATAGCAGAATAGTCAGGCGAGAAAGCCATGGACTGCTCATACTCGGGATAAACCCCGGTATGTCCCACTCTTGTCAGGTCGGCATTGGCGATATCGATCTTGTAAAGATAGGCATTGGAGGCAATGGCATACAGCTCTCCCCGGCCGTTGAAAGCCATAGCCAGGATAGAGGTGTTACCATAACCGAAATACAGGCTGCTTCCGATCTTCTTCATCGTACGGTTTGAGAGATCCACCTCTCCGAGATAATACTCCGAGCCGTAATAGCTGCTTTCATTGAAAACAGAGTAGATCTTCTTTGACACTGGGTCATAAGCCAGCACCTGTCCCTCCTTGGCGATCGAATACGCGCTGCCGATCGAGGTCACGAGTGTGTAGTTGTCTGTGGTGTCATACACATACACCCGGTATTCCGCGCCGTAGTCCCCCGCCTCCTTGGAGAAACAATAGAAACGGTCATCAGTCTTGACCGATCCGCAATTGGGCACCGCGCCGATTTCCGCCACCTTTTCCATCGCGGAGTTGTCTCCCGAAGAAAAAGAATAGATCGAATTGTCATCCGAGCCGGTGTATAGCTGGCCGTAGAGGGTAATCTCCTGCGGGGCAGCCACTGCCATCATCGGCAACGTCAAAAACAAGGTAAAGATTTTTCTCATATAAAAAATGTGACTGTTAAGTAACTGGCCTATTTATTTTATGGTCTAATTATTTCAATGCATCTTACGCCAACCGAGGCTACAAGCATCCCATACCCCACAAAATTACGATTTATCTTTCAGTCAACCAAATTAATGAAGGCTTTTATAGGTTGCCTGAAATTCAGGGATCACTCCGATGTTGACACAGCCTCATCACCTCCACTCACCGCAGACGCCGCAGGTAGGCCGATGTAGGCTCCGTGTCAAGCCCCAGCTTCTTGTGAAGACGATACTTGATGCTCTCCACAGTTCGGTATGACCTGTTGGTCAGGCCCGCGATCTCCTTGTTGGTAAGTCCAAGCATCAGGTAGGCGCACATCCTAACCTCCCCCGGTGATAGCTCGGGATGGCGCTCATATAGAATCTTGAAAAAGTCAGGATTGGTCTGCTCGAAATAGGCCTTGAACATTTCCCACATGTTTCCCTGCATATCCGTCTGGCGTATACGCGACTGTATCTCACGCAGCCGCTGCACTGCCGACACATCCCTGTTATCAGTTATCGACAGCAGGTCGGCCATCAGCTCCTGGATCTGCGCCAACTGCAATGTTGTCACAGTAAGCTCACGCCCTTGAACCGAGATACGTTCGTCCTTCTTCTCCACCTCCTGCCTGTGCTGCGCCTCGACAGCGTCAAGACGTCCCGATGCCTCACGAGATACCCTCCGCTCGCGGCGCAACCGCAGGAGCGCCCATGCGCACACACCCACCGCACCGGCAAGCACACCGATGACTGCCATCAGCCATCGACTTAACCCCCGCGCACGCGCTATAGCCTCGCCACGCTCCTGGTTGACAAGCTCCAGGTCATACAGCGCAAGCTGATCGTCAGCAAGGAAAGCCTCATTGAGCGAGTCGCGCGTCAGCTTCGCCTCCTTAATCGTCTCATACGCCTGCTGCCAACGCCCCGTTCCAGCCAGCGCATAGCCTCGTTTGGTAAGTAAGTTGGTATACAACACATCCCTCTGATCGGTGGGTATGCGTCCTATGTTATCCTCAAAAATATCCAACGCCTCGCCGCTGCGCCCTTCCCTCACGAGCATATCCATGAAGTTACAAACCGTGACACCACGGTTACGGTAGGAATACGGCGACTCAAGAACCTTGCGGTAGTAGCGTTCGGCAATACCGTTTTCACCCGCATACATATAGATATCCCCGATATAAGATGTCAGGTTGTCGCGGGTCAGCCGGTCAGGGGCAATCTCCATTGCCTGCTCCACCGTCTTAAGCGCCTCTTCGAACCGCCTCTCGACGGTCAGAAACGATGCCCGCGTCCTCAACAGCACCATCTCCATAACCCTGACATCAGCTTCCGCCGCACGAGGCCCCCACACCCTCATCACCGAGTCGGCCCGCGCCAGCTCGCGTAGCGCGTTATCACCCATTCCGAACTCAATCTTCGAAAAAGCCATCAGCGCATAAGCATCCGCATCATAAACCCGCAGTTCATCGGGCTTCTCCATCCTGATAAACTCTATCGCCTGACGAACCGCGCCTGAGAACTGCCCCGCGTTTGACAGTGAGCGAAACACCATCCGTCCCGTCTCAACGCGCCGGCGTTCCGTCATTTCGTCGCGGCGACACCACATCTCACTATAAACCCGCGCGGCTTCGGCATACCTAAGTTGCTCATACAATATCGTCCCCTTGGTATCAAGCAGATCCAGACTGTCACACCCCGGCATGGCCAGCAGCGAGTCTACAAACTGTAGTCGCTGCCCGGCGGCCTGCGTGGTGTCGGCGACAATGCCGCGCCAATAAGTGTCGCGAAGCTGCGCCGTCCCATCTATGCCCCACATCAGAGCCGGCAAAACAGCAATTAAAATTTTCTTAACCGTCAGGAACATCATTCATAAGATTTTAAAGCAAAATTAGTAAATTTAATCGTGACCACAAGCGCTGTCATCCCACTAAACACCCATTCGGGGATCACTGCAACACTCATTTTAATATATTATAAATCTCCCTCGAACATACCTTAGAATCAAAGACTTGCATATTTCACATGAGTTAAAGCAGTGTACTGCGTCACGGCGGTAAGCGCATAAGAAGTGAATCTCCGTTGCTCATACCCCTCACCGGCGACTTAAATTTGCCGTCGAGGACACTCTTTCCCATTTTCAAACTATAAATTTCTACATTATGTCAAGAACTACCACGTTGCTGCTCTCCATCGCGACTGCTGTCGTCGCCATTGCCGCGCCCCCGACACTTGTCAGGAATGAACATCTTCTCGCCGGTGACCGTCACAATGCAGCTCCTGTTGCTCTCCATTCACCATCCATGCGGGCACCCAAGGCACATCTCCCCGAAAACCCAGGCTGGACCACTACGCGCCGAGTCACCGTCAAGTGTGACGAGCTGAATCCGGCAGCCATGGAGGGAATGGATGTGTATGTGGCACGCGACGGAGGCCTGACATCCGAAGAAGAGCATTGGCAGATTTTTGACAATGCCGAGCCGACTGAAGATGGCGGGTTTATTTTCACCGCTGTCCCAAATCTCGAATATGAGCTGATAATATCGTTTAACGATAATACCACGAAACCAGCAAGGGACCGCAATAATCAAAACTGGCTGTACAAGAAAATTCCGGCTGAAGGGGATGTCATTGTGGACTTCAAAAAGTCGGAGGCTGTTCACCATTACACTTTTGCCCCGACGGCTCCTGACGGCAGCGATTTTATATTTCCCAAGCTAAAGGAGGACGGCTCGCTTGATTGGGATGGCGCCAACGTGGGGTACACGGAGATGTTTACAGTTCTGGGGCCCGAAAAGGCAGGCTCATGGGTTGTTGGTTGCCAGTCACGATGGTCTTATGAAAGTGACAACTTTGCACCATGGGTATACAACAGCTATTATACAAATGATTTCCCGGAAGGGTGGTATATCTCGACTTTCGCACTGCTCGACAACGAGCAGGGAGACCAATACCTCGTTCATGCGGCATCTCCGCTGACAAATGCCGACACCCGGCTGACCAACACTGGCGCTTACCTCGATTACAATGAACCATCTTATCACTCACCATATTACAGCCCTGAAAAGGTGGAGACATATGAGGGCATATACCAGTTCTCGCTATCCGTGTTCGGCAATGTACCCAATCAGACAATATCCGGCAGCTATATAACTCCCGACATGAAATATCGTAAGCACGTATCCTCTTCCCCTCTCTTTAAAGATGGAAAGATAATGAGCGATATCATGGTGCAAAGTTGCATATTCGACGAAACAACATGGATCCACGGCAGCATCATCGGAGATTATCTGAAATCCTATCAGGCCACTTGGGAGCAACCCATGGTGGCACGAAACGGAGAGTGGGAATTTCTCCACGCCACTCATGATTCCCACAAATATCACTGGATTTATTCCGTCCCTGAAGGAGTTAGGACAGACGAACCATCACCAAACTATCCCGGTCATCCTGCCTTCTCTTATCCCGTCGGACTTCGGCTTGAACCTATGGGATCAAGTGTTCCGGTATGTGCTCTCAACACACAGAAATTCGACACCCCGCAGGGTCCGGGAGCTGTCACGACCCCTCTTTACCTGGGTATTGGAGGTGAGATGCGTCTTGTTGATGATGCCCCTCTTAAAGTAACGGTAACAGCCGATGGCGAGGTCATCTGTGACAATTATGCCCGGTATGTGGAAATCATGCAGGGGCGACCCTTCGACGCAGATGGTGTCAAGTCCAAAATCCGCACTGTTTTCACCAACACCAATATCGAGGTCGATGGTATCCCCGGCAGCAATGTCACCGAATTCACCTATGACGAAAATAACTCCGACTGGTGGGTTCCTACCCTCCAGATGCTCCACTACCGCAACGCTGCAGGCCAGATAACCAACCGTTTTGACCGCGCCGAAGATGGCTCCATCGAATTTGCCGGAGGCGACTTCACCCAAGGGGGTGACCCCTCCGCAAATGAGATGTGGTACACCGAATCCCAAGCGCAGGTCAAAGTCGAATACGCCCCGCGCGGCCAGAACGACTTCTCGGAACTCGAATCGGCAGAAATCCCCGAAATGTACTTCATGCCCGGCTTCGGCCACTTCTACCGCGTCAACCTCGGTCAAGTGTGCCGACCCAGCACCGACCAGTGGTATGATCTCCGCGTAACCATGACCGACGATGCCGGCAACACCATGACCCAGACCATCTCACCCGCATTCAAGATCAACATGGCCGGTGGTGTGGATGCCGTAGCGGCCGACAGCAATGCCGGAGTTGTCGCCCGCTACACTTTACAAGGTGTCCGCGTTGACCGTCCCGCTCCGGGGCAGCTCATCATCGAACGCCTTGCCGACGGCACGGCCCGCAAGATCCTCGCCAGATAACCCATCACGACCATAATACCGTCGCGGGAGGCTGTGTCAAAATTCAAAATTTTGGCACAGCGTCTAATTTTTGTCCGGAGGGTGAGGGTGTTGTCAGAATGGTTCGTATTCAGTTTTGAATCTATAAAAGTCTTTAAAGTCCTTAAAGCCCTGAAGCCAGATCAAAAAAAGATTAAAAGCGATGAAATATTTTGGGGGATGGAGGGGTTTTGCTAATTTTGCAGGTTGTAAGCGGGTTATGCCCGCATGAGCCGATGGCCGGGAGGCCGAGGCCGACTGAAACGACTCATCGAGAAAATGAAGAAATACAGACTTTACAATGACGTGCTTGGGTGGCTCTGCTTCGTGGTGGCCGCCTTCACTTACCTTATGACAGTGGAGCCCACGGCGAGTTTCTGGGACTGCCCGGAATTCATCTCGCAGGGTGTGAAACTTGAGGTTGGCCATCCGCCGGGCAACCCGATATTCATGCTCGCGGCCCGTTTCTTCGTCAACTTCGCCGGAGGCGACATGACAAAGGCGGCATTGATGGTAAACTCTATGTCGGCGTTGCTTTCGGCAGGCACGATCCTGTTGCTCTTCTGGACCATAACCCATCTTGTCAAACGACTGATAGTCAAGGATGACGCTACAGAAGTCAGCCTTACCAAGATGCTCGTCATCTTCGGATCGGGACTATGCGGCGCGCTGGCCTACACATGGAGTGACACCTTCTGGTTCTCGGCCGTCGAAGGTGAGGTTTACGCTTTCTCGAGTTTCTGCACCGCACTGGTGTTCTGGCTGATACTGAAATGGGAAAACCGGGCCGATCTGCCCCACAGCGACCGTTACCTGATACTTATCGCATATATTATCGGTGTCTCGATCGCGGTCCATCTTCTCAACCTGCTTTGCATCCCTGCGATCGTGCTGGTCATCTATTACCGCAAGTTCAAGGACACCACCGCGACAGGCTCGCTTATCGCGCTCTGCGTCGCCGGGGCGATCGTCGCACTGATCCTCTTCGGCCTTGTGCCAGGATTCATCGAGGTAGCCCAGTATTTCGAGCTGTTCTTTGTCAACACCCTCGGGATGAGCTACAACGTCGGAGTGCTTGTCTATACGATCCTCTTCCTGGCTGTCATGATATGGTCTGTCAGCGCGCTCTACAAGCAGAAATCCGTGACAGCCATCCGCTGGTCTTTCCTGACAGCGATACTGCTTTCGGGAATCCCCTTCATCGGCAGCTCCCTCTGGATCCCGGTGATCCTGCTCGGAGCCTTGGCCGCATGGCTGTGGGGAGCCAAGAAGCTCCCCGTCAGGATCCTGACCATCGCCTCCTTGAGCGTGTTGGTGATCTTTGTCGGATACTCCAGCTACGCCCTGTTGCTGATCCGCTCACATGCGAATCCGCCGATGAACCAGAACGCCCCCGACAATGTCTTCTCTCTCGGTTCCTACCTTAACCGCGAGCAATACGGGGAGACACCGCTGCTCTACGGCCACACCTTCAAGTCATCCGTGATGTATCAGCTGCAGCCCGACGGCTACAGTTATGACATACTCCGCCGTCCGGGGAAGACGGTCTACAACAAAGGAGTCAAGACCTCTCCCGACCAGCCTGACAGCTATGTCGCAAAACAGGAGGAATTCAAATACGAGATGACTCCGAAGATGCTGTTCCCGCGCATGTATTCCACCGCCGGATCCCATCCTCAGGCTTATCTCGAATGGATCAACGCGACGGAGGAGGATCTCCCCTCTGTCGAGACTCCGGTAGTGGTCGACGCTGACGGTAACACCGTCCAGTCTATGGCGATGAAACGGCCCTCCTATCTCCAGAACCTGCGCTATTTCTTCCGCTATCAGATCGACCACATGTACTGGCGTTATTTCATGTGGAACTTCGCCGGCCGCCAGAACGACATCGCCGGGGAGGGACAGGCCAACCGAGGCAACTGGATTTCAGGTATCCCCGTCATTGACAACTACCGCCTTGGCGACCAGAGCCTGCTGCCCGACGAGTATGGCAAGGGCAACAAAGGCCACAACGTGTTCTATATGCTGCCGCTGCTGATGGGCATCATTGGCCTGTCATGGCAGGCGTTCCGATCCAAGAGAGGAATCGAGCAGTTCTGGGTGATATTCTTCTTTTTCTTCATGACCGGACTTGCCATAGTGCTGTATCTCAATCAACCGCCGTTGCAACCCCGTGAGCGAGACTACGCTTTCGCCGGGTCATTCTACGCCTTCGCCATCTGGATCGGCATGGGTGTGGCCGGACTGTGGACTCTCGTTAACTGGCTGATGAACAACCCGGAGGCTGTGCGCGAAGGGCTTAAAGCACCCAAGGATGGGAAAACAGACCCGGAGAAGAGCCGGAAGACCGCGCTTGCCATCGCCGGTGTGACACTCGTTGTCGGGCTGCTGATCCCGGCCCAGATGGTGTCACAGACATGGGATGACCATGACCGTTCGGGACGCTACACCACCCGCGATTTCGGCATGAACTACCTGTCGAGCGTCGCCCCCAACGGAATAATCTTCACAAACGGAGACAACGACACCTTCCCCCTCTGGTATGCCCAGGAGGTAGAGGGCTACCGCACGGATGTCCGCGTGGTCAACCTGTCATACCTCACAACAGACTGGTACGCCAACCAGATGAAGGTAGCCACCGACGGAGCGGCCGGACTCAAGTTCTCGGCCAAACCCGCCGACTACGCCTACGACCGCCTGCAATTCAGCTACTACGACCCGGAGAACATGGTGACTGACACAGTCAATGTGTTCACTTCGCTCGATGACCTCTACCACAATCCCGAGGCCACATGGAAAGGGGCGCGCGTAATGAGGATGCCATATATGTACATCCCGTCGAACGCCGAGGCTGCCGCCAAGGCCGGGGTAATATCAGAAAGGGAACTCCCAGCCGCCGAGGAGACCATCGACATCGCCCTATACCGCGATCCCAAGAATCCTGTAGGAGGGGCGACCCTCAGCCAGGCTCTTTCGATAGACATGATCGCCACGCAGGCCAAGGAGGGATGGAACCGCCCGGCTTACTTCGCCATGACGGTGCCTGACGAATATTACCTGTCACTCTCCCCGTACATGCGCAACACCGGTCTGGCATACCAGGTGTCCCCGATCCTCAATCCTGACGGAAGCGCGGAGACATGGATCGACACCGACAAGATGTATGCCAACGTCACGGAGAAGTTCCGCTGGGGCGGGCTTGACAAGCTCGGTAAAGATGGAGATGTCTATCTCGACGAGACAGTGCGCCGCATGGTCACTACCCACCGGACGGCGATGGCCGACCTGGCGATGGCCCTCTATGTTGAAGGGATGGAGGCTCTTGACTCTGTTGGAGGCAAAAAGACAGACGCTGTCTATGCCGCCGACCGCTTCACCAAGGCGGCCCGCATACTCGACATGATAGAGGAGAAGCTTCCCACACGCGTCTCCCCCTATTCCATCCAGACAGGCTATCAGATCGCCGATGTATATCTGCGCCTTGCCGCCCAGACCGGCGACGAGAAGCTGTATGACAAGGGGATGAAGATCACCCTCGGTGAGATCGAACGCTACGGGGCGTACCTCCCCTATTTCAACGAGCTTCGCCGCTCATTGCCCGGCAGCGGTTTCTCCGGCCTCTCGGCCACCGACCGGTATGTCCCGACATACCTCTACCTGCTCCTCCAGCTTTACGCCGAGGAGGGGGGCGACCTGAAAGTACTGAGCGAATCCCTGTCGAAGAAAGGGATAAACCTCGACGATCTGGAGGCATATCTGCCGAACCGTTAAGAAAATGCTGATCGAGCGTCCGCCACTATTCTACCGCCTCCTCTTCCCGGAGGCCATATGGCGAATCAAGAAGAACCGCCAGAAAGCTGTCTTCCTGACTTTCGACGACGGCCCCATACCGGAAGTCACCCCGTGGGTGCTCGACACCCTCGACAGGTATGGCATAAAGGCGACGTTCTTCATGGTCGGCGACAACGTCGCGCGCAATCCCCAGCTCTACGAGGAGGTCAAAAGGCGCGGCCACAGCGTAGGCAACCATACGATGCACCATCTGCAGGGGATGAAAGTCTCCTCTTACCGTTACATGCATGACATCACGGAGGCCAACGACTTGATCGACAGCCCGCTTTTCCGGCCACCCCACGGCCTGCTGCGGTGGAAACAGGCCCGCGCCATCAAAGACCGCTACAATATCGTCATGTATGACCTGGTGACCCGCGACTATTCCAAGAAGCTGACCCCCGACAAGGTCTTCAACAATGTGAAGCGGTTTGCCCGCAACGGTTCCATCATCGTTTTCCATGACTCCCTCAAAGCGGAGAAAAACATGAAAGCTGTCCTGCCAAAGGCCATCGAATGGCTCCGTTCACGCGGATATTCATTCGAGAAGCTTCCCATGTGATCATCCGACACACAACAATGACCCGGTCCTCTCTATCCATTCCCGTATCGCCATTATCCGGCAGGCTTAAGAGACAACTGCGTGAAGCCGGAGCTTACGCCGTCGGGTACGCACCGTTGCGTGAGGTCGATCCTACGGTGATGGACAACTATATTTCATGGATAGCGGAAGACAGACATGGAGGTCTGGCGTATCTGGAACACAATACAGAGATACGGCGCAATCCGGCCTTGTTACTTGACGGGGGGAACGATCCCCGTACGGGTGGCACCATAATCTCGATGGCATTCCCGTACTATTCCGGCAATCCTTACAGGCCGGGCAAACTCAAGATCGCCCGTTATGCCCTGGGGGATGATTACCACGAAGTTTTGCGGCGCAGACTGACCCCGGTGGCCCGGTGGTTGACGGAAGAGACCGGCCTGGAGGCCAGAATATGTGTCGACACAGCCCCGATCCTCGAACGTTATTGGGCGCGTGAGGCCGGAATAGGATTCATCGGACGGAACCATCAACTGATAGTCCCCGGCGCAGGCCCGTGTTTCTTTCTGGCGGAGATTGTCACCCGTGTCGAGCTTCCTCCAGATGATCCGTGCCGTCTGACCTGCGGCGACTGCCTCGCCTGCGTAAAGGGCTGCCCCTCCAATGCCCTAAGCCATGATCGGAAGCCATCACCCGACCGGCCCCATACCGGTTTCGACTGCCGTCGTTGCCATTCCTATCTCACAATCGAGCACCGGGGGGATTTCCCCGATGACTTCAAGCCCCGTCCATTGGCATTATATGGCTGTGACCTCTGTCTGGAGTCATGTCCTCATTTCAGGAACTCCCCACACCCGGCCCCCCTTCCGGAGTTCATGCCCCGCGAGCCTCTGCTGAACCTGACACCCGATTACATCTTATCCCTCACGCCGCCTGCCTATAACCTACTCCTGCGTCATTCCCCCATCAAGCGGGCCAAACTTGACGGTCTGCTGCGCAATTGCCGCCGCGTGATTCCCGATCCGATCAAGAATGCCTGATGACAAATCACTGCCTCAATCTCTCCCCACACAGGTTGAAGAAAGAATTTAACCGGCAACTTATTAGCGATAGCGAGAAAAACTTTTTTTGTGTTTTTTGTGATTTTTTAAAATATAATCATTATCTTTGCGCAGTATCGTCTGAATCAAACAGTTGTATGCGCAGGCTTTACATTGTGTTGACCAAACCATTTCACACTAACCAATTTTACACCTATGAAGAAAGTATTTTTTGCCCTTTGTCTGGCTGTAGCCGGATTCTCCGCAGCAAACGCACAGGAAGGCCAGATGGCGGCCGGAATCAATATCGGCGTGGCTCCCAGCCTTGAAGGGGAAGGCTCACCCACAAACTTCGGAATCGGAGCCAAATTCCAATACAACGTCACCGACCCTATCCGCGTGGAAGCAGATGTCGAATATTGGTTCAAATCGAAAGGGATCAGCGTCTTTGACATCTCGGCCAACGTCCACTATCTGATTCCCATCATCGACAACCTTAGAATCTATCCTCTGGTAGGTATCGGCTACGCCAACTGCCACTTCTCCGGCATGGATATCGACATTCCTGAAATCAATCTGCCTGACATACCGGGGGTTGACCTTAGCGGAATGCTCGGCAGTCTGGAGAGGGATATCGACACCTCATCCAACGCAAGCCGTTTCCTTTTCAACATCGGAGCGGGCGCGGAATATGACATTACCGAGAACCTCGTCGCCAACTTCGAGTTCAAATACCAGTATCTCAAGGACTTCAACCGCATGCCTATCCAGATCGGCATAGCCTACAAGTTCTAAACGGGCTACAAGATACCCAAAGTAAAGACGTTGTGTCAAAATTCAATATTTTGGCGCAACGTCTTGTTTTTGCCCGGATGGTTAGGTTGTCATCTATTCCCTCCGTAAATCCATCTGGCCAGCCCATATACATACCGGCTGACCCCGGGCCGGAAAGAAAGCAACTTGTCAAACCAGCAGAGGCGAGGAGAGATGATCTTTATGAGCCATCCCACATAGACCATCGCGAAAAGGGTACCCGGGCCAATGATATTCCATTGCCATTCACCGAAAAACACAAAACTGCTGACTATGGCCAACAGCACCAGCGATGTGTCAACGATGATTTTCATCTTCGGAAACGGCATCCCCGTCACACGGCTCAGAGCCACAGTGATACCTTCTCCCGGCATCGTGACGGAGCCGCAACGCACCTCAAAGGCTATGCCGACTCCCATCACTGTGCATCCCGCCAGCTGCGTCAATCCTTTGGAGAGCAGAGAGCCGCATTCAAGAGCTGCTGTCATGGAAATGTTGAGATCGATAAACCAACCGAACACGAAGCCGATCACAAGTTGAAACAGCTGAACCGGAGCGAATTTCCTCCGCAAGATCATTATCTGCAGGATAACCAGCACAAAATTCATTAATATTGTATAATCCCCTACTGTCAACGAGGGCACTATGCCGTCTGACCCGGCCATTGAGAAGGAGAGCGGAAGAGAGGATATCACGCTGCTGCCAAGATATGACTTTATACACAAGACCACTCCGAAAGTCATCAGGAACAGCGACACAAGTAACAAAACATGTTGCCAGACAAAAGAGAGCAACCTCTCTTTCGTCGGCACCGAAACAGCTAAATTCATCTTTCTTACCTAATTTTCACATACAAAGTTACCTATTTTTTGTGAAATCACAGCCATAACCAGCTCCCCCTCCTTGTCATTCCATAAAAGATTTCTCACAATGTATTGACTTATTGAGTTTTTTGATTAACTTTGCGGGACTTACCTTACTTGGAACTACTAACTCTATTCCGAAAAATGAAAAAACTGATTTGTTCGCTTGCCTTGGCATTGCTGTATCCGAGCGTCCAGGCGAGAGAGATCGTGTTGCTGGAAGGACCTTTCGAGGCTGACTGGAGCGACACCCATTGCGTGGATCCCATGCAGATGGTCGGCGTGGCCGCCGGAGACATCATCCATGTCCACACAAGTAATGTGCAGAGCTATGCCGTGGCTTACATCCGGACCAAAAGCAACGGATGGGCGGCCATAAGCAAGGACTTCGACAATATCCGGATCACGGGCGATTTCGAATGCCTTCTCGACGAGTCGCTTATCAAGGTGATTGACAACGAGACCCTGATGTTTGGCGGCAGCGGCTACACGATCGAGAAAGTGACGCTGATCACTGACCGCCCGGAAGACACGCGTGTGGGCTATGATGACCTGTCGAATCCCGACGCGTCCGATGCCACAAGAGCCATCTACGACCTGCTTCGCGACAGTTACGGCAAGAAAAGCATCTCCTGCTCGATGGCTGAAGTCGACTGGAACTACAAGGAAGCGGGATATGTGAAATCCTGGACCGGGAAGTATCCCGCCATCAACGGGTTCGACTATATCCATCTGACATATGACTGGGAGCCTTACGGCGACATCACCCCCGTAAAGGAATGGTGGGAGATGGGAGGACTCGTGACCCTCTGCTGGCACTGGCGCGCTCCCGACAGCGAGGCCATATGGGAAGCATACAAGAAAGACAACAACAAGAACACAGTGTTCGAGGGATTCTACGCGCCCGGCGGCGGATCGCCAGTCACCAATTTCAGTCCGGCAAACGCCGTCATCGAAGGGACATGGGAGAATGAATTCGTCAAGTCAGACATGGAGAAAGTCGCCCAGAGGCTAAAGCTGCTCAAAGAAGCCGGAATCGTGGTGATATGGAGACCATTCCACGAGGCGGCAGGGAACTCGACCATATACAATGACGGCAAAGCCTGGTTCTGGTGGGGAGCAGACGGCGCGGAGCCTTGCGTGAAACTCTGGAAGATGATGTATGACTATTTCCGTGAATGTGGGCTCGACAACCTGATATGGGTCTGGACCTCGCAGACCAAAGATGGCGCGTGGTATCCCGGCGACGATTATGTAGACATGATCGGCCGCGACCTCTACAATTACTCCACCGCCGACGCAGCCTACAACTTCAACTACCTCACCGCCTATTATCCCCACAAGATGATCGCCCTGTCGGAATGCGGCTATTCCGGCGGCAGCAGCCCATATATAAGCGAACAATGGGAAGCCGGGGCCAAATGGAGCTTCGCCATGCCGTGGTACCACTACCAATACAAGCTCGGCGGCAACCACCAGTATGCAAACAAGGACTGGTGGCAGGACTGGTTCAACCAGGAAAACGCCATAACAATGGATGAGATGAAGCTCCTGAAAGAGGAATACCTCTCCCATTCCGGCATCACCCTCCCCGCCATCGAAAGTCACCAAGACGCAGCCCCCGTCATGACCGGCTGGTACAACCTCCAAGGCATGAAGATTGCCGCCCCGACCCGTCCCGGCATCTACATCAAAGACGGCAAAAAGGTTGTGATAAGATAACAACTATCCCCACGATAAAAATCCGGAAGTATGCCCCCCATATTTCCGGATTTTTTGTTAATTTTGCTATCAACCTGCCCCCAACATACTCACAATGAATATTAAACCCCATTAACCGTTGCAAACCACATGGATGAAAACAATCAGATCATAATATACCAAGGTAAGGATGGAGAAACCCGCATCGAGGTCAAATTCACCGGCGATACCGTATGGCTGTCACAACACCTTATGTCCGAACTTTACCAGACATCAAGAAGCAATGTGGTTGAACACATACAACACATCTATGATGATGGAGAATTGGATGAGAATTCAACCTGTCGGAAATTCCGACAGGTTCGGCAAGAAGGCAATCGGCAAGTATCGCGTGAGATTCCATTCTATAATCTCGACATGATTATCTCGTTGGGATACAGGATCAGGTCAGTCATAGCGACACATTTCAGAAGATGGGCAACCGAACGTCTCAAGGAATACATCGTCAAGGGATTCACTATGGATGACGAGCGGTTGAAAGGGAACGACGGAGGAGCATACTGGCAGGAACTTCTTGACCGCATACGTGATATCCGCAGTTCTGAGAAAGTGATGTACCGTCAGGTACTCGATCTTTATGCCACAGCTGTAGACTATGATCCCCGCTCGGGTTTATCCATCGAATTCTTCAAGATCGTCCAGAACAAACTTCATTTCGCCGCGCATGGCCACACAGCTGCAGAACTGATTTTCAACCGCGCGAACGCAGACTCTCCCTTGATGGGACTTACATCCTTCAAAGGCGATCATCCTACATTAAGCGATGTGAAGATAGCCAAGAACTATCTAACCCAAGAGGAACTAAAGATTCTGAACAATCTCGTGTCGGGATATTTTGATTTTGCTGAAATTCAGGCGATGCGCCGCCGACCGATGTATATGAGCGACTACGTACAACAGCTCGACAACATACTTTCCTCGACAGGAGAAGCGTTGCTCAACCGTCCCGGCACCATCAGCCATCAGCAGGCAATGGAGAAAGCCGAACGAGAATACCGTCTCTTCCAAGTACGCGAGCTGTCTCCCGTCGAACGGGCCTACCTCGACACAATCAAATCCCTTAACGCGAAAGCCAAAGGCAAACCCGACAACCCAGCTGCTCCCTCCAAATCTTGATTAACCAAATCTTTCCCAAATTTTGATCCCCCCGATAAAAATCCGGAAGTATGCCCCCATATTTCCGGATTTTTATTAATTTTGCTGCCGGATGGTCTCATCGCCATCCCACTACATCGCCGGAAACAAAGAAGAAGCGTTATGCTCATCTTGTAAAGTTGAAACCAAGAGATAAGAAAATATGAAAAAGTGCATCACGTTATTATTACTGTTTATTTCCGCCATAGCGTATTCAAAAACAGGGCGTGAAATAATCCAAGAGAACAATTTCAGATCTGAGGTAGCACCAATGCTATCCACTGCATGGTCTCAGGATGGTGGAGAAAACTCCATGCTCCCTATAGTCAACGGGCAGCTTGCAAAAACCGGATGTGGCGCAACTGCAACGGCTCAAGTAATGAAGTTTTGGAACTATCCTTCGCAAGGGCGTGGCCAAAATTACTACATATGGGATACCCCTCAAGGTGAAAGAGTTGTTTTGCATGCCGATTTTGAAAGCACAAAGTATGATTGGGCCAACATGATAGACCAATATAAGAACAACAGTAATGCAATCCAAATAGAAATTGATGCTGTCTCAAAACTGATGGCTGATTTAGGAATTGCTCTCGAAATGAAATATCAGAATTCAAGTACAGCAACCAATATAGAGTATATAAGTACAATACTTAAGAAATATTTCGGATACAATCCGACCATGACAATCCATAGGTCTGCTAATGGGACGTATACGACAGAAGAATGGATGATGATGGTTTATCGAGAACTTTCTGAAGGACGCCCCATAATAATGGGAGGAGCGTACAAAGGAGCTAACCATATTTACGTGGCTGACGGATATGATTCCGATGGAAACGTTCATCTTAATCTTGGAAAAGCAAGTATTGGGAGTTCATGTAATATAGATGGATATTATGACCTGACTCAAACCGGCCAGACTTATACTGAAGATATGAGAATGTTAATTGGTATCTGTCCATATGAACTTGTATCCGAAATCAAAGAGTTTAATATAACCCAACCCGGTACCATGTTGGATGCTATGGGTGGCGAGATGGAAAGCAAGAAATTATGCCGGATTAAAATTACCGGGAAAATCAATTCTTCAGATATAGCATATCTCGGTGAACTTTCGGCCATTACAACCGGCCAACTATCATACATTGATTTAACAGAAGCGGATCTTGAAAACAATGTTCTGCCCTCAAGCGCGTTTGACACCTCTTATACTCTTCAAGAAATATTTCTTCCAAATAGTTTAAAAAAGATTGAGTCCAAAGCATTCAGAAATTGTACAGGCCTCTGGCATGTTCAAATACCTTCTAACCTGAGTTCTATTGACAGTTATGCATTTTCTAACTGTAGATATTTAGAAAATGTTTACTTGCCTGAAACTCTTGAATTAATTGGCAACAACCCATTCAGATATGATAAACTGACTGATTTTTCAATTGCTGAAACCAACAACAATTTCAAGATCTCGAATGGGGCTCTGTTTAATTCTCTCGGGACGACCTTATTTTCCATGCCGGCCCTCACAATTGATGAATATAATATTGATAATGGCGTTGTTGTTATCGAAAGTCAAGCGTTCATGAAACAATGCATGATCCAAAGCCTACATTTCCCCGTTTCAACACGACAAATTAAATCCAACGCGTTTTTAGAATGCATCGGATTGAAAGATATTTATTTATATTCCGAAGATCCATCCTCTATCATGTCGGACTCCTTTGATAAAAACATTCTAAACTCTTGCATAATACATGTCCCACATGGATGCAAAGAAACTTACGAATCATCGGATTGGCATATATTTGCTAACATCATAGATGACATACAAAATTCCGGAATAAACGATATCCAATCGCCATCATCGACTGATATTATTGAAATTTATGATGTTCATGGTACCAAAATTCCTCGTGTATCAAAGAATGGGATATATCTAATCAAACATGCAGACAATTCCGTAGATAAAAAATTAATAATAATGTAACCCTAAAAAATCAGCTATTTAGCACACAACTAAATAGCTGATTTTTTATAAGTTGCTTAAATTCAAGATTACGTAACGAGACATTATCAGTTTTCCGTCACCAATATCAAAAATTGCTGGATTGGATTGATTTTCAGGGGCGGAGCTGGCCGCGGCCTGTCAGGAGGTAGCGGGTGGTGGTGATTTCCCGGAGACCCATCGGACCTCGGGGTCCGAGCTTCTGGGTGGAGATGCCGATTTCCGCGCCGAGACCGAATTGGCCGCCGTCGGTGAAGCTTGTCGGGAGATTGACGTAGACACATGACGCGTCTACCAGCTGCCGGAAAAGATCGGCCGTTTCGCAATCCTCCGTGATGATGGTCTCGCTGTGGCCGGAGCCGTGGAGGGCGATATGGGCGATGGCCTCTCCGGCATCGGCGACAGTCCGCAGTCCCATCTTGTAGTCCATCCATTCCGTGTCCCAGCAATCCCCGGCTGGGATAAGCAGGCGGGAGGGGTATGAGCCTTCCAGAGCGGCCATCGCCTCCGCGTCGGCGTGGATCTCGACATTCTTTTCTGCCAAGGGGGCGCAGAGCGCGGGGAGGTCGGGGAGACGGTCACGGTGAACAAGGAGAGTGTCGAGAGCATTGCATACGCTGACACGCCGGGTCTTGGCGTTGGCGATTATGCCCCGCCCCATCTCGAGATCGCCGTGGAGATCAAAATAGGCGTGGACCACTCCGGCCCCTGTCTCTATGACCGGCACTCTCGCGTTGTCGCGGACGAAGTCGATCAACCGTCTGCCTCCTCGCGGGATGCAGACATCGACATATCCCACCGCCCCAAGAAGCGCGGCGGTGGCCTCATGAGTGGAGGGGAGCAGCACCGCCACATCCATGGGGATATCATTGAGGCGCAACGCCTCATGTATCAGCGATATGGCGGCACGGTTTGAATCGTCAGCGTCATGCCCCCCTTTAAGTATGCAGGCATTTCCGCTCTTGAGGCAAAGGGAGAAGACATCGAAAGTCACGTTGGGGCGCGCCTCATATATGACCCCGATCACTCCGAAGGGCACTCTGACTTTCCGCAGGTCTATGCCGTTTGGAAGAACCCGGTGCTCGACCTCTTCACCAACGGGAGACTCAAGTCCGGCGACATGCCGCAGGTCGGAAGCTATACCCGACAGACGGTCGGGAGTAAGCTGGAGGCGGTCATAAAGAGGATTTGCGGGATCCATGCGGGCAAGGTCGCGGGCATTCGCCGCGAGCAGCTCCTCATGATGGCTGTCAACGAGGTCTGCCAAGGTCATTATAGCCGCCGAACGTCTTTCATCGTCGAGGGTCAGAAGTCCGCGTGAAGCCTCACGGACGCAGCGGAATATGTCATCGAATTCTTCCATTGTCGTAATTGATTAAGGACTGTCCTAAAAACCTTCGGTATAGAGATAGTCATAATGTATAATAGGGCGTTGGCCGTGGCGACCGATAGCTGCGACTGCCGCACGACTGTCTATAGCAGCGCGCCCGACAGCGATTTTCTCCCCCGTAGGGGCAACTACTGAAATGATATCGCCCTCTTCCCACTCTCCGTTCAAAGCCGTCACCCCGACCGGCAGGAGGCTTACAGCACGGTCACTGCGCAGGATAGCCGCCGCTTCCTGGTTGACATGAACCTCACCTTTGGCGAAAGAGCTGCTGTGGGCGATCCACCGCTTGACGGTGCTGAGCGGCTCTGTGGATGGTTCGAAGATTGTGTGGGGGACTGTATCCGGGGTCTCGACGAGATCGACCAGCACATTCGGCCTGTCGCCACGGGCTATAACCACCGCCACTCCCTCGTCTGAGACCTTGCGGGCGATACCGCACTTGGTTCCCATCCCTCCGCGTCCGAAGCCGCTTTTGGCGGCCACGACATAGGCCGAGGGATCCTCGCCGGGAGCGACACGGGGAATCAGCACCGAGGCCGGATCGGAAGGGGAGCCGGTATATATCCCGTTTATATTTGAAAGGATCACCAACAGGTCAGCGTCGAGCATCGTCGCAATCAGCCCTGAAAGCTCGTCGTTATCGGTGAACATCAGTTCGGTCAGGCTCGCCGTGTCGTTCTCGTTGACCACAGGAATAACGCGGTTCTCTATCATCGTCAGCATGCATCTCCGTTGGTTGAGATATGAGTCCCGCGACGAAAAATTGTCTTTCTGTGTCAACACCTGCCCTATCAGTATGCCGTACTCCCCGAACAGCTGATTGTAGAGGTTTATGAGCCTTATCTGGCCGATAGAGGAGAAAAGCTGACGCGAGGCCACGCTGTCGAGCTGGCGGGTCAGTCCACCTCCTTTGGTTGACTCGGCGGCTCCACGCCCACAGGCGACCGCTCCGCTCGACACGAGAACAATCTCATGGCCTTTGTCATGGAGCGATGCTATCTGATCGACCAGAGACGACATGTTTGTCACATTGGGTTTGCCGTCGGGACGAGTCAGCACATTGCTGCCCACTTTCACCACTATCCTCTTCTTTCCTTGTTTCATAGCCCGGTTGCTCTTCAATGATTGTTGTCTGACCGACCTGCCTTCAACCCGGCCACCACCGAAGCGGAGAATCCGGCCTGCTCCATCGCGTTCAGTCCCTTTATCGTGATCCCACCGGGGGTCGTGACCTTGTCAATCTCGCTTTCAGGATGGGCACCCGGCAGAGAAAGCAACGAAGCCGCCCCCTTTATCGTCTCCACCACAATCGCTTGGGCATCGGAGGCACGGAAACCGAGTTCCACTCCACCTTCGACAGCGGCGCGGACATAGCGCATCGCGTAAGCGATCCCGCAGGAAGCCAAAGCCGTTGCCGCCGGGAGCAGTTTCTCCTCGATTGTCATCACCTTGCCAAGACGGGAGAACACCTCATCGGCAAGAGCCGCCTTGCCATTGGCCTCAACAATGAAAGTCATCGACTCGCGCAACGACATCGCCGTGTTGGGCATCACGACAGAGAGGGACGGCAGAACCCCCTGCAAGCCATCCGCCTTAAGGAACATCCCCCTGAGATCATCGCAAGAGACTCCGACCACAATGACCGCCACCTCCTGTTTACCGTAGTCAAGAGACGTGGAGATCTCCGCCACAACATCCGGGAGGATCCAGGGCTTCACGGCTATCACAATCAGGTCAGCCCCTGCGACAGCTTTAATATTGTCAGTGATAGTTCTCACTCCCATTCCGGCAAGGGATGAAAGCCGGTTTTCATGAGGATTAGCCACCGTAATATTCTCCGGCGCGAATCCGGAGGCAACAAGTCCGCAGGCCGTAGCGCTTCCCATCGCCCCGGCTCCTATCACGGCTATCTTGAAATTATCCATTTATCTGTTATTCAATGAGGTTCGAGGCAAGCGTCGAGCGCGGCAGTGAGAGCCTCGCGGTCGAGGTGCTGCCCGATAAAGACAAGTTTTATCATGCGGTCGCCATAGCGGTCATCCCAGTCGCGGCGCAGCCCCGGTTCGAGAGCCATCAGACGCTCCAGCTCTTCGGCGGGAGCCGTGGCATACCATAAGCCTGCCTGGGTCAATTGTTTCTGCACACCGGCCTGCTCGAAAAGAAATGACATGTCGCGGTTATGGCTGAAATAGAGCACACCTTTAGCGCGGATGATATTTCGCGGCCACGCCGTGGCTATGAAGCGGTCAAACTTGCTGAGGTCGAAGGCCGGACGGCGGTAATAGACCATTGTCTCTATCCCGTATTCCTCGGCCTCCCCATCGCCGTGATGATGATGGTGATGGCAGTGCCCGCATGTACAGTTTTCCCCGTGATGATGCCCGTCATGATCATCATCATCTTCATGGCGGTGATGATGGTCATCGTGATCCTCATCATGGTGCCTCTCTATCTCCCTTACCCAGGTGGCGGAGGTGGCTACATCCTCGAAATCAAACATCCCTGTGCCGAGAATCTCGTCGAAGTCGACATCCGCATAATTGCAGTCGATGATCTTCGCCTTGGGCTGGATGGCCCGGATGATGGCGCGGATTCTACCTGCCTCTTGTTGCGTCACCTCCGAGATCTTGTTGAGCAGGATCACGTTGCAGAACTCGATCTGCTGTATGACAAGATTCTCGATATCCTCTTCTCCGGGCCTGGCTTTCTTCAAACCTTCGCCGCAGTCAAACTCGCTTTGCATCCTTAACGCGTCGACCACCGTGACTATGCAGTCGAGACGAGGTATGACAGCACCCGGACGGTCATTGCCGTCCATCCGCGCCATCGCGCATATGGTCTGGGCGATAGGCGCAGGCTCGCATATACCGCTCGCCTCTATGACGATATAGTCAAACTTGCCGGAGGAGGCCAGGCCGGAAAGCTGCTCGATGAGGTCAGTCTGCAATGTGCAGCAGATACAACCGTTCTGTAGCGCAACCAGATCGCCGTCATCCTCTTTCTTGCCGACAACGCCACCTTTCTGAATCAGCGACGCGTCGATATTCACCTCACCGATATCATTGACAATCACCGCAAACCTTATCCCTTTCTCATTCTTGAGAATACGGTTTAGCAATGTGGTCTTGCCGCTGCCGAGATACCCCGTCAGCAACAGCACCGGTATTTCTTTCCTTTCCATAAGCTTCATGTTTGTTTCCAACCACAAAGTTAGCCCATTATCCCGACCCGTTATCCCCTTCAGGCGCAAGACCTGCGTAAGCATTAATAAACTTTAACTGTAATCGCATGAATACAAAAAAGCGATGCGCCTGAAACAGACACATCGCCTTTCATATCTAAGCGTTAGAGGATCAGAGAATTGTCTTTACCCCGTTTAAGATATAGACCCCGGCAGCAAGATCGCTCACAGTGTTGGATCCGGCCGAAAGGTGAAGGACCTTGACGAGAATACCGTCGACACTGAATACTTTGACCTCACATGCCACCCCGGCATAGATTACAAGCCGGTCGCCGTCGCGTAAGATCCGAAGTTTGGCAGATCCTGACGCAATGTCATCAATGCCGCTTATGATATCGTCAGCTATCGGAATATTGATATCAACGGGCTGCGAGTTTTCAGGAGCTTCGACATATACAGAGAAGGGATCTACCTGTACGGTAGCAGCGTCATCCGTTTCCGCATAAGCCGAAATACCGTCATCGGCAAGTTCTCCGGCAGAATCGGAGGCCACGAATGAGGAACCGTTTGCATCGAGCTGGTAAGTTGTGGCGGGATCAAGCTGTCGGTTTTTATATGTCCCGATCAACGAGTAGCCCTCACCCTCCACGCGTATTTCCTCAGGAGTCTCTGACATAGTACCGCCGGTGGTCGCAAAGCGTACTTTCCCGCCGGGAGTTGACTTGTGAGTGCCGACTACATATGGCCTGTTGGCATCGATCTGGTCAGCAAGTGACAACTCTATGTCGCCGCTCTTCATCGTCGCCACCATATAGTTTTTGCCGGACTTGGGAGCGGCGGAGGAATCCGCATAGATAACCATCTCTTTGCCCGAAGCATCGGTGACCTTGGTGGGCGCGAAAGGAATGACCATCGGACTCCAGGCGGATTTGCCGTCTGATGGCTCGAGATCCATTTCCATGCTGATTTCATTCCCCTCGGAAACAGTGATCGTGTTGATGGCATGGAATGGATAGCCCGGATCAAGAGTGAGGTCTCCCGTAGTCTGATAGACACGCGTTTTCTCCCCATTAATCTCCTGTGTCATCACCTTGATATAATTCGCACGGATTGCTTCGGGGATAGCGATGCCCTCATCCAGATAGACCAGACAGTTGGGGTTGAGACCGGAGAAAGCTTCTGTGGTGTAACCTTCCACGCGAGCTGCGCGGCTGACCCTGCGGGCGCGTGCCGCAGTCTCTCCCCGCTGGGTGTTGAAGATGATCGTCGTCAGGTTGTCACAACCGTTGAACGCATTCGCTCCGATTCCCTTGACCCCGGTAAAACTGAGGTTTTCAAGCGAAGAGCATCCATTGAACGCGTTCTCGCCGATGTAGTTCACAGTCTCAGGTACACTCACGTTCCGAAGATTGACACACCCGCTGAATGTCCCGGCTTCAATATCCTCGGCCTGAGGAAGCATGACGGTGGTAAGTGTCTCCTTGCCGGCCATTGCTCCGGCGGGGAGAGCGGTTGTGATCCCTGACAGGTCAACTTCCTCAAGTTCAGGGAAAGCATTGATCACCTCAATGAGTTTATTAGAGTCAACCTCTCCTGTAAAGGTAATCTGCTTGACATTGTTTGCTTCCGCCGCATTTATGACCTCCATGTCGGCGGCCGTCAGGGTCGCCCCGTTGCGAGGCACGGCATATACATATATGTCAATATTCCGATCTGTGACCTCGACATTGTAGAACCCTTCATCATCAGCCGTCAAAGCGGTCTCGCCGACCTTCACCATCGCCGTCAACTCCTCGGAATTGAGGTTGTCCATATTGACTTTGAACCTAACGGAGGTGTTCTCACTTAATTCTGAAGATGTCAGAAGAGAACCATCTTCGCTGACGACCTGTAAGTTTTCAGAAGCACAATTGAAATGCACGTCATAAAAATACAAGACTTTCAGTGTATGATCTCCACTTCTGTCAGCGTGTCGGTTAGGATTATAGTAAGTAACCGTCACAGAGCCGTCTGCCGCAAACGCATCCTCGGAGAGCAGTGTCCCATTGTCATAAACCTTGATTTTGCAATCAGCGTCGAAGTCATCCATGCCTTCCGGACGGTTTTCCGTAATCTGACTCTTTTTACCGATATAGATCTTACGTTCGATCTGTTCGAGACCAATATTGTCTTTCAGGAACGAAGCGGCCTTGGTCATGTCGGGGATCACATCCGCAGTGAAGCATCTGGAAGCGTCATATTCCAGAGAATATACCGGATACTCCCCTACGATATTGAAACCGGCGGCTTCCCATCCGTTTGACCACTGGCTTGCGGAATCACCATCAGTAAGATAAGGTGTCTTGTAAACCGAAACCTTATCGGCAGGGACAACCACAGTCACTTTTGTGTTATCAGCCATACCTGTCTTGAGCGCATGATATCTGGAATAATACCAGTGGCCTACCCTGCCGTCGCTTCCCGGAGAATACGGGAAATATATTGTCTCAAGAGCGTTGCAGCCATCAAAAACGTTGTCATACAGACCTCCTCGGGTCAGGTTGCCGACCGCATTCACATTATATCCATATTTCAACGTAGGGCCGGTACTCCAGTTGCGAAGATTTGCCGGCAGACGGATCTCCTTGAGCCTGCTGCATCCTTTGAAGCTGTATTCTCCAAACTGCGTAAGGGTTGAGGGAAGAATGATTTCCTCAATGAAACATCCACCAAGCTGTTTGTTGTACAACGCTTCCGACGGGAAGAGATTGTCAAGTCCATTGGTAGTGTCAACATCCCTGTTTCTGACAAAAGTTGCCTCCGAAAGATCGAGATGTCGTATATTGGCGGCTATCATGTAGTTCTCACGGAATAGATTGAAGTCATAATAGTCAAGCTTGCCGACAATCTTTAGCTTCTTGATATTCTGATACTTCTGGGCGGTAGCATAATTGATGTCGCCCCAATTGGAAATTCCCTCATCTCCCGAGAGATATAAGTGTTCCCCCTCTTTAAGGATGATAGTAGCCTCTGTATATGTCACGGGGGGAATGACCTTGATGTCGAAATTCAGATCCTCTTTCGCTATGAAAGAATGGGTAAATGTCTTGCCACCTTTAATTATGGTATCTCCGTTTATCACCACATCCAATGTGTGTGAGGCTGATTTGGGAGTAATCTTGAAAGTGAGGTCGCGACCGCGCACGGCGCTGGTGACCACCCCGGAAAGATTGGCTTTCTCCGCAAGGTCTTCGGGGAAAGTGAAATTATAGACAGGAGTCTGGTTGTTGAGAGCCGGAAGCGCGTCAACGATGTCATCATTCTCACCCTTGACAAGCGCCCAGATCTTGTTGTTGTAAGAGGTCGCAAACCGAATGAGGTTGCCTTCACGGACTGTCGCTTCCTTCACGCAACAATTAACATTCATCTTGAGACCTTTGCCGGCACCGCTGGTCCAGTTGCTGACGGGGGAGATGAATTCCTTGATCGCGCCATCTGATGTGGTGAGCACTAATGCCCAGAACATGTTGTCAGTGACTTTGAAAGAGTTGACGCGGACAGTGAACGGAATACCGGGCAGAACGTTGACAGCGTCGGTCAGAAGTCCGATTGTGCCTCCGTCACCGGTCAGCAACCACGGAGAATCATAAGTAGCCGGGGGGGTAGGGATTACAAGTTTGAAGTGAATGATTGTATTGCCATTAAGTGTTACTGTGTAATTCCCTTCCGCATCTGGTTTAAGCATGGTGGAGTTTGCGTATACCTCCATGCGGTTGTCATTATCCGCGATATGCTCGGCCTTGAAAGTGATCTGCTTGCCTTTTTCGTAACGTCCCGGTGCAGTATCACAAACATATTTGACTTCCTCATCCTCCATTACCGCAAAGGCAAAGTCTGTTGCGACAGGGAATGGTTGTTTGTCATTCCAAGGGCAGGTGAAAGTCACCTCCGTATCAACGTCAGGCTGATTCCAATATTTGTCTTGTTTGTAAGCGCCTTCGGCTCCCATGTTCAAACAGTGTACTGTACGGTTTTTGGGAGTACCGTGGAATACACACCAGTTGATGAACACCGGTTTGGGATTCTGAACCCAGACATCACGCAGGCCGGAAGAGCCGTTGAACACGTTGTATTCATAGGTTGTCACGGCGGCCGGGATCACGATGCTGGTTATGCCGCAGGAGCGGAACGCTCCATTGTTGAGGCGGTTGACACTCGAAGGAAGAATCACCTCTTTCAGTCCCCAGAGATTGCGGAATGCCTCGCGGGGTATGGCGTTGGCCTGGTTGGTACCGTTGGCGACAATGCGGGCGGCAGAAAGGTCCAGGCGTGTCAGTTTCATGTTTGAACGCATGAAAGTGAAGTCGCGCGCGTCGATTGTGCCGAAGATTGTGAGATCCTTGACAGTACCTCCGTCGGCTCCTGAAAGGATTTCGGAGAGTGTACCAGGCTCCTCCACCCATACGCTGCGCTTCTCCTTGACATCGGCGGCATTCTGGACGTAGATATCTATCTGCTGATCCTCAATGACGTTCCGGACGGTATAATTGTAATTCGCGTCGGGAGTAAGGACATAGCCATTGTTCTTGACCGTTACGACATCACGGTCGGGATAGGCGGGGACAACGCGGAATGTGTAATTCCAACCCCGGATCACCTTGTCTTCACCTGTGAAAGTGGCGTCGGTCAGGGAGGTGGGATGGCTGACTGCGAAGTATTGGGGGACAGCGCCATTGGCTGGAATCTCATTGTTGGTGATTAGCTCTCCGGGCATGGGAAGCCATTCGACAGCGTTGTCGGCAAGAGTGGCCATCCGTACGACATCTCCCTGCGCGACCTCCACACCGGCAGGGAGCTGACACTGGAAATCGGCATAACCGCTGGAGAATACCGCCATCCCGTTGAGATGGAAACCATCTGGATTGCTTAGAGTCGTCTTGAAGCTTCCGTCTGCGCCAAAGAGAGCCACGGCGATCTTGCCGCCGAAATTTTCATAGCTGACATTCTTGATGTTGCCGACCCTGACAGTAAAGGCCTTTCCGGGAGTCAGATCCCCTTCCAGATTGGAGTTCATGCCGACCTGACGGCCATCGGCGGTAATATGCAGGGGAGACCAGGCGGCATTGTTGCCGTCGCCGGGCTTTATGTTGTAGATGATAGTGGTAAGATTGTTGAAGCTGTGAGTCTGGCTTACGGTAGGGTTAAGAGCCGTGCTGGCATACCATCCTCCGTTGTTGTTGCCGGAAGCTCCTCCCCACCCCCAGTTGACATGGATCATCTGGCTCATGGGATCGAATCCGTCTACCACGAAGGCATGCCCGGCGGTCACATCCTGCCCGCAATACAACACGGGACGGCCGGCGCGGATCTCGTTCTCCACGATGAGGTCGAACTCGGCCTGGCTGGCGGCATCGGCGCGTTTCTTGTAGGAGACACCTGGATCATAGCTGAAGTAATTGATCAGGGCAGCCGGCACTTTCACCTCGTAGGCGCTCGAACCGGAATAGCCGAACTGAGTGCCGACGCTGGTGCCGGTATGATAAATGAGCGTGGCCACGGCATCCGCCTCCGCCTGGGTATAACCGCTACGGTAATTGTCCATGCGCATGTTGTCCCAGTCGTAAGCCACATCGAAGCTGACTCCGTTATAGCTCCCAATACCTCTTTCAGGGAAGTTATGATATTTCATGATCATGGCCATCGCCGTACCGACACAGCCTGTCAGCGGCTTGCCGGGAATCCTGTCGTTGAAAGGTGCTTCCTGACGCCACTGCGGGGTCTGGAGCAGAATCCTCTCGTTGCTTCTGGCCGAACGGCGTACCATCAGACGGCGCGCGTCACGTGTTGCCGGCTTCTGCAGCCCCGGAGCTGCCTTGATTTCATTTTCCAGCCCCTGCATCATCCATTTCATCGCAGGCGGAAGTGCGGTGATGTCGTAATTGTCTTCCGACGAATAGCCCAGCACGGGGGCTGCGCAGTCATCGGCAGACATGATGATGAAGCCTTTCCCGTCACGGGCATTGAAGACATAGTAGAGAGGCTTGTCTGCGGTTCCACTTGTGTAGACCAGTTCAAGGGCATCTTCGGAAGCCAGTCTTTCCAGAGAACTTGCCTGGAAGAACTCGGCGGCCAACTGGCGGGCATCCTCCACTGACACCGTCTCTGCATTGACGATCGGCGCAGCACATGCCACCATCGAGAAAATCAGCCCTTTCGAGAAATGTTTAAGCATAAGAGTTAATCTTCGATAATGATGAAAGATATCGTAACGTAAATAATTGTTGAAAAATTCTTCAGATAAACCATCGGGGCGTTATATGCGCAGGCTCCATACTATCCGGAAGTATTCTGATTCCATCATCAGGACTCTCTCCGGCACACTCCGGCCGATTTCGGCCTGCAAAATTACACAGTTTGCATTATACAAACAACACTGTGGACAAAATCTCCTCATTTGAATAGCGGCCACCCATCCTACCAAACCAGGTCGTAAAATGGGAACCAGGAATAAAGATGACGCTGCGCCAAATTCATGAATGTAAAACAACTCAGAATTTTGGCGCAGCGTCAGTTGTTGTCAGCACAACAGTTAGGAGAGGCACTTATTTGCGTGGCCACAAATTGCCATGTACCGATATGCTGAGAGGGCTTATTTTGTCAGGAGATTGTACACCACCACGGCATTGTTGTGTTGCTCATCGTGAGAGGAATAAAGCAGTGTCACGACAGGCTTCTGCTCCAGAAGATGACGCAATGCGCCAAATGACTGATTTCCTTCCAGCTCTGCGGCATATCGCCTCTCAAACTCCGGCCAGCGGTCGGGAGCATCTGCGTGAAACCATTCCCTGAGCATCGTGGATGGCGCGATATCCTTGTCCCATAAATCATAGTGAAAATTCTCATGGGATAGTCCCCGTGGCCACAGCCTGTCTATGTAGACCCTGAACCCGTCATCCGGCGAGGAAGGATCATATGCCCGTTTTAATCTGTATTGTGTCATAACTTATATTCTCAGTTGATTTAAACACACTCTCCAGTGAAACGGTTCATCCGTCCCTCTGGCCGCCCTGCTTTTTTACTGATTGGGGAATCCCAGTGAATATATCTGATGATTTAAGACACCGAGCTGTCAAATGCTTACTTCTGAATTTATAAGTTACGACCGGATGTAAGCAATAACGCAGCCCACAAATAATAATAAATGTTAACTATGTAGATATTCCTTACTCTATACAAAAATACAATAGCTCCCCCGAATTATATACAAACCCGAAATTCCTTGAATTTTCAGCACTTTATACAAACATATTTTGCTGTCTGAGACTATAAAACACCAGCCATACAAACAATTTGTTTTAGTTTATACGGCTGGTTGTTAGCGCTTTATTAAGTTCTCAAGGCTTCAATACTCCTCCTCGTTGAAGAAGAAGTCTTCTTTGGAGGGGTAGTCGGGCCAGATGTCTTCGATGGATTCGTAGGGTTCTCCTTCGTCTTCGATTTCCTGGAGGTTTTCTATCACTTCGAGGGGGGCACCGCTGCGCTGGGCGTAGTCAATCAACTCCTCGCGGGTGGCGGGCCATGGTGCGTCTTCGAGTTTCGATGCGAGTTCAAGTGTCCAATACATAGCTTTTGTGGATCTATGAGGTTTTGGTTAAGTTAATTCTTTTCCTGAAAAACACCGGGGGAGGGAGTCTGCCGCAGGCGTTTGTTCTCGTTTAACGTTATTATTCGTTTTTTATTATGGTCACCGGAGTTTTTTTACAGTGTGTCCTCAAATAATCAAAATATTGGTAAAAACTGACAAAACCGGCCTTGGTCGACGCGCTATGAAGGTCTCCCAAAAGCCTTGTTAACAGGCATGAGGAAGAATCAGGGACACCAAGGTTGCTCTGGAGTGGCGGTTATGTTGTTGAGATGCCTTCCGAGTTGAAACAGATAATCGCTCAGGCGATTGAGATAGCTGATCGCCAAGGGATGGACGGGGGCGATCTCCGCGAGGGCTATGACCCGACGTTCGGCGCGGCGGCAGACTGTACGGCATACATTGGCCTGGCAGGCCGCTACGCAGCCCCCGGGAAGTATGAAGCTGGAAAGCGGAGGCAACGACGAGTCGAGGCGGTCAATCTCTTTCTCCATCAATGCTATTTCCTCATGAGTTATTCCGGCAGGCTCCAGATCGGACTTGTCGGTATTGTCGGTGGCGAGATAAGCCCCCAGATTGAACAGACGGTTCTGGACCGAACGGACGAATGCCGATGAAAGATCGTCAATTCCTGTGGTGGCCGCGAGCAGACCTAAATGGGAATTAAGCTCGTCGACTGTTCCGTATGATTCGAGACGCGTGGAAGACTTGGATACCCGCTTCCCTCCGACAAGCGAAGTCTGTCCGGCATCGCCGGTGCGTGTGTATATCTTCATTGCTCTATTGTTTTCGCGAGAAGCCCCAAGGCTTCGGTGAGAGATTCGACATCAGGATGGAAATGGAGCATATCTGTGGCCGGAGCGGTGGCCAGCCCGAGGGTCTCCATATTCTTTATCAGCTCTTTCAAAGGTGAGTACAGTCCATCGCGGTCAAGCAGATGGATCTCTTTCGGCTGTTTGAAGAATGTAGACGACGCCAATGCCGAGAACACCTCGTCAAGGGTTCCTAATCCTCCTTCAAGGGCCACGAATACATCGGCATTCTCCTCCATCATCTGTTTGCGCTCATGCAGCGTAGGGACAAGAATACTGACCGTGTTTGCCGGATGCTGGTCAGCGATGCGTGACTCCGGGACGATCCCCATCACTTTCCCTCCGGCCTCGGCGGCCGCTTGGGCGACATCGCGCATCATACTGTAACGCAGCCCTCCGTAGACAAGGCTATGGCCGTTTTCCCCGATCCATTTGCCAAAGGCTTTGGCATCATCGTTATACTGCGCGGGGATGAACGGACGAGCCGAGCAATATACTGCAATTCTCATATTTTTATAATATTTCTTATCACCCACCATGACAACACCAGAGCCAGCAATATCCAGATGGCCGTCGCGGAAGTGAGCCGGGAGTGAGCCTTGCGGGCAGTCGCATTTTCAGACAACGGCAACACAAGGATCAGCAGCAGGTATGCCACCACAAAGGGCAGGAAAAAATTATAGCTCCAGGCCTCGACAGGATTGCCTGCCAGCAATGCCCCGAAAGCCCGCTGCGAACCGCAGCCCGGACAATCCCATCCCGTGAGCCACTTGAAAGGGCAACGCGGCATCATGCCTCCATACAGGCAGAACGCCCCGTAAACCACTGCCGCGAGAACCGCGCCGCCGGCCATCAGCAATTTCCTTGTCCTGCAACCGTCAGCCGACATGTCAGATTCCCATCAGCGCGAGCTGGAAGGGCATCGAGATCAATCCCAGCACTATCGACAGGATTATGAGCCATTGGGCCCATTCCGACATTTTTTTAGCTTTGGCGAGATTTCCCCGGCCATAAGCCTGCTTTGTCTGGGCGGAGCATATGATGGCGGCGATACCCAGCACCTGGCAGCACAATATGGTGACTATGATCGACCACGCCAGATAAGCCGGCGGACAGGGTTCCTGGGGTACTGTAGCCTCTTGCTGCCATTCCCAACGCGGCTCTTCGCTCCGGGGAGGAACAGGCTGACAGGGATTCTGGACATAAACCGGGCCGGATGGCTGCCCCACGGCTTCATTAACCGGAGCCGGATCAGGAGTCGGAGCAGAAGCAGCCTCACTAACCGGGGCTTCAGCCGACGGCTCCGCTGCCGGCGTTTGACAGGGGGCAGCGTCGCGCCGCTCGATGGCGACCCTAAGCTCCTCGATATTCGAAGCCTCCACCCAGTCGGGCAACCCGGAGGTCCACACGGGAGAATCGGGCTTGATACCCATTCCGATTAACTCGTCGGCAGAGAAAGGGCCGGCGTGGCGGTCGTCGATTATGGTCCAGTATTCCATTTGTCTGTGAATGTTGATTGGATGGTGTGGATGGAATCATCGTCGCGGCGAATCACCGCGACGATGACATATATTTATCAGAAGAACTTGGTCTCGGTGCCGAAGATAGCAGTGAGCAGGTGGTTGGCCAGCCCCGACGCTCCAATACGGAAATACTCGTTTGTGAGCCATTTCTCGCCAAGGATCTCCTTCACGAGGCTGTAATACCCGACAGCGGCTTCCGGCGTACGGACTCCTCCGGCCGGCTTGAAGCCGACCATGCGGCCTGTCGCATCGTAATACTCCTTTATTGCGTGGAGCATCACATATGCGGCTTCAAGGCTTGCACCGGGATAATCCTTACCGGTCGATGTCTTGATGAAATCCGCGCCGGAATACATGGCCAGTATCGAGGCATTGCGGATATTCTCGGCGGTCTTCAACGCCCCGGTCTCAAGAATGACCTTAAGGCGCGCGTCGCGGCAAGCGTCCTTAAGCTCGGCGATCTCGTCGCAGACCTCCTGATAGTCGCCGTCAAGATAGTTACCGACGTTGAGAACTATGTCGATCTCATCGGCACCGCCGTCGACGGCAAGCGCTGTCTCGGCTACCTTTATCTCCGGGAAGGTCTGGGATGATGGGAAGCCGCCCGACACGCAGGCTATGTCCACTTCCGAAACCTCGAGGACAGCACGTACCACCTGGGCGAAATTCGGATAAACACAGATGGCGGCCACATTGGGCATCTCCGGATGTTCCGTCTCAAACTGGTTGACCCGCTCGGTGAAGTCAGCGACCGAACGCGGGGAGTCGGTGGCCTGGAGAGTCGTCAGGTCTATGCAGTTGAACAGGAACTTATATATCTCCTGGGTCGAGTTTTTCTCAAGGTTCTCATCAAGGATCCGCTTTACTTCGGCGGCGACGAAAGCATCGTCAACGGTCACATTCGACCGACTGATGGCCTCATGGTATTTGTCTTCTGCCATATTCAGTTATTTTAGGGTGTTAGAATTTGTCGACCTCGATGGGGGCGTTGACGATCTCCTCCCAGGGAAGTCCCTGCAACGGGAGCTGCTCCATGAATGGATCGGGGTCAAACTCTTCAACGTTGTGAACCCCCGGTTTGTTCCATTTCCCGGTCAGAAACATCATGGCTCCGATCATCGCCGGCACACCCGTGGTGTAGCTGACAGCCTGCATACCTGTCTCCTTGTAAGCCTCAGAATGGGAGCAGTTGTTGAAAATGTAATAGGTCATATCCTTGCCATCCTTCCCTTTGCCGGCAATGCGGCATCCGATGGAGGTCTCCCCGGTATAATTCTCTCCGAGATCCTGCGGATTGGGAAGCACTGCCTTGAGGAACTGCAGCGGGACTATCTTCTGGCCATTGTAGTCGATCTCGTCGATGCGGGCCATGCCTATGTCCTGGATCACACGCAGGTGGGTCAGGTATTCCTGGCCGAAAGTCATCCAGAAGCGGGCGCGGCGGATCGAGGGGAAATTCTTGACGAGCGATTCCAGCTCCTCATGGTAAAGCAGGTAGCTCTCCCGCTCCCCGATGCGGGGATAGGTCAGCGGGGCGTGTACTTCGAGCGGGCCTGTGGTGATCCACTGCCCATCCTGCCAGTAACGGCCGCTCTGGGTTATCTCGCGGATGTTGATCTCCGGGTTGAAGTTTGTGGCGAAAGCTTTCCCGTGGTTTCCGGCGTTGCAGTCGACGATGTCAAGAGTCTCCATCTCCGAGAAGTAATGCTTGGCGGCGTATGCCGTGAACACCCCCGACACTCCGGGGTCGAAGCCGCAGCCGAGAATGGCCGTCAGACCGGCTTTCTCGAATTTTTCGCGATAGGCCCACTGCCATGAGTATTCGAAATGGGCCACGTCGCGCGGCTCGTAATTGGCCGTGTCGAGATAGCTCACCCCACATTCAAGGCAGGCATCCATTATCGTCAGATCCTGGTACGGGAGCGCGAGGTTCATCACAAGGTCAGGGTTGTGGCGGCGCAGCAAGGCGCAGAGTTCCTCGACAGAGTCAGCATCCACCTTATCAGTCTCTATCGCCGGAGCCGGACGGCCATTCCTGGCAGCCTCGCGGAGTATCGCCTCCTTGACCGCGTCACATTTCTCACGACGGCGTGAGGCAAGCACTATCTCGGAAAACACATCGGGGTTCTGGGCGCACTTGTGGGCGGCCACTGTGCCGACTCCTCCCACGCCAATGATAACAACTTTTGCCATTCTAAATTATCAGGTTGTGTGAGTGACCGTTACGGATCATCCTAATGACACTTAAAACAATCCGGGCCGGTCTTTTATTGATTAATCTTTGGTTCCGTAAGCGAGATCCCCCGCGTCTCCAAGTCCGGGGACGATGTATGAGTGGGAATTGATCTCCGGATCGATCGCGCCGATCCAGAGAGTTGTCTTCTCCTCCGGGAAACGGCTGCATATGAAATCGACGGCCTGACGGGAGGCTATCACCGAGGCCACATGGATATGGGCCGGCGTGCCTTTGGTCAGCAACGCGCGGTAGCTCAATTCCATCGAGGCCCCTGTGGCGAGCATCGGGTCGGCCAATATCAGGGTTTTCCCCTCGATCGAGGGTGAGGCCAGGTATTCGATGCAAACGTCAAAATCGTCATGATCCTTGTAGGTCTTCTCCTTGTATCTGCGGTAAGCCGACACGAACGCGTTCTCCGCATGGTCGAAATAGTTGAGGAAACCCTGATGGAAAGGCACCCCGGCGCGGAATATAGTGGCCAGCACCACAGGGGTGGCCAGCTCAAGGCTGCCCGTCTTGGCCAACGGGGTCTGGATTTCCCGCTTCCTGTATTCGAGTGTCTTGGATATCTCGTATGCCATGATCGAGCCGATACGCTCGAGATTACGGCGGAACCGCAGCATATCTCCCTGAATGTCAACGTCGCGCAATTCGGTCATATACTGGCTGACCAACGACGGTGTCTCGGCGAAATCTATAACTTTCATGATTCTTTTTCTGTTTAAGAACTCAAAGTTAGCGATTTTTCCGTGGAAATTTACTATTTTTGTCGAAATTCCTCCAAAAAACACCCGCAACAATGTCTCACGAAGATACCATGCCCCCCCTCCAGTCACCTTCGGCTCCGCGCAACAGCTTCACCACCCCGGAAGAAGACCGCATGATAGACGCGGCCTTTCAGGATGTGCTCGACGGATATCTGGCATCAAACCATCGGAAAAAGGTCGAGATCATCGAACGCGCCTACCGCTTCGCCAAAGAGGCCCACAGCGGCATCCGCCGACGCTCCGGAGAGCCTTACATACTCCATCCGATCGCCGTGGCCAAAATCGCCAGCCAGGAGATCGGGCTGGGATCGACATCGATATGCGCCGCCCTGCTCCACGACGTGGTGGAGGACACCGACTACACTGTCGAGGACATAGAGCAGAATTTCGGGAAAAAGATAGCCCAGCTCGTGGCGGGCCTGACAAAGATCTCGGGTGGAATTTTCGGCGACAAAGCATCCGCTCAGGCCGAGAATTTCCGCAAACTGCTCCTGACAATGAGCGAGGATATCCGGGTGGTGCTGATAAAGATGGCCGACCGCCTACACAACATGCGCACCCTCGGCTCGATGGCTCCAAACAAGCAATACAAGATCGCCGGGGAGACTCTTTACATTTACGCCCCGCTGGCTCACCGCCTGGGACTTTTCGAGATAAAGACCGAACTGGAGAATCTCAGTTTCAAATATGAACACCCGGAGGCTTTCGAGCGCATCTCACGACTGATAGCTGAAAGCGAGAAGCACCGCACCGACATCTACAACGATTTCGCCGCACCGGTCCGCGAGAAGCTCGACGCTATGGGGCTGAAATATGAGGCGAAGGCCCGTGTGAAATCGGTATATTCCATCTGGAACAAGATGGAGACCAAACATATCCCTTTCGAGGAGGTATATGACCTCTACGCGGCGCGAATCATCTTCGAATGCGATGACCCGGCCAAGGAGAAGGCCATCTGCTGGCAGATATATTCCGCCATCACCGACATATACCGCCTCCATCCTGACCGTACCCGCGACTGGATATCAAACCCGAAGGCCAACGGCTATCAGGCTCTCCACCTTACGGTGATGGGGCCGGACGGAAACTGGGTGGAGGTACAGATCAGGTCGCGCAGGATGGACGAGATCGCCGAAAAGGGGTTCGCCGCCCATTGGAAATACAAGGTCGGCGAAGGTGACGAGGAATCGGAACTGAATGTATGGCTCCACACCATAAAGGATATCCTGGCTGATCCCGAGCCCAACGCGCTCGACTTCCTCGACACGCTGAAACTCAACCTTTTCGCGTCTGAAATCGTGGTCTTCACACCCAAAGGGGAACTGTTGACCCTCCCGAAAGACTCCACAGTGCTCGACGTGGCCTTCAATCTCCATTCCCAGATCGGATGCCATTGCATCGCAGGAAAGGTCAACCATCGTCTCGTACCACTCAGCCAGCGGCTCAACTCCGGCGACCAGGTGGAGGTGCTTACCTCCCAGTCGCAGCAACCGAAAGCCGAATGGGTCGACTTCCTCGCGACGGCAAAAGGGAAAACGCGCCTGCGCCAGGCGTTGCGCAAACTCCAGCAACCGGCTGTCGCCAAGGGGAAACTCCTTTTCGAGCAATTCCTCCGTGACAACGGAATAAAAGATGACAATGTCGCCATAACCAAAGTCATGGGGCTTTACAAAGCTCAGACCCGCGAGGATTTCTACTATCTGCTCGGCAACGAGGAGATCGCCCTGAACGAGTATGTCATAAAGACCCTGCGCAAGGAAAGCTCCAAGACCAAACGGCTGCTGCTTAAGCTCATAGGAATGGGAGACAAGGATGATCCGAAAACATCCCCCACCCCCCAGGTCAAAAAGAAAATCAACACCAAAGAGACCTATACCCTGCGATACGATGAGAACGGGGCCACAAACTTCCGCTTCGCCGACTGCTGCAGCCCTATTCCGGGCGACGATGTCCTGGGCTACATCGACGATGACGGCGAGGTAGTGGTCCATAACCTCGACTGTCCCCGCGCGTCTGTGCTCAAGGCCTCATTCGGTCCACGGATCGTCGCCGCGAGGTGGGAGGTCAATGGTGGCCGTTTCCTTGCCCATATCCGTATAGAGGGAATTGACCGCCACGGCATCCTTCATGAACTTATATCGCTGATATCCACTCATCTGTCACTTGACATACGTGCATTGGAGATCCATGCCGAAAAGGAGGTATTCACTTGTGACCTTTCCCTGCTTGTGTCTGACGTGGAGGGGGTCAACGACCTCTGCGCCAAGGTCAGAAAAATCTCCGGGATCCAGAAGGCAACCCGAATCAATGTGTAATTCACAATTCATAATTCATAATTCATAATTGCCTGCCGGATGGCCAATTATGAATTATGAATTATGAATTATAAATTGGTAAAAATGAAGATTGGAATAATCGTCGCAATGGGGAGCGAGCTTGAAATGCTCCTCCCCATTGTGGAAGACATAAAGGAAAACACTATAAACGGTTACACCATACGTCAGGGACGGATGGGCGACAATGAAGTGGCCCTGATGCAGACCGGCATCGGGAAAGTCAACGCTGCCGTCGGGGCGATCTCTCTGATAGACAGCTTCGCTCCTGACCTTATTGTCAACACCGGCATCGCCGGTGGTACCGGCCAAGGAGCCGGAATCCTCGATGTGGTCATCGCCGACCGCGTAGGCTACCATGATGTATACTGCGGACCGGGCAACGCCCGCGGGCAGGTGCAGGGGTTGCCCGAACTATTCGAATGCCGGGGAGCTGAGCTTGTCAATCTCGACGCTGTCAGCGACAATCCGGCGGTAAAGAGAGGCCTGATCGCATCCGGCGACCTGTTCGTCTCTACACCCAACGAACTTAAAGCAGTTCTGGCTGTGCGGCCGGAAGCAATCGCCGTCGACATGGAGTCGGGAGCCATAGCCCAGGTTTGCTGTCTTAAAGATATTCCGTTCCTTGCCATCAGGGTCGTCTCCGACACCCCCGGGGTAGACAACCATCATGAGCAATACAGCGAGTTCTTCTCCATCGCTCCACGATCAACTTTCGAGGTCGTGAGGGCGTTACTCTCATGAGAAACCGACCGTCAGCAGGGAAATGTACAAAGACCTCAAAGCCATACGCGGCAAGTTCTACATCCACCGTCTCATAGAGGAGGGAGAGCATGAGCATCAGGATTTCAAGTTCAAGATTTCCGACGCGCGGAAAATAGCCCACTCCATCTCCGCTTTCTCCAACAATGACGGTGGCCGGCTTCTTGTCGGCGTCAAAGACAACGGAGCGATAGCCGGAATCCGTTCGGAAGAGGATCTTCATGTCATAGAAGCTGCCGCGACGGTATTCTGCCGCCCGGCGGTGGAGATTGAAATGACGGCATTTCTCTGCGAGGAGGGAGCTGTGGTACTCCGGGCCTCTATCCCCAAAGCATCCCGCCGCCCTGTCGAATGCAAGGAGGCTGACGGCAGCTGGAAAGCATATTACCGGGTCGCCGATGAGAACATCGTCGCCCATCCGCTGATGGTAAGGGCTTGGAGAAGGATGGAGGAAAACCCGGAAGCAGACTCGATAGCATATTCCGGACAGCAAGGAAGGCTGCTGTCGGCTCTTGAAAGACTGGGGCGCGCCTCGGTCGAGCAGCTGATGGTCGCGGCCCATCTCTCCCGCGCCGCCACGGAAGAGACTGTCGTCAGGCTCGCGTCGCTCGGGATAATAGGCTTTGAATATCATCATCCCCGTTTCCTCCTGACTGTCAATAATACGGAATTGGAATAACCTCAGTCATCAACCTTTGTCGCCGTTTGTGAAAATTGGGAAAACATAGCAAAGACAAATCACCCGAATTGTGCGAGAAGATCTCGCTGCTGCCCGAGACCCCGGGAGTATATATGTATTATGACGCGGAGGGGACGGTCATATATGTCGGAAAGGCAAAGAACCTGAAACGGCGCGTGTCGAGTTACTTCAACCGCACCCACGACGTGTTGCGGACAAACCTGCTTGTCCGGGCCATATCCGACATGAGCTATATCGTCGTCCCTACCGAAGCCGACGCGCTCAACCTTGAGAACTCTATGATCAAGGAGTACAAGCCGCGCTACAATGTGCTGCTCAAGGATGACAAGTCTTATCCCTGGATCTGCGTGACAAAGGAGATGTATCCACGTGTATTCATGACCCGCCAGAGGTTGCGCGACGGATCGAAATACTTCGGCCCGTACACCGATGCCGGGGCGGCCCGGACGGTGCTTTCTCTGATCCACGAGCTGTATCCCATCCGGGGCTGCCGGGTGCCGATCACTCCGACTACTCTCGCCAGGGAGAAAGGACGGCTCTGTCTCGAATACCATCTCAAACGATGCGCGGGGTGTTGCGTAGGCAAGATCTCCGAGGAGGAATACGGGGAGTATATAGACAATGTACGGCAGATATTGCGCGGGGACACAGGAGAACTGCTTGTACATTTGCGGGCTGAAATGGAGCGGCTCGCCGGAGAATTGCGTTTCGAGGAGGCACAAGAGCTTAAGGAGCAGTACCAGAAGGTCGAACGTTATCAGGCCAAGAGCGTGATCGTCAACCCGTCGCTCGACTGCGTCGATGTTTTCGGAGTGGACGACGATGGTTCGAACGATGTGTATATCAACTACATGCATGTACGCCGGGGAGCCGTCGCCCGTTCTCTGACCCTGCAATACAAACGCCGTCTGGAGGAGACGCGCCCCCAGTTGCTCTCATACGCCATGCAGGAGATCCGCGAACGCTTCTCTATAAGCTTCGAGGAGGTGATCGTCGCCGAAGCCCCCGACATGGAATTTCCCGGAATGACTGTGACTATACCACAGCGTGGCGACAAATTCAAACTCCTCGATGTCTCCGTCAGGAACGCACGCCAACACAGGCTCGACGCACTGAAACATCTTGAGAAAGTCGATCCCGAAAAGCGTACCATGAAGACCCTCGAACGCATCAAGGCCGACTTCCGCCTAAGCGAACTGCCCCGCCACATCGAGTGCTTCGACAACTCCAACATACAAGGCACCAACCCTGTGGCCTCCTGCGTGGTCTTCCGCGACGCGAAACCCTCCAAAAAAGATTACCGCCACTTCAACATCAAGACCGTCGAAGGCCCCGACGATTTCGCCTCGATGAAAGAGGTGCTGACCCGGCGATACACCCGGTTAATGGAGGAATCACCCGAAGATCTCCCCCAGCTCATAGTGGTCGACGGAGGGAAAGGACAGCTCTCCTCGGCCGTCGAAGCCCTCGACGAGATCGGACTGCGCGGCAAGATAGCCCTTGTCGGTATCGCCAAACGACTCGAAGAGATCTACTTCCCCGGCGACTCCGTCCCCCTCTATATCGACAAGAACTCCGAATCCCTCAAAGTCGTCCAGCACCTGCGCGACGAGGCCCACCGTTTCGGTATCACCCACCACCGCAACCGCCGTTCAAAGACCCAGATCGTCAGCGAGCTATCCACCATACCCGGAATCGGCCCCGCCACCGAAGCCCTCCTCCTCCAGCACTTCAAAAGTGTCCGCCGCATCTCCGCCGCCTCCCTCGACTCCCTGGCCGCCCTCATCGGCCCGGCCAAAGCGCGCCTCATCCGCTCCCATTTCACCCAACCCACCCCACCCACGCTCTCCTCCCCTCTCTCCTCCCCCACTTCCACCCTCGAGGTCCCGTCCACCAGCGCAGCGAGGGTAACGCAAAAGACGGGCAACGAGCCTGGCGCGGAGGTTAACGGTTTTTAGCTAAAGGAGCGCAATAACGACGATGGTATCGCGTTAATAATTAACGGAAAGAGGAAACGCCCTATCTGTTTCCGCCGCTAATTATTTTCCTGATGAACCGACTCAAGATACATATCTCGCGGAGCGGGCTTGGTCTCGCCCTGCTGCTCTCCTTCTTCTCTCTCTCCCTTACATCATGCATCGAGGACGGAGTCACGACCTCGGCCTCCGACCAGCCGGCCTTCTCGACCGATACAGTCAGGATGGGGTCGTTGCTGACACTCGGCCCATCCCCGACGAGCCGGTTCATCGTCTACAACCGCCACGACAAGATCCTGAACATCAGCGATATCGCTTTCCGCGACGATGAGTCGGGGCAATTCCGCATGAATGTCGACGGACTCAGCGGTCGCCGTTTCTCAAACATAGAGATACGGCCCAAAGACTCCATCTTCGTCTTCGTCGAAGCCACTTTGGCGGAAAACGGCAAGAACCTCCCCGTCGAGGTGCTCGCCCACATAGACTTCAGGGTCAACGGCGTGACATCCTCCATGCCGGTTAAAGCTATGGGGCAGGATGTCACCCGTCTGGAAGGCAACACCCGTTTCTCCGGAGACGCCTCCCTCTCCCCCGACAAGCCCTATCTGGTCAAAGACTCAATTGTGGTAGAGGAGGGATCGAAACTTACCCTCCCGGCAGGCACGCGTTTGCTGATGCATGACGACGCGGCTATCATAGTCCACGGTACATTGGAGATAGCGGGGACGACCGACAAACCTGTCGAGATAACCGGCGACCGTTCCGGCTTTGTGGCAGCCTCCATCCCTTACGAAGTAATGTCCGGCCAATGGCGCGGAATACGTTTCTCCCCCACCTCCCGTGACAATCTGATCTCCCATGCCTCCATCCGCAACTCCGAGGAGGGCATTATCCTCGACCATTGCGGGGGAGACGGCTTCAACCCGGCTCTGCGTACCTATAATTCCGTGATCCGCAACACCAAAGGATATGTCATCGAGGCCATCCACTCATCTCTCCTGGCCATTGGATGCGAACTTACCGACGCTTCGCTGGGAATCCTGCGCCTCGTGGGATCGGAACATCGCGTGGTTCAATGCACCCTCGGCAATTACTATCTCTTCACCGCCGTCGGGCCGGCCCTGCAGTTCGAGCATCTCGACCCCAATGACCCCGACGAGCCGGAGCCGGAAAACCCCGCCGACAAAGAGTTGCCGTGGCTGTCTGCAAACATCGAGAACACAATAATCTACGGGCTCGGAAGCGACCTCTCCCACGGCGATCTTGAAGGGCTGCCTGTAAAGCTGACCAACTGCCTGCTTAAGTCAGCCGGATCCGATGACGACAATTTCATAAATTGTCTCTGGGATACCGACCCCATATATGGAGTAGACCGCGAGGCTTACATCTTCGACTACCGCGTCGGGCCGGAGTCACCGGCGATAGGGGCAGGAAACCCACAGCTGCTTGTTGCCCCGATTTCGCAGACCGACATGCACGGCGTGTCGCGCCTCCCATCCCCGACTATCGGTGCTTACCAGGAACCACGCCCCTGAGGGTATTTCCATCCGTAATCATAGACCGCTAAATAGCCGACAGGATGACATAGGTAGTGTAGGCGGCGTAGCAGAGAATCAATACCGCCGCCTCCACTCTTTTTATCTCCATATGTCCGATATAGCGGCCAAAGAACCATAACAACAGCGATCCCCCCGCGAGTGTCGAGAAATCAATCAGGGATATAGTGCCCGCGTCCAACGGCCTGACCGTCGAACAGGTCCCCAGTATGAAAAACACGTTGAACACACAGGAGCCGACGACATTGCCCACCGCAATGCCCGGCTGATGTTTGACGGCTGCTATGACCGAGGTCGCCAGATCAGGAATCGAACTGCCGATCGCCACGATCGTAAGTCCGACCATCCCCTCCGACAGACCACAACGCAAGGCTATCCCTGACGCGCCCTTCACAATCCAGTTGCCGCCTACCACAAGAGCTGCCAGTCCTCCGGCAATGAAAAGTACCGACATCCACATATTCCTGTTGCGGCTGCCGTCGTTCAAGCCGGTCGTGATGCCTGCCTGCCCCCCCTCTGCCTCCTTGGCCGTCGTTACGGTATAAGCCATGAATATGGCGAAAAACGACAGGAGCATCAGACCGTCCGTACGGTTTATGACATCAGCCGGAGCTCCGTCAAACAATATGTCGTCACCACAGAAAAAAAGCGCGAGCGACGACAAGGCAAGCATCGGCAAATCAGTGTCAAGCGTCATCTTGTCTAACTTGATAGGCTTTATCATCGCCACCACCCCTATTACCAGCAAGACATCGAAGATATTAGCCCCGACGACATCACCCAAGGCCAGTTCAGACTTCCCCGCGATCGTCGATGTCATACATACCACAAGGTCAGGGGCAGAAGAGCCAAACGCCACCACTGTCAGTCCGATGACAAGGCTCGACACCCTGAATCTCCTGGCTACAGAAGTAGCCCCCTCAGTGACATAATTTCCGCCGAGCACGATCAACAGCAATCCCCCGGCGAGTATCATAATGTCGACAAAAAGACTCTCTTTCATAATAAACCTCCGACAACTTACTACATTCTCACTTGCAAGTATCTCCGGGATATCACTGTCAATCCCACAAAGAGCTACTCACAGATAATTTAACAATTTTTGGTAAGGAAAGGTTAACGTCGAGTCACACAATGCAATAAAGCCTTACCGTCACCGTTAATATGTTAGCGGAAATAGAGGTCATCACAACCTTACGATGCACGACATCCCTCATGAAATTCCGCCTCCAGTCACAACTATGAGATTTCCTGACAAAAAGACATACGGTTTACTGTTGATGTTTGTCATACTCGCCATCGCGGGCACACAACAGACAACCGCCCTTTCCACTGACACTTACGCCGAGGCTTCCCGTCTCGCCTCCGGCCGATGGGTGAAGATCTCCGTCGACCGTTCAGGCATTTACCTGCTGACCGAGCAGCAACTGCGCCAATGGGGCTTTTCAGACCCAGCGCGGGTGAAAGTTTACGGTTACGGCGCGATGCGTCTTCCCGAACGCCTTGACAACACATATATCGACGACCTTCCCCAGACCCCGTCGGAACATCTTCCGGGGAAAGGTGTCGTATTCTTCGGCGAAGGCCCTGTGACATCGGGCAACACAACTTCCAAATATTTCCGTCCGGTCCAGAATCCCTTCACCCTCCTGGGATACTACTTCCTCACCGACAACGACGAGGAGCGTCTGATCCCGCAGCCTGATCCCGCGTCATCCCCGTCAGCGACAAATCCGGCCACGGTCGTGCCTGAAATGGCATACCATGAGCAGGAGCTTTATTCCCCCGGCAATGCCGGTTTCCTAATGGTAGGCGAAGACTTCAAATACACCAATTCCCGCACTTTCGATTTCTATCTCCCGGGGATAGACACATCCCTCCCTGTCTATATGGAGGCTTCTTTCGTCGCCAAGACCCTTTCCGCGTCATCGACAATCACTTACACCCTTGACGGGACGGCGCTCCCGTCATCGTCGGGCGACCGTATACCCTACACTACCGACGGAGAAAAACATGGTGAGGAAGGATTGTCCCGCAAAGAATTCAACGTCGGCGGATCCCATGTGAAGATCGGTGTCACTTTCACCAACTCTGCGACTGTCACATCCGCAAATCTCAATTATATAGCCCTGACCTACAGCCGTCGGCTGACACTCGATGAAGGCAACCGGGAGTTCTACGCCTCCGCCTGCTCCGCCGGATTCTCCATCTCAGGCGCGGACAGCGACACCCGCGTGTGGAACATCACCAATCCGCTGTCGGCCACTGCCATGAATCTCTCCACACCTGCGTCGGGGGTCTCCACCTGGAGCCTCCAACGCACCGGATCCCAGCGTTTCGCGGCCTGGAAACCGTCAGGCAGCTTTCTACAGGCGGCTTTTGTCGAGGAGATAAGAAACCAGAATCTCCACTCCCTCCCGGCCACAGACATGGTGATATTCACCGTCCCCATGTGGAAAGACCAGGCTGAACGTCTCGCCAATTTCCACCGCAACGACGCGGTTGATCCCCTCCATGTGACTGTCCTCACCCCCCAGCAGGTCTACAATGAGTTCTCATCCGGATCACCCGACGTTCAGTCGTTCCGCAAACTGCTAAAGATGTTGTACGACCGTCAGGCATCCACCGACAAGCCTCTGCGCTACGCCCTGTTCATGAGCCGCCCGGTATGTGACATCCGACAGGTGACAGACTATGGCAAATCGCTGGGCAACACGTTCCTTCCGGCGTGGTTCACCGACCGAGGCCTTTATGACAACGACTCATACTCCACCGACGACATATTCGGGTTTCTCGACGACAACTCCGGGACAAGCACCTCTTCCGACAAACTCCGCATCGCCGTGGGACGCATTCCCTCCACCTCCCAGGCTGACGCCAAGGCGGCCATAGACAAGATCGAGCGTTACTACTCCCGTATGCCCAAGTCAAACTGGAAGAACAATATCCTGGTCACAGCCGATGACGAGGACAACGCCCTCCATATGAACCACGCCGAATGGTTCAGCAAATATGTCGCGGCAAGCAATGGTGGAAACGAGGGATTCATCAAGAAGCTCTATATCGACCAGTTCGAACGCACATCCAATGTATGCGAGGAGGCGCGCCAGGTATTTTACCGCTATCTCGACGAAGGAGCGATGTTCTGGTTCTACACCGGTCACGCAAACGCCACATCGCTGACCCACGAGAACCTCGTGACATATTCCGACCTCAACAATCTCTACCTGCGTCATTGGCCGGTGGTATACGCCGCCACATGCAATTTCATGCGCTGGGACGCTCCCTCCATCTCCGGGGCAGAGATCCTTTTCAAGAATCCCAACGGTGGCGTGATCGCCGGAATCTCCGCAACCCGCGCCGTGTACATTCCCAACAACGGCAACCTGTCGGCCGCGATGGGCCGACATCTGCTGGAACGTGACGCAGACGGCAACTACATGACCTTGGGAGAGGTGTACAGGCGGGCGAAAAACGACTACATGGACGAGACCCACAAGGACAGCCAGGGGAAGCCGCAGCCAATCCCCCGCGCAGACGCCAACAAGCTCCGCTACGCGCTGATGGGGGATCCGGCCCTGCGTCTGACAATCCCTTCGGCCCGAATAATACTCGACAGAATACACCAGACCGACCTTCCGGTAGATCCTGACCGGGAGCTTCCCTGCCTTATGGCGCGCCAGCAGACATCCGTGGCCGGTCATGTGGCCAACAACGACGGTTCGGTGATGGCTGACTTCAACGGTCAGGTAATTGCCACGATCTACGATGCCGAGCAGACCATCACCACCCAAGGCTACAACCTTGACAACGGATTCAACTTCGAGCAGCAGGGAGGCCGTCTTGTCGTAGGAAACGCCAAGGTCGAGAACGGGAAGTTCACTATCCCGGTGAACATGCCCTCCGAGGTGACAAACAACTACCGCAACGCCGCCATAAGCCTGTACGCATATGAGGACAACGGACGTGAGGCCGTCGGAGTCAACCGCGACTTCTATGTCTACGGCACCGACTTCGACGCTGAGCCTGATCTCGTCCCCCCCTCGATCGACGCGTTCTACCTCAACCACCCCTCCTTCGTGTCGGGCGACGAGGTCAACAACTCCCCGATGGTCATAGCCGAGATTTCGGATGACCGCGCGATAAATCTGTCGACCGCAGGAATCGGCCACCAGATGGGACTCTACCTCGACAACGGGAACAAGACCTACTCCGATGTCGCCGACTACTTCACTCCATACGCCGACGGCACTCCCGGCGGGACTATCGCCTACCCTCTTGAAGGGCTCGCCATCGGCGCGCATACCCTGCGACTCCGCGTATGGGACACAGCCCCCAATTCCGCAGAAGCCACCCTCGACTTCTTTGTCGCCAAGGAGATACTGCCGACCATCTACGATGTCTACACCGACTGTAACCCGGCATCCGTAGAGGCCAACTTCTATGTCTCCCATGACCGTCCGGACCGCGACCTGACCGTGACCATCGAGGTCTTCGACATGATGGGTCGCCGCCTCTGGCAAGCCACCCAGCAGGGACGCAGCGACATGTTCCAGAGCCTCCCGATCACATGGGACCTCACCGACTACGGAGGCCACCGCGTAAACCGGGGCATCTACCTCTACCGCGCCACAGTCTCCGACGACAATTCCGGCGAGAAGACCGCCACAGCCTCCCGCCGGCTGGCAGTCACCGCCGAGTGATCCTGTAAAGCAAAAATAACGGCGCTGTGTCAAAATTCAATATTTTGACACAGCGCCGTTATTTTTTGTCCGGATGGCGAGGGTGTTGTCAGAATGGTTCAGATGGTAGGAGCCTGGGGGTGAGGGTGAAGGGAGTTGACTAAGGTCAATGACCGAACCCGAATCCCACAGGCG
>JAETNS010000028.1 GCA_021772015.1 Prevotellaceae bacterium | reverse complement strand
AGGCATTTAATTACCGCTTAAATGGTGATTAAATGCCTTTGCTTTGATGGGGTGAAAAACAGTGAAAATTGTACGTTTCGTTTTAGAAAGTTGTACGTTTCGTTTTCGCGATTATAATACGGCTAACATCATGACGACAAATCCACCATCTGATTTTTGGTGGGATGGATAAATATTCATAAATTTGCAATCGGCCGCGAAAAGCAGGCCGATTGCAAATTTTGTTTTGACTTCAAAATCAATGAACTTGGATAACGACTGCCATAAAGGGAGTTTTGCCTGGAGATGCAACGGCGTGTTTGACCGCGCGACCTCCGATTACCATGTGACTGACTCGATTGACGCTCCTGTCCCCGCTCCGTTCGAAGCCGGGAGTATTGACGCGTTGCTTTACGCGAAAAACTGGATCGATGTCGCCCAGTGGCACATGGAGGACCTGATCCGTGATCCCCGGATAGATCCGGCCGACGGCATGAGGCTCAAACACCGCATCGACGCTTCCAATCAGGACCGCACTGACCGTGTCGAGGATCTTGACACCTGTTTCCGCGACATGTACAAGGATGTGACCCCTCTTGCTGACGCGCAGATCAACACCGAAAGCCCCGCCTGGGCTCTTGACCGTCTGTCGATACTTGCCGTCAAGATCTTCCATATGAAAGCGGAGACCGAGCGTCAGGATGCCTCGGCGGAGCATGTCGCCCGCTGCAAGGGGAAACTGGCGGTGCTCCTGGAGCAGCGAGACGATCTCTCTCAGGCCATCGACACCCTCCTGGAGGATATCGCCGCCGGCCGGAAGTACATGAAGGTCTATCGTCAGATGAAGATGTATAACGACGCTGACACAAACCCGGTCCTTTACTCTAAGAAATGAGGGCCTACTATAAAATATTGCCCGGATGAGCCGCAGTCATGACATCGTGGCCAACAATCCGCGAGGATTGCGTCGGGTGCTTGTGGCCAGATTCTCCGCGTTGGGGGATGTGGCCATGACAGTGCCGGTCCTTTACAGCGCGTGTGCCTGTTACCCTGATATCCGGTTCACGATGCTCACCCGCAAGTCGATGACTTCTGTATTCCTCAACCCACCATCCAACCTGCAGGTGATGGGGGTCAACCTTGAGGACTATGAGGGACTGGCGGGTCTGCGCCGTCTTTTCAAGGAATTGCGCCGCGAAGTTGATTTCGACGGGTTCATTGACCTGCATGACGTATTGCGGACCAAAATCCTCGCGCTGCAGTGTCGCCTCGCCGGAATCCCTGTCTCGGTGATAAACAAGGGTCGCAAAGGGAAGAGGGCGTTGACGCGCGCCAACAACAAGGTATTGTTGCCTCTCAGTTCCTCAAGGGCGCGTTACCGACAGGCTTTCCACAAGATCGGTCTGCCGGTAGACAACCGTTTCGAGGGATTGTTTGCCGCAATGCCGGATGGAAAGGGGGATCCGGCGCGGTTCGCGTCGGTTGCCGCGCCTAAGGCTCCCGGAGAGAAATGGGTCGGAATCGCTCCTTTCGCCAAACATGAAGGGAAAATATATCCTGTGGAACTGATGGAGCAGGTGGTTGAGAAGCTTTCCGAACGTCCGCAGACGAGGATTTTCCTTTTCGGAGGAGGAGAAGCGGAGCGGAAAGTGCTTGACCGATGGGCTGCGCGTTATCCCAATACGGTTTCCCTCGCCGCCAAGAGGCTCGGTTTCCCTGTGGAACTGGCTTTGGCGAGCTGGCTTGACGTGATGGTGTCGATGGATTCCGCCAACATGCACCTTGCCTCTCTGGTGGCTACTCCCGTTGTGAGCGTATGGGGGGCGACCCACCCATATTGCGGATTCAAGGGCTGGAGACAGAAAGAGGAGGATATCATACAGTTGCCGATGACATGCCGCCCATGCTCGGTGTTCGGCAACAAACCGTGTTACCGTGGTGACTACCTGTGCCTGCGGGGGATCGCTCCCCAGTCAATAATCAGCCGTGTCGAGAAACATCTCTGAAGCTTTTGTTGTTGATATATCATGGAAAAGACTCGTTTCAACTATTATAAGGGATTGGTGTGCCTGACGGGCATATTGTGTGGGATATTGTCGGTTTCGGCGGAGATCCCCGCCGGATATTACACTTCGATCAGCGGAAAACGTGACGGGGAGCTGAAAACGGCTCTTCATAACCTGCTTTACAACCATACGGAGATTTCGTCATACAACAATCTGCCGAATTATTTCCGCAAGACCGATGTTTATCCCCCGGACAATGAGCGTTACGGCCAGTGGTGGGACATGTACTCAGATATTCCGTTGTATTACAACTCGTTCCGGGGACTTAACCGTGAGCACTCTTTCCCGAAAAGCTGGTGGGGAGGCTCGACATCGACTCCGGCATACATCGACCTCAATCACCTATATCCCTCGGAAGCTGCCGCCAACATGGCCAAGTCTAACTATCCTCTCGGAGAGGTCAGCGGGAAACCGACTTTCGACAACGGCATAACTTCTGTCGGTGCGCCTGCCTCCGGACAAGGTGGCGGCGCGCGTCTGGTGTTTGAGCCGGCCGACGAGTACAAAGGGGATTTCGCGAGGACATATTTCTATATGGTGACCTGCTATCAGAACCTGACCTGGAAATACACCTGGATGGTCAGCAACAACCTCTATCCGACGCTCAACACCTGGGCGGTCAACCTGCTTTTGAAATGGCATCGCGAAGACAAGGTGAGCCAGAAGGAGCTTGACCGCAACGAGGAGGTCTACAAGGTGCAGGCCAACCGCAATCCTTTCATCGATTATCCCGAACTCGCCGAATATCTCTGGGGCGACCATCGCGGGGAGGCATTCTTTCCCGGCGGGGAGACTCAGGGAGATCCGGTGCTGATCACTCCCGTGCAGGACATGGCTCTGGAGTTTGGTGAGACGGTGGTCAACGATCCGAATGTCGCTTCTCTGCAGATCCGTGGCGAGAACATAAAGACCAATCCCGAACTGACCGTGTCGGGCATTGACCGCAAGATGTTTGCCGTCGAGGTCGCCAGCGTCAACGCCTCCGATGTCAACAAGCCTGAAGGCACATGGGTGAGGGTCACTTACAAGCCCACGGAGATCGGCGAGCATTCCGCCCGTCTGATCGTGTCGAGTTATGACGGAGCGAAGTCACGTGGAATAGCCCTTGTCGGGCAGTCGGTGGAGAAGCCTGTCTTGCATGACATCCATGCCCTGCCCGCGAGTGGTGTCACTTCCACTTCCTACACTGCCCTGTGGGAGGTGCCGGAGGAGGATGTAATCGACTACTATGTTGTCACACGCACCATTTATCCTGACAATGCCGAGACATATTGGGAGGAACAAGTGGCCGAAGAACCTCACTTCACATTCAACGACTGCGCGCCGGGCACACGCGAGAGTTATAATGTCCGTTCCTGCCGCCTGGGCTATTATTCGGCTGCTTCAAATGAGGTCTATGTCGATCTTCTTGCCGGCATAGATGCCGTCGGAGAGGATGGCCGTGTGCCGATGGGCTGGCGTGTCACCGGCGACGGCGTGGTGCTGACTTTGCCTGACGGCGCGACAGTAAACGGTGTCATGGTCTATGATCTGCAGGGCCGTCTGATGCTTACTGTCGACGAGGTCACCAACGGTTATCTGTTGCCCTTGGCTCCCGGCGCATATGTCATAAGTGCTCCCAATCTCGCTACACCACTCCGCGTCATATTCTGATCGCGGCTCAGGTCAGCGATGAGCCGACAGTCTGACTGTGTGTAGGAAAAAGTACAGGAAGAGGGCTGCTGCCAGGAAAAGGGAGCAGGAGAAGCTCAGCACTATCCCATAAAGCCCCATGTCTAATGTGAAAGCGAGCAGATATGAGGCGGGGAGACCTACTATGATGTAGCTTACGAACGCGATCCACATCATCGGCTTGACATTCCCCGTACCTCGGAGGGCGTTGGCGAAGTTGATCTGGGTCGCGTCGCCAACCTGGTACAATACCAACGGTATGATTACCCCGACGGCTGCCGTGAGCACTGCCGGATCCTCGGTGAAAATTCCCATGACATGGCTTGACCCCAGGCCGAAGAAGAGGCTGGAGAGGGTACATGCGGCAAGTATCACTCCGTAACCTGCGAACGCTTGCCGTCGCATGCCCATAGCGTCATTGCGGCCTGCCTCATTGGCCACAAGGACAGCCACACTGGTGGCCATCGCGTAGTACACGCAGAATCCAAGAGTCCCGACAACCACCACTATCTGGAAAGCCGCCATCTCGACGGCTCCGATCCATCCGCACATGACGGCGCAGCCGGAGAAGGCGGCCGTCTCGAATGACATCTGGAGACTTACGGGCCATGACATTCTGACAACATTGCCGTAGACTGCCTGCTCGGGACGTTTGCTGCGGTAGCCGGCCGCGTAGTCGCGGTATGCCGGGTTGCGGAAGAAGACCAGGCAGATGATCACCGCTGACAATACGCGGGCTGTCAGGGTGGAGATCCCGGCTCCGGTCAATCCCATCTCCGGCGCACCGAAATTCCCGTAGATCAGTATGTAGTTGCCGATGATGTTGAGCAGGTTCACACTAAGCATGATCCACATCGGCATGGATGTGTTGCGGATGCCGTAGCTCCATTGGGCGAAGGCGTTGAATACACAGACCGGCAGCATCCCGATCATATAGATAAGGAAGTATGGCCGGATTATCGGCAGCAGCTCTTCAGGTTGTCCCAGAGATGGGAGATACAGGTATATGCCTCCCATGACAAGGATAAGCAGCAGACTGACAGCGATGTTGACCGCGACCCCGGCCCGCAGCACTTGTCCTATCCTGTCGGCGCGGCCATTGGTGAAGAGCGCCCCTACCAACGGTGTGAGTCCGTAGGAGAATCCCATCGCGGCGAAAATCGGCAGATTGAAGAGGTTGTTTACAAAAGATGATGAGGCAAGAGCGTCGGTGCTGTAATGCCCCACCATTATGTTGTCGGCGAATCCGACGACAATCATGCCTATCTGCGACACGAGCACCGGCAGGCCGAGCCTGAATATTTTACCGCAATCGCGCAGGTAAGTCGTTGACATATATCGTTTACCGGTTAATAAAAATAATTTTGAACGGATACTTAGAGGGTGTTTAATAACAGATGTTAAATTCTAACGAGCATATTTTGAGGCAGTTTAGTCTTTTGAGGAGGAAGTGATGCGGGCATCACGACGATCGAAAAAGGCAAAACCGGCCAAAATATGCGATGAGTTTAACTCTGAT
>JAETNS010000006.1 GCA_021772015.1 Prevotellaceae bacterium | reverse complement strand
ATCAGATGTTCCTGGAACAAAAATAGGCAACGACTTGGGCAAGTTTTGTATGGGGTGTTTGTAAAATCGGATTTTTATTGTAATTTTGCGATGTCCGTTTCCGGCAAGCTGTCAGGCTTGCACGGTTGTCGGGGAAGAGTCTCCGCGCCGTGCTGATGAGGTCTGACGGCAGGTTGAAACGGATTGAAAAGCGTTATTGGCGCTTTGTTCTTGACGATTAGGAATCTCGCAAATTCATACGACGATCAAGAATGAGGCAATGATAGACGCACGTTGGTTATATGCCATCACGGTTCACGTCCGGGGAGGGATCTCCGAACGCGGACAAATGTCATATATATCCGCGTGGGCTCTGCGTTGCTCGTTCTATCGTCGTGGGCAATGCGAGAGCCTCTAATCGTGGGACGAGCACCGGTTGGGTTCCCACGCGTTTTCATTTCTCCACATTCCCTTACATATCATTTCTCCGCCGGGAACCGCGAAGATTCATCTTTAACCCCATCAAACATGATGAAACATCTACTTTCCCGGCTACGGGAGGAATTATCTTCCTCGGCATGGTTGCTCCTGCCCCTCCTGTTGGCTATCTTGCTCCCCTCAACCTCCAACGCGGCTACTTTGCCTTCCGGGGATCCCGATCATGAGTTCACAGTCGATCATGTGACCTACAAATGCTATTTTCTGAAGAAGACTGAGGCCACTAACCCTACCCCGACATTTAAAGGGACTCTGTATTATAGTGTATATGCCGTCCCGGAGAACACAAGTATAAGCCATTGTGCAGTCATGCTTGATTGGAATTTTGATCTGAATGAGCATCTCCCGACGAACGACTCCGGCTATCAAGCTTGTCAAGATTCACAGACGATTCGATTTGTAACGGGTGCTTGGACAAACTGTACTTCACTCAAATCCATAGAACTGATTGTCAATCAGTCATTACAGGATGCCAAATTCAACACTACTGACTTGGGAGCATTGAATAATGTTACATCCCTGAAAACGATATTCGTGACAGGGGGTGATCGATATCAGGGTGCTACTAATTCTCCTTATCATGTGTTCAAGAGTGTATTTGTTGGGTGGCAGTTTTATTCTGATTTGGATTTATACGCAGGCTCGAAGTCATCCGGCAACAAATTGTCGAAAAAATCCATTGGAGAATTCGTATCATCCCTGTTGATTGAAAACACCCTTGATAAGGATATGGAGAAATGCAATGAAACGGGATTTTCTCCAAAAGTGGAGGTCAGGCCATCCTATTTGACGGATAATTCTCCATTTTACACGTTAACGTATGATGAGACAGGAAAAGTGACGGCCCCGCTTGTTGGCAAACTTACATATAAGTTAAGTCTAAATGAACTCGTTGGCAAGCATACGGTAACTAATTCGAAACCTATCGAATTAGGTACTGAGATTTTCGATGAATGTTTTGCATTCGATCCAGGATTGGCCTTCGAAATCTTAAGGAAGCAACATTTAAAGATTTACGAATACGGCTATAATGGCATCTTAGTTCAAAATGCTTCGGACGACACCTATCTTCACGAAGAAGACAATGGTACTTATTTCCTGACAAAGGGAAGATATTATGTCTATCTGAAATATCGTAGTCTGAACATGAGGGTAGAACATACGGTTGTGGAACGAGAGGCTATTGGACTCCAGCCTTCATGGACTCCCCACAGCGTCAGCTTCACAGCATTTATTGATTCTGTGGTCTACAAATACGTATTCAATGACCAAACCGTGTATGGCATTGCGGAAATTGACAGCTCCGACAATATCCTGCGGTTCGTTCCTTTCGACGAAAATGACAAGGCGGAATTGATTCAGGCTGACCACATGTTTGGATCCACATCTGCCTATGACACGAAATTGTACCAACAAACACATAATTTGAGTAACCTAATGAGGTGTTCATTATGCTCAAAAGTGAAGGGGCGATATGTGCTTTCCGGGACAAAATATAGCAACGACAATGTGCAAGGATGGAGATGCGAGTCTTTGAAATTCACAGACAGGATCGTTGTCGTATTTAATCCGCTGCGCGACAACGGACATATAACCAACAATAAAAAATGTGGTGTAATCTATAAGGGTGCCAAATACAACCCTGACCCTTATGGCTCATGGCAACTGGAAATCCCAGATCTGATGCCGGATGATTATAACAAGCTACAGCTGTTTTATGAATATGATGGTCAAGAGTATGTCTCAAATGAAATCACTGTAATGACACAGCCAATAACAGTTTCACTAACGGTTTCGCCTGGTACTCAATCCGCGACTGTGACATTCGGTTATACACATTTTTCGGATAGTCAAGGTGAGATTGAATATGACAAATGGAGCGTATACAAAAGCGGTACAGGTAAAGTTGATGTTGACATTGAACAAAAAAGCAAAAATAGCTTCATTATATCGGGGCTCGAACCGGGTACATATGAATACCACTTGTATGTCAACTGTTACTATCGCCGGAAATCCGATGGGAAAAGGCTACAGATTTCAAATTCACAGACCAAATTCAACACCCTGTCTCCGCAATGGAATGACGGGGAGTCGCAGGCGTTGACTACAACCAAGGCGAGACTGATGTATTCGACGAATCTGGAGAATGTGGCTGATACTTATGTCGAATGGCGCAGGGTTGACGCGCCGTCGGTGGTTCAAAGCACCAAGGCTATCTGTCCCGTCGTGAATGGTCGACTGGTAGGTGTTCTGAATAATTTGAATCCTGATGTCTATTACCAGTTCAGACCTGTGTATGAGAATGGGTCAAATAAGTATACGGGGCAATGGATTGGTATTTTCACCGGCGACGCTAATGTGTGGTTTGATCCGGAGGTGGAGACCCAGCCGGCCCGTGTCAGAGGTGATGGTTCTGTGACATTGCGCGGCTCGGTATTGCCCGGAAGCGGCGATATCAGCGAGCAGGGCTTCGAGGTATGGCCGAGCGAGGATGGCGAGAATGCTCCCGTGTATGGGGGCAGTCGTGCCGAAGCAGGACATCGTTTTGTCGCTTGCGAGGGGATCAGCATGTCAGTTGACTTGTCGGATCTGACTCCCGGCCGGACTTACACTTACCGTACCTACGCCAAGGTCAACGGTGACACCCATACCGGCAGCGAACAGACATTCTCAATCCCCGGGACCGGCGCGGTCGACGGTATCGCAGTCGATGAGGATGCTGTCGAGATCATCGGCTACTACAATCTGCAGGGAGTGCGTTCTGACAAGCCGTTCGGCGGAATGAACATTGTAGTCTATTCCAACGGCAAGACCGAGAAACGCATCTTCAAGAATCTCTGATCCGGGATCACTATATTGTCTCGCAGATTACGCGGATTACGCAGAATCCATCCGGATGGAATCTGTGTAATCCGCGTAATCTGCGAGAGTTTTCTTGATAAAGATGCGTATTTGGTAAACGCCGCGATCCGTTTTCCGTGAACTCCGTGGTGGGAATGACTTTCGATGCGTTTTTTCGTGGAAAGGGGCGCGAATTGCGGAATTTTTGTAATTTTGCAGTCGGTTAACCATAATGTTTCTATAAGAAATGACCCTTTCCAGACCCAAACTTTGGCTTTTCGCCAAAGATTACCTTATGATTATCCTCGGCATAGCGATGTATGGCCTGGGTTTCTGCGCGTTCATAGCGACGGCTCCCGACAAGGTCGTCATAGGCGGGATGGCCGGTTTCAGCCAGATTGTCGACATGATCACATTCGGCTGTTTCGGCTTCCATGTGCCTTATTCGGTCACTATCTTCACGGTGAACTGCATAATGCTCGCCTTGGCGTGGAAGATCGTAGGGCGGACGTTCGTGATCAGGACGCTTTTTGGAGTCCTGGTGATATCGACGATCTTCGCCGTGTTCCAGCCGTTGTTCCACTCCCAGCCTGTGGCCGGGGAGACATTCATGAATGTGATAATCGGAGCGGTCTTATGCGGACTTGGTATCGGAATAGTGTTCGTCCATAATGGTTCTACGGGAGGTACAGACATAGTGGCGGCTGTAGCGTCGAAGAAGAGCAATGTCTCGATCGGACGCGCCATGATGTATTTTGATCTCTCGATAATCGGATCATCGTTGATTTTGAAATTCTTCCTCGAACCGGGATTCAGCTTCGCAGACGGTGTGCCATCGCTGGTGTTCGGCCTTATAACACTCTTTGTGATCCCGTTCATGGCTGACATGATGATCCATACCAACCGCCAGGCCGTACAATTCACGATATTCTCGCCGAAATGGGAGGAGATCGCCACGGCCATCAACAATGAGGCGCAAAGAGGCTGCACGGTGTTGAACGGCATGGGATGGTACTCGAAAAAGGAGGTGAAGGTGTTGCTGGTGATGTGCCGCAAGATCGAGTCAGTGACCCTTTTCCGTATCATCAAGTCGATCGACAAGGATGCGTTCATCACCCAGGCACAGGTAAACGGGGTGTATGGCAAGGGGTTCGATGAGATAAAGCTCAAGATGCGTCGCCCCGGAGCAAAACTTGAGCATCCGAATCTGCCGGATCCCACATCAAAGATTGTCTGAGATTATGGGAAGACCACGGCTGATATTGCCATTGCTGTTCACGATTGTCATCGCGCTGACCGCACGAGGGATTGACTTCACATGGGATGTGGATTTCTCGTCGGTCTTTGACAACCGGGAGGGGGATCATGACGTGACAGCCACGAAGACTTATTTCTTCACGAACCTCGCGCCGGAGGTTGGGCTGAGATTCAGCCGAGAGGACAGGATCGCCGGGGGCGTTGTATGGTTCCAGCCGATAGGTTGCCAATGGGACGGCCACCGGGTTTCCCCGACGCTTTATTACCGCCATGACGGGAAGCGGTGGCGTTTCTCGATGGGGATGTTTCCCCGAGGGCAGCTTGTGGAGGAGATGCCGGGATTCCTCTGGAGTGATTCGCTGAGGTACAGCCAGAACAATATCAGGGGGGCGTTGGTCCAGTATGTCGCTCCGAAGGGTTACTTCGAGGCGTATGTCGACTGGCGGGGAATGCAGACCGAGAAACAACGCGAGGCGTTCAACATCGTCTTTCATGGCCAGATGTCGCCTCGTCGCAATTGGCTCAATTTCGGAGGATATGCCCAGATGAACCATTACGCGCTGCAAAAGAATCCGCCGGCAGACCAGCATATCGTAGACAATTTCCTTGTGAATCCTTATGTGGGAGCTGACCTCGGACGCATTGCCGGCACTGACTCGCTGACGATAAAGGCGGGGCTGCTGATGACTTTGGAGCGCAACCGGGCGGAGGCCGACGGGGGATGGCGAACCCCGGCGGGATTCCATATGACTGCCGTATGGGAATGGCGATGGCTCGGGCTAAGGAATTCGTTGTATGTAGGCAAACCTCTTTTCCCGTCGTATAATTATCCATCGCCGGAATTCCTTGACAACGGAAAGCCTCACGCCACTGAGGAGGAGATTGCCGTGAATCCTGTTGTCTGGTCGCCGATGGGGCCGGGACTTTATCAAGGGGAGCCGTTCTATCAGAAATGTTTCTATGACAGGCTGGATGTCTATGCCTATATATTAAGGCGGAAGCATGTCAGTCTGATGGCATCACTGGACTTCAATATCACTCCCGGCTCGTTCATCTTTTATCAACGCCTGTTGCTGAGGGTGAATCTTCCCTGAACTATGCTTGTGATAACCTGTCTGAATTAAAATGTATTACGTCTCAAAAAGGATCGAGATCGCCGGTTCGCACCGTCTCGAACTGTCTTATGAGAGCAAATGCTCGAACATCCACGGTCATAATTGGGTCGTGACCGTCTATTGCCGCGCCCGCGAGCTTAACGCTGACGGGATGGTATGCGATTTCACCCGCATAAAGGAGCGGATACATGATGTGCTCGATCACCGCCATCTCAATGACGTGCTGCCGTTCAATCCCACGGCTGAAAACATCGCGCGATGGATCACGGAGCAGATCCCCGAATGCTATAAGGCTGTCGTGCAGGAAAGCGAGGGGAATGTGGCGGCCTACGTTGAAGAGGGTGCTGAAGACTATATCTTCTGATATTCATCAACCGGGTAAATGAAACTTATAGTAAACGAGATTTTTTACTCGCTACAGGGAGAGGGGCGGTTCACGGGACATCCGGCGGTTTTCCTGCGTCTGGCCGGCTGCAACTTGTCGTGTCCGTTTTGCGATACTGACCATCAGAGTGGGGAGGAGATGGACGCGGAGGATATTGTCGGTCTTATGACAGCATACCCGACCCGCCACGCGGTTATAACCGGAGGCGAGCCGGGGCTGCAACTGACAGCAGAGTTTGTCGACAGACTCCACCGGGAGGGCTACTTCGTGCAGGTCGAGACAAACGGCACAGTGGAGATCCCGTTGAATGTGGACTGGATAACCTGTTCTCCGAAGACTCCCGACATCAGGCCGGAAAGGGTCGACGAGATCAAGCTGCTGTTCATGGGGGACGGCCGGGATGATGATAGAATCGGAAGTTATGGCCGGTACTCAGTGAAATGCCGTAGTCTGCAGCCTTGTGACCATTCCATTGAAACGGATGACCGGGACAGCGCGGACAGACGTAACCGGCAGACGATGGAGGGGTGCATAGCTTATGTCAAGTCGCATCCTGAATGGTCTCTGTCTCTTCAGACCCACAAACTTCTTGATATTCCGTGACAGTCACTCTTTGACCCACACGGCGAGGTTACGGCCTTTTACTGCGAAACATCCTTTGCCGTCGTCTCCTATTTTCACCTTGTCGGGGATGCTGCCGGTCATTTCCCGCCATATCTCGCCGGCATGGTTTTCACCGAGATCAATGACTTTGTCACCGTCCATGTCATTGCTCATCAGCAAGACAAGGCCCGAACCCGGATGGCTCTCATCGCCGTGACGGACAAGGCCGACCGTCGATGGATGGTCGAACAGCAGTGTCTGGTCGCCATAGGCGTAATTCTTGCGGGCATCCAGCAGGATGTCGAGTATCAGGCGGTGGCACGAGCCTTCACGGATTTTACCGGCCTGTGTTTCCTCGGTCCGGACCTCTTCGGGTGTGGCCTGCCGGGCGATGGAGTAATAATCGCCGTAGAAAATGGCGGGATAGCCCTCGCGCATCAACAGGATAAGGCCGTAGGCCAGAGGCTTGAACCAGTCTTCGACTGTAGAGTTAAGGCTGCTGCCGGGTTGGGAGTCGTGGTTGTCGACAAAAGTCACGGCGTGTGACGGGTCAGTCTGAACGAGAGTCCCGTCAAGGAGGGTAGCCATGTTGAAATCCGGGCCTTGGCTGGAAGCGGCGTGGAAGTTGAAATGAAGGGGCACGTCGAACAGATCGGTTGCCCCCTCGACATCGTTGACAAAGGAATCAAGACTGCCAAGGTCATTGCTCCAATACTCGCTGACCGCGTAGAAATTTTCTCCGGCGGCTTCTCTGACAGATCGCAGGAAATCCCGGGTAAAGTTATAGTCCATATGCTTGACCGCGTCCATACGGAAACCGTCGAAACCGAACTCTTCCGTCACCCAGTGTCCCCACGACTTGAGTTCGCCGATGACTTCTGGATTGTCGAGATCGATGTCATTGGCCAAAAGATAATCATAGTTGCCGTTTTCACCGTCAACACCCTGGCTCCAGCCTTTCCCCTCACCGACGATGCGGAAAATAGCATCGGTGCCAGTGCGGGTGTCGTTCCCGACACCCGAAAAATGGTACCAGTGCCATTTGAAAGAGGAGTAACAGTCACCCCTCCCGGGGAAATCGTAACCTGTGAATGATTCGATTTCCCGTGGCTCTCCCAGATCCTTGTTCCTGTCGGAAGGGGCTACCTCTACAGCCTCGAATGTCTCGGCATAGTCTCCTCCGGCCTTATGGTTGAGGACCACATCGAGAAGCACCTGCACGTTATTGTCGTGTAACGCGGAGATCGCATCCTGAAGTTCCTTACGTGTCCCGTATTTGGTCCTGACGGTTCCCTTTTGGTCGAACTCGCCGAAGTCATACAAATCATAGGTAGCGTAACCTTCATCCGCCTGTTCGTCAGCTTTGTAGGCCGGCGGGATCCACACGGCTGTCACCCCGATTTCACCCAGATGGGCGGCATCTTCCTTAAGCTGGGACCACAGTCTGCCGTCATTAGGCAGATTCCACTCGAAATACTGCATTAAGACTCCGTTTTTCATAACTCACTGATTGTTTTTTGTTAAAAACTCATCTCATCTCGAGAATTGTCATAGCAGAGGATCGGCCCGACAATTCTTTGGAATATGGGAGGCGTGGAGTTTGCCATCCTGGTTTTTTGACAAACATTCACCCGGAGCCTCCGGTTCATTTAATTTCATAAAACATATTTCTCTTTCCAAACATTGAACCATTATTTCCTTCCAGCCCATTAATTATAACCCGCTAAATATTAGTGGCTAAGATCCTGCTAGTCAGATCAGTGCTGTCATTCATAGGAAGCATTAAAATACTATACTGGGAAATCTCCAATCCAAAAATGCAATCAAAAAACAATCAAAAGACAAGTTATATCACAAAAAATACCGCAAAAAATTTGGCCATTCCAAAAAAACTCCCTACCTTTGCAACGCTGAAACGGAGAACCCCTCTCAATCTTTCAGCCAATATCCAGTTGGTGCCATAGCTCAGTTGGTAGAGCAAAGGACTGAAAATCCTTGTGTCCCCGGTTCGATTCCTGGTGGCACCACAAAAGACCGCTAATTCTCAATGAGTTAGCGGTCTTTCTTTCACCCACGCACCTCTGAGTCACCACAAAAGTCACCACACTACATCTAATCCATTGATTCATTGCGAGTTCTGCGTGACGTGGCGCATTGCGACTTGCTGGAGTTATAAGTTAAGTCACTGATAATCAGCATTACATTCATCGTCATTCGTAACTATTCGCTGACGTTCAACCCCACGAAGTCATTCCAAAAGTTCAAACTTTAACAGAGTTTAACCATATCCGAGAACTAAAAATGTGGTGACCTCGACCATTTTTCCGTCGGGTCACCACGTTTAATCGTTAAAATCCCATAAAATTTTCGTACCTTTGTGGTCGGGTTGACACAAGTCTGCCCACGACATTTTGGAAAAATAAGAAGCGTTATGCGCATCAAGTATTTGGAAACGTAGGAAATTTTCAAATTGCATACTCAGATGGCATAGTGGTTCTCACGCTATAGCGTGGGCTGCTATTACTACATCTGTATGCAAGGTTTCCTACGACCTCCAAATAAAGAAGTAGCGTTGCAGTCCGCGCTTCTGCATTTGTAAACCGCTCCATCGGACTGTGGAGCAAAAGATAAGTATATGATAAGTAAAAGAGATGCATTGGAGGTGCTTTCTATGTTTGAAGATGCTGCAATCAAGATATTCCTTGATGGTGGCTGGGGTATAGATGCATTGGTTGGATATGAATCACGTCAACATAATGATATTGATATTTTTATTGAAGATTGTGATAAACTTAAAGCATTAAATGTTCTAAAGAATGCTGGGTATGCTGAAATGATTATGGATTATACGACCTTGAATCATACTGTTTGGCATGATAAAAACGACCGTATAATAGACCTCCATTTTTTCACTTACGATTGCAATCGAAATTTAATATTTGAAGGTGAGACATACCCCTCAGATGTTTTCTCTGGGAAAGGTCATATTTGCCATAAGGATATTGCTTGTATTGCGCCTGATTATCAGCTTCAATTTCATTCAGGATATGAATTGGATGAAAATGATATAAAAGACGTAGTTTTGCTCTGTGAAACATTCAATTTAGGAATTCCTGCTGAAATATCTAACAGAATATCATTAAACCATAGATAATGCCATATATATCAGTTGAAAGCGGAGTTTTGACCTCCGAGCAAAAGAAAGAACTTATAAAGCGATTGACAGCGACAGCCTCCGAGATAATGCACATCCCGGCGCAGTTCTTCACCGTTACAATCAAGGAATTGCCGGATGAAAATTTTGGTATCGGCGGCAAGTCAATAGGTGAAATCAAACGCAACCACAAGCCATGAGCCTTATCCTCAGACCATATCAGCCCACGGATGCCAACGTAATCACCACCTGGATTAAGAGCGAATATCTTATGCGCCAATGGTGCGCAGACCGATATGAGCGTTATCCCGTAACTCCCGATGATATGAACTCCTATCATCAGCAATACATTGACGGACATAACTCTGTTGCTCTAACTATGGTTGACGATGAAGAGATTGTAGGTTATATTACTCTACGCACTCCGGCAGAAGATTCTTCAGAGCAACGTCTGGGTTTCGTCATTGTTGATGATTCAAAGCGTGGCAAAGGATTGGGGAAAGCCCTTGTCGGAATGGCGGTTGATTATGCTTCCTCCAAATTAGGTGCCACAAAAGTATCGTTGGGCGTGTTTGAGAACAATCCGGCGGCTATCCGGTGCTATGAATCAGTTGGGTTTCATCAAGTTATCAGACAAGAAACCGAGAGTTACAAGTGTCTTGGCGAAACATGGAACTGCATTGAAATGGAATACCGGAATAATATTACAATACGCACAATTGAATCCGACGAGGCAATGCTCTTGACCGAATTCCTTTATGAAGCCATATATCAGCCGGAAGGAACTCAGAAAGCACCTCGCACAGTATTGCAACAATCCATGATATGGGCGTATGTAAAAGATTTCGGCAAATTACCGGATGATATATGTCTGGTGGCTGTTGTTGACGGTCTGATTGTCGGGGCGGCATGGTCGAGGCTCGGCTGTTCATACGGCAAGATTGATGACTCAACGCCTGAATTGGCAATATCCGTATATCCCGAATACCGAGGGAAAGGCATCGGCACAAGGCTTCTTTCTTCCTTATTGGATATATTGTGTAAAAATGGATATGCGAAAGTCTCATTGTCAGTCGATAAATCCAATTATGCCGTAGGATTGTATCTTAAAGCCGGGTTTGAGATATTGGAAGAAAGAGAACATGATTATCTAATGGTTAAACGTTGGAAAAATGAGTGAAATTCGACATATTCCATACAATAGTACCTATCTAAACAAGCAGATGGCACTCGCGGTCTATCTTCCTGATGAATATAAATATGGCGGTAAATTTCCGGTATTATATTTTCTGCATGGGAGAAATGGAGATGAGTCCTTTATCGAGCAGTTAGGTTTGGCACAATTAGCAGATACTCTTATTGCCACATCAAAGATAGAACCGATGATTATCGTTTGTCCTCGGATGGATAATAGCCGTGGACTGAATTCTGCCAAGATTGCACATCAGGAAAAGATCGATGGTAATATGATCGATGTCGGAAGATATGAGGATTATTTTATCCAAGAGATTATTCCTTACATTGATGGGAATTTCAATACAATTGCCTCTCGAAAGGGAAGATATATAGGGGGTGCCTCCGCCGGAGGATTTGCGGCAATTCATTATGGACTGAAATACCCTGAACTATTTTCAAAAGTTGGAGGACATATGCTGGCAGTGGAACTTGACCTTGATTCTTCCGATTTGCCTTATTACGGGAGCAAGGAGAAATTTCAACAGAATAATCCTTTGGAATTCGATGGCTTCAATGAACACCACAGTACCCAATCATGGTATCTTGATGCTGGAGATAAGGATGAAGGAGGTTTTGACAAATCGGTAGAAATTCTTAATGGATTATTACTGAATCGGGGCATAAAAACGGAATGCCATATTTCAAATGGTCATCATAATTTAGAATACATATCTGAAAATCTTGAAAAATATCTGATGTTCTACAATGGAAAGCAATAAAATATATCCCCGAACAGGCGACACTCAGACCGTCTATCTTAAATCGGTCATAACGCGCCCAAATATCGAGGTCGGAGATTTCACTATTTACAATGACTTCGTAAATGATCCTCGTGAGTTTGAGAAGAATAACGTACTGTATCATTATCCGATAAACCATGACCGTCTGATTATCGGTAAATTTTGCTCGATAGCTTGTGGCGCAAAGTTTATCTTCAATTGCGCCAACCACACGCTGAAATCGCTCTCAACATATACATTCCCGCTATTTTTCGAGGAATGGGATTTGCCTAAAGCGGAGGTCGTTACGGCATGGGAAAACAAAGGCGATATTGTCATCGGCAATGATGTGTGGATTGGATATGACGCTGTTATCATGGCAGGAGTGACGATTGGCGACGGTGCGATAATCGCAACACGGGCCGTTGTCACAAAAGATGTGGAACCGTATTCAATAGTCGGCGGCATCCCGGCTAAAGAGATACGCAAACGATTCTCATCGGATATTGTAGCCCGCTTGCAAAAACTTCAGTGGTGGAACTGGGATATAGACAAAATCCGTAATTACATCAGTGCTATTCAAGCCGGGGATATAGATTCATTAGAAAATCATTTTACATAAAAAGCCTATCCGAAATAATGATTGATCCACCGAAAGAAGCGATTTTTCTCTCGGTAGATTTTTGTCATAGATGATGCCCCATGCCCATGCGTTGGGATTGTCCGTTATTCATTTTGAACATCGACATCGCTTCCTGATTTGTCAGCGTTGGATGTGAACGGCGGAATCGTTTGAACGCCTCTTTGTCGAAACCACTCAAACCATTGTAGAAAGCCTCGTATTCGGGATGCGCTCCCGGAGCGAATGGCATTCCACCTCCCGAAAGAATGTCAAGATTATGCCTTGACACATCGAGCTGCTTGGTATCGGGGTTGAACCTGATGTAAGCATCTCCGACACGGATAGTGTAACCTTTGACATATAGTTGTTGCTGTTCCGGCGTTATCTTCATATCACCGAATACCGTTGGGGGTATCGGTGAACCGTCAAGATGAATCCATTGGTTATTCGGGTCGGGAGTGGTCGCCATGTGCTGCCGGGTTGCTGCCTCTCTACGGTTTCTCAACTCACGGAGCAACGCAGTCGGAGTAAACCGCTTGTCGATTTTTGAGGCTACGAAAGAATGACGGCCTTTTTTGAAGATGATGCTTTTCAACTTCTTGTCATCATCCTCTCCGCTGAAAAGTCCGTATGCCACTATGCCACGTTGGGCGAGAGCGTCACGAAATATCTTCCACTCGTTGATGGATCTGTCATTCAACACCTCGGTGGCTGCTTGGATTATCTCCACCCGGCTGCGCTCCGAGCCTCTCAACTTTCCCGTGTCAAGACTCAAACTGTCATTTCCCATAGTCAGGTTATGACGTTTGGTTATGTCGGCACATACCGCACGGTTGCGGTTAAAGTTGGTTACCGGCTTTATAATCTTGCCGTTGTAATCCACACGGCTGAACATGATATGACAGTGCGGATGCTTCTTGTCCGTATGCCTCACGATTACATACGGAGTATCGACAATACCCATCTTCTCCATATACTCATGGGCAATTTTAAGCATGAAATCATCGGTCATTCGTAGAGCGTCTTTCGGCGAGAATCCGAGGGATATGTGTCCGCACGGGTCTTTGATTTTATTCCGTGTCAGGGTCGGTCGCTTGATGTCGGAAGCTGCCATTTTACGCCAACCCTCGGTGTCGGTTTCGATTCTAACACCGTCACTGTCTATGATGCTCCACACCCTTTTGTCAGGTGGTAATTTGTCCTGTTTGACACGGGTAAGATAGTCTAAACAACCGCTGAAAGAATTGCCGTGACTGATTTTTCCAATCATAATTTAGCCTTTGTTTTCGTTGAAAAGGCTTATCACGGCATCCATTTTACGGATTAAAGCCAATGCTTCCTTAGCCACACTCCAACATCTACCGGCGTTGCAGGCTTTGGCAATCTGGTTGAGATTGTTCCTCTCTCGGATAAGCTCGTTGAGAATCCGCATCTGCTCCGGGGTCACACGCTCCGTGATCTCGGTATTCAGGATACAGTCGCGCCCGAATGTAGAGAAGTTCCGATACCCCGCTTTGCGTTGTCGGGCATGGGCGATATTGAGGTCATTGACAGAGAACTTTATCGCTTTCACAATCCTGCGGGCGTCAAACATTTTGGGTTTGTTGCATCCGTCAAGAGGTCTGTAATTTATTTCTTTTTTCATAAATCAGATAGTCATTTGGTGATTATAGTGATTGAAGTAGGAATGGAGGGGAAGGTTTCGAGGTGCAAAAACGGCTTAGGTATTACCTTAGCCTAAACTCGCTCCCCCTCCATTCCATTACGGTGGTTGCCGCTTTGTGGCGGCAAGTTTCCGCTCCGATTAAGGGCTTTGCGCCATCAATTTTTAGCATTGGCTTTTCGGCTGTCTGCGGTGGTTATTCCGGCATCGGCCACGACTTGATTTCATCCGCCATGTCCTCGAACACGGCACGGAGGATGTTGTTGATGACGTATGTCGGGCAGGACTTGTAGTTACCCGACTTGGCGCAGATGACATGAGCCATTTTCAGAATGTCGGGAGCGATAGTTATCGGAGAGCCACCTTTGGTATCGACCTTGCGAGTGTATGTCCCGCAGAACTCGTCACGGGAGGCACGGCGCATCCTGCCGCTGATTCTTGTTGACTTGAGCGATTTGGCTGACTGTTCCCCAATGACTGTTTCCTGCTTGGCATCAGTCACTTTGTCAGTTGTAACCGTTTCAGCCGGTGCAACGGGAGTAGTCGTTTTAGCCAATGTATTGGATTCAACGGTTTCAGTCATTTCAACGGTTGTAGCGGATTTATCGGTTGTGGCGATTACAGCCGTTTCGGTCGCAACAACGGCTTTGTCACTATTTTCGGCTAAATCATCTGCATCTGCTTCGGGCAACTTGAACAGATTAGCGTGACGCTTAGAGCCGGAGGGATCATCAGCTCTGATGATATTGAAATCAATAGTGCTTATGTCAATGTCATCCGTCGGGGCTTTCTTGGCAGGTCTTTTCTTTTTTGGTGGTTCGGGTGGTGACACCGGGTTTGGCTGGGTTCGGGCAGCAAATAGGAGGGCATCCACTTCTCTGCATCCTTCCTCGTATGAATCAAGGAACTTATCAGCATCAAAGGTGCTTTCTCTTTTGCTGGTTTTGTTAGGGGTGTTTGTATTTTTTGTTCCCATAAGAATTCTAATTTTGAGTTTGGTGATTATCAGCCGCCCTGATTTTTGCCGGGCGACTGGAAACAGGTGTTGATTCTGAGGTTTCGATGAAAAGAAGAATAATTCAGTCCGTATCAGAGCGTTATCCTATCATCATTGTTTCATCAAAGAATTTGGCGGCGAGAGAAAAGAAAATCGTAGTGATTCGTTTTTTCTCGTTGCCTTTCATCATACCTTTATGGGCGATGAAAAAACAATGAGAGAGAACAGTGCTGATACACAACATCATATTCTTCTTTTCATCATCTCATCAAAATTATCAGAATAAATCAGAGCGTTTCCAACATCTGACGGGTCACGGTGTAGAACCGCCCGACCTTACGGGCTTCGACATAGTTCGTGCCGGAAGTGGATATACCGATCTGATAGGTGGTGTATGATAGCGAGTTGTTTGCCGGGGCAAGTTTCCAACACTCCTGCACGACACGGCGTATCTGGCTGCGGTCAGCCTTGACACGGTTGTATTCGAGTATGGCGGCTATGTCATTGATGCAGAATGACATTTCCGGAACATCCTGCACTGTCATTATCTCCATGAGCAACTCCGCCATGTCGATTTCAAGGCGGTTGCGGTTGGCACGGATTATCTTCCGCAGGGCATCGGTGGCAATCAATTCCGGCGCAAATCACATACGGCTTTCCTCGGTGGTTGATAGCCTTCTTTCTCCGAGAAAATGCAGGAATGCCGGGATTTCCTCTTTCGCCTTGGCAAGAAAGTTGGTGTCGTCAAACGTGAGCCGTTCCACCTTTCTGACCCAATATCGAGTTTCACCGGGGTCTATGATAACGGGCAGATGCTCGTTGTTGGAGCATAGCACGAATTTGGCGAAGAAACTCACCTCCTCGCGGTCGCGCCCTTTCGCTTCTACCTTGTAGTTGTAGGTGGTGGAGAGATTCTTCAGCCGCTCAGAATCCTCGCGCTTGTTGAGCAGCACCTCGTCAACGAGGATAATCAGCTTGCCGTTCCAGTCGTCATTGAACTGGCTGCGGAAATTCTCGTTGGTGTTGAATGTGGCATTGCCCTCGAATATGGATTTGAGGAAATTCAGGAATGTCGATTTGCCGGTGTTCCGTTCTTCTGACACCAGCAGCAGAATCGGTAATTTCTGCGTCGGTCGTAGATACAGCAGTTGCAGATAGTCCATGCCGAGTTCGTATTGGTCACCGAAGATGTGGGCAACAAGGGTGCGGATTGTCGGGAAATCGCCTTCTCCGGGCGTGTGGCTGATGGCGGCATATTTGTTGAGGAATGTGCCGACAACAGGCTGATAGCCCACATGAGCCGGAACACAGCAAAACCCGTCATACTTGGGGATGCCCGCCACAAAATCCTTGCCGTAGTCCTGACGGATAGCCTCGATTGTCCACGGTATGCGGCACCCGATAAGTTCTCCGGCTGCGTTGGGTCGGCTCACCATTTTGTAGTAGGTCGTGCCGATGCGCTCAAAGCGGTCTTCGGGTTCGGAGACTGAGGCGGTTTGTGTTTCAGTTTCTTTCATCGGATTAGTCATTATTGCGTGATTCGATAATGGCGTTCACCTCACTTTGTCGGTAGCGTGTGCTGCCATTTACCTTGACAGGTGTGAGCTGCCCTTTTTGAGTGAGGTTCCACACGGAGGTCTCCTTTATGCCGAGTTTGGCGCATACCTCTTTCTTGGTGAGCAAACGATCTTCCTCCGCTTTTATAAAAAGCGGAAGGAGGCGGTCGCGGGTGGCGTCAATCGTGTCCACCACAAGCTGGTGGAGGTCGGCGAGTGACACCGAGATGTTGATGCAGGGGGCATCGGGAGTGTTTTGGGTTGATTGGAGAAGATTATATAAATTCATTAGCATCTTTGAATTTAAGTTTTCATCGCCGAAACATCACGCTGCCAGACCTCCGGCGACAGTTACGAGGCATGGCAACGGTCCTTTTTGGACATAAGGGTTGCTGGCAGCGTCTTTCGTTGAAGCCGACAAGCATTGCTGCTGACCCGGTCAGGGTCGGCAAATGGGCGCAGTTCTCCCTATACGCCATTGCCGTGAATCAGACAATAGCGATGGCTTTCCGCCTTTTCAGGGCGGTTGCTTGCGCCGGGTGTGGCCCCGCAATCACGCGGAACACACCTCCTGATGTTCAAAGGATTTATACCGTGTGCCGTGCCGCTCTTCCTATTTCTTATTATGTCAACGGATTAGGCTTGCTATCATGATTTGCCATAGACCTTACGCCCACCACTAATCCAATTAAAAGCGTGGCTATGGCTTGTCAAAACAGCCTCCTGTCGCGTTGCTTATGCGCGCACAAGTCTCGGTATGTCAATGTTTCACAGCCCGTTCTCTTTCTGTCTTTTATCCGCATGGCATCGCTTCCTTACGGCGTGTTGTTTGCGGAATGGCATGTCTTGCCGCCAATGTCAGGCTGTCTCGGATGATTCATCCGGTTCTTGTAAGTATGTCTGTAACACTGTCCGGCATCGCTCCGTCAAAAATCATCGTTCCAAGTCCGGTTTATATAAGCTGAACGTGTCTGACGGTTCGCCCTGCCTTCGAGCGTTACAATAAAGTTACGAAATATTTTTCATAACTCCAAATCTGCGGTCTCCCTCAAATGATTTTTCTTTTCGGAGCCGTCACGACATGGATGCCGTGGGATAACGACGGACACACCGAAAAGGGCGCATTTGTGAGCCTCTCGGTTGTTTCTCGGCACCGCTTCGTTGCAGTGCTTTTAGATTAGACAAAGCCCGCTCCGGGCATGGCAAGCTGTCGCAGGGGGATACCACCTCACAGGCAGACGGGATAAACCTGCCTCTCGGTCGCCTGAAACGCCACCACGATTTACCCAACAAAAGAACCGCTAAAAAAGTTCACGGTACAAAAAAACAATTGACTAGCACGAAAAGTATCAATATAAAATAATAGGATTTAATAACCTACAACGAGCTTATTCAGCATCTATATTATTTAAGTTATTATCTATTAAATTATAACCCATTTAGCAGGCTATCGGTTTCCTGCACTATATTAATCTCCTTATGAATTGCTAAGATTTCTTCTTTACATTTCTCAAAATTCAGATAAATTGTCTCATTTCTGCCTAAAGAAGATAATAATGCGCCTATTTCTCGACACACAGGTTCGTTATTAATATGTTTATGTAATAAATGGGCAATGTTATTAACCTGCAATTTTTCAATTTTTGACATTCCATCCTCCGATTCTTCCTTCGGTATTGTATATCTAAGAATCTCAATAAAATGAAGCCTTTTGTTGGCTAAGATATCAATGATTGGACGCTTAGGGGATGTTGATCCGTCAATAAGAAATACATTCCAAGTGTTTCGATCATATTGAACACCGAAATGCGGTCTAAAAGAACTATCGATTTCTAATATTTTATTAAATACATCTTCAAACTCAATATGTTCTCTTGAAATGTACGAATAACATTTGCGATTATACAAAGCACATGTTATATCATCAAATTTACCTAGGGCTTCGCGCTCAAAATAGGTTACAAATCCAGATAAAAATGGCAAAAGAATATTTTTTCTGAATCCAAGCTGATCTATGTCGTAGTATAGATCCAATAAATTCAGATAATTTTCAAGATTATTGCTGTTGTATAGTTTTGTTAATATCCTATCTTGCCCCAATTTTGCATCTTTATATATAAACTGTGCTGCAAAATACTCTTGCAAAGATTTATGGCTCCATTTGTAATAGGCTCCATCTTGACAGAATAGAGGCACAGCACATAGCAAATCATCCAACAAGTCAGATTCATTATATTGAATATTTGGCCAAAATGTTTTGGCTTTACCTAATATAATTAGGATTTCATCTTTCGAAAATTCTATTTTCTGAAGTTTAAGACATTCAAAACCCGTAAATCGGAGAATCTTGTCAAAATCATCAATATCAAGTTTGGATTTTTTTTCATGAATGAAACTTCCTCCTTTCGATAAGTCATGTCCGTCAAAATGAGCGTCGTATACTTGCCTATAGAATACGTGCTTTTTTAGTGGAATGGTTTGTTTATAGTCAAAGGCTACAAACAATAGAGTCACTAACAATGGATTCTTTAAGAATTCATCAATCATATCGTATTTGCCGCTTTTAAGCTTATCTATAAGTAAAGATGATGTTTCTCCTTGTCCATCATACTTACGTAATAATTCATATGCCTCCTTTTTCTTGAGAGGCTCTATGGTGACTTGCTGAAAATCTCCGAAACTAACCAAAGAATTCTCAGGTCGAGACGTTAATATGAAGGTATTGTCACCAGCTTTTGAGATGAACTCTTGAATATCTATTGTAACAGATGTTTTTTCAGATAGTTTAATTTCATCGTAACCATCAAGAAAAAACACAAAGCCTCCAGATTGAATCAGCTCAAGAAGTAATTGCGTATCAAACTCTTTTGATAAGGAATTTAGCTGAACACCTATTTCATGGAGTAGACAATGATCTTTTGTTAAACGTCGTAATTCTACATATATGGGTATACCATATCCATTATCTATAATATCTAAGAACATTTTCTTAGTGATAGTGGATTTCCCCATTCCAGCAGAATCTGTTATTAACAGTTTTTGATATTTTAAAGCAAGCTGCTCAGGATATCCATCGATTTTAATTTGTTCGACTTTGCCATTGGTTTTGAGATGTAGCGTAAGCGGGATATACAAATCATTAAGTTCTCTTTGATTATTTCTAAATACTAGTGGGTTTAAAATTGAATATTTCTTATATGTTCTAAAGAAATACTCCATAAAATGCTCTCGTTGTGGGATAAGATGTTTCTGACATTCAAGCCCCACTCGCTTCAAAAATTTATCAATCTTTGGAGCTACAATATTCGATACTAAAGATTCAATTAACGGTTTTGCTACGCTCTCAATCATATCGCAATTAGTTCTAATATGCAAAATCTTTTAGATAATAACCTCCGGTTTTTTTTGAGCCTCTATACTCAATTGATTCATTATCGATAAGCGTCTTTACAACTCTTCGTATTGTTCTAACGCTTTTACCCGTTTGTTGAATTAAGGCGTTTGCTGTGATGCCAGGAGTTGCTTTTATACATTCAAAGACCAATTGTTCCGTGCCATTTAATGTGCCATTTAATGTGCCATTTAATGTGCCATCGGTGGCACTATTACTCTTTGCCCGTTTCATGAAGGTGACCGTAAAGAAGCCTTGAGTGTCAAATTTAGGATCCGGCAATCCGGCTTCTTTCATTAGTCTACGCATACGGGGAATGCCTGAACCGACCTTCTCCACGACGTGCATTCTTGTGAACAGTCCGAAGATTAGCGGGTTACGGCTCATGCTCTTATGGCCAAATTCAGCCGCTACGACCGGGAGCAAACCTCCGGGATTGGATATTTCTACTCGGTCATCATATACTTCCACCATGATTGTACCGCCCTCTTCGTATAGATCGCGGTGGCAGATAGCATTCATGATGGACTCTTTGAAAACATCGAGAGGAATCTCCCATATTTCTTCACGTGGTCCTGTGCCTTTGATAATGTATTCAACTTCAAGTTTGCTCTCTATCCAAGAAAGAGCATTAAGATATTGCTGATAAAGAGGGCCACCGAAAGTCTTGTCATCTATGATATGTACTTTGTCAAATCCTTTGAAACGGAGACATCTAATTACGGCGTGAGGAAATTTTCGCTCCGGCTCACGTCCAAAGAATAGAGCGGTAGCATTTTTAGCAATACCTTCCTCCGTCATAAGTTCAAGACTTTCAAACAGCCTTCTGATAGGTAAAGTGTCTGAAAGATTTGCCATCTCCATGAAGGTTCTGAAATTGCTGGGTTCAATATCTTTTTCAATATCAAACCATCGACAAGGGATAGCATCGTAGAATATCTTGGCGCACTCGGCAAAGAATGCCCGAATTTCCTCAGCGGAACGGAGCTTCTGACAATTAGCACCCTCTCTGACATAGATAACTCCACCGGATATATATGGCTTGTCCTTACCACTTGGTACATCTACAACCCATACTTTTTTGCCTTCGACATTGACAGGATAAAATTCACATTTCAACGCTGGAGAAATCTCTCCAATCGTATCCTGAATGGCCGAACGCTTATTGTTATCAATTTCGGCACCGATTATTCGGTCGTCATCATCTACTCCAATAAGAACATAACCACCTGCTGCGTTGGCAAAGGCAGCTACCTCTTCGGATATTTCTTTGACCTTAGATGGCACACTGCGTTTGAAGTCTACATTATAGCCTTCACCACATTTAACCAGTTCCTGTATTTGAGATGCCGTTAACATAATACAAAATTACGAATTTATTTTGGATTAGTCACTATTGCTGAGTGGTTTATTGCCGTCCTCACCACATTTCATTCTCTTTCTTTGACATTGCGGCGATTTCGTCGGCAATCTCCTCGGAAGATAGCTTGATGTATTCCATGAATGTCTTTTGGGTCTTGTGTCCGCTGACGTGCATCATCTGGAGCATCGTGTATCGATGGCTGAGGTACATATTGGTGATTCCGGTGCGTCGGGCGGTGTGGCTTGTCACACAGGCGTAGCGGGGAACAATCACGTTGCCGTTAAGGTCGGTTTCCGCCTCCTTGCCCTCTTTCCTCAATGCCTCCTTCTGCTTCATCGTGAGCTTGGTCGGCACTTTATCTTTGAGCGTCGGCATGGTTTCCGATAAATCTTTGAGAATATTCTTGATGTAGCGGTTCAACACCTGCTCGTTGGCTTTCGGAATGTTGTAGCCATACTTCTCGCATATTGCTATCAGATTGTCATTGAGAATCGGGATGGTCACCTCGGTCTTTGTCTTTTGCTGGACTATGCGGATGATGCGTGTGCCTCGGCGGGTGGTCTCGAAACAGTCGGCATTGAGATTGTTATAATCACTCACACGCTGACAGGTATAGCAACCGATGAGAAAAACATCACGGATATGGTCGTTCTTTCCGGTCAGCGGCATTTCATAGAGTGCTTGCAATTCCGATTCGGTCAGATAGATTTCAACCGCCTTTTCCCTGTCCTCAATCTTCTTCTTGACAATCAGAGAGGCGGCACGTTGGTTGTCGTGAACTCCGTCGGTGAAAGCGGCATTTATCAACGCTTTCAGATTTGTCAGATGCTTGTTGACCACTTTTGCCATATAGCCGTGTTTCTGCAAGTGGTTGATGTACCGGGTTACGAAAACACGGTTGATGTCAGCCCAGCCGAACTGGTGCATCGGGTCGAAGCCTTCATAGACACCGATAAAACTTTTCCACGCCTTGACGGTTCCCGGCGCATAGTCATCGCTGCCGATTTTGCGTGCGCCACTCTTGATGTCCTCGACAAACTGAATCAGGAACGGCCAGATAAGACGGTTCTTCTCATCTTCGATGCGTTTCTTTTCCTCGGCACGTCTGCGGGCTTTTTCTCTGGCCGCCTCTTTCTTCGCCTGTTCCTTGCGCTCGGCTTCTGCGGCTTCCTCTTTTGCACGGCGTTCAGCCTCCACCTTTTCAGGCTCGGAAATATAGCGTACATCCATGTCGAGAGCCTCACGGTCAAAATTGGTCTTGTCAAGATGAGCCTTGACAATGCCTTCAATCTGCGTGAGCTTCGCATGGAACTGGTAATTCTTCTTCTGGTGACGGAGCCATGCCGCCGGGGATGCCGTAGCCTTGAGCCATTCCGATACCTCAATTTGGAGCATTGTCGAAACAAGCACGTCAATCTTGCGAGTATGTATGCGGATGAACAGGGTCGCGGTATTTTTCTTCAAGTCCTTTGTGCGGACATAAAACGGGGTCAATTTTCTTGCGGAGGGAGTTGTTGCCATATTTTCTATGTTTGTAAAAATTTGAATGGTGACGTTTGCAATCGTTCACAGTCAGTCACTTCGGTTCTGCAAATATAACAACTCAAACCGCCATTTGTCAAGTCGGGTCACCACGCAGGTCACCACGTTTTATGAACGAATACGAAAACCGCAAAATTGACTAAAATTCATATTGTATTATATTTCAGCGTCTTGCGCTCAATCAACTTTCATCTTCATTCATCAATATTCACAAACTCGCGTTCTGGTGGCACCACCTCTAAAATCGCTAATAATCTAACTTGTAGATTGTTAGCGATTTTTCATTTAGTCACTGTTAAAACAAGTCACTATAAAAGTCACTATGCCATGTGCTTTTGAACTGTACTGAATGACGCTGTATCCAACTCAATAAATCAAAATTAAATTCTTTAACATCTTTTAATAAAGTCTTGCTGTGAACCAAATCGGGGCGTAGGGAGTTTTGATTGTCGCGGGTCTATGTATGCCCGCACATACACCCACACATTATGAAGATACTCCCCAAAACAATCAAACACGAGAAATTCAAGGAAATGGTCAGGCTGTGGCTTGACACCCACCGCGAGGAATACTGCGCCTTTGTCGAGGAAGTGAGCAAACGCGACCGTACAGGACTGATACGCATATTTCAGTACGCCCAGTTCGTGGCTCCGGGATATGCGAAAGTAGTAATGAATAAATTGTCTGACAAGGACAACGAGGATCTAAGCCCCATTGAAAAATTCCTGACCGATGCCGACATTGCATCCAAGATGGTGGATGAATTTCAGTCGCAGCGACCCGAATCCATTGTTCCGGTGATGCTGGCATGGCTGTATTTCGGCAACAGTTGGGAAATGATGGTAGCCTACAACGAGGAAACCATACAGGACAAGAACAGCAGCTTCATAGACAGACTGAAAGCCCGCGTGGTCATATATGCCGCAATCAAAGGCAGCATCAAGAACGAACACCGCACCAAAGAGGACTGGGAACATTTCCGCAAGGTTCAAAAATCTATGGGTAGTATGATACCCGTCACCGATTCCGCTATTGATGAGATGGAGGAAGAACCCACCAATTCCGAAGCGAACAATGGAGAAATCGGCGACGAGAGAAAAGAACCGCTCAAACGTGGCAGGAAGAAAATCCGGGCATCACTCGACACGCTCATACCTAACGACACCGACCGGATGAAGGGAAAAATATCGGAGTTCATCAAATTCCGGTCAAGCGGCAGCGACATCGCCATGCTCTATATCTACTTGCAGGAAGAATCCCACATCGGCAGTTGCGACATCACTACATTCCACAACGCCCTGTCGGAACATTATCCCGAACATAAGTTTGTCGGACTGCGGGGTGTTCAGAAAGCCCATCAGCAACTCGTAACCCCGATGTTGGGAGGCAAACGCATGATTGACTTGGGGCAGGACAGGAAAAATCTTGAAAACATAAGACTGCATTTCGCGGCATAATCTGCGCGGAATTATATCGTAACAAAGCCATCTGACCGTTGCGGTCGGGTGGCTTTTGTCGTTTTCAGCCATGTTGATTTATTGCGATTCAGTTCGTTTAATTCGTTTAATTACGCCAACGAAATTAAACGAATTTATTTTGCTGATATGAAGCGTTTTAGCTATTGCAAAGCGGGCAGTTGCCCATTATCTTTGCATCGCCGTTTCCAGATGGAGCGGTGGCTAAACGGTTTCTAACGCCGCCAAAATCGCTTAGCCAGTTAACAATCCGGCGGCATTGTAATTGCCTATGCAAAATCTTTTAGAGTTAATCAACAGCGGAGTTTCCGGCATCACGCTAAGCGTAACGCCCGAAGATCTCTTATTTCTCGTACAGCAGACAATCGCCGCTTCAAAGGCGGAGTTGCTCCCGCTTATGGTAAGCGCGGCTCAGGAGGCGTTGCTCACCAAGAAGGAGGTTATGGAGAAATTCGGGGTATGCGACACCACCCTCTGGAACTGGCAGCGCAAGAAGTATCTTGTCCCGGTTAAAATCGGGCGCAAGGTACACTACCGTCAGGCCGACATCGAGCGTCTGATAATTGAACGTGGAAAATGATGGAGGCGACCGAACTTAACAGGCTGTGGAAGACACACCAGCTCAAAATCACCGATGAGATTGCGAAAGCCCCGGAGGTTCTTTTCTGCAACGGCTCGGTAATCGGCACACTCGGCAACTTCTCGGCATCGACCGGAAAGGCAAAGAGCAAAAAGACATTCAATGTGAGCGCAATACTTGCCGCCGCACTCACCAACGGGGAGGTGCTGCGCTACATAACCGAATTTCCCGACGACAAGCGCAACATCCTCTATTTCGACACCGAGCAAAGCCCCCATCATTGCCAGCGGGTGATGAAACGCGCCTTACAGCTTGCCGGACTGTCGCTTGACAGTCACCCCGACAACCTGTTCTTTGCCCAGTTTCGGGCATTGACACCCGATGTGAGGCTTGAACTTATCGACAACGCCATTGCCACGACCCCTAATGTCGGATTGGTAATCATAGACGGCATACGCGACCTGATGTTTGACATCAACAACGCCATAGAATCATCAAGGCTCATAAACAAACTGATGGAATGGACTGACAAATACCAAATCCACATCCACACGGTTCTGCACCTCAACAAGAGCGATGACAATGTTCGCGGTCATGTCGGCACGGAGCTTAACAACAAGGCTGAAACGGTGTTACAGGTCAGCAAAAGCACGACTGACAGCGATGTTACCGAGGTGTTGGCATCCTGTATCCGCTCTATGGACTTCCCGCCATTCGCGTTCAGTGTCAATGAACACGGTTTGCCGGAGATAGCCGCCGATTACACCTTCGCCCGGCAGCAGAAGGTTCAGACATTCTCCTACTCGGAACTTACGCCGGAACAGCACCGTCAGGCTCTTGAGATAGCGTTTGCCGACGGTGATATAAAGGGCTGTCAGAACTGTGAGGACAGGCTCAAACAGGCTTATGCCGCCTGCGGATTCCCATACGGCGACGGAAAGGTGACGAAGCTCAAATCCTTCCTGATGAACAAGCGGATGATAGTGAGATCCAACGGAGCCTATAAATACGACCCCGATTTTTACTACTGATTAGGTTCAGTTCAGACCGGGTGTATATATGTGAGTTGAACCCGAACTAAAAACTCCACAAGACATAAAATCAAATTTTCAGTCAACACTAAAATTCAAGATATGGCAACAAAATCAAAAACACCCGCATCAAAGTCAACCGAGTTGACCGATACGGCATCAACCCAAGTATCAACATCAAAAACAAGTAAAACTATGACTACCGATAATATAGACAACCAAAATACTGCTGTCAACAGCGATAATGCTGATAACAGCACCGACAGCGACAATCTCAAAAACGCCGATAACGGCACCACTTCCAACACGCTGTTCGCAGAGGAAATAGTGTCAGCCACCCAACCCAAACAACAGCGCATAGGGAAACAGCAGCGCAGACTCGATTACGAGGAATACAGGACAACATTCCTCTCGCCGGTTACAATATGTGACCGACACCAGATAACAATCTCGGTCGAGATGTGGCGGAAACTGGAGCGTGTCGCCCGTATCCTCGGTGACCACAGAAGCACCGTTGCCGGATTCGCTGAATCAATATTCCGCCACCATTTCGCCATTTACGCCGACGACATCGAAATTTGGCGCAAACTATAAATCCAACGGTGTACCGGTACACCGGGTGTACTGAAATCCTATAATATTAACCCGACCGCAGGGAGCGGTTATCGTCAGCGCACAACTAATTCACGTCAGTGGGTTAGTTGGGGATGCAAGGGTATGTTTCGGGATGCACAAAAATGTGCCACCGAAACCCCTCGCATCCCTGCGGAACGCTCCCTGTTCCCTGCGGTCACCATCCCCAACAACACACAAATGAGAAAATACAATCACGACGCTCCCGGTGTCAAACTCCGTGGGCGACCCAAGAAAAACATAAGTGAAAAGAGGGCGAAGAAAATCTCCGCCACATTCACCGATGGCGAGCTAAGCATCGTAAAGACTAAGGCTGCACAGGCCGGAATGACCGTCGCGGAACTGCTGCGGGTGGGCGTTTTCAGGCTGACAATCGTCGAGCGTCTGACCGACTTTGAACGCGCGGCAATACGCGAACTGATGTATCAAGGAAAGAATCTCAACGACCAAGTCAAGGCTTGTCAGGCTAACGCATGGCCCTCGACAAAGCGAAAAGCGGAGGCTTGTCTTGACGGGATTTTAGCCATCCTCGGCAAGTTGAAAATCCAAAATTCGACACTTTTATGATAGCGAAAATTCTAACAAAAGGGTCTTTTTCTAATGTCGTGGGCTACGTCACGCGAGAATTTCACGACAAGGAAAAGTACACGCCTGACACTTGGCGGGTGATAGATTCCGACGGAATTCTCGGCAACGACTACCGCAAAATTGTGGAAAGTTTTGAAATCGGGGCGAGCCTCAACAAGAAAATCAGCACCCCGGCCGGGCATATATCCGTCAGTTTTGACAAGGTGGATTTACCACGGCTTACCGATGGGTTCATGGCTCAATTGGCAAAGGAATACATGGAACGCATGGGCATCCGTGACACGCAATATATAATCGTGCGCCACCTCGAAACCGACAATCCGCATTTCCATATCGTCTATAACCGCGTAAATCTTCACGGCAAGGCGATAGACGAGAGAAACAATTTCGACAAGAGCCACAAGGCTACAAAGGCAATCAAGAAGAAATACGGTCTTACTTTCTCGCCCAAGAAGAAACAGTACGAGGATGCCATCGCTGAAATGAAACCGAGGATTCAGGCGGCGATGTACCAGTGCAAATCGTGGGGTGAGTTCAGCCGACGGCTTGCCAATGCCGGAATCAGCGTCGAGTTTTACAACGACCGCGACACGGGCAAACCGCAGGGCGTGAAATTCTCCGACGGTGAATTCAAGTTCAACGGCTCATACATCGACCGTGCATTTTCTTTTCGCCGCCTTGACAGATTCTTCACCCAAAATGCGGGAATCAGTCAGGCGCAGCCGACATCTCAGCCTGTGTCAGTCATGGCGACAGTCAGGGATGAGCCGCAGGGCAACATCATCACCGATGTGCTTGAAGCCGGATGTCAGGCTTTGGGCGGGATGTTCCATCTAAGCCCGACGGTTGACCCGGAAGAGGAAGCCTTCATACGCGCGATGAAGAGAAAACCAAGAAGAAAAAAAGGAAGATCAGTATAACTATGGCAGATATGTATTCAATCGTCAAGAAACAGGATGAGAAGATTGACAACCTTCTCAAAGAGATTAAGAGGCACAATGAACTTCTCGGCAGCATCAACACCCGGCTGGCGGCAATCCCGGCTCACACGGCAAGCGAACCGTCTAAAATCGAGGTTGAGCTACCGTCCAATATAGCCACAACTGACGGCATCCGGAAAATGCTTGACGACAAGTTCAAGACCTACACACCCGATGAGACACTTGAAAAGGTTGTCGAGATATTGCCCGACTGCATCGCCAACGGTGTCAGCGGAAGCGTTGCAAAGGTGTTGGAGGATAACCTCGGCGACAGGGTTGAGACCGCGTTGAAGGATGGCATCAAACGTGAGTTTGCCGAGGAACGCCGTAAACTCTACGACATAGTTAACACTGTACGCTACAAGGCGCAGTCAATCGTTGACGGCCAGTGGTGGAGGGCAATCCCCAAGTGGGTCTATTACATGTTCGCGGTTCTTCTTATCGCCGCCGGAGGTTTCGGCTATGGGTTCTTCTTCCAGCTCAACGAGAACTCCAAACTGCGGGATGTAGAATGGCTCTACCGAAATCAAAGGACAGCCTACAAGACTGAAAAATCACGCCAGCTCCTTATGAACATCGAGCGAGATTTTATAATGGGAACGTGGCAGGAGCGCGACAGCATCAAAGACAACATACGCTATTGGGAGAAAGAGCTGGGTCTGGACAAAACCTATCTCTATTTCAACCCGACCGAAAGATAGCATTTCTTTAGCTATTATTTCAATAATTGATGTCCCTGATAATGAATTATACAATTATCGGGGACATTAGTTATCTAATTGTAATTTTATGCTCCTGATTATAATTTATTTAAAATAGTCTGTCATCGTTAGCATAATCTATTTGCCTAAAGTGAGGGCAACTCATTGCAACAGACAAATTTGGATATTGTTTTGTGCCTTTTGATTTATACAGTATGCACATTGACCTCATATAGTAATCGTTCATTTTGTAAAACTTGCACATTGTACAGTACTTAATGCCCAATCCTGACTCCGCCAATTTACAAAAAGCAAAATCCCAACCAATTGGAGATTTTGATTCTATCCGGAATCTGGAATTTTCAATTTCAATAGGATTTGGGCTTAGGCATTTTACGGATTCATCATAATCCTCTATCTTGTCAAATTGAAAATATCCTTTTGAATTTATCCAAAACCGGAATTTATATGCTTGATGTTTATCATCAGGCACGTCATATGAATCAGCTTTAAAATTGTAAAACTGAATTTTCCCATTTTGCGTTTCTCCCCAATAGTTGACATCTCTGTCACTTTCTTTAATAGACGCAGTGGATACAATCTGATTTATATCCTCTTCAGATTCTATGTGAATTTCAATGATACGATAGTTTGAATTTAATTTTTCTTCGGTCGATTTATGCGTGACATATATTTCTATAAGAATGGGAGATATATTATTCAACTGGTTAGAAATAACTAAATCAGCCCGATATTTATCAATAGCTACTTCTGCCTCACAATGATTATAATATTTCTTTAAATCAAATTCCTTTGTGATGTTCCAAGTACAAGGTTGGCTCGCTCCTAAAGGACATTCCATTACTGAACATGTAGATTTAGGGTGAAACGATATAATGAATTGTGGCGATTCATTAAAACATTCGCATATGCGTTTTTTTGCAACTTTATGTAGATAGGTTTCGTATGAACAATCACCGAGATTCCCTTTGTGAGCAAAGTGCCATCGTCTTTTATTTCCTTGCCGTGGAATCATAATCTCTCCACAACAAGGACAATAGTAATTATTTCCTTTTACCGCATCTATTACATTAATTAGATTAGAATCCTTATCTATCGAATAGGAGTAATCTTGCTTTGCTCTCATATCAAATATCAACTAAATCAATCTTTTTACCCAAAGACGCTGCAATTTTTGACAAGATGTCTATACCCACCGAATATTTGCCATTCTCAATTCTACTTAAATTAGCAGCATCTATATCAGCCAGTTTTGCAAGATCACGAGCTTCAATACCTCGTTCATCCCTTATTTGGCGTATTCGGTTGCCGATTCGAGTACGTTCACATTGCCTATCGCCTGAACTCATGCCCATAAAAGATATGCCGTTTAATATCGCATCTCTCCAAATATTGTTTATCATGAGTTCTTTGTCATTGGAATAATTTTTGTCAAAAATTGCTTCTATGATATGGAGCTCATAGTTACGCGTTTCTTGACTTATATATTTCCCAACTTGGCATAACACTTGGAACACTTCTCCGTCTGGAGCTGTGACCTCAACAACCTTAGAGTCTATTACTTTGGCTTTGGTTTTAAACTCTGTTTCTAAAAATTTCTTAAGTTCTTTGTTCATATTTAAATGCCGTATTTTAAAATGTTGCCGCCACCTTTAGAAATTAGCCACGACAAAGTTAAAAATAAAATTTACAATTGGCAAATATATCAATTATAAATTTGTAAATAATTATATTGAAAATTGTTTTTAGCGATTGCGACATTTGGTATTGTATTGAAAATAAATTTTTTGTAATTTTGCGGCATAGAAAACCATTTCATTATGAACAAACTTTTCTTAATAATTGGAATGGCATTCCTCCTAATCTCTTGTGAAAGCCGAGAAGAAAAAATACAAAAGGCTGTTTCCCAGGAGTTAAAGGGCGTTTTATATGATTTTGAAAGTTATGAGCCGGTGAAAACACAAATTGACTCGGCCTTCTTCTCGCCATATATAGACCCGGAAATTAAATCGCTGATGATGGAATTTGCTAAGCCTGCCCAAGAATTGGAAGCGGCTAAAAGGGATTATAACAATGCTCTATCTTCAATTGCTTTATGGGATATGCCATATGGTTCAGCTTACAGTCGTCAGCAGAGAAAAGAGGCCATCTCGGAAAGAGACATTGCGAAGAATAAGATTGAGAATATCCAAATGCAGTTGAAATCTGCTATTAAGAATTTATACGCACAAGTTCACAAAGACAAAACAAAAGATAACGAATTTGTAGGATGGTTTGTGACACAACGCTATAAATGCAAGACTGGCGGTGGATATCCGGCTTTTGGCGATGATGTATTCGTATTCAATAAGGATATGACAGAATGCACATTCCATATGGAAATCGAAGAATACGAGGGACTATGTAACTTCATAGACCAGTTGATGGCTGTTCCAGAAGATGAGTTTATGATCCGAATAGAAAACATGAATTTATTAGGACAATAACAGCCTGATAAATAGTACTTCGATTGTTAACCATAATTTAACTGCCATGAAACGTATATTTTTTATACTCTTTATAATATCTATCTTTTCAAATGCTTTTGCTCAAACCGATTCCATTGCGTCTATTAGAGCAGATTCTATCTCATTTCGCACATCTGAATTGGTTGAAGACTTGGTTACGTTGCAAATGATGCAAGTTACGGCTAATAGATATAAAATGTATACCACAGAGAATATCTATAATTTTCTCAAACTTGATACACAAACAGGGCGTATTGAACAAGTCCAATGGTCATTAGATGACAACAAGGAATTCTCCACTATATTAAATAGAGATGACCTTTCATGGTCATCTGGGATAAATTCCTTTGAGTTATATCCAACTCAAAATATGTATCAGTTCATATTATTAGATAAGGCGACTGGACGTACTTGGCATGTGCAATGGGGACTGTCAGATAAAAAGCGTTGGATAAAAAGAATTTATTGATTCTAATTGTGTAACCATTTTTTTCTTTTGCCCAACCCCAAATAGTCTGCCTAAACAATTTTACTGAGTAAGTTTGGTTCAGTTCGGGCAATATATATGCCCGACAAACTAAACCGAACTATATAGGGCAACGAAAAGAAAAACTCAAGATTACGCTTTTCGGAAAAACTCTTGCAACTGGATGATTCTTGAAATCAGTTGGTCGTAGGGCATTTCATCGCCATAAATCATTGTTTTTTGCATAGCCTCATAATCTCTGCGCCATTCAATTTCAAATTCTTTCGGTGGAACGAGTACCAATCGCTTACGGACATCAGGGATATAATCAACACCTTTTATCGAGGTGAAGACTTCCCGATGATGCCGTATGGTTTCCCATAATTCATCATCATGTGTAGCCGATAGAATATCATCATGGCTCATAAGATGTTCCAAGTCGTAAAGATGCCTCGATTTGCGGTTGGCTTTCATTCCCATTTCGGTCGTGAAAAGTTCATGCAGAAGAAATGCTTTTTCCAAGAAAGTCTTTTGCGGAACGGCACATATAATCGGGGCGTCGGTGATGTTTGTCTTTATATCGCTGTTTTCTGAAATCATTGACTGTACCATCGCTTTTGATGTCGGCTCAAAAAGAGAACGCGCGCCAACCTCAAGCAATACCTCCGGACGAAGATAGCCGTCACCAGCATCAAAGACAGAATTGTATGCAATATGAATCTTTCGGGGTTCGGGATATGTGCTATCACCTTCTCCGTTAGGCTCCGGGATGACATCGCAATATTCATCAATACCGTATTTGGCTAATAGCTCACTGATGTCAGCCGAGAGTTTATCCTTTACGAATAAGGATGATTCTTTTCGTAGCTTTTTCAGTTGCTTCTTTGTCAAATCTCCTTCCAGCCCGAACATCGAACGGTCTATGGCAAGGTCAATGTCCTCTGAAAACCTATGAATCAGTTTCCAGATTTTGCTCAGCGATGAGCCGCCTTTGAACACAAATTTATCCGCGTATGGCAGACTGAACACCACCTGCAACAAGGAAGATACCCACATGTCTTTTTCTATGGCACGAGGGTCAGAGATGCCTACCCGCAAGGCTATCTGTTCATAAATGGTTTTGCGCTGTGATTCGGGGCGATTAAGAAAGTTCTGCATAACAGTTTTTTATTAAAGTCCTTATCCAATCCGGCATAAGGGTGTAATCATCAATAATAGTTTCTTGTGGCACTTGGGAGAGAATCTCCCGTATGCGTTTGACCTGCCATCCGGCTACATTACCTTTGCCAAGTTCCTGCAATGCGAATGTGAGCAATGCTGATAGTTTGTTTTTGAATGCGAGGCGTTTGGGTGCAACCCGTTGAAAAAGTATTCCCCTTCCATTGTAAATCCTTATTCTTCTCGGTGTCCCATCCGTATAATATACCACATTCATCGGAACTTGGGTGGACAAACCAAGCCGATTGAGAGCATAACAGCCGGTAGGCATTATGCGAGACTTATCCCTTTTAGCAATCGCCTCCGCAATTTCCTCCAGAGGGGGATGCAGAAGCCCTAAGCCCAATTCGGTCTCAATCTTAGGTTTGCAATAGATGCCTTTTGACAGCCGTAAAATTTTCTCGGAGTTGGCAAGTCGCTCCAAGGCTTTATTGACAGTCGGTCCTGTTCCGAGATGCGAGAAGTCAGACGCAAAAAATATTGTACCGTTCTTTCGCCGTTTAAGCGAATTATATATTTTGTTCTCAATACTTTCAGTCATATATCAAACCTTATTTTTGTCGTGTTTTATTGTATAATTTGCGACAATCGCGTCGCAAATTTAGTCAATTTTTGCGACACGACAAAATATTTCAGAATACATCGGCTTTTGTCGGATTGGCGATAGCGTCTATCTCGTCGGCAATTTCATCTGAGGATAGCTTGATATAGTCCATAAAGGTCTTTTGCGTCTTATGACCGCTGACGTGCATCATCTGGACAATGGTGTATTTGTGGGAGAGATACATGTTAGTGATTCCGCTGCGCCGGGCTGTATGTGTGGTAACACAGGCATACCGGGGCATTACTACCTCACCTTTTGCATTTCGCTCGATGGTCAGTTTTCCAAGTTCCTCATTCTTTTTTTGTTTCATTGTCAGTTTGGTGGGGACTTTCACCGCAAGCGATGGCACGGATTCGGATAGGTCTCTCAGTATCTCCTTGATATAGCGGTTTATCAGTACATCAATAACCGATGGGATATTATAGCCGTATTTCTCGCAGATGGCATGAAGGTTGGGATTCATTATCGGTATCTTCACCTCGTTGCGGGTCTTTTGTTGGATAAGCCGGATAATCGGTGTGCCTTTGGCTGTCGTGGTGAAACTGTCGGGAGTGATGTTGTTATAGTCACTGACACGCTGACAGGTATAGCATCCCACAAGAAAAATATCACGCACTTGGTCTTTAAGCCCGGTCAATTCCATGTCAGCCAACGCCTGTAATTCAGCCTCGGTCAGATAGATTTCTGCCGCTTTGTCGCTTTCATCAACCTTGCGTTTGGAGAAACACATCAAGGCACGGTCGTTATTATGGATGCCGTCAGTGTAGGCATATCCCACCAACGCCCGGAATGACACGAGATATTTGTTGACTGAGCTGCCCATATAGTCGAGCCGACCGAGGTGTTCAAGAAATTTTGTCACCAACGCACGGTCAACATCATTCCATGTCAATTTATGGCGAGGATCAAATCCGTTGTAGAGTTTTCGGAAACTGCTCCACGCCTTGCAACTACCGGGAGTATAAGGGTCATTGCCGTTAAGACGCTTTCCGACCTTGATGTCTTCAACAAAACTATCAAGATAATTCCAGATGTTCGCTTTTGCCGATTCTTCTTTCCTGCGTTTCTCTTCGGCTTCTTCTCGTTGCCTTTGTTCCTCCTTCAACCGAGCATCTTCCTCGGCTTTACGGGCTTTTCTCGCCGCTTCCGATTTCTTTGGATTAGCAATTGCCAAAATAGCCTCCTCTACATTCTCGCGCTCAAAGTGCATACCTTCCACTTCGCTCTTGACCGCCATTTCAATTTTCGAGAGCATATCATGGAGTTTGAAATTTTTTTCTCGGTGCCGCATCCAATTTTCTTCGGACGATACAGCCTCACGCCAATCGCGCACATCAACCTGAACCTGCGACGAGAACAGCGCATCCACTTTATGTTTCTTATTCTGAACCCTGAAAAACAGGGTTGCCATTTCCTTTTTCTCATCCTGTTTTCGGATGTAGAATCTGGAGAGAGTCTTTGCCATAATAGAACTTGAACCGAGGGATTAGATTCGGTAATGCAAAGATAGTGACTATTTCTGGAAGTCACTACAAAAGTCACTATAATTTTTGAAGATTAACTTATTTCAATAAATTCATTTTGATTTAATTACGTTGATATGTAGCGTTTTATCTATCAATTCAATTTATACCAATACATTTGGATTTAATAAAAATGGTGCTGGTGGCACCACGAACCTAAAAGGTAAATCAAGTTAAAACGCTGAATTCCATTGAAATTCAGCGTTTTCTGTCTTTATATGCCTACGCGGCTATCGGCAGAACTATGAAAACTGCGCGTGTATCAAATCCGCTGACCCACTTTCAACTCCATAAAGTCACCCTAAAAGCTTAAGCTTTAACAGAGTTTAACTATATCCGAGAGCTAAAAATGTGGTGACCTCGGCTGAATTTTCACCGGGTCACCACGTCCAATCGTTAAAATCCCATAAAATTGTTGTACCTTTGTGGTCGGGTTGACGCAAGTCCGCCCGCAACATTCGGGAAAATAAGAAGCGTTATGCTCATCTTGTAACTTGAAAACCTGAGAGCCTTTCAAATTTGATGCAAGAGATAGCATAGTGGTTCTCACGCATACGGCGTGGGCTGCTATCGTTATATCTGCATCATAGGCTTTCTCAGGGCCGTCAAGTTAGATTGACATAGAAGTCCGCGCTTCTGCATTTATAAACCGCTCCATCGGATTGTGGGGCAAAAAATGAAAAATGACAATGGAAATGAAATTTTGTCAGAGTTGCGGTATGCCGCTAACAAATGAAATCCTCGGTACGAATGCTGACGGCAGTAGCAATGAGGATTACTGTATCTACTGCTACAAGGATGGCAAATTCACGCAGGATATGACGATGGAGCAGATGATTGACCACTGCGCTCAGTTCACCGATGAGATAAACAAGCAGTCAGGCCAAAATTTGACAAAAGAACAGGCCAAAGAAATGATGCGCCAGTTCTTTCCGCGCCTCAAACGTTGGAAAAACTGAGTTACCATGTTTATCGCAATTCTCACATACAAAAAGCCGTTGAGCGAGGTTGATCGATTCCTCGCCGCGCATCGTGAATATCTTGCCAAGCACTATGCAGCCGGAATTTTCATTGCATCAGGTCCGCAAACACCGCGTGTCGGTGGCGTGATAATGATGAAAGCTGACAATCGCGATACGGTTAATGCCATCATAGATGAAGATCCGTTCCACATCAACGGTATTGCCGATTATCAGGTTGTGGAGTTTTCTCCGACGATGGTTGCCGATGATTCGTTAAAATCGACTTTGCAATAAGAGGCGCACTAAATAATAAATCAATTACACATAAAGATAACATGAAACTCAAATCGCTCGTTGCAGTCACTGCTGCATTGGGACTAATAGCCATAGGATGTTCCACCGGCACTAAAACCGACACCGGCACTGAAACCAAGGAAACATTGATGAATGTCGATTCTCGCGGCCAATGGATTATAGAAACCATTGCCTTCAATGATTCAGATTATGTATGTCCTGAAATTACTATGCCAGGTGTCCACCAGTACATCAGTTTTAATGACAGCACGTATTTCATTCAGACCAATTGCAACACCATCTCCGGGATCTGCACTATAAAGGGGGATTCCATTACCTTCGGCGATGGCGTGATGACAGAAATGGCTTGCGAAAACATGGATGTAGAGAATGCTTTGCGTCTAATTCTACCTCGTATATCCACAATAGATGTGAAACTCGATTCGAAAGTCAGGCTTAACAGTGATATCCCCGGGGAATATATTCAGCTTCGCAAAGTAACCTATCAGAAAGTGGATAATGTCGTGACGGAAGAAACTGCCGAAGACCATACCGACCCAAACATCGTCAAGATTATCTCGATTTATGACAACTTTGTCTTCGCAATAGATTCTGATGATGTAATCAATCATCCCGAAAAGTTTTTCACGGCAAATGCTCTCAAAAAACTTCAAGACGCCTATGAATATGACTGCGACGACGCTCCATGCTATGCCTATTATGCGCTGAGAACAGATGCCCAAGATTCCAAGCCGGGCTCTGATGGGGAGTCAACAATCTGCCGCATAGAACCGGCAGAAGATGGTTGGTATATAGTTTCTTACTTAGATATGGGTTGGCCAGGTAAAATACGAATCAAAATGGCTGATGGAAAAATCGACGATTATGAGAGGAAAGTCAATAATGAAAGTAATCGGCATTAACGGAAGCGCACGTAAAGATGCCAATACAACAATCATAATCCGCGCGATATTTGAGGAACTGAATAAGCAAGGTATTGAAACCGAGCTTATTCAGTTGGCAGATGTCAATATAGAGCCGTGCCGTGCTTGCTTTGCCTGTAAAGGCAAAGGCAACTGCGTGTTCCGCAAAGATGGTTTTGCCGAGATATTCAGCAAAATGGTTGAGGCCGACGGAATAATTCTTGGCTCCCCGGTTTATTCAGCCGATGTTTCATCCCGGATGAAAGCGATGTTGGATAGAGGTGGGGTTGTCGCTGCAACTAATCCCGGAATTCTGAAACATAAAGTTGGCGTGGCGGTTGCCGCTGTGCGTCGTGCAGGTGGAATGACTGCTGTTGACACCATGAATCATTTCTATCTCAATAAAGAGATGATAGTCGTTGGTTCTACCTATTGGAATATGGTTTATGGGCGAGAAATCGGTGATGTACTGAAAGATGATGAGGGAATGGCCAATATGCGCAACCTCGGCCAGAATATGGCTTCGATTCTGCTTAAATTAAATTCATGAGTTTATGCCGTATATTTCAGTTGAAAGCGGAGCATTGACCTCCGAACAAAAGAAAGAACTTATCGAGCGACTAACATCGACAGCCTCCGAGATAACACATATCCCGGCACAGTTCTTCACTGTCACCATCAAGGAATTGCCGGATGAAAATTTCGGTATCGGCGGCAAGTCAATAGATGAAATCAAACGCAATTACGAGCCATGAACCTTACTCTCAGGACATATCAGCCCACGGATGCCAACGTAATCGCTACTTGGCTTAAAAGCGAATACCTTATGCGCCAGTGGTGCGCTGACAGATATGAGCGGTTTCCTGTCACGCCAGAAAATATGAACTCTTATCATCAGCAATACATTGACGGACATAACTCCGTTGCACTGACTATGGTTGACGACGAAGAAGTGATAGGATATATAACGTTGCGTGTCCCGAACGATGACTTATTGGAGCAGCGTATAGGTTTCGTAATTGTTGATGATTCAAGACGTGGCAAAGGATTGGGGAAATACCTTGTCAGCATGGCGGTTGATTATGCTTTCAGAAAACTTGGTGCTATAAAAGTCTCATTGGGCGTATTTGAAAACAATCCGGCAGCTATCAGGTGCTATGAATCGGTTGGATTCCGTCGAGTCGTCAGGCAAGAAACCGAGAGTTACGAATGTCTTGGCGAGACGTGGAATTGCATTGAAATGGAAATATTGAGTCATACGGTCAAGAAGACTCCCGATTCTATGACATTAACCGAATTGTGGCAACTGTTCCCGATAATACTGACTCTACATCAGCCTCAATGGAGAGAATGGGCTGAAGACGAAATACAAGTACTTTCCGATATATTGTCTGCTTACTCTCCGATAATCAACCACATAGGTAGCACTGCCATTAACAATATCCAGGCGAAGCCTATAATTGATATCCTTGTTGAAATCTCCCCCGAAGCCGATTGGCGACGCGTAAAAACTGAATTGGAAACAGCTGGATATATCTGTATGTCTTCAACCGGAAATCGTATGAGTTTCAACAAAGGCTATACTCCGGCAGGTTATGCCGAAAAGGTATTCCATGTTCATATCCATGCAATCGGTGATAATGACGAAATTATCTTCCGCGACTATCTCAATAGCCATTCCGAAGCGGCACGCGAATATGAGACGTTGAAACTTAGCCTATTGCCTCAATTCAAAAATAACAGAGACGGTTATACGGATGCAAAAACCGATTTTATTAAAGGAGTTCTTTATAATGCAAAAAACGAATGACAACTTACCAACGAATGATAAATCCAATGCCCTGATGCAAATTCATAAAGCAATACAAATAGATTTCAAGAGATGAAACTGCAAACATTGTGCTTCGAGGGCGATTACACTCTTGAAAAAAGAGAGAAGGAGAAATCCAATTATTGTTATGTGAATCTGTATGCTGTCACATTTGGCATCGCACAGTTTATTCTGACAGAATTACAGCCCATCGACCTCGACGGATGCGGAAAACTGACTGTCTGCGCGAACGTCGAGCCACAAAATGAGACATACGAACCGGGCTATCATACCTCTCCTGAATTGGGCGTGTCGTGGTATAATCTTGACATTGAGACATCTCGCAAACTGTATGAGCTTAAACGGTTCAGCAAAGCGTTCAGCGAGGAACTCAGCAATGAGTTTGAGAACTATGTTGCCAATATTATTATGGACATTCTTGTGGAGATTGACCGTGTGCAAGGCGGTAAAAATAGCCTTGCGGAGCGTCGTAATGACATTTTGGCGCGGATGCGGGAGTGCGGATGCGAAAAGGAAATCCTGCTCGAAAAGTACTCGAAACTCCGCCGCGACAGAAAATATCAGGCTATGGTGTACCGCTGTATCGGTCACGGCATAGGCGATGCAATAAGAGTCGATTTAGTCAACTGTGTTACGGAAGAAGTCGTTGTGTCAAGGTGGCTGGAAGAATTGCCCCATACCATAGATATGGCGGCAGCTGTCACCAAAACCGTCTGGGATGGCAATGCTTTTAATGTGACATTTTATCGAAGAGATCCAAGTTGGACTGAGACAGTTGAACTGCCTGAATCTGAACCATAAAATATTGACGGAGTATGAATCTGAGAGTTGTCATGCCATGTGCTGAATTGAGCCCATTCGTACGTTATTATTGGGTGCTGAAAAGTCGTGAGAAGTTCAGTATCCATACTTTTCCAATCGGTTGCCCTCAGATAATATTTCATAGGCGTTCACCGCTGCTTATTCCGGAATTATCCGTGTCTCAGGATAAGTTCACCATTAGCGGTCAGGTGAATTTCCCGGCTCATATAGCGTCGGCTGGTGATACGGAGATGATTGTAGCCGTGTTTTATCCTCATACAATAGGAGTGTTTATCGACACTCCGCCATCTGCATTTTACAACTCTGAAATATCGGGATTCGACATTGGTAATAAAAATCTTAATGGTCTTTCCACTCGGATTTTCAATAGCGAGAATACACATCAGAGCATTAAGATACTCGAGAGTTGGCTTTTTTCAAAGTTGAAATACCAATATGACACACTGAATTTGAAAAGAATAGGCGCAACCGTCAATTCTATCATGAAGAATCCCGTGCTGCAAGTCAATGAGTTGGCTGACATAGCCTGTCTTTCCCCAAAGCAGTTCGGGCGAGTATTCAACAGTCTTGTCGGTATGATGCCGAAGGAATATGCCCGGATTGTCCGCTTTCAGAAATCAATGTGGCTGTTGCAGAATCATTGTCAGAATTATGCTGATATAGCTTATTGTTGCGGATACTCCGATCAATCGCATTTCATCCGTGATTTTCGACAGTTCAGTGGAGTAACACCATCGCAAATCTCTATTCCATATTCCGACCTGTTCACAACTCCGGCATAATGTCCGTTTTCTTCTATCCGGCATGGATTGTCGGCAGTAACTTTGCCACAAAAAAACTATGATAGAAGTAAATCCTCAAGGAACTACCCGCGCTTACGCATTCGAGATGTGGATGAAAGCCCCCATGCCGATGGTGACGTTTTTCAAGACTCTCGACGTGTCACGGCTCATAAAAGTCAGCAAGAGAAAAAGGATGAAATTCAATATGCTGATGTGCTGGTGCATCGGTAAAGCGGCAAATAAGGTCAAAGAATTCTTCACACTTCCGGTCGGCAACAAACTGATTCAGTATAATACCATTGCTGTAAATACCATTGTTGCCAATAGCCAAGGCGAAGTAAGCTCTTGCGATATCCCCTTTTCTGATGATTTGTTAAAATTCAACGCTGACTATCTCCGGCTCACGCGGCAAGTTGCCGAAACCTGCGAGAATCACGACTTGACAGACAGCATGGTAATCGGCACATCGGCATTGGCACAGTTCGACATTGACGGTGCTGTCGGGATGTATAGCGGAATATTCAACAACCCGTTCATGATTTGGGGCCGATACCGCAAAGGCTGGTTAAAGACAACCCTCACGGTATCATTCCAGTTCCACCACACCCAGATGGATGGTGTCCATGCCGCCCGCTTCCTTGATTTGCTTCAACAGGAAATATTTGGTCATATGGAGAATTAGTCATACAGTTGTAGACTGTTTGGTCTATAGAGCGAATACGATCAAGTAACCGGTCAAAATTATTTTGAACAGTTACTTATGAAAGAACTTGAGCTTTAGCAACATAATACAGTTATAATTATTGGAGATGTATTTCATTGAAACCAATCGGCTTATTTTACGTCGTTGGAGAATTGAGGATGACGCGGCTCTTTATAAATACGCTTCTGATGAAAGGGTAAGTGAACTCGCCCTTTGGCCCCGTCATACATCCGTGGAGATGAGCCGCGAGGTTATTGAAACGATTTTTATCCCTAATCCACAATCGTTTGCTATCGTGCTCCGCGCCACTGACGAACCGATAGGTTGCATCGGGCTTGTTCCTGAAGGTGCCGAACACTATGCCATACAACCACGGGAGCGGGAAGTCGGGTATTGGATCGGTTATCCTCATTGGAGCAAAGGTTTGACAACCGAGGCGTTGAATGGATTTATTGACTATTGCCGTAATAGGTTGCTGCTTAAATCCATCCTTATTACAAACGATGCCAGAAATGTCGCATCCCGACGGGTCGCGGAAAAATGCGGATTTGAGTTTGTCGAGGATTATGAGTTTGACGGAATCCCAAGCAAAGCCTATCGATTGAGTTTGAAAAAGGATCTTTAAGGTATGACATTGGACTATTTGTAATACGGAAAGATCAGAGTTGTGACCCTTGCGTTTGCTATCGAATATACAATAAAAATGAATCAAATTCTTCAAGCGAAAATAGAAATAAATTCTCTTTTTGGCTTGAGCCGGAAATTTTCGTAATTTTGTAGTCAGCTTCTTGGCTAAGCCCTACGGTTCACATATCAAACGCTGGAAAAAGTCAAAGACCATGAGCAACGAAATCCTATATATACTTTTGCCCGATTATGCCGCTCATGAGGCGGTATATCTTTCGCAGGCAATCGCGTCTGACGAGCTTGCAATAAAAGATAATCCGAAGTATGTGAATAAGATTGTGGCCCCGACATTGGAGCCGGTAAAATCCATTGGAGGTTTCCTTACCGTGCCGGATTATTCTTTCGATACAATCCCCGACGATTATGCCGCGTTGGTGCTGATTGGCGGCTTCGGATGGAGTACGCCCGTAGCGGACCAAGTGGTGCCGCTTGTCAGTCAAGCCATTGAGAACGGTAAAATAGTCGGAGCGATCTGTAATGCAGCCTCGTTCATGGCAAAGCATGGATTCCTAAATGCCGTAAAGCATACCGGCAACGGTTTGGACCAGCTGAAACTCTGGGGCGATGGTAATTACACCAATACCGGTGGATATGTCCATGCCCAGGCTGTCTGCGATAATAACATCGTGACCGCCAACGGTTCCGCCACGCTTGAATTCGCAAAAGAATTGCTTCTGCTGCTTGAAAACGACACGCCCGAGCGCATAGAGATGTACTATCAGTTCAACAAACAGGGATTCTGCAACTTGTTTCCAGGATGAATCATGGCTTGCACAGCTGAATTTGTCGAATTTGTGTGCGAGACGCTCCGGCCCCTTGGCGATGTTCGCAGCAGAAAGATGATGGGCGATTATATCATTTACGTTAACGAGAAATGTGTCATCACCGCTTGCGACAATAACGCGTATGTCAAAAAGCTGCCCTGTATAGCCGATCTGATGGCAGATGCCGAAGTCGGGTCTCCTTATCCGGGTGCTAAAGAGGCGTATGTCCTTGATTTTGTTGACACGCCCAAGATTCTGAAGGTCATAGAGACTCTTTGGAATAATCTGCCGTTCCCAAAATCCAAAAAGAAACCATAAGTAACTGGTCAAAATAATGAGATCGGTTAGCATGAAATAATTTTGAACAGTTACTTAAGTCAGACCATACCAGGGGTAGGATATCCGCGATTACGGGAGTGCAATGGGGAAATTCCCACACAGTCAAACGGAGTTTTCTATAGCAGTTATCGTATAAATTCATTGTCAGATCGATTTTTTGTTTTGCTGAGTTGTTTACTTTGCATAAAAAATGATGATCATGATAACTCCAATGACTGTATGGATCTGCATGGCAGCACTTGTGTCTGCCATAATCATAGCGCGATTTGCCGTTGCCGTTTCCCGGCTCTCCGGCAAGAGACACCGTCCGCATCTTATCGAATTGGGAAACGAGAGAGAGGAATTCTGGATCCCGGGCGATCCCGATCCTTATAAGGAGGACCTTGAGGATGGGGAGTATTGAAGATGGAGCGGTTTGATGAAGCCGGACGCTTCCTGTCGGAATATGCGGCATTGCTGCTTCGTAGCGGGGCCACTTGCGCGCGTGTTGAAAAAAATGTCGGCAGAATGGCCGCCGGATGGGGACTGTCCTCCACGATCACCATTCTTCCCAGGCATGTTACAGTTTCGGTTATCGCCCCTGACAAGGAAACTAAGAATTTTCTTACCGACACCGGACAGACAAGCATCAGTTTCGACAAGATAACCAAGTTAAGCCGCCTGAGCTGGGAGGTCGCCGACAGAGGACTTCGCATAGAGGATGCCCGGCGATCTTTCCTTCAGATCGCCCTTGCCTCCCCCGCAAACGCTGTGTGGGTGCTGTTTGCCGTATCTTGTGCAAACGGAGCTTTCTGCAGGCTGTTTTCCGGGGATGCTGTGGCCTCATTGGTCGTATTCCTCGCCACAATGTGTGGGTATTATCTAAAACAGGTGATGTTGGCCCATAAGATCGATGTAAGGCTTGTGTTCATGATATGCGCCTTTGTCTCATCGGTCCTGGCGTGTGGTGACAGCCTGTTCTCCCTTGGCACAACCCCGGAGATCGCGATCGGCACCAGTGTGTTGTATCTTGTCCCCGGGATACCGTTTCTTAATTCTTTCAGTGATATGCTCGACAAGCATTACATATGCTTTTTCTGCAGGTTGACCGACACGGTTGTCCTTACATGTTGTCTTTCGGCCGGACTTTGCGCGGGAATGTGGGTGATGCGGGTAGGTATGTTCTGAATAAATTATTCGAGCCATGATAGAAAAATTTTTATATGACGCTTTCTTTGCAGCGATAGCGGCAATCGGATTTTCCGCGATCAGCAATCCTCCGAAAACGGCATATATTTATTGCGCGTTGATCGCGGCCGCCGGGCATTCGGCCCGGTTCTTGCTTATGACCCCGGAGGTGGGCGCACTGAATATTATCCCCGCGACGGCTGTCGCCTCATTGATTGTCGGCTGTCTGGCGGTTATCCTTTCCCCCGTCGCGAAGATCCCGGCCGAGACCTTTCTTTTCCCTTCTTTGTTGCCGATGATCCCCGGCATATACGCTTATAAGACTTTCGGAGGACTCGCGATGTGTCTGTTCCATGACAGTGAGACAGACTTCCTGCATTATTTCTATCTTTTCTCAAACAATGGCTTTGTATGCCTGTCCATTATAATCGGCATGGTGGTTGGTGGCACCCTTCCCGTCTTTCTTCTCAAACGGATCGCTTATAGGGCCACGAGGTAAAGATCCGTTCAGGATTGTTTTAAGATCATAGGCGGATACCTGCCGCCAAAACAGTAAATTTGCACTGAAAAACCCAACCCAATGGAATTACGACACCTGCGCACATTCATTACGTTGGCCGAAGTATTGAACTTCTCTGAAGCCTCAAGAATGATGTGTCTCACACAAAGCACCATCTCACAGCAGATAAAGGCCCTCGAACAGGAAGTCGGCTCCCGGCTGTTCATCCGCGACAGCCATAGTGTCACGCTGACCGAATACGGAGAAGCTCTTCTGCCCTATGCCCGAAAGACCGTGGCCGACGCTGACGAGTGTTGCCAACGTATGCTCGACCTGCGTAATGTCTTGACCGGAAATCTCAATATCGGCGTTACATATTCGTTCAGTCCGATTTTGACAGAGACGATCTTCACCTTCATGAAACGTTTCCCCGGAGTGAAGCTCAATATCTGTTATAAGCCAATGGCGGAGCTTATGGAGATGTTGCGCCGCCGCGAGGTGGATTTTGTGCATGCCTTCAAGCCGACGGCTCCGATGGCTGATATAGAATCCCACACACTTTTCCAGAATTATCTCGCAGCCATAGTCAACAATTCCCATCCTGTAGCTAAAAAGGAAAATGTCGGCCTCGATGAGCTTTCAAGATATCAGCTGGCTCTTCCGTCTATCGGACTTCAGGCCCGCAACTACTTGGAGAAAATACGTGAGAGGTATCCATGTGATCTTGACATACGCATTGAACTGAATGATCCGAACATACTGCTGGAGCTTATCCGCCATAGCAATCTTGTGACTGTCCTTGCGGAGGCATCGGTCCATAATCAACAAGGGGTCACAGCTGTCCCGTTACGCATTCCCGAAAATGAGATGACCGGATGCGTGCATACCCTGGTGGGTTCCTACCACAAGAAATCGACTTGTGAGTTTGTCAGGCTGCTGAGCGAATCCCTTGCAGTGAAAGAGCGGGCTAACGCGTGGCTCTGAAAAAAGAAGCTCTTTGATCAGTACATGTTCGAGTTTCAGAAGGTATTGTCAATCGGATGGTGGGAGGGTGGCGTATTCCGATGCGTTGAAACACGGACATGCTTTGGCCGCGAACTCCCGGTGGCCATGTATGGTAGCCGATGGATGGTGTCGTCGCAGACGGCGTATGAGGGCCGGAAGGGCAAGGCGTTGGGCGGCGGTGCGGGTGTCGGCCGGCTGCCCTGTTGAATCGAGGCCGCCGATGTAACAAATGCCTATCGAACGGCGGTTGTGGTTGAGGCAATGCGCCCCGACGCGGTCGATGTCGCGGCCCTTCTCGACAGTCCCGTCGAGCCGGACAACGAAATGGTAGCCGATGTCGTTGAAACCTCTTTGCAGATGCCATCGCCTTATGTCGGCGGCGTTGAAGTCTTTCCCCTCCTTGGTCGCGGAGCAGTGCAGGATGATCTCATTTATGGGCCGTGAACTTTTATAGCTCCTCTCCGGGATGGAGTCAAGCGAACGGATGATGGCCAGATGTTTGTCAGCGTTGGCCGGACCGGTGGTGATTGCGGGGGATGTTGTTGTCTGAGGGGTTGTCATGGTTGTCATAGTATTGAAATTATGGATTGCGGGGCGTAGCCCTAATAAAGTGTTTATCATGCTTTTGGTGGAGAGATAGGTCAGGAGCATCCTGACGGCTGCCTTGCGGCATCTTTTCAGAAGCCTTAGCAGTCGGCGGCGTATTTTTCGCGGAAGTTGCCATTTTGGGAAAATCGGACGTGTGGGTTTCATAGAGACAAGGGGTTGACAGTTGCATGTGACGTTGATCACAATGCAAAGTTAACCCCTTGCAATGGCAATACGTATGATAGATTGTTACTTTGTCAATCCTTCATGCCGGCTCTTATCGGGTATGCTATTTGTTTTCAGCAGCTTGCGGCCTGACCGGCGTATAGTAACGCAAGGAATCGCCTGTCTGATGGAAAATGGTCACATAGTCTGCCAACAGTAGGTCGGGATGAAACGGGGTCTCCTCAAACAGATCGGTTGTCGCCGTGTTGGCATAATAGATCCCCCCGTTGCTGTATGCCCATATCCGTCTGTTCAGAGGATGGTTCCTGGCGACATCCTCCAGCGTCAATTCCTCGCCGAAGCTCTTCAACAGCCAGAAATCAGCGTCTTGAGCGGCCATGAAAGCTTTCTCGTAATTCATGGGGATAGAGCCGGGCGACTTGTTGTCCGCAAAAGGATATGTCGCCCCCGCGTCCACAAGGAGCTGACCGGCATAGCTGCGCCCTCCCGGCATAAGCCAGTTGCCGTTGCTCTGCCACTCCGTCACGACTTTGGGCTTGTCAGAGTAAGTCTGCGCCTTTTTTGCCAAAAGATTATAACGCTCCCGCGACTGCTCGAAGATGCGGCCGTTTGACGGAGCGATCCCCTCTACCAGCATCGCGTAGAACTTCGACCATTCGGCGCGTCCCAGGGGAGTGGTCTCCATATAGTCGGCGCATTCGATCACAGGTATCCCGGCTTTGTCAACCACCCCGTGACCGGCGTTCTGGTAGGGGGAGATCAGGATCGCGTCAGGATCCAGGGAGATGATTTTTTCCAGAGAAGGCTCCATCGAGGATCCGATGTCTGTTATTCTTCCGTCTTTCAGCCTGTCGACGATTTCAGGAGTCTTGATGTATGCGGCATCCGCCACCCCTGCAATCGCGTCGGCATAACCAAGTTCGGCCAGCAACGCCGCATGTACCGATGAATACACGATCAACCGTTTCAGCGGCAGCTCCAACCGTATCTTGTTACTATTCTCCCTATTCTCTTTATCAGCCAATTCCCCCTCGCGTTCATCATCCTTTGCAACGCCTCCATTGACCAGCATGTAGTCGGCGAGGATCCCGGTGGAGTCCCAGGGATTCCTGACCACGATCTCCAGCCGGTCCTCTCCGTCAGGCATCCCCTTGATGAACACAGCCTCCTCAAACACATTCTCTCCGTCAGCATGGCTCTCTCCTCCATGCCCGTTGCATCCGGCCATCCCGGCGACAATCGCCGGAATCACAATCATCTTCCATACAAATGACAGATATCTCATGGTTGTCCTCTTAGTGGTTAGTCGTTATGTGAGGGATAGTCTATCTGTTTTTCATCGAAACACGTTCGGAGACAAAATTAGATAGCAATCCATATATGGTGTGTAGCAGGGATCCATCAAGGTTGAAAGCATTCATGACCGCCTTGTCAAAACTTATGCGGTCAGGTTGCCTGATCTCTTCCAAAATGGATTTTATTTTCCTCTTTTTCAATGGTTGGAACGCCTGTATGATATCTTTACGGGCTTTTTCGTCAAGCAAATCCGGATTCGGCCAACGGAGTTTTGGCAAATAATTCGCATTCAAATCCAAAGCTCCGAGATTTCTTGGAGTCCCTCTCGTCTCCAGGATGAGCATGGATATGGCCGAATTAAGAAGCGCGGCGATCAGTTCGACATCATATCCCTCCTTTACTTGCATCCCGATCAATCGTTGGTCAAACATGAAAGGGGTGTTGGAATAAGAGAAGAACAGCCTCTCGTATGGATTGACGGAGGTCACTATGTCGGCCGATTTGGGAGATAGCGAATACCAGAATGGCTTGTGTGACCCGCATGCCACAGCGATTGTCTTGGAGCCATTCTTGTTTTTCTGTGTTCTGAATCGTTCTATCCAATCCCTCGTTCCCGGATCGAGCAAGTCAAGCGGTTTGTCACATATGAAGGCATTGAATTTGTATCTTTCGGGGAATTCGATGCTATGAAGTTCAGACGGGCTCTTTATGTATGGGAAAAGCCACTCTCGGTTTATCCTTGATTTTTCAGTATCACTGCATGGAATGACAAACATCGGATTCCAGCCGGTGCGTTCTCCTCTGATGATATCAGCCACCTTTCCTTCATACCGGACAAGCATGCTCTCGAGAGGTCCGAACATGTCGGGTGATATGAAAAACTGCGACCAGTTAAGTGACTCCGCCAGACTGCCTGTCAATCTCTTTTTGGAAACTACCGCCACGCTGACGGTCTTCTCCTTAGAGACATACAGTCCGTCAAAAACAGGATCTTTCCTCCATGAGCCGTTTGCAGGATTATCGCAGTTGTCTATCTCTGAATACAGATCTTCGATCAATGCGAGCCTGCCGTCAGTGTCTTTCTCTTTGAAATATTCCGACAACTTGAAGTTCAATGTTACAAACCGCGTCGGATCATCGGATGGCTTTTTTTTCAGGACCAGGTATATGGTTGATACCTGAGAGTCCTTGAACCAATGTTCGGCTTTGCTCCTGACAATGTATTTGACATGGAAATTGTCAAGAAGGAATTTCTTGAATTGTTGTCCGTAATCTTTCCCCAACCAGGCATTTGAGGTGATCACGCTTATAATGCCTCCTTCTTTTATGAATCTGGCCGAATTGTAAAGGCAGTATGTGAAATAATCCGACCGCTCGTTTATTTTGAATTTCCTGTCTTTCAGAAAAGCCGCCTGTCGCTCCCGGAAGTGTTGTCTGAAAAGGGCTGACAGCTTCTCGTTTGGAATATCTTCTTGCTGGATGAATGGAAAGTTGCTGGCGATACCGTCAAATTCAGGAATTTGCGCGTCGATCGCTTTTGTGTGGTCATGTGGGTCAGGGAAGACCAGCGTGTCGCCGACGTTGAGATTGAAGAAATCATCTCTTGTCACTCGTGGGAAATTGTTTACCTGTCTGACATCCTCTTTATACAGGTTTATCACTGACAGTATTGCGGGAAAATGTGAAATGTCATTTCCCCATATCCGGCTTAGTTTGTCAATATGACTCCTGTTGCCGAAGTAACTCAGAATTTTATAGAAGGAATTCAGAAATGATCCTGTCCCTGATGTCGGGTCGAACAAGGTGGATTGACGGGTTGAGACCGCAGGGAATGCCACAAGGTCTGCCAATAGTTCGGAGGTGAAGTATTGGCCGAATTTCTGCTTGTCTTCGTCCGGGACTGAATTTGACAGTATGTTGCCGACGACATCCCCCGGCAGAAGCTTGAAATCGAAATCTGTCAGTGATGTCACCAGTTCTTGCAGCGCGTCGTTGGCGACGGTTGAAAACTCTATGTCATCGGTGAAATATGGCTTGAATACCGCTTGATAGTCGATACTGCCGGCTTTGTCGAAATAAGATGCCAGCTCCCGGCATGGATTGTCGCTCTTTATCTCTAACGGCGGCAGCTCTCCGCATAGGTTTTCGGCAAGAGTGAGGTAGAACAATGTCTTGCCGATAAGATTGTAAAATGTGAATTGCGCAAGCACTTCGTAAGGATCCACGGACTCAGCCCTGTGGGAAGAAGAGCCGAGTATCTTCAATGTCGAATTCTCATAGATCTTCCATTGGTTGAACGCCGAGCGGAAGTCCGCGTCTATGCCGCATCTGTCTTTCAAGACCACCGTCAACTGTGGGACAATGATCCTGTAGGCAGTCCTTATGGCCTCGATGATGTTCTCTGACACGTTGATGGCCGGACGCAAATAGCCGTCGCGACACAGCTGGTCAAGATCATGAAGTATTTCAAGTGCCCGTTTTTTCAGCAGAGGTTCATTCCGTGCATATTTCGCCGGATCAGCCAGGTCATCCCGTGTGCTGACTGTCGGCAGCGGCGGATAATGCTTTATCCGCGACAAAGTATCCAATGAATAATTATCCTTGTCGATCCTCCATATCATGGCCTCGGATCCATTCCATGTCACGAATGACAATGATTGCAGTCGCCGGGCTTTTTCAAGGGCGTTGACAAGCATGTCAACATTATCTACCGATGTGTCAGGGAATTTCAGCTCCCATCCGTTGAACACTATTCCCGATACTTTGTCTGTGAAAAGCAGTATGTCGGGAAATTTCGTATTGCCGTTTTTCACAGACAGGCTTGAGTCATTCGTGACATCCTCAAAGACTGTCTGGCCCCCGCATATCGCTTCTCTTAACCAGCTGACAAGCTGTCCGGCCCAGTCTCTTTCGTTGCGTCTGATGGTATAAGCAGTCATTTGTTCAAAGCCGGTTCGGTGAATAATCCGCCAAATTCCTGGCCGGGGATGGCTGCAGCCATAGCTTGATTGTCTTTGTTTTTCTTTCTTACAGCTTTACGCAGAGCTGCCAGACGTTTCTTGCAGACTTTTACATAATCTGTTGTCTTGACCTTATGTAACATCGCTCCTTGGTTCTTTTCAATACCGATGTAACGCCTCCCTTCCATAGCGGCGGCCACAAGAAAGCTTCCGCTGCCACAGGCATTGTCGAGTATCACCTCGCCGGGATCCGAGAATGTCCTTATCAGATACCTGCCGAGTTCGATCGGTTTCTGGGTGGGATGGAATACTTCTCCCTCCGATTCAGCGGTCTTGCAGTAAATGAAATCTTCCCGGCAGTCGTCATCATCATAACATATGATGTCGTTGGGATATCTCATGCCGTCGCTTTTGACATGGCGGGGTTTGAACTCCCCGTAACTGCCGGTGTTCTGGTCCTTGCGTATTCCTTTGTCGTAGCTTTCCCCCTCCGACATCTGGGGATGATAGGTCGGCTGAGCCTGGTAGAACACGCAGATGTCCTCATGCTTTCTAAGGGGTTGTTTCTTGGCGTTAAGGAAATTGGTTGATTTGGACTTGATCCAGACGATCTTGTATTTGAACCATTCCTCGTTGCTCAATATAAGTTTGGCTGTGAACAGTCCCTGTGATGTGAGCACGATAGCTCCATTGTCTTTGATGATCCGCTTGTATTGCTCCCAAAGTTTTTCGAGATCGATCACCGAATCCCATTTGTTCTGGGTTGTGCCATACGGCAAGTCACAAAGGATCATGTCTATAGACTTGTCAGGCAATAAGGGAAGCACGTCAAGACAGTCGGCTTCGATAACTTTGTCGAGATATTTTGATATTGATTTTTTGTTAGTTTTAGGCATATGATTCCAAAATATTGGAGACACAGAGTTTAGTGGAGAAGGCGGGAAACGGCGAAGTCGAGCATGGTGTCGTGGCCGTCGATGGCGGCCAGGGGATCCATGTCGACGGCGCAACCGTCGGTGGGGGTGACCCCGAATTCGGTCAGGTTGCCTTGGGGATCACGGATAGGGGAGGAGGAGAAGCGTATCCCCCAGCCGTTGGGCAGCTCGGCGGAGAAAGGCATTCCGGAGCCGCCCCCTGTGGTCGCCCCGACTATTGTCACATTGGGGAGGGTCTTCATTATGGAGACGAAGTTGTTGGCCGCCGAGAATGTGGAGCGGTTGGTCAGTACGGCCACCGGTTTGCCCCACATTATACGACCATCTTCTGCCGGATTATAATAGTAGGGGTATGGCTCGGAGAAATCGTCATGACCCGGCCCGTTCTTGTGGCAGATAGTGCCTGCGAGGATCCTGACGGGGGTGAACCGGGCTACGAGAGTCTCCACGTTGGTCATCGATCCGCCGCCGTTGTCGCGGACATCTATCACCAGTCCGTCGGTTGTCGCGAGATATGCCAGAACCGTGTCGAGGTTTCCCTCTCCTATTCCGTATGCGAAACTGGAGTAGTGCATGTAGCCGATATTCTGGGGAAGGATACCATATGTGATTCCTCCTGTCTGGCGGTAATTGAAGTTGAAGTAATACTCCTCGATCACACGCGCCTGGTAATTCTGGGGATAGTCGCTCCACCATTTGCGGTAGTAGGAGGTGTTGAACGGAGCCGACAGGTTGGTGTGGCCGTCGCGCAGCTCGTCGAGCATCCGCGCGCATACATCAAACAGCTCCTCGCGGCTCATCTGCGGATTGACTTGCTGACGGTAACGGCTATGTATCTCATTCCAGTCGATGTCTTTATAGGCGAAGAAGCAATAGTGTTCGTCGAGAATCGTCCACAGTTGCTCGAAGTTCCCCACCGGGTCATCGGGATATTGCTCCACATCATGGCATGATGTCATGAAGGGGAGAAGCATGGCGGCGACAAGGCCGATAAGATATTGTGGTGTCTTTAGGTTCACGGCAAAAATATGTTTGTATGTAATCTCAGTATGCCCACTCGACGTTATTGTTGCCTGACGTGAGCCGGTGGCGCGGACTGACCGACAGCCAGTCGGTCACCACCCCCAGTACAAAGGCATACGAGAAGTTACGGGTGGTGATATGGTTCACTTCGGTGGAATAGATGCGTGAGCGGAAGCCAATCCGCAGGGAGGTGTTCCCCAGCCCGAGGTCGGCGGTCACGAGATTGTCCCACCTGAACATGTTGCCGGGCCAGCCGAAATGGGCCAGCCCATGATGGTTGCCAAGGTATATCTCGTAGTAAAGCTCGTCATATTCCGGGGAAAAGAAGACTCCTGACAAAGGCAACGATGTCTGCCACCGCAGGTTGATCGGCAGCTTCCACAACCTGACATCCCACCCCAGGGAGGCTGTCGCTCCGATTGAGATGTCAGCTTTGATTGCAGCCGGGTTGTTGCTGTTGCGGGCGTTGTATATACCCCCGAGGTTGCCGGAAACATTTCCCCCGATAGTCGCGCGGAGTCGGTGAGGCAGTCTCCACATCCGGCTCATCGTCCAGCACGCGGATATGTTGCCGTAAAGCAATGTCGCGTTGCGGGCCTGATTGTCGCCGCTGTTGATCTCGACTCCGAGATCAAGCTGCTGTCTCCATTTTTCGGGGGAGAATTTCATCGCCTGGACGCGTTCGTAGTTGAACGCCGCGTGCCAGCCGGTGTATTTCAGCGGAGACAGATAGGTGTCGAGCATATGCGAACTGCCCGCGTCGACCATGAACGCCGACCTTACAGGCCGCAACGGCTCCTCCCCGCCGGCCTTTATGGCCCACGGCAGCACCGCCGCCAGTAATATCATCACATTTCTGATCATCATTGAATTTTTCTATCAATCCATTGGACGGGTGGTGGCAAGCACATAAATGTTAAGTGCTAACATTTGAGCGGTTGTGGCGGATTTGGAGGGGTAAATGATAAAATATTGTCACTTAGAACAGGCGTTCCTGGCCGATTATCGAGTCGCGCAGCTCCTCGTCGCTCATCTCCGGCTCGGTGGAGACGGGGTCAGGGGTTGAGCCGTCATCAGGACCGTCATTCTCCGGTACTTCGATATTCGGCTCTGCGTCGGGGCGCGGTTCGATCTCGGTTATCTGGCCGAGCTTGAATGTCGTCAGACGTTTCCCTTTGGCTTTGAACGATTTGACGGCGATAAATTCCACGGAGTCTATATCTACAGGTTCGCGGTGACTGTCGGCTCCGGCGAATGTCATGTTGAAACACGCTCCGGGAGTGTCGGTCAGCAATATCAGCTGCGATTTCGGATTCTCGCCGATAAACCGTTGCCTTTTGGCTGTCGGCTCGAATGTGAACCGTTTGAGATATGGATATCCTTGGTCGGCATCGAACAATACCGCCGTCCATATATGGTTGGGGCGATGTTTCTCGATGCGTAATATGTCGACATGGTCGTAATGGTTGGTCGCGTCGAACGAGGTGAGGTAATATTCACCCTGCCGGGTGACAACCAACACCTTGTCCTCGCCGAAGAACTCTCCGAGCAGTTCGCCGCGTCCGTCATAGTTGAGGCGCAGGACATCGCGGTCAAACCAGACCTCGCGTCCGCCGAGGGTCGAGGTCCCTTTTTCTTTCAGGGAGAAGCGGTGCACTTCGTTTCGGGTGACGATATTGCCCAGGCTCTGTTTCCCCTTGATGGCGAGTTCCGAGAAATCCACGTCGAATTGCAGGCGGGTCAGCCTCGGCTTCGGCTTCAAGGTGACTTTCACGACTTCGGCCTCGCCGTTGGGATTGGCCGAGAACCAGGCGATGCGGCTTCCGGCGGTGCCACGGGTGAGGTTGTATTCCTTGTCGCGGGTCACGCCGGTGACTTTGAAGCGCTTCATGTAATATGTGCCTCCGCGCCCATCCTGATATATCACATTGTAGACCATCCGGTCATCCTTTTTGTCGAACAAGCCGATATGTCTGACATTCTTGCCGATGAATAGCTTGTCGGCGACCCTCACGACCTTGTAGCGGCCATCGTTATAGAAGATTATGACCTCGTCGAGGACCGAGCAGCTGAACAGCATCTCATCTTTCTTGAGCGACATACCTATGAAGCCCTCGTCGCGGTTGAAATAGAGTTTCTCGTTGGCCTCCGCCACGCGGGATGCCTCGATGTTGTCAAAGGCGCGGACGACGGTGCGGCGCGGGAAGGCCGCGCCGTATTTCTCTTTCAGCGACAGGAACCAGTCGACGGTGTAGTCGGTCAGATGGTCGAGATGCCCCTTGATCTCGGCGATGCGCTCGTTGTAGAGGGCGATCACCCTGTCAGCCTCGCGGGCGGAGAATTTCAGGATGCGTTTCATCTTGATCTCCATCAGCCGCAGTACATCGTCGTCGGTCACCTCGCGGACAAGCTTGGGCAGGAACGGCAGTAGCCTCTTATGGACATGGCCGACAACAGCTTCCATCGTCTCTCCCTGCTCGAACTCCTTGTCCTTGTATATCCGCTCCTCGATGAAAATACGTTCCAGCGAGGCGAAATGAAGCTGTTCGCTGACCTCGCCGAGTTTGATCTCAAGCTCGCGCCGCAGCAGGTCGCGGGTTCGCTCCGCGCTGTGGCGCAACAGGTCGCTGACAGTCAGGAACACAGGCTTCCGGTTGTCGATCACGCAGCAGTTGGGGGAGATGGCGACCTCGCAGTCGGTGAAGGCGTATAGCGCGTCTATGGCCTTGTCGGAGGAGGTGCCGGGCTGGAGGTGGACCAGTATGCGGGCTGTGTCAGAGGTGTTGTCGTCGACCTTTCGGATCTTTATTTTCCCTTTCTCGTATGCCTTCAGTATCGACTCTATGACGGTCCGGGTTGTTTTCCCGTAAGGGATCTCGGTGACGGCCAGAGTGGTGTTGTCTATCTTCTCGATCTTCGCCCTGACACGTACAGAACCTCCCCGCTCCCCGTCGTTGTAACGGGCCACATCAATGAATCCCCCTGTCGGGAAATCGGGCAGCAATGTGAACTCGCGTCCTTGCAGGTAGGCGATCGCCGAGTCAAGGATCTCGTTGAAGTTGTGGGGAAGGATCTTGGATGACAGTCCGACGGCGATACCTTCGACCCCTTGGAAGAGAAGGAGGGGGAATTTGACCGGCAACGTCACCGGCTCCTGTTTGCGCCCGTCATACGAGGGCACCCAGTCGGTGATCTTAGCGTTGTAAAGTGCTTCGAGGGCGAAAGGAGACAGCCGCGCCTCGATGTAACGTCCGGCTGCCGCGTCATCCCCGGTCAGGATGTTTCCCCAGTTTCCCTGCGTGTCGATCAGCAACTCTTTCTGCCCCAACTGCACAAGCGCGTCCTTGATCGACGCGTCGCCGTGGGGATGGTATTGCATCGTGTTGCCGACGATGTTGGCGACCTTGTTGTATCGGCCGTCATCTATCGTCTTCATCGAGTGGAGTATACGGCGTTGTACAGGCTTAAGGCCGTCGTCGATATGGGGGACGGCGCGCTCGAGGATTACATAAGAGGCATAGTCGAGAAACCAGTTGCGGTACATGCCTCCCAGTCTCAGTCGTGATGCTTCCGTCCCTATGGTCGGAGGCAATGCCCCGGCTTCCTCCTCTTCGGCGATCTCCTCGGTCAGTTCCATTCTTGCGGAGCCTTCGTTGTTGCCGGAGGTGCCAGTCCCGGCTGCCATGAACTCGTTGGAACCGGCTGCCGGCGGGGTGGTGTCGTTTACCTCTTTCTCTTCTATGCGGGGAAAGTCGTTGTTTTCGGTATTATTCTCGTGATCGGTCATTGTCAGGGGGGTAGGGGAAAGGTGGCTGCCTGTGATAACACAAGCCGCCGTCTGCAAAGTTACGAAAAAATATGGAAAGAAATGCGCCAAAAGATTTTGCCAATCAAAAAAAACTCCGTAATTTTGCCCCGCAAATCGCAAAGGCGCAAACCGTTGGGGCAGACAATCCCCGGACGGTATGCCTCCGGAAAAGAATTAACAAAACATAAGAATAAGAACCCCAAAAAATGATTATCGTACAAGTTAAAGAAGGCGACAACATCGAAAAAGCTCTCAAGAAATTCAAGCGCAAATATGAGAAGACCGGCATCGTGAAGGAACTTCGCAGCCGTCAGGCATTTGAAAAGCCCTCTGTGACCAACCGCAAGAAGATGATGAAAGCGGTTTACGTCCAGAAACTGCGCCTTGTTGAGGAGTGATTCCGACCCCCTCGGCATCAGCTGTTTTCGGGGAATGATTGATGTTTCGTAACATCCCGCCGGATTTTCCTTGAGGAAAATTTGGATTTCACGAAAATTTGTCATAACTTCGCTACCGTCTCTGTCGCCAGAGCGATTTGATTGGAAGCTTCCTCCAACGACGAGGATGCTGTAAAGCGAAGTTGCCGATGCTGATACAATCATTTTTGACATATATTCGGTGTGAGCTGGGACTCTCGGCTCATACCGTTTTGTCGTATTCAGTCGATTTGCGCCAGCTTCGTGAATTCCTTACCGTCAAGCCGCAACCCAAGCTTCCGCCCGGCGCGGGCCGCGTCAATGAAGAGGACGGCTTCGACCCTCTGACAGTCTCCACATCCGACATACGCCAATGGATGATGACCCTCGCCGAGAGCGGGATGTCGTCGCGGTCGTTGCGTCGTAAACTGACCGCGGTGAGCTCGTTCTATGCTTACCTGCTGCGCCGGGGACTCGTTGTCCGGAATCCGGCACACGATGTGGAGATGGCGAAGATCCCCCGACCGTTGCCGGTCAATATACGCCCGGCGGAGATCAACAGTATAATAGAGCAGGACAAGAATCCCGACCCGGCGGTCGACAGTTTCTCCCATGAGCGCGACTCCCTGATTTTCCTCATGTTATATTCCACAGGGATGCGTCGCGCTGAGCTGATCGGTCTGAAGGATGCGGATGTTGACACTTTCCGGGGCGAACTAAAAGTGCTTGGCAAGCGTAATAAGGAAAGAATAATCCCTTTCGGGAGCGAATTGCGCGAAGCCGTCGAGAATTATCGCCGCAGACGTGACCTTACGGTCGGTGGCCCGACAACCACTTTCTTCGTCAGAGCTGACGGATCGCCGCTCTATCCTATGCTGGTCGAGCGGGTCGTGAAGAAAGCCATGCAAGGTAGAGTCCATGCCGGGAGGCTTAGCCCTCACGTGTTGCGCCATTCTTTCGCTTCCGACATGCTCAACAACGGCGCGGATCTCGTGGCCGTCCAGCAGCTTCTGGGACATGAATCACTCGCTACCACACAGGTTTACACCCATATAACCTACCGAGAACTTAAACAGAATTACCAACTCGCCCATCCCCGCGCGGGATCATCCGGAGCCTCGGCTCCGGGCTGCCTCTCCTCCCGCGCCGGCAACGGCACTAAAATCTGAAAAGGAGGACAAAACCATGGATGTCAACATTCAAGCAATCAACTTCGACGCTTCTGAAAAGCTTGTCGCTTTCGTCAACAAGAAAATCGAACGCCTCCAGCGTCATTATCCCGACATGACAACCGTCGATGTCAAGCTTACCGTCGTCAAGCCGGAATCGGCCATGAACAAGGAAGCTGTCATCAGCGTCCTGGTGCCAAAGAGTGAATTCGTGGCTACAAAAGTGGCCGACACATTCGAGGAGGCGATTGACCTCTGCCTTGAAGCCATAGGCAAGATGGCTGAAAAAGCGAAAGAAAAGAAATAAGACGCGGTTAAGAGGGTGTTTAATGACAGATGTTATTAAACACCCTCTTAAAAACTTGTTAATTTTTTAACGGCCTCTATGCCGGTTCGTATATTCTGCAAGAAAAAATGTATCTTTGCGACAGGAAGCCAACATCGGCTTCCTGTCGTGTTTGTTGACCATGAAAAACGGAAAAATAAAATTCGGATTACTGCCGCGCATCATATTGGCGATCGCGCTCGGCATCGGCTGCGGGTATTTCCTCCCGATGTGGGCCACGCGTGTTTTTGCTACCTTCAATCAGATATTCAGCGAGTTTCTCGGATTCTGCATACCACTTATCATCATAGGATTCGTATCTCCGGCGATCGCCGATATCGGCTCGAGAGCGGGCAAGATGCTTGTCGCGACAGCCGCGTTGGCTTATTTCGCGACCTTGTGCGCGGGTATGCTTTCCTACGCAACCGGCCAGATGTTTTTTCCGGGCATGATCCGGCCCGACGAGTTTGTCGCCGCAGAAGCCAACGCTGTCGAGGTTGTCCCGTATTTTTCCGTCAGCATACCGCCATTGATGAGTGTGATGACGGCTCTTGTCACCGCGTTTATACTCGGACTGGGGGCTTCCCGGCTGTCAACCAATATAATACGCGACGGCCTCGGAGAGTTCCGCAGGATAGTAGACATGATAATCCGTCGGGCGATCATACCGTTGCTTCCACTCTACATCTTCGGGATATTTCTCGGGATGACCGCCGCCGGAGAGGTCGGGGTTGTGCTCTCGGCGTTCATGAAGATAATACTTGTCATCTTCGGATTGCATGTATTCCTGCTTGTAGCCCAATATGCTGTCGCGTCTCTATTCGCCCGCAAGCCCATCTCGCGCAACCCTTTCAAGCTGCTCTGGACCATGATGCCGGCATATTTCACCGCTCTTGGCACACAGTCTTCAGCCGCAACCATTCCCGTCACCCTCGAGCGGACAATCAGGATGGGTGTCGACCGCGACGTTGCCGGATTCACAGTGCCTCTTTGCGCCACCATCCATATGTCGGGCAGCTGCCTGAAACTTGTAGCCTGCGCGATGGCATTGATGTTGTTGAAAGGCATGCCGTATGATTTCGGGATGTTCATGGGATTCGTCGCGATGCTCGGCATAACGATTGTCGCGGCTCCGGGAGTCCCGGGCGGCGCGGTCATGGCTTCTCTCGGATTGTTGACCTCCATCCTCGGTTTCACCGAAGCTGACAACGCCCTGATGATAGCTCTCTACATCGCCATGGACTCCTTCGGCACAGCCTGCAACGTCACCGGCGACGGTGCCCTTTCGGTTATCATCAACCGTTTCTTCACCCGGAAGTCCCCGGAATAAAGTCTGACTTTTGGAGATAAAATATCATGGCGGGTATGAGGTGTCGTGAGTCAGCCTCGTACCCGCCAGGTTGTTTATTGTCAATCTATCTTACTGTTTCATTACGTATTAGGCGACTGTTTCTGCGGCCACCGGATGTCGCAGGTCAGTGAGCGATGTATTTCTTGCCGTCCATGATGAAAATCGAGCCGGGTGTCGGATCGGAAACGCTTCGACCGTTGAGGTCGTACATTTTACCGTCGGATGGCTGATTGTCATCTTTCGAATCTATGACGGTTTCTATACCCGATTTGTCACCGAAAGATGCCCGGATCGGAGCTGAAGCAGCGGATTCGCTAAGAAGCGACATGTCGAGATAGATCTTGTTGGGAAGCAGTTCCCTCTGTGAGCCGTCATCGTTGGCGCTCATTTTATAGAAGCCGAGTTCGCCATTGGCGTTCACGCCGAACACGCGCATCGCTGCAGGATCAAAATCTTTCCGTCCATTGAGGTCCTTGTCTGTGTAAAGCTGATATTCACCTTTGAAAAGATTCCCTTCGATTGACTGATACTCTCCGTCGGGGTCGAGGGGCATAAGACGGTTCTCGCGAGATGACAGTCCCTGACATTTGAGAATAACGGGAGTGGCGGGTGGCACGATGCCGTCTTCAATTTTGACCAGCTGCACATAATGCACGCCGTTTTGTTCGGTTGTCTCCTTGGCGTAATAGGCCTCCACGCCGTCACGGCATTCATACGGGAAAGCTGTATACATCGATGTCCAGTAGCCGTTGTCAAACGCCATCTCCTCGTCGGCTTTCGCCCCGAACCAGAATTCATCGAAATGCTCCTCGTCGATCGGCTGGATCGCCCACCACGACCAGGTGTCGGAACTGGTGCTTTTCCCGATATACGGGACTATCGAATTCTGGCTGTTGATGCCGTCGCCGTTGATGTCGCCGGTAACCTGGAATAGCCCCATTTTCATCCCGGCGGTCAGACCTCCATAGAGAATGTGATAACCCGGAGCGCTTCCCGCCGCCGGTTGTATGGAGAAGGTTTTGCCGGTCATGCTCTTGGTGTCTGTGCCTTGTCCGTAGGCCACTACATCTGAAAGCACATCCTCCCCCGTAGATGCTTCGGGATTTAGGTTGGTTCCTTTGATGTATATCACGGTCGAAGGAAGGCTTTCGACTTCGACACCGGGATAGTCGTCGCTCTCATATTTCGTATTATGGAAATTCGAGTCAATATTGCCATATGGATATGCATACCGCAGCAATCCGGTCAGATAGTCGTTGCTTCCGGTCACGGTATATTTGAAGCCTCCCTCCACACTCAGGACGCGGTTGACGAAGTTGCGCAGCCGGTAATAACCTGCGGTTTTGATTGAGTCTTTGGTCTTGAAGACCGCCGTTAGAGTGGTGGATTCGGTGGCAGTGAAGGTATATGTCGGATCGGTGGAGACAAATACTCCGTTCTGGTCGCGCCATCCTTCAAATTCGATCATCATGTTGAGGCACTGATAGCCGTCGGCTATCCTGTTTATTGAGGCTGTGACGGTGATCTCGTCTCCGGTTTTGTTGCTGACGGGGGTGATGGTGACCGTTGTCCCCATCGGATGAGTGCTGGCAGCCTTGACAAGGGCGGCATCTATGAATTTGGCAACATATTCAAATGATGTCGGCTCAGAAGCGGAAGTGCCACTGACAAGCAACTTCGCCTCGTAGGGATTTGATGTTGATACAGATATCCCTCCCTTTTCCCAATGAGAAAACTGTTTCTCTTCATTAGGCTTCGCATAAAGGTAATACGTGTGATAGGCTTGCTTGACATTCTGATTGTGGGTCGAATTTTGTGTCAGCTCGGCTGATCCATCTTTGTAGTCTGAATCGGCGGGAGTGGTGTTTTCCTTGGAGACATACACCTTCCCCTCTCCTGACGGAGCCGACACGGTGACTTTGGAATACAAAGTCGAGGCTTGGGCTGACAGTGGCAACGCCAGGAGCAGAAACCCTGTCATGATTTTGATCAGATTGGTCATATGCGTTATGTTGTTGATTTTTATTGTTGTGGTTTGTGGCGATACCTGATAAGGACACGCAGGGCAATCGCCAGTGAAAGAAGACTGCTCCACAGAGCGGCCTGGGAGGTGAACAGCGGCGCGGCCACAAATAACAGGCAGGCGATGCTGTAACCGAGGAAGAAGCTCCGGCACAGGCTGTGGTGGCTTTTGCGTGACATCAGCCATACCGCGGCCGGAAGCGGATTCAGAGGGATGAACAGCCAGTTCCATGCGTCCCCGATGCTGGCGGGTATCATGGCCACGGCGATCAGTATCAGAGAGGCTAATGTCATCGCGGAAAGCAGCAGGATATCTATGATCCGCAAGATCTTGCCCCGTCGTCCGGCAAGATCCATGCCGTCAAGGATTATTACTCCAAGAAGAATGAGGCTTGCGAGCAGATCGGGAGTGAGCCGGCGTTGCCGGAATTCTTCGCGGACAGGATAGATGACTATAGGTTCTGCGGCCAACATCGGTCTGGACTTCCCGCCAGGTGCCATGATCCTTGATTTGCGGAAATGGTTCTCCATCGTTATTGGTGTCGCTCGGGTCATCCATGAGTCTGTCTCGTCGGATGCCGCTCCCAATCCTGTTGTTAACACCAGGCAGGCCCAGGGATATGGTTCTTGCAGGTATTTCCTGATTATCTCGCCGTTGTCGATAAGGCAATCCTCCGATTCGACGACTATGCGGTCGGGAAATATGGCTTCCGCGATCTTTGACATGACCGCCGAATTGCAGCTGTTGTGTCGGATATTGAAGTCGGTTTCCTCCCCGGACTCCACTGTCTCGTCGAGTATCTGCCATAAACGCCTGATCTGAGGGTCAGTGAGGTTGAGCGGTAGTCCTGTGATACCTCGTCCGACATCGGTGAATCCTTTGGAATATTCGGCCATCGTCAAAGAGGCGAACCTCCCCTTTGCCTGTCCGTAAAGTTGTCCGGCAAGATCTCCTGTGCTTGTCTCATAGGAGAAGACATTGTCGAGTCCATATGCCGGGCATTGCAGCCTTATGGCGGCGTGGCCTGTTGCCTGGTAGATCGCCGGCCCGGGGGAGGCCACCAGGATGGAGGCCATCACTGTGTCGCGTGGCATCTCCGGCTCGACAGCCTTGGCCGGATGTAGGCCTGTAAGGCATAGCATTGCCAAAGCTGTCAGCAGGAGATGTCGCATCAGTCTGAGGGGCTTATTTGACGATGATTTTCTTCCCGTTGAGGATGTAGACATGTCCGGGAAGGGCTTCGGTGGCGCGTCGGCCCTTGAGGTCATATAGAACATTCTCTTGCATCCGCTCTGCCATCACATTCTCGATCCCTGACGGAATTATATCCTCGTCTGCAGGTTCGTCAAGGGCAAGCTCATTGGTGGCTTTGTCAGTGATCATGAAGGCATGATTGGCCGGGATTGTCTCTGTCTCCGGCGAGAACCAAGGTTGTTTCATCGGCTGGTTGCTGACCGGGCTCCAGGTATCGTGGGTCTTTAGGTCGAAGACCGAATTGTTGGTGAGGTCGGCGTTTATGTCCCAGAGTCCGTTCAGTGATTTCTCACTGACAGGTGTGGCGAAGAAAACACCGTATGACTGGGCGGTCTTGGCATCACCTTCCGAGGCGCGGCGCGGGGCGTGCTGCACACCGACCTCGTCATCTCCCACGGGGAATCCTCCGGGCTTGGGGGGCTCTACCGATGGATCATAGTCATTTGATTGGGCGAGGTATGGAATTCTGACGATGTTGTCGGTCTCATTGTCACTCGGACTCTTCGCCATCACTATGGTGGCACGGGGAACTGACGTGATTGCCTGGATGGGGGCATTGAAATACTCAACTGTACCGAGATTGTCAAGCGTGACGCTGTGGATCTGCTCTCCGTCATTGAATGTCTGGAAGGTCAGGATGTCGCCATGAAGTGCCTCCATGGGGAAATCCACGTACATAGCCAGATAGTGGGTGTCATCATGGCCGGGGCTGTTGACGCGGCTGCCTGCGGGAACGATGGCAAAATAGTTGTCGGTCACATCCATCGGGATCACATTCCATACGGCCGCGTCAGCTGCGGAATTAACCAGAGACGAGTCAAGCAGTCCGAAACGTTGCTCCCCGTCAGAAGCTGTCCCTACGGTGCTGAGAGTGTTGCCGTTGAGGTAACGGCCGCTGGTCAGATAGAGCTTCTGGTTCTCCTGCATCGAGGGCATGTATTCGACGAAATTGCTTGTCAGCTCATGTTTCTGCATCTCCAATGCCAGGTCGTGGAGGTTGAGGCTGCTGATGATAATGTCGTCTGTCTCCGGGTCACAGAATCGTATAACATACATCTTAAGCCAGTTGTAAAGCAACTCATGGTCAGAGAAGATATCCTCGTATGACAAGGCGTAGATGCCGCTCGGAATCATTTTGTCGGCATATTTCTCGGCGAACGAGGTGTAGCCCCAGTCGGCGAACAACTGGGCTTCGTATGGCTCGATGCCTTCCCCGGTCGCCCCGATCGTCGCATTGCCTTTCATGTAACGGCGCATGCACTCGAAGCCGAGATTGAACGCCGCCTCATTGGCGGCGTTCTTGTGGTAGAACTCGCTTACTTTGGAGCAGTTGATCCAATGGAAGTACAGGCGGAATTTTCCGTCCTCGCCGTTGCCATTGACAGGTTCGAGGTAAGCGTGCAAGTCTATTTCAGCCGACACCTCCTTGTTGAATCTGATGGCGAAATCCTCCAGCGAGGCATCCGTCATGGGATCATAGGTCGTTATCCCGTTCTTTTGAGCCTCGGCCTTGACTGCCGGCGCGTCTTTATCGAGACGGCCGGCGACAATCTGGAATAGACTTTGTATGAACACCCGGGCAGAGGAGATATAGCCCACCTCGCGGATGTTTCTCTGCATCCGGTACATGGTGTACTCCATGTCGTCAGTGTTTATTCCTGCGGCTATCTCGTCGATGAGCGCTGTCCAATAGTCAGCCTTTGGCGCGCCGAACACCTCGATGCCCTGAGAAGAAAGGTTGCCGATCTTGTAACGGAGCTTGCCTGTCTCCGGATCGGTGTCAGGGAAAGCGCGCAGGCGCATTACGGTTCCTGCTTCCGTGCGGGCAGCTTCGAGAGGCTGGTCAGGGGCTGTGGTCAAAGGGCCTCTTACTTCGACATAACCGTTGTTGTCGTTGACACCCAACTGGCTCTGTACTCGGAAATAACCTTGGATTGTGCCGTCGTCGCCGATGACTTTCTCCCGGGCTGATGACGGGAATGCCCACAGGAAAAGTCCTGCGGCCGCCAATAAAGTTTTTAGTAGTGATTTTCTCATGTATAGAATGGTTTAGATTGTAGATAATATGATAGTCATTGTGGTGAATTTCAATGGGGTAATGCCTTCATTCGGTCAGGTCTCCATCCTTTTGTATGGAAGACTTTTGTTAGTTGTGCAAATTTAAAGATTATCCCCCTAATTACCCCCCCCATTTGTTAAACTTTGTTAATTATACAATTGCGCTAATTAGATTATAACCGTAAAAAGGTGTCATGACATATTACGCGGATCACGCAGATTCCATTCGTATGGGTGATCTGCGTGATCCGCGTAATCTGCGAGACAAAAAATCTAATTGTTCCGTTTAGGAATCAATGTGATCTGTGGTGGTAGCCATCTATGATCTTACATAGTGGGGCATTTCCTCCGGGATGACCATCGAGATCTCGACCATGCCGGCGATTGATCCATCCTTGCGCCAAGGGGTCTGGTAGATCATCTTGCGCATGCCTTGCTTGGAGATTGTGTATGAGTTGCTTTCCCCGGATGCGAGCATGTGGCGGATTTTGGCCGCTGATTCCGGGGAATGGCAATCGAACAGGTTCTTGCCGATGAGATCGCCGTGGGCGGCGAAGGTCTCACGGGCTTTGCTGTTCATGTACAGGATAATGCCGTCTGTTTCGCAGACAGTCACGGCGCAGTTCATCTCCTCTGCCCAGGGGATTCCTGCCTCTTTGAGTACGCTGTCGTAGGAGTGGCTCATGATTTCGTGGATGTCGGGACCGTCGCGCGGGCTTATTTTGCGGCGCGATAGCGGGCAGCCTGCTCGGCGATCAGAGCCGCGTCGTCAAAATAATTGATCTTCATGGCGGCGCGCACCTTGTCAAGGGTGTCGGCGGCTTCCATGCGGGCTTTCTCCGAACCCGATTTCAGTATCTCGTAGACTCCTGGTATGTTCTGCTCCCATTGCTTGCGGCGTTCACGTATTGGGGCGAGGATCTCTTCAAGCACATTGATCAGGAGCTTCTTGACGGTGCCGTCTCCGAGTCCGCCACGGGTATAGTGGTCCTTAAGCTCCTGGAGGTTCTTGTATTCGGGGAGATACTTGGCGAAATGCTCGTCTGTGCAGAACGCGTCAAGGTAGATGAACGGGCAGTTCCCTTCGAGATGGCCGGGGGAATCAACTGTAAGGTGCTCGGGGTCGGTGTACATGCTTTTCACCTTCTTGGCAACCTCTTTGGGGGAGTCGCTGAGATAGATGCAGTTGCCGAGCGATTTGCTCATCTTGGCCTTCCCGTCGGTGCCGGGCAGGCGCAGGCAGGCGGCGTTGTCGGGCAGCAGTATTTCCGGCTCGACGAGGGTCTCGCCGTAGACGTTGTTGAAGCGGTTGACGATCTCGCGGGTCAGCTCGATCATGGGAGCCTGGTCTTCACCCACAGGAACCGTAGTGGCCTTGAATGCGGTGATGTCGGATGCCTGGCTGACAGGATAGCAGAAGAATCCTACTGGTATGCTCTGCTCGAAATTGCGCATCTTTATCTCGGTCTTGACCGTCGGGTTGCGTTGTACACGCGAGACGGTGACGAGATTCATGTAATAGAAGGCCAGTTCGGTCAGCTCGGGGACATGGGTCTGGACGAAAATCACTGATTTCGAGGGGTCGAGCCCGACTGACAGATAGTCGAGGGCGACCTCGATCACGTTCTGGCGCACTTTCTCGGGGTTGTCGGCGTTGTCGGTCAGGGCCTGAGCGTCGGCGATCATGATGAAGATCTTGTCGAAGCACCCGGAATCCTGCAACTCCACGCGGCGGCGCAGAGATCCAACGAAATGGCCGAGATGGAGGCGGCCGGTCGGGCGGTCGCCCGTGAGTATCACTTTTTGCATATCGCTAACTTTTTTTCAGACAGCAAAGTTACCCATTTTTTGTTGAATATTTGGAGAGGGTATGAAGAAAATTTCGTAAATTTGCCCCCAGAAACCCAAACACAAATAATCCGGTTTATTCAACATGGTAAGCTACAAAGAATTAGGCTTGGTCAACACCCGTGAGATGTTTGCCAAGGCCATCAAGGGCGGTTATGCAATCCCCGCTTTCAACTTCAACAACATGGAGCAGCTCCAGGCCATCATCAAGGCCGCTGCCGAGGAGAAATCTCCCGTGATCCTTCAGGTTTCGAAGGGCGCGCGCAACTATGCCAACGCAACCCTGCTCCGCTATATGGCCCAGGGCGCGGTAGCCTACGCCAAGGAGCTTGGCTGGGAGCATCCCCAGATCGTGCTTCACCTCGATCACGGTGACAGCTTCGAGCTTTGCAAGAGCTGTATCGACAATGGCTTCTCCTCCGTCATGATCGACGGCAGCCATCTTCCCTATGAGGAGAATGTCGCCCTGACAAAGCAGGTTGTCGACTACGCCCACCAGTATGACGTTACCGTTGAAGGTGAGCTCGGCGTTCTCGCCGGCGTGGAGGATGAGGTTTCCTCCGACCACCACACCTACACCGACCCCGAAGAGGTTATCGACTTCGCCACCCGCACAGGTTGCGACTCCCTCGCTATCTCGATCGGTACCAGCCACGGCGCATACAAGTTCACCCCCGAGCAGTGCACCCGCAACGCTGACGGCAAGCTCGTTCCTCCTCCCCTGGCATTCAACGTCCTCGACGCTGTCATGGAGAAACTCCCCGGCTTCCCCATCGTGCTCCACGGCTCAAGCTCCGTGCCCCAGGAATATGTCGACATGATCAACGAGAACGGCGGCAAGCTCCCCGATGCTATCGGTATTCCCGAAGAGGAACTCCGCAAGGCTGCCAAGAGCGCTGTCTGCAAGATCAACATCGACTCCGATTCCCGTCTGGCCATGACCGCCGCTGTCCGCAAGGTCTTCAATGACAAGCCCGGTGAATTCGATCCCCGTAAATACCTCGGCCCGGCCCGCGACGAGATGGAGAAGCTCTACAAGCACAAGATCGTCAACGTCCTCGGTTCTGACGGCAAGGCTGAATAATCCCTGCAAGACATATCCGCGCGAGTCATTGCTGACTCCGCGTTTACAAAAAGAAGAGACCGCAACATGCGGTCTCTTCTTTTTGTAACGCCGGTAAATCTATAGATCACGCCGTTTGTTTTTAAGCTCGATTGCCTCCTTGCCCGACATATATTCGATATCCATGCGGAGAACAAGCATATGCGATAAGAATCGATCTAATTCTTTTTGCAACCCCTCTCTGTCGCCGGGGTTGAATTTCTCTCCAAGCAATGTCGCCGCATATAGTCTTTCTTCTTCCACATCCGCTATGCGGATGCGTCCGAACGCAATCACGCTCTTGAAATAGGTCGTGAATTTCGACGGTTGTACATCATCGGCAGCGATGACGCAGAATGAAGCCTTGTCACACTTCATTATGGCATCGATTTTGTGACCTGTGACAGCACTGTGGAAATACAGTCTGCCATTAACATACACATGGCTGAGTGGAACCGCATATGGATAACCGTTGTCTCCGAGCAATGCGAGTGTGCCGGATGTGGCGTTTGTCAATATGGTCTCGCATTCCGTTTTTGACAGTTCCTGGCGGAAACGCCGCATTTTTCTAAATTCCATGGTTACGATACGATTTTGAGTCCGATGATTGATGAGATCAATGTGAAGATGAAAAACAACCGCCAGAATGTCGCCGGCTCGTGAAAGAAAAATATGCCGACCAAGACGGTGCCAACCGCCCCTATCCCTGTCCATACGGCGTAGGCGGTGCCTATCGGCAAACTTTGTGTGGCTTTTGCCAACAATCCCATACTGATGATCGTGAAAACGAGAAATCCGGCAATCCATCCCCACCAGGAGATGCCGTCAACAGACTTTGCCCTTCCGAGGCAGTAGGTGAAGCCGACCTCGCAGAAGCCGGCGACAATTAGAATTATCCAATTCATAACTGAATCCGAACCTGTTTGAGGGCTGCAGCAATATCCCGGCGTCTCCTTCTAAGGCTGTGCAAAGTTAATCAATTCATCCCATATGCGAAAATCAAGAAGAGTAAGGAGGATGCAAATCCCAGGAGACAGGCGCATATTTCGGTTACGCAGCAAAGTATCATCATGGCAGCATGACTCCAGGAGCTGAATACCGATAGTACTGCTTTGTCAACCTCATTCCAGATATCTGAAAATGTAAATACCTCAAGATCATTGGCATCCATTGGAAGGAATAAAAATAGAAACGTCAGAATAATCACGATGGATGATCCTATGAGAAGGCGGTTGTCAAAATCTTCTAATGCCATGATTACGATGTGTGGGTGACATATCCCCCTTATGTCATGATTAGTGCCGGAAAAAGAAATGCGTGGGGAAACTTACTCGCTGTCCGTCCCACCAATTGAGGCTCTGGCATCGCCTTTCCCAGTAAAACGGACAACCGGAAGCCCTCACGCAAAATATGAATCTATGTCCGGGGGCTCGGCGCTCTCGCGCCAAGTCCCGGACATGTAGGTTCACATCCATGCGGCATCTACGGTTGTCTGATTTCTGACTGGGAACGTTGAAACTGCCAGATTTCAATTGGTCAGGAATAGAAACTAATGTAAACGCATTTCGTTGATAATGTGATAAATGCCCTCCGGCATTTATGTATGTACAGACCCGCCTCTCTTCCCCGGCCGGGGCTTCCGATGGCGGCTTCTCTGCAAAATTACGACATAATTCCGATAATCACAAGAAAAATTCCCCGCCAATCCTTCCTCCCGCGAAAGAATTTTCGCTGAACGAAAAATATATTAATGACTGATAGGTTTGGCGTTGGCGCGGCGATTGCGGGGCGCGGCGTATTTGCCGAGGGAGAGGACACGACGTGACGTGATGTTGTCGCGGAGGAAGGGGAGGTTGAAATCATAGGTGCGTTTACCGCCGCGCTTTGCGGGGGCTTTGGAGGGGAGGAATGCTTTGTCACGCAGGATATTGACACTGTCGCAGATAGAGGAGTGGAAATTGCGGGCAGGAGAGGGGAGGAGTCCGGCGGGAACAGAGTCGAGGGTGACGGCCTCCATGACAGAGAGTGCCGGGGAGCCGATCGCGGTCCACATTATGACGGTCTTTGCCGGGTTTTCGCCGGGAAGCGGTCCTTCGATGACGACTGATGCGCAGGAACTGCGGCGCGTAATGGCATCCCCTGTGTCAGGGAATCTTGATGTCCTCCCGTCGAGTAGGTCAATCCCTTTGGCCGGAAGATAAAGTGATCGCGACAGCACTTCTATCAAATCCTCTGCAGCGATTTTGCCGGGGTCTGCCCACGGACGACGAACCGTGATCAGTGAGTCGAGAAGATGACGTTCGGCATGGTGGCGCGATACACCGAGCCGTTTGCTTTTGCCTCCCGAAAAAGAATAATTTGTCCGGGTGATTATCCCTGAAATATCGGTTGGCGCCTGATGAACCGGCATCCTGACACCAAGAGAGATCGCCGATATGGAGTCAATAGGAAAGACATCCACATGACGGTCAGATACCTCAAAATAAGCTCCATGACCCTCTGCGTCGAACGCTCCGAAATTGGCCTGAACACCGCGTTTGCCGGGGAAATCAATCAGCATCCGGTGGAAATCGTTTAGCGACCGGCAATTACGGAGCGCGTCAGTCATCAGCAATCCTTCCCGGTCCTGCCAGTCCTTGCTTGGCGCGGGAATATTATAACTCGCAGTGTTCATCACGGCGAATCCTGCCTCATTGAATCCGGTCCAGACCTCCGACGCAGCAGTGTCGGCGGCATTGAACAGTCCCACATACGCCATAGTCGAGTCTGTCGCGGCGAAACAACGGACATAATTGTCAGGATGCCCCGAATCCCTATGTTTCCACAGCAACCATCTCCCGTCCGCTCCCCGCTCCATCCCCACCAACGCCGAAGTGCAGCCGAAAACCGTCATCCAGCCGGTGGCTATGATGGCGAGACCTATCATCCACGCCCGCGTTGATTCGCTGCTAAAGTCCCTCTGTAAAACAGAAACGATATTTTTCATATGTCAAAATTAAGGAAAATTCGGGGGATTTCGCTATCTTTGGGAGTTCAAAACGCTAATTTTTTCACTTTATGCTGAACAAGATATTTCTGACCGCGGCCGTGGCGGCCGCGTTGGGGGGAGGTGCCGGATGGGCGCAGGCTCCCGGTAACGGCCTCGGTGTGGCTCCTGACGGAGCTCCGCTGTGGTTGCGCGATGTGCAGATCTCACCGAATGGCGACCTGATCGCGTTCACTTACAAGGGGGACATATGGACCGTGCCTGTCAACGGAGGGGAGGCTCGGCAGCTGACCGTCAGGGAGACTTACGAGGCTTCGCCGGTATGGAGCCCCGACGGAAAGAGGATCGCGTTCTCTTCCGACCGCAACGGTAATCCGGACATATATGTCATGGATGCCAAGGGGGGGACTCCCAGACGGCTGACTTCCAATTCCGCGGCCGAGACCCCGGAGGGTTTCTCCCCTGACGGCAAGGAGGTTTATTATTCAGCTGCGATCCAGGCTCCGGCTTCGTCGGTGATGTATCCGTCGGGGCGCATGACCCAGCTGTATGCGGTGGATATAGAGACGGGTAAATCCCGTCAGGTGCTGGCCACTCCCGCCAAAATGCTCTCCTTCTCTCCCGACGGCGACAAGATGCTGTATCAGGATGTCAAGGGGTTTGAGGATGAGTGGCGCAAACACCATACCTCTTCCGTGACCCGTGACATCTGGCTGTATACCCCGGCAGACGGAAAGCACCGAAACCTGACAGATCGGGCGGGAGAGGACCGCAATCCGGTCCTTGACGCTGTGACCGAGACGGTCTATTTCCTGTCGGAGCGTGACGGAGGGACATTCAATGTCTATTCTTTCCCACTCAACGATCCCTCGCAGGCCAGGAAACTGACCGATTTCAAGACCCATCCTGTCCGCTTCCTTTCACGGGCGAACAACGGGACACTCGCATTCACCTATGACGGTGAGATCTACACGATGCCGGGGCGCGCGGCCCGTGGGGCGGCCGTGCCGCAGAAGGTTGAGATAACTTTGGCTACCGATGACACCGCTCGTCCCGCCCGTCTGTCTGTCAAGCCCTCGGGAGGAGTGGTGTCTCCCAACAGTGAGATGGTAGCTTTCCTCAACCGTGGAGATGTGTTCGTGACATCGGTGGAATATCCCACCACTGTCCAGGTGACGCGTACACCACAGGCAGAACGCCACCTCTCATGGGGAAGTGACAACCGGTCGCTGTATTACACCTCCGAACGTTCGGGCCGCAAGAATATCTTCCGCGCAAAGATCGCCCGCAAGGATGACCCCGACTTCCCCAACGCTGTGGAGTTCACAGAAGAGGCGGTCTTTCCTGAATATTCCGGAAAAGGTGAAGCGACCGAGTACTCCCATCCGACGGTTTCGCCCGACGGGAAGAAACTGGCTTATGTAAAGAACCGCAACCAACTGTGGATCCGTGATCTTACCTCCGGCACCGACCGGCAGATAACCGCCGGGGAGACATACCCGGGAAAGGATGACGGCATGGCTTTCGAGTGGAGCCCCGACTCGCGGTGGTTGACAATGGAGATCATTCCCGACATGCGCGATCCTTATGGAGATATCGGCCTTGTGGAGGTGGAGACAGGTAAGGTCACAAACCTTACCAATACCGGCTATATGGAGGCTAATCCTCGCTTCGTGCTTGACGGTAATGCCATAATATACTTTACCGAGCAATACGGATTGCGCGCCCAGGCTTCATGGGGATCGCAGGATGATATCATGATCGTCTTCCTGAACCGTGAGGCCCGTGACCGTTTCATGCTTTCGGAGGAGGATTACGCTCTTTTGAAAGAGCAGGAAAAGAAGGCATCCAAGAAATCGGAAGGGGATGACGCGAAAGCCGACAAGAAGGGTAAGAAAGGGAAGAATGATGACGCAGACAAGAAGGATGACACGAAGAATATCGTTGTCGAACTTGACGGCATAGAAGACCGTGTGATGCGTCTGACTCCTTTCAGCTCCTCACTGGCCGATGCGATCGTGACCGCAGATGGTGAGACTTTGTATTTCCTTTGTGAGGTAGAGGATGGATATGACCTCTGGAAACTCCCCCTGCGCAAGCGCGAGCCTAAACTGGCCGCCAAAATGGGCAGCGCGGGTGCTTCGCTCCAGGCCGACAAATCGGGCAAACAGCTGTTCGTCATAGGCCGTGATATGAAGAAACTCGACAAGGGTGACAAGCTGACCCCTATAAAGGTATCTGCCACCCATGACGTGGATCTCGCCGCCGAACGGGAGGCGATGTTCGATTATGTCGCTGTCGAGGAGGGGGAACGATTCTATGACACCGGTATGCATGGCATAGACTGGCCCGCAATGACAGCCGCATACCGTAAGTTCCTGCCGCATATCAACAACAACTATGATTTCGCCGAAATGCTGAGCGAGCTTCTTGGAGAGCTGAATGTTTCCCATACCGGCGGCCGTTATTACGGATCCGGCAATGCTTCCTCCTCTGATCGTACCGCCTCGCTGGGACTGCTTTATGACATGAATTACCGTGGCGACGGACTGAAAGTCGACGAGGTTCTGGCCAACGGCCCGTTCGACAAGGCTTCCTCGAAAATCGGGAAGGGTGCGGTCGTGACCGCTGTCAATGGCCATGCGATTGATGCAGGTACCGATCTTGGGGAGTTGTTTAACAATATCGCCGGAAAGAAAACCCTTGTGGCGTTCACAACACCCTCCGGCGAGAAAGTCTCGGAGGTCGTGATCCCCTGCCCGACAGGAAAGATCAGTGACCTGATGTATCGCCGCTGGATCAAACAGCGCGCAGCCGATGTCGACCGCTGGTCTGACGGCCGGTTGGGATATGTCCATATCGAGTCGATGAACGACGAGTCGTTCCGTCCGATGTATGCCGACCTGCTTGGAAAATACAACAACCGCGAGGGGGTTGTCATCGACATACGCTGGAACGGTGGTGGCCGTATGCATGAGGATATCGAGCAACTTTTCACGGGCCAGAAATACCTGACCCAGGTGATCCGTGGGAAGGATGTCTGCGACATGCCGTCGCGTCGATGGAACAAGCCTTCCGTGATGCTCGTTGCCGAGCCTTGCTACAGCAACGCCCACGGCACTCCTTGGGTATACCAGCACCGGAAGATAGGCAAGGTGGTCGGCATGCCGGTTCCCGGGACAATGACATCGGTAAACTGGGTGACGCTCCAGGATCCGTCGCTCGTATTCGGAATTCCCGTCATCGGCTATCGCACGGCTGAAGGAAATTACCTCGAAAACACCCTGCTTGAACCGGATGTTAAGGTTGCCAATACCCCAGAGCAGATCGTTGCCGGGGAGGATGCCCAGCTCCATGAGGCAGTGAGAGTGCTTCTCCGTCAGATCGATGAAGCGAAATAATTCCGGTTGGGAATAGAAAATTAACGTGAATACCGGGAGGATGCTAAATTATGGTGTCCTCCCGTTTTCATTTCATGACCCAGCCATTCAGTAAGTCCGCAATGGAGGAAGAAAGGCGTTGGGAAGATACTCGATTTCACATGAATGGCCGTCACCAATGACGGAGGCGACATCAAACCGGGGATTCAGCATTATCTTGTTGATCCGAAGGTAGGTCTCGGCAGCCCGGCACAGCAGGCCGACCTTTCTTGGAGTCATCGCATCGAGAGGATTCATCTCCCCGTCACCGCGTGTCTTCACCTCCACAAACGCGATATCATCGCCGCGAGTGGCAATGATGTCGATTTCAAGATGGTTCATCCTCCAGTTCCTTTCTACAATCGTGTAACCCTCGAGAAGAAGCTTCTCCACGACCTGCTCCTCTCCCCACTTCCCAAGTTCATTGTGTCGCGCCATTCGATTTCATTTTGTTAAGTGGTTACAAAGATACTCCAAATATGGTTGAGATGCAATTTCAGTCGATGGAACCGTATCTGTGAGTGATTTACCGATATTCATTTATTTAAAATTGTAATTGGCTTATAATCAATGTGATGTTCGTTTCGGTGTTTACCGAAACGGTTTACCTCTTATTGTGAGGAATCGGGGAAGAAAGTAATTTTGTAGTCATACAGACCTTTCTTTTACCATGAATCGAGAAAAATTTCATTTCCTGCATTCCGATATCCACCGATATTGCCTCTTGCTGCTGGCCTGTGTCTCCCATATCTTTTGTGTCGGCTCGGCTATGCGGGAGCTGACAACCATAAACGACGGCTGGCGTTTTTCGTTCGCAGAGGATTCCTGTGAGATAGATGTGCATCTTCCTCATTGTTGGAATATCGATGCGTATGATACGGCTGACTATCGTCGCGGTGTGGGAAAGTATTCAAAGAAAATGGAGATTCCTGCTCGTTTTGCAGGCAAGAAGATCCTGATGAAAATTGACGGTGCCGCCAATTCATCGGTGGTGTCACTTGATGGTAAGGAAGTGGGACGGCATGTCGGGGGCTATTCGCCTCAGGTGGTTGATATCACCGATCTTGTAGTGCCGGGGAAAACTGCCGATATTGAGATAGAAGTTGACAACTCGTCAATGGGAATCCCCCCGCTATCGGGAGATTTCACATTCATGGGTGGCCTTTACCGGGATGTATGGCTGATCGCCCTGGACCCGGTCCATCTTGATCTTAATGAGGGTCCGGCATCAGGCTTCCGGGTCGAGACATTCAAAGATCATGACGGGAAATGGCGGCTGAATGTGTCGGGACGTGTCGTGAATGAATCTTCAAAACCATTCAGCGGTTCGTTACGAGTCATACTTTACGGCCCTGATGGGAAGACCGTCGCCGCTGAAGAAGAGTTTTTGGGTATGGCGCCGTCGGGTAATGATCGATTCAGTATGGAGATCGGTGGCTTGGCGGGTATGGAGGAATGGACTCCCGAAACTCCTGTGTCATAAGGCGTTGAGGTAATTATTGCCGAGGGGAAAGGGATTAAAGACTGTGGTAAGGAGTACGTGGGATTTAGAACCTTCGGGTTTGATGACCGTGGACGGTTTCTTCTTAATGGGAAGCCATATAAATTGCGTGGAATGTGTCGTCATCAAGACCGCTATCCGATGGGGATAGCCATGTCTGACACGCAACACAGACAAGACATGCGGTTGATAAAGGAGCTGGGGGCGAATTTCATAAGGATCAGTCATTACCCTCAGGATGATGCGGTATTGGAGATGTGCGACCGTCTGGGACTGATCGCATGGGAGGAGATTCCCGTGATTGATTATGTGCCTCTGTCAGACATCTATGCCGAAAACGCGGCGACGATGCTGAAGGATATGATAAGATGGCATCGTAATCATCCCTCCATAGCGATGTGGGGGTATATGAATGAGATTTTGTTGAAACTTCCGCAGAATGAAAGATCGGAGACAATTGACCGGACATTGCGTCTGGCGCGCAGACTGGAGGAAATTCTGAAATCGGAAGATACCACCCGGATGTCTGCGATGGCATTCCATGGCAACGACATATATGATCAATGCGGCCTGGGGGATATAACGCGTGTCAAAGGATGGAATCTGTATCATGGGTGGTATGGCGGAGAGCTTGAGGGTTTCGAGGAGTTCCTCGCCAGACAGCATGCTGCTCATCCTTCCGCACCTATAATTGTCAGCGAGTATGGCGCGGGGTCGGATCTGCGCCTTCACTCCCTTGATCCCGAGCCTTTTGATTTCAGCGTCGAATATCAGCAGAAATTCCTCGAACATTATATTCCGGTCATTGAACTGACCGATTACGTAGCAGGAGCTTCGCATTGGAATTTCATAGACTTTTCTTCCGCTAACCGCAAGGAGTCGATGCCGGGGATAAACAACAAAGGTCTGGTCACGAATGACCGTCGGAAAAAGGATGTATATTATTATTTCAAAGCGGCATGGAGTAATCCCGATTGTGATACGGTCGCTCATATCGCCGCCCGTGACTGGCCGGCTCGGACCGAACTGTCAGATTCTCTCGGATGTGTGACGCGTCAGATCAAGGCTTACACCAATTTGCCGGAGATTGCGATGCGGGTAAATGGGGGAGACCTCCGGTTGAGTCAGGTGTCTAATTACTTCGCGATGTTTGATGTCGTGCTGCGTGACGGTGACAACACCCTTGAAATTTTCGCCCCGGAAGATACCGTCAGACCGCTGGATACATTTACGGTCTCGTTGTCTGTGATCCCGGTCAGAAAGGGGCGAATTGACCTGTCTACGGAGGAACTGGCCGTGAATGTCGGTTCAAAATGTTATTTTTCGTCGGGATATGACGGACTTGTATGGTTGCCTGACAAGCAGTATTCCGAGGGTTCCCTTTATGGCCATGGCGGGGGAGACCCAGGTACGACACAGGAAATTATCGGATTGACAACCGACACTCCCTTGTTGCAGAGTCGTCTGACGGGTATTGACGAATACCGTTTTGATGTCGTTGATGGCGACTATGAGGTGGAAATGCTGTTTGCCGATAATGCTGCGCCCTCCTCCTCGTCAGCCTATCTTCTCGGGCATGTTGATGGAAACAGCGGTGGAGAGCCTGCTGTGGGGATGGATATGATGATCAATGGAGTAAAGGTGGAGGAGGGGTTTGCCCCGGCCTTACGGTCGGGCTTGATGAGTATGGTCAGATTGCGTCACCTCGCCAAGGTAGAGGGTAGTTGCGGATTGAAAATCTCATTCTTGCCCGTGAAAGGTTGCGTTACGTCGCTGTCTGCGATAAAGGTCAGGAAGATTGGAAACTGACACTGTTGTCTCAAAACAAATAGAACAGAAAGATAATTACAGTCATGCATAAGAATAGTATATGTGGCCGCAAGTTGATCAACTGTGGCATACGATGTGAAATGTTTTGTATCCTGATTGCCGCTTTTATGATGACACAACATTGTGTAGCCCAGGCAGTGCTGAGCCGTGGTCATCTTGACTCAGTCAGGGAAAACCTTGATCGTCCGATGTATGCCGAGGCATACGTTTCGTTGATTGCCGACGCGGATTCGCTTCTGATGCTTCAGCCATTGTCGGTCATGATGAAAAAAAGACAATCCCCAAGTGGCGACAATCACGACTATGTCAGCCTTGCGAGATATTTTCATCCCGATCCCGCATCCCCTGACGGACTGCCATATGTTAACCGTGACGGTCTTACAAATCCTGAAATCTCATTATGGGACAGGGAAAACTTCGGGCTGATGTCGGACCGCGTTATGGATTTGTCCTTAGCATGGTTTTTCAGCCATGACGGGCGTTATGCCGCCAAGGCCGCCGAGCAGCTGAGGTGTTGGTTTCTTGACCCGGACACAAAGATGAACCCTAATTTTGAATATGCCCAGATGGTGCCGGGTGTGAACGGATGGAAGGGACGGCCATTCGGAGTGCTTGACGGTTATTCCCTGGTAGGATTGCTTGACGGTGTCGCTCTGCTTGACGGTTCGGGAGCATGGTCGGCGGAGGATGACCGCAGGTTGAAGGAATGGATGGGCGCGATGCTTGACTGGATGCTTGACTCACCTCAGGGACAGGAGGAATCGCGGCAGGCCAACAACCATTCCACGGCCTATGACGTGGAGGTGGTGGCTTTGGCGATCTATACCGGTCGGTTGGATCTCGCCCGTGGAATAATAGAGTCATTCCCTTCCCGCCGAATATTCACCCAGATCGCCCCCGATGGAACTCAACCTCATGAGATGTGGCGCACATTGTCTTTCGGCTACTCGCAATACAATCTGTCACATTATATAGATCTCTTTCTGATGGCAGACAAACTTGGCATAAGAATTGACAGTGAGACAGATCAGGAAGGCCGGTCGTTTTACCGTGGGCTTGATTTTCTCGTATCTTTCCTTGGAAAGGATGTGAAAGAGTGGCCCGGAAAACAGATTTCGTCATGGGAGGAGAAACAGCAGGCTTTAGCCCGCGATCTTTGGCGTGTGGCATCGTCTGTCGATCCGGCACGTTGTGATTATGTCGCGCTTTATCGTCGTTATCGCCGTTTTGATCCTGCCGAGAGGTTCACATTGACATATTATGTCCCCGACATGGTTGATGATGTGTTTGTCAACGCGGCAACCTCTCTACGCAATATGGTGGAATCTGTCATGGATGAACGGATGCGCCCGGCAAATCACTCCGAGGGGAAAGTGAATCCGAGGACAACAAACCCGGATGGCTCGCTCGTATTGGTTCATCCCCACGATTGGACTTCGGGATTTTTCCCCGGGGAATTGTGGATGATGTATGATTTCACCAATGATCCGTGGTGGCGCGACCGGGCAGACACCTTTTCACGCGACATAGAGATGGCGAAAAATCATGGAGGCACCCATGACCTTGGTTTCATGATCGGAGACAGTTTCGGGAAAGGATGGGAGCTTACCGGCAATGATTATTACCTCGATGTGATGTTGCAGGCTTCAGCGACTCTGGCCACGCGTTTCAATCCTGTAGTGGGAGCGATCCGTTCATGGGACCATAACCCGGAAGAATGGAAATATCCCGTGATCATAGACAATATGATGAATCTTGAGATGCTCTTCAATGCCACCAACGTGACCTGTGACTCGACTTTTCGTGACATAGCAATCAGCCATGCCGACGTGACTCTTAGAAACCATTTTCGCGATGACCATTCCTGTTTCCATGTCGTGGATTATTCCCCTGTGACAGGAGAACCGCGCATGAAAGTCACGGCCCAGGGTTATTCCGACGATTCATTCTGGAGCAGGGGACAAGCTTGGGCACTTTATGGATTCACGATGTGCTATCGCTTCACGCGCCAAAAGCGTTATCTTGACCGCGCGGAGGAGGTGGTCGACTGGTTCCTGTCGTTACCGGGTCTTCCTGATGACCTTGTACCATACTGGGACATGAAAGCCCCCGGCACAGAGATATCAGACAACCCTGATGTACCGCGTGACGCATCCGCGGCTGCCGTCATTGCCTCCGGCCTGTATGAGCTTGCCGACTATGTGTCGCCTGAAAAATCAGGTCATTACAGTCAGGTGGCCGATTCAATACTTGCCGCCTTGACTCGAAATTACCGCCTGCCGCATGAAACAAATGGGTTCATACTGGGGCATTCCACAGGGCATCATCCGGCAAATTCAGAGATAGATGTCCCTCTGGCGTATGCAGACTATTACTATCTTGAGGCTCTTTTGCGGAAATACCGTAAACTTCAATAAGCCTATATGTTGCCTTTGGTCACATATTGCCAATAGGTGGATGGATCCCGGATATCTCCGCCTGAACAGATAAGCGGGTCAAGCTAATGTTTGCTTGACCCGCTTATCTGTGTTGTCTTACCTGGATTCGAACCAAGACAGGCAGAACCAAAAACTGCAGTGCTACCATTACACCATAAGACAATCCTTATCGCCCAAGGTCGTCTTGAAGACCCTAAAGCGTTGCAAAGTTAGACAGTTTTTTTTATTCCTGCAAATATTTATCGAAATTTAAACAAAAACATGGAGTGAAGGGGCAAAAGATGAAAACAGGGTTGACAGCTGGGAATTTACCCTGACTGTCAACCCTGCCGGTATCGACAGGATGCCTTCACAGCCGACGAAGACTAAACCGAAAACAAGAGCGAAAACCCGGGGTAGCCACAAAAACAAAAACTTCCTCCGGCAATCAAGCCCTCACAGGAACAAAAGGGATGGCACCATGTTTTCCGGTGCCCCGAAGCTCCCCCGGACAGTTGTTGTTTATTGTTTCCGGAAAATTCTGATATTTCGGGTTTTGAAGCCCGAAGTGTTTATGTATCAGGCTGTCGGACAATCCTTTCGGAGGCTGCGCTCCCTGATCGGGCAGCTGCCTCCTGCCGATACCTATGATGGTTGATCCTCTTTGGATTGTTGATTATCTTCCCCTTCCTTTCCCAATCGGGAAACTTCGGTGTATATGCCATCCAGGGAGTAAGGGATCGTTATCTTCATGTCGCCGTATTCCTTTGTCTTTTTGCGGATATACTCGGCGCGGCGGTTGCGGATATCCTCCATCCGGGCGTTCCACGCTTCTGTGGCCTTGGTGAATTCGGTCTGTGCTCTGATACCGGCTTCACGTACCGCTTTCTCACATTCGTATTTGATCGCGTTAAGTTTGGCTTGCGCTTCCCGGTATAACTTCTGAAGATCAAAGTAGACCGATTCCACAACATCCGCGCTTACCGTCGGGCGGTAGGAGTAGATCAGTGTGTCGCGTCCGTCACCTTTGACATCATGTGGATTGGCCATACGTCTGGCCAGGTTGTCGCGGGCATCGGCGAAACTTCCGCCCGGGTGGATCTCTTTGCCCAGTACCGCCGCCAAGGTCTCAAGTTCATAGTAACGGTTACGTTCCTGGAGCGAAAGGGACGCGTAATATTCATCTTCCGTAAGCGGTTCGGAATATTTCGGGGCTTCGGGGATCTCTATACCTGCTGATTTGGCGAAATCTTGGATTGTCAAGGCTTCTGTCTCTTTTATAAGACGTTCCTTGGCTTTGATGGCTTCCCGTAGCCATGCTATCAGGGATTTGGCCCGGGCGATCCTGAAAAGTTTGTCGGCGGTCGCCTTGACGGTTGAGTCGTCGCTCCCGATAGAGAGGGTATTGATGTTGTCATTACCGATAAGGGCAACTTCAGTTGAATAGAACACCATCCCCTGGAGTTCTGTCTCAAGGGTGCGTATCATCTCTTTCGCCATGTTGGCGATATGGTTGGCCGAAGTTGATGTCAGCCCTTTACCGTCGGAAGCAAAAAATATCAGGTCTTTCTTCATAGTGAATCAGTTGTAGAAGATAAAGTCTGCTCAAATCCAATGGGAATCGAACAGACTTTTGAAGTATAACAGCCGGCGGTGTTTTTTTGTTGTGCTGTCTCCTGTTTATTGGTGACTCAAGGGGTGGTTTGCGACACTTTCAAAGATTGCGCCACTGGCAGTTTTTCGGTTCTGGACCGTTGGATCCCATCGTCCAATAACGGTCGAAGTCGAGTTGCTGAAAGCTTGACTGCTTCTTGAAGTCGCTTGATTTCAGACAATGGGAATTCTCGGGCCATTTTTTGCCGCTGCCGTCCAGGAAATAATTGATGCCGTATGTGAAAGCTCCTTTATGGTCCCCCACGATCGCGTTGCCATGACTGACTTTTCCGGAATTGACATTGTACTGGCAGTAGCCGTTGTGGTCTACATATCCGACAATACCTCCGTTGTCGTGGTGTTGGTCGGATGTCACGGGCCCGGCGTTGAGGTTGTTAAAGATGTAGCTGTGATCTCCCTCCTCCTGATAGCCGACAATCCCTCCTACACGTGTGTTGGAATTGTCTGATGATACCTCTCCACGGTTTACGCATTCGTCGATACGCATGTTTAGCCAGAAGTTGAACATTCCGAAGCCTGACGCGTCGCGGCCCACGCGTCCGCCGATCCCGCCCACGCCTTGGAGCTGGGCGGTTGAATGGACATGGTGGTGGTTGGCGCAACGGCCTATCCCGATCCTCTGCTCGGTGAAACCAACGATACCTCCGGCACCGCCGCCTCCGTCATCGCCGGTGGCGGTGACATCTCCCCGGTTCATGCAGTCGTAGATGCTGATATCCTGCTCATCATTGTCCTTGTAGCCCTCGTCAGCTTTAAGGCTGTTGGCGAAACCGACAATGCCCCCGATGTTCTTCCCGCCGGTGATCTTACCGACATTCACACACCAGCTGAAGTTAAGTGTCCTTGAATGGCCGTTGTCCTGGTTGGGACGGTCTTTTTTGGCCAGTCCGACGATACCGCCCGTGCAGTTCTTGCCAAGAATCTCCGCATAGTTCACACAGTCCTGGAGTCTGCCCCCACATTGCGACATGAAGAAACCTACGATACCGCCGGTGTTGTCGCTTTTGCCTGCTTTGACTGTCCCGAAGAAAGCGCAGTCCTCCAGATGGCTGTAATCCTCTTTCTCCTCGAAATATCCTGCGATTCCCCCTGTGTTCTTTTCTCCGAGGATAGTGGCATTGCATGACACACCGGTGAAGGGACACCCTACAGCTGACCCGACGAGTCCTCCGACACTTTCCGTGCCTTGCACTACCGAGCTGTAGCCCGGATGGAAACGGTTCACGTCAGGGACCTGTATGCCATGACCGTTTTCAGCGTAATTGAAGCTGTCGGGCCCTTTGAGGCTGCCATATTCCATGTATCCTGCGAAACCGCCGGTGTTCTGCTTTCCATTGACTCGCATCACCGGGTCTTCCTTGTCAGAGTCGGAGCTTTCCCCGATCTTGAAATCAGCAAGACGGAAATCGGTGCGGCTCACATGACCGAACGCGCCGCCGCAATTTAGCTTGGAAGCATTGACCGGCAGATTGACATGAACGCGGGCGGATGGCTCATATTTCCCCAGCCAATGGCCGGCGAAACCGCCGACATATTCATTCCCCGAGATGTTGGCGGCCATGTCATCTACGGTTACCCGGGTGTCGTCGTCAGTGCCTTCGACACTTACCGATCCGCTGAAATCTGCATAGCCGAATATTCCGCCAACATATTTTTTCCCGGACACTATCGAGTAAACGCGACAGCCGGAAAGCCGAAGTTTCGAGGAATGGGCGGCATAACCCACGATGCCCCCGACACTATTGGCATTCCCTCCGACGGGACATGTGATCCTCACGTCACGTATGGCAAGTTCGGATGTCGCTTTTGAGGAGATGATACCGACGATGCCACCGACCGCCTCCCGGCTGGCGGTGATGATCCGTATATCGTCATCTTCAGACGACACTTTATGGTCGAGACGTATATCCTCAATGGTGAAGCCTCCGTCGCATAGGCCGATTATTCCTCCGGTATATTCATCTCCGCTGACGCTGAAATGGGTGGTGGAGGTCCTCACACCCGACACATCGACGTGTGCGTTTTGGTCGATGGCTCCGAACATTCCGCCGATATAATATGTACCGGCGACATCCAGGTTGAAATCTATCCCCGAAGCCGCCACCGAGCCTGACACGACATGGCCGATCAGACCGCCCATATACGATCCGGCCCCTTCGTCTCCCATATATCCCGAGAGGGAGATATCGCTTATTACATGATTTCCGGTGGAACGGCCGGCGATCACTCCTCCCTCTTTGTAGATGCCGCTGACAGAGACACCCCTGACATTCACATTGTGGACAGAGGCGTGGCCGCGCAGTTCGCGGAACAGTCCGAAGCAGGAGTCGGAATCGTCGCGTCCGGATCCCTTGTAATACAGGCCGTCTATCGTATGGCCTCCGCCGTCGTAATCTCCGGCGAAATGCGCGCCCCAGTATCCACGGCCGGGAGCGTATATGCTTTGGTCAGACGGCCTGACATTCGCTGTCTGGAGGAAGTAAAGTCCGGCTCCGTGAGCTTCGTCTTCATCGAGGTTGATGGTGAACATGTTGAAACTGTCATCATCCGGGATGAGGTAAGGCTCTTCTTGTGTACCTTCCCCTTCAAGCAGATAGTCAGGAAGAGATATTTCTGTTTTGGTCAAGTGGTTATCTGCAAAATTGACCATCAGCCGTCCACCGATGCCGGGTCCTCCCGGCATACGGAGAGTCATGACATACCGGCCGTCTTCCAACGGGGAGGAGGAAGGGATATACATATGGAAGTCGGAGCTGTCGGTGCCACGCACCAGATCCGCCTCATAGTTGCGAGTCGCGCCGTCAGATGAGATCAGAGCGATCTCTACCTTGGCTGTTTCCTCCGGGATCGCGTAATGACAGTTGTCTATGGTGAAAGATGATATGGTGTACCCATCGCCGGGGGTGTCTCCCGGATTGTCGGGGAGATTGTGGTCCTCCTGACATCCTCCCGAAATCATGGCTCCGGCCATACAGGCTATGGCCATGAAAAACGTCGTTATGTTTTTGATCTTTTTCATCATTTTCGCATTTCAGAGAAGTTAGGTATGGGGAATTTGTTGGAGGCCGACGAGCCGAATTTCCATTTGGAATTGTCGTCGGTACCGATCACCCAGTCGGAGGAACGTTTGGTGTAGCTCTCCGGGCGAGCTATATCAGCCGCGTCGAGCACCGACACGTTTCCTTTGCTGTCGTCTTTGGTTGCTCCCGCCTTGTAGACCACCGCCGAGTAGACCGCAGTCTGGTAGTCGTAAGGCCGCTCCCACGAATCGAAATCCTCTGACAGGGAGATCACATGCCTGATGTCGGTGACAGAGCCGCAATGGTGGGCGAACGGACGGCCGAATCCGGGGCCGTTGCCGGTGTTGATGCAGTCGCGCATGATGCTTGCGTCCTGGAGCCGCCCTACAAGTCCTCCGGCATTACCAGAGACAGCCTTTATGTCGGCGGTGTTGACACATTGGGAGATCACCACCACATTCTCCTCGAACTCCATCGAGCTTTTGAGGATCGCGTTGAGGCCTCCTCCGAAAGAGGCGAGTGAGCCGGCCACTATGAAGGGCACCGCTGCTCCTCCTGAGGCCACCGCGCCTCCCACGGCGGCGACTGTCCCCACCAGAATGCACACTCCCGCTATAGCCGAGTGGATTACCTCGCTTGTGTGATGGCTTTTCTCAAGGGCCTCCTCGCGCTCCTCGCGGGTGAGGTTTATCATGCCATTGAACTTCTCGTCGTTTCCTTCGGTCTCATAATAATCCAATGTCGACTCCACGGCTTCCACATAGCCATCCTTAAGACATGCCGGATCGAAATCTCCGACGTTGGCCGAGGCGTTGCGTCTGATACCCGACATGTCGGATTTTATCTTGACGTTGATGTCGAGACATTTCACGCTCAGCTCTTCGCTCATGGCGGCGACTTCGCTTTCAGCGACCATTTCATACACGCCGGTTCCGAGCAATCCGGTGTCGGTGACCAGCAGCGACGCGTCGGCCACTATCTCCGACACTTTCAGGAAGATGGCGAATGCATGGGAAAAGCCTTCTACCACATGTTCTCCAATGGCGATGACCGGACCAAGTACGCTCATTCCCATCTCAAGCACACCCACCACACACTCGGCGATGTTCATCCCTGTCCACACACGCGGATCGCCCACCTCTCCGATGAGTCCTCCGACAGGCCCGGCTCCTTTGGAGTCGAGCAGGCCGTAGTTGCCGCAATGGTGCATGATGGTGTTGTTTCCCGCCAAGCCGATGATTCCACCCAAGTGGGTGCCGGTGGCTGTGGCTTTTCCGTAGTTGTGGTTTAGAGCGACAGATCCGAATGTGGTTTTGCCGATGATACCACTGACATAGTCGCGTCCCGAGACCTCACCGGTATTTATCGCATTGTGTACCACGGCTATGGAGGTGCATCCGGCCACACCGGCCACATAGCGCGAGCCTGTGACATTACCTGTGTTGTACACGGCGTAACAGCCTGTCTGTGACTCTCCGACGATACCTCCGACGCAGTCGGTGCCGGAGATGTCGGCGGTGTTATAGCTGTAACGCAGCATGACGTTGCCATACATGTAGGCATCTGTGGCGCTACCCTTGATGCGGGTGCTGCCCAGCAGGCCACCCACACCGGCATATCCGTTGACTTTGCCGGAGTTGTCGCTGGAGGTGATGGTGGCGATATTGCCGCCCCCCAGCAGCCCCCCTGCGCCGATCGCTTTCTCACGGTCTCGTGGGGCGGCAGCCCCGGTGATATTTCCTGAGTTATGTGATGCGGCCACATACACCGTGTCGCATGTCCCGGCCAATCCTCCCGCGCCGGAGAAGTCAGCCTTGATGGTCGATGAGTTTGTGCAGTTGTTGAAACTGGTATATGAGTAGAGGCCGCAGCCCCCCAGGAGTCCGCCGGCGTTATAAGTCGCGGAGACCTCGTTGCCGTCGGAAATGCAGTCCTGCAGCAGGGCGCGGGAATTCATGTCTATCGCTCCGGCGAGTGCTCCGACAGACGCGCTTTCTTCAGATCCGGTTATGAAGCTGCCTTCGATCCGGCAGCCTGTCAGGGAGAGGAATCCACGGTCTTGGCCGGACATTATGGATGCCCCAACTATTGCCCCCACGGCGAAGTTGCCCGATATTTCGGAGTCTTTGACCCTTATGCCGGAGATGGCGGCATTATGGACGAAGCCGAAAAGACCTACCCCGGCCGTGTGCGGACGGTCGATAAGCAGATGTGTCAGGCCCCGCCCCTTGTAATGACCTCGGAAAGGACGGGTGGTTGATGCTCCGATCGGTAGCCACCCATAACGTTTGTCGGCCTCTTTTGAGGCTTGGTACATGTCGATGTCTACCGTCTGTTCGAAATATGTGTCCTTGGTGATGTTTGAGTTTGTCTCCTCGCTGTTCACATATTGGACGAGCTTCTGCAGATGGTGGTAAGATTCTATTCTGTATGGGCTTTCAGCAGTCCCTTCCCCGAAAAGCTCGATATCTTCATCGTAGCTGTCAAGGACCGTTATCCGGCCATCCTTGACGCTGACCCTGGTCCCCAGCCCGTATTGTGAGACAGGAAACTCATCCGCGAGTTCGGCGAGCGCGGGATTCTCGGCCGTGGCGTATTCGAGATACAGCATGTCATATACCCCGTCTGCCAGTCCGATCTCCATGTTGAAATCGGATATCTCATGATGGCGGATGTGTCGTCCTTTGCGGGAGATGATGCTCCCGTCAGGGGCTTTCAGCTTGAGAGTGAAATTCTCATAATTGAATCCTCTGACCTCCGGCCCGAAAGTGAAGTTGCCTGTAGCTCCGACATACTCGTCGGGGTGTTCCTCCGAGTCTTCTCCGGGTTGAGGAATGTCGTCGCTGCAACCCGGGAGCAGCGCAGTGGCGATGATGAATGAAGCAAGTAAGCGATAGATTGGTTTCATGTCGCAAAATTACCCCAAAGCGCATGAATATAGCCGGTTGCGAGGGCGACAATTTCGGGGTCAGACGCGACAATTTCTACTTTTCCCGCGCCAGAGAGCGGTATCGCGAGGGGGGCATCGAGAAGCGTTCGGAAAAAGTGCGTTGGAATGTCCGCAGTGTCCCGAAGCCAAGCCTCGTGGCGATTTCCGTCAGAGTTTCCGTTGAATCGGACTCCAGGACACGACGTGCCTCGTCGAGCCGATGGCCGTTTATATATCCCAATACTGTTGTCCCTCGGGCCTCCCGAATGATCCGGCTGATGGTTTCCGCTCCCAATCCTGTGGCGCGGGCAAGCTCCTGCCTGCCGAACGAAGGATCGATATATGGGCGGTGGGTGATCATATGGCGGTCAAGCTTCTCGATATCGTTCTCCTGGCGTGGTTCGGAGATGGATTGCGATGAGACTTGCGACTGACGGTCAAGCTCCCGCAGACGCTCGACCAGCAGTCGGTTGCGCTTCCGCTGGTTTATCATGGCCATAAGGGAGACGATCAGCAATATCAACAAAAGGATTGCGATCCCTCCCAGGGCTATGAGCCGGTATGTCGAGGCCCGTTGGTGTTCCTGTTGAAGTTCGGTGTGGTAAAGCGCGGTAAGATCAGCGAGCTGGTTGCTGACTTGCTCCGTGGCGAGGGAATCGCGCAAAGCCGCGTGACGTTCATAGTCGGCTGCGCTTTCATCGTGTCGACCGGCCTGATGAAGTATGGACGCGCGCAGTTTCAGATCATCGAGATAGAACCAAGGAAAATCTGCATGCGTGGCAAGGAGAGTGTCAACAGCGGCGATAGCTCCGTCAAAGTCTCCGTTGCGGGCATCAAAGAGTGACTTGGCCTTGTAGTAATGCTCATAGGCCCTTGCCGGCAGGGCGGGATCAATCATTCCCGCCGCGTTGTCGAGTATTTCGGCCGCCTGTCGGGGATCCGTCGCTTCCTCCGCTTTGAACGCCAGGGCTGTGACCGCGAAATGGCGTGACGGTTCTTCCCATCCTTTCCCGCACCAGTATTCCACAGCCCGGATGTAACGCCGTCGCGCGTCGGAGACCGACGCTGTGTCGCTCAATTGAGCACCGACAATCGCCCTCCACTCGTTGATACTTGCCCCTGTGGAGAATGTGTTCAGGCTGACACGGAAATCAGGGGTCAGTGACAGAGCAGTGTCAAGTTCTGCCATCGCGCGGTAGGGCTGTGACAATTTGAAGAACATCTGGCCACGGACACGGTGGCTCATGGCTCTTGCCGTGGGATTGGCAGCCCGCAAGGCTTCCTCCTCCATCTTTATCGCCTCCGCGTCGGCTTCCGCAAATCTGTTGTCGCCGAACAGCTGATCTATCAGCACATTCCGCGACGCGAAATAATAGTCATCGTGGCCATCCGCTCCAAGACTGTCTGTGATAGCCCTCAGCCGGTTGACAATATCCCCTGACGGACTCATGTTGCGTAAGGTCTGGGCTTTCAGAACCATCGCCTGGCGTAGTGAATCCTCCTTCACGACTTTCCCGCTAAGGATCGTCGGAATTGTCATCACCACCAATAACCATAGCAGTATTTTTTTCATATCAGGAAACATATGTTGATATGGGGTCATGCCTGGCGGAAAATGCGGGTGGAACGGAGTCCCGGACGGTTCATAAAGGTCAGGGCGGTGAACGATGAGGTGGAATCGGAGTTGAATTTCAGATGGTACCGCTCATGGGCGAGTCCCCCTATGAGATACACCGCAGTGTTCACCTGTATTGTCTCGGAGGAGAGCAGGGCGCGGGAGGCTGGTGTCAGCCTCTCCTCGGCGGTGATGTCAAATCCCTTACGGGTGAGGGCGAGGGCTGCGGTCGCGGCGGAATCGAGATTCTCGGGGAGTCCCACACGGGTTATCTTGACTGTGCCGTCGGAGAGGCATTCGATCTCTATGCGCGGGGTCAGGTCAGTCAGATCCGGGTTATATGATAAAAATCCCTCCGAGAAGTCGGTCTCTACCGGGCCATGACCCGAGGGCATAGCCATTATGCCGACAGCCAGAGCGGCCACCAACAGGATTATGACATAAAACTCTACCGAGTGAAGAAAGTCCATTGCGGAATTGGGGTACTTGATTGGTGTCAGGTAAACGCGTTCATCAAGGCTGATGAGATCAACATGTAGATCAGCATGCCGATGATGTCGTTGGTGATTGAGATAAACGGCCCGGTGGCGAGTGCCGGATCAATCTTGAAGCGTTCGAGGGTGAGAGGCACGAAAGTGCCGAATATCGACGCGAACAAGACCACCGCCATCAGTGACAGGGAGACCGCCAATGTTGTCGGATTCCAAGGCGACAGACTGAAAATGTTGTAGATGAAGACTATCAGGGAGATGATGAGTCCGTTGACCAAGCCTACACCGACCTCCTTGAAAAGCTGACGGCCGGTATCCTTGAGGTCGAGCGACCCGTTGGCAAGACCTTGCACAACGATCGCCGATGACTGGATTCCGACATTGCCGCCGGTGCCGCCGATCATGGGGATGAAGAGCGCCATCGCCGGATTTGTAGCGAATCCTTGCTCGAAATTGCCAAGGATAAGTGAGTTGCCGATTCCTCCGAGAATCCCGATAAGAAGCCAGGGAAGACGGGCGCGGGTCTGCTGCCAGATCGTGTCGTCAGACTCGACATCCTGCGAGAGACCTGATGCCAGCTGGTAGTCTCGTTCGGATGACTCGCGTACGCGGTCCATCACGTCATCGACTGTGATATGCCCCACCAGGCGGCCTATGGAGTCAACCACCGGCATGGCCACGAGGTCATATTTCTCGAAGTCGATGGCCACCTCGTCAAGCGGCATGTCGGTCTTTACCGCCACGGGATCGGTCTCCATGACATTCTTGATCTTCGAGACCGAGGGGTGGGTGATAAGCTTCTTAAGAGGGAGAGTGCCTCGCAGACGGTCCTCATTGTCGACGACATAGACGTAATAGACCTCGTCCATATCCTCGGCTTGCATTCTCAGCTGCTTGATACACTCAGGCATCGACCAGTTTTCGTTGACAACGAGCATCTCGGTTCCCATGAGACCGCCGGCGGTGTCCTCGTCATACTTCAACAGGTCGATGATGTCTCCGGCCTGCTCAACATCGTCGATGTGAGACAAGACCTCGTCGCGGTCCTCCTTGTCAAGATCCTGGATAAGGTCGACGGCATCGTCAGAGTCGAGATGGTCGATATAGAGGCGGGCGATCTCCTCCGGATCCATGTCGCTGAGGAGCTTTCGGCGGTCATCCTCGTCGAGTTCCATCAGGACGGCGGCGGCCTTGTCGCCGTCAAGCAGTTTGTAGAGATATTCCGCCTGGGCCAGATCAAGGTCCTGATACAGCTCGGCGATGTCGGCCGGGTGCATCTCCTCCAGCTCGCGTCGGGCTGCAGCCTCGTCGCGCGCCTCTATGATACCTTTTATTTTTTCGAGGAAATCCTCGTCGAATTCCTTCATTTTCAGTTGTTGGAGGAGAAAGTTATATTTCAGGATCGGTCAAGCAGGTTGGTGAGCTCGACAAACTGTCCGACCGACAGCTGTTCGGGTCTCATTGCCATCATCGGAGTCTCCGGCAAAGGGGATCCGGGGGGAAGAAGGGGTTTTATAGAGTTTCTGATGGTCTTTCGCCGTTGGCCGAATGTGGTCTTGACGACAGCCTTGAATCTCGCCGGGTCACATCCAAGGTCAGTCACGTCGTTGCGCACCAGCCTGATCACCCCTGATTTTACTTTGGGAGGGGGATTGAAGACATGCTCGTCGACGGTGAAGAGGTATTCGATATCATACCAGGCCTGCAACAACACGCTTAGGATTCCGCGGGCTTTCGTCCCCGGAGGGGCGGCGAGCCGCTGGGCGACCTCTTTCTGGAGCATCCCGGAGCAACAAATTATTCGGTCTTTCCAATCGAGGGCATGGAAAAATATCTGGGAGGATATGTTGTAGGGGTAATTGCCTATCAGGCAGAATTTCCCGTCGCCCGGCACAAGCTTGTCGAGGTCGAGCCGCAGAAAGTCAGCGGCGACGATTCTCCCTGCCAGTGCCGGGAAATTGGTGTTGAGATAGTCGACGCTCTCGCCGTCAAGCTCCACGACCGTCACGTCATGGCCTTTTTCAAGCAAAAAACGGGTAAGCACGCCCATTCCGGGGCCTACCTCGACAACCGGCAGCCCCTTGTATTCATCAAGGGTGGACGCTATCCTCTCGGCCACAGACAGGTCGGTCAGGAAATGTTGGCCAAGGGCCTTTTTCGGACGTACATTCATGGATGTAATGGCTTTCAGAGCTTGTTTAACGCAAAGTTAAACTTTTTTCGCGGGTCTGACAAATTTTTCAAACATATCTCTGAACGACAGTCCGAGCAATTGTCTCAGGCCGACAGCACTGACGATCAGGGAAATCATCACGAACGGCAATCCTCCGCCCCATCCGGCTATTGACCTGCATATAGCCGCTCCGGCGCATATCAGGAACACGGCGGCAGGAAACATGATCGCGTTACGTCTGACTGTCAGCCGGTAACGTTTGCGGCATACTACCCATATCTCTGTGAGGTAGAACAGATACCAAACTGTATAGGCGTAGCCCAGTCCGGCGATGCCCCAACGGTTGTAAAAGATGATGTTCAGGCCGATGGCGACTGCCGCAGACAGAAGTTCGGTGACAAGATAGGTCACTCCGTCGCTTTTGGCAAGGATCACGTAGGCCAGACACCATGACCACGCGCGGAACACCGTGCCGATCACGGCCCATGTGACAAAAGGCAGCATCACAAGGAAAGGTCTGTCGTATAGCAGTCTGACAATCAGTTCGTCGGCAGTTATGAAGACCGTGACGACTGGAAACATCACAAGCATTATGAGAGTTATCTCATGGGTCAGGAAAAGTTCGATCCTGTGTGGCGAATGGCTGACCTCCGACAGGCGCGGCAGATATTCCATCCCGATAGCCACCAACACCAGTCCGACATAGCGGTTGACAAGGGTGAATCCGGCCTGATATAGCCCGGCGGTTTCTGTCCCGGCCACACGGTTGAGGTATGACATGAAGATATACGACACAGCGTTGGTGGCGAACACGGTTATCGTCATGTAAAGTCCGAGCATGGCGAAGCTTCGGCCTGTCAGTAATGTGTCTCTGGCTCCGATCGGCTGATCAGGCCGAGCGACCTTTTCACGGAAAAGTCCACGGCAGATCCATGTGGCGAGAGCGTAGACAAGAAGGGAGGGGATGACGCTGTCAAGTCCCCAGAAATAATACATCGGGACGGAAAGCGCCAGTCCGGCTATCGCTCCTCCGACTGTGGCTTTCGCAAGGCTCTTGTAACGCTTAAGCCCTTGGAAGACCGCTCCTTCCGTGTTGCTCAATGTCAGCAGCAGAACAGCCGCCGAAAGTATCATGAATCCCCATATGTGATCCCCGTCGCCAAAAGTCACACTGCTCAACACCGGTGAGAGGAGCAGGGTCAGCAATGCTCCGGCCAGACCGAGCCCCCATCCCCAGCGTCTGACAACAGTGACCAGTTTGGGGAGATTCTTGCGGGGCGAGACCGCCAGCTCCCTCACCACCCCGGTGCCGGTGCCGATCTGCGTGACTCCACTGATAGTGTCGAGTACGGAGTTGTAAAGGCCGAAAAGGCCCATGCCGACAGGCCCGAGCCATATTGCGACAAGCTTTGTACGGATGATGGAGCAGATGATCGTGACAATCTGTACTCCACTGAAAAGGCCCATGATTTTCAGAACCTTTGCCGAGATGGAAGTCCCTCCCCGGCTGTTTATCTGCGGAGCCATGTCTCGGGATTCTCTTTCTGCCGGCCGTTTCTCACCTCGAAATGGAGGACGCTGCGCCCGTTGTCTTTCGGGTCGGAGAATACCGCGCCGATATTCTGTCCGGCTTTTACTTTCTGCCCGGTGGTCACTGATACCGATGCGAGGTTCGCATATACGGTCATATAGCTTCCGTGACGTATTACCACCACGGAGTTATATCCTTCGGGACGGAAGACCGCCGACACCTCGCCGTCGCAGACGCTCCTCACGGCAGCTCCTTTGGAGGTTTCGAGATCGATCCCGGCATTGTCTGTCACGACATGCGGCAGGGAGGGGTGTTGCTGACGGCCAAATCGTTTTACTATAGTGTAACGCCCGGCGATAGGGAAGGGGAGAGTACCTTTCAGCGATGCGAAATCCACTCCTGTCTCGACACCCTTGGTGTCTGTGCCTGCGCCGGAGGAATGGGCGGGAGTCCTCAACGTCGGGGCTTCCGCTCCGCCGGCTGTGCCTGCGGCGGTTGACGCGCCCGGTTTCTGGCCATGTTTCACAGGCTTTGTCTTTGCCCGTTTCTCCTCGCGCCGTTTTTTCTCTTCAGCAGCCTTGCGCTCCGCTTCGGCGCGTTTGGCCTCCTGTTCAGCCTTGCGGGCCGCTTCCTTGGCCTCTTTGGCGGCTTTTTTTGCCGCTTCCGCCTCTGCAGCCTTGCGGGCAGCCTCACGTCGTTCCTCTTCACGCTTGGCCTCTTTCTGAGCTTTTTCAGCCTCTTTTCGGGCAGCTTCTGCGGCCGCTTCCTTTCTGGCCGCTTCCTGAGCCGCCACACGTTTTGCCTCTTCCGCAGCTGCTGCCTCGCGGGCCTTTCTGGCCGCTTCCTCCTCGGCGGCTTTACGGGCTGCTTCTTCGGTAGCCGCTTTTCTGGCTGCTTCCGCCTCGGCCTCCTTGCGGGCTCTCTCCGCTTCGGCTGCTTTTCGGGCCGCCTCACGTTTGGCGGCCTCGCGGGCTATGACATTTTCAAGTTCGCGTTCGATAGCGGCGGCGCGGGCCCGTTGCTCGGCCATCACCTCTTTCAGGGCGGAGCCTTGCTGACGCAACTCACCTATGAGATTTGAGGTTTCCGTCTGCTTCCTTACGAGGGAGGCATGTTCGCGCGACAGCTCGTTTTTCGATTTCGCGGCGGCATCAGCCAGAGAGGCGAGCCTACGGCGTTTACCGTCAAGAAGCTTCCTGGCGGCGGTGATCTCTCCTGCCCGTTTTTCGCGCCATTTTGCGAACTGACGCAGGTATCTCGCTCTGCGGTATGCCTGCGCGAAAGAATCGGAGGAGAATATGAAAGCGAGTACGCTCATCTGCTGACGGTGACCCTGCGAACGTTTCACGGCCTTTATGTAGGTAGCGGTTATCTGGCGCAGATGGGTGTCAAGAGTCTCGATCGAGTCGTTGAGTGTCGAAATTCCGGAATTGATGGAGTCGAGACGGGTCGAGATGACCCCTATGCGGCTGTTGCACTCCTCGATTTCCCCCTCGACGAGATTAAGCTGGCTTAGTTTGCGCGAAGTCTCCTCGGCGTTGGCCTTAATCCGGCGACGGGTTTCCTTTATGTCTGTCTCAGCCTTTGACTTGTCTCTTCTGACCTCCTTTTCGGATCGGTTTGAAGTGACCTTGCCGGCCGACCCCGATCTCTTCTTGCCGGAGTTGGCTGCTCCCTTTGATTTTTTTGATGTGGATTTCTTTTTGGAAGACGCGCTCTTTTTTGCCGGAGCTTCGGTCTTGGCGCGCGATGACCCTGACCGCCTTTGTTGTGAGGCGGAATCAAGGGGGAGAATCAGCAGTAAGAAAGCAAGAAGTATTGTCAGAATCCTTGACACGGCGGATGATTGGTAGATGGGGATGGTTTAGAAATTTTTCAGCAGTGATGTCAGTGATGACATTGAGATACGCTCGCAATTGTCGGGTATGCGGCATGTCTTGATTACTCCGGTGTTGAACTTCGCTCCGTTGAAATCCCATTTCAGGGTGGCCGCGATCTTTTTTCCCCGGGAGGTCTCTATGCCGACCTCCTGAGCGAACCATCCTCCGTTGCGGCTTTCAAACAGGTCGTTGTAGTTGGCCGAGACCGATCCGAAATCCTTGACCTCGATTATCGCGCCACGCAGGGCATTGGAGGTGTTGGAGGCGAGGAATCCGTAGTCAAACCGCTCGGGTTGGGCTTTGGGGAGAAGGAACCAGCCGTTTGGGGCCTGCTCGAAGTCAAACGCCGAGCGGTCGGCCACTGACGGTGTCCCTTTTCCCGCGAGGAAAGCGCGCCCGGTCAGGATGTCCTGTATATCCTCGATTGTGACATTAGCCTCGCCAAGCAGTCGCGAGGTCGGTTCGGACACATATTTCTTGTGGAACTTGTCGACGGCCACCACGGAGTCGTTGTCGAGCCATAGTGTGGCCACTTCGAAGCCCAGCATCCTGACTGATATCGATATCCATTCCCCGCGTTTCATCCAGACTTTTCCCGCGCCGTTTATCTTGGCCGGAGAGGAAAGGCTTAGTTTCACCCCCACCTCCATGTCGCTCCAAGGTTTCCAGGATTCGACAAGCATGGTGTAACGGTTGTTGAGGGCAGTGTTGGCCGGTATGGCCACTCCCTGGCGTGAGCCGGTATCTTCTCCTGTTGATCCCTTCCGGGAACGGCAACCGGCCAATGCGCCGACCAATATAATGGCCAGGAGTATTTTCAGACAGTTTCTAAGCACGATGTTTTGTGTCAAAATTGAAAAATTATAGCACTTACTCGACAAAAGGAGTACGCTGACGGATCTTCTTTTTGAGTATCTTGTTGTCAGGATCGAGCTTGAGGGCCTTCTCCCAGAAATCAACAGCCTTGGCCACCTGCTGGTTCATGAAGTATATGTCTCCGGCATGGTGGAGGACATCGGACTGGGGCTTCTCCTCCTCAAGGCTGACCGCCTGGTCGATCCACTCCTTGGCTTTGACATAGTCTTTCTTCTTATAGAAAATCCAGGCATAGGTATCGATGGCCGTGTCATTTTCCGGGTTGGCGCGCACGCAGATCGCGCTGTAACGCTCGGCGAGGTCGAGATCTTGGTCATTCTCGGCGAGATAATAGGCGAAATTATTGAGTGCCAACAGATTGTCGGGATCGAGATCGACCGCCTCGCGATAATAGACAAATGCCGAGTCGGGCATCTCGCGGGCGTAATATATATCCCCTATCGAGGCCACAAGCTGTGACCGGGTCGAGATATCCTCTTTGTCGACCAGAGACAAAGCTTTCCGGAAATAATCCATCGCCGGGCCATATTCCTTTAGCTGCTGGTAGTTGGCTCCCATCAGGAGGTTTATCACTTCGTCGTCGGGCAGGAACTCCAGAGCCCGTTTGCCGGTCTCGATGGCGGTCTTGGAGTCGTCGAGCTGACCGTAGAGGCTCATGATCGACCTCCACCGTCCGGCATTGGAAAGGTCAGCGTCGACGGCATACTCCTGTTGCTCGGCGGCTCCGCGCAGGTCTCCGGCGACGATCAGGTATGAGGAATAGAGGTCGCGGAAACCTGCCTCATGGGGATGTTGGGTGAGCAGGGTCTCGAACAGGTTTTTGATCTGGGGGCGTTTGAGCGAGTCGCCATAAAGACGACCTACATAGTCGCGCAGCAGTTCGGTCTTTGCCTCCACCTCGAGATCCTCTTTAAGGAGGGCGCGGCTGATCTCCCGGTCGTAGGCTGTGGAGTCGCCACGGTTGAGATAGAATTGGGCGCGTTTGTAATATGCCAGACCGTTGGTGGAGTCTGTGGCGCATGCCATGTCGTAATATTCGATCGCCTTCTCCGGGCGGTCAAGAGCCATGAAAATGTCGCCGGCGTACAACTGGTACTGGGCATTTCGCGGCGACGAGGCCATAAGCGAACGGATCTCGTCGAGGGAGGCGGCCGTGTCGCCCAAAGCGAGCATCGCCCTTATCTTGTGGGATGTCAGGCCGAGGTCTTTTCCCTCTGCGCGCTCGATGCGGTCGAGTATCGTCAGTGACCGGCGCAATGAAGCGGTGTCGCGTTTCTCCTGTAACGACTCTACGAGCTTGACGGCCACATCCGGTTTTGTGGGATTGAGGGAATCGACGATTGACCATACGCGTATCGCCTCGTCGGTGTTGCCGAGAGTGGTGTTTATCATCCCGAAGAAAATCGAGCTGTAGTAGTCATCGGGATGCAGGTCGAAATGGCGGCGCATCATCTCGTAGCCTTTCACGGCCATCAGGGAATCGTTGCGCCCCAAGGCCATGAGGTAATATCCGAGATTCTGGCCTATCGAGGTCTCGGTGGTGTCAAGCTCGTAAGCGCCGCGCAGCAGTTCGAAGTAGGAGTCATCCTCCCCGACGGCGTTGCGGGCCATCGCCTCCATGAAGATGTAATCGGCTTTGCGTTCTGCCTCGGTCTCGCGGGGAGTGACATTCTTCTCTGCCTTTTTCCCTTTGCCGCGCGTGACGACATTTCCCCCGGCGAACACCAGGAGAATAAGCAGCAATGGCAGTAGTCTTTCGTATCGTGGTTGTTTCACGCTGTCGCTTTCAAAAGTTGTCTTAATTCACTCCTGTATGGCCGAAGGCCCCTTCTCCTCTCTCTGTCTGGTCGATCCGCTCGACCGGCTCCCAGCTGACGCGGGTATAGCGGGTTATGACCATCTGGCATATCCTCTCCCCGTCATTGATGGTAAACGGCTCGTTGGACAGGTTTATCATGATCACGCCGATTTCCCCCCGGTAGTCGCTGTCGACAGTGCCGGGAGTGTTCACCAGCGATATGCCGTGCTTTATGGCCAGTCCGCTGCGGGGACGGATCTGGCATTCATAATCGCGAGGAAGCTGGATGCGCAAGCCGGTAGGCACCAACGCCCTTTCCAACGGTCCGAGCACGATCGGTTTGTCGGGAAGATATGCCCTGACATCCATTCCGGAAGCTCCCGGAGTGGCATACTCCGGCATCGGATGGTGGGAACGGTTGATGATCTTTACCTTTATATGTGTGTCGGATGTCTCCATATCTGGTTTTCGGAAAAATGATTCTACATAATAACACGCGAAAATACGAAAATTCCTGCAAATCGTCATCATAAAAAAACAGAAATCACCTCCGGCAGAAGCCGGAAGTGATTTCGTAGAGTATATTTCTCGGCTTAAAGCCGGGGATTGTTTAGCGGATAACTACCTTGGTAGCCTTGTTGCCCTGACGCTTGATCAGAAGCTGGCCTGCCTCGGGAGTGGCAACGCGGATGCCCTGGAGGTTGAAGTACTCAACAGGAGCGTTTGCGTCAACAGCAGCGTCGGCAGCGATACCGTCAACACCGGCGGAAGCGAGTTCGTCGAGATCGAAGTCAAACACGATCTTGGTGTTGCTCATGGGCCAGAAGTAGCTGGCCTCGCCTACTCCGAACTGGTAGTAGAATGCGTTCCAGTCGGGCACGGTTACGGTTGTCTTGCCATCTGCCACGGTGTAGGTTGATTTCAGGACATATTTGCGACTTCCTGCGGCATTGGATCCGTCAGCGGCCTGTTCTGAAAGATATGCCTTGACATCGGTGATGGAGGTTACCTGTACATTGTTTGCGGTAAGAGTCTTTGCGGCGGCATCAATGGTCATGGGAACATCAAACATACCTGCAAAGCTGTATACAGTCAAAACATCACCATTAATTCCGGCACCGACGGAGGCATCCATCTCTTGTGCTCCTGACTTATTCGTCATTATGAAGGTCATATTTCCACCTCCTGCAACGGGGTAGATGGCGAAGTCATCTGCTGCAAATTCGCAGAACAATGTGAGACCATTGTTGATAACGGTTCCGAGAGCAAGGCCTTTTGCGGTGAAAGTAGTGGGCTCATCTTCATCTTCATACCATACTTCCATTGGGTTTACAAGCTTGAATGCTCCATCCTCATATTGGAACTGGGCATTGAGACGGCTGTAATAACCATCCATTTCAGGATCGCCATTTGCCATCCACAGATTCATGTCGGCTGTGCCGCCGCTTGTCAGGGGAACAGTGGCGAAATTCTGGTCAGAGAGGAGATAGAGAAGGCCGGCTGAGGGGAAGTATACCACAGTGAGGTCAGGCGTGATCACTTGCTCGTTATATAAGCCGGTGATGAAGTTGGTCATAGTGTACTGGATGGCCTCTCCGTCAACAACTGCATTGGAGAATGTGACAGTGGGGCTGAAGCTATATTCCTGTAGAACGCCGTTTTTGTCCTCTTCAAGAATGGTGAATTTAAAGAGCGCGCTTGTACCGTCGAGATCAGCGGGATATTCGGCTGCAGCATAGGAAGGAGCGCGGAAAGAGCTGTTTTCAGCAGTCAATACTGCTTCGTTGCGGGTGTCGATCTTGGCGTTGACAGTTTTGAGCGAAGGAACGAGTTCCCCGGCGGTCGCTGATGCTGCGATAGTCGCAGCGGCAAGCATGATTGAGTAGAATTTTTTCATTTGCGTGACTTTGTAAATGAATTTATTGATAGTATAGAGTATTCTGGGGACACAGTCTGGGATGTGATACACAGCGCAAAGGTAACTTAAAAAAACATTCAATGCAACTTTTTTCCAAAAAAAATCGAAAAAATCAGACAGAATGCAAAGAATGCGACTGGTTACTTCTCATTTGTGGCGGAGGGGCCGGCGAGGCGCGACGCGGTGGCGGTGTCGGGAGTGACGATCCACAGGCGGTCGCCCGCGCGGAGGGGCAGTGTGGCCGGACGGTCGATGAATTCCTCGCCGCGACGTAGGGCGACGACGTGGGTGTTGTAGTTGCGGCGGACATCGGCTGACGCGAGTGTCTGGCCCACCAGCGGAGAATTATCTTCCAACAGTATGGAGGTCAGCCGCAGGTCGGAGATCTGCGGGTTGCTTTGGTCGGCGGTCGGGTCGGCTTCGGCCTCGATGACAGGCAGGACGGTGGATATCTGGTCATCCGTGCCGATCACGCCGATTGTGTCGCCGGGGAAAAGGCGGGTGTCGCCCGAGGGTACTATCATTGTCTCGGGTCCGCGTTGTATCGTCACCACATCTATGCCGTAACGCCCGCGCAGATTGCTGTTTTTCAGTCTGTCGCCGACAAACGGACAGCCGTAGCCGACATGTATGTAGGCTAAATGGAGGTCGCTGACGAGGGTGTTGTTCTTGCCTGACCGCCGCAGGTCACGCTCGTTGAGATTGCGGAGGAAACGGGTCTCGATGTTGCGCAACTGTGCGTTAAGCTTGCGGCTAAGCAACAACAGCAGCAGGATAAAGAATGCGATTCCCACAAGGACTCCCAGCCGGAGGGAATAGGAGGCCGATATTGTATATATTATGAATCCGAGGGCTATGAGCATCCTGAAGACCATCAGCACGACCCTCGGCACTTTCAGCCGTTTGGCTGACAGGCGCGAGGCGGAGTCGGAGCTGTTCATGGCAGGGGGAAGGATGAGGGCGAGCAGGAAAGGAGCCATCGCGGTAAGGGTCACGATGGTTGTCAGCAGGCGGCTCCATGACGGTAGCATTTCGTCGATTACGGGCCGGAGCCATGTCTTGCAGACAAGCGAGATGGCTATTAGCACTATCGAATACAGCATTATGCGCCAGAGGTAACGGCGCAGCATCGCGCTCCACGCCCGGCGGTTTTCATTTCCTCCGCTTTCTGACGCGTCATCTATGTAACGGTCTATCAGGAAGTGGAGCCGGGGAGGCAGGTGGCGTTCGACGAGCCGGTAGGCCGGGTCGGCCATGCGGATGAAATAGGGGGTGGTGAAGGTGGTGATCACGGATACGGCCACGACGATAGGGTAGATCTCGGGGCTCAGCACACCGAGGCTCATGCCGAGCGAGGCGATGATGAAGGCGAACTCGCCGATCTGGGTCAGGGAGAAGCCTGACTCCATTGCCACTTTCAGGGTCTGCCCGGTGACGAGCATTCCGAATGTCCCGAAGAGGATCATCCCTACGATCACGACTGCCGACAGCAACAGTATCGGCCACCAGTATTCGACCAGGATGGCGGGCCGGACCATCATGCCGACCGAGATGAAGAAGACTGACCCGAAGAGGTCTTTGACCGGCATGGTGACATGCTCGATACGTTCGGCGTAGCTTGTCCCGGCGAGTATTGACCCCATCACGAATGCCCCGAGGGCGAGGGAGAAGCCACACAGCACGGAGAACACCGCCATAGAGAGACACAGCCCCATCGAGACCACCAGCAGGGTCTCGTTGTTGAGAAACCTGCGGGTCTTGTTGAGGAAGGAGGGGAGAACATATACCCCGACAAGAAACCAGATGACGAGGAAGAAAACCAGTTTGCTGACGCTCATAAGCATCTCGGCCCCTTCGACGGAGTTGTTGATGGCGATGGAACTCAACACTACCATCATCACCACCGCGAAAAGGTCTTCGACAATCAGCACCGCGAAGACGAGCGAGGCGAATTTTTTCTGGCGGAGATTAAGGTCTGTGAATGCTTTTATTATTATTGTGGTGGAGGACATCGAGAGCATTCCTCCGAGAAACAGGCTATTGATGTGGGTGAAACCAAGCAGGTGACCTATGGCGAACCCTGTGGCCATCATCCCCACTACTATTATAAGGGCTGTCACCACGGCAGAGCCGCCGGTGTTGACCAGCTTTTTGAAGCTGAACTCAAGTCCGAGGGAGAAGAGCAGCACTATGATCCCTATCTGGGCCCAGAACTCGATGTTGCTCTCGGTGGTCACCGAGGGGAGGGGGGTGAAGTTGGGGCTGGCGAGGAAGCCGGCGACTATGTAGCCCAATACGACGGGCTGTTTTATCCATTTGAAGATCAGGGTGACAATCGCGCCCAGAAGGAGGATAAAGGCGAGGTCTGATATCAGCCCCTCGAAGTCGGGGGCGGCGTTGAGAAGTATCATAGGCGCGGGATTATATGGGTGCTGAAATAACCGTAGGACTTGTCAGAAACTTGTCCGCAAGGCTACGAAGAAATTGCGGCCGGGGGCATTTATGCCGGAGGCGAATGTCCTGTATTCGGTGTCGAGTATATTGTCGATACCTCCCTGGATGGTCACGGCCGTGTGAGGACGGTATGACACCCGCAGGTTCAGGGTAAACCAGGCCGGCAACCCGTCGCCGTCAAGTCCTTTGACAGTGGCATACTGTATATTGTCCTCACCGTTGAGATTATAGCGGCTAAGAGGCTTTTTCCCGTTGAAGAGCGAGAAGAACTCGGCGCGGATCTTGTCGGCTGCGGTGGCGTATGTGATACCCACGCGCCCGAACAGCGGGGCGACATGGTCAAGAGGCATGCGCTTCTCTCCATTGCGTCCCAGAATATTGCCGTAGGCATAGTTAACCGATGCGTTTGCGGAGAAATATCTGGAAAAACGCACGTTGATATTAGAAGAGACACCTAACACATAGGCAAGACGGTTGTTGCGGCTGGAATAAACGTCGCTCATCTCTCCGTCATATTCAATCTTGTCTTTCCCATCGAAAAAGGCCGGGGCGAGAGCTATCGCGTCAAACATGTATGTGCCGAACAGGGAGGTCTCCCATTCCACGATTTCGTTTTTGGTGAAAGACGCGTTCAGGCTGGCGCTGACAGTCTTCTCCGGCTTGATATCGGGATTGGGCATCACGACCATTCCTGGCTGGGAGTCGAACACTTTGGCGATATCGTCGATATTCGGAACACGATATCCGGTCGACAAGTCGAATCCCAACAGCCACTCGCGGGAAGGCTTGAATGTAATTCCGATGTTGGCGCAGTATGTCGGATTGTCCTGGCGGACGGTCCCCACGTCATGGCTCAGGAGAGGAAAGAATTCGTCGCTGACAAAAGTGGAGCGCAATGAAGAGTAACCAACGCGGATCCCTTCGTTCATGGCCCACCGGGAATCAATGGCCCATCGGTGCATGACAAACAGGTCGATGTTGTGCATATGGTTGTGGCCGTCAGGATAGCGGGTGTCAAGCGACTTGCGCTCGCCTGTGTCGATGTCGGTGCGGTATGCTGTAGATTTCAGGAACTGCAGGGAGCCGTCGATACCGGCGCGGAGCGTGTGTCTGCCCAGCTCTTTCACCCAGTCGGTGGTCAGTGACAGGATGTTGACTCTCTCATTGCGACTGCCCAGCCACGGGTCGTCGAGCTTCCTGTTGTTGCGGCTTTCCCTGACATTCTGGTAAGATAGAGTGGCAGAGGCAAGATCGGCGCCGAGGTAGTTCTCCAATGTCATGGTGTATGCTCCCATCAGACGGGTCTGTGGCCCGTAATACCACTGGGCGAACTTGGGCTTGTCCTTCTTCATGTCTGTGAGGCGGTCGTACCGGGGAATGTCGCCTGTGTTTGAGAACTGGAAATTCACCAGATGGCTTATCCTGTCTGACTGGCGGATGAGGAATTTCTGGAGAATGTCATATTGGCAATATCCCGACTCGATTTCATTCCAATAGTGGGGGTTAGGGACAAGGAGATCCTTACCGTCGGCGTGGACAACGCTGTATTGGCGGTGGATATACTCGTCGTCTTTCATGAACGGGTTGGATGACCGGCCTGATTTCAGGTCTCCGAAGCGGCTGAACGAAAGGGAGGTGAATGAAGCTATCCTCGGCCCGGCGATGTTGAAATCAAGATGCCAGGTGGTCTCGTTGCAGGCTGTCCCGTACCGGGTGAAAGCAGTCCCTTTGAAGAGGACTCCGTCATCGGCGAGTTCCGGTTTTTTCGTATGGAAGGCGATCGCTCCTCCGAGCGCGTCAGAGCCATATACGACCGATGCCGGCCCGTAGAGGATGTCGATTTTGTCGATGGCCGAAGGATCGATGGTTATGACGTTCTGGAGATGGCCGCCACGGTATATCAAGTTGTTCATCCTGACACCGTCGACCAGAAGCAGGACACGCGAGCTTTCAAATCCCCGGATCGAAGGGCTGCCTCCACCGAATTGGCTTTTCTGAACGGTGAGCATTCCGTCGGCTGTGAGCAGGTCGGCCGAGGTCTGGGGATTGGTCTGGGCGATCCTCTCGGATGTGATGGTAAAGGTCGGGCGCGAGTCCATACGTTTGGCCGTCAGATGACGGTCGGCCGATACTGTCACTTCGTGGAGACGTATCAGTGAGTCCCGGGCCTGCTCCAATGGCGAACCGCTAAGCCCCGGCGTTATCATAAATGCTGCCAGTATGCAGCCCGGTAATTTACAAGAATGTTTATGTCTCATGCGCTACTGCTGTTATTACTGCCGTAATCCGTATTATTGATGCTGTCGTGGATCAAAGTTCCACGAGTCTCTCCGTGCTCGCCGGTCCGTAAACGACTACCAGCCGGTATGTGCCGGGAGCGATGTCGGAGATGTTGATCTTCATCGGCGAGACATAGCGGACGGCTTTTATCAGATGTTTTCCTTCCTTGTCATAGATGGCCACACGGGCGGGGGTCTGCTCGGGGAGCGTCAGACGTATGGCCCCTCTGACAGGGGTATGTGTGACGCGCATTTCTTCCAGGGCGCGGGCATGATTGACCGGCAGCTCCGACAGGTCGGAGGGGGAGAAACGCACATCCACTCTCAATGTGTTCCCTTTGACATTCGACGGCCGCACATAAACGGTGTGTCGGGATTCAGGCATGCATTCGGTCATGTCGAGAGTGAGGTAGAGGGGCCTGATGGTGTTCTCGAAATCAAGCTCTACATTATCCATGGTGAAGGTGATGTCTACAGGGTCGGTGTTGCCGCCGTCGTCAAGTTTCATGATATATCCTTTCATCCCTTTCACTTTCGGTGACTCAAGATCAGTCCATGGCGACGCGTCAGGATCCTCGGCTCCCAGGCGTGTGTCATATTCCCTGATAAGGAAGGTCCCAGGGATATCCTCGGCGACGTTGAAGAAAAAGCCTTTGTCGTTGAGGTCGCTGATCATGTCAAGGTCGAGATCTGAAGGGAAAGATATGTAGTTCCATTCTCCCGGAACGAAAGAATACTTCAGAACCAGTTTCTTCACATTGACAATACCGCTTGAGACGATCGCCTGGCCGGCGGAATTGGCATCAGCATACACTACCAGCTCGTCGATGTCATGACCTCCTTCCAACTCCACGCGCTCATCTTTCCCGATGATGAGGGCTTTGCGAATATGGAACACACATGTGCATACATTCGAATGGGCATGTTCCTTATCGCCGGGTTGGAAAGCCTCGACCACTACATCGCCTTCTTCCGGGATGTTGTAAAACTCCAGTTCCCGGTTGTCTCTTATGCGGGCATACTCGGACCCGCTGGAGATCCGGTATATTACCGGGAGTCCCGACGAGGATGTGGCCGTCAGCTTTTTCACAAAGGGCTTGTAGTTGTTGATGCGTTCTTCAGTTTGCCATTCAACGGTCTGCCGGTTGACTGCAGGGTTGTTGTAATAGAAACGGGGGGCGCCGATACAGACCACGTCGTTGGTGTTGCCGTCCCCGCCGTCGCCAAAGACCAGTTTCACGGTCTTGCCGGAGCCGGTGGCAGCAAGTGGGAAATCCCATTCAAAGACTTCCGTCCATGACACATTCCCGGTGGAGAGGTATGGGGTTGAGACACCGTTTAGAAGGGAGAAAGAGAGCCTGCCTCGGGTCGGGTTTGTTATCACCTGTCCTCCGACATCAACCACAAACCGGCTGTAAGCTGACAGGTCAGTGGCAGTCGTGGTCTCGACATATCCCGCGCCATGCACACCATATCCTTTACCGTAGGAGTACTTGTTGTTTCTGAGCACGCCCGTCTCTCCATAGCCTTTGTCTATGTTTGGTGATCCCCAGCCGGTGCGGATCGAGGTGGGCAGGTCGCTCATGTAGATGAAAGAATCATCACCTTCGCCAAGGTGGCCGGTTATCTCATCCTCATTCGCGAATTTGTAGATAAGTCGATGAACCAGGGTGGCTGCCGATGATGTTTGGACGGGAATGGCATAGACGTTCTGGAGGGGGGTGGCGTAGGATTGGAGATCTGACAGAAGATTCATCGTTTTGATGAGTTTGAAGGAACGGACATCGTCATATATCTCCAGATTGAGTTTCTCAAGCTGCTTGTCTTGTGGCTCTACATACAGGTATATGGTCTGGGCTGAGTTATCCTCGGTGTTCTTGTGGGTATAGAGGTATTTGACTGTAGGGCCGAAATTGAAATTGAAGGTCTGTGTGGCCGATGCCGGTGAATAGGTCTCGTTCCCCGGCGTAAAGGCGTCGACCACTATTTCTCCTCCTTTGCCATGTCTTGGGACCAGGATGTGGCCATCCTTTATATCCGCCAGGTCGCTTCCCTGAACCAAAGTGAAGTATATGTCGGTTCCTCCCGAGGAGTAGGCGCTCAGATCAATCTGTGGCGAGTCCTTGAATATTGTCCCTCCGGGAGTGTCGAAAGTCACGGTCTGGGGCTGCTTGTCGGAAGCTGGGATGGCATAATACAAGCGGCAAGCGGCAAGATTGCAGAAATCGTCGGTATTGCCTGTCCCTCCGGCATCAAGCATCTTCAGCGAAACATTCCTTATTCCGGCGGCAGTTGTCTGGGTCTGGTCGAAATAATAAGGACTGCTTTTGCGTGAAGGGTTGGAATAGGCATACATGTTTCCCTTCGATGAGGTCTCGGCACCGTTCATCATGAATATTACACGGGCGAAGCCTGCCGAGTTCGAGCCATCTTCTTTGAAGGCTTGGAGGCCGAACGTAAATTTCACACTGGTGAAATTGCGGTTCAGGCCGGTAAGATCAAAATGGACCAATCCGGGAGATTGAGCCGAGATTCCCTTGTGGAAAATAGAGTTGGGATGGATCTGTATAGGTGTGCCATTGGCACATTTGTCCATCGCGACATTTGTGACGTTGCTTGATGTCACGGGCAGGTCGCTCAGCCAGACAGCCCCCTCGGTGAGGGTCTCGTTTAAACAGTCTGTCTTTACGATCGTCCCGTCGGTGAAGGTCACTTCCAGTCGATAGAAATAATCGTTTCCCGGATGATAGTCCAGGTCGGCAATGATATAACGTCCGTCTAAGATCTTATACTGGTCGCAGATGGTTGAGGAGCCGTCAGACATTTTGAATGTCCGTACGAGCACACTCTGTATGGTTTTCCCCTCGAGATCGATCTCCGCTTTGAGATTGGCCGAGGTTGTTCCGCGGGCTATGTCCAACACGTTTATGGTCTGGCCCTGGGCCCCTGTCGGCGTAAAGAAAAGAGCCAGCAGGGGAAGAAGTATCATATATAAGGGTGAGCAAGTCTTCATTTTACCAAGATTTTAGCAGAATAGTCCTTTCCGATTTCTCTGATAACTACGATGTATACCCCTTCCTGCAGAGAGACTTCCAAGGTCGGTTCGGAGGTGTGGGTACGCAGTATGTTCACTCCGTTGGGAGTATATATGCTGACCATCGCATTCCCTTTCAGGCCGGTGATAATGCATTGAAGGTCCTCGACGAAGATGCGGTAGCCCGGACGGCACACGCTTTCTGTTCCAGAGATGATCGAATTCATGGTCACGGTGAAACGGTTATCGTTCCTGCCGGTCTGGTCAACGGGGAATTCATACAGGTTGCCGTCGTCTTGTGGCACCCAATCCTTTTTAGTGGCGTTGTCGTGGATCTTGACGATATATCCCGAAGACAAAGCGCCCATCGAGGCCATCCTAAGGGCCATGGTGCCTGTGTCAGGGCTATTAAGACCCAGGGTGACATGTGATGACTGGCTGACATTGACAGATGTCGGGTGTCCGTCGTCGGTCATAGCGTATAACTCGGGGGATGAACCGCTAAGGTTCCATAGCTTTGGCGCATCCTCGTTAGTGACGAAATTCTCATCGGCAGTGTTGTCCAGCGTCAGAGTGACGCGGTCATATAAGATGTCATCTTTGTATAACTCAAGATGCAACTCTTGCTTTTCGACGGCAGTGTAAGCCATTGTACGCTTTGAAGGGTTTTCTTCTTTGGCGACTGGCAGGACAGTGAATCCGGCGTTTTCAGCCATTGTCTGTACGAAATATGACTGGAATGGATGGATCTTCTGCTCGGAATCGTAGTCGGTCATGTCATAGACTGAATAGTTGCCTGTCGCAGGGTTACACTGGTAGAGGAACTTGGTGACGCGTTCGGGATTGAACTCGACGTTCTGGCTTTTGGTCAGGTTGATGTTTGCCAGATAGGGATTGCCTATGAGGTTCCATCCCTCGACGATTGAGCCTTCTGTCGGGGAGGGATGGTGTTCGAGGTTGCCTATTGTCACGGCTTCGTTTCTAAGAAGGTTGCCGTGAGAGATGTTCATAGAGTTGTCCAGGTCGGTCAGGATCTCCAACTTGACATTCTCCGTCAGGTATCCCTCCACCAGCTCTGCCTCCACCTCAAGGGTACTGATTGGAGATGTGGCCCTGTAGGTGTTCATGCGAGGTGCGTTATCGCCAGTGGGATTGTCGGGGGTCGGGGTTATGACCTCCGATTCGTCACCGTTCTTGAGGGTCAGTCTCACTAACGGCTCGAGATAGAAATTCAACCTCAACTCGTTCGATTTGGCTCCCTCAAGGTTGATTGTGAGGGTGTTCATGCCGGTCTTGTCAATCTTGTCGCGGTCAATCACGATATTGAAATGGCTTTCCGTGGCGGTCATGTTGATCTGAGAGACATCAGCTTTGGCGTAATTGCTTTCGGTGACTACCACGCGCACATCATTGTTGATGTTGCCGCCGATGACATCGGCATTGATGCCGATCGTGTTCTCTCCCTCCTGAAGCATCAGTTCCGAATTATTGGCGATTCCGCCGGCAAATGACAGCTGTATATAAGCCGGACGTTCCACTCCGGGATCAGAGGACGGGGCTGTGAAGAACATTATCTCGGACGCTTCCTGCAGGAACTGTGATGGGACCTCGAAGGTGGCGACCCCTTCGCTTACAGAGGCTGCAGGGAAGAAGCCGGCGAGATGCTCCTGTGTGCCGGTGCGTCGCATGGCCACGGTTAGGTTCTCATTTCCCAGAATGGTCCGGTGACGGTAGGTCAATGTTATCGTTTCATTCTCCGTGTCTTGGTTGGAGGATATCGGCATATTATGGAAGGTCAACGCATAATATTCTTTGTTCAGAGCTGTGTATTCCTGGAAATCATGGTTGAGATAACAGTAAGGAGTCCCCCGGAAAGTCGTGACGGTCGCGTTGCGGTTCTTTCCTTCGGGGAATGACAGCGATATTACCGCGTCGTCGGCAGAGGTGTCGGCTGATGCCTTGGCATCGAACGGGACTATCGAGGGTTCATTGAACGAAACTGATTTCCCGGGATAATAATTGTTTTCTATGGGCCTTACTTCACCAAGGTGATAGCAGTCGCGCATTACCCCGTTTTCGTCGAAATAGTCCATGTTAAGATATGACAGCAGCCCCGGATCGTCGAGTCTGACAGTTTCGTACATGTACTTGATGACCTCCTCCTGTGTTAGGGAGCGGTTCCATACCCCGATCTGGTCGAAGGCTCCGCAGAAGATATTGTTTGCTGTCCAAGCGTCGGCAGCTGTGCTTTTCCCGATGAGCAAACAGCCGAGTCCTTTGTTGAGTAAGTTGACAGTTCTGCTATATTGAGCCTTTATGCCGTTGAAATAAAGATCGACACCATTGGGGCGTACGACAGCGGCCACGTGGAACCATTTGCCCAGGTCAGCCTCGGTGACAGTGAAGCTTGGGGCGTTGGTCGTGATGGTGAAGGTCTGGCTCCACACAAAACTCAGTTTGCCGTTGACAAGCTGCAGGGCAGTCGTCCCTGACGCGTCGCGGAAAGACAACAGATGGTGAGTGCCGGTAAGCTGCTTCAGTGAGTCAACTCTTACCCAGCCCATTATGGTTGCTTTGTTGGATCCGCGGAGGGCTTGGTAGTTGGCCACGTTACCGACTTCCATGCACCCGTTGAGCATCTTGACAGCATTTCCCAGCTGGCGAGGAGCTATGCGATTGCGGACATCTATGGTGACCGGGATCATTGAAGCGCGTACATTGCCCAGACTGTCGGTCTTGACAGGATTGTCGTTGCTCCTCAAGGTGGTCCGCACCGAGGTGTTGAAGGCTCCGAGTTTGCTTAGGTCAAGGCGCATCTCTCCATCGGCATGGCCGTCAGCGAAATACAATCCGCTGGGGAGCAATATGCCGTCTGATTCGATATGGTAGATGTCTGTCGGCTCGGGAAGGTCTTCAAGGATGTTGGCTTTAATCTTGTATACGGCTTTGTCCTGGTCGTACACATTCAGCACCCCGTCATCCGACAGGCCTTCTATCACAAGCTCGATCGATGGCTTCAGCGAGACTATCAGCAGTTTCTTGTTGACGAGATCGTCTGCAGCCATGTCAGAGATCCTCAACGCGCCGGTCTCGGGGTCATATTCCGGATAACCCGCTGTTTGCCAGCTTGGATGTTCGTCATCAGGATTGGATGTGTATAGGCGGTAGTTCTTTCCGGGATGGAATTCTCCCTCAACCGGATAGAAGTCTACGTGGAATTTCTTGGTCTTGCCGTTGGAATCGAGGAGCATGGTGTCGAAGGGACGGATGAGATATCCTACGGGATGACAGTCGAAATATTCCAGATCCAGGTTATCCTCCTCGTTTTGCCATTGTGACGTGTCGAATGAGTATATGCCGAAATTGGTCGCGGATATGGAGTTGCCGGAATTTGTTTCCGTGGTGTCGTGGAGGCCAATGATGGGGGTCCCTTTTGACTGGAAGATATGGGTGCTGTCAGACATCGATTCATAGCTGACATGTTTGGCGCAAGTCGGGACCGTCATCATCGGGTGTTGCACTTCTGCGCGCACTCTGGATTTTATATGGCGGCGCGTGAACATCTCGAGATCGTTCTCCAGTGATCCGCCGTTGAAGGGGTAATAGGCCACGAGGCCGTCCTCTTTGTCGGGATTGGTGGAATGCATCTCACGGCGTATCTCTTCCAGGGTAAGTGCGTGCGACCATATTTTAAGCTCATCGATGGTGGCTTCAAGGGTGCTGCGCTCGATTGCGTCACCGAAAAGCGAAAGCACCACAGCATTGTTCAGCGTGTGTTCCGGAAGTATACGAGCTTTTTCCGCGACTTTGGTCCCATTTATGTACAGGCATATGTTTCCGTATCGCTGATGGGTCACAGCCACGTGGTACCAGCGGTTGTATTGCATTGTGCCCCCGATCACGTTGTCAGTCTGGGTGAAGTTCTTCTCATAATTGGGTACGGGGAAAGTATGGGACGGTGAATACTGGAATTTAAGCGAGCTGTTCTCAATGGAAAGCTGCCATCCTTTGTTGTCGCCATAACTTGTCCTGTTGGCTATGATTGTTCCGTCGCTCATCGGCTTGATCCACAAATCTATGGAGAAGTCGTTGAAGAAATAATCATGATACCCCAGGTCAACGCGGCCTCGCCCGTTGGAATAGATTGCGCGTCCCGGCTCTTTTACCACAGTATTGTCCACAGATTCGGTCTTGGGGAGTTCCCGGCCGGAGGGTATGTCTCCTTCAGTCGCTCCCTCTTGGTCTGAAGCGGTTTCTTCCTGGCGGTTGTCGGGAACTGCCACTTCCGGAATGACAAAGACAGAGGATGTGGTTGATACGTCAGGCGACTCTCGCAAGGTCAGGGTGAGTTGGACGCGGTCACCCGGTTCGAGCGCTCGCCTCAGGTATTGATAAGGGTTGTCAATCTCTGTCCCGTTGACAGTCCATTTGAAGTGATAATACAGGGGTATGGTCCACTCGGTGTCGATTCCTAAAGTGCGCCGTCCGTCTTTGAATGATAATTCTTTCAGGGCGAATCCGTTGCGGAAGAAGCGGTCGGATGGATGCTCGAGGTCGGCGACCCAGACTCCACGTCCGTAGTCGCAGATGACCATCTCCTGTGTGGTGTAGTTGATTTCCGCGTTTCCTGATTTGCCGCTGTTGTATCCCTTGGTCCAGAAACGCCAGTTGGTCGCGTAGCTGCCGTCTGGATTGCGCTCGAGGATGTAGAATCCCGCGCTCCCTGAATGGTAAAAGTAAAGGTCGCCGCTGCCTTCGTGGAACAGCAGTTGGGTGCATGGAATGGCGGGAAGACCGGTTCCAACCTCCTCGAAGCGTCCTTCATTGACATAAAGTCGGAACACTTTTGCGGGGGAGTTGCCGCCTCCGTTGATGGCGATATACAATATGTCGCTGTTGTCAGGATCGGCCGTCAGCTGAGAATTGGAAAATTTGGCCGGCTGGCCGTTTACCAGTATAGGCTGAAATGTATTTCCGCCGTCTGTCGACATTTTATAATAGTTGGAATTTGTACAGACAAATATGGTAGTCCGGTTTTTGTCGCGAGCCAAGGCAAACTTGTTGAGTCCTACAATTTCGCCCACGGCCCCGTAAAGGCTGACCACCCGTTGGCCAAGGTCGTCACATCGCAAAAAAGTGTTCGCACTTGAAACATTTGAACGAGCCATGAACCATGATCCGGAGACAACGTCGGCGCGTGTGGTGGCGCAACGCCATGAACTCAGAGACATGTGGTCGCCATCCCATCCGAGGGCTCCCATGCTGCCCGAGAAATATACCGCGCCGGTATAAGGGTTTATAAAAGATTCTGACCCTTCATATCCGCGCCAACGTCCCCAGCGTCCATAACGGTAAGTCTGCCCGTCGATGTCCTGGGTGTTTCCGGCCATTGCCTGGTCTCCGAATTCGTTGACGGCTATATGGTAGAAGAGCATCTGTCCCATGTTGCCTCCAATCTGGGTCCATATACCGTTGCCTTTGCTGTCGGCCCGGACTGTGGGGTCAATCATGAGCATGCCGCCGTCGGAACCACGGAAGACGCGTCCCGACTTGTGGGAGCGGATGAAATGGTTGTCGGCATTATGTCGCGAGGCGGAGGCTGTGTAATAATTGCCGTCGGAGTGCTTTGCTCCCAACGCAGCTGCCCAATTGAAGTTTCCGAAATGTCGGCCGCCGTCGTTTGATATGGCTGAACTCATCGAACATCCATATATGCGGGTGGTGTCGGCGAAGTTCACGCCGAATCCTCCAAGCCATACAGAGGCCATCTCATTTCCGAACGCGTTTCCCGAACCGATGCCGAATGCCGGGTCTGACAGAGTTATCCAAGTCTTACCTCGGTCGTCGCTTCTGTAGACGGCCGAACAATTCGTTATCTGGGATCCTGTGGCGAACCACATCTGGTCCGGTTTGTTGGGGTTGACTACCAAATCCCCCACAGACTGGGCCGGGGAGGGGAAAATAGCGTCATTCTCAGGGTCATCTTTGCCATAAGAGGGTTTGCGGACTGTCACGCCATCGGGTTGATACACCGTAAAGTGCATTTTTTTGATATTGTAGACTTTCTTGCCGTTGACTGTCTCGCTTTTTGCTCCGTCATCAAAATATAGGATTGAGCGGGAAGTAGGCAGGTATATCCTGTTGCGGTCGTTGGGGTCGAAAGTTATGTATTGGAACCATAGCCCCTTGCGTCCGGTCTGGGGATTAACATCTTTCAGGGAGTCCGGCACGATCACTTCCGTCCAGGTCTTGCAGGTATCCTCACTGATCCACAGTTTGCTGCTCCATCCCTCTCCGGGTCGTTGCGCTCCAATGAATTTGAGGTTCCCGTCTGCGTCTCGGAAACAGTCTCCGCGTTTGAACCCCTTGTGGGTGGCTCCGACTATGCGGCGCCAGGTGTCGCCTCCGTTGGTGGTCTCATATACGGATGCGTTGTTCATGAAGGCGAACACATGATCCCAGTCGTCCGGGTCTACCGGAATGGCATAACCGTTTGACTGGCTTCGGTCGGCGCGTACGGGGATGTTGTCAGTGATGCATGTCCAAGTCTCGCCGCAGTTGTCGGTCTTGAATATGCCCGCCCCGTCGGGGACCGCATAAAGTTTGTCGGGATCTTCAGGATGAAGGGCGGCCCAGTGCATGCGGCCGCAGCTGGGGTTGAATTTCACCGGGCGGAAATATCCCGGACGCCTCAGACCTTTTTTTCGGTCATCCGGAGAATAAGGAATCTCGGGCCATGACTTATTAAGAAGGTCGCCGGGGACCGCGCGGGCCACACTGGCCTGCATTTTGGCTGTATATAGGGTGTCGACGAATTGATATAGGGTGTCACCTCCGGGTTGTCGTCCGTATGCCGGAAGCCATTGTTTCGCGTAATAACCATAGCCGAATTTTTTCTTCGCAGCTTTCTTGTCAGCGATCGCCGTATGCATTATCTTAACGATCTCTTCGGGCGACCATCCTTCATGAGCGAGCTTTAAATAGACCTCGTCATTAAGCAGATCTTCCATTTCAACCGGCTTGAAAATAGAGTCGGGCAATTCTCGGACAGCTGTCTCAAGCATGGATAATTTCTCGCGCTCTCGTTGGGCCTTGTCTCCTTTGCCTCGCGCATAAAGGTGTGCGACCATCGCCAGTGACAGAAGGAACGCACTTAGCAGCAGTTTCTTCAGCATAAATGAGTTTTGAAATTCGTTTATGATTACTTATGGATTAATTCATTACAGGAACGGCATATGCCGGTGTTTTTCACTTTCATTGGATGAATGCGTAAAAAAGTTAAAGCATACAGAGATGAATAATAGCATTTGTCAGCACAAAACTCGTCTGCGCTGAAGTGTGAAAAGCATTTGTGGTGCATGCTCATACTTTTTTTGCATCAAAGTGAATGCTTAAGTAATGCAATAATGGTTTATTTGTGTTTCGATTGTGAAATTGCGGCGCAAAATTAGTAAAAAATCTTATATCCTCCAAACGGATACGGCTGCTCGGCTACCTGAAAGCATGTCGGAGAACAAAGGACTTTGCATGCCCGGTAGGTTCCTGTAAAAAAAGCAAGTGTAAGGATTTTTAAGAAAAACTATTGAAATTCCAATTGTATATCTTTGTAGTCGGGAGGAAATGATAAAAACGCTTGAAATAGCTTGGGGCATGAAGGGACGGTGCATCCACCTCATATTTGAGAATAGAGCCGTTTCCGGCGCAGGAAATATTCCACGATTATGTTTGGTATGCGTTGCCGGTTCTTAGGGGGGGTGTTTTCCGGACTTTTCCGTAGGAGGTTGATTGGGGGGTGGAAGGGATAGTCGCGGCGCATCCGGCGGAAGTCGCGGTGGGCGCGGAGGATGGCGGAGGCGTTGGCTGTGTCGAGGGCCAGGAGGAATTTTCCCCAGGCGATGGTGTCGAGCAGGCGGCGGCGCAGCAATGCTCCGCTCAGGTCTTTGGCCGGGAGGTTTTTATGTAGCAACAAGAGGTTGTTGCGGAAATTAAGGTAGGTCTTCCGGGGATTCTCGGCAGGCAGAGAGCCTCCTCCGAGGTGGAAGACATGGCTGGCGGGGACACACCATAGTTGTTTCCCCATCAGCGAAAGCCGCCAGCAGAGGTCGATCTCCTCCATATGGGCGAAAAATCTTTCGTCGAGTCCGCCGGCTTTTTCATAGAGGTCGGTTCTGACCATCAGGGCGGCCCCGGTTGCCCAGAACACCTCTACGGGGGTGTCATACTGGCCGTGATCCTCTTCGACGGTGTCGAAAATGCGTCCCCGGCAATATGGGAAACCGTTCCGGTCGATGAATCCGCCGGCTGCCCCGGCGTATTCGAATTTCCCTTTTTCCTTATATGAGAGTATTTTCGGCTGGCAGGCCGCCGCGTCGGGATGTGACTCCATGAAGTCAAACAATGGCCTGAGCCATCCGGCGGGGGTCTCAACGTCGGAGTTCAGAAGTACCGTGTACGGGTAGCGGGTCTCTCGCAGGGCGCGGTTGTATCCCCCGGCGAAGCCCAGGTTCTCTTCAAATTCCAGCAGTTTCACTTCGGGAAATTCACGACGCAGCAGTTCGCGGGAACTGTCTGTCGAGCCGTTGTCAGCCACGATCACGTCGGCAAGGTCGGAATCGGTGTTGGCGACGACTGACGGGAGAAACTCGCGCAGCAGTTTCTCGCCGTTCCAGTTAAGTATGATGACGGCTATCTGTTTCATCTCAGGCCTTTTGACCGTTCATTTCATATGTCACGGGATTTTTCCACCGCTTGTGTGACCAGAGCCACAAAGCCGGATTCTCCCTTATGTTTTTCTCAAGAAGACGCGCATACATGTCAGTCAGGGTGTACTCCCGGCTTAAGTCGGCATCCATATTGATGACATCTATATGGTAATGGCCGCGTCGGGGCTTTGACATGTGCCAGTAGACAGGCAATGCTCCGAGGCGGCGGCAGACAGTCTCCGTGCCGGTGATCACCGCAGTAGGATGGTTCAGGAACTCCACGACATGGATTGTGTCGCCGTGGCTCGGTTTCTGGTCGCTCATGAAACCTGTGACGGTCGGCACCCCCTCCTTTCGATAGCGCAGCAGGTCGAGGAAGGCACGCTTCTTCGGGAGGGAGACTGCTCCGAAACGGCTCCGGAGCCGGAGCATCAGGCTGTCAAACCATTCATTACGCAAAGGCCTGTATATCTGACAGAATTCTGCCTGTTTCCCCGCTTCAAGACGGCTCCACAGGGTTATCGATGGAGCCCATTCCCAATTGCCCAGATGGGCGAAATAGCAGACGACGGGGCGCCCCTTCTCCAGCGCCTCGTCTATGATCTCCACGCCGGAAAATGTCATCCGTCGTTTCATCGTCTTGTCAGAGACATGCAACAGTTTGATTGTCTCAACGATATAATCGGCGAAATTACGGAAAAAGCCACGTTCGATTTTCCTGATATCCTTTTCGGCCATATCAGGAAAAGATTCTTCAAGATTTTTCCTTACGGTCTTTTTACGATATCCCACGACAAAATAAAGCATGACAAACAGGAAGTCAGCCACCCCGTACAGTACTCCGAATGGCAACCGCGCAATCGCGGCCACCATCCATCCCAGAGGTCGGTATTTCCAATTACCTTTCATGTCTTGTCTTTATAAGGGAAAAGATTTTCGTAGAGGTCTTTGTCAATATTGTCAGAGGGTGGCGAGGAATTCGGGTTCGCCGGTGGGGGTGATGAGGAGTTCGCTGAGGGTGGCCGGGAGGATGGTATTGTCGGTGGAGGGGGGTGCGTCAGGGAGACGGACTTTCAGGTAATTGTCGGTGAACCCTGACATCGGCTGTCCGGGACGGGTGTGTTCCAATAGGACGGGCCGCGTGCTGCCGACATATTTCCCGGCGAACTCGCGCATTTTTCTGTTTGACAGGGCAGTCAGCTGCTCGACGCGTCGGTGTTTCTCCTCCTGTGTGACTATATGGGGTATCTCCAGAGCGCGGGTGCCGGGACGTTCGGAGTAGGGGAAGACATGGAGACGTGTTACCGGCAATGACTCTATGAAGTCATACGAGCGGTTGAACTCATCGATTGTCTCGCCACGGGTTCCGGCCATGACATCCACTCCGATGAACGCGTCGGGCATCAGTTCCTTGATCTTGATTATCTTGTCGCGGAAGAGAGCACTGTCGTAGCGGCGGCGCATGAGCCGCAACACTGTGTCTGACCCGCATTGCAGCGGTATGTGGAAATGGGGCATGAATGCCCTGGATGAGGCGCAGAACTCGATTATCTCATCGGTAAGCAGGTCAGGCTCGATGGAGGAGATGCGGTATCGCTCTATCCCCGCGACGTTGTCAAGGGCTTTGATAAGCGACAGGAAGTCTTCGCGGGGGGCCTCGGGGGTGAGGTCGGGCTGACGTTTGCCGAAATCACCGATGTTGACTCCTGTGATCACTATCTCCTTGCCTCCTTGCGCCACGACCTCTTCGGCCTGGCTGACCAACTGGCGGATTGTGGCCGAACGGCTGCGGCCACGTGCCGAGGGGATGGTGCAATAAGTACACCAGCAGTCGCAACCGTCCTGCACTTTCAGGAAATAGCGTGTTCGGTCGCCACGGGAGCATGAGGGGGAAAAACGGCGGATATCCTTAGCGGGTATGACATCTACCGTTTTGCGGCGTGATTCGAGAAAATCGGCGACAAATCTGCCTATCTCTCCCTTGCGGTCATTTCCGGCGACAATAACGACACCGGGCAAAGAGGCAGCCTCCTCGCTTTTTAGCTGGGCGTAGCAGCCGGTCACGATAATGGCTGCCCGGGGGAAACGGCGGTTGAATGAGCGGATCGCCTGGCGGCATTTCTTGTCAGCTTCTCCGGTCACGGAGCAGGTGTTGACGAAGATAAGGTCAGGAGCCTCCCCGGCCTGCACGCGACGGATTCCGAGGCGTTCCATCCTGGAGGCCACGGCAGAGGTCTCGGCGAAGTTCAGCTTGCAGCCAAAAGTATGATACAGGGCTGATGTCATTTTCCGGGTTCTCCGATGAAAGAATCCTTGAAACCGAGGAAATACAAGACTCCGTCAATTCCGATGGTGGAGATTGACTGCTCGGCGCTCTCCTTCACCTTCGGTTTGGCATGGAAAGCGATTCCCAGCCCGGCTGCCGAGAGCATCGGCAGGTCGTTGGCTCCATCCCCCACGGCTATGGTCTGGGCGATGTTGACATTCTCGACCTGTGCGATCAGGCGCAACAGTTCGGCCTTCCGTTTGCCGTCGACGATATCCCCGACATAGCGGCCGGTGAGTTTCCCGTCCTCCACTTCCAGTTCGTTGGCATAGACATAGTCGAAGCCGAAACGCCGTTTCAGGTATTCTCCGAAGAAAGTGAACCCGCCGGAGAGTATGGCGGTCTTGAAGCCCGCGCGTTTGAGCACCTGCATCATGCGGTCGACCCCTTCGGTGATGGGCAATGATTCGGCTATCCCCTCCATCACACTGACATCCAGACCTTTCAGCAACGCGACGCGTTCTTTGAAACTTTCACGGAAGTCGATCTCACCATGCATGGCGCGTTCGGTGATTTCTCGGACCTGATCTCCGACACCGGCCTTTTCGGCGAGTTGATCGATACATTCGGTCTGGATCAGGGTGGAGTCCATGTCGAAGCAGATCAACCGGCGGCAGCGGCGATACATCGTGTCTTCCTGCATGGATATGTCGAATCCTTCGCGGGAAGAGATCTCGATAAACCGGCTCTGCATCTCAGAACGGTTTGAGGGTGTGCCTCTTACAGAAAATTCTATGCACGCTTTCGCGGCCGGCAACGATCCCTCGACGAGAGGTTGGCGGCCGGTCAGACGCTGTATCGCGTCAATGTTCAGACCCTGCTCGACGATCACCTCCGACACCAGGGCGATGTTGCTTGCGGTCAGCTGGCGGCCGAGGATCGTGATGATCCATCGGTTTTTCCCTTGACGGCTGACCCACTGCTCGTATTCCTCGGTCGAGATCGGGGTGAAGCGTATTTTGACCCCCATGTCGTAGGCTTTGAACAGGAGGTCTTTCATCAGGTCTCCCGATTGTGCGGGAGTTGTCTTGAAAAGTATGCCGAGCGAGAGGGTATGGTGTATGTCGGCCTGGCCGATATCCAGCACCATCGCGTTGTACTTGGCGAGGATGGAGGTGAGGGCGGCGGTGACTCCCGGTTTGTCCTGGCCGGAGATGTTTATGAGTATCAGTTCGTTGTCGTGGCTCATTTTACGCGGATTTTCTGTCCCGGCTGTATTACGGGGTTGTTGCCCGACAAGCCGTTGAGACGTTTAAGCTCCTTGACGGTTGTGCCGTTTCTCTTGGCGATCCGGTCAAGAGAGTCGCCGCTTTTCGCGGTGACTGTCTTGCTGGTCGGTTTCTTCTTGTTTTTTGTGGCTTTCTTCGAGGAAGCTTTCCCCTTGGATGAGGATTTGGCCGGAGCAGCTGCCTTTTTTGGCGTTTCCACTACAGTCGGGGCATCTGCAGCCCCATTTGCCGCGCCACCTGCGTCAGCGGTTGGGACTGCCGCCGGATCGGTCTCGGGAGTCGCTCCCGCGTCGGCGGTCAGCGGCGCGGATTGTTGCGGGGCATCCTGTTTTACGAGCAGGTCGTCACCCTCGGCGGGTGGTGTGGCCTCAGGGGCTTTGGGCTTGAAAACACGTTCGGTGGTCACCACTTTGAGGGTCTGTCCCCGTCGGGCGGTCCGGATGTTGCCGTTGGCGTGTTTCAGGCTCCAGAGTGAGATACCGTATTTTTTCGCGATGGACGACATTGTCTCCCCTTTTCTCACTTTATGGTAAAGTACCTTTTCGGTAGTGACCCATTCCCCATCCTTGCCATCAGTGGAAGCCTCGGCGGCAACCTCCCCGGTTGACGGCTCTACGGTAAGGCGGCGCGCGTAAAGGTCGGCGTTGCTGGCGCATATCGCGTCCTCGCTCATTATGTAGGAATAGGTCTGGTTGGCGGGGAGCACCAGCGGGTATGGACGCAGGTCGCCGGGAATGCATTCCTGACGGTATTGGGGATTAAGTACTTTCAGCTCCTCTACGGGTATCTGCAGCACGTCGGATATCTGCTGGAAATGGACGCGGCGGTTGACATGGACCGAGTCGGTAAGGATCGGTTTCTTCGCCAAGGCCGGGGATATGTTGTGATGCTTGTAATATGTCATCACATATGTGGCGGCGATGAAACAGGGGACGTATCCTCGGGTCTCCTTGGGGAGGTATGGGTATATCGCCCAGAAGTCTTTTTTCTCGGCAGTCGAACGGCGCAGGGCTTTGTTGACATTGCCGGGGCCGCAGTTGTAGGCGGCGATGGCCAGCGACCAGTCGTGGTATATGTCGTAGAGCTGCCGGAGCAGTTTGGCTGCTGTCGCGGAGGATGCGACCGGGTCGCGACGTTCGTCTACCAGAGTGTTGACCTCCATGCCGAATCCCCTCGCGGTCGGCAACATCAGCTGCCACAGGCCGGTGGCTCCGGATCGTGATACCGCGTCGGGGTTCATGGCCGACTCGATCACCGGCAGGTATTTCAGCTCCATCGGTATGTTTTCCCTTTCAAGGGCTTGCTCGAAGATGGGCATGTAATAGAGGCTCATTCCGAGCATGTTCTCGACCAGACGGCGGTTCTTCTGGGTGTAAGCGTCGATATATGCTCTGACGATCGAGTTGAAAGGCAATTCTATTGTGGTCGGTATGGCGGCGAGGCGGCGTGTGATCTCCTCGTCGGAGACTTCAGCGTCAGGTTTGCGGTCAACGTCGGCATCAAGAGCCGTGTAGTTCTGGAGATACCAGTTCTCCATCATCTTCTGGGTGTCGGTCTCGAAACTTTCGGGAAGGACTATTGTCGAGTCGTTGGCATATTGAGACAGAGAGAGGACCGACGGGGCGGGAGCCGCCGTCAGGGCAAAGGCTCCGGCTGCGACAGCGACAATCAAAGAATTCAAACGGTTGAAGAACGTCATCGGAGTGGGCGGTTTTTAGATGGTCATATCGGATACCCTGCTGCAGCCTTAGAAATTCAAGGCCCAGGCCAGGCCGACAGAGGGGTATCTTTGTCGGCCGTCCTGCATCAAGGTCGGCACGACATCCATTGATAGATGTGGGTTTATGTCGAAATGAGAGAGTGACGCATCGACATACGCGTCGACCATAGCCAGCAGATAGACACCTACCATGCTGATAATACACAGGTCGCGGTTGCGGCGGAAGTAATTCTTGCGTGATCGCAAGAGATTCTGAAGCCAGGATTTGTCGATGTCCTCCTCTTTCACATTAGGGGCAAAGAAGTCCATGTAGCTGTTTGACGAGGGATCGTTGTCGAGCAGGTCGGAGTAGGCGCGGGTGTACTCGGTGAGCATCTGGTTGTTCCAGCTTGTGGCGTATCCCAGACCGAGGTATCCCCCTACGATTATCGGCAGTTTCCAGTAACGGCGGTTGTAAACCTGCCCGAGACCCGGGAACAGTGCCGAAAGCCAGACCGCGCGGGTTGGATCAGGGTTGAACTCTACAGCGCGTGGCACCCATTCATCTTCAGGGATGTCGCTGAGTCGCTTCATGATGGAGCCATTGCGCTCGCTGCGCCGTATGGAGTCTACTTCATAGGCCTCCCCGGCGGTCAATATCCCGACCGTGTCTACCGGGGTGACATACATGGAATCACTTGAAAGGGTGAAGCGGTCGACAACTACAGCCTCGCGATCAGAGACGGGGGTGCTGACAGGGATGGAATCGGGGAGCTGTGACTGCAGCGAGTCAGTCGTGGCGTGGATCCTGTGCGGACGCTTGACCGCAGACTGTCCCATGACCTTGACCGATGGCAATACGATGAAAACCATCGTCATAAGTATGACGATGAGTCTGTTTTTCCATTGCCGGGAAGAGTAACAGTTGTAAGTCGCAAGCTTCACAATGCAAATTTACGCAACTTTGCCCAACTAAGCAAATCCCCCTCGCTTCAACCCCCACCCTGATAATGATTTTTTAACATACCCACATGAGATGGAGGCGATACTGCTGGCCATGACAGGAATCAGAGGAGTTACCGGAGTCATGATTCGTCCCCATTGGTCCTGAGCTCCGATAATGACTGAAATATAGCATGTAAAGATTATCGCAGACACTGTGTAAGCCATTGCTGGGAAACGATGGTTCTTCTGCCATCGATATAACCATATCAAGGTGAATGTTGCCCATATGAGAGCAGTAATCCAAATTGGAAACCACAATTGGCGGTGGAATGGAAAAATAAAGCCGTCGGGCCGGTTTTTACTTATGCCGTTCCATTTTGAGAAAAGTCGGTCTACAGTCTCGTTATATCCCAATAAATAAAAAAAGTGTTGACTCTGAGTCATCGATGTCTTGATGCGGTAAAATATGCCGTCGACATCGGCATATGGGTGATGCTTGGTCGTCTCGTTGATAAGACGGTCAAGTTCCGGCCAGGTAAAATATAATGCTGCTTCCGGGATATACCGGTTCTCTGGATTTTGAACTCCGGGATCAGCCTCATACATCGGTGAGAACTTTTCCCTTATCACCGGATCGGATATTTCATCCGGGATGATGGCACCGTCAGCACGGAGACAACAATATCTGTTGTGGGTTGACGCTAAGGTGAGTGCGGCCACTCCATATTCCTTTTTCATTTCGACGGTATACCACCATAAGAGGCTTACAGTTATGAATAGAGACAATAAGATGGAACACAGATGGATTTTGTTTTTCCAACCGACTACGATCCAGAGTAATGTAAGCACAGGGATCAGGAATATGAACATCGGTTTGGTGAATATCAATATTAGCTGTGTGATCTCGGAGAGCCACAGATATCTGCCTTTTTTTGTCCGGATGTACTTGCCACATAGCCATACGAGCAGTATAATGCCGGACAAGGATATTGACTCGGCCATGATTATGTTGTTGAAAATCCAGAATCCGGGAATAAGCATCATAGATAGAATTGCCAATGTGTTGAATGTTTTGTTTGCTTTCAGCCATCCGTTTATAATCCAGACTAATTGTAAAGAGGCAATATAGAGCGTCCATTGAATTACGGGAAGCAATATGTTGCCATAACCCATTGTGAGAGGTTCCCATATCAATCCGACTATGGTGCAATAGACAGGTGGACGCGCCGGGTCAATGTGACCGTCTTTAAGAGACCACCATCCACTCGGGTAAGACCAGCTGTCCATTTCCATACTTCCATGACGGAAAATCAGTCCTTGCATGGAGAGGAAAATCAGTCCCAGAATTATAGTGGTGACAGTGAGCCACATAGGCATCCTGGCGGATTCACGGTTACAAGAAGAGGTTCCTCCGAGTTTTTTAATGAGGAATAGTCGTTTTAAGCTTATGTCGCTCATCCAGAGATTTTGATTTTAGTTGTAAACTGTGAATGATGGAGGCGATGCTGCCGGCCATCATGACAAGGAGTGGATTGACCGGGGTCAGGATGCGGCCCCATGAGTCGTGGGCTCCTATGACTGTGGTAATATACGCTGTCAGATATATGGTAGCGATCAGAGCCGGAAGGGCAGGGAGACGATGTTGTCGCCTCCAGCGATATGACCAGATGATCGCGAACACAGACAATATGACAAGTCCTCCCCAGATGGGAAATCTGATAAGGCGGTGGAATGGATAGATGAACCCACCCTCCCTGTTATGGTCTATGCCGTTCCAATTTGCATACATCCGGTCATATTCCGGCGACAATCCCAGTTCGTCAACGAGGCTGTAGAACTGACTTGTGGAGAGTGATGTCCGGAAGCGTTGCGCGGTCGCGGCCAATACCTTTTCTGGGTGATGGTTTATGGCCGTCTTGGCAAGAACGTCGAGATCCGGCCAGTTGAACATCCACATCTCCTGCCAATATGGCTGGGTCTTGTACCATCCTCCCGGGATGCTGTCGTATAACGGTTGAAAGCGTTCCCTTAGGTCTGAATTGTCTATTTCATCAGGTATGATCAGTCCTTCCGCCCTCATGCAATAATATTGGTTGTAAGTTGTCGCTATTGACAAGGAGGGGACAAGATAGGTATGGGCCATGCAATAAATGTAAATGGCAGTCATGCATGTTGAAGCGGTTACGGATATTCCGGCGGCAATGAGATGTCGTCTGTTCCGGCGGCAGACAATCAGCCAGAACAGAGCCATAACCGGGATCAGGAAAATGAACATCGGCTTGGTGAATATAAGGATCACCATCGTAAATCCGGCGCAATAAAGGGTGGATTTCTCCCCCCCTAATAAGTATCTTCCTGATAGCCAGATTAATAAGATTATGCCGCAAGTGGAGAATGTCTCGGCCATGGTGATGTGGTTGAAGACCCAGAAGCCGGGGACTGTCACCAAGGTCAGTATAACCGCGCAGTTTATCCAATGGGAAATCCCTATCCAGTTGTCGATCTGCCAGACGGCCCTTAACGCAGCTATGTATATTATCCAATGGATTACAGGGATGATTACCAGAGCGGTATCTTTCCCGAAAAGCTCGGTCAGGAATCCTACCAACATGGCATATACCGGTGTCCGCAACCGGTCTGTATGGCCACCCTTGATTGTTTCCCATGCGTCGAAATAAGAATACCCGTCAGACAGAACACTGGCCCGTTGGAAGATTGACATCTGGAGGTATAGAAACAACGCGGCAAACAGGATGATGACCAGCATCAGCCAATGAGGCATCGGATCATTTCCGGGGCGATTTGTCAGTACATGACATCTCACCCCGGAATGATAAGGCTTTATGATATTTCGTGAGAAGAAAGAGAGTCTCATTCTTCGTCAGGGACGGAGAGCGAACGACGCGGTCATCGACTGGCCGTTGGATGTGTTTATCCGCTTGAAAGTCAGGGTGTGGGCAAGGTCATCTTTGATGTATGAGGAGTGACCCATCCAGCTTTCGGAATAAGTCTTGTCTTTCTTTGAGCTGACGGTGAAATTGATGTTCATCATATGGCCGTTGTCTGTCCATGTGTAGCTGCCGAAAAGCGGCATCGATTTGCCGCCGGAATAGTCGATAGTGCCTTCAAGACGGCCATTCTGGAAGAGGATGATGTTCAGTGAAGCCACTCCGCCGGGAGTTACTGTGCCGGTGTAGGTCAGGGGGCGGTTGAACAGAGAGGTGGATTCCGTGCCGCCGCTGACTCCGGGTGTCTGCGATGTGATGTCGCCTGACCCTTGTGTCGAGCCGGAAGAGGGCTGTGGGGGCGTTTCGCCGGAAATATTCGCGGTTTCGGCGGGGGTGTTGTCGGAATATGTGATTTCCGAAACTTCCTCCACGTTCAGATCATCGGTCATTATGGGATGGGAATTCCTATAGCCGAAATACCACCAGCATCCTGCGCCGACGATAAGGAGGGCCACTGCTACTATTCCGATGATCAGTCCGAGGCTGCTTTTTCCATTCCTGCTGTCTGAGTCAAGCACTGTCGGACGGTAACCGGGATTACGGGGGCCATTGTCACCTCCGTGTATGCGGGGGCCATCTGCGGGGACGGTGGGACGGTAATTAGGATGACCTGAAGGGTTTACTGTCTGTCCGGGGCGGGAGGGTGTCGGATATTGACGTGGCGGCCGAGGTTGCGCCTGGGCTGTCTCCTGGCCCGGCTGATAGGCCACGGTGGGGCGGGGGCGCATTCCTGCGGCCGGCGGCTCGGTCGGCCTCTCTTTGGGCTGTGCCTGTGACGGGCGGTTGTAATGTGCTTGCCCCGATTGGCCGTATGACGAGGGAGCCTCATATCTGCGTGGCGCAGGCTGCGCCGTGAAATTCACGGTCGCGCGTCTTTGGGGTTCCCGGAAATCCTTGGGAGGTTCGGGCTTGGGTTTGTATGCGGCATCGACCTCCTGTTCCTCACGTGACACGCGCGGTTCAAGCGGCAATGTCGATTGCGACTTAGGAGTCTTCTTATAAGGGTTGTTGGTATTGAAAGGTGAATTTTCCATTTGTCGTGCTTGTTTCTGGTCGATATGGAGTAGAGGCCGATTGCCCGGGATGTCTCATTCCCACTCGATAGTGGCTGGCGGCTTCGAGGAGATGTCGTAGGCCACGCGGTTGACACCGCGGACGTGGTTGATGATCTTGTTGGAGACCTCGGCGAGGAAGTCGTATGGGAGGTGTGCCCAGTCGGCTGTCATCGCGTCTGTGGAGGTGACGGCGCGCAACGCGACCGCGCGTTCATAGGTGCGCTCGTCACCCATAACTCCGACGCTCTGTACCGGGAGGAGTATCACTCCGGCTTGCCATACCTGATCGTATAGGCCCCATTGGCGCAATCCGTCGATGAATATCTTGTCGGCATCCTGGAGTATACGGACCTTCTCGGGGGTGATGTCTCCCAGAATGCGGACAGCCAGGCCCGGTCCGGGAAATGGATGGCGCGATATCAGACGGTCGGGCATTCCCAGCTCGCGTCCGACGGCTCTGACCTCATCCTTGAAGAGCAACCGCAGCGGTTCGCAAAGCTTAAGGTTCATCTTCTCTGGGAGGCCGCCGACGTTGTGATGGCTCTTGATGACGGTGCCGGTGATAGACAGCGATTCGATGCAGTCAGGATATATCGTGCCTTGGGCGAGCCATTTGACATCCTTTATCTTATGGGCTTCCTGATCGAATACGTCGATGAACCCTTTGCCTATGATCTTGCGTTTGCGTTCAGGTTCTGTGACCCCTTCCAGTTCCTTGAAGAACTTGGCTGACGCGTCCACTCCGATCACGTTGAGTCCGAGTCCCTGATAGTCACGCATGACATCGTTGAACTCATCTTTGCGCAGCATCCCGTGGTCGACGAAGATACAGGTCAGATTCTTGCCTATGGCCTTGTTGAGCAACACAGCCACTACCGAGGAGTCTACACCGCCGCTAAGGCCGAGGACTACTTTGTCGTCTCCGAGTTGCCGGCGCAGGGCTGCGACGGTTGTCTCGATGAATGAGGCCGCGCTCCAGTCTTGTTTTGATCCGCATACGTCGACCACGAAGTTTTTGAGAAGCTGGGTGCCTTTCACCGAATGATAGACTTCGGGATGGAACTGTACCCCCCATGTCTGCTCTCCTTCGATGCGGTAGGCGGCAATCCTGACCTTGTCGGTGGAAGCTATGCGCCTGAATGTGGAGGGGATCTCGGTTATTGTGTCGCCATGACTCATCCATACCTGAGTCCCCGGCTCTATATCCTTGAATATTGGCTCGGAGGAGTCAATGTACTCAAGATGGGCGCGGCCATATTCGCGGCTCCCGGCCGGCTCTACCTTGCCTCCATCTTCCCAGGCCATGAATTGGGCTCCATAACATATTCCCAACACCGGCAGCCTTTTGCGTATCTTTGACAGGTCGGCTTTGAAAGCCTTGTCATCGTAGACCGAGAACGGAGAGCCGGAGAGAATGACTCCGATCACCGACGGGTCGTCGTGGGGAAACTTATTGTAGGGGATGATCTCGCAGTAGGTGTTGAGCTCGCGGACCCTGCGTCCGATGAGCTGGGTGGTCTGCGACCCAAAATCAAGGATTACAATCTTTTCCTGCATCTTTTGTCTCATATGGGATTATGTTTGCAAAAGTACTAAAAATTCGCGACATAAGTAATCCCGGTGGTTTTTTTGTGTCTTTTAAATGATTTTGACCGGTTCATTATCCCCGGAAAGTGCATAAAGTAAGGCGGTGTGTCGTGGTCTGACACACCGCCTTGTCGTCTGTTATATTGGCTGCGGTAGGCAGCTGTGGTAGTTGGCGTTCCGTCGGGTAAGGAGGGGATCAAGCCTTGTCGTCAGCAGTGGCTGTCTGGTTTACCCTGTTCTTCGCCTTGGTTTTTGATTTGACCGTCGAGGTCTTGTCGAGGTCTTTTTCTTCCTTGAGGTCTATTTCGTTGCGGTTTGAGTCGAGCACCCTGTATTGGAGGTAGGCCAGCGATTGGTCGGCTACTATCTTGAACTTCGCTCCCATCTCCAGCCGCCAGCGGCGGTACAAGGAGATAAGTCCTTTTTTGAGGTAAGCTTCCACGAAAGGATGCACATAAAGGATGAAGTCTTTGACTTTAAGGTCATTGATGAGATAGACAAGCTTTTCGTGAAGGGTGTCGGTAAAAAGCAGTGAGGGCTGGACTTCCCCTTTGCCGAAGCATGACGGGCAACTCTCCGCAGTCACGATGTCGAGGGCGGGGCGTACTCGCTGGCGCGTGATCTGCATCAGCCCGAATTTGCTCAGGGGCAGGATGTTGTGGCGCGCGCGGTCGTTGGCCATGATCTGTCGCATATGGTCGTACAGGGCCTGCCGGTGCTCGACTTTGTTCATGTCGATGAAGTCGATGACGATTATTCCGCCCATGTCGCGCAGCCTGAGCTGGCGGGCTATCTCGTCGGCGGCGCGCAAGTTGACTTCCAGGGCGTTTGTCTCCTGGTCATTGCCGGCCTTGGCGCGGTTGCCGGAGTTGACATCGATGACATGCAACGCTTCGGTGTGCTCGATGATGATGTATGCGCCTGACTTGAATGAGACAGTCTTGCCGAACGACGATTTTATCTGCTTGGTGATGTTGAAGCTGTCGAATATCGGTGTCTCTTTCGCGTAGAGTTTGACGATCTCCTTTTTTTCGGGTGCGATCAGGCTGACATATTTCTGAATCTGGGTGTATGCCTCGGCTTCATTGACATGGATGCTTTCGAATGAAGGGGAGAAGACATCGCGCAAAACGCCTACGATGCGGCTTTCCTCCTCGAATATGAGTGAGGGCACTTCCGCTGAGCGGGCTTTGGTGATTGTGTCTTCCCAGCATTTCCGCAGGGTCTGTATCTCGTGGTTGAGCTCGGCCACGGATTTTCCTTCAGCCGATGTCCGGATGATCACGCCGAAGTTTTTCGGCCGGATGCTTTCGACAAGGTGGCGCAGGCGGAGTTTCTCGGCTGTGGTCTTGATCTTCTGTGAGATGGAGATCTTCGTCGAGAATGGTATCAATACCAGGTAACGGCCTGTGAAGGATATTTCCGTGGTGAGTCGCGGCCCTTTTGATGATATGGGTTCCTTGACGATCTGCACCAGCAGTTCGCGGCCGCAGGTCAGCTGGTCGGTGATGGTGCCGTGTTTGTCGATGTCCGGGAGTAGCTTCATTTTCTGGACCTGGGGCATCGGAGCCTTCGGGTCGTCGAGAAGCTGCTGGAGAAATTCAGAATAGGAAGAAAAATGGGGTCCAAGGTCCAGATAATGAAGGAACGCGTCTTTCTCGTAGCCGACATTGACAAAAGCGGCGTTGAGGCCCGGCATTAGCTTCTTGACCTTCGCCACATATATGTCTCCGACGGCGTAGGCCAGGTTGCGGCTCTCTTTCTGCAGGGAGACCAGCCGGCCATCCTCGGTGAGGGCTATGGAGACCTCCTGAGGCTGTACGTCGACGATAAGTTCGCTTTTCATTCGTTCATTAAGGGATTGGGATGTTTTCGGGGGGAGAGGGGGATGTGGAAAGGATCGAGGGCCGGTTCAAAAAACGCGAGAACAAACTTTTTTCGCGGCTGGAAGCCTTGTTGTTTCGGCGGCCGTCGGGAAAAGTTTGTTCTGTGTTCTATATCGCGTTCTTGATAAGCCTGAACAGTTCAAGGATTATTTCTTCTTGTGACGGTTCTTTCTCAGGCGTTTTTTACGCTTGTGGGTAGCCATCTTGTGGCCTTTTCTCTTTTTTCCGCTGGGCATTGTAAGAAACTTTAATGGTTTAACTATAAGTTAATTGTCTCGTGGGGATGGATTGTCCTCTTAGTCCTTGAGGTCTTCCATGAACACTTTCGCGGGCTTGAACGCGGGGATCTTGTGTTCGGGGATGATGATGGTGGTGTTCTTGGAGATGTTGCGGGCGGTCTTCTGTGAGCGGGTCTTGATGATGAAGCTGCCGAATCCGCGCAGGTAGACCGGTTCGCCGTGGGCGAGAGAGTCTTTGACCACTTCCATGAACTTTTCGATTGTTTCGAGAACTGCGGCACGTTCGATGCCGGTTGTCTTTGAAATCTCGTTAACGATTTCTGCTTTCGTCATAGCGGGTATATCGATTATTTTATTTAATAGTTGCGTGGCAATGTCGCTGTCATGTCTGATTGCCGCAAACCGTTGAACCGTAAAGGTTTAGGCCGAAACCGAAGGGCTGCGGGTCAAAATGCAACTGCAAATATCGTGATTTTTTCTGAAACAGAAGCTATTTCAGCGGAAAAATTTTTAATAAACCCTTATAATTGTGGTGTTTCGATTTCACATAGGCGGGGGTGACGCGCTAGGTATAAATCAGGGGGTATCAGATGTCGGTCAGCCTCCACCAGGAATAGTTGGTCGAGGAGGAGTCGACCGTGTCATCCCCTTCGATGCGTTTGAGGCGTTTCACCACAGCTATCGTCACCGGCAGGATCAGTATTTCGTAAGCAGTCTTTAGTAAAGCCTGCGAAACGATCAGGGAGATGATGGTGGATGTCGGCAAGACTCCCCCGAATGCGATCGGGAAAAAGATTACCGAATCGACTCCCTCACCCCAGAGTGTAGAGATGATGGCGCGCAGGGAGAACCGCCAGGTCGCGCCTGATGAGGCCGTGGAGGCTGCGCGTTTCATCCGGCTCATCACGTAGGCGTTGACCATTGAGCCGCAGATGAAAGCTGTGAAACTTGCCAGCATTATGCGTGGCACAGACCCGTAGATTGTCTCCATGGCTTCCTGGGCGTCCCAGTCAGGACCGCCCGGCAGCTGTATGGCGATATTGAGCATCACGGCTGTCAGCAGGCTCATGGCGAACCCCAGCCATATGACGAGTCTTGCTTTGCGGAAGCCATAGACTTCCACTATGCAGTCGTTGATGATATATGAGAGGGGGAATACGGCGAGTCCGGCCGTCACCGTCACGGCTCCGATGCTTACGGTTTTGATTTCTACGAGGTTGGCAATGATCAGACACACTACGAACAGTGATGTCAGGATCAGGAAAGCCAGGGTGAAGTGTGGTTTGGATTGGATATTCTTTTCCATTGGTCTTGTTTTTTACGAGGTTGCAAGCACTCGGTCTGATAAAATGTCGGAGTTAAGGGGGGACGCTCACCCCACTGCGGCCGCGATCAGTAGATACGGGAGTAGTAGAGGGTGACAGGGCCGTATCCGCTGCTTGGCGGATAGGTTATCTGTATGGCGTTGGAGTTGGGCGCGTATATCGTGCAGTCCTCGGGATATGACGGACCGTATTGGGGGAACCATCTGAACGACAGGTAGTCGCCATCACAATAGTAATTGAAGTTCTCATATTCGCCGGTGTAGTCGTTTTGCCAGTAGCCGGTGCCGTCCATGTAGAAAGTGAGGGTCTCATCCGGGTATTGCATGCATTGCCATGTGCCGCTGAGATACCACATTTCAGCCGGGGAGTCGGTTTCGCATGATGTCAGGCCGAGTCCTGTGGCTATAACGGCCGCGAGTAGCAGGATATGTATCCGGAGTTTCTTCATTTTTCGAAAATTTAGACAAAGTTAATAGATAAACGCCGAAGCCGCCGTAAAGAGATCGCGGATTAACCAATATTAACAATGTCCTTATTTTTTGCTTTACGCGGCAATAAAGTTTTCCGGGTGGCGTTAATAAATTAATGAGTTTGAAAACAAAGACATATCTCTTCCCTGTCAGGCTTGTGATGGCTGTGGCGATAGTCGCCGCGTTGCTTTCAGCCCTCCCCGCGTCGGCCAAGAAGCTCAATGACAAGGTGCTTAACCGCCCGTATGCGGATATGCGCCGTTTCCATCTCGGCTTTTCGGTCGGGATGAACACATTCGGCATGAGTTTCCATCACAATGGATTCATAACCGAGGATGGCCAGGCCTGGTTCATGTCGCAGCCCTCATACAACCCCGGGTTCTGCGTGAATGGTCTGGCGGAATTGCGCCTTAACAATTATTTCTCGCTTCGCGTCAGTCCCGGCCTGTGGTTCGGCAACCGGGTTATAGATTTCTACGACACGGCCAACGATGTCCGCGAGCGGCAGGATCTGAAGTCGGCCTATCTCGTCCTTCCTGTAGAGCTGAAATTCGCCGCCCAGAGGATGCGCAACCTGCGCCCGTATGTGATCGGAGGGGTGATACCGTCGATCGACGTGGCCAAGAAAAACACCGATTTCATAAAGACGAAATCCTCGGAATTCATGCTGTCGGTAGGCTTCGGATGTGACATTTATCTGCCCTACTTCAAACTCATCCCCGAACTGAAATTCTGCTTCGGGCTGACTGACTGTATCAACCACAACCGCCCGGACTTGGTCGACGACCCGCTGAGGACCAATGTCAACCTGTCTGTGAAAAGGGCGACGACCCAGATGGTCGTGCTTTCATTTTACTTTGAATGACCTCTGTCAAGGAATCGTTTGAAAGACGCTTATGAAACGACGGCTTAGCCTTAATAATCTGATTCTCGCACTGTTGCCGACGCTGTTTCTGCTGTCCGGCATTAAAGCCTCGGCGCAGTCAGACGCACAGTTCTCACAGTATTTCGAGGTCCCGAACTACTACAACGCCGCAGCCATCGGCACGACCGACCTGTTGAAGATCCGTGGCGGCGCGCGCCTGCAGTGGGTGGGGATCCACGGCGCTCCCAAGACTTTCGTGGTGGCCGCCGACATGCCGTTCATGCTTTTCAAGAAGCGGTTTGGTGTGGGACTGGTGATGCAACAGGAATCGATGGGGCTTTACAAGAACCTCAACATAGGGGCGCAGGTAGCCTATAAGCAGAAACTCTTCAAAGGGACTCTCTCGATAGGAGCGCAAGTCGGTTTCGTCGACCAGTCTTTCAAAGGGTCGGAGGTCTACATCCCGGATCAGGACGATTATCACCAGCCCAACGATGAAGCCATCCCCAAGCAAGACATCCGGGGGAATGCTTTCGATGTAAGCGCGGGTCTGTTCTACTCCCATCCCAAATTCTGGGTCGGGGTCTCCGGCACTCACCTCAATGCTCCGTCGGTCAGCCTCAACGCCGAGTCGGGGGAAAACTCCGAAGAGAAAAACTACGAGTTCCAGATAGGGCGCACCTTATATTTTATGGCCGGAAGCAATATTAAGGTGAAAAACACGTTATTTGAAGTGATGCCGTCTGCGTTGGTCAAGACCGATTTCACGTTCACCACCTGGGAGGCGACTGTCCGCGGGCGTTACAACAAATTCCTTAGCCTTGGAGTCGGCTACAGGTGGAAAGACGCTGTCTACGCAGTGATCTCGGCCGAGTTGAAAGGATTTTACATAGGGTTCAGCTATGATTATCCGACGTCGGCCATCGCGAAAGCCTCCTCCGGCAGTTTCGAGATTTTCGCCGGATACAGCCTGAAGCTCGATTTTTCGGAGAAAAACCGCAACCGTCACCGCAGTGTCCGCATAATGTGAGACACCCCGGACTGGGATTTTGAATGACAAGATTACAACTACTCAGAAATATGAAGAAACTTTCGTTATACCTCCTTCCCGCCGCATTGCTGCTGATCACAGCCGCCAGCTGTGCCTCCGGCCGTCGTGGAGGGTCTGCGGGAGGCGAAGTGACCGGCGTGGGCGGCGTTTCATGGGCCGAGCCCACCCCTTACGGCATGGTGCTTGTGAGCCGTGGCTCGATGGACATGGGCCCCGCCAAGGCCGACAGCGCATGGAACCTTGCCGCCGACACCAAGGGGATGTCGGTCGATGCCTTCTGGATGGACGAGACAGAGGTGACAAACTCGAAATACAAACAGTTTGTCTTCTGGGTCCGCGACTCCATCATTCGCGAGCGTCTGGCTGATCCCGCATATGGCGGAAACGAGGCTTTCAAGATCGAGGAGGACAAGCAGGGAAATCCCATCACTCCCCGTCTCAACTGGTCGAAGCCCATCCCCTGGCGCAATCCCGACGAGGATGCCCAGAGAGCGATCGAGAGTGTTTACAGGACCAACCCCATAACCGGCGCGCGTGAGCTCGACCCCGAGCAGCTCAACTACCGTTACGAGGTGTATAACCATACCGAGGCTGCCAAACGCCGCAACCGCCTTGACCCCCGCAAGAGGGTCTACAACACCGACCTGTCGACACCGACCGACATCCCGCAGATCTCGAAGGACACTGCCTACATCAACGATGAGGGTGAGATTGTCCGTCAGACGATATCCCGCGGCCTTACCGGCGACTATGATTTCCTCAACACCTATATCGTCAATGTCTATCCCGACACCACCTGCTGGGTGAATGACTTCGAGAATGCCTACAACGAGCCGTATGTCCGCATGTATTTCAGTCATGGCGGCTACAGCGAGTATCCTGTTGTCGGGGTGAGCTGGGAGCAGGCCAACGCGTTCTGCAACTGGCGCACCGATTTCCTCAAACGCTCCCTCGGCAAGGAGGGGATATATGTGGAGCCTTACCGTCTTCCGACAGAGGCAGAATGGGAATTCGCCGCCCGCGCCGGTGAGAATGACAACATGTTCCCCTGGGAGGGTGATCTGACAATGAGCGAGGACAAAGGCTGTTTCTACGCCAACTTCAAGCCCAATGACGGAAACTACGTCAAGGACGGCCATCTGATCACATCGCGCGTCGGCACCTATTCCCCGAATGATTTCGGGCTTTACGACATGGCCGGAAATGTCAGCGAATGGACCTCGACAGCATTCGTCGAGACGGTTCAGGACCTCACCTCCGACCTTAATCCCGAATACCGTTATGACGCGGCCGTCGAAGATCCCTATCGCATGAAGCGCAAGATCGTACGCGGCGGTTCATGGAAAGATGTGGCCCACAACATAAGGAGTGACATCCGCATGTGGGAGTTCCAGAACGAGCAACGTTCATATATCGGATTCCGTTGTGTCCGTTCGCAGATCGGATTCGCCAAGGGACAGAAATCCTCGAAATAAACATAGCCACCAACCATCTTCCTAAGACTCGTATCAATGGGAAAATACAAACAATACAAACGCGGGCTCTCGGCCTGGATCTCATCTGACAAGGGGCAGCGTTTCTTCAACTTCGCTTATTCGATCGGCGCGGCCATCGTGATCTGGGGCGCTCTTTTCAAGATCCTCCATCTCCCCGGAGGCAACTTCCTGCTGTCTCTCGGTATGGGTACCGAGGTCTTGATGTTCACTTTGACAGCTTTTGACCGTCCTCCACGGGAATATAAATGGGAGAATGTCTTCCCGGTATTCGATACCGACAATCCTGACGACCGTCCGGATTTCAAAGGGGGTACGGGTGTTGTCATCAACGGGGGTGTCAACGGCGGTGATGCATCCGCTGCAGCCGGCGCGCCTGTCAAGGCTCCTGTCCTTGCTTCCGACTCCACCCCTGCCGAAGTTGTCAGTTCGATGGTCTCGGCGACCCAGACTTACCTCGACCAGGTTTCGGCGATGGCCGAAGAGCTGCGCCATCTCCAGGAGACGACCCGTTCGCTCAACACCGTCAGCGATGTCTTGCTTGAGTCATACCGCGCCATAACCGAGAACTCCGAGAACATCACCCGCTCATCGACAGGCTATGTCGAGCAGATGCAGGGTCTCAACCGCAACATACAGGGTCTTAACACGATCTACGAGATTCAGTTGAAAAGCGTCAGCTCACAGCTCGACGCTATCGACCGTGTCAACGCCGGTATCAAGGAGATCCGCGACATGTATGAGCGCAGCTCATCCCAGAGCGCACGTTATTGCGAGGAGACAGAGAAGATGGCCCTGTACATGCATCAGCTCAATTCCGTATATGAGAAGATGATCAACGCCATGACCATCAACATGTATGCCGCAAATCCATTGGCGGCTGCGGCGGCACAGGCCTCCGCGCAGGCGGCTGCCGCTCCCGCTCCGGTCGTTCCCGAGCCAGATGACGCGCCTGTGGCGCAGTCTCCGGCGGCAACCCACACAGTGCCACCCCAATACCAGGGGACACGCCGTCCTTCCGATCTCTGACAGGCGGTGGTTTTTTAAGACAAGATCTTCAACCTTATAAACTCTTAACCATTGGGTACCAGTAACAACAGGCTTTCCCCGCGTCAGAAGATGATCAACCTCATGTACATCGTTCTGACCGCTATGCTGGCTCTGAACGTGTCGAGCGATGTGCTCAACGGTTTCACCCAGGTCGAGGAGGGCTTAAAACGAACCAACAGCAATGTGGAGCAGCGAAACGCTGCCATCCTCCATACTCTCCAGGCTTTTGCCGAGCAGAACCCCGACAAGGGGCAGGTCTGGTATGACAAGGCCCGGGAGGTGCGCCGTGTGACCGATGGCGTTTATCTCAAGATCGATTCGCTCAAACGAATGATTGTCATGGAGGCCGACGGCGATGACGGCGATCTTGACAACATCCAGAACCGCGACAACCTTGAGGCCGCTTCGATTGTGATGCTTTCAGGATCAAAGCCCCAGGGTCTCCATCTGCGCAACACCATCGAAGGATACCGCACCTATATCGCGTCTCTGATGGCTGACTCGGTCAAGCGCGAGAACATACTGAAGGCACTGTCCACTGACGCGGTGCTTAGCAAAGGCACTCTCGGCAAACAGACCTGGGAGGAGTCGAAATTCAACAATCAGCCCGTTGTCGCAGCCGTGACACTTCTGACGAAGCTGCAGAATGACGTGAAATATGCTGAAGGAGAGGCTTTGCAGGCGCTTCTGGCGAATGTGGATGCCGGCGATGTCCGTGTCAACGAGCTAAATGCCTTTGTCATCCCACAGAGCCGTTTCGTCATGCGTGGCGGCAAATATTCGGCCAACATAGTTCTCGCGGCAGTCGACACGACGGCCCGCCCGGTCATCTATGTCAACGGCAACAAGCTTGGCAATGACATGGGACTTTATGAGATTTCGCCCGGTGCTATCGGGACATTCGACTACAAAGGTTATCTGGAAGTGCCGCATGGCGACGGCAGTGTGAGCCGTCATCCTTTCCAGTCAAGCTACACTGTGATAGAGCCTACGGCCACAGTGTCGGCCACGATGATGAATGTCCTCTACGCCGGAATCGACAATCCTATCTCCATATCGGTGCCGGGCGTGGCGATGAACGGTGTGTCGGCAACCATGACCAACGGATCTCTCACCCGCAGCGGCGATCATTGGATCGCCCATCCCTCGAAGGTGGGGGAGGAGGCTACCGTCACTGTCAATGCCGAGATGGACGGCCGTCAGATGACGATGGCGACCACCAAATTCCGTGTCCGCAAGCTTCCCGATCCGACCCCGTACATCGCATACAAGGATGCTAACGGCAACACAAGCCATTACAAGGGTGGCGGCCGCGGTCTGTCGAAAGCATTTCTGCTCAACGCCCCCGGTATCGAGGCGGCGATTGATGATGACCTTCTGAACATTCAGTTCAAGGTGCTGAGTTTCGAGACGGTCTTCTTCGACTCGATGGGCAACGCGATTCCCGAAGTCTCGCAGGGTGACCAGTTCTCCCAGCGTCAGAAAGACTCCTTCCGGCGACTCAGCCGTGGCAAACGGTTTTACATCTCGCGTGTGAAAGCTGTCGGTCCTGACGGCATAACCCGCGATCTCGCCCCGATAGAAGTCATAGTCAACTAAAAGAACAAGACCATAATCCGAAATATGAAAGCATTTGCAAGATATACCTTGGCCGCCGTCGCCCTTCTCGCGGGGATGGCTCCCGTTGCGGCCCAGACAAACGATGGCGGCTCGTCAAGCTCCTCGATTGTCCGCAGGGGAGGCTCTGACCGCTCCCGCGACAAGCAGCAATCGGCAAGTCCGGGGGTGACAGAGCGTATGCAGCAGCGTTTCACCTCCCAGGAGACTTCCGACGCTGACAAAATGTGGATGCGCGTAATCTACCGTGATCTCAAGCTCGACAATCCGAAAAACACTCCGCTCTATTACCCGGAAGAGGTGGTTGACGGGCAGGAGAATCTTTTCCGTATCATAATGCGGCTTGTGGCCGACAACCGTATCCCCGTTTACGAATATCTTGACGGGAAGGAGATCTTCACCGATCAATACAAGGTCAAGGTGGCCGACATGCTCAACCGCTTCCATGTGCTGTATTCTCCGGCGAAAGGTTCTACGGAGAAAAATCCGAAGTTCCTCATTGAGGAGGCCGATGTTCCGGCCAATGAGGTGCTTTCTTATTTCGTTCTTGAGAAATGGGAGTTTGATACCCGCACCAACAAGACCCGCAGGATCGTGGAGGCCATATGCCCGGTGCTTCACCGCTCCGATGATTTCGGAGGTGAGGCTGTCCGTTATCCGATGTTCTGGGTGAAGATGGATAATCTGCGGCCATTCCTGACCCAGCAATATATATTTGTTGACGATGACAACAATCTCCCCAAATATACTTATGCCGATTATTTTTCGCGCAACATGTATGACGGGGATATCTATAAGACCCGCAATCTGGCCAACAAGTCGATGATGCAGCTATATCCTGATCCCGACGATCGCCAGAGGGCGCAGGACAGCATACAAACCCGGCTGGAGCAGTTCGACAAGAAACTGTGGGTCCCCTCACGTGAAGAGGTGATCGCGGCCCGTGAGGCCCGCGAAGCCGCTGAAGAGGCAGCTGCTGCCGCCAAGGATGCTGAGGATGTCATCGCTTCACGCGATGGCGAGACCGAAGCGGAAGCCGGAGAGGATGCGCCGAAAAAAGAGGTCCGTTCGTCACGCTCTTCCCGTGCCCGTGGAAAATCCACCGCTTCCAAAACCAAATCCAAGCCGAAGAAAAAGGCCTCCAAGCCCAAATCCGCGCCCAAGTCCTCTTCGACTGCCACAAAGTCTGTACGCCGCCGCAAATAACAAGCCGGTTATTTTCAATATCTTCTACACACCGCCCTGTGTGTCTGCCGTAAGGCCACGCAGGACGGTGTTTTTTCATTGGTGTTTTTCATTATCACAGTGGTTTTTGCTACGCCATAAGCCTTGATAAAGTTAAATTATATGACCGACGGTTAAACTTTATTTTGTCATCAAGTGTTTAAAAGATGTTACAGAGCCTGAATAAAGGTTTTGTGGTGTATCCAAAATGGCTTCACATGCGCTTGGAGCCGTTTGAGATAAAAAAGCTTTGAAAAATTTTGTAAAGTGTTAAATATTTTTTAACTTTGCGGCCAGCATACAACAAGAAATATCTCTTATGAAAAAGGCAATTCTTTTAGCTGCCGTTGCTCTGGGAGTTTGCACCTCGCAGGCTCAGGTTACAGACGCAGGCAACAAGTTTTCAGACAATTGGTCGTTCACCCTCAAAGGTGGCGGCGTGTTTGCTAAAAAGACTGTGACCGGTGAGGACTTCCTCAAGACAGGTCGTGGCATCGTCGGTGCTGAAATCCGCAAGCAGGTCACTCCTACTTTCGGTATCGGTGTCGAAGGAGAGTGGAGCGTTAATACCTCCTCCTGGACAGGCGTTAAATCCGGCAACGTGTTCGATCATCAGTATGTCGGCGCATTCGGTGCCATCAACCTGATGAACCTCTTCGCAAGCTATACCGGTGCTCCCCGCGTGTTTGAGATCGAGGCTGTGGCCGGTGCAGGATGGCTTCATTCCTACTATCCCCACACTCAGTGCATCCATGACGGTAACTCTTTCGCCACCAAGGTAGGTCTTAACCTCAACTTCAACCTCGGCGAAGCAAAGGCATGGACATTCTCTCTGAAACCCGCCCTTCTCTGGAACATGAACGGCGATGTTTCTCTTGACAAGATCAGCACCCTCGGCTATGACTCCCACTACAATGTGAACTACATGTATTTCGAGCTTCAGGCCGGTATCACCTATCACTTCAAGAACTCCAACGGTACCCACCACTTCGCTCTTGTCCGTCCTTTCGACCAGGCAGAGATCGATGCCCTCAACGGCCAGATCAACGCCCTCCGCGGTGACATGGAAGCTTGTGGCGCAAGCAACGCAGCTCTTCTCGCCCAGCTCGCCGACCTTCAGGCCCAGCTCGACGCTTGCAACCGTCGTCCCAAAGAAGTACAGCAGGTTATCAAGAACCTCGACAACATCCGTTACGTCTTCTTCAACGTGAACTCCTCTTACATCCAGGCTAACCAGCAGCCCGAGATCGCCATGACCGCCGAGCAGCTCAAGGCTAACCCCAACGCCAACGTTCTCGTGGAAGGTTACGCTTCAAAGGATGGTTCCAAGGCATTCAACCAGAAGCTCTCAGAGCGTCGTGCAGAGGCTGTCAAGAAAGCCCTCGTAAACGACTACGGTATCGCAGCTGACCGTGTGAAAGCAGAAGGTCTCGGTGTAACCGAAGTCTTCAACAAGCTCGACTGGAACCGTATGGCCAAGATGACCGTCAACGAATAATCGTTCTTAGATCAGGTCCGGCATGAATAGGCCGGTGACAAAAAACAATATCCCTGTAAGCGATCGCTTACAGGGATATTGTTTTTTCTGCTTATTCCCGATTGGCCGTTCGGGGGCGTTAGCACTCTAATGACAACAATGATAGGCTGACAGGGATTCGATAGGAGCTCTCATGACAAATGGCCGCTGCAGCCCGAAATGCTCGCATGCTTTTGTTAATTGTTCCTCAAAATAATAAGCTATCGATCCTACAAATCCGATCGGAAGTTTTGTCAGACTGTCGTCGCCGAAGGTGAGATTTGCCGACAGGAATTCGCGGAAAGCGTTCAACACGATCGCCTCTACCATTGGATCACAGATATGTTTTTTCAGGAAAGGACACAAAGAGGCCAGAAATCGGTTGGCGGCGGGATGGCGGTAAACCCGTTCTATAACCAGCTCCTTTGTAAGATTGAAGGTGGCATGGAAATCATCGATTATTCCAGCAGACAATCGTCCCGGATGTTTGAATATATGATTGACCAGTTGGCGGCCGAGAACCGCTCCCGAACCTTCATCACCAAGAATATAACCCATAGGCGGAGTGTTGGCGACAATCCGTTGCCCGTCATACACCCCACAGTTCGACCCGGTGCCAAGTATACAGGCTATCCCCCGGCTGTCGCCGAACAAAGCCCTGGCCGCACCAATGAGGTCTCCCGCTATTTCAATTTCGGTGTCAGGCAATATTTCATAGAGGAGATGACGCAGTCTGTTGTCCACCTCTCCGCCGATACACCCCGCACCGTAAAAATACAATCGGTCGACAGACAGCCCGTCAAGTGATGGCGCGACCTCGAGATTTAGTATGCGGGAGATCTCTGACGGCGGTGTGACCGCCGCGTTGAAACCTGTTGTCTTGAAGGTTGTCACCGGCCGGTGGAGAAGATTTCCACCATGAGGTGTGATCGCCCATTCGATTTTAGTTGATCCGCAGTCTGCGATGAGAAGATGCTTCATAAGTAGTGGCGTGGCAGGTTCAATACAGATGATATTTTGTTTTCTTTTTCTTGAAACTTTCTATGTCGCGATCCCATAGCGGAATCAAGTCGGCGGTCTTGTAGTTCCTGAAGAAAACCGGGCGTACTTTCTTTGAGCCGGTGACTTTGTCGAACATGTCGAGACGACGGGCCGGAGCCATGGCGAGCGCCTTGTGGGAAGGATATAGTTCGGCAAGGGCTTCCATCGCATAGAACTGTATGAGCGTCAGCGGCGCGTCATCGAAATCGGTTATGTAAAGCTCCACACCCTGCAGGTTCTTCCCTTTCTCAAAGCCGTAATATGGTTTGTAATGGATAGGGCGGAACTCAACTCCGGGAATCCTCATGGATTCAAGTTTACTGACAAGCTTGTCAGCGTCGATCCACGACGCGGCGAAGGTGCGGAACGGCAGGGTGTATCCGACACCGATCGATAGATAGTCAAGTTCGCCCGCGATCCCTGTGGCAGGATAGAAGATGGCGGTCTGTGGTGTCGGGAGATGAGGGGAAGGGAGTACCCAAGGCATTGCTGTGTCCTCGAAAAGCATCTCCCTGTCCCACCCTTGCATCGGTATGACTGTCAGATTCAGCGGTTTCTCTGATTTCAGCATCTTCTCCCCGACAATCATCCCGGCGAGTTCGCCGGGAGTCAGGCCGTAGATATAGGGTATAGGGAGATAACCCACAAAGGAAATATCGTCAGGATCAGTGCATAGCCCCTCTATCTTGTTCCCGCCAAGAGGATTCGGGCGGTCGAGGACGACAAATTCTTTGCCAAATCTGGCGCATTGATCCATGGCCATCGCCATTGTCGAGATGAAAGTATATGACCGGCATCCGTTGTCCTGGATATCATAGACCAACGCGTCGATGTCGCGCAACATATCGGCCGTTGGCTTTTTAGTCGTCCCATATAGCGAGTAGACTTTCACTCCAGTAGACGGATCAACGGTGTTGCCTACGGAAGCACCGGCGGTGATGTCTCCCCTGACCCCATGTTCGGGGGCGAACAATGCCACGAGTTCCACTCCGTCAGCTTCGTTAAGTATGTCGATGGTGGCTTTCAGGGAGTTGTCGACTCCGGTAGGGTTGGTGATAAGCCCTACTCGTTTTCCTTTGAGCTGTGCAAAACCATTGTCACGCAGCACCTCGATCCCGGGTTTCACACGATAGTCGGCAGTATCCTGTGCGATGGCAAGGATCGGTGTTAAGAAGAGCAGCAGGGTGGAAATAAAATTTTTCATAACTCTTTTTCATCAGTCTGTGGATATTCTCTGGCGGGGATCCTATTTCTTCCCGAATTCCGGCGACACCTTTATCAGATAGCATACCCCGATAGTGGTGGCGCAGCAGATGATGGTCAGGATGAAGAAGTTCAGATAACCGAGGGTGTCGGCGAGCCAGCCGGCGGCCAGGCCCGGAACCATCATTCCGAGGGCCATGAAGCCGGTGCAGATGGAGTAATGGGCGGTCTTGTATCTTCCGATAGAGAAATAGATCAGATAAAGCATATAGGCTGTGAAACCGAATCCGTATCCGAACTGCTCGACAAACACGCATGCATAGACCTGCCATAACGCCGAAGGTTGTCCCCAGGCCAGATATACGAAAGTCAGGCATGTCAGCGACATGCTCCACGCCATCGGGTGGAGCCACGCTTTCAAGCCCCCTTTGGCGGCAGCCAGACCACCGATGATTCCTCCCAGCATCAATCCGATGACTCCGACAGTGCCGTAGACCAATCCGACCTGATCCGCGTCAAGGCCGATACCTCCCGCCGCTGTCGAATCAAGCAGGAATGGGGGGATCATCTTGACCATCAATGCTTCCGGCAGACGGTAAAGCAGCATGAAGAGAAGTGCGACACCTACCCCCGGTTTACGGAAAAACTCGACAAATGTATCGCAGAATTCTTTGATTACCTGTGAGCCGTTTCGCGGGGCGCGGTCCGTGTCAGCCTTCGGCCGCGGGAGGACGAACCAATGGTAGATGGCTACTGCGAAAAAGAATGCCGACATAACGGCGAAAATGGCGACCCAACCACCTGTCAGAGTCTCGTAACGGTTGTTGACCCAAGCGGCAAGCACAACAAGCCCTCCTTGCCCGACGACCATTGACACGCGATAGAAGAGACTGCGTATGCCTACAAACAGAGATTGCTGATGTTCCGACAATCCCAACATATAGAAGCCGTCGGCGGCGATGTCATGGGTGGCCGAAGAGAAGGCCACCAGCCAGAATACCGCCAGTGTCGCCTGAAAGAATGCCGCCGTCGGGATGGTGAAGGCGATGAGTGCGAGGCCGATCGCGATGGTAGCCTGCATGGTGACCACCCACCAGCGCTTTGTACGTATGATGTCGACAAACGGGCTCCAGAATGGCTTTATGACCCACGGGAGATATAGCCATGAGGTGTAGAAGGCCAAGGCAGTGTTGTCTATCCCAAGGCATTTGTACATTATGGCCGAGATTGTCATCACGGCCATGTATGGCAATCCCTCGGCGAAATAGAGGGTCGGCACCCACCACCAGGGTGACTTTCGGCGGTTTGCGGAATCAGCTGTAGAGAGGGATGAGTTTTGCATTTGTGAAATAATGATTAAGGATTGATTTATAGTCGGCTCCGTCACAGGCCATCGCGGCCGCCCCTATCTGGCAAAGTCCTACACCGTGGCCCCAGCCATGACCCGACAGGATGAATGACCGGGGGATCTCCCCTTTGGCGACAGAGTTGCCTTCATTGCTTGTGGCTGCGATATCGAAAGCAGATGATTTCAGATGGGTCGGGGAAAGCACGCGCCGGATCTCCAGCTCTTTGCCGATGATCAGCGAATCCTTTTCGCCTTGTATGAGCAGGCGGTATATCCTCCCCGATTTCCCTCTGGCGAGAGGTTCGAGCTTAAGGATCGCGCCGAGATCTATCCCTGTCTTTTCTGTGATAAGGCGCGATATTTCCTCTTGCGGGATGACCGTTTCCCATTTGAAAAAATCGGGAGATTCAAGGTCATAATCGTTCAGTACGCTTCCAAGGATATCCCGGTCGTCAGTCTCGCAAAGACAGCGGCCGCCGGGGGCATCGTCAGAAACGCTTTTGAGATAGGGAATCTCTGTATCCTCCCATGCGGTGGAAAACTCCTCGGTGCGGCCCCCGCAACATTTCGAGAATCTTGTGTCGCAGACCTTTCCGTCATATGACAATACGATGCCGTGAGTCTCTCTGACCGCTTTGTCGGCTTGCTGTGAGATCAACCTCGATATTCCCTGGTATCGCTGGCAATGATCGTCAGCGCAGACATCGAATCGGGTATGTGCCTCCCGGTCGTACCATCTGACTATTTCCCGGCATTGGTGCCTGTTGTCGAAATGGACTCTGACATGTCCGCCCGGCGCTTCCAAGGAGGTTGTCTGATCAACCGCGTGTTCCTTTTCAAGCATGGCCATGAGCCATGAGCGTGAAAGGATCGCATGGGCTTTGAGAAACTCCATTGGGGCGGTGGCTTTCATCTCGGAGGATATCACGCTGCGCAGATACTCTTCCGTGGGGATCTCGTTGGTGATCAGGCCGTCAGGGTGTATACGCAACGCGCCACGGAAACTTTGCGGTTCGACGCGTTCCCAATGGAAACCGATCCCGATCCTGACTTGCGGCAAGGTGAAAAAGGAACCGGGAGATGATGGGCTAAACAATATCGACCCGTCAATATCCTCTGAGCGTTCAAAGTCGCCGTTAAGGATATACTCGCTTCCAGTCGCGCCTAATATCCCGACCTTGATGACAGGTTCGGACATGATCATAACACGTCAGTGAAATAAGTGGTCTCTCGGAGAATTTCTTCCACCTTGTGGCTGTCAAGACGATCGAAATCTTCTTTTCTCGAAACCACAAGCGAACCGTACACGTCTACTGCTCCGGGAGAGATCATGAAGTCATTCTCTCCTTTGCCGTAGCATGACGGCCGGTGGGCGCGACGGGGGATAACCAGCACATCCACCATCTCTTCAGTGTGCCCGGCAGAAATACTTTTCTTCATGAAGAGATTTATTTTCGGCTCATCTTCCGTATGGTTTTCAGTCAGGCCGGAAATCTCTTCCAAGATCTTGCTCATTTTGTCGTTGAGCTGCTCCTTGTCTTCCGCATGAAAGAAGTAATGTTGATACGGGAGGTTGGACCTTTGTCTGCCAAACCTTAAGAAAGGATCCTCCTGGTCATCATTGAACGCCTGGAAATGGAGATGGTCGGGAGCCGAAGCACCGCATTTCGGCCCGTTGTAGAAGATAACCCATCCGGGCATCTTGCAACAAAGGTCAAACATCGTCGAGTAGCGGCTTGAACCGTCAGGCTCGCTGACATTGACGCGCTGTGGCTGATGCGTTTCAGAGACAATCGTGCAATGGGTCTTGAAAAGGGGGTATGGATTTACCAATAGCGAGTAACCTTCGAGTATCGGGTAGACATCCTGACATTCGGGTCTGTTCTCCTTGCAAAGGAAACAGGCTCTGGCGGCGATGGAAGCCGCGTCGGTTTTCGCCCCTGATGAGATGGCTCTGGCCGGATTGAATCTTGCCTGGATCTCACATCCGAGTATATTGAAGCTTTTCATCTCGACATGGCCAAGATCATTGAAATTCTTGGCCGCGAGCGGCCATTTTTCCAACTGATCGCCGATAAACTTAGACAGCTTTCTGTTTATCTCTCTGTTATAAAGAGTAGGATCGTTGTATATCCGGCTGAAAACTTTTTTGCGGGCGGCGATCTCTATAGTGCGCAGCCAGTCTTTGTAGATATTGTTGGCGTTCACGCGGTCCTGACTCAGGTTCGCGTCGGAATTTCCCTGCCAGCGGCGGCAAAGGTACAGAGACTCATAGATACGGCCTATTTTGTATTCGCGTGAAATGCGCAGGCCGAGGGCGTAGTCCTCCCCGTAGCTGACATTCGGTACACCGATCTCGCGTAACACGGGGGTGTGGAATGCGCGCGGCGCGCCGAGCCCGTTTATGCGCAGGGCGTTGTTATGACCGTTCTCCGGGGTCCATTCCTTGTGGTCGATAAGTCCCGGAGGGATCGGATTGCCGTCGAAATCGGTAAGTTCATATGATCCGATGACCATGGCGCAACGTTCGCGACGGAAACAGTCGACGATCTTTGCCAATGTGGTGGCATCCTTGTATTTGTCATCGCTGTCAAGCTGTATGGCGAAACGCCCGCAACGGGGGTCACGGATGGCGAGATCCCAGCATCCTCCAATTCCGAGATCATCACGGCTGGGTATCAGATGTACTACCCTCGGATCTTTCGAGGCGATTCCTGCGAGGATATCTGTCGTTCCGTCAGTCGAATGGTTGTCGACCGCTATCACGTTGAAGTCAAAATCGGCCTCTTGCGACAATGCCGACTCCACAGCGTCGGTGATTGTCCTCGCCCGGTCTCGGACAGGAATGATGACGGAAGCCTCTACAGGAAATTCCCCCGTATCGGGATTGATGAGCCTGTCGGCAGGTGGAAGAAACGCGGAGATATCATGTAGATATTCCGTGAAGACCTGCTCACGCTCCTTCTGGACAGCCGCGTTGCGGGGATTTACATAGTCGAACTGTTTCTCTCCTGACGCGCGGCGGTCGACCTCCGAACTGACATACAGGTATTCCGGAATATGGATGATACTGGCGCATCCATATTTTGACGCATAATAAAGGCGTAGCGCGTAAAGTCCGCTGTGGAGCGAATCAGCAGGCTTGGTATCCCCGTAAGAAGAATCACTGACGATAATTTTCGGGATATTGACAAGAATCAGCGGGCCGAAGTCGAAATCATCCCTCACTGATCCCGGCTGATATGGCGCGAGAGGGTGGGGGGAGAGGGTACGGTCCGGATTCTGAACACGGTAGTCGCTGTAGACAAGTGCCGCGTCGTTGTCACGGGCAATCCGATGCATCCTTTTTGCAGCCTCTTCGGTGATATCGATGTCATGACTGTCGAGACTGATCAATATGAACTCATTGTCATTGGAATTCTCCTCGATGATCTTCATCAGCGGGGCAGTACCGATGGTCGGTGAGACAGCGACGATTTTAATTATCTCTTTTTCCATGGCGGGAAGTGATTGTCGGCTTATTGTGAGAGGAAAGAGGTGGAAATATGCTGTAACGGTTATTTTCGGCGATGGGGGACAGCTTTTGGGGTCTGCGGATCGCGTTTTGTCGGGTTGGGAACAGCCGCTTTGCCATCTTTGACTTTGGCATCCTTGGATTGGGCGGCTCCGGATGATTTCGCGTTTTTCCCGGAACTGTTTTTGCTCCCCTTCTTTTTCTTGTTCTTTTTCTTCTTATCCTTTTTGTGTTTTGGATCAGGGATAGGGGAAGATGTCGGTGCTGCGATCTCTGTAGCCGGAACTTCCGGACCGATAAGATAGTTTACAGCTCCGCCAATGAAATCCTCCCGGGCTGACCGGTCCTCGATAGCCTCTATGGGAAAAGAGGCTATGACCGTTCTTCCGTGATGCATGTTCCCCGCGCTTTTGTTCCTGCTGTTTCCTTCGACTGCGATAGCTGCCGGCAGCCCGGTGTCGCTGTAGCGGGCGATGACCAGGCCATTGTCGTCGGCGGGGATGATTGCCTGAGGGTTTCCCGCCCCTGACCATTCTCCGTTTGCGAAGGAAGCCAGTGTGGAAGGCCGCAAGACAGGCATGCCCGGTATTACATTTCCCCCTTTCACTTCAAGGGCGCGGGTAGCCACCGGGACTTTGGGTATGGAATCGTTGACACCTTCAGCATATGGAAGATAACCGAGCACATCCGAGGCGAAAACCGCCATCGAGTCGCGGGTGAGGGAGTCTGCCTCTATTATTTCCGATCCGAGGTATGACCCGGAGACAAGCAACGTGCCTCCGTCGCGGCGGTAGCGTTCCAGCCGGTCACGAAGGGGTTTGGGGAATGTCTGGAAATATCTCCCGCGTGATCCGGCCCTGCGGGTGGTCTTCTGCAAGCCGAGTATCAGATCCACGGCTTTCGGTGTGGACTTTCCTTGCTCGAAAGCTTTGAGTGAAGATGAGACAAATCCTCGTCCGGCTTTCTTCATCGCCTCCCCGTGTATGATGGTGTAGTCATGGGAGTTGCCGTAACGCGGACGGGTGGCTTCGGTGTCGCTCGAAGCCCCGAATCCGAGATTTGATCCCGACAATGACGAGTTCGGGTCAAAGTCGTATTGCGCTCCGATGAAATGGATGTCACGGCCGTCAGGCACACCGTAGTTCTCAGCGAAATCGAAGCCGGCGTAATCCTCGCCGTCGGTCCATTCCGGGCCTGACACACGGGTGAAGCCATTGACAATCTCTAAAGACGGCATACGGTGGTTGTTGTCATAGAGCGCGAGGGTCTCGGAGGGGAAAGACACTCCTCCGTCATTGGCCGCCACGACGTAGTAGGCATGTATCCTGTCATCATCTATGCGGGTCGTCCACGACGGTATGGTGGTGGTTGCCACCGGATGGTAATACCTGTCGCCGGTCGCCTCATAGACGATGTAGCAGGTAGGTTTCGCGGTCGGCTCCAACGGATCCTCCACAGGTTGCCAATTGAGGGTATAGTAACCGTTTCCATCGGCACTGATCGCGAAAGCTTCGACCGGCAGGGGCTGTACGGTATATGGCTGGTCATATCTTTCGGCGAGGAATTTCAGGATACCTTTGTAGACGGCGCGGCCCACTATGAACCGGAACTGTGGGTCGAGGGCGCGTTTCATGTCCTCGAAATTCTGATGGGAAAGCAGTTCGATGATCATCGCCGGCACTTTGGTTTCCCTGACCTCGTAATATTTGCGGTCGCGGTTGCCGCGTGAGTTCCAGAAGGGATCATAAAGACGGCGGATGTCGTTGATCACCTGAGTGGTGACCGCTGATGTAAGGTCGCGGTTGGCATAGCGTGATGTGCCGTTGCCGAGAGGGTTGCCGCTGTCGGTTGAATACAGGCCGAGAGTTCCGACTGTGGTGGAGTCTTTCGTCAATCCGGCATCGGTGTGGAATGCCAGCACCATGTCGACGGGGACTTTCAGTCCGACAGAGTCGGGAAGCATTTCCGAGCCGCCTGTGAGCCAGTTTACCCATAACGCTCTCGACATGTAGTCATCCATGTAATCATTCTCCCCCTTGTTGGGGCTGTAGACCTCCTCCGGGAAACCTGCGCCCTGAAGATAATATCTGGCTCCTTCGAGAAACGCCGGATAGCCCGACACATGGGGAGAACCCTCACCGCGTGATCTCGCGACATTTCCCATCCCACCGCCGATCCTCACCGCATCGGCCGAGACCACAGCGTCATCGTCTGCCGAGACATTGGAAAGCGTGACCAAGGGGAGGCTGCCGGGCTTGTCTGAAAAGGGATATGTCCCGATGTATACCCATGTGCCGCCACCCATCTGCTGGTTGACCGTGACCTTTGAGGTCCCGCCGAGATGGTTGACGGTGTATACAGCGTCTGTCGCGCTGTTGGGATATGACTGATAGGAGACGTAGACAGCCCTGTCCCCCTCCTCGGCGGGTGTGCCATACCACCCGGCGGTCGAGCGGAGGACGGAATCTTCCGGATGCACGGTCTTCACTTTTCCTGAAGAACCCATAAGGAAGGGATTCTCTCCCTGTATCAGGTAGCTTCCCCGATGGCCGAAACCGGTGCTGTCAGGCTGCGCTTCCCATTTGTGGCGGCCTGTGGTTGTCGCGAAGCGGCCGTCTCCGCTGCTCCAGTCATGATCGACGATCAGTGAGGCCTTGGAGAAGTCGCGTTCACGCGGCATCATGACGTATGCCCCGGCGTTTTCCAGCATCGGGACCACATATGGGTCGACGAACGACCGTGACAGCAGGTCTTCGACTGTCCCGAAGAGGCGCGGTCTTTGCCAGACCCACGCTCCTGAATAATATTTTCCGTGGCTCGGCCAGAGGGCGATTGTCCGTCCGTCAAGCCCGTCAGGCGCGTCTTTGTCCTGTGGCAAAGTCACGAACGGTTCAGGCGCGTCGATCGGACCGGTTGTTCCCAAGACCACCACCGGAAGAGCCGGGGCTGACTTGCGGCGCGATTTCTTTGATTTCCGTGAACGTGATTTGGAGACTTTCGTGGTGCGGGCTTTTCGTGAACGTTTTTTACGTTTGGCATATAGATCCTCACCGCCGGATACAATAAGAAGCGCGGTCACGACGACGGTGACAAAAAGACGTAGATATCGGGAAAAATTTGAAGTCATTACGGTTTGTCATATGGGGACAGGCACCTTTGGGGTCATTTCTTGGGGTGCCAGGTGAAATTCCTGCGGTCGCTGGATCCGCAGGAGAGGCGGCAACGCAGGTCGGGAAGCCATCGCCACAACATTTCCCACCAGAGCAACGGCGACGAAAGCCGGATGCCGAGTGTGCGGCCTGTTTTTAACCAGTTGATTGTCAACGGGATCCACAGAGCGGGAATCAGGGCTATGAACAGAGAGGCCGGGAACCAGTTGGGGAGGGAGAAGACAATTCCCACAGCGGTCGCTGCCAACCAGAGCCACATCGCCAGAGTGGCGGCTCCCATCATCCTGCGGGCGCTTTTGGGTAGACGACGTTGTGTGAAGCAATGGCGCAACCGCAGGTCGCGGTAGGCGGCTTTGGGCCGCTGGAAGCATGCGGTCATGATCGCTTCGGGTGATAAAACAACCGAAGTGTTGTCACGGTTTGTTATCTGGTTGACAAAAATGTCGTCGTCGCCATAGTGGAGGTTTAGGGAGCGCGAGAATCCTTTTGCCTCGAAGAAAAGATCGCGCCGGTAGGCGAGATTGAAGCCGGTGCCACGGTATGGATGGCCGTGAAGGGCTGCAGACAGCCATGTGGTCAGTCTGGCGACCTCGTCGAAACGCAGCATCGGATTTGACAGATTCCCTATTTTAGCCGTTCCGAGGACCACGTCATGGTTTCCGCCCTCCTTTGAGAACGGGGCCGCCATCCGCCTCAGCCATAAGACGGAGGACGGCCGGCATTCGGCTGTCGTCAGCACCACTACTTCTTTCTTGGCGGCCTTGATCCCGAGTGATATGGCGAGTTTCTTGCGGCTTAGGTTGTGAGCCTCGTCAGGCACAAATGTGATGTACAGGTTGCGGTGTTCCTGTCCGAGGTAGTTGACTGTGTCAGTAACCTCCTCTACCGACCCGTCATTGACCACGATCACTTCCATTTTCCCTTTCGGATATTCCTGTGACAGGATTTCCGGCAACATAACCCGCAAGTCTGCGGCGTTGTCGCGGGCGTAGATGATGACGGATACCCCCGGCAGTTCGTCGTCGGCAACCTCTTTCTCTTCCTTTGTCCGGCGGATCTTGGTGAAACGTCTATAGACAGTCAGCAGGAATATGACCGCTCCAATGGCTACACCCAGGCATATCCATACGATGGGCAATATGTTGTTGAAAGCGAAATACATTTAAGTGACATTAAAATAATTTCGACCGATTACTTATCCGGTTTCAGGTCGGCATGGTTGAGGAGGGAGAGGCGGGGTTGGAAACTTAGCAACAAAGTTACGAAAATCCCCCATATTTCGGGGTATGAATTCATGTAAAATAGCTAACTTTGTGGTTGAGAAAAGAAATCTTTCACCAATGTAGGACGAAATGCTGAAAGGATATGTCGAGATAGACCGGCTGCGGGTGTATGCGCATCATGGCGTTGTCCCGCAGGAACGCGCGGTCGGAAACCTTTTCGAGATTTCGGTCACTCTGGAATATGACATGGAGAGGGCGGCGCAGACCGACGATGTGGCTTACGCCCTTGACTATTCGCGGGTAGTGGCCACGATATCGGAGGTAATGGCTGTCCCCTCGGATCTTCTTGAGAATGTGGCGTTGCGCCTGAAGGAGAGACTTATAGCCGATTATCCCCAAGTCACTGCAGGATGTGTCAAAGTGGCAAAAGTCACTCCCCCTATTCCCGCGAGGATGGAGTCTGTCTCCGTTTCTGTCAGATGGTGAAAGTTTCCGGATCATCATAAACAACCAACAGTAATGAAGATAGACAAAGATGCCGTAAAGGCGGAATTCATAGAGATGCTGAAATCAACCCGACGTGAGGGTGTGGATTATGTGATTGAGGAGATAGACCGACTCGGTTTCTTCGAGGCTCCGGCCTCGGCCAACCATCACCTCAATGTCGAGGGTGGATTGACTCTCCATTCACTCAATGTGGCCAAATCGGCCTTGGCGGTCTGGGAGGCGATGAAACCTCTTGAGCCGACCTTGGAGAAAGAGGTCACGCGCGACAGCATAATCATCGCGGCACTTTTACACGATGTCTGCAAAGCCGATATCTACCGCCGGTCGGTCAAGAAACGCAAGAATGCCCTCGGCCAATGGGAGGATTCGGAGGGTTACAAGCTGACATACAAGAATTTCCCTATGGGTCACGGCGAGAAATCCCTCGTGGTGGTGCTGTGCAGCGGTCTTGAGCTTAGTGATGCCGAGATGCTCGCCATCCGATGGCACATGGGGGCGTGGGGTGTCAACCAGCACAGCCTTGAGGACTGCAAGAGCTATGATGTGGCCCGCAAACTCTATCCGTTGGTCTCCATCATCCAGACCGGCGACTCGCTCGCGGCCTCGATCCTCGAGCGCGATGCCGCCGAGCTTGACGAGGCTTGACCAGACCAATCCGGCCTACGCTCCGCAGGCCAAAACATATTTGTTACTTATGACAGAACTACGCAAACGTTACCTCCTCGATGAGGAGGAGATCCCCCGTTATTGGTATAACATACAGGCGGATATGGCAAACAAACCTTTGCCGCCCCTCAATCCTGCTACCAAACAGCCGCTTAGGGCCGAAGACCTTTATCCGATTTTCGCCAGGGAGTGCTGCCTTCAGGAAATGAACCAAAGGGATCCTTGGATAGAGATCCCCGAGGAGGTCAGGGAGAAATACAAATATTACCGCTCGACCCCTCTTGTCAGGGCTTACGGTCTGGAGAAGGTCCTCGGAACACCGGCCCACATATATTTCAAGAACGAGAGTGTGTCTCCTATGGGGTCCCATAAGCTCAATTCGGCCATTCCCCAGGCTTACTACTGCAAACAGGAGGGGGTGACAAACATCACGACCGAGACCGGTGCGGGACAATGGGGCGCGTCGCTGGCCTACGCGGCGAGCATGTATGGCATAGACTCGGCTGTCTATCAGGTCAGGATCTCATATGAACAGAAACCGTATCGGCGAAGCATCATGCAGACATTCGGAGCGCAGGTGACCCCTTCCCCCTCTATGTCGACCCGTGCGGGAAAGGATATACTGACTGCGCATCCCAATCATCAGGGATCGCTCGGTACGGCTATCTCGGAGGCTGTCGAGCTTGCCCGCTCGACTCCCAACTGCAAGTACTGTCTTGGATCGGTGCTGAACCATGTGGCCCTTCACCAGACTGTCATAGGGCTTGAGGCGGAGAAACAGATGGAGATGGCCGGGGAGTACCCCGACATTGTGATCGCCTGTTTCGGCGGAGGAAGCAACTTCGGAGGAATGGCCTTCCCGTTCATGCGCCATCTTCTGGGAGGAGAGAAAGGAAAAGACCATGTGCGTTTCATTGCCGCCGAACCGGCAAGCTGTCCCAAGCTTACCCGTGGGGAGTTCAGATACGATTTCGGCGACGAGGCGGGTTATACCCCGCTGCTTCCGATGTACACTCTCGGCCATAATTTCTCCCCCGCAAATATCCATGCCGGAGGACTGCGCTATCATGGAGCCGGTGTGATTGTCTCCCAGTTGCTGAAAGACAAGCTGATGGAAGCAGTCGACATCGACCAGCTCGAAAGTTTCGAGGCGGGGACGCTGTTCGCCCGCGCGGAGGGGATCATTCCCGCGCCGGAGTCGTGCCATGCCATCGCCGCCACGATCCGCGAGGCCCGCAAGTGCGCCGAGACCGGGGAGGCGAAAGTCATCCTTTTCAACCTCTCCGGCCACGGCCTTGTCGACATGGCATCCTACGACAAATTCCTCGCCGGCGACCTCCAGAACTACACCCTCTCCGAGGAAGTCCTCACCCGCAACATCTCCGAACTCGATCCGTTGCAGCCGTAATTCCGCAATAAACAGATCATAAATTCATACAATCAGACGAGACTGTGAAGCATGACCGCATGCCGCAGTCTCGTCCGTTTTTTCTTTTAGTGTATTCAAGGATCAATGTATGTGGTTGTATGTGGTAAAAACTTTTTTTCATAAAAATTAAAATTTATTTGGAAAAATCAAAAATAGGTGTTATATTTGCGGATGTAAGTCTTCGTCCTCCACTTCTCCGAAGATTGGCAATCATGAGTTTTGCGTGCAAGCCACCAAGCCAAGTATTCAAAACCATAATCAGTATTTACTCTAACACCTTTAACCAATGAAAAAAACATTGTTGCTTCTGATGGTGCTTGTGATGACAGCGGTGTCTGTCATTGCCGATAGTTTCCATTATGATCCTCATTCTAACATGAGGATTCCTGCCAATGAGACAAGTCTTACAGCAGTAACGGTTAGCCCTGATTCCACAGGCATAACCGTGTCCTATTCTTTGGGTTCGATGTACTTCCATGAGTCGGAAGTTTTAACCAATTGTTACTCCATAAGCCTACAAGATTTTGGTCATTTCATTGATGGAATTTCTCCTGATGTGCCGTTTCGAGTAGATTACTTTACTTTACCAATTGGAGTTGGAGAGGTAAGTATTGTGGTTGAGCATGCTGATAGTATATCATTTCCAATGAATTTATTATCTAGTAAGGTTTTATCTCCGGCACTGATGGATGGGGTTGATAATCCGGATACAGAAGCATTAAGAGGAAACGTTGTCTCATCAGATTCAGTGGTAACCTTACATTGTATGGGTTTTAATGGACAGAATCTTATAGTTGGAGCAGAAATAGTGCCTATAAGATACGATCTGGATAAGAAGAATGTGACAATATATACTTCTTTTAAGTATAGGATTGCTTTCGAGTATTGCGAGCTTCCGACTAATGATAGAATTGTTGATATTAAACAACCTTATTTCTCTCAGTCATATCTGATTCTATCCACAAAAAATTGTCAGTCATCAATATCCGAATTTGCGAGATGGAAACGTCAGTGTGGATTTAATGTAGTTGAGAGATATGACGATCATTGGACTCATGAAATGGTTCATGATTCTATTGCTGATGTTTATCAAAAAAATCGGAATCTTAAATATGTTCTAATAGTTGGAGACGGAAGTTCGGTTCCCGGGGTCCCTCATAGCTATGATGGATGGAAAAATAGTGATTATGGAGTCAGAAAATATATGACAGATTTTCCATACTCATGTTTGGATTCAGACAGTATACCGGATATTTATATTGGGCGTATACCATCTCGTAATGCTACAGAGGCGAAAAATACGTTATCCAAGATTATTAGGTTTCAAAAAGATCCTACAGTGAATCAGAGATTTTATGAAACTGCTATTCATACAGGAATATTCACACTGCAAGGAAATGAAAAACAGCGAACTTATGAGCCGTTTGTGTACACATGCGAACAAATACATGATTATGTCTCATTGTTTGGAATTGAGTGCATAAGGAATTATTCTGCTCCGACATATGCAGATCCCAAATATTGGGCTTCCAGATATGGAAATGGAGCCGAGATACCCACCTATTTACAAAAACCAAATTTTGAATGGACTGGAATTGCGAATGCGATCAATAAGAATATTCAAAAAGGAACGCTATATGTGTTAAATTGCGGTCATGGCTCCAAAAATTATTGGGAATGTTCTGCTATACCAAATAACGAGACTTATAACAATACATCAGCACTGACTTTATCTAATTCTTCAGTGGGCTTTCCATTATTTTTTAATATGTCATGTTCTACGGGATATTATGGTTCTGACTATTCGAATGATTGTAATTTGAGGCTGCCTAAAGAAGGGTTAGCACAGGCTCTGATGAGAAATCCCGAAGGAGGTGCATCTGCTGTTTTTGCGGCCAGTGAGTATTCCTGTATGGGAATGAATGATGCTATGGCTGTAGGTTTTATAAATGGATTATGGCCAAATCCAGGATTTAATTATCTTATAGATACTAATCATGCTTATTACACTACTCCTGATATAGAAGATAGTCATCCAACTTTAGGAAAGATATTGGAGACAGGACGTGCTTTTCAACATGCGCATTATGGCATTTATAACAAACAAGCGAAATATAATGAGCGAGTGTATCATTTATTTGGGGATCCTTCAATGTGGGTTAATACCGAACTACCCACTCAATTCTCTGGTGTGAAGGTATCGGTTGTCCCCAAATTTGATATCAATGATTATCTGAATTGGGACTTATCAGGAGATAATCAAACACCTAATGAGAAGCATAAAACTTCATTGAAAAATGTGACGGTAGAAGTTGACTATGTGCCTGATTGTAGAATTTCCATCATTGACTCTTCCGGAAAGTTTGTCGCTTTTCGCGGAAAAAAGGGTGCGTTAAATGATGCGAAATCGCCATTGACGGTAACAATAACGGCTCCTAATAAAATTCCATATGTGCATACCTATACTCCGGCTTCTGAGGGGGTTTCCCCTAAATTACAGATCTGGAATATTTATCCTAATCCCACAAAGGGAGATAAAATAGAAGTTGATATTAGAGACAATAATGGGAAAATAGATGGGTTATCCTCTTTTAAGGAAATAGGTCTATTGATTTATTCAACTGAAGGTAATCTCGAAAAATTCGTTCAATTACCTAAGAATGAAAATTCGATATCTATCCCATGTGACAGATTAAAGAGCGGAACTCATTTGCTGCTGTTGGTGGCCGATGGTCAAGTTTTTGATTCTAAGCGTTTTGTTGTATTGTAAACAAATAAAGTTATGAAAAAACAAGTTGTGATTTTTGTCTTCACGGTGCTTGCGTTGTTGTTCGGGAACAGCGTCTGTGGAGAGAACGCCTTGAAGTTTGAAAAGGAAGGGTTGCACTTCTCGTCGGATTGGGACGTAGACCCACAGATAGGGGAAATCATGATAGATAACCCCGATATATGGTCGTATGACGGTGGGACTTCCTATCAATTCCCGTTGGAAAATGGTTGTCTTGTGCTACCTTCCGTTGTGGAGCATGAGGGAGTGACATACACGGTTGTCAAGGTTCGCGGAATAGTTAATCAGCAGGAGCTGCTTTCGTTAACCATTCCCGGTACAGTGAGGTCTGTATCAGACATATATGGTTGCCCTAAACTGGAAGTAGCTGATTTGGGCAGTGTGAGAGGCTTGGATAATATCTCTGACCTGCCGGCTTTGAAAGAGATGATACTCCCATCGGATGTTTCAATAGGCATACGCATGTCGGACCTGACCAATATTGGTTTAAAGGATTATGTTGCTCCGCAATTCGTTCTTGACAGATTTTCGTTCTGTGATTGGCCGGAACTTGAGACCCTTGATTTGTCAGCCATGAGTAGAATTGGAGTAGGTGTCTTAAGTCGTTTTCCAAAGCTCACTACTTTGATTATGCCGGCGACCGTGGGTGAATCCAATAGTGGATGTGTCGGATTTGAATCTCTTTACGGATTGTCGGAGTTGAAAAGTCTAACGATGCCGGAGTATGTCCCCGACGGTTATTTTATTTCCGATTGTCTTACGGATTGTGGCAAACTTGAGGCGATTTATTGTCCTTCCGGTGTCCCCATGGATGTAGAGATTTTGACTAACAAGGAGGAACTCATATGGCCATGCGCTTTCTCTTCGGTTTCTGCATCCGACACATCTATTATTGATGGGGGCATGTCAGACGGCGAGGAAGAGGATGGCCCGGAGCCGATATATGAATACACGAACATAGGAACTGACAAGGTAGACACAGAAAACTGCGTGGTGTATGTTCCTCAGGGGTGCGTCGAGACGTACAGGGCGCATCCGTCGTGGAGTGTCTTCAAGAACATCGTGGAATATGACTTCGCGTCGAAAGAGACTATCCGCCCCGATGGCGAGGAGGTCGCGGTCTCAGTGTCGGAGGGTGAGATCCGTGTCACTCCCGATTGCGGTTTCGAGGTGTATGACATCGCGGGGAAACGCTGCCCGTCGCGCGGCCTGTCGGCAGGCATATACATTGTGAAGACTTCTGAAGGGACTGCCACCAAGGTCCGTGTCCCCTGATGGTGAAGGGTGAACCTGATGTCTGAATCAGACAATTTACAATCCCGTGCATGATACTGTTTTGGCAGTGTCTTGCACGGGATTGATATTTTATCAATATATGAGAAATCTCGAGTGATTGCCGGTAAATAAGTAACTGTTCAAAATTATTTTTAATAACTGATCAGTCGATGATCTGGATCTCCTTGACCTGGAGCTGGATGGCGTTCTGGGCTGACTGGTGCTTGTTGTCCTCGATGGTGTAGCAGATATCGAAGCGTTTGCCGGCATGGATGTCTGCGAATAGATGGGATTTGTTGAAGGCGATGCCGTTGAATACTTTACCTGAAGTGTCGTCTACCAGTTCGAGCTTGATGTGTTCGAGCTGACGGCCGACAAGCTTAGAGGTGCCGAAATCCATCACATTCCTTGAACAGAATACCGGCTTGTTGTTGCCGGGGCCGAAGGGATTGAACCGGCGCAGCGTGGAGATGAATTCCGGGGTGATCTCGGAGAATGTCAGCAGCGCGTCGATCTCGAAGGTCGGTTTGAGCTGGGAGGGAAGTATGTTGGCCGACACATATTCCTCGAATCGGCGCGTGAATTCCGGTATATTCTCCTCGCGCAGCGATAGCCCCACGGCGTATGTGTGGCCGCCGAAGTTCTCCAGGAGGTCGCGGGTGGAGTCGACCGCGCTGTAGATGTCGAATCCCTGCACGGAGCGCGAGGAACCGGTGGCCAGCCCGTTTGATAGGGTCAGCACTACTGACGGCTTGTAGTAAAGTTCTGTAAGGCGCGAGGCGACGATACCGATGATCCCCTTGTGCCAGTCCTTGTTGAAGATGACGATCGATTTCTTGTTGCTGCCGGCCTCGATACGCTGGGAGAGTATCGTGTTGGCCTCCTCTGTGATCCTTTTGTCAAGCTCCTTGCGGTCTTTGTTGTACTGGTCGATGTTGCGGGCGCGTTGCGACGCGTCGGAGATGTCGCGGCTTACCAGCAGGTCGACCGCCTCGCGGCCGCTCTGCATGCGGCCTGACGCATTGATGCGTGGACCTATCTTGAAGATCACGTCGGAGATGGTGATCTCCTTCCCGGAAAGGCCACATATGCGTATTATCGCCCGAAGTCCCATATTCGGGTTGGAGTTGAGCCTGCGCAACCCCCAATAGGTCATCACACGGTTCTCGTCGACCATCGGGACAATGTCGGCGGCGATCGAGACGGCGACAAGGTCAAGCATCCCCTCCAGATCGTTCTGGGGAATGCCGTTGCTGAGCGAGAATGCCTGCATCAGCTTGTAGCCGACCCCGCATCCTGAAAGATGGGGGCAAGGATAGGTTGACCCCGGCATTTTAGGATTGAGGATCGCCACCGCGCCGGGCAGCTCCTCGTCGGGAACATGGTGGTCGCAGATGATGAAATCGATGCCGTGTTCTTTGGCGTGGGCGATCTCCTCGTTGGCCTTTATGCCGCAATCAAGGATGATGACGAGCTTGACCCCTGTTTCGGCAAACTCGTCGATTGTCTCGGACGATATTCCGTACCCTTCCTCATATCGGGTCGGAATGAAGTAATCGATGTTGGAGTAGAAATTCTGGAGATACTTGTAGACCAACGCGACGGCGGTTGTGCCGTCGACATCATAGTCGCCGTAGACCATTATCTTCTCCTTTGACCCCATGGCTCGGTTGAGCCTTTCGACAGCCTTGTCCATGTCAGGCATCAGAAACGGGTCGTGGAGGTTCTTCAGCTGGGGATGGAAAAAGCGGTCAGCTTCTTCCACTGAAGTTTTCCCTCGCTCGACCAGTAACTGGCTCACAGGGGGAACCGAGGCGTAGCGTTTTGCAAGCTCCGTCTCGATGCGCTGTTCTTCTTGTGTCAGGGGTAAATAATTCCATTTACCTGTCATTTATGTTGTTTTTTTATTAGCGGGGCTAAAAGGAAAGGGCTATCAGCCATCAGACAGGCCGGAAGCGGTCTTCCCATGGGGGCGCGCCTGCCTCCCGGATGGGGCGGAGAGGCGCGGTATTTGACAGGAGAGGGATGGTATTAGAGGCGGCGTTCATGCCGCCCGACTCTACACTGCAAATTTACGCAATATTAATGAAAAATCCGCGCCTCGCCAAGTGGCAAAAGGGCACGGAAAGAGTCTTGAGAGGTATATTATGAATTATTAACTTTATTTAAGTCCGAATTGACGGTGCAGGTCAATGAAGCGGCCATAGGATTCAGGCCCGAATTTAGTCATGGAGACCATTACCCGGGGCACGGGCTTTTCAGTCATGTCGCCTGATTTTGAATAAAACTTGTCGGCATAGCATATCAGCCGCTCGAGCAGGCTCTCCGGCATGTAAGTGCGGTCGAGGGGTAGCGGAAGATCGTCGGCGATGATCTCTTCACGGGATAGTCCGGCTCCGGTATGCCGTTCGGCGACGCGGGCTATCTCTTCGGGAGCGTTCTCCCGGCGGAGCAGTTCGCCCCCAAGCATCCCGTGGCGGATATATGGCTCTTTGCCGTGGCATTCGATTGCCGGCGCGTCACATAGGAATATGCCGATGTCGTGGAGCATGGCGGCCGCCTCAATCTCCTCACGTGACGGCATAGGGGATTTTTCTCCTGCGGGGGATGATGCTGCGAGACGGCCGGCGATCGCGAGGGCCTTGTCGGCGACTTGCCGGCAGTGGCGCAAATATATATCCCGGAGGGGTGAGCCTCCGGGATAGTATTTGTCGATGATTCTTTGATAGTCGAACATCGTATGTGGGGATTTTGTCGCGACGGGATCAGATGTCAAGCACCATGTTCCAGCCGTGTTTGTCTTCGACCTCGCCTAAGCGGATCGCGCTCAGGGTCTCGTAGAAGCGTGTGGTGACAGGGCCGGGCTTGCCATCCTTGGCGATCACATATTTGACCCCATTGTCGATGTCATGTATCTCGCCGACAGGAGAGGTGACGGCGGCTGTCCCGCAGGCGGCTGCTTCCTCAAAGTCGGGAATCTCGTCTACGGTGATGTGGCGGCGTTCGACCTCCATACCGAAGTCTTTGGCGAGCTGCATCAGGGATTCGTTGGTTATTGACGGCAGGATGGAGTCGGAAGCGGGGGTGATGTATTTCCCATCCTTGATGGCGTAGAAGTTGGCCGGCCCGCATTCGTCGAGATACAGCTTGTCCTTTGGGTCGAGGTAGAGGACTGCGGAATATCCCATTTCATGGGCGCGCTCGCCGGCTCCCAGGCTGGCGGCATAGTTGCCTCCGACTTTCCAGCGGCCTGTGCCACGGGGAGCGACACGGTCATACTCGCGCATGATGCATATGTTGGTGGGCTTGAATCCCTCCTTGAAGTATGGACCCACAGGGGTGACGAGCATTATGAAGCAGTATTCACGGGCCGGTTTCACTCCAACCTGGGCTGTCATTCCGATTTCCAGGGGACGGATGTAAAGCGAGGCTCCGCTCCCGTATGAGGGGATGAAGCGTTCGTTGAGGGCGATGACTTTGCGGGTCATCTCGAGGAAAAGCTCTTCCGGGATCTCGGCCATCTTGATCCCTCGGGCAGATTCGCGGATGCGTCGCGCGTTTTCCTCGGGGCGGAAAACCCTGACTTTGCCGTCTTTCCCACGGAATGCCTTCAGACCTTCAAAGACCTCCTGGCCGTAGTGGAGGGCCGTGGCGGCAATGTGCATTTCAATTGTCTCCGAGGAGGAGACCTCAATTTCGCCCCACTTGCCGTCGCGGTAGTAGCAACGGACGTTGTAGTCGGTAGGAACATAGCCGAAGCCGAGGGACGACCAGTCAATTTCGGATTGCTTCATTGTCAGTCGGGTATGAGTTGGTATTGGTTTTTTGTTTTCGCAAATATACAGATTTATTTCTAATCCGAACGGATTTTGGCGAAAAATTTCTTAAAAACTTGTAAAACGGCGATCATGGCCCCTGTTTGCCGTCTTTTGAATATGAATTCTCAATGAAGCACGGTGGTCATGAAAATTTAAGCCGCCATCACCCTCCCGACGGAGCGGGGGAGGATTTGGCGGCTTGTTGCAGTCTGAAATAGGATTAGAGACAGTAAAAACACTTTCTACTCAAAGGTCCAGCTCATGGCATGGCAGATCCCATGCCTCGGCCACGGCGGGAAACACGACTTTCCCGGCGACTATGTTGACGCCCAGAGCGAGGGCCTTGTCTTCTTTGCAAGCCTTTCTCCAGCCTTTGTCGGCCAGACGGATGGCGTATGGCAGCGTCGCGTTGGTCAGAGCCATGGTGGATGTGCGGGGTACCGCGCCGGGGATGTTGGCGACCGCGTAGTGGAGTATGCCGTCTATCGTGTATGTCGGATTGGAGTGGGTGGTCGGGGTAGAAGTTTCGAAGCACCCGCCTTGGTCTATGGCGACATCGACCAGCAATGCTCCCGGCTTCATCATGGCCAGCATGTCGCGGGTGATGAGCTTGGGCGCTTTGGCTCCGGGTATCAGCACTGATCCGATGACAAGGTCCGTGTCGGGAAGCTCGTTCTCGATGTTGTGGCGTGAAGAGTACAGGGTCTTGACATTTTTAGGCATGACATCGGCGACGTGGCGCAGGGTCGGCAGGGAGATATCGGTGATCGTCACGTCAGCTCCCAGTCCGGCAGCCATCAGGGCGGCGTTGCGGCCTACCACGCCGGCACCGAGGATCAGCACCTTGGCGGGCTTCACTCCGGGCACTCCTCCGAGCAGCACTCCCATTCCTCCTTGGGGCTTCTCCAGGAAACGGGCTCCTTCCTGGATTGACATGCGGCCGGCAACCTCGCTCATCGGGATCAGCAGGGGTAACTGCCTGTTGGGCAGCTCCACGGTCTCGTAAGCGATACATGTCGCGCCGGAACGTATCATCGCTTCGGTCAGCTCGCGGTCGGAAGCGAAATGGAAGTATGTGAACACGACCTGGTCGCGACGGATCAGCGGATATTCCTGTTTTATGGGCTCCTTTACCTTTATGATCATCTCGGCAATGGAGTAGACATCCTCGATTTTCGGAAGGATCTCTGCCCCGGCAGAGACATACAGCTCGTCGGAGAAGCCTGAACCATCCCCTGCGGTATGCTGTACATAGACCTTGTGGCCGTGATCCACGAGTTCGCGGACCCCCGAGGGAGTGACGGCGACGCGGTTCTCATTGTTTTTGATCTCTTTTGGTACTCCGATGATCATGGTGGTTGAGATTTTTCGGTGAATATTCGGTATAAGTGTTGTTTGTCGCAAATATAGAGATTTTATATTGAAATAACAGCTAAAACAGGCTTAAAATTTTTTATGTTTTAAGGCATAGTTTTTAACCATCAGGCTCTGACATGCCATTTGGCTGTTTTGCGATTAATCCGTAACTTTGCGGCTGATCTCTCTAACGCTTGCCTATGCTTCAGAAATACCTCACCCGTCTGTGTCCCGGCATCCTGTCATCGGTGGTTTTCATGACCATCCTGTGGCTGACTCTTGCGCCGCATCCCCTTCCCGAATCGGATGTCACGATGTTCGAACATGCCGACAAGGTCGTCCATGCCCTGATGTTCGGAGGAATGTTTTTCGCCTTGATCATAGACAGGGAGCTATGGTGGCAGCGACGCTACGAGCAGACGGGAAGAATGCCACGGGGTAATTTCCGCCCATTGTTTTTGATGGCGTTGTCTGTCATCTTCTACGGTGGATTGATAGAGTTGCTGCAGGGGTGGATGCATCTTGGCCGCGGATGCGACCCGCTTGATTTCATGGCCGACATCACCGGTGTGATTCTGTCGTGGCTCATTTCTCCGAAGATAGCCTCCTTCCTGCTCAGCCGCCGCTGAGGACAGCCGTCGAGAAAATGGTGCGAAACACGACATTTTTATGAAAATAGTTTGCTTTATGCTTGCGTTCTTTCTTGGCATATGCACGATGAATGCCGGGAATGACGATATCGCTAATTTCCGTACTTACGAGAATGACAACAAACGTCTGAGAGCGGAACCCAATCCCGGCACCCGCGTGGTGTTTATGGGAAACTCCATTGTGCAGTTCTGGTCATCGATGCGACCCGGATTCTTTGGGTCCAATGATTTCATAGGCCGAGGGATAGGCGGCCAGACATCCTACGAGATGCTCATGCGTTTCCGTGAAGATGTGGTCCGTCTTGATCCGGCTGGAGTCATCATAAGTGCCGGCACCAATGATGTTGCAGAGAATCTTTATCCGTGGTATGACGAAGAACGCACATTTGGCAACATACAGTCGATGACGGAAATCGCTCTTGCCAATGATATAAAAGTCTTTCTGGCTTCGGTCTTACCGACAAACGGTTTTGGCTGGCAGCCCTCTGTAGCGGATTACAAAGAGAAGATAGTAAGCCTGAACGTCCGAATCAAGGAATACGCCGACAGTCTTGATATCCCATACATTGATTATTATTCTGCCATGGTTAATGAGGAAATGGGATTGAAAGCCGACTTGTCTGATGACGGGGTGCATCCCAATTCGGAGGGCTATGAAATCATGGAAAGAGTCGTGTTGCCAGTTGTCCGAAGACATGTATTCCTTGTGTCAGATATTCCCGAGCCTGTCATGTTATCCGGCACCGCCGTGTTCGAAGAGGATCCTGTGACCTGTTCTAAAATCTCTGACAGCAGTTATGAGGCGTTCCTGGAATTGCGTGCGGGTGGAGAGTTGAGGATTATCGGTGACAATACATGTTACACGGTTGATAAAGAAGGAAGGCTTGTTGCTGACGTGGGTGACCGCGAAATTGAACCGATGGTTTGTCAGTCTGACGGGGTCTATTGCGTGAATGTGGATTTTGCATATAATACCGTGTTGGTTAACGAGGTTACATCAATGCGTGTTGTCGGCTATCCGTCAGGTGATTGTATTGCAGACCTTTCATATGTCGGAGGTGGTTGTTGGGAGGATGTAATCTCATTTGGCTGGCCCGTGTCGGGAGGAGAAACGCTCCGTTATCTTATGGTGATGACAATTGGGGGGGTGAAATTATCTGGGAATCAGCATTTTACGGCACGGATAAAAATCCCGGCCAATCAGAATCATATTTTGATATGAGGCGACTTACATCTGATATGGCTCAGGCAAATACTTGGCGAATGCCGTTGTCGCTTAATGGTAAGACGGTGAAGATCACGGCTATCATGCGTGACACATACACCCATTGTTACAGTGAGGTTGCCGATATGGATATAGTTGAGCCTGATGCCTTCCTTTCAGTCAAGGATAGCGATGGAGATGTGATTTGTTTGTCCGACGTGGAAATCTATGACATGGCCGGAAATATGATTGTCGAAGTCTCTCGTGGAGAGTCCGTTTTACTTGCGCCGGGAATCTATATCGCGAAACTCGGCTCATCCGTCTGCAAGTTTGTCATCCATGGTGAATGAGTGGATGATGGCGTGAGATGAAAAGGCGCTGTGTCAAAATTCAATATTTTGACACAGCGCCTTATTTTTTGTCCGGATGGCGAGGGTGTTGTCAGAATGGTTCAGATGGTAGGAGCCTGGGGGTGAGGGTGAAGGGAGT
>JAETNS010000017.1 GCA_021772015.1 Prevotellaceae bacterium | reverse complement strand
TCACGCGCTGGCAGGGGGCCGGTAACTACACTTGGGTTATGACTTAGCCAACAATGGATGAAAAACTCCAGATTTACTCCGCCCTAACCCGCTACTGGACCGCCTCCTCCACATTTTTCTACTAAAAAAATTCAGCGTTTTTACAAAAATATCGCGGCCCGTAAAGTGGCAGGCCTTTTTCCGGCCCGCGATATTGTTGTCATTTTCAATTAAGGAAAATACACTGTTGCTATAAGATGTTTATTTTCCGAGAACGTCTTTGACCTTATCAGCTGCTGACTGGGCTGCGTCTGCGGTCTTCTGCTTGGCTGCGTCGGCAGCGGCTGCTGCTTTGTCTTTTACATTGTTGGCTGCTTCGGTTGCCTTGGCTTTGCCTTCTTCGACTTTTGCTTTGGCGGCATCAGCAGCCACATCTTTGAGCGAGTCTGCCTTTTCTACGGCTGCGCTGACGGTGCTGTCCGCTTTGGCTTCGAGCTGGTCAAACACATTCACAGCTGTTGGATCTTTTGTGCGAACCACGGGGGCTACCTCATTGAGGTAAGCCTGGGCGGCGGTATCGTTGCCCTCTTTCACAAGTTTTGCGGCATAATCCTTTGCTTGCTGCACATAGATTTTGAGACTGTCGGGATCCGAGCAGTTCTCGATCTTGGCTTTGATTGCTGCGCCCTCATCCGTGGCTTCTTTTTCTGTAGTCTTGGAGGAGCATGATGTCACGATGACCGCGGCAACCGCCAATAACGAAAAGAATAACTTTTTCATAAAATAGTAGAAATTACGTTCAAGAAATTAAACGTCAAAAAACGAATAAAGGTTCGGTTCCCGGGATATTTTTTAATTTAAATGACTTCATTATATACTCTAAGGCCGCCTGAATGCGACATATCCTTGGATGTCGGTTATTCAGACGGGCTTTATAGTCTGTATGGCTATGGTTGTGCCGAAAGATAGGTGTGGCTATAAGGTCAACCGCATTTTGAGGTTCCACAAGAGGTGCATATCAGGCATCCTTCCTGGTAGATAAGAGTCTCCTGTTCGCAGTTCGGGCAACGTTGGCCGGATGCCTGGGTGCCGTTGGGAAGGTATTTCTTAAGGGCTCGTTCGACTCCCATCTTCCATGTGTTGATGCTCTGCGAGTCCAGTTCGAGGCCGGAGACGAGCTTCAATACCTGGTCGATAGGCATGCCATACCGCAACACGCCGGAAATAAGCTTGGCATAATTCCAGTATTCGGGATTGAACTTGTCGGATAGCCCCTCGATGGTGGTCTTGTAGCCCCGTTTGTTGACAAACTGGAAGTCATAACGTTTGGTGCCGTCGGGATTCATAGCCTTGATGATCTTTCCGTGGTTGACTGATTTGGGACAGAAGATACCATCCTCGTCATCGGCCAATCCGGTGAAAATCTCATAAGGACGACCATCCATAAGTCCTACAAAAGCGATCCATTTCTCCTTATTGTTCTGGAAACGGACCACATCAGCTTCAAGCTCGATCGGACGCTTGATGACATGCGGATGTATCTCACCGGGATTTTGAGCCGGTTCGGTCTTTTTCTTTTTCTCAATGGAAAGGAGCACTCCCGAGCGGGAGCCGTCGCGATAAACCGTGCATCCTTTGCATCCAGACCGCCACGCCTCCACATAAAGGCGGTTGACGAGGTCTTCCGTAACGTCGGACGGGAGATTGATTGTCACTGAGATAGAGTGATCAACCCATTTCTGTACTCGTCCCTGCATCTTGACTTTTTCGAGCCAGTCGATATCGTTTGATGTGGCTCCGGCGTATGGAGAACGGGCCACCAGCGCGTCAAGTTCTTCCTGGGTGTAATCAGACCGTTTCTCTATCCCGTTGACTTCCATCCAGTCGATAAATTTTGGATGGTAGACTATGTATTCCTCAAACGCGTCGCCATTTTCATCGACGAAATCCACTCTGACATCAGTGTCGGAAGGATTGACTTTGCGGCGGCGTTTGTAGACAGGCAGGAACACCGGTTCAATTCCGGAGGTGGTCCGGGTCATAAGGCTTGTGGTTCCTGTCGGGGCGATCGTCAGGCAGGCGATGTTACGTCTGCCTACCTTCCGCATATGTTCCCAAAGTGAAGGCTCGGCTTCTTTCAAGCGCAAGAGGAACGGATTGTTTTCCTCCCGTTTCGCGTCAAAGATCTCGAATGCGCCTCGTTCCTCTGCCATCGTTACTGACGAGCCATAAGCGGCCAATGCGAGCTGTTTATGGACCTCTTCAGAAAAATCTGTGGCTTCCGGGGTGCCGTAGCGTAACCCCATCGCAGCGATCATGTCCCCTTCGGCGGTGGTCCCGACCCCGGTACGTCGTCCCATGAGGGTCTTACGTCTGATCTTTTCCCACAAATGACGTTCGGGTCCACGTACTTCCAGCGTCTCCGGGTCAGAGTCGATCTTTTCAAGGATCCTGTCGATTTTCTCCATCTCCAGGTCAATGATGTCATCCATGATGCGTTGCGCTTTGGCCACATGTGCTTTGAAAAGATCGAAGTCAAACTCCGCTTTGTCTGTGAAGGGATTCTTCACATAGGAGAAGAGATTGATGGCCAACAGTCGGCATGAGTCGTAGGGGCAAAGGGGTATCTCTCCACAGGGATTGGTGGAGATGGTGCGGAAGCCGAGGTCGGCGTAACAGTCGGGAACCGATTCTCGTGTTATGGTGTCCCAGAAAAGCACACCGGGCTCTGCCGATTTCCATGCGTTGTGTATGATCTTCCCCCAAAATGCCTTCGCGTCGATTTCCTTGACGATTTCCGGCTCTGTTGAGTCGACCGGAAACTGTTGTTGATATGGCTTCCCTTCTGTTGCCGCTTCCATGAACGCGTCGTCGATTCTGACGGAGACATTGGCCCCGGTCACTTTCCCTTCTGTCATCTTGGCATCGACAAATGCTTCGGAATCAGGATGCTTGACAGATACGGTAAGCATCAATGCTCCCCGTCGGCCATCCTGGGCGACCTCACGGGTGGAGTTGGAGTATCGTTCCATGAACGGAACGAGGCCGGTCGAAGTCAGCGCGGAATTCTTGACCGGGGTGCCTTTGGGGCGGATATGGCTTAGGTCATGGCCCACACCTCCACGACGTTTCATGAGCTGTACCTGCTCCTCGTCGATGCGGATGATGCCTCCGTATGAGTCAGGTGTGCCGTCAAGACCTATCACGAAGCAGTTTGACAGGGAGCTGACCTGAAAGTCGTTGCCGATTCCTGTCATAGGGCTTCCCTGCGGGACGATGTAGCGGAAATCTTTCAAGTAAGAAAAGATTTCATCATGGCTCATCGGGTTGGGGTATTTTTTTTCGATGCGGGCAAGCTCCGAGGCGATGCGGTGGTGCATGTCGTCGGGAGTCTTTTCATAGATGTTGCCAAAAGAATCTTTCAAGGCATATTTGCTGACCCACACGCGAGCGGCAAGCTCATCTCCGTTGAAATAATTCAACGACGCGTCGTAGGCTTCGTCGTAACTGTAAACAGGTTTTTCCACAATCAACTTGGGTGGTTATCAGGTTATAGATGTAAGTTCGCAAAACTCTGCAAACTTCGTAAAATTTATCCAGACTCACAAGCCATAATGGATGAAATCACATTGAGTGTTGATAAGTTTTTCCAGATTGAAAACGGTTGCTGTCCCACCGTAGTCACGGGGGCAGCAACCGTCATCAAGATTATTGGTCTTATGTCAGGTTATTTTTTCTTCGAGGCCTCCCAGTCTTCGGCGAACTGGTTGAGGATCTGGCGGATATTTGCGCCCAGACGTACATAGTCCTCCTCGTTCAGATTGGCCAGTGAGACACGTATGCTCCATTTCGGGCCATCGAATCCATCGCCGTTCAGGACCACGCATCCTGTTTCGGAGGCGAGCCTGAAAACGAACGCCAGCGGGCTGTAGGTCTTGAGCATGTACCGGGCGAATTCCTCGCCATGGAGCTTGCGTGCCCAGACCATCATGTCGATTTCTGAATAGTAGTCGGCCCGGAGGGGATCATCGGGCATCTTGAACCCGAAGTTTTCCCAAAGGGCGTCATACCGGTCATGGATCAGCTTGATCATGCGTTTGTGGTAAATGTCCTCTTTGTCCATAAGTGATGACAAGGCGAAGAATGTCATCTGGATCTGTTGCGGGGTGGAAAGACCGGCAGTATGGTTTAGCGCGATCAGGCGGCTCTCCGCCACCATCCTGTCAATGAATCTAAGGCCGGGCACATCCAGGGTAAGTGATTCGTATCGGGTATTGAGAAGAGCTTTCTTGTCATCCGGCAGCTCGGAAATGAGTTTGTCGAATATGTTATCGCGGCTGACGGCCGTCAGGGCGATACGCCATCCTGTCGCCCCGAAATATTTCGAGAAAGAGTAACACGACATGGTGTTGAACGGCAGGTCGGCGATGAGGCTGCGGTATCCTTCGACAAATGTACCGTAGACATCATCCGACAGGATCATGAGATTAGGATTGGCCTTCACCACCTCTTTCAGTGCTTCCACTGTTGCGCGGTCGATCGCATAGCTCGGAGGATTGGAAGGGTTGGTGACAAAAAGCATCTTGTATTTCGGATCCTTTAGCTTCTCGATCTCCTCGCGGTTGTATTGCCATGTGTGCAGTCCGTCAGTGGTCATGGTGTCGGCGTTCACATCAAGAACGGTGTAGTCGAACTCCTTCAGCTGGGGTATCTCAAGGTATGGAGTGAATACCGGGACCATGATTGCTATAGAGTCCCCTTGGTTAAGCAGGAAATTGTGTTTCAACACATCGAAGCAGTAGCACATTCCGGCTGTCGAGCCTTCGACCGCGAAAAGGTCAAACGGATTGTCTTTAGGAGGATTACCCGCGCAGATGGCCCAGTCGAGGTATCGCCGGTTTATGACCTCCGTGTATTTAAGGATGCGTGGAGGGGTGGGGTAATGGTGGCCGACGATTCCGCTTGCCCATTCCTCGACCAGTTCGTCGGAGTCAGCCGACAATTCCATCAGGCAGTATTCATACGCCCTGGAAAGGAAGTTTACACCGGGGATATCTTTATTGTCGCGCAGCCAGGTCTCGAATCTGACAGATATTCCCTCTTTCTGCGGAACGCCTGCGATGCCTTCGGGCATAGCGAAATTCCGCCGGCATTCAGTCATGGCGAATTGTCCTAATGCGAAAAACGCGTCTCTTGGCTCGTCAGCTACCCAGTTGGGGTTGCCTCGTCCCGCGTTGAGCATTGTGTTTGCAGCCTTTTTGACCTTTTCATTGGCCAGGGCTATAATACGCCCTTTAAGTTCAAAAGGTGATAGCTTCGACAATTCTTTATCCAGCGGTGAGTTGATGAGATTATCCATATACTTTTCAGATGTTTGTGTCATTACAAGTACATGTATAACATCATGTGGCTATTGTTTGTTCTGCTATTTCCATAATAGGAAAATTAGAGTTAACTTTGCGGCATCGGCTGTCAATCCGGATATTCGCCGGATTGTGGCCATGCTGAAGTCAAACGAAAACTGATGTCAGATGGAAGAAAACAATCTCGGAGAATATTGGACCGGTCGCCGGACGATCCGCATGTACTCAGACAAGGAGATACCGGAAGAATTGCTTGAAGATCTTCTGCTTAAAGCGTCACATGCGCCTACGACAGGCAACATGCAGCTGTACAGCGCGATAATCACTCGTGACAAGGAGGTCAAACGCCAACTCTCACCTGCCCATTTCAATCAGCCGCAAGTCAAGGGAGCGCAGGTGGTCATCACTTTCTGTGCGGATTTCAATCGCTTTTCACGATGGTGTGAAGAGCGTGATGCCGACCCATGTTATGATAATCTGCAATCGCTTGTGGCAGCGATGATTGACACTGTCGCCTTTGCGCAACAGTTCAATACATTGGCCGAACTGGCAGGGCTTGGGGTCTGTTGGCTTGGGACGACCACTTACAATGCCCGGGAAATAGCCGAAATCCTGGATCTGCCCGCATTGGTGGTGCCTGTGATCACGCTTTCTGTGGGCTACCCTGCGGAAGATGGGATGGACGTTGGTCGTCTTCCTTTGGAGGCGATAGTGCATAAGGAAAAATACAGGGATTATAGTGCCGGACTGATCGATGTCCTTTATAAGGAGAAAGAAAACCGGGAGGATTCAAAGCTCTTTGTGGAGGAGAACCGAAAGCAGACCCTTGCACAGGTTTTCACAGACATCCGGTATCCACGTGCAAACAATGAATTGTTTTCGGCCAAATTCCTCGAATTCCTTGATGAGTCAGGTTTCTTGAAAAAATGATATAATCGTCAGACTGAGATTTGAACGGAGTGCGTGCATGTCATGTATGATCGGATTTTCTGATCATACATGACAACGACAGATGGTTCAGGCGAGTATCGCTTTTTCAATTGACGAGACATCTTCCTGGAGCTGCTTCTCATAAGGAAGCCGCTCCTCGATGTTCTTGCAGCCGTGGATGACTGTCGCATAATTGCGTGACAGGCGTGCTCCTATGGCCGTCAAAGACATTTTTGCATATTTCTTGGCCATGTACATCACCATTTGTCTGGCATCTGATACCTCGCGCTTGCGGGTTTTGGCGAAAATAAGATCCGCGTCGATTTTATAATGGCTGGCTACTCCCTGGGCGATCATCTCGAAATTTATCGAGGCTTTTTTGTGGAGTTTAACGACATTGTTCATCACATGGCGCGCCAAGTCGAGGGTCACTTCGCGGTTGAGGACGGTCGCGTGGGCGAGTAATGACACCACGATACCTTCCAGTTCACGGACCGAATTTGTCACATTCTCCGCGATGAAATCCATTACTTCAGGAGCAAGTGAAAGCCCGTCTTGCTCGGATTTAAGCTGTAGCACCATCCTCCTGAGAGCCAGGTCCGGCTTCTCAAGTTCGACGGTCATTCCCCATTTGAACCTTGAGATCAGGCGCGCTGTCATACCTTTAAGTTGGGTCGGGCAACAATCGCTCGAAAGGATGATCTGCTTCTGGTTTTGGTGGAGATGATTGAAAATATGGAAGAATGTGTTCTGTGTCTTCTCTTTGTCAACCAGATCCTGTATGTCATCGATGATCAGAGTGTCGATGCTTTGGTAGAAGTTGATGAACTCGTTGACTTTCCCGTTTTTTGCCGCAACGGTGAACTGGCTTTCAAAAAGCCGGGCACTTACATATAGGATACGGGCCAAGGGGTTGTGTTCCTTGATCTTTATGCCTATCGCCTGGATAAGGTGGGTCTTGCCGACACCTGTCGGGCCGAAGACAAATAGCGGGTTGAATGTCTTTAGCTTGGGGTCATTGGCAATCGCTTCACCTATCGCGCGGGCGATTTTATTTGATGTCGAACTGCAATAGTTCTCGAAAGTGTAACGCGGATTGAGCTGTGAGTCGAAAGTCGCTGCTACCGGAGTCTGGAAAAGACCGTGACCTTGTCGGCTGAGCACCGGAGATGACGCAAGTCCACCCTCTGTGATTGCTGTTTCGGGATGGTTGCTGATCTGGTTGAATTTGTAAAAGAGTTTCACCCCTTCGCCATACACACGACGGAGGGTTGGGCCGAGTATGGAGAGATAATTGTTCTCGATATACTCGGAACAGAATGGAGAGGGAACGGCAAGCGTCAGCTTCCCGTCCTCAAAGCCCAGCGAGGCAATCGGCTCGAACCAGGCGCGGAACTGCTCTGCCGGGAGGTTGTCGCGTAATATTCTGCAACAATCTTCCCAGAGCTGTTGGTGGGATTTCTGCATGATGAAACTCAGTGGTGAAGTTGTCTTTTCCACTACAAAATTCGCATATTATTTTATAAAAAACAAACCACTTTTCTCTTGGATTTTTCATTAGGAATTAAAGGCCGCTGTTTTTCAGGAGGTTAACATATGTGGTGAAGCGTGACTTTAAAAAGCAGTCACAATTAGCTGTATATAAGCGTTATATGGCAGTCAGTGGTTTCCGCGTGGTAACTGTCGAGGAGAGTTAACTTCCAAGAAGTTATGTTATTAATGGGATTTTTCAAAATACATAAGAAAAGCCGTTATTCGTAATCGTTCCGAATAACGGCTGCTGCGTGTTTTATGATAAGTTAGATTATACCGAGAGTGCTACTCGCCTGTGTTCATATCATCGCGAAGCTCGATTTTGACAAGTTTGAATAGCGGCGTGCCGTCGGTGTTGTACAGTATTACCTCGTTAGCGCTTACAGGCTTGGCGGTCTCGACAGATTCAAGGGCAAGGAGGAACTCGGTCTCTCTTGAATCCGGGGGGCAGCCCATGCGGGTTGTTATCAACTTTAAGATCTGTAGGGAGGTTGTCTTGTCGGGGTCGATAAACAGTTCCCCATTGAAAATGTTGCAGCCGGTGGTGCCATGTATCTTCAGGTCGATGGTGTCAAAGGTCATTGTTGCCTCGTCTGCCTGTACGAGCGGGGTTCCGTTAAGCTCTGTGACTTTCCATGCGCCATTAAGGAAATCCATGTTGTGGCGGCGCAATACAAGTATTGTGCGGCCGGTATTGTCCTTAAGGTCAAGCAGGGTCTCATGTTTGTCCTGGCGGGCGGAGTAAGACACCACGTCGTCAAGCGCCAAATTTATAAGATATTGGTATTGGTCATCCTGACACATTTTCAGGGTGGAAATCATTCCCGAGAATTTTATTCCACGATTAGGTTCGAGGCTCAGGTCGCCATTTATGTAATTGCAGCCATTGTTGCCGTAAAACCGTTTGGCCGGCAGGTCGAATGTCACATATGGACGTTCCTCCCCTGTGACAGCATTCCCTCTCACTGAATATATGGTCCATTCGCCATTAAGGGAGAATTCATCTACAGACGCGACCTTCAGCCCATCATTGCCGATGGAATCGGTCGGAGCTGATGCGGAGTGTGTATGCCTGTTGTCAGGGCAGATCACGGTGGTTCCGACTGTCTCGCGGTCGGTAGTTGTCTGCTGTTCTTTCAATTTCTTGGGATTTTTCGATTTTGAGGATTTTTCTTGTTTTGGAGGGGCCAGTTTTTTCCCTTTGTTCTGATCCATAGCGGAGTCTTTCTGTCCCTTCACTACTACCTGACGGCCATCAGCAAGAGTCACGATCCGTCCCTCTGATCCAGACTTTTGTATCGTGGAGCAGCCGGAAAGCGTTATGACACATATGACGGAGAGAGCCGCAAGTTTTAAGCAATGTCGCATTTTCATTGTGATAGTTTATGTATTTTAATATGATATGTATTATGGTCGTTTGACATTGGTGTCGGTAATACAGACAACGTTAGGCAATTAACCATGTACGATTAATCTGTCTACAAAGCTAACAATTTTTTCCAAATTTTGACATCGATGGTATTGATATTTTCACTATATTTGCAAAAAATTAGGAACAGACAAGTCCGTTGCTTCTCTCCTGTCCGTCCTGCCTAAACCTGTCTATAACATGACTTACTGCCATTTCGGTAAAATTTTTGCCTCGTTGATAGTGGGGGGCTTCCTTCCTTTGACGGCCTATTCACAAATCTTAGATGATTATCCGTCGGATACTTTGGTTAATTATCACGGTTTTCCTCTCGGTGCTGATGTGGGATGGGTGACTGAACTTGAGGCCGGTGGCGAGAAATTCTATGACATGGAAGGTAAGCCTGCCGATGCCATCAAGTTGCTCAAAGATGAGTGCGGGGTCAACGCCATCCGGCTGCGGGTATGGGTTGACCCTGATGGTGGTTGGAATGGTAAAGACGATGTATTGCTTAAAGCACGTCGAGCCAACCAGCTCAATCTTCCACTTATGATTGACTTCCATTTTTCCGATTCCTGGGCCGATCCAAGCCAGCAGAGAATGCCGGAGGCTTGGAAAGGGGTTTCACTGCCACAATTGACAGATTCTGTGTCGGCCCATGTCACCGATGTCCTTTCCGCATTGAAAGAGGCGCGGATCGATGTCCGCTGGGTCCAGATCGGCAATGAGGTGCCTAATGGCATGATGCTCCCGGCGGGAGAGATTAGCGGCGACGATGCCCACGACTTTCCCGCGCTTTTTGAAGCCGGTTATAAAGCGTCAAAGGCTGTTTACCCTGACGCGCCTGTGATCCTTCACATTGACCGGGGAAACAACGCGGAGCTATACACATGGTTTTTCGACCTGATGGAGAAAAACAATGTGAATTACGATATGATGGGGATGTCGTTCTATCCCTGGCCCTATGACAAATGGGAAGAACAGACAGATGAGCTGATATCAAACATAAAACGTGTCAAGCAACGTTACGGCAAGCCTGTGATGATATGTGAGATCGGGCTTCATTATGACATGGCGGAGGAATGCTCCGAGATGCTCACCCGCTTGCTTGATGAATACAATGCCAACAAGTCCTTCGAGGGCATTTTCTATTGGGAGCCGGAAGCCCCGGCCGGTTACAATGGCGGCTATGACAAAAGTTGCTTCAAAGACGGTCGCCCCACCAAGGCTCTTTCACCTTTCAGAAATTTCAAACCAACAAACTGATTACCTTAAAATTATCTCATGCAAAAGAAAATCAACTCCATCTTCAAGGAGAAATTCGGCAAGGATGGCATAATGTATGCCTCCGCCGGGCGTATCAACCTTATAGGTGAACATACCGACTATAATGGCGGCTTTGTGTTCCCGGGAGCTATCGACAAGGTCATTATGGCGGAAATCGCTCCCAATGCCACAGACAAAGTCCGCGTGTTCTCTATTGACATCAACGAGTTCGCCGAGTTCGGGCTGAAAGAGGAGGATGCCCCCACCCAGCAATGGGCGCGTTATATCTTCGGCATATGCCGTGAAATCCTCAAACGCGGCGGGAAAGTCGAAGGGTTCGACGCTGTATTTGCCGGTAACGTGCCCCTCGGAGCCGGACTTTCCTCTTCTGCCGCTCTTGAGAGCTGCTTCGCGTTCGCGCTCAACGACCTCTTCAACGGCAATACGATCGACAAGTTTGAGCTTGCCCGTATCGGCCAGTCGACCGAACACAACTACTGCGGGGTGAACTGCGGTATCATGGACCAGTTCGCTTCTGTGTTTGGTAAGAAAGACAACCTTATGCGCCTCGATTGCCGCTCGATGGAGTTTGAGTATTTCCCCTTCAAGGCCGACGGATATCAGCTCGTGCTGCTTGACTCCAAGGTGAAGCATGCGTTGGTTGATTCTCCTTACAACAAACGTCGTCAGAGCTGTGAGAGGGTGGCCAAGACTCTCGGAGTCGAGACTCTCCGCGACGCTACTATGGAGATGCTTGACGGGATCCGGAGTGACATCACTGCCGAAGACTACTTCCGCGCCAAGTATGTGATCGAGGAGAAGCAGCGCGTCCTTGACGTGTGTGATGCGTTGGTCAAGGGAGACATGGAGACTGTTGGGGAAAAGATGTATGAGACTCATCATGGATTATCCAAGGACTACGAAGTCAGCTGCGTGGAGCTTGACTATCTCAATGACATCGCCCGCGAATGTGGAGTGACCGGCTCCCGCATAATGGGAGGCGGCTTCGGCGGCTGTACCATCAATCTTGTGAAGGATGACCTTTATGACAACTTCATCGCCACAGCCAAGAAGGAATTCAAGGCTAAATATGGCCATGAACCGGTGGTGATTCCTGTGATCATTTCTGACGGTGCCCGTAAGATTTCGGAATAAGACTACTGATCATTCAACATACATAGACATACATGAAACCTACACTTTTTGTCCTCGCTGCAGGCATGGGAAGCCGGTATGGAGGACTCAAGCAGCTTGATCCTCTTGGCCCCAATGGCGAGACCATCATGGACTATTCGATATATGACGCCCTCCAGGCCGGATTCGGCAAGGTGGTTTTTGTCATCCGTAAAGACTTTGAGAAAGATTTCCGTGAGAAGATCCTGGCCAAATATGAAGGCCATGTCCCCGTGGAGGTCGTATTCCAGTCGACAGACAAACTGCCTGATGGCTTCACATGTCCGGCTGACCGCACAAAGCCTTGGGGTACAAATCACGCTGTACTGATGGGCAAGGATGCCATCAAGGAGCCTTTCGCCGTGATCAATGCCGATGACTTCTATGGCCGGGACGCTTTCAATGTAATCGCTCGTGAGCTCAACCGCCCCCGCGACCGCAAGGGTGATTATTGCATGGTCGGTTTCCGTGTCGGAAACACCATGACAGAGAATGGCTCTGTGGCCCGTGGAGTATGTTCGACAGCCGATGGCAATCTGACCGGTGTGGTTGAGCGTACAGCCATCTCTTATGCCCCTGACGGCCGTATCGTCTTCACTGACGAGAACGGTGTCGAGCAGACCCTTGATCCGATGACTCCCGTCTCGATGAACCTCTGGGGCTTCACTCCCGACTATTTCGATTATTCAGAGCGCGAATTCCGCAAATTCCTCGAAAAGGACCTCAACACCCCGAAAGCGGAGTTCTTCATTCCTCTATGCATCGACACACTCATCAAAAACGGCGAGGCTACAATCAAGGTGCTTGACACAGACTCTCGATGGTTTGGTGTGACATATGCCGCCGATCGCCCCGGTGTGGTGGCCAAATTCGCCGAGCTTCACAAAGACGGGACTTATCCCGAGAAACTTTTCTAAAAACTGTTTGAAATGAAACCCGCAATACTTGTGACCGGAGGCACCGGCTATATTGGCTCCCATACAGTCGTGGAGCTTCAGAAAGCCGGTTATCCTGTGGTCATAATAGACAACCTCTCCAATTCCAACCGGGAAGTGCTTGACGGAATCGAAAGAATCACCGGCATCCGTCCGGAATTCGTCGAAGCCGACTGCACCGACCTGACCGCTCTAAAGATCCTTTTCGACACCTATCCGGATATCAAGGGGATTATCAATTTCGCGGCCTCAAAGGCTGTGGGTGAGTCTATGCAGAAACCGTTGCTGTATTATCGCAACAATCTCAACACATTGATGAATCTCCTCGACATGATGGGAAAATATGATGTCAAGGGGATCGTGTTCTCTTCCTCCTGTACCGTCTATGGCGAACCGGATGTCAACCCCGTCACAGAAGCCTCTCCTATAAAAAAGGCGACTTCTCCTTACGGTAACACCAAGCAGATCTCTGAAGAGATAATCACAGACGTGATCAATGCCGGGGCTCCTTTCAAGAGCGTGTTGTTGCGTTACTTCAATCCAGTGGGCGCACACCCTTCCGCAGAGATTGGAGAACTTCCCAACGGAGTGCCTCAGAATCTCGTGCCGTTCCTGACACAGACTGCCATGGGAATCCGCAAGGAACTGAGTGTATTCGGCGATGATTACAATACTCCTGACGGATCTTGTATCCGTGATTATATCGATGTTGTCGATCTCGCCAAGGCTCACGTAATAGCCGTCGAGCGAATGCTTGACGACAAGTCGGAAGAGAAGATAGAGATCTTTAATCTCGGTACAGGCAACGGCATGAGTGTCCTTGGACTTATCGACGCGTTTGAAAAGGCCACAGGAGTGAAGGTCCCCCACAAGATCGCCCCTCGTCGTGCCGGTGATATTGAAAAGGTATGGGCCAATCCCGAACGTGCCAACAAGGTGTTGGGATGGGTGGCCGATACTCCCATCGAGGAAACGATGCGCAACGCGTGGGCATGGCAATGCAAGCTCCGCGAGCGAGGCATCATGTGATTTTCGCGGGACTGCCCGTGACAAACTTTTGCTGGCAGGGACGCGCTTTGGCGCGTCCCCGCCAATTTAAGTGACAAACAGTTAAGTATCTTACTTATTCAGATCATGCACAGACAGATATTAAATATATTAAAGAGAAGAGCCACCGTCGCGTTACTTTCTTTTTCCCTATTTGCCGGTCTGACGGCTAACGGTCTCACTGTCAAGGAAGAGGTAATGGTTAACCCGACGAAAGCGGGCGGAGTCTATTACGCGTATCCGGGTCCGGCTGACTCTCTGGCTGTCGCTCCTGACGGTTATGAGGCATTTTACGTTTCCCATTATGGACGGCATGGATCGCGCTACCTTATTTCCGACGATGACTATCTGAGGGTGATCAGGCATTTTCAGGCAGCTGACTCAATAGGTGTGCTGACTCCGCTGGGAAAGGATGTGTTGCGCCGTCTGGAATTGGTCTGGGCTGAAGCAGACGGGCGGGGAGGAGAACTGACCCCTCTCGGTGCCAGACAGCACAAGGAGATTGCCCGGAGGATGTATGAAAGCTATCCGACAGCTTTCCCTGACAGCGCGGAGATAACAGCCCGCTCGACACAGGTGATACGTTGCGCCCATTCCATGATGGCCTTTTGCGAGGGATTAAAGGAAATGAACCCAGCATTGAATATTCCCAAGGAATCTTCAAAGCGTTGGATGAGCCACCTCTGTTGGTGGACACCTCAGGCGGCTGAATGGAATTCCGAACGAGGGCCTTGGAAAAAGATGTATGATGATTTCGAGAAAGGGAATATCAATCCGTCACGTCTTTCCCGATCCCTGTTTACTTCGACAGAGGAGCTGCCGTTGTCATCAGAGGAAATGATGTGGGGTCTCTATTGGGTGGCGGTCGACATGCAGAACATGGAGACTCCCGCAGGGTTCTTCGACATATTCACTCCCGAAGAGCTTTACTCTTTGTGGCGGGTGAACAATCTTTCCTTCTACATGCATAATTCTTCTTTCCCGATGTCAGAAGGTCTTATCGTCGCCAATGCCCGCAATCTGCTTGACAATATCATTCTTACGGCTGACGAATATATAGCCGGACAGAAAGCCGGGGCGACCTTGCGCTTCGGACATGACGGTAACATTACCCCCTTGGCCGCTCTTATGAAGCTCGACGGCTTTTGCGGAGAAGAGTCTGATCCTGAAAAAGTAGAGGAGGCTTGGGCCAATTTCAAGGTTACTCCTATGGCCTCAAACATGCAGGCGATATTTTTCCGTCCGGTTGACGGGGAAGGAGAAATCCTCGTCAAGTTTATGATGAACGAGCATGACGTGGAACTCCCGATACCATCTGTCACTCCTCATTTCTATAAATGGTCTTCAGCTCGTGAGTTTCTTAAATCGCAGGCTGATGACGCAACGGCCGTCATAGTACGTTCACAACAATGAGTCTCAAACCAATGGAGTCTCCGATAGGGGTGTTTGATTCGGGATATGGAGGCCTGACGATTCTAAAGGAGATACAACGCTATCTTCCCCTGTACGACTATCTATATCTTGGCGATAATGCCCGCGCGCCTTACGGGACGCGATCTTTTGACATTGTTTATCGTTTCACTTTGCAGGCTGTGAATGAATTGTTTTCACGCGGATGCCGCCTGGTGATACTTGCATGCAACACAGCTTCTGCGAAGGCTCTTCGTACCATTCAGCAGAATGACCTGCCGCTAATAGATCCGTCGAGAAGAGTGCTGGGTGTCATACGTCCGACTGTCGAGGCTCTCGGAGATTTGTCAAGGACCGGCCATGTAGGGCTGTTTGCCACTCCCGGCACTGTCAGGAGTGACTCTTACAGGCTTGAGGTGGAGAAACTGTTCCCCGCGATGTCGCTGACAAGCCACGCCTGTCCGATGTGGGTGCCTCTTGTGGAGAATAACGAGGGGAACAATCCAGGAGCTGACTATTTTGTCAACAAGGATGCCGATTGTCTGATTTCAGCTGATCCCGATATCGATACGGTCATACTTGGTTGCACACATTACCCAATCTTGTATCCCAAGATACGCAGGGCGTTGCCCGAACATGTCAGTCTGGTCTCGCAGGGTGATATAGTGGCACGGTCGCTTGTCGATTACCTTCACCGTCATCCCGAGATGGAAAGCAGATTGTCCCGGTCCTCCTCAACCGCATACCTTACGACCGAAAGGGCAGACTCTTTCTCTCGGATGGCTTCTATGTTTCTCGGCAGGCCGGTCGAAGCCTCCCAGATAAGCCTTTCATGATAGAAATGAGATATTGGAGTCATCTAAATTTTTTCTTAAACATGTTTTTCTTTGCGCTTTTTGCCTCTTTTTGGCCATTTTTATCCTCATTTTCGGTCGCGATGCCTGCATCGCTTACCTCAAATTCGGCTAAAACTGACCAAAAATAGTCTAAAAATCGCTGTGAAGAAAAATTTATATGACATCATTGTTAAATAAAGTTATATCATGATCCAATTCCAAGTGTCGGAATTGGATTTTTTACGGTGTCACTGATTTTTTTACGACCTTTGCAGGGCGTTTAAAGATTTGACGATAAAGGATGAGATTATCTGATTTGAAAACCGGCGAGTCGGCTGTGATTGTGAAGATTCTCGGGCATGGAGCCTTTCGTAAAAGGGTCATGGAGATGGGTTTTGTGAAGGGACGGAAAATAACCGCTTTATTGTCGGCTCCTTTGCGTGACCCGGTAAAATACCGGCTGATGAATTATGAGGTCTCACTTCGGCGTACTGAAGCATCCCTTATTGAAGTGATGCCGATTAAGGAGGCTGGCAGCCCGGACACGGACCATAATGGGTTTTCTGCAGAAAAACAATCAAAATTTGTCTCAGATTTCACTATGGAGGATGATGGGGGGCTTGACGAGCATCACCGTGGAGAATTCGTCGGTAGGAGGAATACAATAAATGTGGCTCTTATCGGTAATCCCAATTGCGGCAAGACTTCCCTGTTCAACATAGCCTCCGGCGCGAAGGAACATGTGGGGAATTATTCAGGCGTGACTGTAGATTCAAAGACCGGGACTTTCCGACATGGAGACTATACGTTCAATATTGTTGATTTGCCGGGCACTTATTCTTTGTCGGCCTATTCTCCCGAGGAACGATATGTCAGGAACTATCTGAAAGATCACAATCCTGATGTGATCGTCAATGTTGTAGATGCCTCCAATCTCGAACGCAACCTGTATCTGACCACAGAACTGATCGATATGGACCATTCCATGGTGATAGCTCTGAACATGTTTGATGAGCTCCGGCGATCGGGGGCGGTGTTTGACTTCGAGGCTCTTGGCAATATGATCGGCGTACCCGTGGTGCCGACCGTAAGCCGGACAGGGGAGGGGATCGACAGGCTTTTCGATACGATCATACAGGTGTATGAAGGGAAAAATCCTGTCGTGCGTCATATACATGTGAAGCTCAGTCAGGATCTTGAGCGTGCGCTTTCCGAGATCAAGGATTCACTGAAGAAAGACAAGACCATAAACCAGCAGTTCTGCGCCCGATATCTTGGTATTAAATTGTTGGAGCGTGATGCGGAGATCGAGGAGCTTGTGAAGGAATCGAAACAGGCCAAGGAAATCCTCGACTTGCGTGACCGCCAGCTCGAATATCTTGAACGACATAACCCGGGGGAGGATATCTCCTCGATGATCGCGGACGACAAGTATGGATTCATTTCCGGGGCATTGGCAGAGACCATGAAGCAGCCTCAGGCGCAAACTGTCACGACCACACATATTCTGGATGTGCTGGTAACAAGCCGTCTCTTCGGATTCCCCCTCTTCCTTTGTGTAATGGCGTTCATATTCTGGATCACATTCTTCATCGGGGCATATCCTGCCGACTGGATTCAGGCAGGTGTTGACTGGCTCGCGGCATTCGTGAGGGAGAATATGTCGCCCGGGCCATTGAAAGACCTTCTGGCCAATGGGGTGATAGGAGGAGTAGGAGGAGTGATTGTCTTCCTCCCCAATATCATGATACTCTTCTTCTTCATATCATTCATGGAGGATTCGGGATATATGGCCCGCGCGGCGTTCATAATGGACAAGCTGATGCATAAGATAGGCCTTCATGGCAAGTCGTTCATCCCCCTTGTCATGGGCTTCGGATGCAATGTCCCAGCCGTTATGGCCAGCCGGGCCATAGAGAGCCGGTCATCAAAGATAATAACGGTGCTTATAACTCCATTCATGTCTTGTTCGGCGCGGTTGCCGGTCTATGTTTTACTGATAGGGACTTTCTTCGACTCTCATGCCGCCCTTGTGTTTCTTGGGATGTACCTCCTCGGTGTCGTTGTGGCTATGGTGACAGCCAGATTGTTGCGGCGTTTCTTTTTCAAAGTTGATGAGACCCCTTTTGTGATGGAATTGCCCCCATATCGCGTGCCGACAATGAAGACCTCATTGCGACATATGTGGTGGAAAGGGAAACAATATCTTCAGAAAATGGGTGGAATAATCCTTGTGGCATCCGTGATTGTCTGGGCATTGGATTATTTCCCCTTGGGTAACTCGGAGAATCCGTCGCAGGATTCATATCTTGAATCAGTAGGCAAGGCTGTGCAGCCGGTAATGGAGCCGTTGGGATGTTCCTGGCAAGGCACAGTGGCGATTGTCGCCGGAATCCCTGCGAAGGAGATTGTGGTCTCCACGCTCGGAGTGCTTTACACAGGATCGGATGAGGCCACCGACCAGGCACTGTCATCTCGTCTGACAGCTGTCAATCCCGTGACCGGACATCCCGATTTCACCCCTGCGTCAGCTTTGGCGTTCATGATTTTCATATTGTTGTATTGTCCTTGTCTTGCGACAGTCGTTGCCATTGTAAAAGAATCAGGCCATTGGGGCTACGGCGCGTTCACCATAGTCTATAATACCGTCGTGGCGTGGATTTTCGCGTTTGGTGCTTATAGGCTGTTCTTGATGTTCTGATTCCTCAGAGGCTACACACATAACGACGCTGTGTCAAAACTCAAAATTTTGGCACAGCGTTTCGTTTTATCCCAAGTACGGGGTTATGTTAATTTTTTGAACCAATCATACGGGAGGTATGTTATAATGTCAAAATCAAATTCAGAGGAAGTTTCCGCCCGGCATACGTTATACCGTTGAAAACAACCTGATTCAAGAAACAAACTTACTATTATGAATACAGCACCTCTACAGGGGATCAAGGTCATTGACTTCACCAATGTGCAGTCAGGCCCTTCATGTACGCAGCTCCTCGCATGGCTCGGAGCGGATGTGATCAAAATCGAACGTCCCGGCTCCGGCGACGCTACCCGTAATGAACTTCAGTTTGATCCTGATTGTCCGAGTTATTATTTCCTACAGCTGAATTCCGACAAGAAGTCTCTTACCCTTGACGCGGCCACCCCTGACGGAAAGGCGATCCTGACAAAACTCCTTGAGACGGCAGATGTGTTTATCGAAAACCTCCATCCCGGGGCAATGGACAAGCTCGGTTTCGGCTGGGACGCGGTTCACAAGATAAACCCGCGTTGTGTCTACGCTACGATCAAGGGATTCCCTCTTTCTTCAAAATATGTCAACCTGAAGGCTTATGAACCGGTGGCACAGGTTACCGCCGGCGCAGCTTCAACCACCGGGTGGTGGGAAGGCCCTGACAATATCCCGACTCAGTCAGGAGCGGCTCTTGGCGACTCCAACACAGGCATGCATTGTGCCATAGGCATTCTGGCGGCTTTGCTCCAGAGGCAGCATACCGGAGAGGGGAGTTTTGTTTATCAATCGATGCATAACGCGTGCTTGAACCTATGCCGTATCAAGACCCGCGACCAGCTGACACTTGACAGGATAGGATATCTGACCCAGTTCCCGCAGTATCCCGATCAGAAGTTCGGAGACTTCGTTCCCCGCAGCGGTAACCAGGAGGGTTCTGGCGTGCTCGGCTGGACTTACAAATGCAAAGGCTGGGAGACAGATCCCAACGCATATGCCTACATCATCTTACAGAGAGGAGCCAAAGACTTCGAGCTTGCCTGCAAGGCTCTTGGTTTCGAGGATTGGCTCACTAATCCCGATTTCAATACGGCTGATGCCCGTGACCGCCATAAACAAGAGATCTACAAAAGGATCGGTGAATGGGCTATCGACAAGACCAAGTACGAAGTCACCGAAATCCTCTCAAAGGCAGGTGTGCCTGTCGCTCCCGTCCTCAACACCAAGGAGATCATGGAGGATGAGACTCTTTACGATGGCAACACTCTCGTAAAGATCAACCAGGGAGGTAAAATAGGGGAGTTTGTCACGGTTGGCGTGCCTTTCACCCTTTCCAACTTCCAGCCTGCCTATGGTCCTTGCCCGACATTGGGAGGCAACACCGACGAGGTCTTGAAAGCCTACGGCTATACAGATGAACAGATTGCGGAATTCGCCAAGAACGGTACTACAGCTCCGCTCCCCAAGGCTCCTGCTTCGTCAAAATGATCTTCATCCTCACAGGGAATTGGCTTTAAGGTAACTCCCTGACTTCAGCTATAGAGTTGTTAAGTTTTTAGGTTTAGGTTGTTTCGTTTTCGGCACCTGCATCGCGGCCGGCCCCATGTCGGACTGTCGTCAGTGGTCGGTCACGGGCAGGCGCTTGAAAACTTGACAACTTATTTTATAGATGGTCTTCAGGAGATTGTCCCAGAGGCCGGATTTAGAAAATATTCAAACGATTATAAATATACCGATATGTCAGATACAAACACAACCGATAAAGTCACCCAGAACTGCGGATGCTCCAAACCCGCGCCAAAATTCCCTGATCAAGTAACGGGGATGTATATCCTTGCCCGTGCCTTGAAGGCTGTCGGAATAGACACCATGTATGGTTTGGTCGGGATCCCTGTTACCGAAGCCGCATACATCGCTCAGGGACAAGGAATCCGTTTCGTAGGATTCCGTCACGAACAGCAGGCGGGGATGGCCGCACAGACCCACGGCTATCTCACCGGCAAGCCCGGTGTCTTGTTGACCGTGTCATCCTTGGGCTTCCTGAACGGACTTACGGCTACCGCCAATGCCACAGTCAATTGCTATCCTATGATCCAGATTTCCGGATCATCTGTCCGTGAGCCTATCGATCTCGACCAAGGTACTTATGAGGGGCTTGATCAGCTAAACATGGCTAAGCCTCTGGTTAAGGCAGCCTACCGTGTGAACCGTGCCGAGGATATTCCGACAGGAGTAGTAAGGGCCTACAGAGCCGCCGTTTCGGGTCGTCCAGGTGGTGTTTATCTCGATATCACGACTCCGGCTTTGGGTCAAGTCCTTGACCATGATGCGGCAGAAGCGTTGTTGCAGGTTCCGGTTGATCCGCAACCGGCGATGATTCCATCCCCGGAGTCTGTAGACCGTGCAGTCTCTTTGCTTGCTTCCGCAAAGAAACCGGCTTTTCTTTTCGGCAAGGGAGCCGCCTACGCTAAAGTGGAGGACTTGTTGAAAGAATTGGTTGAGACAACCGGGATACCTTATTATCCGATGTCCATGGCAAAAGGTATCCTGCCTGACAATCATCCTTTGAGTGCTCTTTCCTGCCGTTCGCAGATTATGGAGGACGCCGATGTCGTCGTCCTTGTAGGTGCTCGCCTTAACTGGCTGTTGAGCCGTGGCGGCGGCAAATGGAACAAGCAAGGGAAGTTCATACAGCTTGACATTGATCCTCAGGAGATCGACTGCAACCGTCATATAGACGCGCCTGTCATCGGTGATCTCAGAAGCTCTCTGACAGCCATTCTGGAAAAAATGAAAGGTGTCAAGCTCTCAATGGATCCCTCATGGGTTCCCGGTCTGCAGTCTCTGACAAAAGAGAAGAACGCCAAGTTTGCCGAGCGTCTTGCTGCCAAGACCGTGCCTATGACCCATTGGAGCGCATTGAGCGCAGCCAAACCTGTCATTGAGTCCAATCCTGATGTGATCCTTGTCAATGAGGGAGCGAACACACTTGACGACACACGCGACACTATCGACATGTCATTGCCCCGTCATCGTGTGGATTGTGCTACATGGGCTATCATGGGTATGGGCATGGGCTCTGCCATAGGTGCGGCTGTAGCGACCGGTAAATCTGTCGTGGCAATCGAGGGAGACTCCGCTTTTGGTTTCTCCGGGATGGATTTCTCAACCATCTGCCGTTTCAAACTGCCTGTGACGGTTTGTATTTTCAATAACGGAGGTATCTACAACGGAGTAGGGAAAACACTTGACGGCACCACCGATCCTGCGCCTACCACCCTTGACGTGAACGCCCGTTATGACAAGTTGGGCGAAGCTTTCGGAGCAAAGACCTATTATGTCACAACGCCCGACGAGTTCTCCGCAGCCTTGAAAGAGGCCATCGCTTCCAAGGCTCCGGCATTGATTGATGTGCAGCTGGCTGCTGATTCCGGGAAGGAGAGCGGTCATATAGGCTATCTCAATCCCGCGCCTCTGATTGATATCACTGTCTGACATCAAATGCTCATGACGAGTCTGTTGATTATATTAACCTCACGTTTCAAATAATATGGTACACATTCTGTTATATGCGATTGTCCCTATCATCGTCGTGATGCTTGCCGGCTACATATCCGGCAAGAAAGGGATCTTTAGCGGGGAGAACGCCAAGGCGTTCAACAAGGTCGTGCTTGACTACGCCCTTCCTGCCGCGTTGTTCGTGTCGATAGTCGATGCCTCGCGCGAAATGCTGGTCCAGGACATCAAACTGTCTCTGATCTCATTGATTGTCATGATGTTCTGCTTCATGCTTGTCTATTATGTCTATAAATGGTGTTTCAAGAAAAACACAGGGGCGGATGCGGCAATCATGGCTCTTATCAGCGGCTCTTCTACAATCGGATTCCTTGGCTTTGCCGTTCTGGAACCTATTTTCGGGACGACACCTTATGTGGCTCTTGTAGTCGCCATCGTGGGAATCGTCGTCAATGCGGTCGGAATCCCCGTCGGTCTATCCCTGCTGAATGCATCCCTTGAGAAGACCAATCCACAGCCGGCCGGAAAGAAACGTCCGTCGGCGTGGGCTCCTGTGCTTCATGCTTTGGCCCAGCCTGTGGCCTGGGCTCCTATCCTGGCGGTTGTGTGGGTGATCATCGGTTTGCCCTGGCCCAAATGGGCTTCTCCATCATTTGACCTGATCAAAGGCGCGAATGCCTCTTTGGCGGTATTCGCCGCAGGTGTGACGCTTTCAGCCGTAAAGGTGACTATCAACTGGCAGGCTGTGCTTGGCTCGATCATGAAACTGATAGTGATGCCGGCGTTGTTGCTGGTGGTCGGCTTGATTTTCAAGATGGATCCCCTCAACCTCAAGATGCTGGTTGTCGCCGGCGCATTGCCTCCCGCCTTCTCGGGTGTGATCATTGCCGATGAATATGACACTTATGTCGCCACCGGTACCTCTTCGCTGGCTTTGTCTGTGATACTCTTCATCGCTTTCTGCCCCCTCTGGATATGGGTGACCGATCTTTGTATAAAGGCATTCTGACAATGATGTCCGGCAGATGAGAATATCTGTCCCCTGCAATAAGCCCCTCATGATTCATCCAATGATCATGAGGGGCTTATTGCAGGGGGACAAAAGAAAAAGATGCCGTAATTCAACTTTTTTAAGGGAGGCGTGTTTATATGGTATAAACAGCCCAAACACGATTTACGACTATTCACTAACAACTATTTAGATATGAAAAAAGCTCTATTACTGATTACTCTCATGCTGGGTTGCATGACTGTTTTCGCCCAGAAAATCGACAAGAACGAACTTAAGCAGTTACAGGCTTTCCTTGCACAGCCTGCTGAAAAGGATGCGACCAATGCCCAGGCTCTGAAAATCGCTGACTTGAAATCTCCTTCCACCTGGGAGGGGGTGACTGTCGAGAATGGTCATGTGACCGCGATCGAATGGAAAGACAAGCACCTTGCCGGTAGTCTTGACCTGTCAGGTTTCACGGCCATCACAAAGGTCGATGTTTCCCGTAACAAACTCGTTTCCCTGAGTGTCGCAAATGATGCCGCCCTCTCTAACTTGAACGCGTCGCGCAACCAGCTTCGCACCGCCGATCTTTCCGGTTGCACAGGCCTTGTTACCCTGAACATCTACAAGAACCGTCTGACCGAACTGGATATCAACAACACCCCTCTGATCCAGACCGTCAATATCTCCAACAATCTGCTGGTTGATCTTGATGTTTCCAATTCCTCGACCCTCAAGACTTTGAATTGCCAAGGCAACCATCTTGAGACTCTGAAGGTATCTGACTGCACCAACCTGAAGAATCTCTATTGCGGTTACAACAAGTTATCCGGACTTGTCCTTTCAGGCCTTGTTAATCTCCAGAATCTCAATGTGGACGACAATGAAATCCAGAAACTTGTGGTGTCAGGCCTTCCCGCTCTTAGTTCATTCCTCTGCACCGACAACAATATGCTGCAGCTCTCTGTTGACAATTGCCAGAACCTTCTCGACCTGGTTTGCTCATACAACAACCTCTCGGAACTTACCGTCAACAATTGCCCGAACCTGCTCTTTGTAGACTGCTCCTACAATGACCTGACCGAGTTGACTCTTTCCAACCTGACATTCCTGCAGCGTCTGCTTTGCAACAACAATCAGTTGACCATGCTGGATGTATCGTTTGACCAGGCTCTTACCTATGTCAACTGCCGTTACAACATGATTTCCGATCTCCGTACCATCGGTGACACCAATCTCGGCATGATCGCCTGCCAGTGGAACTATTGATGGAGATTTGACTGATAGAAAACGATCTACTTAGATTTCAATAAGAAACAAGAGCTGAACCATAGGGGCTGATGACCCTTAAGCCCCACCTTAAAAGAAGAGATGCCGCCCTCTGGAAAGGACGGCATTTCTGCTATATTAAGATCTCTGAATGTTGATCGTTCTGTGTTGTCAGTCGAGTTTGAGGACAGCAAGGAACGCTTTTTGCGGAACCTGCACCGAGCCGATTTGTTTCATTCGTTTCTTTCCGGCTTTCTGTTTTTCCAGCAGTTTGCGTTTTCGGGACACATCGCCTCCGTAACATTTCGCGGTCACATCCTTGCGTACGGCTTTGATCGTCTCGCGGGCGATTATCTTGGCTCCGATAGCCGCCTGGATGGCTATGTCGAACTGGTGGCGCGGAATCAGTTCCTTGAGCTTCTCGCACATGCGCCGTCCGAACTGTACGGCGTTGTCGGCGTGTGTGAGTGTAGACAATGCGTCGACCGGCTCGCCGTTGAGCAACACGTCGAGTTTGACGAGTTTTGACGGGCGGAAGTCATGTAGATGGTAGTCGAAAGAGGCATAGCCTTTCGAGATGGATTTCAGTTTGTCATAGAAGTCTATCACGATCTCTCCAAGAGGTATGTCGAATATCAGCTCCACGCGGTTGCCTGATATGAACTCCTGTTTGACGAGTTCACCGCGTTTCCCCAGACAGAGGGTCATTATCGGACCTATGAAATCGGTGGTGGTGATGATCGATGAGCGGATATATGGCTCCTCAATGTGGTCTATAAGGGTTATGTCGGGCAATCCGGATGGGTTGTGTACTTCGGTCTCGTTCCCCTTTTTGTCGAAAACCTTATAGGATACGTTGGGTACGGTGGTGATTACCTCCATGTTGAATTCCCGGCTAAGGCGCTCCTGTATGATCTCCATGTGGAGCAGTCCGAGGAAGCCGCATCGGAAACCGAATCCCAAAGCCATTGATGATTCGGGCTGGAAAGTCAGGGAAGCGTCGTTGAGTTGCAGTTTCTCGAGTGAGCTGCGCAGGTTCTCGAAATCCTCCGCTTCGATAGGGTAGACACCTGCGAACACCATAGGTTTGACCTCTTCGAATCCCGCGATGGCCGGAGCCGGGCGGTTGACGTGGGTTATGGTGTCGCCGACCTTGACCTCTTTTGAGCTTTTTATTCCGGAAATGATATATCCGACATTGCCGGCCGACAGCTCTTGGCGCGGTGAAAGGTCCATCTTCAACACTCCGATTTCGTCGGCATGGTATTCTTTGCCGGTGGCCACGAATTTCACGAAGTCATCCTTGCGGATCGTGCCGTTTTCGATTTTGAAATAGGCGATGATGCCACGGAAAGGATTGAACACCGAATCGAAGATCAGGGCCTGTAACGGCGCTTCCGGATCCCCTTTGGGAGCAGGCACCCTCTCGACGATGGCTCTTAGTATTTCCTCCACACCGATGCCGGTCTTTCCGCTGGCCCGGATTATCTCCTCACGTTTGCAACCGAGAAGATCGACTATCTGATCCTCGACCTCGTCGGGATTGGCGCTTTCCAGGTCGACTTTGTTTATGACCGGAATGATCTCCAGGTCGGAGTCAATGGCCATGTAAAGGTTGGAGATAGTCTGAGCCTGTATACCTTGGGTCGCATCGACGATGAGCAGCGCGCCCTCACATGCGGCTATCGACCTTGATACCTCATAAGAGAAGTCGACATGCCCCGGAGTATCAATCAGATTCAGGGTGTAGTCCTCTCCGTCAAGACGGTAGTTCATTTGTATGGCGTGGCTCTTGATTGTTATGCCGCGCTCGCGCTCCAGGTCCATGTCGTCGAGAACCTGGGCCTGCAGGTCTTTTGAGTCAATTGTCTTGGTATATTCGAGAAGACGGTCGGCAAGAGTGCTTTTGCCGTGGTCGATATGGGCTATTATGCAGAAATTTCGGATATTCTTCATTTTTTCAAAAATTCAGTTATGGCGGACAGGCACTCATTGGGAGTAGCCAGGTCGCGGCAGAGGGTCTCTACCGGACACCAGCCTGTCTTGTCGCGGTTAATGATATGGTCGACTACCTTGTCGTAGGTGGCCTTTATATCGTAACCGCCAAGCAGGCGCAGAGCCGGTTTGCTGATGAGAGGGGTATAGATTTCGCGGACACCGCCGAGAATCATCAGGGCGGCAGCTCCTTTGCCTACAATCTTGTCGGCTACGCGCGCACCTTTAAGCATACGCGGATGCTCCGTCAGTAATCTGTGCAGGTCTGCGACCCCGTGGCCGGTATGGCATGTGACGCGGCCGTTGTCAATGACCAGGGTTGTGTCACCCTTGTTCAGCAGTGCCACAAGGGCGCTCATGGCCGGGGGTGTGCCACGACGGAGACTTTCGGCGATCACGTCGACGCGGGCCATCTCTCCCGGTATATCGATCTTTTGGGGGCAGTGGCCGACGCATTTTCCGCAGCCGACGCAGTGTGATGCCTGCCGTAATTTCGGTACGGCGCGGTCGTAACCTACAAGAAACCGTTTGCGGGCTTCCGAGTAATTCTCCGCTTCCGGCGAATCAGGAACCTGCCCTTCATTCACGCATTTGTTGTAATGGGCGAAGACGGCGGGGATGTCAAGCCCGTAAGGGCATGGCATACAGTACTGGCATTCATTGCATGGGACTGTCGGGTAACTTGCGATTATCCCGGCGACATCGTGGAGGAAACCTGTCTCTTCGCCCGTCAGTGGGGCAAGAGGACAGAATGACCGCAGGTTGTCTTGAAGATGGTCCATATAGGTCATACCCGAAAGGACGGTCAGTACTTTAGGGTATGTCCCGGCATATCTGAACGCCCATGAGGCCACAGACCTCTGAGGTTCTCTTTCTTTCAGCAGCTTTACGACATAGTCGGGCAATTTGGCGAGACGGCCACCCAGAAGCGGTTCCATGATCACAGCCGGAATGTCACGCTTTTCCAATTCACTGTAAAGATACGCCGCATTGGTGTTGCGGGAGTTGATCTCCTTGGCATGCTCCCAGTCAAGATAGTTGAGCTGTATCTGCACGAAGTCCCATTTGTATTTGTCATGCCATTCCAACAACATGTCAAACAGGCGGATGTCTCCATGATAGGAGAACCCGAGATTGCGGATACGTCCGGCTTCTCTCTCAGCAGCGAGGAAATCGAGCATGCCGTTGTCGATATATCGGGCGTTGAACTCCTTCATGGGTTCATTCCCCATGCCTACCGCATGTAAAAGCATGTAGTCTATATGGTCGGTCTGGAGGAGACGCATCGAATCGCGGTACATCTGCTCCGATTTGCTGCGCGGCCAGGTTGACGGATCGAAATTGGAAAGCTTGGTGGCGATGAAATATTTGTCGCGCGGGTGACGGCTCAAGGCTATTCCGACAGCTTTCTCCGACCGGCCTTTGCAGTAAGCCGGGGAGGTGTCGAAATAGTTGACCCCATGCTCCAAGGCCACGTCTACCATGCGGTTTACCTCTTCCTGGTCGATGAGATCCTCTCCCGGATTGTCCGGATCGGGAATTGTCGGCCAACGCATACAGCCGTAACCCAACAAGGAGACTTTTTCCCCGGTCTTGGGATTGGTGCGGTATGTCATCTTGTCAGTCGGAATGTCGGTCTGCGGCAAGTTGTCATCTGAATATTCCGATCCTTTCTTGCCGGAACAGGCTGTCAGCAAAGGTGATGTGGCAAGGGCCGCCAGGGATACTTTGCGGAAAAAATCGCGGCGTGATATCATAGGGTAAGGGGTCAGCTGAAGGTTAGACAGTTCGGTGGGTTTCATGTCCTTCTACATAAATCGCGCTGAAGGGTCTGGCGGGACATAGATTCTCGCAGGCTCCGCAACCGATGCATCGCGTTTCGTCAACAGCGGGAATTTTCCGTGAGTCCGGATCTGACGGATCGGACGGCACCATGGTGATTGCTCCGACCAGACAATGACGGGCGCAGTTGCCACACTCCACATCGTCGGTGTTCACGATACAGTTCTTGGCGATCCATACAGCATGCCCGATCTGTGTCGAACTCTTATCTTCCCAGGTTATGGGTTTTATCGCTCCGGCTGGGCAGACATCCGAACATGTATGGCATTCCGGACGGCAATACCCCCGGTCGAATGCCATCACGGGCTGCATGAAATGAGTGAGGTCGGTCGACGGGCGCAATACGCCGTTGGGGCATTGTGAGACACAAAGCTGACAGGCTGTGCAATGTTGTGCGAAATGCTTGACGCTCACCGCTCCGGGAGGCACCAGGCGTGTCGACCGCTTAGGCAATTCCTTGTCGAGGATTTCCGCCAGTCCGCCATCAACGGTTTTCTGCGCTTTCATCGCAGCAGTGGTCCCGGCGGCGACAGCCCCGGCGATCACGAATGCACGTCGCCCGTTATCTACATTGACGTTTTTGTCAGCTTTGACTGTGGGCACGCGTCTGACGGAGAAACTGATGGCTCCTTTGGAGCAATCATCCACACAGTCCATGCATGCCACACAACGGCTGAGGTCTATAGTATGGCTCTTGGCATCGATACATGAGCTTTTGCATCTGCGGGCACAACTACCGCAATTTATGCACTTGTCGGTGTCGATGACGGGCCGCAACAGGCTGTAGCGGGAAAGCAATCCGAGGATTGTGCCTACCGGGCATATCGTATTGCAATATATTCGGCCTCCACTCCATGCCAGAATGGAGATCGTGATAAACGTCACCAAGGCTACTATGAACACCGGAAGTGAACGTATCCAAATCTCGCGGCTATATATGGCGTAGCTGCCATAATGCTCCGCTACAGGGGTGAAGAGGTTGTTGATCCACAGGACTACAGGTGCACCGAGATTCTGGACCATACGGCCATACGCGCTATATGGGGCTATAAATGAAGCGATAGCTGTGAATCCGGCCACCAGCATTATTATGAAGATGATCAGCACGGAATAGCGGAGGATATTGTGGGCGGGATGGTATTTGAACCGTCTTTTTTTCTTCTTGCGACGTGATGAGATATTGGAGACAATATCCTGAAACACTCCCATAGGACATATTACGGAGCAATAAACCCTGCCACAGATGAGTGTCAGGACGATCAGGCCGACAACCACCGCCACATTCAACGCCAATACTGCCGGCAGGAACTGTATTTTTGCCATCCATCCCAGCCAGTGATGCAAGGTCCCGGTGAAATCGAGAAACATGGCTGTGATCAGTGTCCAGAATATCAATGCGAGGGTTATACGTATTTTTCGCATCATAATAATTATGATAATGATTGGTTTGAGATCAACAGGAGAGTATGGCTTATCCTGCTTTCAATCAACAAAATTACGAATAATCCTCTTTCCCGCTCTGTGGTGACAGGACGGTTTAACATTTTTTTTGAATCGGCTACAGGTTGGAGTTGTAATAAGCGGGATCGCCGGAGACATCTTTACCCACGAACGGAGGAAGCGACGGCCGGGTCGACAGGTCCGGAAGCTCTACTTCGGCTATGACAAAAGGGCGTGGTCGTATGAAGCGGTCAACCTCCCATACCAAACCGTCGTACGGCACAAGACAGCGGACTTTCTCTACTATATTACCTTCACAGACACGTTGTAGCATGTCATACGCGTCACTGACCGGTATCTCATATTCCCATTCATCGCGAGAGATGCCTTTTGTCAGACCTTTGATGGTAAGGAATGCTTTATCGTCACGGATACGAACCCTGACTGTCCCTTCGGGCCGACGGGAAACATAGCCTTGCAGGATATGGTGGGAACATGTGGCGAGAGACTGATATGAGTCATCGGTCACCAGAAATTTGCGTTCGATCTCTTTTGCCATTTCGGTGGTTTTTATAGTTGGTTTTGGAAAGGAGGCTATCTGTCCCGCGCTCCTCTTTGGAGGGTAGGGGAATAATGAGTAACTTTGCAAAGTTAAAACATAACTTTGGAAAAAGCAAGATTCAATATATTTCTGGTTCTCCTGTTGTTTGCGGGTATGGCCATCTCCGCCTCCGCCGCGCGGAAGATGATGGTGGAGGTTCTGGACTCGGTTTCAGGCGAACCGGTACCGTTTACAGCCATATATGTCGTTGGAACGACACAAGGGATCATGGCTGATGACAAGGGTATGGCTTCGATGATGATCACCCTGCCTCGCGTGGAGCTGGAATTCTCAGCGATGGGATACTCCAAGAAAAAGGAGATGGTCGGTAAGGATGTCGCCGCTATAAGGGTTTTCCTTGTGCCGTCAGGCCACCAACTGGAGGAGGTGACTGTCAGGCGCAAGAAGGAGCATTACTCCAAGCGCAACAATCCGGCGGTCGACTTCATGCAACGTATTCGGCATGCTGATTCGATTACCGATCCTCGTCGCCATCCGTTTTACAATTACAAACGGTATGAGCGTATCACATTAGGCCTTAACAGGGTGGAACTGGAGGATTCCGTCGACAAGGACGGCAAATGTCACAAGCCCGGGAAATTTGATTTCATACGGGAGCATGTCGACACTTCATCTGTCACGGGAGAGCCTATATTGCCTCTGTCTGTGAAAGAGAAGGTCTCGGAGATTATTTATCGCAGGGATCCCGCCTCTGAAAAGACTTATGTCCTCGGACAGAAGACGGCCGGAGTGGATGAGATCGCTGATGCGCAAAGTATGCAGACACTTATGGAGGACATGTTCCGTGAGATCGATCTCTATGATGACGATGTCAACATACTCCAGAACCGGTTTGTCAGCCCATTGTCGAAAATCGCTCCCGATTTTTACAAATTCTATCTGACCGACACGATAGATTCTCCTGACGGAGCGAGGCTCATAGAGCTTAGTTTCGCGCCGCGCAATCCTGCGTCTTTCGGTTTCACCGGCAGATTATATGTCGCTGAGGGGGATTCGACGATGTTTGTACGCAAGGTAAGGATGAATGTCCCTCCATCTATCAACCTTAATTTTGTCGAACATCTCCAGATAATACAGGAATTCAACCGCGCGCCAAATGGGGCACGGTTGAAGACTCTTGATAATTTCAATGTGGAGCTTTCGATTATAAAGGGCACACAAGGTCTGTACATCCACCGTACGACAGCCTACAAGGATCATGATTTCGCCATGTCGCCGAAGGCGGAGCTTTTCGACAGGCTTGGCGACACTTTTTATGATCCGGCGGTTTATGCGCGTCAGGATGATTTCTGGGCGCAGGAGCGGATAGTCGAGGCTTCAGCCAACGAGGATCGGATTTCCCAGCTGATGACACGTCTGCGTGGTGTGAAACTATATTATTACGGTGAGAAGATACTGAAAATTTTCTTCACCGGGTATGTCAAGACCGGAAAGGTGTCGAAATTCGACATCGGACCTGTCAACACATTCATAAGCGGTAACTCCATAGAGGGGGTGAGATTGCGATTGGGTGGGACAACCACTGCCGCGCTTTCTCCTCACTGGTTTGCCAAAGGATATGCGGCCTACGGGACCAAGGACAGAAAATGGAAATACGGGGCCGAGCTTGAGTATTCTTTCAATGAGAAACGCAATCATCAGAGAGAGTTTCCTGTACACTCGATAATGCTGTCTGAAAAATATGATGTCGACCAGGTCGGACAACATTACCTGTTTACTAATCCCGACAATGTTTTCCTGTCATTGAAACGGATGGAGAATGTCTTGATGACTTACCGCAGGCAAACCCGGCTCGATTATACGCTTGAACTTGCCAACAATTTCTCTGTCAAGGCTTCCGCCAATCTTGAAAGGCAGGAGGCCACGCGTTGGGTGCCGTTTGTCAACAGTCTCGGCAGATCTGTGGACCACTACAATGAGACATATTTCTCTGTGGAATTGCGTTATGCCCCCGGTGAGAAATTTTTCCAGACGAAGACCCAACGCATTCCGGTCAACCTTGACGCGCCTGTAATCATCCTTTCCCATACTTATGCTCCGAAAGGTCTTTTCGGTGCTCCGTTCACTGTCAACAAGACAGAGGCAAGCTTCTCGAAGCGCTTTTGGTTGTCTGCCTTTGGATTTGTTGATTTTATGGTCAAGGGGGGACATGTATGGGGGCAGTCTCCATATCTGAGCCTTCTGATTCCCAATGCCAACCTCTCATATACCATCCAGCCTGAAAGCTTCGCGTTGATGAACCCGATGGAATTTATCAATGACAGTTATGTTTCCTGGGAGATGACCTATTGGGCGAACGGGGCGATCCTTAATTACATACCTTTGGTGAAGAAACTAAAGTTGCGTGAAGCTTTTGCTTTCAGGGGATGGCTCGGTTCGCTTAGCGATAAGAACAATCCTCTGAAAAACGATAATCTGTATTTGTTTCCTGTCTATTCCGCCTATGAGCCGATGCATGGCAAGCCATATATGGAGATCTCTGCTGGGATAGACAATTTCTTCAAATGCCTGCGTGTCGATTATGTATGGAGACTGACCTATCGTTCCGGCCAACCGGCTTCCTCCCGGTCAGGACTCCGCATTGCCCTACACGTGACTTTTTAGAAGTAGGCAGGCGATGATGGTGTTGCATGCTGAATCTCTCATCCATACCGATAAACCCTCACCGTAGGGACAAAACCTTGGACGCTGCGCCAAAATTTTAAATTTTGACACAGCGTCCAAGGTTTAAGTTTTTCAGCATCTGGGATTAGCGCAGACGCAGTTTGGTGCCGGGCTTGAGCTTGGCTTTAGTGGATAGTCCGTTAAGCTTGCAGAGCTGACGTACTGTCACGCCGTTGCGTGAGGCGATACGGCTAAGGGAGTCGCCACGTTTGACGGTGTATGTCTTGGCTTTGCCGGAGGCTTTGGATTTTGATGATGAAGCCTTGTGGGGGTTGGCGGCAAGATACTGCTTTGCGTATTCCTGATTTGCTCCGGGATCGAAGTTTCGAGGCTGGGTGTAGGTCCGCTTGTCGAAGGTGAACTCGTCGGTGTGGACTGTCTGGTTGGCGAAATCGAAGATGGCCGCAGGGTTGATGGGATAACCCATGTAACGTGTCTCGAAATGAAGGTGGCTTCCGAAGCTGCGGCCTGTGTTGCCTCCAAGAGCGATTGGTTCTCCAGCCTTGACGTACTGGTCAGGCTTTACGAGGAATTTGGAGAGGTGGCCGTAAACGGTCTCAAGGCCGTTGGGATGGCGTACGATTACGTAATACCCATAGCCTTTACGCTCGAAGTTGGTCAGACGTACGCGACCGTCAAAAGCGGCGCGTACGGTGTCGCCGGTTTGCAGTTTCAGGTCGATTCCTTTGTGGACGCGACGGAAACGGGGGCGATATCCATAGGGAGAGGTGACGTAGCCGGGGGTCGGCATGGCGAAATTGCTGACATCGATGACTTTGGTGTCGGGGACATCCATGCCGACATATGCGTTCACGCGTTTCGATTCCCACCCTTCAGTGTAGATATCGAGCTCCGGTTCCTCCTCTTCCTTGAAGAGATTGTCGACAAATGCCTTGGTCTCCTCGACGGAGATCTGGTTGCCGATGTTTTCCTGTTTGGCGATAAGACCCTGATGTTCGGCGTTATGGGCTTTGGGTAGTTTAAACGACTGGGCATCAGCGGTGACTGCCAGCATGGCCGTCGCGGCCAATATTACAAATTTGTTAATTTTACAAAGCAACATTCTGGTTTATACTGTTGAGAGAGGTTTATGCGTTTAATTCGTCCTGACAGTAAATTGAAGAGAGGGTGCAGGGAGTGTAGTCAAAAACTTCGCCTGCTTTGAAGAAACGGGCTATCTCTATGGCGGCGTTCTCCGGTGAATCTGAAGCGTGGATAATGTTTTCCTGTCCGCTCATTCCGAAATCTCCGCGTATTGTGCCGGGCAATGCTTTCCTGGCATTCGTAGCGCCTGTCATGCCTCTGACTACTTCCACAGCGTCGACACCCTTGACCGCCATGACAATCACCGGCGAAGCCATCATCGAGCGGAGAAGGGATGGGAAAAACGGACGGTCTACAAGATGGGCATAATGCTCGCGGAGTATCTGCTCCGAAAGCTCCATCATCTTCATGCCGGCGATAATCATTCCTTTTTTCTCAAAGCGGGAAATTACTTCTCCGGAAATTCCTCTCTGTACTCCTGAAGGCTTGATGATGACAAGGGTGGTCTGCATTGGGGGCGTTATGTTAGGGATCGGTTTGGTAACATGAATCCGTGTGGAGGATCAATGTTTTATGATTCCAAAATTACTAAAAATAACGCTTTGTCGGAAAAAATTCTGTCTTAAAATATTTTAATGCCAATTAAAATCACCGAAAGCGGGGGCTAAAGCTTTATGACATAATAAGATATAAAAATATGTTTTACAACATATATTCAAACCTCGGTTAAGAAAAATTCGTTTATATGTTCTTTGTTCCGGAAAACTTGCACATATAACTGCCGGATTGTGCAATTCGTTGCAGCTGACCATATTGTGGGATGCGCGATCGTTTGCATGCGTCATGATATGCGGCTCATGTCTGATTTGCGGGCGAAAAGCCGTGACAGTTCCGGCAGAAGCATTTGATGACCTGGGGAGGATAGCGAGGGATCATTTGAGAGTATGGTGTCGACCGCCTCTCTCGCAAGCTGGATTATCTGGCCGTCAGTTGCCAGATTGGCCACGTGCAGCTCCATCGGCATCCCGCTTTGCATTGTTCCCTCGAGGTCGCCTGGTCCCCGGGTCTTGAGATCGGCTTCCGCGATAAGGAAACCGTCGGTGGTCGATGTCATCAATTCGAGGCGTTTGCGTGTGTCGCCTGCTATTTTGCGTTTTGACATCAGCACGCAGAAGCTCTGGTCTGCGCCGCGCCCCACGCGTCCGCGCAATTGATGGAGCTGGGAAAGACCGAACCGCTCGGCGTTCTCTATGACCATGACTGAAGCGTTGGGGACATTCACGCCGACCTCGATCACTGTTGTGGCAACCATTATCTGGGCTTTGTTCTCGACAAAAAGCTTCATCTGGTAGTCTTTTTCCTTTGGCTTCATTTTGCCGTGGACATATACGACATTGTATGACGGGAATGTCTCGCGTATAAGATCATATCCTTCCTCGAGGCATTTCAGGTCGAGTTTCTCGTTTTCGAGAATCAGCGGATAGACGATATACACCTGTCTGCCTTGAGCGAGTTGCCTGCCGATGGAGCGGTAGACCTGTATCCTCTGGTCGTCAAAACGCAGCAATGTGGTGACAGGTTTACGGCCGGGGGGGAGTTCGTCGATCACAGACACGTCGAGGTCGCCGTAAACAGTCATTGCGAGAGTCCTCGGTATCGGTGTGGCGGTCATTACCAATACATGCGGGGCTATGACATTCTTGCCCCAGAGTCTGGCGCGTTGCATGACACCGAAACGATGCTGTTCGTCGATTACCGCGAGGCCGAGGTCGCGGAACTTGACATTCTCCTCAATTACGGCGTGGGTGCCGATAAGAATATGCAATGAGCCGTCGGTGAGCTGGGAGTCGATCTCCTCTCGCTCCTTTCTGCGTGTCGAGCCGGTAAGCAGCCTGACATTGACTCCCAGCTGTGCCGCCATTCCGCGTATAGATTCGTAATGTTGCGTGGCGAGGATCTCCGTGGGAGCCATCATGCAGGCCTGTGTCCCGTTGTCGATAGCCATCAGCATCGCCATCAAGGCCACTATGGTTTTCCCGGAGCCGACATCCCCCTGGACGAGGCGGTTCATCTGGCGACCTGACCCGACATCGGCGCGTATCTCACGCAATACCCTTTTTTGCGCGTCTGTCAGGGGGAATGGAAGCACTTGCGAGTAGAAGTTGTTGAAAAACATTCCTATCCTCGGAAAAGGTCGTCCCTGTACGGAAGCCGCCCGTTTGCAGGCATACCTCCGTATGTTGAGCTGGAGATAGAAAAGCTCCTCGAATTTCAGGCGCAAACGGGCCTGGTTGAGTTCGTCGTGGTTGTGAGGGTTGTGGATGACGCGTAAGGCACGGTCGCCATCCATGAGGTGGTGTGTGGCGATGACCTCAGGCGGCAATGTTTCCGGGAAACTCCGTGTTGCCGAGAGCGCATTGCTGATCCATTGGAAAAACGAACGCGATGTTACTCCCCGGTTTCTGAGCTTCTCGGTCAATGGGTAGACTCCCCGTAGACCCTGCGAGGCTGTTGCTGCCTCCGGCGGGTCAACCTCCGGGTGGGTCATGCTCCAGCGACCGTTGAACTCTTTAGGTTTGCCGAAGAGTATATATTCCGATGAAGTATGGTATGCCTCCTTCAAGGCTTTTATCCGTTGGAACCACACCACATCCATTGTCGCCGTCCCGTCTGTGAAAAGGCCCGTCAGCCGGCGTTTTGCCCCTTCGCCTTGGATGTTGAGACTGACAAACCTCCCTTTTACCTGAACATATGGCATCTCGTCGCGGAATGAGCGGATGGGATATATTTTAGAGCGGTCGACATAATGGGTAGGGAAGTGATGTACAAGGTCGTGGAGCGATTTTATGCCGAGTTCCTCATCGAGCAACTTGGCCTTGACCGGTCCCATCCCTTTAAGGTATTTTATATCGAACTCTCGAGGAGATGCCATTGGTGAATTAGGGGCGTATTTGTATGGTAATTATTGACTGATTTTATTAAACACCCTCTTATTCTTGAGAAAGAATAGCCTCGGCAATTACGATATCGCGGGGATTTGTGATCTTGATATTGTCAGGACTGCCTTCCACAAGTGTCACATTCTCAAATCCGGCTTCAGCCATAACAGATGCGTCATCAGTGAATGAAGATTGGTAGGGGAGGGAATATGCCTCCCTGAGGCCCCACAGCTTGAATCCTTGTGGTGTCTGGATAGCTCGGAAATCGTTCCTGTCAACCGCCTCCGAACTTACGCCGTCTTTGCCCATCCTGCGTAGGGAGTCACTGACGGCAATTGCGGGAATCGCGCCGTCAGTATTTATCGTCGCCCCGCATACCCGTTTTACGGTCGGAGCGTCGACCAAGGGTCTGGCTCCGTCATGGATAAGGACGATGGAGTTGGGTTTTGCCTCGGCCGGAATAGCTGCGAGTCCGTTTTTCACAGATGCCCAACGGGTCGCTCCTCCGTATGCCACGGTAGGAGAGTCGAAGCTGTAACGTTCACAAAGTTCATTCCATCTCGGTTCCTCCTCCTTGGAAATCACGATTATCTGTCGGGAATCGGGCAACGCGCGACGTAAACTTTCGATGGCATGCATGACCACCGGCTTTCCTGCCAAAAGGCAGAACTGTTTCGGGATTTCCGATCCGAATCGCGAGCCACTCCCCGCCGCTACTATTATAATATATGTGTCAAACAACGCCATATCGGTTTTATTTACCGCAAAGTTACGAAAACAGTCTGAATTTTCACCAAAAACAGATCCGATGGCCTTGCCCCGGAGAACGCAATAGTTCGATATTGCCGGATAGGTTTTGTTGCAGTGCCAATCGGAACGCAAGAAGTACATAAAAAAGAAAAAGGCCATCTTTATCAGATGACCTTTAGTGAGAAAGTAGCGGGACCGAGAATTGAACTCGGGACCTCCGGGTTATGAATCCGACGCTCTAACCAACTGAGCTATCCCGCCATTGTTGTTGATATGAAGAGCTATAGATGCTCTAATTTTCACATCCAGTTGCGCCTCTTGCGCCTTTGCGAGTGCAAAGTTAGACATTCTTTCCGAATTGACAAAATTTTTCAGGATGAAAATTCCGGAAAATCTTCCCTATAATGATTCCCTATAAAAAAACAGGGCAAAAGTTGGTGGTTGGAAAAAATGTTGTAACTTTGTGTTTTAAAACATAAAAGGAAATCCATTTGATTCAATGCGGACGGCGTGGAGAGCGTTGTTGCCGGAAAAGATCAGAGAAGATATGATAAAGAAAGCGCTTGAAAAGGTGATGAGCGAGGATATGTCGGAGATCTGGACGGTCCTCAACAATGAAGAGAAACGCCGGATCATTGATGCGTTTGTCATCCATAATTTCAAGAAGAACCAGATGATTTATGCCGAGGGGGAGGAGCCGGAATATCTTTGGTGCCTGCTTCAGGGCAAGGTCAAGAAATTCAAGGATGGAGTCGGCGGCAGGGTGCAGATATTGCGCCTTATCAGGTCTGTGCAGTATTTCGGCTATCGGGCTTATTTCGCCAATGAACGTTACAATTCATCGGCGGCAGCTTTCGAGCCCTCGACGGTCGGCACGCTTCCGATGACATTGGTCAAGGACATGATCAACAACAACCGCAAACTGGCCTGGTTTTTCATACATGAGCTTTCCCGTAACCTCGGAGGCTCGGACACAAAGATTGTCAACCTGACCCAGAAGCATATCCGTGGCCGTCTGGCGGAGGCTCTTATAGTGTTGAGCGACCATTACGGTTTCGAGGATGACAATATGACTTTGAAGATATACATGGCTCGCGAGGATCTGGCCAACCTCTCCAACATGACCACCTCAAACGCGATCCGTACTCTGTCAGGTTTCGTGTCAGAGAAACTGATAACTGTCGACGGACGCCGTATCAGAATCCTTGATGAGCCGCAACTCCGCAAAATCTCTAAATATGGCTGATTATTGGCTTTGAGAGAATAACAAATGTTTAATAGAAAACAGAAATCCGGGTCGCGATAACGCGGTCCCGGACTTCTTGTATTATATGGTCATGCATTTGGCACGAGGATGATCATCGTTTAAGATGATTATTTCGCGGCGAGAACTTCGATTTCAACGAGCACTTGTTTTGGAAGCTCCCGGACGGCAACAGCCGAGCGGGCGGGGAAGGGTGCCGTGAATGCTTCGGCATACACGGCGTTCATTGCGGCGAAGTCGTTCATGTCGGCGAGGTACACGGTGGTCTTCACAACATTGTCCATTGTCAGGCCGGCAGCCTCCAGGATTGCTTTCACATTGCTGAGCGACTGGCGTGTCTGCTCTGTGATGCCTTGGGGGATCTCGCCGGTTTCGGGATTCAGAGGAATCTGGCCGGAAGCGAAAACGAATGGGCCGCAGTCAATTGCCTGGCTGTAAGGTCCGATTGCTCCGGGGGCTTTTTCAGTTGCGATCTGGGTTTTCATGCTGGTTGTCGTTTATGGTTAAAGATGAAACAAATATTTTGTCTGCCTTCTCAAGGGCAGTTTCTTTTATGCTGTCTATTGTGGAGTTTATGTGACGGAAACGGAGGTCGAATCCGGGTATGAATCCTTTCGATCCGTTGTCTCCCACTCTCCTTATAACCTCTCCAAGCGTCAAGGTTGCGGGGTTGACTGCCGGGGAGACGGAAAATGAGTCATCTCCCGGTTTGTTGACGACATGGAGCAACAAGCCGCAGGATAGCAATCGGTTGACAGCCGCAGTGACCATCGGGATCGGAAGCCCGTATTGTTCGGAGATCTGATGGTCTGTCAAGGGCTTTTCTCCTTTTACGAATCTGATGACGGTCACGGTCATGACCGAAATTATGATGCGCCAGCGGTAATCATCTGATATTTTGGCGATATCGTCTGAGAAGCTATATTCGAAAATGTTTTGTGAAGAGTAGCAGTAGACCGCTCCTGACAGTGTTATCAGCCAGACAAGTTGCAACCATATCAGCAACAACGGCAGGAAAGAGAACGAACCATAGATGGCGTTGTAGCGGGTTACGTAAATCTGTCCATTCACAAACAGCCATTGGAGGACGAGAAACGCCGTGCCGGCCAATATCCCGGCGATGAAGGCGTTCTTGAATTTTACTTTGGTATTGGGGATCAGCAGATAGCTGCCTGCGAAGAAAAGCCATACCAGTACAAGTGACGAGCAGTCGAGAAGGGTCGAGACTACAGGCGACATGAAATCAAACGGCAGGCTGTTTTGTATCGTCGTCGACATGAAGACGGTGATTCCGCTGGCGCAGATCATCAGTATCGGCAAGATGAGGAATATGGCTGTGTAGTCGGTTATCTTGCGCCATAATGTACGCCCCTGAGGGATGCCCCAGATCTTATTGAATGCATCCTCGACGTTGGAGATCAGCGAGATAAGAGTCCAGAGCAGGAATACGATGCCGATTCCGACAAATATCCCCTCGGAAGATTGAGCCAGATAGGAGTCCACGAATTTAAGAGCAGTCGCCAGGGCCTTTGACTGGGCGGGGAATGAGTTGAACATCTGGCTCTCTACGAGGTTCTGGAATCCGAATCCACGGCAAATCGCGAAGATCAAAGCCAGGGCCGGTACGATCGCAAGTAGGGTCTGATAGGTGAGGGCGGCCGCGCGGTTCTGCAGATCGGCATTCAGGAAAGACCTTACCGACAGGTTAACTGTCTTCATGAGGTTTACTTTCCAGTTGCGCCTTGTATCGCTCCATACTCCTGATGTGGAGTATCTATACCAGTTCAGTCCCTTGGCTGTCAGCCTGGAGAGCCATCCTGTAGGCTTGTCTGTCGTTTTGTCATCTTTGATACGGGCCATTCACAATGAGGTGTTTTTATGACTTGTCAAATGTACGAAGAATATTTGACAAAAGAAATAGCGAGTGCCGGAAGTTGTCAGCATCACGGAAGATTAACGTCGGGAGGATCACAAAAGTTCCGGGTCGGTAGTCTTCAAAAGACTGCTGACCCGGAACTTATATGCCATGGGATGATGTCAGAATGGCAGATCGTCGTTGGCGGTGTCCGCCGGAGCCGGAGGGGTGGGGGTGGGGAAACCGCCGGCAGGCTGTGTCGTGCCATAAGCGGGAGCCTGCGGTGCGCCGAATCCGGCAGCGGGCTGCGGGAATGCGGGTGCTGTCCGCGGGTCGGGATAGGCTTGGCCCGGAGCAGCGGCAGGAGCGCCTTCGGTGGACGGCTCTGCTTTCCAGCCGCGGATGCTGGTGTACCAGCGTCCGTTGTATTCGCGGCTTTCGATATCGAAGCTCAGTCTTATCGTGTCGCCGAGGTTGAGTACAAACTGGTCGGCTTTCTCTCCGAAGAAATCGAAGTGTATCTTTTTGGGAAAGCTCTCGATGGTCTCGAGCACATATTCGCGCTTTTTCCAAGGATTTCCCATTTTCGAGGTGCCGGACATCTCCGGGAGGGCAACTATGATTTTGCCTGTGACTTCCATGATGGATGTTTTTTATATTATTGTTTCTAATGATTTTATGAAGCTGAGGCCGGAGGGAGGACTGCTTACTCTTCCGACATTTTTCCCTACAAAATTAGTGAAACATTGGCTTGTCAGCAAATTTTAGGTTGAATATTTCATTGTGGAACGGAAACTTTTTTTTAATTTCGCAGTGTGAACAAGTCAGGCAAATTTAAGCAATATCAATATGTCACCCGCCTCACCATGGAAAGTCACCTCTCGTAAAAGTCTGCTCTTTTGTCATTTAGGCGCCCTTCTGGCTGTCGGAATGTGGGGCGGTTCTTTTGTGTCGACAAAAGTGCTTGTCAATAATGGCCTCGGCCCGGTGGAAATATACATCTACCGTTTCCTGCTGGCTTATCTGCTTGTGCTTATCGCGAGTCATTCTAAGTTGTGGGCCAACTCCTGGCGCGATGAATTCCTTTTCCTGATATGTGGCCTTTGCGGGTCGTCAATCTATTTTATTGCGGAGAACAACGCTGTCACTTATACGCGTGTGTCGGATGTCTCGATGATCACAACCTTGTCGCCTTTGCTGACGACGTTGCTGATAGGAGCCTTGTACAAGACCGAACGCCCCGGGAAATGGACTTATATCGGATCTTCGATCGCTTTTCTCGGAGTGGGCTTCATAATATTCAAAGACGGGTTCACAATAGGTCAGTCTGATCCTGACGGTCCTGATGCCCTTTCAACGACCATAGGAGATCTTCTTGCCCTGGGGGCGGCGTTCTCATGGGCGATCTATAGCCTCGTGTTGAGGAAATTAAATGCCACATACACGGCGCAGTTCATAACCCGCAAGACATTTTTCTACGGCTTGGTTACTGCTTTGCCGTTCTGGGTAATATCCAAGGAGCCGATTTCAAGTCCCGAAGTGTTACTTAGACCGGAAGTGTTCAGTAACTTGCTTTTCCTCGGTGTGTTATGCTCCATGATGGCTTATATCCTATGGGCATGGGTCATGGGCAATCTTGGCGCGATCAAGACCAACAACTATCTCTATGTGCAGCCGATAATCACCATGATAATCGCTGCGATCCTGTTTGGCAAAGATGATCCGATAACCATTATAGGCTGTCTGGGGTGCCTTCTTATTATCGGAGGGCTTTGGCTGGGGGACTATATGTCTCGCCAGGAGGCGCTTAGAAAGTGAGGTTTCATGCTTTTTCCGACAGTTCGAGCCATCGTAATTCTTTCTCGTCAATGATCGAGATCAGTTCGTTGTAACGGCGTGATTTCTCGTTGATGTCGTCGATGGTTTCCCCCGACTTGAACAGCTGTTCCAAAGTTTCTTTTTCCTGATTCAAGGTTTCAATTTCTGAAGAGAGGGTTTCGAACTCTTTACGTTCCTTGAACGTCATCTTGACGGGCTTTTCAAGTCCGCCACGGCTGAATCTTGCTGGCTGGTTACCGCCTTGTGAGTGGCTGTCGGATGTCCCGGTGGCTTTGGCTTTATCCGAGAGGGCTTTCTCCTTTCGGTCGCGTTCCTCACGCCATACACGGTATTCGCTGTAGTTGCCCGGGAAGTCTTTCACTTGGCCCTCACCCTCGAATACAAACAGATGGTCGGCGATTGAGTCAAGGAAAAAACGGTCGTGGGATATCACTATCACGCAACCTTTGAATTCGGCGAGATACTCCTCGAGAATCCCCAGTGTGACGATGTCGAGATCATTTGTCGGCTCGTCAAGTATGAGGAAGTTCGGGGAGCGCATCAGGACCGCGGCCAGATGAAGGCGGCTGCGTTCACCTCCGCTTAGCTTGGCGATATATTTCTGCTGGTCAGCCGGGGTGAAAAGGAAATGTTGCAGGAACTGCATCGGGGAATAATGGGTTCCATCGTTTACAACAATATCTTCCGCCAGCTCTGTTATCGCGTCTATCACACGTTTGTTTCCGTCGAAATCTATCCCCTCCTGGCTGTAATATCCGAATCTCACGGTCTCGCCGATTTCGAAACGGCCGCCGTCGGGTGCCACCAATCCTTGAAGCATCTTTATGAAGGTTGATTTGCCGGCCCCGTTACGGCCTATGATGCCTACTTTTTCATATCGGGAGAACACATAATTGAAGTCTTCAAGAATTTTTTTGTCACCGAATCTTTTTGACACACCTTGCGCCTCGAAAATCTTGGAACCGATGTATGAGGAGTTCACGCGGAGATCCACATTACGCTCCCGGAGATCCACCTGCGACCGTTTTTTCAGGTCGTGGAACGCGTCTATACGGTATTGTGCCTTCCCGGCTCTCGCCTGAGGCTGTCGGTTCATCCATTCCTGCTCTTTGCGGAGAGTGTTCCTGACCTTGGCCAGTTCGGATGCCATGCCGTCAATGCGCTCTGATCGCCGTCGCAGGAAATTCTCATAGTTGCCATTGTAGATATATACGTTTGCCCGGTCGATCTCGATTATCTTGTCGCAGACGCGGTCAAGGAAATATCGGTCATGCGTAACCATCAACAATGTCGCTTTAGATCGAGACAGGTAATTCTCAAGCCATTCTATTGTAGGGATGTCAAGGTGGTTGGTCGGCTCGTCAAGAATAAGCAGGTCGGGTTCGGAGGCTATGACTTTCGCGAGGGCGAGCCGTTTGCGCTGTCCTCCCGACAGATTTTTTATAAGGTTGTCTGACTCATACACTTCCATCTGTGTGAGTAACCGTTTGAGTTTCTCGTCACCTTTTATGAACTCTTCCACGGTATTGTCAAGAGGTAGTTCAGGGGTCTGCTCGAGGAATCCGATCTTCAGATCTTTTCTGGGAGTGATTTTTCCGGAATCGACAGACTCTTTCCCCGCGATGCAACGCAGGAGGGTTGTCTTGCCCGTGCCGTTTTTGGCAATGAGGGCTATTTTGTCTCCTTGGTTGATCCCGAATGTGACATCCGAGAAAATCATCCTGTCGCCATGACTTTTGGTCAGGTTTTCAAGCTGGAGGTAGCTAATCATCGTGGAAGTTGTATTTTTTGTACGGCAGGTCAATAATATCTATGCCGGGAATTGAAATATAGTGCAAAATTAAGCAAAGTTTGGTGAAGATTGAAACTTTCAGTAATTTTGTGGTGAATCAAACAGAGATTATGGACGCAGAAACCAGACTAAGACTTGAGGAAAAAGTCGTTGATATGTTGAAAACGGTGTTTGATCCGGAAATACCGGTCGATATCTATAACCTCGGACTTGTCTACAAAATAGATATTGATGATGACGCAAACCTTGTGATAGACATGACGATGACAGCTCCGTCATGCCCGATGGCAGATTTCATAGTGGAGGACGCAAGGCTGAAACTTGAATCGATAGAGGGATTGAAATCTGTGACAATCAACGTCGTCTTCGAGCCGGAATGGACGAAAGACATGATGAGCGAGGAGGCCAAGCTGGAATTGGGGATGCTCTGATGGGACGCGTCTATTTTATTTCAGACCTTCATCTTGGGGCGACATATTTCCCTGATCCAAAAAAATGGGAAAAACGTGTCGTAAGGTTTCTTGAATCCATCGCCATGGATGCCGATGAGTTGTACATGCTTGGAGACATCCTTGATTACTGGTATGAATACCGTAACGTCGTTCCAAGAGGTTTCATCCGTTTTTTCGGAGCATTGTCACGTCTTGCAGACAGTGGGGTCAAGATTCATTGGTTCATCGGGAACCATGACATATGGCTCTTTGATTACCTTCGGGATGAAATAGGTCTGGAGATTGTTGACGGCTATGTGGTCAGGGATATCAGAGGGAAAAAGTTTTTTCTGACCCACGGCGACGGTGTCGGGAAATTGAAGCCCACCTTCAGGTTTTTGCGTGGAATGTTCCGCAACAAACTGTGCCAAAAATTTTATGCGGCCATACATCCCCGTTGGACGATTGCTTTCGCCCACCGCTGGTCTGATTCCTCCCGTGGGTATTCTCCCGAGAATGTACCTGTTTGCGAAGGGGAGGAAAACGAACCGTTGGTTAAATTCAGCAAAGAGTATCTGCGGGATGTCGATCCGACTATCGATTATTTTGTCTACGGACATCGTCATATACTTCTTGACCTCCCGATTGGTCCGACCGGTTGCCGCATGATAATCCTCGGAGATTGGATATATCATTTCTCTTACGGTGTTTTTGATGGTAGAGATTTTATGTTGAAAATATTCGACGAATAGTCAATATTGCCGATATCTTTAGCGCGTTTCCCCATATTTAACCCCGAAATGCAGTTGGTTTAACTATTATTAACACAGTCCGTCGGCAAGCTGATCTGATGGCCGGATTATGCTTTATTTATTGATTATTAGTGTATTGCATTGAATAATGGTGAAAAATATGGTCAAAAGGTTGAAAAAGTATGTCGCATAACATATCTATTTATTTTGTCAGCGATCAAAAAAGCCCGACCTTTGTGTCACAAACCTAAAACAATCTTTTTTACCTTAGAAATTGTACCTATTGGAAACCAATAAAAAGGCGCTCGTGATGAGCGCCTTTTTATATTGTAACAGGAATCTTGAATTCCGGGACATACATATCAGGAATTCAGAAGAAACGTTTATGCTTGATATAGAAATGGATAAGTCCTTTGATGTGTTCACGGGAAAGCCGGGAGAAAAGAGAACGTCGGGTTGCTCGTTGCCATTCATGGACTATGGTGACATTTTGCAGATAATCGATTGTCAGCCCTGTCTGACGTATTCTTTCGCAGAAGTCAGCATCCTCAGGTCCGTAGAAAATTCTGGTGTCAAGTCCTCCGACTGAATCATAAGTGGCACGTCTGAACAGTTGGCATGCGCCTATCACATAATATGGATGGATCGTATCAGTGTCGCCATAACTTACATTGGATCCGCTTTTGTGTCCGGCGACCATATTTCTGACTTTCACTCCTATTCCGGGAAAAGGTTTGGCACTCTCTTGTAATTCGCCTGACAATGAACGTAAAGCCGGAGCCACGAGCCCGCATGACGGATGTGTCTCGAGATATGACCTCAGTCGGTTGACAGCCTCGGCAGAAACTATGGTGTCATTGTCGAGATACATTATCATTTCGCCTCGGGCAGATTCCGTCCCGATTGTCCGGCCTCCTGCGACTCCGAGATTTTTTTCAGCATAGATGACGGTCAGTCTGTCAGTCAGTTTTGATTTCCATCTGTCCAGAATTGTTCTTGTCGAGTCCGTCGAATGATTGTCAACGATCACTATTTCAGTGTCGTCGGATTTGTCAATCAACGGCCACAACGATCCCATGAGCCGGTCAGTCAGGTCCGCTCCATTGTATGTTATAATGACAATTGACAGACTGTAAGAATATCTCCTCATCGGAAAAGTTTTATTTTCAGAGCTTTAAGTGATGCTGTGAACTCGCTCCATGAGGTGAATCTTGTGATCTGCTTGAAAATGAATTTTGGGGAAAGGAAATAGCTTAGATTGTTGCGGAACAGAAGTTTTTCCATTTCCTCGGCAGTGATATGGGGAAGGTTAAGGATGGAATCACGCTGAACATCTGTCGGACGGTATTCGTCTCCTTTGATCCATCCGTTAGCCTTGCATATCTGATAATATTTGGTGCCGGGGAAAGGTGACACGATATTGAACATGACCTGGTCGACATCCAGCTTTTTTGCCTCACGCAGGGTGTTCTTCACTGTCTCTTTTGTCTCCAGCGGCGAACTGCCTATCAGTACGTTGAGCTTTACAGGCACTCCATATTTTTTCAGCAGCCTAACGGAGCGGTAAATGTCTTCCGGTGTGATCCCTTTCTGTATATACTCCAGGATGCCGGGATCAAAAGATTCTATTCCGAGGTCGACATAACGGCAACCGCTCTCGCCCAACATTTTTGCTATAGGTTCGGAAATAGCGTCCACTCTTGCCTGGCAACCCCATACCAGACCGTGACGTTTCATGATGTCACAGATCTGTCGGGTGCGCGTCTCGTTCCAGATGAAGTTGTCATCCATGAATCCGATCGCCTTGTAGCCTTGGGAGGCAAGCATTTCGATCTCTTTCCCGACACTCTCGACCGACCTGAAGCCGATCGGTGGTTTGTGGCCGGGATGTGTCGACTCGTAGTCAATCTCTCTGGCGAATGTAAGAGATGACGGGACGCAATAGATGCATTTGTAGGGGCAGTTGCGCGATGTGAACATCGTCGTGTAAGGGCCGGTCTTGAGTTTGGGATTGTGGTAAGTATGCCCTTCGATCAAATCCCTTGCCGGGAATGGCATTGAATCAAGATCTTTGATCAATGGGCGTGGTGGATTGTTGACCACTGATTTCCCGTCAAGATATGAGATACCTCTTATGCCGGAGGCGGTTTTATTGTCGGCGAGGGCTTTTACGAGCTCAAGCGCGCTTTCTTCCGGTTCCCCTCTTACAATATAGATATTTTTGTCGAGGAGACATTTTGTGGTGTAATATGTGGCTCCGGGCCCGACGAGTATCACCGGAGTGGAGGGATGATATTCCCGGAGGATTCCTATAGCGTGGATGTCACTTTCAATGGACAGGTTGACCGTCCAGATGAAAAAGAAATCAGAACGGTCATTTTTGAGAAGATCCCTGAATTCTTTCTCTCCGGTTTTGTCATATACGAAGTCATGGAAACCGACCTCGCAGTTAAGACCGCTTCTCAGATATGCCGCGAGAGTAAGTTCATATATGTTGATCATCGGATACACTATCCGGGTGCAACCAGCCGAACGCTCGGGTGCCTGTCTGTTGTCAAAGCAAGGAGGGACAAGAAATGTCAGTTTCATGATGAAAATCTGTTATGATGACCGGCGACTCCGGTTAACGATGCATTTATGGATAAACGGTTGGTTTGTCAGTTATATTGCTTTATGTTCACGAAAACCGTGACAGTATTTTCAGCAGATACTGCCCTCCGTATGAAGCCAAGGCCCCAAGTTTGTTTTTCAGTCTGACATTTGGATCACATAATTCCCGTCGACGGTTTTCCCGGATCACTTTCATGCACCGTGAGATGGATTCCGGGTATTTTATCCTGTTTCGGAGCATCAGGAGCAGTATGTTGAAGTGGGCGCTGAAACGGCGGTCAAGAGCAGCCGGCAGCAGGTCGGGGTGACGTTCTGCCATATAGTCAACCATTGAGTCTGTGACATCGAGAGCGTCAAGCCGGTGGTCGCTCCACCGGTGTATGAAGCTATCCTGGGCCTGACGGTAAAAATAAAGCCTGCACGGGATGTAAGCTATCCGTGTGGCATTTTCATAAAAACGGTAGAACGCATCCAGATCCTCATATCTGATCCCCTCGCGGAAGCGAAGTTTTTTCCCAGGAAGTTCACGTCTCATTAACATACCCCCCGGAGAATTAAGTATTATCCGTTGGTACAGTGCCTCTTTCATTGCCGAGTGATAATCCATCACCACAGGGAAACCCGTTTCGGGTCTCTTCGGGACAAATATCTCTCCCTTTTCAAATGCGCATACACATACCTCGGAATCGGTCGATGACAACGTATTGACCAGGCAGGCGAGCATTTCAGGATGGAGGCAATCGTCAGCATCTGCAAATCCTACATATTTGCCTTGTGCCAAATCTATCCCTGTATTTCTGGCTCTGGAGACCCCTCCATGCTTATTCCTGACAATTCTGAACCGTGGATCGCTTTTGCAAAATTCCGTAGCTATGTTTACGGAGTTATCTGAAGACTCGTCGTCGACAATAATCACTTCAAAGTCTTCAAAACTTTGTCGCGAGATTGACAGCAGGCACTCATGAAGATATCTTGCGGCGTTCAACACCGGTATCACCAGGCTCACCAATGGCATTTTCATTGGTGGCGTTTCCTTTGTGACATTCGGGATATGATCTTGCTGCATATTGAGAAAACGGTGCTATGAAAACTTTATTATTGTATTTATCCTGTAAATATCCTATATTTGCCAGACAAATGGAAAAATGATGACAATGAAAACGATTTTTATAACGGGGGGAGCTACCGGCATTGGCGAAGCTTCTGTCAGGAAATTCCTTGACGAGGGATGGAATGTGGGATTCATGGATCTCAATGCAGCACAGGCTGTCAGGAATATTGAAAAATTGAATCTTCCCGACAGGCTTCTTTTTATTGAGGGGGATACCCGAAAGCGTGATGACTTGAAACGTGCGGTAAATGCTGTGGTTGAAAAATTCGGTGGGATAGATAGTGTGTTTGCCAACGCAGGTATACACCGATGCAACACGATTCTTGATATTTCTGACGAGGAGCTTGATCTGATGGTACAGACCAATATCTACGGTACTGTCAACACTCTGCGCGAGACAATTCCATTCCTGATAAAGGCAGGAGGTGGATCGGTCGTGATAAATGCCTCCGACCAATGGTTTGTGGGTAAGCCACACAGCTTTGCGTACGGCATGACTAAAGGTGCGCTTGGACAGATCACCCGTAGTCTCGCGATCGATCTTGGTAAATATGGCATCAGAGTGAATGCCGTATGTGCCGGTACCATCCACACACCATTGGTAGACAATCTTTTCGAAAAATTCTCAAAAGCCGAGAACAAGTCTGTCGCCGAATATTGGGAGGAAGAGAACGCTCTTTATGCCAGAGGAAAGGTCGGTACGCCGGAAGAAGTGGCCGAACTGGTTTATTTCCTCGCTTCCGACAAGGCTTCATTCTGTACGGGCGGCCATTAACACATAGACGGCGGCCTTGTGGCTCATTAACAAGATGACAGCAACAAGCCCCACCCTCATCCTGAAACTACAGGATCCGGCAGCGGCGTGGTAAAGTATATAAATATTGATGAATCGCTATTATTGTCCAGGATAACTCAAAAATATCTATCAACTTCGAGAAAAGATGGAGGGACGTGTAAGTATCCGCTATGATGTCAGGAT
>JAETNS010000016.1 GCA_021772015.1 Prevotellaceae bacterium | reverse complement strand
ATCGAACCTCGAAAATTCGATTTATCCAACTAATTAGTACAACATTAGTACAATATATAATTTATAATCCACTGAATAATAATATATTATCTTCCATGAGAAAGGATAAGGTATGTCACCGGCGAGAAGGAATTTACCGGAGTGTTTTCTATGACCTCCGTATATCCGGACGAAGTCCCGTTCATGGTTACGGAGTGCTCGAGAGTGGTTGGTATTGACGGAAACGCGACTTTCAATTTCACCATGCCTTCGGCAACCTATGGGGATGCTCCTTTGAGTGGAGCCTTGGAATATGAGATTCTTGTTGATGGAGTTCTCGTGAAAAGAGGGGAGGCTGAAGCCGGAATGGCTGTTGAGCAAAAGGATATTCGTCTTGATAATGGCAACAGGGTGATAAGTATCAGGGCCTGCAACTCATCCGGTGCCGGCCCGGAATACATAATCCGTGAGTTCGTCGGGTTCGATCAGCCTGAAAAGGTCGGGAATATTGTGGCAGTGCGGGCTCAAGAGGGTATACATGTGAGCTGGGATGCGGTTGAGACAGGAGTCCACTCTTTACCGGTGGATGTTGAAAACATCCGTTATTCAGTCATCCGCATGCCTGCCGGGGTTGAGGTGGCTTCCGATGTCAAAGAGACGGAGTGGACCGACATATCCGCCGTGACCGAAGCCTCGTTGGTCCATTATGAGGTTATAGCTACCGACGGTATGTACGTGTCAGACCCAGCGCAGTCCAATTCTGTGGTTATGGGTGAAGCTTTGACACTACCGTTCGCATATGATTTCAGGAATAAGCCCGGACTGGGGCTGTTCACGACTATCGACAACAATAGTGACGGCGCGTCATGGATATTCCGTGACAAATACGGTATCCTATGCATGCCGTCTTCCGTGGCGGCGGATGACTGGCTTATAACTCCTCCGCTCAAATTGTCAAAAGGTATAAAATACAAGCTCACAGCCTCGTTAGGGGTCGGTATGGATCCTGAACGGTTCGAGATCCGTTATGGCAAAGGGGCTCAGGTGGGCGACATGACTCTTACGGCGGTGGAACCTACATTGATTGACATGGATAATGCGTTCTACAGAGATGTATGGAATGAGCCGGGCAATATCGTTGCCGAGATCACTCCTGAAGAAGATGGAGAATACAATTTTGCGGTACATGCCATCTCGGATCCCGGAGCGTTGTTCCTTTATTGCTGTGACATGGCCTTGGAAGCGAGCGGAGAATCTGCCGTCGAGACTGTCGGCATGGAGTCCGGTGAAATTTATGTTGCCACAGGCTCAGATGGAGTTACGGTTTCCGGCGTTTCCGGTATTGTAGAAGTTTACACGGTTTCCGGTATAAAAGTTGCGCAGCATATGTTAACCGACGCGCAACCCGTGGAGATGCCTCTTGCAAAGGGATTCTATATCGTCAAGGCCGGAGGAAATGCTGTCAAGATTATGATAAGGTAATACAGACATGAATGTATGGGAATGGGATGTGCCGGATTTCGACACATCCCATTTTCATGTTCTGTCTCAGACTTTCAGCGGCCTTGTTTACGGCGAAGTCGCCATACGGCCCGTTCTTCAGGCGACAGCTTTTCTGTCGCGTAGGACAGGGTAGTCGCAGAGATACGGCCAATATGGAGATCAAGGAAAGACAGCATTGCCGTGAGGTCTTTCTTGCCGACCTCACGTAGCACCCAACCGACGGCTTTGCGCATGAGATCATGGGGGTCATCCACAAGGATGTCGCAGATGTCAAGCGAGTGTGTGATATCGCGGGATTTCATGGTGGGCCGCAATGTGGAGACAACGGATGCCCGGCGTACCCACAGGTTTTTGTCATCAGCCATCCGCCGGATGGTGTCATGATGTCGCCCCGCCCGAAGTTCCTCTCCGATTATACCGGGAGCCGACAAGTCTATAAGATCCCAGTTGTTTGCTTTTTGCAAGTTGTCAAGATAGAATCCTGTGGTTTCTTCCGGCGATTTCCCATATCTGGAGACAAGAGCGAGCAACGCTCCTAACCGGAATTCATGTATAGGGTCGTCGAGCATTGCTGAAATCATATTGATAGGAGCCATCGCGTATTTTTTAGAGACGGCCCTGTTGTCAGGGACGGTCACCCCTATGAATTTGTCGCCGTAGCCGTATTCCCCTTCACCGGTTTTGAAGAAACGCGCGAGTATTGCGACCTTTTCCGGCCGAGACTTGTCGCGCAATTCCTGTTTCCAATTTCCGAGCATTTGTCTATTCTATGTTTATACCGCAAATGTACGAAAAACTCACTGTTGAGTAACTGCTCAAAATAGATTTTTGTACATTTGTGTCGGATTTATCGAGCAGTAATCTTATGACACTTCAACAAATGGAATATATAGTGGCGGTAGACAAATACCGCCATTTTGCAAAAGCAGCGGAATCACTGAATATCTCGCAATCGACTCTGTCAACGCTTGTCCAAAAATTGGAGATCGAACTCGACGTGGCCATATTTGACCGCAGCAGCCATCCTGTGAAGCCGACGGCTATGGGCGAGGAAATAATAAACCGCGCGAAGAGATTGCTGTTCAATGCCTCGCAGCTAAGGGAACTTGTTGCTGTGAGAAAAGGGGAGTCTGTCGGCAAGGTCTCACTCGGTATTATTTCGACGGTGGCTCCATATCTTTTGCCTAAGATGTTAAAATATCTGGCTGTAAACCATCCCGACATACAGTTGCATGTTGAGGAAGCCCGGCGGTCGGCCATTGTCACTCAGCTTGAACGTGGAGATCTTGATGTGGCGCTTTTGGCGGCTCCCGTATACAATGACGAGCTTTTGGAAATACCTGTATATCAGGAACGATTACTGGCGTATGTGTCACCTGGCGCTCCAATCTATAATGACACGGAATTGATGATTGACCGGCTTCCTGCTGAAAATGTATGGATGCTTCGTGAGGGCTATTGCCCGAATCACGGTATTTTCCCATTTTGCAACAATGTCGCCGGCCGACAGGCTGTTTATGAGGCCGGTAGTGTGGAGACACTTATTAAAATTGTGGATGAAAACGGTGGCTACGCAATTATCCCGGAGCTTCATGTCCCTATTCTTGGGGAATGTCAGCGAGCCAATGTCCGTAAGTTCTCCAATCCTGAACCGGTCCGCGAGATTGCCTTTGTCGTGCATCGCAACTTCGTGCGTGAACGATTGTTGAACATACTTGCCGAAGCAATCAAAACAATCATTCCCAAGACAATGCTCAATAAAAGGATCATAAAGTTCCCGATAACCATTTGATTGATAAAATCGATATGTAGATCTGTTTTATCGTTTGTGTCTATGCGCCCGGTTGTGTAATTTTGCACTCATAAAAGCGAAAAACAAGAAACCGTATGGCAAATAGACAATTCTACCGTTCTCTGCCCAGAAAGGGATTCCCATTGTACTGGATTCTGCTGGCCTATCTTATTGCGGGTTATTTCTATCCCGTGATCGGCTTCATTGCCATAATATGCATGATCGCGCCTGTCGCATTTGCGGCATATAAGGGCCGGTGGTGGTGTGGCAATGCCTGTCCGAGAGGGAGTATCTATGACAGGTTGTTGGCAAAATATTCCCCGCATCGTCAGATACCGGGGTTTGTGAGGACGTTTGGTTTTCGCCTTTTCATGGTAATGTTCATCTTCACGATGTTCGGAGTGCAGATGTATTTCGCATGGGGTAACTGGAATGCGATGGGCAAGGTTTTCTGGACAATCATTCTTGTGACGACCATAGTGGGGGTGATATTGTCGTTTATCTATGCTCCAAGAACCTGGTGCTCGTTTTGCCCGATGGGAACACTCTCATCATGGGTGTCTCCCAAAAAATCGCCATTTCCGGGAGGATTCACAAACATTCATGTAGCAGATTCATGCAAAGTGAAATGCAAGAGTTGTGCACGGAGTTGTCCTATGCAACTGGCCCCATATGACAGCCGTGGAAACGAAACCGGATATCTCCACCCGGATTGTATCAAGTGCGGGATGTGTGTCTCTGCCTGTCCCTTAAGGATAATGAAACTCACAAAATAAGAATATGTTTAACAACAGATATCATTAAAAACCACAAAACATGGAAACAATAAACTCTTATCTCCCTTATTTGAAAGGGTATGACTACACCGGGAAAACGCCTGTCATCATCGACTTCCACGCTACATGGTGTGGTCCATGCAAGGCTCTCATGCCTCTTGTGGAACGTCTGGCGGAAACCTATGAAGGGAAAGTAAAAGTCCTCAAAGTCGATGTGGACAAGAACATCGCGCTTGCGCAAGCCGCCAATATCCGTTCCGTACCCACGCTTTTCTTTATTGACAAGGTAGGCAACATAGAGAGAACGATAGGAGGGATGTCGTATCAGGCTCTTTGTGCAAAAGCTGATGAACTTGTCAATGCCTGAAAGCGAAGCGGTAAGGACAGAAACATTCTTGCCACGAAATATTGATGACAATTGAGGTGTCAGGCTTCAGAGGAGTCGGTTTGCCAGATGAATGATTTCCTCATAAGCACTCCTGCCAGGAGTACCGCCAGTGTTATGACTCCGTTGAGAATATAGGGGAAATTGACATTGTGATCGTCAAACAGATATTCAAAGAATTCCACGATAAACGGGGCACACGCGATGGCAATGTAGTTGCCTGTCAGCACATAAGCGAAAAATTTTGTGGCGGATTTGTCATCGGGGGCTATGTAAGTGGTCTTGTTGTAGATTATGGGTTGCATGATACCATATCCGAAGCCGATCAACAAGACTCCGATGATATAGGTAGCGTAAGCATGGAAAATTCCCAACATGAAGATCCCGACCGCGGAGACTCCGAGGGCGACATATGGGCTTGCCTGCCGACAGCGGTGGAGGAACCAGGGAAGAATGAATCCACCGGCTGTGGCGGTTATGTAGAACATGGAGGTGGCCACGCCGACATCCCGGGCGCGAAGCCCATAGTGCTTCATGGTGAAGGGGAGATAATAGGAGAATACGATGACAACGTACGTCACCAGTATGTACAGGATTATCAGTCCCGCGAGAGTCATCCACGGGCGTTTCCCCGCAGGTTTTGACGCAGCAGGTCCTGCGTTCTGACCTACGGGTTGACTTGCGGCAGGGATGAAGTGCGCTTTGACAAAGCGATCGGTCATGCAGGGCATCAACACCAGTGGGATCAGTGGAATGAGATATACGGCGAAGCAGGCATGCCATCCGAATTCAGCCATCCATCCTACAAACAGAGTGGCGAGGATCACCATGCCGTTGGAGACTCCCGATTCCATGCCAAGAGCGCGGAATCGGGCTTTTCCTGTGAAATATTCGGCTATAAGTCCTGCGGCGATGGGGATAACCAGGCCGCATCCGACCCCCAACAGGCAACTTATGAGGATAAGGGATGTCATGGTGTCGGCGAAGAAATACAATACACCAGAGAGGGCGAAAATGGCCAGCCCGGTCGACAATATCCATGTCTGATTATGGATATTGGCCAGTTTCCCGGAGAAAAGTATGAATGGTATGACTATAAGATTCGGCATCACCGAGAGCAGCTGTATCTGTAGCTGGCTCGCGTGAGGAAACACGTCATCGAGTTTTCCCATTATAGGTGAAATGGCGAGTCCCGGCAGATTGACTGTCAGGGAGACTGAGAGAATGGCCAGCATTGTGATGATAGGCAGCTGCCCGTTGCCTGACGAAACGTATTTCATAAGTCTTTAGGTCTGTTGGAAGATTATCCCTTTTATTTACAACATATATTGTCGATATGTTGTTTCGGATCAATACGGTAAATAAGCATATTGCGATTATTTTCGATAAAAGAGGAGATCTGTCAGGAAAACAGGCGGTTTTGTCGGGGAAATTGGGTAACTTTGCGGGCTAAATTAACTGACAGTTTGAAAAATAGAAGTCATATGTCGCGCAGATGGCTTGTCACGGCAATCCTGTTATGGGTCGCAGGGATATCGACATCGCTCTTCGGGCAACGGTTGCCGGCGGAAGAGAATGTGGTTCTTCTCGGCGACTCCAATACATGGATCGGGGGTGATTCCTGTGAGATTCCCAAAGGATGGAGCTATTGGTTTGCCAAAGAAATGAGACCGGCATCCATACGCAGTTACGCCCGCAGCGGAGCGACATGGAGCCATACGGCTGCAACTCGTCGCCATCCGGAAGAATATTCGGAGATTATAACCGATGACAATGTCATTTACAATCAGATAGTGAGGCTTATAGAGGCTGCCGACAGCCGACGGCAGCCGGAGCCTGACCTGATTGTGATTTCCGCCGGAACAAATGACGCGTGGTTTCCCCAGTTTCGTCCCGAGGAGTTTTCCCGTAGCGCGCAGGAAGCCTTGGGGAGGGATGTAGGTGAGTTGCTTGCATCCTCGCCGGGGAAAATCCTCTCATTGCCCGAGGCGGTGAGATATGATCTGCTGATTCTGGAGGGGAGATTCCCGCAGGCGCGAATTGTCGTGATGACCCCGTTGCAGTCGATAAAGATCTCACCCCGGATGCTCTCTGATGTCAGCACTATGATCGAGGAGGTAGCTTCGCAGACAGGCGCGTCTGTTATCCGTCAGGATCTGCTTTGCCCGGTAAGCAGCGAGAGGGAGATGACTGCCAGGAGGCTTACTACAGACGGCACCCACACCTCGGAAGAGGGGGCGCGCCTCAATGCCGAGGTGATAATCAAATGTCTGCGAGACATATATGCGCCATCTCAAGCCGGAAATCCGGACGATTGAACAATAAGGACAAGTTAATTAACTGATATGGTTTTCTCCGACCTGTTTTTCCTTTTCGTTTTTCTTCCCGCCTTCATATTGCTGTATAATATAGGTGGGCGCGTTGACCGCAAACGTTCGCTCGATCTTCTGAATCAGTCACATGCCTGGCGAAACGCGACGCTCGTGGTCTTTTCCCTACTGTTTTACGCGTGGGGTGAGCCGGTCTACGTCCTGTTGATGATCGCCACCGTTCTGCTCAACTACCTTTCCGCCCTGTGGATGGTCAGGAGCATGTCGACACGCAAGATCGCCTTGATAGTCGGGCTGGTCATGAACCTGCTGATTCTCGGCTCATTCAAATATCTCGGATTTTTCGCCCGAACGCTCAACGGCCTCGGAATCGGGGTGCCTGTCCCGGAGATCGGCCTGCCGATCGGAATAAGTTTCTATATATTCCAGTCAGTGTCGTATCTGGTCGATGTCTACCGTTCGGACGCTCCCGCCCAGCGGCGTTACGCCGATCTGTTGCTCTATATCTCAATGTTTCCGCAGCTGATCGCCGGCCCGATCGTCAGATATGACACCATCGCGCGGGAGATAAACTCCCGCAAGGCCACAGCCGATGACATCTATGACGGGGCATTCAGGTTTCTTATCGGCCTGGGCAAAAAGGTCATACTTGCCAACCAGTTCTCGGAGATATCCGACCGTTTCCTTGCCGACGGCCTTGACTCGCTGTCGACCGGCGGGGCGTGGATCGGGATAGTGGCGTTCACCTTCCAGATCTATTTCGATTTCTCGGGGTATTCTGACATGGCTATCGGCATAGGCCGGTGTCTGGGATTCCATTTCAAGGAGAATTTCAATCATCCTTATTGTTGCGACACCATCACGGATTTCTGGCGGCGGTGGCACATGTCGCTTGGGAGCTTTTTCCGCGACTATGTGTATATCCCGATGGGAGGAAACCGCCGACGGCAATGGTTCAACATCCTTGTGGTGTGGTTCCTGACAGGGATGTGGCACGGGGCGAGCTGGAATTTCATAATCTGGGGCCTTTATTTCGGTCTGATAATAATGGTGGAGAAATTCACTATCATACCCTGGCGCGACAGGATCCCGCGCCCGCTGCTCCATCTCTACGCCCTTGTGATAGTGGTGCTCGGCTGGGGAATCTTCTATTTTGAGGATATGGGCGCGCTGACCACATTCTTCAGGGCGATCTTCGGGGGAGCCTCCCATCCCACTGACTTCACCGTAGAGGGGGCGATCTTCGACAACTTCTGGCTTTGGATCACGGCCATACTTTTCTGCATGCCGGTGCGCCGGTGGGTCTCATCAGTCCCCGAAAAGCTTATGCCGTCCCATATGGGGGTAGTCCGGAGCGTGACGCTGCTGTCACGTCTGGTGGTGGCCGCAGTGATCCTGATAGTGAGCGTCGCGTTGCTGATAGGCGCGACCAACAATGCGTTCCTTTATACACGGTTCTAACAAGTCTTTGCGATGAAACACGCCCATATATTCCTTGTACTGATCGGCGGCCTTTTCCTGGCCATCGCCATCATATTTCTGTTCTTCCCGCGTCCGACATTCTCGGAGGTCGAACGGCGGGAACTTAAGACTCCGCCGGAGTTTTCATTCGCGAGGCTTATTGACGGCAGCTATATGGCCGATGTCTCCTCATGGTTCAGCGACAGCCAGCCGTTCCGCGACGAGTTCATGACGTTGAGCATGACTATCAAGAAAGGGATGGCGTTACAGACCAAGGAGGGGGATGAGCAGTTCGTGTTTCATCAGACAGGGGATGTCGGAGCGGATCTCATGCCGGGCGGAATGGATGAGGCGGAGCGACAGGCTGCGGAATCCCTCAAGGAACAGGCTGATCGTGAGATTCCTGACGGTGACATATCCGCCGCCGACGGGGAGGCGTCGAAGATGTCGAAATCGGGGATATTGATCGTCGGCACCGGCGACAAGGTCAGGGCGTTGATGAATTTCGGTGGTACGCCGGCATCGGGCAATCCGTATGTCGCCACTGTCAACGCCTATCAGGAAGCCCTCGGACCGGGGGTGAAAGTTTACTCGATGGTTGTACCGATCGCGATGGAGTTCTATTGCCCGGAGGAGGCCCGCAAACGCCCCGGCCTATACAAATCTCAGCTACCGACAATCAAACATATATATTCATCCCTTTCCCCGCAGGTCCATGCGGTGAATGCATACACCGCCCTGTCGGATCATGTGCATGAGGATATCTATCTCCGTACCGACCATCACTGGGCGCCTTTGGGGGCGTATTACGCCGCGCGTGAGTTTGCCCGGACAGCGGGAGTGCATGTGCCTGATCTGTCGGAATTCGATGCCAACGTCATCCATCGCTTCGTGGGGTCGATGTATGGCTACTCCAAGGATATCTCCGTGAAGAATGCCCCGGAGGATTTCACATATTATACCCCCAAGAACAAATCATACACCACGACATTCACCATCGTCAATGTCGACAAGGATTTCCGTATAACCGGCGAGGGAAAACCTTTCAAGACCCAATTCTTCAAGAAATTCAAGGATGGGAGCGGCAACGCCTATCTGACATTCATGGGTAGTGACTTCCTTATCGTCAAGGTCGAGACCGGGGTGAAAAACGGCCGTAAGCTTGCCATCCTGAAGGACAGCTACGGCAACGCCATCCCCGGTTATCTGTTCGGATCATTCGAGGAGGTGCATGTGCTTGATTTCCGCTATTTCCCCCATAACATAGTCGAATATTGCCGTCACAACGGCATAACTGACTTCCTGTTTGTCAATAATATCTTCAACGCATGCAGTGCGGGAGTAGCCGCCAAATCCAAGGCCCTTCTGACGCGTAAAGATCGTTCTTTCGATCCTCCCGCGACGAAAGACCCCACCCCCGCTGCCGACGCGAAAACAGCTCCCGGTTCCGAGTCCTCCGACAAGCCTGTCACCGCCGCTCCGGCGGCTGAATCTCCGGCCAACTCCGATACCCCCGACTCTCCTTCGCCGGATTCCCCATCCTCAGAAGAACCACAATCACCTGTACCTCACGCAGAAGACCTCCCTACTGCTGTCCCAGGCCGTCAATGAATTGACATGTGAGTTCCTTGCTGCTTCAAGTCTCTCGCAGATTACGCGGATTACGCAGATTTACCATCCGGATGGAATCTGCGTAATCCGTGTAATCTGCGAGAGTTTTGGAAATCAGAAAGGGAACTTCAGGGAGAGGGCAGCGAACCGCATTCCGTGGAATCCGTGGGAGCCACTACCATCAAAGATTGGAAATTGCGGCAGGTATGGTTGGAGAAAAATTCGGGAGGGTGTGCAACATTTGGGAGGGGGAGTGCGTCTAATAGGAAACGAATATGATTGGAATATGAAAAAAATTGTCGCTCTACTTTTTGTTGCTGCCGCCATAGTCGGCTGCGCGGGATATATGGTCGTGGATTCAGCATTCGGACTGAATGCCAAATCAAAGATCAAAAAAGAAAACACGATAGTGGATTCTTCCGGGATGATAACCCGTGAGTTCCGCCCGGGAAGTTTTGACAAGATTGAGGTCGAGGGGCCGGTCTCTGTAGAATTCACACAAGGCAAACAAGGCCCGGTGGTGGTGACTGCTCCGTCGTTTGAGATGGAGTATCTGGAGGTCGAGGTCAGCGGATCAACTCTTGAGATCGAGTTTGATGATGAATATTTCCGTAAGGAAAAAAACAAGAGAGGCAGGCGCGTCACGGTCAAGATCTCCGCGCCCTCGCTTCGTGAGATAGATATGTCGCTTTCCTCCTCTTTTGTGGGGGGAGCGTTGAAACAGACGGGAAATCTTGAGATTGATGCTGACACCTCCGCTTCGATTGAGTTCAAGAGCGTTGAATGCGGAGACCTGTCGGTTGATGCCGATACTTCCGGCTCTGTCAGGATCGGTTCGGTTTCCGCCAATGTGTTGGAGGGGGATGCCGACACCTCCGGCTCGATTCGTATCAACGGTAAAGTCTCCCAGGCTATGTTCAAGGCCGATACTTCCGGCAGCATCAAGGCAAACACCTTGACTGCCACAAAGGTTTCTGCCAAAGCTGACACGTCAGGCAGTGTCGAGGTTGAGACTCTTACGGCTGATGAAGTATATGGACGTGCCGACACCTCCGGCCTCGTGTCGCTCAAGGGTGTGGCCCGTACGGTGGATCTGTACGCTGACACTTCCGGCCGGATAAATGCCGGTGAGTTGAAAGCCGATCACGCAACTGTAGGATCGGAGACAGGCGGCAAGGTGATTTATTGCGCCAAGAACACCAAAAACAGGAGCCAGTCTTTGATCAACACTTACAAGGTAGATTGACACTCGGATCATGGCTATAGCTTATTGACATCGAGTCATACACATTACATTAAACATAAAAGAGGCTCATCCTTAACGGTATCTCACGGAGATAATTAAGGGTGAGCCTTATTTTTATTTAGTGGCGAGTCTGTGTCTTTAGCGTAGGGAATTTAGCGAGTCGAGCAGTTCCTGCAAGCGGTCGCGGATCTCGTGAAGACGTGTGATGGCCAGTGCCCGGCGGGAGACTCCGGTGTGGTTGTTGCGCAGTTCCTCCTCGGCAGCCTCCAGACGGAGTCCTTTCTCTTTGACAAGGTAAGCCACCATACGGAGTTTCTCGACATCCGATGGGGTGTAGAATCGAGTGCCGTTACGGTTACGGCGTGGAGAGATTATCGTGAAACGGCTTTCCCAGAAACGCAAAGTGGATGGAGGCAGACCGATGATTTCGGCCACCTCTGAAATCTTGTAATATTTCTTTTCGAATTTCTCCACCGCTGCTATTGACCCTTCCGAGGGCGTTTTAAACCGTAATCGTCAATGACAGAGCCTCCGGATAGGGTTTGCAAAAGTAATAAAATTTTCGTAATTTTGCGCCCGAAATTCCCACATTGGACCGGATTTTTGACAAAAAATAAAACCACAATATAGAGATGAATTCTAAAGTTAAGACTGCCAACGAGATACGCGAATCTTTCAAGCAGTTTTTCCAGAGCAAAGGCCATCAGGTGGTGCCTTCGGCTCCCATGGTGATCAAGGATGACCCGACGCTGATGTTCACCAACGCCGGGATGAATCAGTTCAAAGACATCATTCTTGGCAACAAAGCTCCGAAATGGACCCGTGTGACCGACAGCCAGAAGTGCCTGCGCGTCAGCGGTAAACATAATGACCTTGAGGAGGTTGGACTCGACACTTACCACCACACCATGTTCGAGATGCTCGGCAACTGGTCTTTCGGCGATTATTTCAAGAAAGAAGCCATAGACTGGGCCTGGGAATTTCTGGTGGATGTGCTCGGCCTTGATCCCGGACGTCTCTATGCGACTGTCTTCGAGGGCTCTGAATCCGAAGGTCTCGGCCGCGACGATGAGGCTGCCTCCTTTTGGGAAAAGCATTTGCCCGCGTCGCATATAATCAACGGAAACAAGCATGACAATTTCTGGGAGATGGGAGAGACAGGTCCCTGCGGTCCCTGCTCCGAGATACATATCGATTTGCGCGGCGACGAGGAGCGCGCCCGGATCAGCGGTGCCGAGATGGTCAACAAGGATCATCCCCAGGTGATCGAGATATGGAACCTCGTGTTCATGCAATTCAACCGCAAGGCTGACCATACCCTCGAGCCGCTGCCCGCCAAGGTGATCGACACCGGCATGGGCTTCGAGCGGTTGTGCATGGCCCTTCAGGGTAAGAGATCAAACTACGACACCGATGTCTTCACTCCCATGATCGGCAAAATAGCCGAACTCTCGGGTAAAAAATACGGGGAAGATCCCAAGGTCGACATCGCAATGCGAGTGATCGCCGACCATATCCGTACGATCGCATTCTCGATCGCCGACAGCCAGCTCCCCTCTAACGCGAAGGCCGGATATGTCATCCGCCGAATCCTGCGCCGCGCTGTCCGTTATGCCTACACTTTCCTTGACCAGAAAGAGGCATTCCTGTATCGTCTGGTCGACACCCTCGTGGAGTCGATGGGGGGAGCATATCCTGAAATCGCAAAGCAGCGCGATCTTATCATAAAGGTGACAAAAGAGGAGGAGGATTCATTCCTACGCACCCTTGACAATGGTATCTCCATGCTTGAGAGGGCCATCGCGACGGCCCGCAAGGAGGGTAAAAACGAAATTTCTGGTAAAGAGGCATTCGTGCTGTATGACACCTACGGTTTCCCTCTCGACCTTACACAGCTGATCCTGAAAGAAAACGGCATGACTCTCGACCAGGCAGGGTTTGACGCAGAGATGGAGCAGCAGAAACAACGCGCCCGCAACGCTGCCGCCGTGGAGACCACCGACTGGGTCGTGCTGCGCGACGGCGAGCAGGAGTTTGTCGGTTATGACGAGACATCCGCTCCGGCCCATATCCTCCGTTACCGCAAGGTTAAACAGAAAAACAAGGAGTTCTATCAGATCATACTAAGCCAGACTCCGTTTTACGCCGAGATGGGTGGCCAGGTCGGAGACCGCGGCACTCTGACTGACGGCGATGAGACGGTGGAGATTTTCGACACGAAAAGGGAGAATGGAACAGGTGTCCATCTCGCATACAAACTACCCTCCAATCCGGAGGCCACATTCGATGCCCGTATCGACCTTGACGCGCGTCAGGCTACTTCGGCCAACCACTCCGCCACCCACCTGCTCCATCAGGCTCTGCGCGAAGTGCTCGGAACCCATGTCGAGCAGAAAGGTTCCTATGTGTCTCCTGACCTGCTCCGTTTCGACTTCTCCCATTTCCAGAAAGTCACACCCGAAGAGCTGGAGAAAGTGGAACGTCTGGCCAACAGCTATGTCCGCAAGGCGATGCCCCGCGACGAGCGTCGCAATGTGCCTATCGAGAAGGCCCGCGAGATGGGAGCGATGGCTCTCTTCGGAGAAAAATATGGCGACGAGGTGCGTGTCATCCGCTACGGTGACTCTGTCGAGCTTTGTGGAGGCACGCATGTCGACAATACCGGCAATATCGGAATGATCAAGATCATCTCCGAGAGCAGCATTGCCGCCGGAATACGCCGTATCGAGGCCATAACCGGCGAGCAAGTGGAGAATATGGTTGTGGAGACCCAGCAGACCTTGCGCCAGATAGCACAGATGCTTCATAACGCCCCCGACGTGGTCGCCGCTATACGTAAATCCATAGAGGAAAACGCTGATTTACGTCAGCAGGCGGAGGAGCATATGAAAGAGCGGGTGGCTGCCCTTGCCGCCCAGGTCATGGAGCAGGCTGAAACCCGGAATGGGGTCAAGGTGGCTGTGATGACCGGCATCCGCATCCCTGACGTGGTCAAGAATGTAGCCTTCCTTGTGCGCTCGAACAATCCCGAAAAAACCGCTTTCCTCGGCGCGACTGTAGACATGTCGGGCAAGCCATTGCTGACAGTGATGTTGACCAATGATCTTGTTGAGACAGGGTTGAACGCATCAGCCATTGTCCGTGAGGCTGCAAAGGCAATAAAAGGCGGTGGCGGCGGACAGCCCGGTTTCGCGCAGGCGGGAGGAAAGGATGCCGACGGCATTTCCACCGCGTTTGAGAGCCTAATGTCTCATTTCTGAAAAAGAGGCTCTCCCATCTTTCGTATTATTCGATAACCCATCAGACATACTTAGTAATTTGTGGCTCATGCCACATGATTATCTTAATTAAACATACACAACAATGAAGAATGTAGCCTTGATAACCGGCGTGACCGGACAAGACGGTTCTTTCCTGTCAGAGTTCCTGCTCGACAAAGGATATGACGTGCACGGAGTGATCCGCCGCTCGTCAGTTAATTACCGCGAGCGTATAGCCCATCTTGAGGGGCATGAGCGCTTCCATCTTCACTATGCCGACCTGGGCGACTCAATGAGCGTCGTGCAGGTGGTCAAGAAAGTGCAGCCAACCGAGATTTACAATCTGGCTGCCCAGAGCCATGTTCAGGTGTCATTTGATTCACCCGAGTTCACCGCCGATGTCGACGCGGTCGGTGTGCTCCGTATCCTTGAAGCCGTCAGGATGTGCGGACTGGAGAAAACATGCCGCATTTATCAGGCATCGACTTCTGAGTTGTATGGAAAAGTGGAGGAGGTGCCGCAGAATGAGAACACTCCCTTCCACCCCTACAGCCCTTACGCTGTCGCCAAGCTCTACGGCTTCTGGATCATAAAGGAATACCGCGAGGCTTACGACATGTTCTGCTGCTCCGGAATACTCTTCAACCATGAGTCTGAACGCCGTGGCGAGACCTTCGTGACACGAAAGATCACTCTTGCCGCAGCCCGTATCGCCCAAGGGAAACAGGACAAGCTTTATCTGGGCAATCTTTCATCGCTCCGCGATTGGGGATACGCCAAGGACTATGTCGAGTGCATGTGGCTGATTCTACAGAACAGTACCCCCGAGGATTTCGTGATTGCCACAGGGGAACAGCATTCAGTCCGCGATTTTGCCACTCTCGCATTCAGGAATGTCGGCATCAACCTCCGTTGGGAGGGTGAGGGTATGGATGAGAAGGGTATTGACATAGCTACCGGGAAGGTGCTTGTCGAAGTGTCCCCCGACTTCTACCGCCCCACAGATGTGGTCAACCTCTGGGGAGATCCCACCAAGGCCAAGGCCATGCTCGGGTGGAATCCGTCAAAGACTACGTTCGAGCAGCTTGTCAAGATAATGACTGATGCCGATATGGCCAAAGTGGCTGTAGAGGAGGCCGGAGAAAAAGTCAGGATGAACCTCGCCGAATATCTTGAGAAAGGAATTGTCAAATGATGCAGAAAGATTCAAAAATCTATGTCGCAGGGCATCGCGGAATGGTCGGTTCGGCCATCATCCGCGAGCTTGAGCGACAGGGTTACACCAATATAATAACCCGTACCCACAAGGAACTTGACCTTTGCCGTCAGGATCAGGTAGAACGTTTCTTCGCTGAAGAGAAACCTGAATATGTGTTCCTCGCTGCGGCCAAAGTGGGTGGTATCATCGCCAACTCCTCGGCTCTGGCCGATTTCATGTATGACAACATGATCCTGGAGATGAATGTCATCCATTCCGCATGGCGGAACGGATGCAAGAAGCTTGAGTTCCTCGGTTCGTCATGTATTTATCCCCGTCTGGCTCCCCAGCCTATGAAGGAAAGCTGCCTGCTGACTTCCGAGCTGGAAAAGACCAATGAAGCCTACGCCCTGGCCAAGATATCCGGTTTGAAATATTGCGAGTTCCTCAATCGCCAGTATGGCACGGACTATATCTCGGTAATGCCTACCAACCTTTACGGGCCCAACGACAACTACCATCCCGAACATTCCCATGTGGTCCCCGCTCTGATACGCCGGTTCCATGAGGCGAAAGAACAGGGCTTGACTGAGGTCACATGCTGGGGAGACGGCAGTCCGTTGCGCGAGTTCCTTTATGTCGATGACCTGGCCAACCTCTGCGTCTTCCTGATGAACAACTATTCGGGCAACGAGACGGTCAACGCCGGCAGCGGCAAGGAACTTACCATCAAGGAGCTTACCGAGCTTGTCGCCAAGGTGGTAGGATACGAGGGCAAGATACTGTGGGACACGACACGTCCCAACGGGACACCCCGCAAGTTGCTTGATGTGTCAAAGAGCCGTGCCCTGGGCTGGACCTACACCACCGAGCTTGAGGACGGACTGCGCCTTTCCTATCAGGACTTCCTCTCCAATCCCATGAGGGCCGAGAGATAGGCCTTGCCGATATTTTTCCTCCTCTCCCATAAGTTGGGCGACAAGGACAACTTAAATTATTGTAGACTGACTTATGCTGACCAAGATACTTAACAGACTTTGCGCGCTCGCGGTGGTGCTGTCTTTGACGGCATCACTGACGGGTTGCGATAATGACACCCCCTCTTTGCTCCCTGATTCCTATCCTTCGATGGGTGAGCCTGTCAAGGTAGAGAGGGCGGTACTTGTATATCTCCTTTCCGACAACAGCCTTGGCGACGGAGGTTTTGACCGCAAGAACCTCGCCGACATGATTCAGGCAGCCAAGGATGGCCGTCTGGGTGATAACCGGCTGCTGATCTATCATGATGACAGCGAGGCTGACGCTCCATCCTTGAAGGAAGTGACTCCTTTCGGATTGAGGATACTGAAAAGTTACGATGACTCTCAGACCTCAATTTCCGCCGACCGAATGTCACAGGCCATCGCTGACTTCAAGTCGTATGCTCCGGCTGATAATTACGGGCTGATTCTATGGAGTCACGCGACAGGCTGGATCCAGCCGCTGTCACCTGCCTCCATGGCCGCCATTATGCCCTTATGGTTTGGGGAAGACCGGGGCAAATATATGGATGTCACGACATTGGCCCGGGTGCTTGACGGCGAGGATTTCGATTATGTCTATTTCGATTGCTGCCATATGGCTTCGGTGGAGGCCCTTTATGAGCTTAGACATGTCACCGATAAATTTGCTGGCAGTTGCGCGGAGCTGCCTGCCGACGGTATGCCTTACTATGAGACGTTGCCTTACCTTATGGCCACGGACGCGGATCTTGAAGGGGCGGCCCGCACGACATTCCTGAAATATGACGCGAAGGAGGGATCCGCCCGGACATGCACGATGAGTGTGATCGATGCCGCCGGCCTCGACCGTCTGGCAGAGGCTACCAGAGCGGTTTTCGCGCTTCATCCCGTGCTTCCGGATGATTATTCCGGCCAGCCTTTTGAGAGAACCAAGTTTAATGGAGAGCCATGCTACATGTTCGACATGGAGCATTACATGGAAGCTCTTTACAGCGCATCCACCGACCGCGATCTGCGCAAGGCTTATGCGGAATGGCTGATAGCCCTTGATGAGTGTGTCACTTACCAGGCATCGACCCCGTGGATATTCAACAAGATAAAGGTCGATTCTCATTGTGGACTTTCCACATATATCCTCCGTCGGGATTCGGATGCTGACACCAGAGGCTACAGACATCTTTCCTGGTATGGCGATGTCGCGTCTGTATTGTTCACGAATGTGTCGGATGAACAATAAGCGCATTACCGATTGTTCTTTATAGAAAAACGGCTTTTCCCTTCTTTGTATAGGAATGTGTCAGGCATTGATTGCCTGACGATTCATCCTTATGATAACTGATTCCCTGAATAATGATCAGACTCCAGACAGATATGTTTCCGGGACTGACCCCGAAAGTTCCCGCTGACTCGACGTTTGTCAATGCCACCAACGAGATCGCCGAGCTGAAGACCTTGTCGTTCGACGATTTGATTGAACGTCTGGCCCGTTCGGCTGTGGATTTCGCGATCAATCTCGCTATAGCCATATTTGTTTTCTATCTCGGACGGTTTGTGATCAGAAAGATCTACCGTCTGATCTCTACAATCTTTCTGCGCAGGAAGATTGACAAGTCGCTGGCCACGTTCATCCTGTCGTTGGTCAACATTGTCTTGTATTTCATACTGATAGTGACCGTTATCGGAATACTCGGGATTGAGACAACCTCTTTCCTGGCGATATTCGCCTCAGCCGGTGTCGCCATTGGTATGGCTTTGAGCGGCACGTTGCAGAATTTCGCGGGAGGAGTCTTGATATTGTTGCTAAAGCCGTATAAGATCGGCGACTATATCGAAGTGCAGGGATATGGCGGCACTGTCCGTGAGATACAGATCTTCCATACGATAATAACCACTTATGACAACAAATCCATATCCATCCCCAATGGCGGCCTTTCAACCGGGAGTGTCAACAACTGGTCGCGGGAGGCATATCGGCGTGTGACATGGACAGTGTCGATAAGTTATGGTGACAATGTGGATGATGCCCGCAAGGCCATTCTCGAAATGTTTGCTTCGGATGAGAGGATAGAGGAGGCACGAGCCTCGGAAGGCGGTGGTGTCGAGATAGTAGGGGCGGGGGATAGAGTCCCAGGGGCAAATGGTCTCTCTGATTCCGGCGACACGGTCAGATTTAATCCCGAAGAAGAGGAGGAAGAAGATCCGGAGACTGAAACAGTAAGCAAACGTTCGATTTTAGACAAGTTGCTTCGTCGTCACCGTGCAGCGAAAATAGCTCTACAGGAGCGTGAACGCAAGCAGATTGATGCGTTGAAACTTCTCATACCCAAGCCGGACCATTCGCCAAAAGTGCTTGTCAACAATCTCGGCGAGTCAAGTGTCGACCTCCAGGTAAGGGCGTGGACCAAGACAGCTGATTATTGGAATGTGTTCTATTATTATAATGAGAAGTTTTACAACGAGCTACCCGCTCATGGCATCCATTTCCCGTTCCCCCAGATGGACGTGCATGTGGAGAAGCTGCAGTAACGGTCTGGTGGAACCCGGTAATGCCGGATGGTGAAAATTTGGTGATAAGGTATCAAATATTTGCCGAAGGGTTGTTTTTTGACCTTCGGCTGATAAGGATTGCCGATTAATTCATAAGTTTGCCGAGAAATTTGCGGCGGGAATCATCCCGACAGCAATTTTCCCGGCAAATTTAGTAAGATGAGAAACAAATATTATATTGTCAGTCTGTATTTCTGCCTGTTTTTGTTGACGTTGCTTGTATCATGTGAGATGTTTGAGGAGCATCCATATGATGTCGACATTTCAGGCGCAAGGAATGTCAACTTTAACAATGTCGCGAAAATAGAGGCCGGAATGGCCGCAGCGACATCTATGAAGATAGCTATGGTCAGTGACACCCAGCGGAGTCTGGATGATCTGAAAGACGCGGTAAGAGCCATCAATGCCAGAGGTGATATCGATTTTGTCATGCATGGCGGCGATATAAGTGATTTCGGGCTTACGAACGAATTTGAATGGGGACGCGATATGATGGACAGGCTGTCAGTGCCATATGTCGCCGTCATTGGCAATCATGATTGCCTGGGGACGGGAAGAGACGCTTACAAGGGAATTTTCGGAGATGTCAATTTCGCCTTCACGGCAGGGAATGTCAGGTTTGTTTGTCTTAACACTAACGCCCTCGAATATGATTATTCAGAGCCGGTACCGGATTTTGAATTCCTTGAGCGGGAGATTGCCTCTATTCCGTCCGGGGTGGAGAAGACGGTCTTTCTCATGCATGCCTGTCCGGGTTCGGAAGTATTCAACAACAATGTCAGCAAGGTTTTCCAGATGTACGTCAGGATGTTCCCGGATGTACAGTTCTGTGCCTATGGTCACAGTCATCATTTTGAGATATCTGACCCGTATGGTGACGGGGTGATGTATTGCCAATGCCCTAACATCGCCAAACGTCAGTATCTTGTTTTCACGATAAAAGAGGAAGGAGGATTTGATTGTGAGGTTGTCGGCTTTTGACATTAAAAGATGGTTTACCGTCATATTGATCATGATTTCGGCCTCATCCCTTGTGTTCGCATCTGAAATTTATGACTCGACAGCGACTGTTTCGCGATATGACAACCGTGTGCATCATTATCGCCAGGCATGGGGAGTGTTGATTCCGACCCATATAAAGTTGCAGTATGCGGGAGGGATGGGTTTGCTGTCGGCAGGGATAGGATGGGATTATGGCCGACATGGACAATGGGAGACAGACCTGTTGTTTGGTTTTATCGCCAAGCATTCCTCGCGTAGAGCCAAGATGACCATGACCTTGAAACAGAATTTCATCCCTTGGAGCATTTCTCTTGGACGAGGGTTTTCGCTTGAACCTCTCACCACAGGGATATATTTCAACACCGTCTTCGGGGGTGAATTCTGGAACCGGCAACCGGAACGCTATCCCTCCGGGTATTATACTTTTTCGACCAGGATCCGCACACATGTTTTTATCGGTCAACGGTTGCGGTTCGATATCCCGGATTCAAGAAGACATTTTTTCAAAAGTATTGCTCTGTTCTATGAGCTTAGCAGCAGTGATTTCTATATTATCACGGCTGTCAGGAACCATTCGCTACATCCTGCAGATTACTTGCGGCTGTCTTTCGGCCTAAAATGCGACATCTTCTGAGTAGATGTTCTTGAAACATTGGATTCCGGCATCTGTCCAAGAGATGCGGATGTGATCACAGGTAGCTGTCGAAAAACAAAGGGGACGCGCCATCAATGGTGGGGATGGCGCGTCCTCTTGTATGGGAAGAGGCAGTCGGGCTGTAAGCCGGGTTATGTCGGATCGTGGGTTTCGCCATGCCCGAAGGCATGATGACCTGACGCGTCCGGTCCGTCATTTATCTATGCCGGATGTCTCCATCCAGGCTAATCGAAGTAGCCGGAGGCCACTTCTGTAGCAGTCTACCCTCCGGCAACGGGCGAGCAACCCTTGAATGCCGGTTTACTTGACCTTGCAACCCATAAGACGTGCGGCGCGCCATCTCGCGGTGACGCCCGGTGGGCTCTTACCCCGCCTTTTCACCCTTGCCGGCAGGAATTATCCTTTCCGGCGGTTGTTTTCTGTCACGTTTCCTCCACGGTCACCCGTGGCTTCCCGTTAGGAAGTATGGCGCTCTGTGTTGCCCGGACTTTCCTCCTGCGGCGTTACGGAGAACCCGCCGGCGACGGACCGCCCGGCTGCCTCAATATTTCCGCAAATTTACGAATTTTTGACGAATATCCGTTGGTTGTCATGAAAAATCCGTATTTTTGCAGGTATGAGAATTACCGCGTCACAGCGAAAGCTAATCGCATCCCTGTCCTCCGCCCGAGGACGACGTGAGACGGGGCTGTTCGCCGCCGAAGGAATCCGGTGTGTCAGCGAGCTTCTGCCGTCATTCAGGTTGCACAGTGTTGTCGTGACTTCTGCTTGGCTTGATGCTCATGGAGGTATCCTTGAAAGCCTTGTAGGATACGAGCTGCCTGATGACAGGCTTCTTGTCGCCCGTAATGACGAGATGTCAAGGATTTCTTCCATGATGACTCCGCAGGGGCTGATAGCCGTCTTTGAGCTTCCCGCAAGCAAGTCAGAAAAAATTGAAATCGGGGATGATGAGCTCGTTCTGGCTCTTGACAGGATACAGGATCCGGGCAATCTCGGTACTATTATACGCGTGGCCGACTGGTTCGGTGTGAAAAACGTTCTGGCCTCGGAAGATACAGTGGATGTGTTCAATCCGAAAGTGCTACAGTCTACGATGGGGGCCTTGGCTCGTGTCGATGTCGTTTATTGTGATCTCCCTGCGGTCCTGCGTGAGATGTCGGAGAAAGGGATAACGGTCTACGGGACATTTCTGGAGGGGGAGAACATATACCGCATGGAACTCGGTGGGGGAGTGGTGGTAATGGGCAACGAGGGGAATGGCATATCGCCGGAAATATCCTCATTGATAGAGCGACGGATCACCATCCCGTCTTTCCCGGCGGGAAGCATGACAGTCGAATCTCTCAATGTCGGGACCGCCACGGCGGTGACTGTCGCCGAATTCCGACGACAGTCTATGATGTCAGGCATCAGTTAACATGGATTTCCTGAGACACAATGGCGAAAGTTAAAGAAAAGACGATGTGGTTCTGCTCGGAATGCGGCAACGACTCCCCGAAATGGGAGGGACGCTGTCCGGCTTGCGGGGCCTGGAACTCTATGGTGGAGGAGAAAGTGAGGACCACATCCAAGGGTGGCGTTAAAGCTCCATTGGGTGTTACCCCGAAGTCCTCTCCCCGAAAGGTCTCCGAAATAGAGACTGCCGACGAGCCACGGATACATATGCCGAGCGAGGAACTGAACCGGGTTCTCGGTGGCGGCCTTGTACCCGGATCGATGGTGCTTATCGGTGGTGAGCCGGGCATAGGCAAATCGACTCTTGTATTACAGAATATACTGTCGATAAAATCCCGCAGGATGCTGTATGTTTCGGGGGAGGAGAGCGCGACCCAGATCAAGCTCCGTGCCGACAGGATCGGCCGCATGAGCGACAACTGCTATGTTGTCACGGAAACCTCCCTCGAAAGTATTTTCGCCCATATCGAGCATATCCAGCCACAACTGCTTATCGTCGATTCCATCCAGACCATCGCTTCCGACGAGATCGAGTCGTCGGCCGGAAGCGTCAGCCAGGTCAGGGAATGCGCTTCACGGCTTCTGCGTTATGCCAAACAGTCGGGTGTTCCGGTGATGCTGATCGGACATATCAACAAGGAGGGATCACTTGCCGGCCCGAAAGTGCTGGAGCATATCGTCGACGCAGTCTTGCAGTTTGAAGGGGACCGCCAGTATATGTACCGGATACTCCGGGCAGTCAAGAACCGTTTCGGCAACACGTCGGAACTCGGCATATATGAGATGTGTCAGCGTGGGCTTCGCGAGGTGACGAATCCCTCGGAAATGCTGATCTCGCAGCATGACGGGGAACAGCTGTCGGGTTGCGCTGTCGGAGTGACCCTCGAGGGGATCCGTCCTTTCCTGATCGAGGCCCAGGCGTTGGTTAGCACCGCCGCTTACGGTACCCCGCAGCGGTCCGTAACCGGGTTTGACTCCAAGAGGATGAACATGCTGCTGGCTGTGCTTGAGAAGAGGGTAGGTTTCAAGCTCGCCCAGAAAGATGTGTTCCTCAATATAGCCGGCGGTCTGAAAGTGTCTGATCCCGCTCTCGATCTGGCAGTGATAGCGGCGATCCTCTCCTCCAACGTGGACATGGCTGTCCCGGCGGGAGTCTGTCTTAGCGGAGAGGTTGGTTTAAGCGGGGAGATCAGGCCGGTCACCCGTATGGAGCAGCGGGTGCGCGAGGCTGAAAAGCTTGGCATGAAGTCGATACTTGTCCCTCGTGGATCTCTCAAAGGGGTCGATACAGCCAGACTTTCGATAGAGGTGGTCGAGGTGTCGAAAGTAGAGGAGGCGTTCCGACGGCTTTTTGCCTGAAAGAGCGCGATATTTTATAGTCTGAAAATAAAAACCGATCCAATGCAACCTTTTGGCGGCAACTCGCGTCTAAACATACAGGAGTCCTCGATAGAGGATTGTCGGTATCCGGCCGCTTAATTGGATATGAACGAAATAAACATTACTCATCATACAGATTTCTTACAATGAAAAAGATCTTTTCCAGGCTCCTGTTCGTATTGATAGGAGTAGTGGCATTCGCGACGCAAGTCCGTGCCCAGATGCCGACAGATCCCCTTCCCATTGATCCACAGGTCAGGATGGGTGTGCTCCCTAACGGGCTCACATATTACATCCGCCACAACGAGACCCCTAAGGGACAGGCTGATTTCTATATCGCCCAGAAGGTCGGATCAATCCTTGAGAATGACGAGCAGCGTGGTCTGGCTCACTTTCTTGAGCATATGTGTTTCAACGGGACAGAGAACTTCCCGGGAAATGAGCTGATCACATGGCTTGAAACCAAAGGTGTGAAATTCGGTCAGAATCTCAATGCCTATACCTCCATCGACGAGACAGTATATAACATCTCAAATGTCCCTACCGCGAGCATCGCTGTGCAGGATTCATGCCTGTTGATCCTCCACGACTGGGCTGACGGCCTTCTCCTTCTGCCTGAAGAAATTGACAAGGAGCGTGGTGTGATCCATGAAGAATGGCGTTCGCGCAATGTCGGCATGCAGCGTCTGTTGGAGCAGATGGCTCCGGCGATGTATCCCGGATCGAAATATGGCCACCGTCTGCCGATCGGCACGATGGAAGTTGTAGACAACTTTCCCCCCCAGGCTTTGCGCGACTATTATGAGGCCTGGTATCGTCCCGACCAGCAGGGTATCGTCGTTGTCGGAGACATCGACGTTGACCGTATCGAGAACAAGATCAAGGAGATCTTCTCTCCGATCAAGATGCCTGAAAACGCCAAGGAGCGTGTGTACGAGCCTGTGCCTGACACCGAAGGCACGATCATTGTCATCGGTGCCGACTCCGAGATGCCCAACTCCCGCGTGTCACTCTACTTCAAGAACAATGTGATGCCTCGTGAATACCGTGGTACAATGGCTTACTGGATCCAGGATTATGTGTGTGACATGATCACGTCCATGCTGAACAACCGTCTTGACGAGATATCCTCCACGCCTGATTCCCCATTTGCCGGGGCAGGATCATATTATGGCGGTTATCTGCTTGCCGACACCAAAGACGCATTGACTTTGGCTGCCGTGGGCAAAGGGGATGACATACTGCCGTCACTTGCATCCGTTTACCGCGAACTGCTCCGCGCCCAGCGTGGCGGCTTCACTGTATCGGAATATGACCGCGCCCGCAGTGAATATCTCTCGCGTCTTGAGAAGGCTTACAACAATCGTGAGAAGGCCGAGAATGAGACCTATGTTAACACGTATGTCCGCAATTTCATCGATGGCACTCCCGCGACGGGAATCGAGCTGAAATACCAGACTCTCAACATGCTTCTTCCCCAACTCCCTGTTGAGGCTATCAACCAGGCCCTTAAGGAGCTTGTCAGCGACAACAACCGCGTGGTCATGGTTATGCTTCCCGAAAAGGATGGCATCAAAATTCCGACCGAAGATGCTGTCCGCAAGGTGATGGCTGATGTGGATGCGGAGGATATCCCCGCTTTTGTCGATGAGGTCAAGGATGAGCCGCTGATCGCCAATCTTCCTGCTCCCGGCAAGGTGGTTTCCACCAAAGATCTTCCCCAGTGGGGAGCCATCGAGTGGACTCTCTCGAACGGGGCCAAGGTCGTAGTCAAGAAAACTGATTTCAAGGCTGACGAGATCCTTCTGGATGCCCAGGCCCTGGGAGGAACTTCGGTTTATCCCGACAGTTATGCCAATACCCTTGTATTCCTTCCCCAGGGACTCAGCCAGTATGGACTCGGGACATATAATTACAAGGATGTGCAGAAGTACCTACAAGGCAAGCAGTGTCAGGTAAGCTTCCAGTTTGACGACTACTGCCGTGATATCTCCGGTTCGACAACTCCCAAGGACCTCAAGACCATGATGGAACTGCTTTACAGTCATTTCACGCAGTTCAACATGTCGGCCGACGAGTTCCAGGCAACGAAGAACATGATCAGCGGTTTCCTCCACAATCAGGAGACCAATCCGCAATATATCTTCTCCAGAGATCTCCGGAAGGCTCTCTATGACACCCCCCGCAAGGCCGCACTCACTGTTGAAGCTGTCGAAGCAGCCACTCTTGACCAGGTCAACACTATCGTCAAGGACCTGACTGCCAATGCCGCCGATTATACCTTCTTCTTTGTGGGGAATGTGGATCTCGACGAGCTTAAGGCCCTTTGCGAGCAGTATATCGCCACTCTTCCCGGTGATACCGCCACAGCCTCAAAGGCTCCGGTGATTGACGGCTCGCTTGGCATAAAGAGGGGGGAAAAGGTTTCCACCTTCACCGCCCAGATGCAGACTCCCCAGACTTTCGCAGCTGTTGTGGAATTCGCAGAGATGCCTTATACCGCCAAGGACCGCGCGTTGTCTAATATCGCCGGCCAGATCATGACCGAACGTCTCCTCAAGAAGGTCCGCGAGGATATGGGCGCAGTCTATTCGATCTGGGCATCCGGTGTGATGACTCGTCAGAATGTGCCTAATACCGTGCTCCAGTCTGTCTTCCCGATGAAGCCGGAGATGAAAGAGCAGGTGCTCGATCTCATAGCCTCCGAGTTCAAGAACATGGAGTCGGATGTCACCACCGCTGAGTTAGCCAAGGCTGTCGAGTTCGAGGTGAAAGAAGCCGTTGAAGGTAAGGAAAAGAATGACGCATGGCTTGGTACTATGGCTGGTACCGCCCTCAATGGCGTTGATGTCTTCAATGGCAATGTCGAGCTTCTGCAGTCGCTTACGCCCGCTGATGTCCAGGACTTCATGAAGCGTCTGAACGCCGCCGGCAATTACCGGGTGATCATCCTTGATCCCGAAGCTGCCGCCGCAGAGTGATCATTGCTAACTAAATAGTAAGAACAAGTCAATGCCGCTGTCCCTTAATGGGGCGGCGGTTTTCTTTCTTGGATATGTGTGGAGGAGTTTCAACTGCGGGTCGGGAATTTTACGGGTTTTAAAGTTTGAGAAGTGAATAAATTGCATTAAATTTGCAATGTGTTTCAAAAATACCATGACAAGGCTTTTACATGGGCCTCGATTTATCTTACTTACATCTTTTCATCATGAATCCAATCAAAAGGAATTTCCTCGCGGTAATGCTTGCTATGGGCACCGCAGGAATGGGGATGGCAGCCGATTACGGATTGCCTGCCGCCATACAGGACGGCAATATCCTCCACTGCTTCAACTGGTCTATGGCCGAGGTGAAGGCAGAACTTCCCAACATCGCCGCTGCCGGTTTCGGAACTGTGCAGCTGTCGCCGCTGCAGCGTCCCGACATCAATCAAGGATCGCCGTGGCATGATCTGTACCGCCCTTACGACCTTGCGTTCAAGGGAAGCCCCTTCATGGGAAGCGAGGCTGATTTGAAAGCCTTGTGTGACGAAGCTGCCACATATGGGATCAAAGTGATTGTCGATGTCGTTGCCAACCATGTGGACAAAACCGCAGGATATCATGATCCCTGGTGGGATGGCAACGGACGTGTGCGCTGGAATGGCGGGATCAATTATGGTGACCGATATTCGATCACCCACGGACAGCTCGGCGATTATGGCGACGTAAATTCAGAAGATGCGGGGGTGATCGCCCGTGGCAAAGCTTATGTGCAGAAACTCCACGACCTTGGAGTCAAGGGGTGTCGTTGGGATGCTGCCAAACATATCGGGCTTCCCTCCGAAGGCTGTAACTTCTGGCGTGAGGTCACTTCTGTCGCCGGTATGTATCATTATGGGGAAATCCTCGATGCGCCGGGCCCCAACGAGGCCATCATCAAGGAATACGCCCAGTATATGTCTGTCACCGACAACAAATACAGCAACGGAGCCGCAAAAGACAACGGGGGTATTCCTCAGGGGTACGGCGGTGCATGGGTTGTTAATCAAGGTGTGGCTGACACAAAAGTTGTATACTGGGGCGAGAGCCATGACACATATTCCAATGACGAGTGGTCGCAGAATGTCGACCAGAGTGTCATAGACCGCGCATATGCCTCAATGGCCTGTCGCAACGGCGCTACCGCGCTTTATTTTGCCCGCCCGAATGCGAAAGGGTTCAGCAATATCAAGGTAGGCAAGGGCAGCACGGCTTTTAAAGGGAAGCATATTGCTGAGGTCAATAAATTCCGCAACGCTATGGTCGGAAAGGCTGACTGGTGTGAGGCTTCCGGAAACGCATTCTCTGTCACCCGCAAGGATGGGGGAGCGGTCATTGTCATGAAGGGCAGCGGAAATGTGTCGGTTGCCAATGGCGGAGGATATTGCCCTGCCGGTACCTACACAGACAAGATCAGCGGCAATACGTTCACTGTCACAGCGTCAACCATCACGGGTAACGTGGGTCCCTCAGGTATAGCGGTCATTTACAACGGCGGCACACCGAATCCCGACCCGAATCCTAATCCCAACCCCAATCCCGATCCTGATCCGACTCCGGAGGGCACATACTGCTATTTCAATAACACCAAGGGGTGGAGTGACGTGTATGTATGGGCTTGGGATGACAACAACACGCAATGTACAAACGCTTCATCCTGGCCCGGTGAGAAACTGACCACTACAAGCAACGGATATCTGCTTTGGAAGGCCACCAACGGTACTCCAACAGGTATTATCTTCAGCACCAACAACGGTGACACCAAGGCCGGAGGCGGTGATCTGGTATTCCAGAACGGCAAGGTTTATGATTGTGACGGGAATGTATCGGATGGACCTGACCCGAATCCGAATCCTAACCCGAATCCTAACCCGAATCCAGATCCGAATCCCGGTGATTTCACGATCTATTATGACAACTCCGTCTCCAATTGGAGTCAGGTGAACATCCATTACTGGACATCTCCCTCCACAACATGGCCCGGAGCTTCCCTGACCAAGGTTGAGGGAAATGTATGGAAATACACTTTCCCCGAGAATCCTTCCGGTCTGACAGGCTTCCTGTTCTGTAACGGAGACGGTACTGACCAGACCGCCGATTATACTCAGGCTCCTGTAAACAATCATATCTACAAGGGAGCCGGTGGCAAGGGCGCGGTGACCGACAATGGAGAATATCGGGGTGACGATCCCCGTCCGGCCAAACCTGTGGTGACAGCTTCTCCCGCTTCCGGGACACGCTTTTCATCTTCAGTTACCGTGACATTGTCTGTGAATCCTTCGACAACCATCTACTATACAATCGATGGTTCTACTCCGGGCAGTTCCTCACAGGCTTATTCCGCGCCGCTGACTTTCACAGAGTCTACGACTCTCAAGACCTATGTCAAGAATGATGCAGGGGAGAATGTACAGACATTTACCTACACCAAGAGCGAGAATCCCGGTCCTGATCCACAGCCGGGCAACAGCCTCAATACTGACTATTACAAGGTGAACCCCAATGGGAAGGTGGGAACAAACAAGACCATCAACATGAAGTTCACCAAGCTCAACAACGACAACCGCATGTGTGTGGCCGATAACGCCCTTTCCAACTGGACAGAGAATGAGCTTATCGCCCAAGGTGTAGCCCGTGATGTCGCCAGCGCGATCCGAGGCAGGCATGAGTATCCTTGTGTGGATTCATATGCGGTTTATGCCGCATATGACAGCCAGAACCTGTATCTTGGTGTGCAGTATGTCTACACGGTATGGGACCTCTATGGTGACGGCAAGCTGACAAATGGCGCTGCCAAGCCCTATAATATGGATGGGCGCTTGATCCTTGCGTTCGACCTCGATCCTTACAAGGAAATGGACGGAGTGCTGACTAACGGCAATTCCATCTGGGACGCTGATGGCCAATACAATACTTTTGCTAACGGCACGGACTGCGTGCTTTACTGTAGCACCAAGTCGACAGTCGGCAATCCCGGCCTTTTCTTCCCGACTCCCGACAACCATGCCAGCTATGACGCTCCCTATTGTGTGAGCCTCGACGCTCCTTTCTATGGGTGTCAGGATGGCCTTCTTCCCTCGATCACCCATATCTGGGGTCAGGCTGACTTCGGCTATGATCCTTCAATGCTGCTTGGAAATGACAACTTTGTAGATCTCATCAATGAGATACCGAAGGATCAGCACACATTCTATGAATGGAAGCTGCCTCTGGCAAAACTTGGCATCACGGAGGATTACATCAAGAATACCGGTATCGGGGTAATGGTGATCGACACTTACGGTCAGGGCGCGACAGGTTCGACTCCCTATGACGCTACATGCTTCGATAATGCCGATACTCCCTACTCCAAGGACAGCTCATCGAGCGCGGAGAAGGAAGACCTTGACAAGTTCACATATGCCCATGCACGCATCGGCAAACTCCGTCAACAGTCGGGCATAGAATCGGTTGAGATGGAGGAAAATGTTTATGACGCAGATCCTGAATATTACAATCTGCAGGGTGTACGCGTCTATGAGCCTACTCCCGGCATCTATATCGTCCGCAGGGGCAATGTAGTCAGCAAGGAAGTAGTAAGATAATCGTTTTTATCTGAATTAAAAAAGCGGGTCGATACGGCCCGCTTTTTTATTTTTCTGGCTGAATTGACATTATCTGATCTTTATTTGTTTAGATCGTTTAAAGGTATGCTAAGTGCCTGATTTGTTATGTGATTGCAAATGTCAGTCTATATACTTGATAATTTTCGCCGGTACGCCACCGACAACAGTTCGAGGTTCCACATCTTTTGTCACCACTGCTCCTGCGGCGATTATTGCTCCGTCGCCGATTGTGATTCCGGGAGTTATAGTCACATTTGCTCCAATCCACACATCTTTGCCTATGTGAATTGGTTTGAATGTCATCGAGCCTCTTTTCGCCGGATCCGGGTCGTGGTTTATCGTTGCCATTACACAGTTGTGTCCTATAAGAGAGCCGTTGCCAATGAAAATGCCTCCTTGGTCTTGAAATTTGCAGCCCATATTGATAAACACATTCTTGCCGATATGCAGGTTTTTGCCATAATCGGAATATATGGGAGGAAAAAGCCCGACGGAACTGTCTATTTCCACTCCGGTTAATTGCGACAGCAAAACACGCAGCTCATCCGGAGTATGATAACAGTTGTTGATTTCCATAGTTATGCGTATGGCATCCTGTGAGGCTTTGTGCATAAACCTATGTTCCGGAGAATCATTTATTACCGTTCCATGAACGGCGATATATTCATTGTATTCCTGTGGTGTCATATCGGTTCAGTTATTGGAATAGAAATCATTTCTGAATACACTCGGACTTTTTCCTGTCACACGTTTGAAAAGTCGAGTGAAATGTTGCGGATACTGGAAGCCAAGATCATAGGCGATAATGCTAATGTCGGTGTCGGTGGATGCCAGACGCCTTTTTGCTTCGTTGATAAGATATAGCGTGATTATATTCTGCGGAGTGTTCCCGGTTTCCCGTTTTATGAGGTCTCCGAAATATCCGGGTGTCAGATTTGCCTTGTCTGCAAAATATGATACTTTCGGCACTTCATTCACAGTCGCGTCGGCGGAATAAATCCTGGACAGTTCATTCTCGAATGCCGCAACAACAGATGAGTTGATTTTGTGGCGTGTTATAAACTGGCGATCGTAAAATCTGCTCATATATTCAAGAAGAAGCTGTATATTGGCTGAAATCAGGTCTGCGGAATGGTTGTCAACCGGATGTTCCAGTTCCAGACTTATTTTTTCAAGGCAATCTAAAAACATCTTCTTTTCAGATTCCGACAGATGTAACGCCTCCCGCTGAGAATAATTGAAAAAGCCGAAACTACCGATTTTTGATGCAAGAGGTGTTCCGCATATCAAGTCAGGGTGAAACATCAATCCTACAACATCAGGGGCTAAGGGTTCATTTGTGCTGTCAACATCAATTGTCTGCCCCGGCGAGAAGCTGACGATTGTGCCTTCTTGATAATCGTAATATTCGCGTCCATATTTCAACGAACAGTTCGCTCCATTTTTGAGAAACAAGGCATACACCCCATAATTCATCCGTATGCGGTCAATCCTTTTTGTGGCTTTTTTAAGGTCAATGACTGTGACGAGCGGATGGAGTGTAGTCAACCCGTATAGCTTGTTATATGAGTCGATTGAATCGAGCTTTATTGTGGTCGTATTTGTTTCCATACCGCAAAATTAGCCATTAAATTTCAGGTTTTTATCATCATCTTCAAATATGGTAGCTCCTGCCATAATCGTGGTAAGCGTAGCTGATGGATAGTGCCTACCTTTGCACAGGTAAATAATCTTTTAACTAAATGCTGAAATCTTTAACAGCATTATACGGGAAGGGAACATTTATCAAAGAATTAATTAGAAGAATATGAAGAAAATAATTATAACAACTGTCATGTTCGTTATCGCGTTCATGACTATATGTTCTCAAAACATGAATAACCTCAATACAAACACCTCCCTTGCTCCAATTGAGCAATTGGAATTGACGCAAGAATGGGACAAGACTTTCCCAAAAAGCGACAAAGTCGATCATCGCAAAGTGACATTTGTGAATCGCTATGGCATTACACTCGCGGCTGATATGTATTCACCAAAAGGGCTTGAAGGCAAATTGCCGGCAATCGCTATCAGCGGGCCATTCGGAGCGGTCAAAGAACAGTCAAGTGGACTATACGCGCAGCAACTTGCGGAAAGAGGTTTTATCACAATCGCTTTCGATCCGTCTTTTACCGGTGAGAGCGGAGGAATGCCTCGCCGTGTGGCATCCCCTGACATCAACACCGAAGACTTTTCGGCTGCCGTAGATTTCCTGTCGGTGCAACCGAATGTGGATGCAGACCGAATAGGGATACTTGGGATATGCGGGTGGGGAGGCTTCGCAATCAATGCCGCAGCCAACGATACCAGAATAAAAGCCACGGTTGCTTCCACGATGTATGACATGTGTCGTGTGACATCAAACGGCTATAACGATGCTGACGACAATGCCGAGTCTCGTTATAAGGCTAAAGAGGCTATGAACGCACAGCGAACAGAAGATTATCGCAACGGCTTCTATACGCGTGGTGGTGGTGTTGTGGATCCATTGCCTGATGACGCTCCACAATTCGTAAAAGAATACTATGCCTACTACAAGACTCCACGCGGATTTCATGCCCGTTCAGGCAATTCTACCGACGGATGGAATGTAACATCGGCATTGCCCTTTATCAATTTCACATTGCTCGACCGTGCCGGAGAGATACGCAATGCAGTAATGGTTGTTCATGGAGAAAAAGCCCATTCCCGTTATTTCGGTGAGGATGCTTTCAAGAAGTTACATGGAGACAACAAAGAACTCTTGATAGTGGCAGATGCCAATCATTGTGATCTCTACGATAATCTCAACAAAATCCCGTTCAACCAAATTGCGGCATTTTTCAATACATGGATGAAATAACAGCATTCAAGTTGTTGTAAGATGTTGAATTTCCAAATATACGTGCGACGAGCCGATTGTATCCAGTAGCTGCCATCATATGTAAAGTATCAATAGAAGCTGAAACATAGTCAGAGATATTATGATGTTATGAGTGTCCGACAATGTGATTGTCACATAGCCGGACTATTGCTTGAAGCGACGCTCTAAGTATGTAAATATACTGATTTTAAACGATATATGCAAGAACTCAAGCAGCTATTTTGTCATTTAATGCTCTGATAATCCGATAATAATATGCGTGTTCTATCTCATTATGGCTGTATGTGATTATATATTGATAATGATATGCTATAATCGTTTTGCAGGATATACTAGCCATCGGATAATGTGAATATCATATAGCGCGATTATACGAGTATCCGATAATCGGCAACCGTGATATTCCGGATAGTGATACCAAGATTATGGTCGTAATTTGTGTGTTAGCAATCGGGGCGTGCTAATTTCGCTGCCCGAAGGCGAGGTCGGAGAGAACCTGACTGGGACGAACATTTGGTGTAGAATTTGCCAAGCAAGTTGTACTTTTCCCCGGATAAAACTGCGTTTTACCGCTGAAAAGTAACTTGCCGCCCGTTCCGTCCGGGGCAAATCAGCTCGCGACTCGCCGATTTTAATCACTGGAATCATGGAGATTTTGTGTATATAATGCTACTATTTGGCAATTGAGAGTAGGAGGAACAATAATATGCTGCCAGTCAAGATAAAATCGAGACTTTCGATTGTCAGCTCAAAATTTCTTACTAACTTTGTAATTAGGATAATTGTAAACATTTGAAAATGGCCAACCGGTTTAACAATAACGGCTTATGAAGCCGCAAACCAATCAGATTCCGAAACTCCGGATGCAGTCCTCCCAGGCGCGGCCAGCCTTCAGATTACTTCCAACGGAGTTTTCGCCTTTATTTGATGCAGTTAACGCTACCGCAACAAATTTACTTCGCCCACTGGCTTACCCGGAGCCTGCCGTCAAGCAGCCTCGGTAAGCTTACTGCGTCTCTGCAAGACGCTCAGGTAGATTTAACTCCGCATCAAATCGATGCCGCCTTGTTCGCCTTCAAGTCGCCCCTTTCAAAAGGTGCAATCCTAGCCGACGAGGTAGGACTTGGCAAGACTATTGAGGCAGGCATTATCCTTTCGCAGTTTTGGGCTGAACACAAGCGACGCTTGCTAATCATTGCTCCGGCCAACCTACGAAAGCAGTGGGCTACCGAACTTACCGAAAAGTTCTTTTTGCCCTCTCGTATTCTCGAAAGCAAGACTTTCAACCAATACGTCGAAGACGGCAATTTTAATCCATTCGACTGCGAGGAGATAGTCATTTGCTCATATCAATTCGCAAAAGCCAAAGCCGCCTATCTCCGTCGTACTCCTTGGGATTTGGTAGTTATAGATGAGGCTCATCGCCTACGCAATGTATACAAGCCCACCAACAAAATTGGCAATGCCATAAAGGACGCGCTCGAAAGCCGTAAGAAAATCCTACTTACAGCCACACCATTGCAAAACTCTATCCTTGAACTTTACGGTCTTACCACCATAATCGACGATTATGCTTTCGGCGACCTCAAAAGTTTCAAGATGCAGTATAACGGCAATCTCAGCACCGTCGATTATGAAAATCTCCGTCGTCGCCTCGCTCCGCTTTGCAAGCGCACCCTGCGCCGGCAGGTTCTCGAATATGTGCGCTACACCAAGCGTATCGCCATACTGCAAGAATTTTTCCCGACCAAGCAGGAACAGGAACTCTATGACCTCGTTTCGGAATATCTGCAAAGGCCGAAACTTTACGCTCTGCCCAATAGTCAGCGTCAGCTCATGACGCTTATACTACGAAAACTTCTCGCATCCTCGACCCATGCCATCTATGGAACTCTCTGCGCATTGCTCGAAAAGTTGGAAGCCAAGCTCAATCGGCATACTGCCGACTTCGACTCCAATAATCTTTTCTCGCATGACTACGAGTTTTACGACGAAGATTCTGACGAGTGGCTTGACGAAGACGAGGAGGGCGAAGAAGATGATGAAATCCTCTCACCCCACGACATTGAGTGCATCCGCCGCGAGATTGTCGACCTCGAAAAATTCCGCGACCTCGCTTATAAGATTAAGCGAAACTCAAAGGCCGAACAGCTCTTTGAGGGTCTGCGGCAAGGGTTTGCGCAACTCGAAGAACTTGGTGCGCCCAAGAAAGCCCTCATCTTTACCGAATCGCGCCGCACTCAGGACTTCCTTTTTGAACTCCTAGAAAAGCGCGGCTATAAGGGAACGGTTGTATTGTTCAACGGTTCGAACACCGACAAGCTTTCCACCCGTATTTACAAAGAGTGGAAAGAACGCCACAAAGGCACCAAGCGCATCACAGGTTCGGTCACGGCTGATAAACGCGCCGCGCTCGTTGATTACTTCCGCGACGAGGCTACCATCATGATAGCCACCGAAGCTGCCGCCGAGGGTATCAACCTGCAATTCTGCTCGCTTGTCGTCAACTATGATATGCCGTGGAATCCGCAACGTATCGAACAGCGAATTGGCCGATGCCATCGTTACTGTCAGAATTTCGATGTTGTTGTAATCAATTTCCTCAATAAGACCAACGCCGCCGATGTGCGCGTCTACGAACTGCTTGATCAGAAGTTTCAGCTTTTCAACGGCGTGTTCGGTGCGTCAGACGAAATCTTAGGGGCGATAGGCAACGGCGTCGACTTTGAGAAACGCATTGCCTCTATCTATCAGCAATGCCGAACCCCGAAAGAAATTCAGGACGCTTTCGACGCGCTCCAGTCGGAACTGCAAGAGCAGATTTCCGACAAGATGCTCAAAGCCCGGTCAACGCTCCTTGAAAACTTCGATGAATCCGTCAAGCAGAAACTGCGCACCGACCTCGTTGAGGCTCAGGCCAATCTTAACGAATTTGAGGCCGCCTTATGGAATCTCACTTGTAGTTTCTTTGCCGGTCATGCCATATTCGAGCCATACGACCACTCCTTTATGATTGATAAAATCGTGGCGCATAACGCCAAAGAGACCGAGGGCATTATAGAATACGGTTATTACATACTTTCTCCGTCAGGCAATCGTCGCAACTTCGTGCTGCCCGACAACTCGCAAGCCTATCGCATAGGCTCACCGTTGGCTAAACACATGCTCGGCACGCTGCTGCGTCAAGAAGCCGAGCCGTCGGAGATTGTGTTTGACTATTCCAATTCGCTTCTCAATGTCGCTCTGCTCAAACAACTTGTTGGGAAATCGGGCTGGCTCCTCGTTGATAAGCTTACCATCGACTCTTTTGAGCGCGAGGATTATTTTCTTCTTGGCTGTGTCACCGACTCCGGCGAAAATGTCTATCCCGACATCGCCGAACAGATGTTGAAGCTTCCGGGCGAAAGCTCTCCGCTCGTCGCCGAACTTTCGCCCGAAAATCTTTCCGCACTCGAAGACTCTATCACCGCCCAACGCATCGGGATTGTCGAGGAAAACTCCAAACGCAACGAGTCGTTTTTCGATGATGAAATGGAAAAACTCGACTCCTGGGCCGAAGATGTCAAGCGCGGACTTGAAAAGGAACTGCGAGATATTGATGCGGAGATCAAGCTGCGCAAGACCGAGGCTAAGCGCACCTCGCGCCTTGACGAAAAACTCCGCATCCAACGCGCTATCAAAGACCTCGAAAAGCGGCGTAGCGAAAAACGCCTCAACCTCTACCAAGCGCAGGACGAAGTGGACGCTCGCAAGGAAACGCTGCTCAACAAGGTTGAAGCAATGCTCGCCCAAAAGATTGAGCAAAACCGTTTACTCACAATTTATTGGAAATTGCTATGAAAGAATTCTTAAAAAAATATTGGATTGGTTTAATCGTAATAGTTATAATTCCATTTATTGTTAATGCGATCGTTCTTATCCCCAATAGCTATATCCCTGTTGCTGGTAATCAAATAGCTTGGATAGGCTTCTTCGCTTGTTATTTCGGAAGTATCATAACGGCAGTCATTTCGTTTGTTATCCTGTATAAAACTATCATTTTCAATCAAAAAGAAAATGAAAGGAACCGTGTCCTGCAAAATAATTTGATGCTTTATCAAATTGGGCACGACAACTTGAAGTCTTTTAAAGAGGCCAGCAATCTATTCTGCCGTACATTAAACTATAATAACCTCGTTGAGATTGTTAATCTCTTCATCCTCGAATCTAAAAGTCCGATTGATCGCATAAAGCAAGAATTCGCAAACACTATTGAGGTGGAACGTCTTAGTCAATTTTTTATTATAGCAGAACCATCGAAATCTTTTTTAGAGCTTATACGAGAACAAAATAATGTTATTGATTACTATAATACTGTTTTATTGGATTTTGAGGTTATAACATCATACTTAAATTTATCTGGCAACTATATAAAGACACATATTCTTACTGATGAACATTCAAGTTCAATTCTTAAAGATATAATTTCTCGTAATTTTGCGGATCTTGATATGGAGAATCCTAAGAAATGGTTAAATAATGTATTGGCTAAACGGCTTGAATGTGTCAATCCCAAATTTCTCGAAAAAACTTGGAGTCTGATTACTGCAATCCATTTGGATGAGACAAATCGATTGAAATCATTATTGAAAAATCATGACACAAAAATTAAATAAACTGGAACTTACGTGGATTGGCAAAGATGAGGAACGCGCTGCCATTGAGCCGCGTATCCTCATTGAAGACCCGACTCTCGCCTGCGGCGAGGTTGAGACCGGCACGTTGCCTAACGGCAAACCGTGGCCGGGCAATATGCTTATTCACGGTGACAACCTGCTCGCACTTCGCGCACTCGAACAAGATTTCACTGGTCAAATAAAGTGTATTTACATAGACCCACCATATAATACAGGTCATGCCTTTGACCAATATGATGATAATCTTGAACATTCTATTTGGTTGTCTCTTATATATGAGCGGCTTGTCATCCTTCATAAATTACTATCCGAAGATGGTAGTCTTTGGGTAACTTTGGATGATTGTGAAGCTCACTATTTCAAAATTCTATGTGATGAGATTTTTGGACGCTCAAACTTCGTTGCATCAACGATTTGGCAACATGCTGTTCAAAGCAAGGGGTATCCTGGAAAGTTTTCACTACACCATAATTATACGTTCTGTTATCGAAAGAGTGAGAAATTTTTCCTTAACTCTTTAGAGCGAACGGCTAAGCATAATATCAATTATTCTAATCCAGATAATGACCCAAATGGACCCTGGCGCAGTGGGGATGTCCGTAATAGCTTATTGCGTCCAAATTTGATGTATGATATCACCACCCCATCCGGAAAGATAATTCATCATCCTGAAAAGGGTTGGCGTTTCAGCCGAGAGACTTTTGAACAGGAACTTGCGACTGGGAAAATTAAATTTTCTGATGATGAAACTCGAATAATCAGAAAAATTTATCTAAAAGATCAACAAGGTCGAGTCCCTGAAACGCTATGGTTTGCCGAAGAAGTAGGTACTACAAGAGAGGCTAATTCAGAAATCAAAACTCTTAACCTCCCTGAATCCTTCGACACTCCAAAACCAGAACGTCTTATTGAGCGAGTAATCCAATTAGCAACTCAGGAAGGAGACATTGTTTTAGACAGCTTTCTCGGAAGTGGCACAACCGCATCTGTTGCTCTTAAAATGAAAAGACGATGGATCGGAGTAGAGCTTGGTACTCATGCATATACAGTTTGCAGACCACGTCTTGTCAAAGTAATCGGTGGCGAGCAAGGAGGTATCTCAAAAGCGCAACAGTGGCAAGGAGGAGGCGGCTTCAAGTTCTACGAACTTGCACCGAGTCTTCTCAATGAAGACAAGCACGGCAACCTTGTTATAAACAAGGAGTATAATGCCGACATGCTTGCCGCCGCCATGGCCAAGCAGGAAGGCTTCACCTATCAGCCGAGCAAAGAGCAGTACTGGAAACAGGGTTACAGCTCGGAACACGACTATATTTTCACCACCACGGATTTTATCAATCTTGAGGAGCTGCAACATCTGCATGAGCAGATGGATGAAAACGAGTCGCTACTGATATGCTGCACCCAGTTCTCGCCTGAGTGTAACAACCGCTATTCGAACATCACATTGAAGAAAATCCCCAAGATGCTACTCGGACGTTGCGAGTTTGGACGCGACGACTATTCGTTCAACATCGTTTCGTTCCCCGAAGTGGAATCGGAGGAAGAAGAGATGGACGACCTGCCTGACATGGTGGAGCAGTCGAAAGCCGAAGACCACGAACCCAATCTCTTTGACTGATGAACTCAACGGTTAACATGATACGTCAGCGGCTCTCGCTCCGCGAACCACTCGCGAAGGCTCTCGAACTTACCTCGCGCATCGTCGACAAACTCGCCTTGCAAAAACCGCCGCAAGAATCTGCCGAACTCTCTGCTTCCCTCAAAAAGGAACTTGCCGAGGTCAAATCCCTTGTGCCATCGCTCAAGGACTTCGACCGCGATTTCCCCTCGCTTGCATTTTCCATTGCAACCGGCATTGGAAAAACACGACTGATGGGTGCAATCATCGCGTATCTATATCTGAAAAAGGGTATAAAACACTTTTTTATTCTTGCTCCTAACCTCACGCTCTACAATAAACTGTGCCGTGATTTCAGCGACCCTGGCTATGAAAAATATGTGTTCAGAGGGATAAGTGAATTTGTGTCGCAGCCGCCTCAGGTTGTGACAGGCGAAACCTATAACGAGCGCACACCTTCGCTTTTCTCCTCGCTGCAAATTAACATCTTCAATATATCGAAGTTCAACAAGGATAGCAAGGAGGGCAAAAAGGGTGCACCGCGTATGCGCCGCCTTTCGGAATACATCGGTCAGTCCTACTTCAATTACCTCGCCGGACTGCCCGACCTTGTTATCCTCATGGACGAGGCGCACCGCTACCATGCCGACGCATCAAAGAAAGCTATCAACGAGCTACGTCCCGTTCTCGGCTTCGAGATGACAGCAACACCGCTCGACGAGAAAGGCAGGTCGTTCAAAAACATAGTTTTTGAGTACAATCTTGCCCAGGCTCTCGCAGACAAGCGATATGTGAAAGATCCGACCGTGGCCGGTCGAAAGAATTTCAAAAAAGCCAATTACACTCCCGATGAAATCGAGATTATGAAATTGGAGGACGGCATAACCGTGCATGAACGAACCAAGCTCGCTATCGAACTCTATGCCAAACAGACTGGCAGGCACATAGTGCATCCCTTTATCCTTGTGGCTTGCCGCGACATCTCCCACGCCCGCGAGGTCAAGGATTTACTCGAAAGCGACCGCATCTTCAGTGGCCGCTACAAAGGCAAGGTTTTGCAGATTGACAGCTCCACGAAGAAAGACGAGGAGATTGAACAGCAGTTTGTCGCCCTCGAGTCACCCGACAACAAAATAGAAATCGTGGTGCACGTCAATATGCTCAAAGAGGGGTGGGATGTGAACAATCTCTACACGATTATTCCACTCCGCGCCGCTGATGCGGCTGTGCTAATCGAGCAGACGATTGGCCGAGGCCTCCGTCTGCCTTATGGCGGCGAGCGCACCGGCAATCCCGATGTCGACAAACTCACCGTGATTGCCCACGACAATTTCGCTGCCGTTATCGATAAGGCGCAAAATGGTGACAGTGTCCTCAGCAAGCTCTCATACGTCGAGCTTGACGATGATGATGTTACACCGCACACCGGTAAAGTGGTCACCACCACAAACTCGGTGGCAAAGAAATATGTCGCCGCCGTTAAGCAAGCGCAGACCGACTACGAGAAAAAAGTGGCCGAGCGTACTTGCGATGCAGTTCGCGCCGTCCTGGAGGTGATACCTCATGCCGCAGAGAGTGTTGAACATTACGGCGACCTGAAACAGCCCGAGGTGATGAAGATAATCCGGAAAAAAGCTGCCGAAGTCATCACGGAACGCGCCAAAGTTGCCAATCCGCTTTTTGCCGAACAGGAGGCAAAAGAACAACTCCAACAGCTCGACAAGGTTATCAAGCAGGTAATTGTTGACTACGAGAAGAACGTCATCGAGATACCGCGACTCGTTATCGAACAACCACGCATCAAGGCTGTGTTTGAGGATTTCGACCTTGACACCACGGCGGGCTACGACCTCGACAAGGTGACAGTTGAAATCCAACGTCAAAGTCTTGCCACCGGCGAAACCGACATCATTGCCGGACGTAGCGGCAGTTCAAAAGGCAATCCACTCGATATACTCGTGGCTCGCCTTATCGATTTCGATGACATAGATTATGACGAGTGTTCCGATTTGCTCTACAAACTTGCAGAGCAAGCTGTGTCGCATATCTCCGGCCACAATCCCGACGCTTCGGTTGAAGACATCGCCGAGATTGTCAACGCCCACAAAGAAATGCTCGCCCACAACATCTACAAACAGATGAAGCAGCACTTCCATATCAAGAAAGAAGACGTTGCTCCGACCCGTGTTCTGCCTTTCAGCCGTATTCTTGACCAAAACCTTATTGACAACGGTTTTGCAAAACGTATGGTCAGCGACGTGCCCGAAAAGAAATCGTGGGGCAACAAATACATCGTTCAGGGATTGCTCAAATCCTATTACCCCGAAACTCGCTTTGACAGCTCGACGGAGTGGGATTTCGCCTACATCCTTGAAAACGACCCCAAAGTGTTGAAATGGTTGCGCCCAGTGCCGCAACAGTTCAATATCTATTGGGCAAACGGCTCGAAACGCTACGAGCCTGACTTCATCGTTGAGGCCGAGGATGCCATCTATATGTGCGAAACAAAAGCCGAGAAGGACGTTGACGACAAGGACGTTCAGGACAAGGCGCAAGCCGCTCATCGTTACTGCGATATCGCAGGGGCTTACGCTACGCGGCACGGCGGCAAACCTTGGCGATATGTAATTATACCGCATACTGCCGTTGACCGTCTTTCCGACTTTAAGAACGTAATCAATACTTCGCAGCTATTTTGAGCAATTCATTGTCCACAAGACAATTTATAGTATTTTAGACGAATGATTGACAAGGACGAAATACAGAAGATGTTGCTTGACTTGGAGAATGACCGGGTCGAGAGGACTGTTTCAACAACAATACCGACAAGTTCGGACAGGCTATATGTGCGTTTGCCAATGATCTGCCGAATCATGGCAAACCGGGGTATCTGATTCTTGGAGCTGACGATGACGGCATGGTACAGCCAATCAATATTACAGATGACTTGTTGAAAAATCTTTCTGCAATCCGAACTGACGGTAATATACAGCCTCAACCATCAATGACTGTTGAGAAAGTCGTGCTCGATGATGGTGCTGTGATTGTTGTGGAGGTGCAGCCAGCGATTTTCCCACCTGTGAAATACAAGGGGCGTGTATGGGTTCGAGTAGGACCGCGTAAAGGTGTGGCGAATGAGGCTGATGAAAAACGGTTAATCGAGAAACGTGCCTGTCATGTATCGACTTTTGACGCGTTACCTTGTCTTGGCTCTACTCTTGATGATATTGACGTTGCTCTTTTCCGTCAGACATATCTTCCACAGGCTATGCCAATGGATGTCATAGCTGACGACAAGCGAGATGTAAAACTTCAGATGCAGTCGCTTGGGTTCTACGACATGAAGCACGATTGCCCGACATACGCAGGAATCATTCTTTTTGGGAAAAATGTGGAACGAACATTGCCTGGGGCCTACGTTCAATATGTGCGATTCAAAGGAACTGGTAGAGCCGGAGACGTGATGCGTGAATACAAGTTTAGCGGCAATCTGATGAAAATACTATATCAGCTTGACACATTTGTTGACACGACTATTACAAATCGCCGTCCTGTTCCTGTATCTGCACTACGAGAGGAGACCGTAACCGACTATCCACATTGGGCAATCCGTGAGCTGTTGATGAACGCCATCTGCCATCGTGATTATGAAGGGAACGGCCCGATACAGTTCTATCAGTATGATGACCGGATAGAGATTCTGAATCCGGGAGGACTTTATGGTAAAGCCAACGCCACTAATTTCCCTTGGGTTAACGATTATCGCAACGGAGTTGTGGCGGAAGCTATGAAGGTGCTTGGCTTTGTCAACCGTTTCAGTCGTGGAGTGCTTAGGGTTGAGGACGAATTGAAAGCCAACCATAATGGCGAGCCAGACTTCAAGCTGCATCTTGAAACGGCTTTCCTTGTGGTTGTCAAGTTGTCAGAAAATGCCAAGACAGAGGACGTTAATGCTAATTCAAATTTTATACAGTCAAAAGATGACGGTATAAATGACGGTATAAATGACGGTATAAAAGATAGCTTCTCTATTACCGATCTGCATAAATCGGTGTATCAGACAGTATGCATGAAGCCGTCTATAAAATACACCGAACTTGCTGACAATATAGGTGTCTCAGAATCCTCGATAACAAGAGCTATCAGAGAGCTGAAGGAGCGTGGATATATTGCGAGACAAGGAGCACGAAAATCGGGTGAGTGGATTATACTGAAAAGACTTGAATAGGATTATTTAACTTGCATGTGCATGATTCCTGCTCATACTGCGACTAATTTTGCTGACGAAAGTCATAATGACTTTCCTTGAAACATCTAAATCCGGATAGATATGTCGTTCATCATTGTGATTCTTTGCTTCTTCGATTGGCTTGGACAAGCTCTCAAAGACGGTGCCAACATCAAGTAATTCGCTATGATTGGAATAATACTTTGGGCGATACTGATAATCTTCATTGTCATTTGCGCTTGCCCCGGCTTTTTAACCTTTCTTTTCTGCGTGGTTCTCCCCGTGGCAATCGGGATATATGCTCTTTTTGCATGGATTGACAACAAAATCAATAAATAAACGGTCACTATGTCATTTTGGAGTTTTATCGGCGAATTCGCCGTATTCAATATGATTTGCAACTTGTTTTCCAGCAAGCCTAAGTCACATCATGTAAGCTCATATCAACCGCAGCATGACTATATCCCGAATCCGGAACTTGAAGCTCGTATTGAGGAGCTGGAGCAGGAAATTAAGGAATCGGAAAAACGACTTACTGAATATCAGAAAATAATCGATAATAGTTCAGGGGCTGATTTGAATGATTGTGATATTGATGAACTGCAAGACCGAATAGACGAGCTTGAAAGTCAGCTTGATGATTGCGATGTGGAATCAGGCAGTTATGACCGGATTCAGAGCGAGATTGACCGACTTCAAGACCGGCTCGACATTATCGAGTACCAACAAGATCTGCAGGACGATGCAGACTATGAAAACAATCCATATCTTGATAATCCATACAAAGACTTTGACGATACGGACTTTGACAGCGAAGATGATTGGTAAACCGTCATTGTTTTAGCAATCCGGAGATTTTGGTATATATGGCTCTTGCCATATCATAATTGCGAGTTATGAACAACTCATAGCCAAGATCCTGCCAAGACTTGAGTATTTCCTTTTCTCTGTCTGGGAGATTAGAATGTTCAATGTTGGTCTTGGCGGCCTCGACAGATAGTTTAGATATGTTTTCCGGCGAAGGAAAGAAAAACGCATTAGTAGCGGCGTTCGTCAGTTTCACTCTTTGTTCAAATTCTTTATTTGTCATGTCGTTTTTTTGTTGATTGAGGTATGTATTTCAAACGATTTTCATGCAAAATTAGATATAAAGAATTACTATTGCAATAGCAGCCAATTTTTTAGGAGGATTTAGTAATAAAAATCTTTCTTACGCACACGCATGGGAGAGAGAATATATTATTATCTATATTTATATAATATATGTCCCCAAAAGTGTCCCCAATGGAGTCCGAAGATGTGTCCCCAAAGGTGGTGAAAAAGGTGGCACAAAAAGCCTTTTCCCTCCTGCCGTGGGTATGACAGGAAGGAAAACAAGCAGCTTATTTCAGCAGGTTGGAGCCCTGTATCACGCTGGTCTGGAGAACCTGGGCGTATTTCTCCGTCATTGTCACGTTGGAGTGGGCGAGCATCTTGCTCACGGTCTCGATACCGACGCCTTTTGTCAACGCCCAGGTCGCGAAAGTGTGCCGGCCGACGTGAAAAGTGAGTATCGGAATTGGCGGAAGAAAGGTGATGAAGATAAAACGTAATAGGTTGTTTGACAGTGGATTTTCGCTTTTGGCGGTGCTGGGATAAAGCAGGCTGGAGCGGAATATTGCAAGGGTTCGGTTACCAGAGCGTTAGCCGGACAGTTACCGATGCAGGATATGGTAACTCCAGGAGGCTCAAATAACGATGCCGTGGGTGCTTATTCTCTGTAATACACCGTTTTGCATATCGGAAAACGCTTATAAACAGGCTAATTTTGCCATTAAAACATAAGCGTATGAAAATCGAAAAATTCAAGGTGCTGCTCTACCTTAAAAAGAGCGGACTCGACAGGAACGGGAAAGCACCCATAATGGGGCGCATAACCGTCAACCGCACGATGGCGCAGTTCAGCTGCAAGCTGTCTTGCACGCCCGGATTGTGGAATCCGCGTGAGAGCCGGCTTGACGGCAAAAGCCGTGAGGCGGTGGAGACAAACGCGGCGATAGACCGCCTGCTGCTTGGAGTAAATGCCGCCTTCGACTTCCTTGTCGACCGTGGCGGTGACTTCAACGCCAACGATGTCAAGGAACAGTTTCAGGGCAGCATGGAAACCCGCGTGACACTTATGAGGATGACCGACACGGTATGTGACGAGTTGAAGAGCCGAATAGGAATAGACCGCGCAAAGACTTCCTATGCCACCTACCATTACACCCGCCGGGCTTTGGCGGAGTTCATTCAAAGACGCTTCAAGGTAACTGATCTTGCGTTCGACCAGCTTACCGAGCGTTTCATACATGAGTTCCAGATCTTCATCACCGATGACAAGGGGTTGTCGATAGAGACTGCCCGGCACTATCTCGCCATCCTCAAGAAAGTATGCCGGCGAGCTTTCAGGGAGGGGCATTCCGCAATATGCCATTTCCATAACTTTTCGCTTTCGAAACAGACGCTTAAAACACCGAGGGCGCTAAGCCGGGAATCCTTCGAGAAAATCCGGGATGTGGAGATACCTCCGCACCGCAGGACACACCGTCTGGCGCGAGATCTTTTTCTATTCGCCTGTTATACTGGTACAGCGTACATAGACACCGTCACCATCACCCGTGAGAACCTGTACACGGATGAGACGGGGGCGTTGTGGCTCAGATACAACCGCCGGAAAAACGAATTGCGTGCCACAGTGAAACTCCTGCCCGAAGCCGTGGAGCTGATAGAACGGTACCGGGACGATGAAAGGGAGACATTGTTCCCGATGATATACCATCCCAACCTGAAACGCCACATGAAGGCGTTGGCGGCACTTGCCGGAATAAAGGATGACCTGTGCTTCCATCAGGCGAGGCATAGTTTCGCGAGCCTGATCACGCTTGACGCGGGCGTGCCGATAGAGACCATAAGCCGGATGCTTGGCCACTCCAACATAAAGACGACACAGGCATACGCCCGTGTGACCCCGCGTAAACTGTTCGAGGACATGGACCGGTTCATCGCGGCGACATCCGACCTTGAACTGACTCTGTAAAAATCCCTAATCAGATAATCATCATTAGACATACAGAACATGCGCAGCACATTCTCAATACTATTCTACATCAACCGTGGCAAGACACGTTCCGACGGAACCACATCCGTGCTTTGCCGTATCACAGTGGACGGTAAAAGCACAGTCATGACCACCGGCATATCATGCAGACCCATAGACTGGAACCCCAAGTCCGGCGAGACAATATGCGTCAGAGACAACGCACGGCTTGCCGCTATGCGTGGCGACATTGAAAAAGCGTACATGGACATCCTGAAAAAGCAAGGAGTTGTAAGTGCCGAGCTTCTTAAAAACAGCGTTGCCGGAAGTGTTACTGTCCCATCCGGACTTCTCGGTGTCGGAGAGGCGGAGCGACTCCGTTTGAAGGCGCGCTCCGAGGAAACCGGCACCAATTCCACATACCGCGAGTCGGGCTACAACCAGAAATATCTTGCGGAATATCTCACATCCATGGGTAAATCCGACATCCCGGTTGCGGACGTGACCGGGGAATTCGGCCACGCATACAAGGCGTATCTGGTACGGCGCAAGAACTTCTCGCCCCAGCACGTCAACCGGTGTATGCGCTGGCTGAGCCGCCTGCTCTACATAGCCGTCGACAACGGCACGATACGTGTCAATCCCATAGAGGATATGGACTACGAGAGACGTCCCGACGCCCGTCACCGTTACATAACCCGTGACGAACTTAGGCGTATCCTTGCGACACCCATGCACGACACGCGCCAGGAACTCGGACGCAGGGCCTTCATATTCTCCTGCTTCACCGGACTTGCCTATGCTGACGTGCAGCTGCTTTACCCGCACCATATCGGCACGACCTCCGACGGATGCCGGTACATACGCATAAACCGCCGGAAGACAAAGGTGGAGGCGTTCATCCCCCTGCATCCCATAGCGGAGCGGATACTGTCGCTCTACAACACCTCGGATGATGAAAAGCCGGTGTTTCCACTGCCGTCACGTGACGCCATGTGGTTCGAGATACACGAACTCGGTGTGGCGATAGGCAAGGATGACAACCTGTCCTACCATCAGGCGAGGCATAGCTTCGGGACCATGCTGATATCGGAGAGCATACCTATCGAGAGCATAGCCGGGATGATGGGACACTCCAATATATCTACCACACAGGGTTACGCGAAAATCACGGAGGACAAGATTGCCAGGGAGATGGACCGGTTAATCAAGCGGAGAAAAAGCGGAACGGCTTATGAAAGGAAAGAATAACGTAACAGTTCCGGTCGTGTTCCGCTGTGATTCAAGATAGTCCGAAGCCCCGGCGGTGACAAGGTCGGGCGGCTGCGCCGTTGCGTGTCAAATCTTCCTCGGCTATGCCGAGAGTATTTGCCCCGCAAACCTTGCCCCCGGCGGTGCTGCGGACTGCGGTATCGGTACAGCGGAAACGACCGATCCGACAGGAACAGTCACATAAAGTAAAAATCCATATTGCCGTCAGTAGAAACATGGAGACGAATATGGATCTCAAAACAGTGGCATTGAATCACCAAAATGTCGGGCGGAGGGCGGCTTTGTGCCAAAGCCCTGTCTGGCGTTTCTTTTTCCAGACGGCAAACTCCCTCACCTCTAAGAAACAAGTCACGGCTTACGCATGAAAATACGCTTCAAGTGGTTGCTGACCGGACTGCAATTTCTTGTTGAATTTTGATAAAATGTTTCAAAATGGCAATTCATATTTATCAGATCTTTCAATAGCATCGAGCCTAACCCACAAATTGCTCAACACGACTTGTTTACGGCGATTACTTAATTTCAGCCACCAAACATAGAAGTTTTTAACATCAGAAACAGGCACCAATTTCTTCGGGTTATAAGTATATGATCCCTTGATAAAACTATTAATAAGAATCTGATTGTTTTGGATATATGTCTCCAGCGCAGAATTTTGACAAACACTTCTTAATGAATTAGTAATATCGTCAATATTTTCAATGTATTGGGTCGATGTCCTTAATTGAGAACAAACCGCAGTGAAATTATCTGCAAATCTTGTATATATGGCGGTTTCATCTTCTGAGAAATCTTCTAACAAGGCATTGTCATTAAGGATGCTACGTTGAACGGCATAAAAAGACTCAATCCTGTCTGTCGGTTTTGGTTTAGTCATTTGTTCAACAATTTCTACATACTTAAATAAATACGCAAGATTATACTCCTGAATTAGGTGTTCAAAAAGTTTTCCCAAGAAATAGATTTCCGTACAATGTGTATAGGTGGATTGCTCAAAATCCTGTGGTATTGAATAATACCAATTAATGCTTATGCTTTTATCACAATCTGACGGGCTATATATCTCTTTCCCAAAGCCAAAATCGATAATTTTGACTATCCCACCTTTTGATACTAAAATATTTGATGGTCTGATATCCCTATGTAAGATAGAACATTCTTCAAGATATTTGAACCCATTGATCAACTGAATAAAACAGTCATTGATTTTGGATGGGTTCTGGCGAATATAACTTTCAATATCCGTTCCCTCGATATATTCCATCAAGATATATCCGGTAAGATTTTCAGGATATAGATAGTAATTGAAGACTCTGACAATATTGGGATGATTTATGCGGTATAAAAGTTTGATTTCATTGACGAAACTTTCGTAATACTGACTAATAAACTCGTTGCAAATCGGCTGATACTTTTTACAGACGAATAATTCATCAATGGACTCGTCCCGCAATAGTTTAGTTATGCCTAAACCACCACGTCCTAAGTCTTTAATTTCAACGAAAGCCTTTTCTTTCAGAAATTTGATTATGCCGTTATTCATACTTAACGTACTATACATTTGTGGGTAGTTCCACTTTACACAAATATGTGCATATTGCAGCAGACAAATGAACGACCAATTCTGCTTCTTCATAGGTCGGATCATTCCCTTCTTGAAGATGACGCCCTTTTATTGACGCAAAGCCAAATATTTTGGTTACAACATCGTTTAATGGTTGTGGAACAATCTGGGGATTTTCTTTAATTAATTTCCCCAATGTCATGGTTTGTTCGCCGGTTACCTTTCTGCATAAACATTCTAACGCTGCGACCGAATGCTGTATTGAACCTGTGATCTCTGGATTAGGACGGCGTGACAAATCTCTAATCGCTTCTTTTATCTCATTTGCAGAAGTGGGTATGTTGGATTTTTCTAATGTTTCCCTGGCGCTCTCCAATGCTATTTCAAAATCCGCATCACCACGGACTTCTATCTGCCAATCAGATAACTTCCAGCCAATTCCTTTCTCGATGAAGTAATCGTTCAATTCTTCCTCGAACTTAGGATATTGGTCACTATATAATGCTTCAACGAATAATTCAATCGCATCATATACCTGATACCATTGAGCATCCAACAAGACCTGTTCTATTTCACTCTTCATAAAATCATTTTCGCCCCAATTATTAGGGTCTGGGGCTTCTTTGGCGGCTTTACATATTATGGAGCGCAACTTCTTGAGACCCATATAAGGATACATAAGAATAAGCAGGTATAATCTGAATGATTCAGGGGCGTCCTCCCTAATTAGAATATCAGATGCTTTCGGCTTATAGCCATGTCGAGATGAAAATAATGGCATTTGTAAAAATCTGAATGTTGTTATGATATTAATTCCCAGTGACCGCCTTTCTTTGATCCTACATATTGTACGAGGTCTGAAAGCGATGATAGTTCCCGGCCAACTGTTTTGACGGTAACTTCGAGTATTGCGGCTATCTCCGCTCTTGTTATCTGGGGATTTTCCTTGATGATCTCAATAATTTGCGATTGCCGTTCAGTAAGTTTTTTAGGGACATTTAAGAGGACATTTTTAGGGACATCCACTGTTTTTTCTCCCCTGAATGCAGAATGCACAGGTATATGGATTATGCAGAACAAGCGTTCGGGAGCCGTTTCTATGGCGGCAGCCGGTGATCCGTTTACGGCAAGGGCGCGCTGTATCGTAGGGATACCGGTAGAACGGCCCTCAGTAAGGTCAAGTTCCTTAAGGAACTCCCCGAGACGCTTGTTGCGGTAGCGTCGGCTTTTCAGGATGCGACCTTCCCTTATCGCCTCGTCAGGGATGGAGCGGTCGGGGCCGGGGAAATTAAGTATAGAGATTCCATCCTCCTCGATGGTGATTTCAACAGGCTCCCGTTCTTGCCAGCTCCTGTGATAAAGGCTATTTACCACGGCTTCCTCCAAAGCTTCCTCCGGGTAATTGAACGCTCTCAAAGCCTCGCTTTGTGTCGGGATTTTCCTTACCTGTTCTTTTATTACCAACGACTTGAAAATCCGCATGGTCTCTTTGACCATCCGAGGGACGGAGCCTGAAATCGGTCCTATCTCTGTAAACCTGTCCGGTGTTTCAATGCGGCTCTTCTCAAAAACAACGATTTCGATACGGGAATATGGAAAGAACTTTTCCGGTCTCTCGCAGAACATCATGGCCGCGACATTGCGAAATATCCTGTGTTCTGTCGGTCCTGTCAACAGATCCATCTGTTCAAGGACATCCATCAATGTCTCACCGGAGCCATCCGTTTCAAGCTTTTCATCAAGACGGCTGTCAACAGTGCGTAAATAGTCCCGGACAAGCCACGGGGAAATATCCGACAACTTGATGTCGGGATTACCGCGCTCATCAAACGGAGTACGGTTGGCCATATCACGTAGCTCTTCCAAAACATCACCTTTGGCTTCAATAGTGGTTGAGCCGTTCCTGATATAATATCTGGCGACCTTTGTCTTTGCCGTGACGTTTTCAGGGACCGCATATGGACGATGTTCACCGCCGGGAATCCATATGACCAGTATGTTCCGCCCGTCAATCTCCTCAACCGAGGGGCGCGGGAGATAAAATGGCTCGATAAGATTATTATATCCCTGCATTTCCCTCTGTATCCTGTCAAGCTGTTCCGGTTCCACTCCTTTGACCGGCCGTTTGGCCATACCGTTTTCTTCCTCAACACCGACGAGGATATAACCGCCTCCGATATTGTCGAAGTCGTTGGCGAAAGCACCGATGCTGCGGTATATCCTTTCCGGATTCCATCCGCTCTTGAACTCAATACGGCTGGATTCCACCCTGCGTTTTTTGAGGAGCTCCTCTATGTTGATTGGTAATGCCATGTGATTGACAGGTTTATATATACAAAATTACGCATTTTTTTTGAGATGACAATCCCTTTCTGCCATTTAGCATACGATATCAGATTATTTGTTCGTGGAGTCATGATTGATACCCGGATTATTAAGGCCGAAATCACATAAAATGACCGAAAAACAAGAGGTCTGAACACATAAAATGGACGAAAGTGCGTGTTTTAGCCCTAAAATGGTTTTATTTATTGCCATTCCAGTGATAATCGACGACCGTGGTGCGGAAATCTTCTGTCATGCTTTTGTGGGCCTGGGACAGTTTGACAAGTTCTATGGTGGCTTTGGCAAGAGGCGTGAGCATGGATGCGGCACGCCTGTCTCCGAACTTCCTGCGGATATCCTCCACCACCTGTGTGTAGTTTCTGCCTATGGCGGCGAACTGCGCGTAGAAGTTGGTCAGCCGGATGTAGAAATCCGTATCCGCAGGATCTATGTGGATTATCTTTGCCTTTCCCTCAAGAACCTGCTTTTTGATGTACCACGAGCGGTAGCGTATGCCCGATTTTAAGAACCGTTCCTCGAACCGGGCATTCTCTGCGTCGTTGAACCGTACCGAATATTGGTATATCGCCCTCTGTTTCTTTGGGGGACGGCCACGTTTTCTTTTTACATTATCCATAAGCATGATGTGTCAGAATAAAGCGGTATAGTTTTTCTCAAGCACCCTTTCGATGTCGGAGCGTCGGTAGAGTATCTTGCCGCCGAGACGGATGAACGGTATCGTCCCGTTGTTGCGGTAGTCTTGAAGCGAGCGCCGGCTCACTTTCAGCATTGCCGCAAGCTCGCAGTCGGAATAATAACTCTCGCCGAATAGCGTCGGTCGGCACCGTCCACGCAGTTCATCTACACGTGACGAGAGGGTTGCGAGGGCGGAGAAATAATCCTTCACTCTCGGATCGCTGCCTGTTGACAGCAGCCTGATGTTGTCGCTTTCCATATATCATTCGTTTTTATCGTTACTGATTCAGATTCCTTTGCCCCGGCGGGCGGCAATCCCGCGCCTGATATCCACCACAGGCAGAATGCGCCGTACATCCTCCGGCCTGTAATAGACCTTGTTGCATATACGGCTGAACGGCATCGTGCCATTCTCGCGCATTGTCTGCAATGTCCGCGGGCTGATGTCGAGCAGCCGGCACACGTCGCCGCTGTCGAGCCACGGCATGTCACCCATGTCGGCATGTTCGCGGCACAGCCGCTCCACCTTCTCGGCAAGTTCGCCGAAACCGGCCAGCATCCTGTTGAACGTGGCGGCGTCAATTATCACAACTTCCATATTCTTCAAAATTTAATGTTACGCCACAAAGAAAAATATAAAATACTGATACACAAAGAGTGTGCCGACACATGTCGCCAAGTGTCAGTCCGTGTCACCGCAAAGGGACTGTGGGGAGATCCGGAAGATATGAAAGCCGATAAAGTGGATGCAAAAGAAAAGAGAGCGAAGGAAACGGACAAATGGATTTGGAAGCACACATGTTTTCTTTGACGCAAAGGTAGCCGCCGTGTGTCGCCGTGCAAGGCCGTGGCCCCTGCGGGGTCGGCTGTGGAAAAATCATCCTCGCTCCGCTGCGGTATTTTTCCTTGCCGAGCCTTGACACCGTGGCGACACCTCGGCGGCTGTAAGGCTCTCAAAGAAAAAGGTGTGCCTGCCGACGCAGGCCGCGATGTCTCACATAAAAAACAAACGATTATGGCAACAAGGGATCTCAAGGAATTCAACGAATGGTTCAGCCGCATGTATGAAAGGCTGAAAGAAAAAGTTTCGATACATGGTCGGCTCGACGAGGACCGCTTCCATGATGCGTATCTGGCGGTGAGGAAGCAGGTGATGTCGTCAAGGGACGGTATCATGGACCTCGAATCCTATTTCATCGGCTGCTACCGGCGCATGGCGCAAGTAACGGAACGGGAGGATGCGAGGACAACCTGTCCGGGTGACGAGTATTTCATCACTCTTGCAGAAACCGACACGGCGGAGGACAGCACTGAACGGGAGGAACTGATGACCGGGCGCGACCGTCTTGTCAGGGACATACAGCGTTTCCTGCGGAGGCATTTCTCATACGGGGACTACCGGATGTTCATGCTGCGTTTCTACGAGAGCGGAAGCTCGTTCCGCACGATAGCGAGGCATACGGGAGAAAAGGTGTCGGTGCTGACACGGAAGGCACAGACCATGCTGGAATCCTTGCGCAACCATCCGGCACTCGGTACGAGAGGACGCAGACTTGCGGCCGGATATGCCGCATAAACGTTATCGAAAGTGCGGCATTGTGTGAGAGACTTACAGGAATATTAACCGACAAAAGCATAATGAATTATGAAACTTACCGTATATGACAAGGGGAACTCGCATCCGGCGATGACCTACAAGGGAAAGCGCGTCGTGACCGTCAACCGTGACGGCACGATATATCTGAGCAAGGTGCTCACCCTCGAACTCGGACTCAAACCGGGCGACAGGGTGTGCGTGGCCAATGACGAGGAAAAACCGAAGGACTGGTACCTGTTCCGCACCGACGACGAACAGGGATTCACGATATGGAATGACGCACGGTGCGGACGGTTCTCCAACAGCTACATCGCCGGGATGATACTCGACGCCGCAAAGGTGGAGAGATGCGCAGGCTTCATGGTTGACAAGGACCCTGTGGAGAACGGGGGCATGAAGTGCTACCGGATAATCCTCACCAACCCCATCCCGAAGGGACTGCGTGCCATTCGCGGCAAGGTGGTATGACGGGCAAAAATAGATGATATATAACAGCAGGGGGCAGTCGGCTGGAAAGAATACCTTTCAGACAGCCGGTTGCCCTTTGTTTCATTCTTGCAGGCATAGGAATCATAATGGCTTCAGGTTAAGCCGGCTGCTGTATATGGCGTTCAGTTCGTCACGATACCTATCAAGATGGTCCGAGAGGATATTGTCGATATAGCATGAGATGCTTACTGCCGGGGCTATCACTGAAAGCAGGGTGCGCACACGGTCGTAGTTTTCCTCGCTGACATATGTCTGGCGGCGACCCCGCACAACCTTGTCGTCAAACAGGTGTTCGGGATATCCCTGCACATTGGACTTTTTACGGGGCGTCCTGTCACGGCCCGCTTCAGGCGGGGATTTCTTCGGCTGTGCGGATTCATCGGGAGCTGGTGATTTGTTTTCACTTCTGTCTTCCCCGGCAAGACGGGATGTAGGCTCTCCGGTCCCCGTCATTAAAGAGGGAGGGATGTCTGCCGCCATCATTCTGAGTATCTCTTTCTCGTTGATTTCAACTTTTTTTCGTTCTTCCATAATACTTATTTTTAGTGGTTGAAAAATCTGTTTCGTGAGGGCTGTCATTTCCGGGAATCCTATATGCGGAAATACAGCCGTTTTCACATTTTGGTATGCTCCAATGACGTGTCTGCTTTTGCATGTCCGGTTATCCATATGTGCGCAGTCCGGCATTGCGTCCTGCTCATATTCGGAACTCTACATCCGTACACATCCTCGTGGTCGTATGTCTGGATGTTCACGCCTTACGGAACGAGATAACGTGTGCAGTCTGACAATTTCCGGTGCGTAAATGTACGGTTATGCATACGTGCGCATTCGAACATGTGCCAAAATAACTATAAAAATTCCGGATTCACACTATCTGCAAGGTCTGCTGACGATTTATGGCACCGTATGTCACCTTGTTACTTCGAACCGGGACTTTCTGCGTATCCTTGTATGAAGAAACACGGTCGGCAAAAACATGAAAAAAGTAATTGATTTCGGCTTGATATAGGTTATCCGTCGGACTCTAATTTTTCGATAGAAAAATTCGTGTTCAAGCGAACACAGCAAGTTGTGTTTTGGGACGCCCGAAATTAATTCAGGCACCCGAAAACAGCAAGTCCACGCCTGCCGGCGCGGACTTGCGATTTTCCCTCCAAAGTCGGAAAATAATATGATAGCGGAGCAAAAAAACTTTCTGATATTATTAAGTTTCCGAATCAGATCATGATTATAATCGCATTAAATTCCTGAGGCGTATTGTGGTATTTATCAGGATAATTGACTAACTTTGTTATCGGCAACGGTCTGTTGCCGGTATATTTCAACCGCTGATGGCTGACACGTTCAACTCATACAAGGATCTGGTCGACCTCCGTCCGCTCATTGAACTTATCAGGACGGAGGGCAAGCCTGTGTTGTATGAGCGTGGGGAATATCTGCTACATGAGGGGGATATCGAGAAATACATATCAGTGGTGATTTCGGGATATTGCAGGTATGTTACCCACCGCAGCGACGGTTCCGAGGGCGTGGTCGGATTTTCGCTTCCCGGTGATATCGCCTCAGGTTTTTCTGACAGGATGTACCGTAATCCGTCCCGTCTGGCCATCATCGCATCATGCCGGCTTGAAGTGTTGCAGTTGCCGTTCGGCTACGCGTTCTCAAAAATATCCGAGCAGGACCGACATTTCACTTTGAAAATGGAGAAGGCATTTTCAAGGACATTGTTTGAACGCCATCTGAATCTCTACAAACTGACTCCGGCGGAACGTTACCGGAAATTTGCCGCGTCATATCCTGAAATCATCGGGCAGATACTGGTCAA
>JAETNS010000015.1 GCA_021772015.1 Prevotellaceae bacterium | reverse complement strand
CCATCCGGGGAGCGTACCAATAAACACGACGCGGCGTCAAAATCAAGATTTTGACGCCGCGTCTGATTTTTACCCGGAATAAGAAGGATGTATGTCAGATCCTCATTTCATTTTTTCATACAACAGATCGGCCACCAGCCGCGAACTCTTGTATGACCAATGGCTGTCATTAGCCATATACATATCCTTTTCCCCATCATCAATACGACGAAGCATCTCAGGAATAGGATTGACCACGAAACCGAGAGTATCAAGCCCGGCAAGCTGAGCACCCACCATTTTCGGCGGGAACGGATTGTCTACAGCATAATGCTGATAAATCTCATACTTGTCCGGCGCAAGAAGAAACAGCATCTTTATCCCTTTGGCCTGATACCGTGCATGAAGATCAGCAAGCTTATCCGCCACATCTTCCACCTGCGAGTCATCGTAAACAACATCCGTAAGATCGTCATGATAAAAATACAACATCGACTCTTTTCCCGGAATTGTGAAGCATTCACGGTCGAGCCGCAGCCTCTTTACCGGATTCTCGTCAGCTCCGATGGTGATTTTGAGCCAGTCTATTCCTTGGCGGAAGCATTTCCCCATGACATTGCGGGGATCATCCGGCTTTCCACTCTCCGCAAAGGCGGCGGAAAGCGGCAACACCGTGTCTTTTCCGGCCCTGTCTACCTGCGACCAGAATCTGACCAGTTCCCTTTCCACACTCTCCACCACAACATATCTGACATTCGGGAAATTGTCGAAGAAACCGGAGTTGACCAAATTGAATGCCGCCTGTGCTGACGTTATCTTCTCCCGGTCAATCGGCAGATTGCTCACCTTCCCGATTTTATGGGAGAGGAAGTTCTGGTACCCGATATATCCTTGCTGGCTGAAAGAGTCACCAACGGTCACCACATCGGCCAGACTGTCGCCCGGCTGATATTGCATGACCGGATACTCCGGGAAAGGGTTGGCCCGGAAACTGTTTTCATACTCACGGTCAAATCCTATCTTACCCAGCACCCCGAGGTCGCCGACCATGTATGGCTTAACAAACAAGCTGAAATAAGCCACACATAAAGCCACCGCCACCAATGGCATGCCGCCGATAATGATCCGCCGGAGAAACCGTTTCATGCCAGGTTTGTCTTGATTTTCACGCATATCAGAACTGGAAATAAATGAATGTCTCCACCCCTTCACCAAAGAAGAGACTTATGATTATGGCATAATAGACCGCCCACCGCAGCCACGCCTGCCTTATGAAGCCTATAGCCATCCCGTGGTCGCGTCTGCGCTGGATCCACTCGACAGCCAGCATAACCACAATCCACGCCAATGTCACCCAGAGATCATGTTCACGTCCATATCCGACAGGCTTGTCAAACAACGACAGGCTGAATATACGCCGCAGATAAGTCAACGCGCCGGAGATCGTCTCTGCCCTGAAAAATATCCATCCGACAACCACAAGACAGAATGTCACCGCCATCCCCCTCATCTCCCGAAAAGAGGGAAACCGGCGGTCTGCGGCTACAGTGTCAGTATAGCGGCGGTTTCGCTTGGTGACAATCAACGGTACAAACAACAGGGCATGATAGCCGCCCCAGACAAGGAAAGTCCAGCTCGCACCATGCCACAATCCGCTGAGCAGAAAAATCACGAATGTATTCCTGATCACCTTGTGACGGCCGACACGGCTGCCACCCAGAGGTATGTAGACATAATCCCGGAACCAAGTGTTAAGGGATATGTGCCATCTGCGCCAGAATTCCCCTATGTCGCGGGAAAAATAGGGATTGCGGAAATTCTGCATCAGTTGGAAGCCGAAAAGCCGGGCTGTACCTATGGCGATGTCTGAATACCCCGAAAAATCACCATATATCTGGAAAGCGAAAAGCAGCGCGCCTATCAGCAATGTGCTGCCGGGCAACGTCTCGTAATCAGCGAAGATGACATTGACCATCCAAGCACAACTGTCGGCGACCACCACTTTTTTGAACAATCCCCATAGAATCCGGCGCATCCCGTCCACAGCTCCTTCATAATCAAACTTATGAAGCCGGTAAAACTGGGGCAAAAGGTTTGTCGCACGCTCGATGGGACCGGCTACAAGCTGCGGGAAAAACGCAATGTAAGCGAAAAAAGATGTGATGTCGGTGGCAGGCGCGAGCTTTCGGCGATACACGTCAATAGAGTAGCTGAGAGCCTGGAATGTGTAGAAAGATATACCCACCGGAAGAATCAGCTTCACCAGCAAGCCGGAAGCATCTCCATCCATAAACCGCGAGGCGAACTCCGTCATGAAGAAATTGTAATACTTGAAAAGACACAGTATCGCCAGGTTGACACCGATATTAAGCCCGCAGAACCACCGCGCCCTTACCCTACCGTCCTTGTCGAGAGCCTTCCCGATGGCGATCCCGCTGCCATAGCTGCATAGCGATGTGAACGCGATCAGCAACAGAAAACGCCAGTCCCACCAGCCATAAAACAGGTAACTGACAGCGATGACAAACAGATTTCGCCGCCGCAGGCCACGGTTGAACACAAACCAATAGAGCAGAAAAACGACAATCAGGAATACAGCAAACTCTATCGAATTGAACAGCATATAGGAATCAAAGGTTGTGTCGAAAGGGAAAAACAGGATATGAAATCCGATGCAAAGATACTATTTTTATCTCTTTCAACCCGCCATCAACCAACAAAAAGCGTCATTTATTTGGGTAACTTACGGAAAAGCCGTATCTTTGTGCAATTGTTTGGAAAAAGAAAAATAATAACATAAACCATTTAATTTTAAATGTCAGCACTCGAACAAATTCGACAGAGGCCGATACTGATAATCTCCATACTCGGAGTTGCGCTTCTGTTGTTTATCCTCACCGCGGTTGACCGCCCCGGAGAGCTCTTCTCCGACAACCACACCGTCGCTGAAGTAGGCGGCAAGAAAATCGACTACATGGAGTTTCAACGCCGCGTCGAGCAGCAGTCGGAGCAGATGCGCAACCAGGGCTACGCCAACATCGACAACGCCCGCATCCAGACCATGGTGCTCCAGCAGATGGTCAACGAGACGCTTCTCAAAGAGGAATTTGAAGCCCTCGGACTGGTTGTCACCGACAACGAGCTTTCAAAGGCAATGCTCGGCGAAACTCCCCACCCGATGGTGGCCCGCATGGTACAGCAGTGGGGCTTTCCCTCCGCACAGGTCCTTTACGACTACGCTTACAATCCCCAGAAATACGGACTTGAGCCGGCCCAGTCGCAACAGCTCCAGCAGGCATGGCAGGCCCTCGAGCAGGACACAGAGAAAATGCTTCTGAGCCAGAAGTTCACCAATCTCTTCTCCGGTGCGCTTCCCGCCAACAAGCTTGACGCGAAAGCATATTACGACGACAACGCCGCCACCTCGACCATCGCATACGTCCGCAAGGACTTCTCCACCCTCTCCGACGAGGATTTCAAACCCTCCGACGCAGAGATCGAGGCAGTGTACAATGAAGAGAAAAACCGCTTCCGCATCGACGAGGCCCAATATGTCATCGACTACATCACTGTCGACGTGGTGCCCTCCAAGAGCGACCTCGATCTGGCAGCCGCCGATGTCAACAAAGCCCTCGCCGACCTCAAGGCGACTGAAGGCACCGAGGCTCTGGCCGGCAATTCAAAGTTCTATGTCAACCGCGTCAGCGCCCCCAAAAGCAAGCTTGCCCCCGCGTTGAGCCGCGCCCTTGACAAGATCACAGCCGACACCGTCGCTCAGGTTTCCTTCTTTGACAACAAATACACCCTCGCCAAACTTCTCTCGGTCACTCAGGACACCGACTCCGTGTTGCTCGACATGGCCGTGTTCGCTGAAGGCGCGGCAGCCGACTCTGTGCTCAACCGCCTCAACACCGGCAGCCGTCCCGCCGATCTCGGCGAGAAGCTCATCGCCCAGAGCCAGGACAGCGTGTGGGTTTCGCTCGTTGATCCCCAGCTCGCACTGGTCAAGGATGATATCAACAACGCGGAAACCGGGACCTACTTCACATCGAAGAACAATCCGGGCGTGGCCATGAAGATCCGCACGCGCAAAGCCCCTGTGGCCGTTTACGAGATCGCAGAGATCACCTATGACGTTGTCCCCTCCTCCGCCACGGTCAACAAGCTCAATAGCGACTTCCGTAAATTCCTTGAAGCCAACAACACCACCGAGAAATTCTCGGCAGAGGCTGCCAAGGCAGGCTACAATGTGATGGAAGGCCTCGTCACTCCCTCCACCCTTTCGGTCAACAATCTTCCCGAAAGCCGTAACGCCGCCAAATGGACAATCGACAATAAGAAAGGCGATGTTTCCGGCGTGTTCACCGACGACACCGAGAGCCGCCTGATGGCCGTAGCCATCAAAGAGGTGTTCAAGGGTGACTTCATCCCCTCAAGCTACAGCCGCGTACGCACATACCTCGAAGACAAAGCCCGCAACCGTATGAAAGGTGACAAGCTCATAGCAGACTTCAAAGGTAAGGCCTCAAACGTAGCCGGATTCGCATCCGTGATGAAGTCAACCGTAGACACAACCCAGGTGACATTCGGCCAGCCTATGGTTCGCAATTTCCCTCCCTTCGAGTCAGCCCTCAACGCCAACGTGGCAGTTGCCAAGAAAGGCCAGCTCGTAGGCCCGATCGCCCTCAACGGCTCCGTGGTAGTGTTTGAAGTTGTCAATGTAGACAACCAGGGTCGTCCGTTCGACTTCAAGAACGACGCTATGGTGTTTACCCAGCGTGAAGGCTCGGCCGCTCTTCAGAACTCCATGTCGGGTATCCTCCTTGGCAACAAGAAGGTGAAGAACCGCATCCAGAAATTCTATTCCGACCGTCAGTAATAACATCCAATTCCCACATAGAAATGCGGTGTGTCTGAAACATGACACACCGCATCTTTTTTATAATCCGGCGAACTTTTCCCGGCATTGGTGTTTTGTAAAAACAAAATCCCATCCGGAGAAGAGAACCGATATGACCATAACAAAACGTTTCAACCATCCCCCTGTCACAGCCCTCGGCCTTCTGGTCACTCTTGGCATTGTTTTCGGCGACATAGGCACCTCTCCGCTCTATGTCATGAAAACCATCTGTCATGCCAATCCATCGTTTGACCCGGATTACATACTTGGAGCTGTCTCCCTTGTATTCTGGACCCTCACCCTACAGACTACTGTGAAATATGTACTGATCGCCTTGCGTGCCGACAACAAAGGGGAAGGAGGCATTCTCGCGCTATACTCACTGGTGAGATCGAAGGGCAAGAAATGGCTCTATCTGCTGGCAGCCATGGGGGCAGCCACATTGATAGCCGACGGAGTCATAACGCCGGCGATAACCGTGACTACCTCTGTCGAAGGGTTGTCGGCAATTATGCCGGATCCACCAGTGGTTCCCATAAGTCTGTTTATAATCACATTGATTTTCGCGGCGCAACGTTTCGGGACCTCGGCCATAGGCCGCTTTTTCGGCCCGTTCATGCTCGGATGGTTTCTGATGTTAGGAGTGCTGGGAGTATGCAATATCGGTCTCGCGCCCTCCATACTCAAAGCATTGAACCCCTGGTATGCTGTCAGAATCCTCCTTGATTATCCCGGATGGTTTCTGGTTTTAGGCGCGGTCTTTCTTTGCACGACCGGGGCGGAGGCGTTGTATTCCGATCTTGGTCATTGCGGGCGCTGGAATATCTCGGTTGCGTGGCTGTTTGTAAAAATAATGCTGGTACTCAATTATATGGGTCAGGGGGCGTGGATCATAGCCCATCCTGATGCTGCCGCCGCTCCCGCAACAAACCCGTTTTATGCCATAATGCCACAATGGTTCGTGCTTCCCGGCATAATAATGTCGGCCGGGGCTTCCATAATAGCATCACAGGCACTGATAAGCGGCTCCTTCACAATATTTTCCGAAGCCATCAATCTGAATTTCTGGCCCAGACTCAAAATCAAATATCCCTCTACTGTCAAAGGACAGCTCTATATCCCGTCGGTCAACCTTTGCCTTTTCGCGGGATGTGTGATGACCGTGCTGATTTTCGGCACATCGTCACATATGGAGGGAGCCTACGGACTGGCGATCACAATTACCATGCTGATGACAACCATCCTTATGGCCTTCTGGATGAGACAGCGAAAAACCCCGTCCTGGCTGGTATGGATATTCCTTGTCGCATTCACAACTATAGAGATTGTCTTTCTATGCGCCAACCTCTTCAAGTTCTTCCACGGCGGATGGTACACGATCCTTCTCGCAGCCATGCTTGTATTCGTCATATATTCGTGGCACAACGCCAGCAGGATCAGACGACGTTATTTCCAATACACCGACATACGGAAAAGCCTCAGATTGATCGCGGGCATCAGCCAGGACAAGGAGATACCCAAAGCCGCCTCAAACATGGTCTACATCAGCGAGTCAGCCGATCCATACCTCATAGAGACAAAGATCCTCTATTCGATCATAAACAAGCAACCCAAGCGCGCCGACCATTACTGGTTTATCCGTGTGGAATATACCGATGAGCCGTCCACACTCAATTACACCGTAGACGAACTGATCCCGGGCCGTGTGTTTTCCATCGGCCTGAAGCTGGGCTTCCGGATCGATCCGAAAATCAACATTTATCTGCGCCAGATCATCAACGATCTTGTGAAAGAGAATAGGGTGGATCTGACCTCGACCTATCCCTCTCTTAGGGAAGAAGGAATACCGGGCGATTTCCATTTCACGATCATCCACCGCGTCTTCTCCCCGTCAAGCAGCTGTCGCCCGTTTGAGCGTGGGATCATGTCGCTATATGAGCGGCTCCGCAAGATCGGCATCACCACTGACGCGGCTCTTGGGCTTGACACCTCCTCAACCACCATCGAGCATGTGCCGCTCATACTCACCTCCGGCTCTCCCCATCGCGTGATCCAGCGCATTGATTAGCACGCAGGCCCGACGGAACATTCAACCGTCGGGCCTGCCGATTATTTCATACATTCCGGCATATCGCCACGGAATGACATCTCCTGAACGAGAACCGTATTATTCCTCGTACTTCTTGACGATCACGGTGGCATTGTGGCCGCCGAAACCGAACGAGTTTGAGAGAGCGGCGCGGACTGTACGTTTCTGCGCCTTGTTGAAAGTGAAGTTGAGGGAGTAGTCGATCTCCTCATCCTCGTCTCCCTCCTCGTGGTTGATAGTCGGGGGAACGATATCGTTCTGACAAGCGAGGACACTGAACATCGCCTCCATCGCGCCGGTCGCGCCAAGCAGGTGGCCGGTCATCGACTTTGTAGAGGAAATGTTGAGCTTGTGGGCACTTTCGCCGAACACCTCGACAATGGCCTTGACCTCGGAAATATCACCTACTGGGGTGGAAGTGCCATGCACGTTGATATAGTCGATGTCTTCAGGCTTCATGCCGGCATCCTCAAGCGCATTCTGCATGGCGAGGATTGCTCCCAGGCCCTCGGGATGAGTGGCGGTAAGATGGTAAGCGTCTGCCGACAGACCACCTCCGGCTACCTCGGCATAGATTTTAGCGCCACGTGCCTTGGCATGCTCAAGCTCCTCAAGGATCAGCACTGTCGATCCCTCTCCGATCACAAATCCGTCACGGCTCTTGGAGAAAGGACGCGAAGCGGTCTCGGGGGAATCATTTCGGGTCGAAAGGGCATGCATCGAATTGAAGCCTCCAACACCGGCGGGATATACGGCAGCCTCTGCTCCACCGGTGACCATCACGTCAGCCTTGCCCAGACGGATAAGGTTGAAAGCGTCGATGATCGCGTTGTTGGAAGACGCGCAAGCGGAAACCACTCCGTAGTTCGGACCGTGGTAGCCATAATCCATAGAGATGTGACCCGAAGCGATGTCTGCGATCATCTTGGGAATGAAGAACGGGTTGTACTTCGGTCCCTTGTCAGCGTTCATCGCATAATAGCCGGCCTCCTCCTCGAACGTATGGAGACCGCCGATTCCGGCAGCCACGATAACGCCCACGCGGTTCTTGTTGAGGTTCTCATCCTTCTCTATGCCGGAGTCCTCGACAGCCTGACGGGCGGCCACCAGAGCATACTGGGCGTAAAGGTCAAGCTGACGCAGCTTCTTGCGGTCGATATGGTCGGCACCGTTGAAGCCCTTAACCTCACAGGCAAACTGCGTCTTGAAAAGGGAAGCGTCGAAATGGGTAATTGGGCCGGCACCGGACACGCCGTCGATGGCGTTTTGCCAGGAAGTCTCAACATCGTTTCCGATGGGAGTAAGGGCGCCCATGCCGGTTACTACTACTCTTTTAAGTTCCATTGTATAATGTGGGTAAAAAACGCAATGCGCCCTAAGGCGCATTGTATCGTATTCGGTTGTCGAAGCCAGAAACTCGCTTACTGCTTTGCTGCCTCGATGTAATTGATGGCGTCGCCTACGGTAGAGATGGTCTCTGCCTTGTCATCGGGGATGGTGATGCCGAATTCCTTTTCGAACTCCATGATGAGCTCAACAGTGTCGAGGCTGTCTGCGCCGAGGTCAGTGGTGAAAGCGGCGGTTTCGGTTACCTGGTTTTCGTCCACGCCGAGTTTGTCGACGATGATGGCTTTAACGCGAGATGCGATTTCTGACATAATAAATGGTGTTAAATTTTTGAATGTTCAGTTTTGCGGGGAAAAGCGAGGCCGTGACAAAGCCTTGTCGCCTTACTTTTCGGATGCAAAATTACAAAAAGTAGCCCAAATGGCAATGTAATATGCTGAAAAAATTCCTTAATAGGGCTTTTTTAGGGTTTAGAAAGGGTTATATATTACAACCCTGTTACAAACAATGGCCTTTTTCATGGGTTTGCAAGCTAAAAAATAGAGCAAAAAAAGTTTAAAATTATGTAAATGGAGTAATTGACGGGGAAGTTATCGGTCGGAAATTGTTAAATTTGTAGTCAAACTTCACTGATGGTTGAATTTTACCTCATATCAGGAGCATTGCTGATGAGCGCGGCGATAGTGCTGTCGTTCCGAGGCACAGCGGGTAGCTCGGTGGCGGCCTATGCCGGTCTCTGGGCGTTACGGGCTTCCGGCTACTCACCTGTCAGCTCAAGACTGCTTTTGTTCTGGGCCATCGCGGTAATGATCGTAGTCAGCATCGAGATCGCCAGAAGGGTCAGGCTTGAAATCCCTCTAAAAGCGAGATGTTTCATCGCCGGAGGTGCCTTGGCAGGCATGGCGGCCGGCCTTGTGTTTCACCAGGCCGGAGCGATAATATGCTCCACCGCAGGTGTGTTTCTCGGAGCCGTAGCCTACATGAGGCTTGGCAACCTTCGCGATCCACGCGTAGCCGGCCGCTGGGCCTTGGCCGTCGGAGCGCCGGCGGTTGTCACCATGACACTGATAGCCATAGGCATAGAGGGGATCATCGCCAAATCAACCGGTTTCTGACAGGCGCAGCCCGTCTTATGCAGTGAAGTGAAGACAAGATCTTTACGACTGTCTGTTTTGCCAATTAACAAGCCAACCAATGAGAAAGCTCATATTTTTCATATCCGCGCTGCTCCTCCTTTCGGGCGCGCTCCTTGCCGCCCCGGCAACCCAGAAAAAGACCGTCACCACAGAGGTGCCAGACCTTGACCAGATTCGCCGCGATGTTACAGATCCGTCATCGCCGTTCTATTATCCGAAACTCATGGGACGCTATCAGCAGAACGAGACAGTGATGAACATCAACGACTACCGTCATCTCTATTATGGCTATCTCTTCCAGGAGGACTTCAACCCCTACCGTCACAACGAGGCATCCACCAAAAACGAAAGCCTGTATTACAAAAGCTCCCATACCCGTGCCGAACTCGACTCGATTATCTCCTACGCCGAGCTCGCCCTCGACGACAACCCGTTTGACCTTTCCCAGATGAACTTTCTCATCTATGCCCTAAGGGCGCGCGGGAAAGTCAACCGGGCCAACATCTGGCAATATCGGCTCAATCATCTCATACAGGCGATCATATCCTCCGGCACCGGAGTGGATGCCGACCATGCCTGGTATGTGATCAACCCTCGCCATGAATACGACATCGTGAACTTCCAGAACGCTGTGGTCAAAGGGCAACATTATCAGGAACCTTATTTCGACCTCATCGAAGTCGAGAAAAAAGACAGCAAAGGGAAAGTCTCAAAAGAGACTTATTATTTCAACATAAAAAACCTCCTGGAGGAATATTACCGTAAATTCCCGGAAGGTGAATAAAAAATCCATAAGTAACCGGTCAAAATCATTTCGACCGGCCACTTATTATACGCCTTGCCATAACAACCGCTTTATGTTTTTAAACATAAGCGGTTTTGGAAAAAGTTCTTAAAATTTGTGTAAATTTGTAGCGTCGGGCAGTATATTCCCGACGCTATAAATTTTCATCAGCATGAACGAGAACAAGCCTACCGACCACAGTGCCTCAAAAGTAATGAAGCTCCTCCTGGGCGATGAAGCCTTGGCCCTCGGAGCCATCAACGCCGGCCTTTCAGGCGCATACGCCTATCCCGGCACCCCCTCAACCGAAATCCTTGAATTTGTGCAGGCAGACCCGACCGCGCGAGAGCGCGGATTACACTCCCACTGGTCATCCAACGAGAAGACAGCCGTGGAGGAAGCCTTGGGGATGAGTTTCTGCGGGAAACGATCAATGGTTTCGATGAAACATGTCGGGCTTAACGTCGCCGCCGACGCGTTTGTCAACTCCGCGATGACCGGAGCCAACGGAGGTATGCTCGTGATCTCCGCTGACGACCCGTCGATGCACTCCTCGCAGAATGAGCAGGACTCACGTTTCTATGCCCGTTTCGCGATGACACCATGTCTGGAGCCATCCAGCCAGCAGGAGGCATATGACATGGCGGCCTACGGCTTCGGCCTCTCGGAGCGGCTGCGCATCCCGGTGATGGTCAGACTCGTCACACGCCTGAGCCATTCCCGCGCGCAGGTCGCCACAGAAAACATCGCTGCCCCTGAAAACGATCTGACATATCCCGCCAATCCCCGCCAGTGGGTACTGATGCCCGGCAACTCACGCGTACGCTACCGCGAACTTATCGCCGACCAGGCAAAGATGGAGGAGGAATCAGCCAATTCCCCGTTCAACCGGTTGACCGGCGGAGAAAACAGTTCGCTGGGAATCATCGCGTCTGGCATAGCATACAATTATGTCATGGAATGCTTCCCTGAGGGATGCCCGTTCCCTGTCTTGAAAATCTCACAATATCCATTGCCCAAACGGCTCATATCAGAATTGTTCGCTAAGATAGACCGGGTTCTCATCGCAGAGGAAGGACAACCCGTGATCGAGGAGATGCTACGCGGGCTGCTCGACACCCCCTCTCGCCCCATCCTCGGCAAGCTTGACGGATACCTCCCACGTACCGGCGAGCTAACCCCGGACTCCGTGATGGAGGCGCTTGTAAAAGCTATGCCATCACTGAAGACCGATATAGAGGAAAAGGTGGATAACGCCATCGCATCCATGCGCGAAGAGCTGAAAGAGCTGGTTGTAGCCCGTCCGCCGGCCCTATGCCAAGGTTGCGGCCACCGCGATGTTTACGCCGCCCTCAACGCCGCCCTCGAGAACTACTCCAACCCCAAGGTGTTCGGCGACATCGGCTGTTACACCCTTGGATGGCTCTCGCCGTTCAATGCCATAGACACATGCCTTGACATGGGAGCGTCCATCACCATGGCAAAGGGCGCGGCGGATGCCGGACAGCACCCATCCGTAGCGATAATCGGCGACTCCACTTTCACCCATTCCGGCATGACCGGACTGCTCGACGCGATCAACGAAGACACCCCGATGACAGTCATAATCTCCGACAACCTGACCACAGGCATGACAGGAGGCCAGGATTCGCAAGGGACCGGCAAACTGGAACAGATATGCCTCGGTCTGGGCGCGGATCCGTCACATGTCAACACCATCGACTCTCTGCCTAAGACTTTCGAGGAGATGAAAGCCCTTTTCCTGAAAGAGTTTGACCACAAAGGGCTGTCGGTCATCGTGGCGCGTCGCGAATGCATCCAGACCGCGCGTCGCCATGCGAAGAAGGGATGAGGATATGCTTGACAGGCATGCTGAAATGCTTTTGAGCGATTACTTAACAAATCTAAACCAGAAACTTATATGAAATGCGATATAATCCTGGCGGGAGTCGGCGGCCAGGGAATCCTATCGATAGCCACAATACTCGGAGCGGCCGCCCTGCGCGACAATCTCCACCTGAAACAGGCCGAGGTACACGGTATGAGCCAACGCGGGGGGGACGTGATGTCATGCCTGCGTCTCTCATCCTCGCCGATAGCCTCTGACCTGATCCCGACAGGCAAAGCAGACCTGATCGTCGCTCTTGAGCCGATGGAAGCTCTGCGCCATATCGGCTGGCTGTCACCGCAAGGCCGCGTCGTGACCTCCACTGTGCCGTTTGTCAACATTCCGAACTATCCCGACCGGGAGAAGATCTTAGGACTTCTTTCCAGACTGCCAAACGTGACCGCCTTCGACATGGAGGAGGTCGCCAAGGCTAAAGCGACATTGCGCGCCTCAAACATGGTGCTGTTGGGAGCCGCCGCCCCATACATCGATCTCTCCCCTGAAAAAATCGAGGCCGGAATCGAGACTATCTTCTCGCCCAAGGGGGAAAAGATGGTCCAGACCAACATAGCCGCTTTCCGCGCCGGAAGAGAGATAGCCTTGTCCTTACAATAAGGCCGGGATTCCACGAAATTCATTCAAACATCACAAGCGTTTTTACCCCAGACACTTATGATACCCGTTTCAACAGACACGTTCCAGGACACTCTTAACCTGATGAACATCCCCAATATCGCCTCTGCCACTATCCGCCAGATTGCAGCCCTCGCCTCACACCTTCAAGAGCATCTCGGCGAGGAGTTTGTCCATCTCGAGATGGGCAATCCGGGGCTGCCGGCCACACAGGCCGGGATAGAGGCGGAACGCGAGGCATTGGCCCGCGGGGTCGCCAACCTCTACCCCAACATCGCCGGAATCAAGGCATTGAAGGATGCCGGCAGCGATTTCCTCAAAGCATTCTTCGACATCGACATCCCCGCGCGATGTGTGGTGCCGACAGTAGGCTCCATGCAGGCGACATTCACCCTTTTCCTCCTTATGGGGCAACGCCTCAAAGGGAGAGACACAATCCTGTTTCTCGATCCCGGATTCCCCGCCCAGCATAATCAGGTCAAGCTCCTCGGGCTGGAGCAACGCTCGGTAGACATTTATGATTGTCGGGGCGAACTGCTTGAACAGCGTCTCGAAGAAGCAATGGCCGACGGGAAAGTCTCGGCGATAATATACAGCAATCCCAACAACCCGGCATGGACCAATCTTACCGACACGGAGTTCAAGATCCTCGCGCGTATGGCCGAGAAGCATGACATCATCCTGATCGAGGACAACGCCTATCTCGGCATGGACTTCCGCCGCCGGTACGGCATTCCCTACAAAGCCCCGTTTATCCCGACTGTAGCCAGATATTCCGACAGATGCATACTGCTGGTATCAGCTTCGAAGATTTTCTCTTATGCCGGGCAGCGCATATCAATCGTATGCATGTCTCCCGCCGTGGCAGACCGTCGCTACGAGTTCTTCGAGAAATTCTATGAGATGCCAACATTGTTTGACGCATATGTCTATGGAGTCTTGTATTGCGCATCCTCCGGCACGGCCCATTCCGCGCAGCATGCCTATGCCGAGATGCTCCGTAAAGCGGTCAACGGAGAGATCGACTTCGTGGCCGAGACCCGCGAATACGGCCGACGCGCCGGACTGGCGAAGAAGCTGTTCCTCGACAACGGATTCCACATGGTCTATGCCCTTGACGGGGAGGAGCCGATATCAGACGGATTCTTCTTCACTGTCGGGTATCCCGGCCTGACAGGCGCGGAGTTGCAAAGCGAGCTGTTGCGCTACGGAGTCTCCACCATCTCCCTGCCGTCTACCGGCAGCCGCCAGCAAGGAGTCCGCGTGTGCGTCTCCCTGCTCAACTCCCAAGAAATCCTCGACCGCCTCGGCCAACGTCTCGCCCTTTTCCACCACGATCACCCTGTCAATTCATAATTCATAATTATTTATGTGGATTAAATGAAATCGGAGAATCAGATCAAGGAGAAAAGCTACGCTTTCGCTGTAAGAATCGTGAATGTTTACAAACATCTTATCAACACTAAACGAGAATTCGTAATCTCAAAACAGTTATTAAGATGTGGCACAAGCATTGGAGCCAATATACACGAAGCCATAAGGGCTTATTCCAGAGCTGATTTTGCGGCTAAGCTTTCGATTTCGCTAAAAGAAGCCTCCGAGACAGAATATTGGATCATGTTATTGCAGGATACAGAATTTCTAACACCCAAACAGGCAGAGTCTCTGTTAGACGATGTCCGTGAACTCATAAAACTACTGATTAGTATTATTAAAACATTGAGACAAAATACAGATCCCAAAAACTAACCAGAGATTTGGTTTCCATCAGTGTTAAATTGCCTGATTTGACGGATTGTTTTATTCCGCAGGTAATTATGAATTATGAATTATGAATTATGAATTGAAACTGCGTTCTGCAGAGGAAGCGGTGAAGCTGATAAAGAGCGGCGACCATATTTATATACAGGGGTCTACTTCGATCCCGGAGACATTGGTGGCGGCGATGACCCGGAGGGGAAATGAATTGCGCGGGGTGGTGTTATATTCCGGATTCTCAGTCGCAGACCGGGAAGCTCCATACTGTAAACCGGAATACAAGGACTCCTTTCTGGTCGACACCTGCTTTGTTTCCAACAATGTCCGCAAATGGATCAACGACGGATACGGTGCGACAACTCCCCGGTTTCTCGGTCAAGTGCCCGCACTTTTCCGTGACGGCACATGGCCGGTCGATGTGGTGCTGCTCAACTGTTCGCGCCCCAATGAAGAGGGATATGTCAGCTACGGCGTTTCGGCAGACCTTGCCACTTCCGCCACTGAATGCGCCCGCGTCGTGATCGCCCAGATCAATCCCCACATGCCCTTCTCTTACGGCGACCCGGTGATACATGTCTCCCGGATCGACGCGGCCGTCGAAGTCGATGACCCGTTGGTGGAGGTTCCTACAGCCATTCCAGGGGAGAAAGAGACCGCGATAGGCAATGCCATCGCCGAAATCATCCCTGACGGAGCCACGTTGCAGATCGGTGTCGGAGGCATCCCCAACGCCGTCATCAGGGCTCTCGCCGACCATAAACATCTCGGCCTTCACACAGAAGCCATGACCGACGGGGTGTTGCCCCTGATCGAGAAAGGGATAATTGACAACTCCATGAAGAAAGTCTATCCGGGGAAATCCGTCGCCTGCCTCGCGCTCGGATCGCGCCGCCTGTATGACCTCATGGACTATAACGAGGATATGATCTTCAAGGATGTGGCATGGACCAACGACCCGTTTATCATATCCCAGAACCCCAAGGTGATGTCAATCAACTCATGCCTGGAGATCGACCTCACCGGGCAGATCTGCGCCGACTCGATCGGCCAACGTCTTTTCTCGGGGGTCGGCGGACAGCATGACTTCGTCTATGGCGCATCGCGCAGCGAGGGAGGACTCTCCTTCCTGGCCATGACATCCTCTACCAAAGGGATCTCGAAAATCAAGCCGGTACTGACACCCGGCGCGGGAGTAGTGACTACCCGTTTCCAGACAAACTATATAGTCACCGAACACGGGGCTGTGAACCTACGGGGCAAATCATTGCCCGAACGCGCCAAGCTGTTGATCTCCATCGCCGATCCCGCATTCCGCGATGAGCTTGACCGCGCAGCCGCCGAGCGTTTCGGCTATTCCTATCTACGGCTACGATAACCGCGCGAGCCTCAAATAAAGGCTTGCCATTCCATCCCGGTACACAGAACCTCAGGGATGTGTCAGATTTTAATTTTGACACATCCCTGAGGTTTTTGTAATTTTGTGCTAAAGAAGTCCGAAATAAATGAACAGAAGCAATAAGACCGGCTGGTCATACAGACTGTTCCCCAAAAGTCTGTGGACCCGGCGTTTCACTATCGCATGGTCAGGATGTCTCGCGACCATCCTCGCGTTCGACCTGCTGTGGAGCATGGCGACCTCTTTCAGAGCGTTGAGTTTCCCTGCGACATACATCTTCGCCGCGACGCTCGCCACGCTGATGGCTCTCCCGGCGGCTGTATGGCGCAGGAGATGGCCCACCGCTGCTGTCCTTGTCATCGCCGACCTTCTCGCGATGGCCAATCTGATGTATTGCCGGACATATTTCGGCCCTATTCCACCCGCGAGCTACCTTATGGCAGGCAATGTCGCGGAATTCGGCGACGCGATACGTCATTCTCTAAGACTTGCAGACCTGGCGTTTCCGATAATAACGGTAGTGACGCTGGCCATGATGGGAAAAGCATTATCCCGTAAGGCTTATTCTCGGAGACCCGGAATAAAGCCATGGTTGGTGACATTCGGCATCGAAGTCTGCGCCTGCGCGATATGCGCGGCCTGTTACGGAGGATTGCTCGGTCATATAGAGCATCTGAAAGAGGAGTGTTATTACCGGGCGACCCCACCGGTCATCTACACTCTCCCGGTCAGCATATTGGCCGACATGCTTGAGAGCAACCGCCCGGTCAGCAAGGAGGAGATAGCCACTGCCCGCTCATGGATGAATAAGAAAGAGACTATCAGGGAGCAATCGATGATTCAGAGCGACTCCGCTCTGAATCCGGCTTATAAGCCGGACAACATCGTAATGATCATCGTCGAGTCACTCGAGGCATGGCCGCTGGGCAAATCCGTCGAAAGACAGGAAATCACCCCCAACCTAAACCGGCTTATGAAAGACACAGCCAACACATGGTTCGCCCCACATGTCCTTTCACAAGTTGGACCCGGGCGCAGCATAGACGGACAACTCCTGATGACTGCCGGACTGCTCCCGATGGCTGATTTCGTCTATTCGATGAAATTTCCCGACCACACATATCCCCATCTTGCACAAGTTTTCCGCGCAGACCGGGGCATGAAGAGCTACCTGCTTAGCGGAGACCGCGCCACAACCTGGAACCAGGGAGCAGTGGCCAAATCTTTCGGCATCGACGAAGTCAGATTCCGCGACAGCTGGGACGCATCGGAATCGTTCGGCCATCCACGCAATCCCTCCGACAGGAGTTTCCTGCGACAAGTAGCCGGGAAGATGAAAACGGGGGAAATATGGCCGGAAGGGGAGAACGCTTTTGTGGAGGTAATCACATATTCCAGTCATTTCCCTTTCACTATTCCACAGGAACACCGCCGGATAAACCTTTCAGCAGAATACCCTGCGCCACTGGGGGATTACATCACAGCCATCAATTACACCGACCACGCATTGGGGGAATTTATCGATTACCTGCAGTCAAGGCCTGACGCATCCCGGACAATGATAGTGATCGTGGGCGACCATGAAGCTCTTGCCTCATGGCGCGAGCCGATACGCGCGACATCCCCGTCAATGATGTCGCTTGTCGATCCGGAATCGTTCGTTCCGATGATCGTACTGAACTCCCCTGTCGCAGGCAGACGTGATGCGGTTATGGGGCAGGTCGATGTCTACACTACCATCCTCGACATCGCCGGACTGATCCCGTCGGGCCGTCCAATGTCAGGAGCTTCAGCAGACATCTTCCCCGGCATGGGATTCTCCGGGATCTCCTCCTTACCCGGCTTTGCAATCGATCTTAACGGTCATGTCTCAGGGGACACGACAGGAACAGATCCGGCACTGTTTGATCTTGTCAAGTCGTCATACGCGGTCTCTTCCACAATCATCCGCGCCAACCTGCTTGCTTCCGACGAGGCCGAGGGAGAATAGGGCATAGTCGTAGATGACCGGATCCCCCGGGTTGAAGCGGCGCAACTTCGCCGTCAGCTCCTCGACAGAACGACGGTCATTGGCATTTCGTGAGAGCAGCCCAAGCTCTCTGGAGGTGTCGCCCACATGCACATCAAGAGGGATGAAAAGCTGTGACGGCTTAATCACATCCCAGACCCCCATATCGACGATCCCATCGTCGCGGACGAGCCAACGGAGAGCCATGTTAAGACGTTTCAAGGCGGTTGTCTTCAGATTTTGCGGGAGACACCGCGACAGGTTCACATCGTCATGGCCACGGTTCTCCTGCTCCAATGAGGAATTTATAGCCGCAGCCAACGCCCATGCGGGAAATTCCGACTCCCCTACCCCCTTGGCGCGGGCAAACTCCTGCAATGAGCCATGCTCCCGGTAAATCGGATAAAGCCCGCGCAGGAACGCCCTAAGATCACGGGCGAAGAATGTGCGGTGGATGTTCATGTCAGGCAGTTCCTCATATCCCTTGTCAAGAAGATAAGCCGCCGGAGACCAGTCCATCAAAGCCAACATCTTATTGATGTTGGCGCATATCATTTTCCGGTTTCCCCACGCCACCGTCGAGGCAAGCAACGATACAATCTCTATGTCAGGGAGAGACTCGAATTTTCTCGGAAACTGGACAGGATCGGCATCTATGAATTCCGGAGCATTGAAACGCAATGCCTCCCTGTCAAGCAATTCCTTCAACTCATCCTCACTGCCCTCAAATTCCTTGTGGTCCGACATATGGTAATTTCATTTGAAAACAACCGCCACCGGGCAGAATGGAGGTGTCCGGCGGCGATTTGTACATTATCTATTATGTTTACTAAGACGATGATCAGGATTTCTTACGTGGCGAACGAACCAGACGAAGCACCTGGGCCGAGCGGGCCGGCAGATATAGCTTAAGCCACTCCTTGCCTATCGGCTGGTAGAGCGGATCATTGATTGTCAGATGCTCGACCTTCTCGTCGATGTTGCCGAAGCCGCCGAAACGGGGGGAGTCGGAGGAAAGCACGACTTTGTATTTGCCGGCAGGAGCAAGTATTCCATAGTCGTTGAACGACTTGTAAGGAGAGAAGTTGAACACGAAGACAAGATTCCCGCGACGGAAGGCCAGTACCTGGTCGTCATCCTTCTCCCACAGTTTTTCTATAGGAAGAGCCTGGAAATTGTTGACCCCCGACACAAGTTCTACCATTGCATTGTCAAACGCGTTCAGGAACTTGTATTGAAGGTCCTCCCGGTCGACGAGATCCCACTGGCGACGGGCATACTTGTAGCTCCAGCCGTTTCCTTCGCGGGGGAAGTCGATCCATTCGGGATGACCGAACTCGTTACCCATGAAATTGAGGTAGCCGCCATTGATAGTGGCGATCGTAACCAGACGGATCATCTTGTGGAGAGCGATACCACGGGTCACCATCATGTTCTCGTCGCCCACCATCATATGCCAGTACATCTCTTTGTCAATCAAGCGGAAGATGACAGTCTTGTCTCCGACGAGCGCCTGGTCGTGGCTCTCGACATATGAGATGGTCTTCTCCTCGTAACGGCGGTTGGTCAGCTCCCAGAATATCGATGTCGGATGCCAGTCCTCATCTTTCTTCTCCTTGAGTGTCTTGATCCAATAGTCGGGGATACCCATAGCCATACGGTAATCGAAACCGATACCGCCATCCTTGAATTTGATGGCCAGGCCAGGCATGCCGCTCATCTCCTCGGCTATCGTGATGGCGTGGGGATTCACGGTATGGATCAAAAGGTTGGCAAGAGTGAGATATGTTATCGCGTTGGTATCCTGACCGCCATCGTAATAGTCGGCGTATGAGCCGAACGCTTTCCCCAATCCATGATCATAATAGAGCATCGAGGTCACACCGTCGAAACGGAATCCGTCAAACTTGAATTCCTCCAGCCAGTACTTGCAGTTGGAGAGGAGGAAATGCAACACCTCGTTTTTACCGTAATCGAAACAGAGGGAATCCCATGCCGGATGCTCACCTCTCTGGTCAGGATAGAAATAGAGGCTACGGGTGCCGTCAAGACGGCCAAGCCCCTCATTCTCGTTCTTGACCGCATGGGAATGAACGATATCCATTATCACGGCGATGCCAAGCTCATGCGCCCGGTCAATCAGGCTCTTAAGCTCCTCCGGGGTGCCGAAACGCGAGGAGGGGGCGAAGAACGACGATACATGATAGCCAAACGACCCATAGTATGGATGCTCCTGTATGGCCATCACCTGAATGGCATTGTAGCCGTCGGCGGCGATGCGGGGCAGGATCTTGTCGCGGAACTCCACATAGCTTCCGACCTTCTCCTCCTGCTGGGCCATGCCGATATGACACTCATAGATCAACAGCGGACGCGTGTCAGGCACAAACTCGTTGATTTTCCACTCATAAGCGGACGGAGCCCATACCTGGGCAGAGAAAATCTTGGTCTGGTCATCCTGGACGACCCGGTTGGCATAAGCCGGGATCCTGTCACCTTCACCTCCGGGCCAATGGACGCGCATCTTGTAAAGTTGGCCGTTCTTCAAGGCTTTGGCGGGAAGCTTAAGCTCCCAGACACCGTTGCCGACAGAATTGAGTCTGTATTCAGGATGCTCTTCCCAGTTAGAGAAATCTCCGACAAGCCATATCGAGGTTGCGTTTGGAGCCCATTCACGAAAAACCCAGCCTCCTCGGGGGCTGACCCGGTGAAGGCCGAAATATTTATGGGCATTCGCAAAATCATTAAGCGTACCGCTGGCCTGGGTCAGCTCCGCCTGTTTGCGCAGCACATCTTCATGTCGCCCGTCGATAGCAGGGGCGTATGGTTCAAGCCAAGGGTCATTCTTGTAGATTGCTAATTTTTTTTTCATAAGAGATTGTCTAAAACTGGTAAGGCATTGTGAAGCCAAAATTAAATAAATTCTTCTAATTCAACAAGCATATCCCCGAAAATTTCACACCATTCCCAACTTATTTCGTAACTTTGCGTCATAAAAAGGGAATACAGACCGGAAAACGATGACTGATGACGAGAAGTTCATGCTGGCAGCCCTTGCCGAGGCCAGGGAGGCATTCGCCGCCGGGGAAATCCCGGTGGGAGCAGTTGTCGTAGCCGGAGGACGCATAATCGGCCGGGGCCATAACCTGACCGAGCAGCTGACAGACGTTACGGCCCATGCCGAGATGCTCGCCCTGACGGCGGCGGCCCAGACACTTGGGGGAAAATACCTGCCGGAAGCGACCCTGTATGTCACAGTGGAACCATGCCTGATGTGTGCCGGAGCCATCGGATGGGCGCAAGTCGGCCGTATAGTCTACGGAGCCGACGACCCCAAACGTGGATACTCGGTCATGACATCACATGCCCCGCGAGGACCCTTCCACCCCAAGGCCACCGTGACACGCGGAGTACTGGCCGATGAATGCGGGGCGTTGATGAAGAATTTCTTTGCCGGACGGCGATAAACAAAAGACTGGAGGATGAAAACCAACGACACCATCGAACGTGACAATGAATTAAAAAAAGGGGGCCTGCCGGGCAAGCTTCTCAAATTCGGCATACCGTTGGCCATAAGCGTCGGCTTATGTGTGGCTCTTTTCCGCGATATCGACTTCAAGGAGATGATGCGCATTATACGCGAGGAGTGCAACTTCTGGTTTATCGGCCTCAACCTGCTGATCGGTCTTATTCCCATCATCGTGAGAGCCGCCCGGTGGGGAATACAACTACGGGCGATCAACGTAGTGCCTCCCTTCCGCATTCTTTTCTACTCGATTTTCGGGACATACGCTTTCAACATCATCTTCCCTCGCTTAGGGGAAGTCTGGCGTTCGGGGTATATAGCCTACCGTCAGAAAGCCCCGTTCTCGGAGGTCTTCGGCTCAATGATCGCCGACCGGCTTGCCGACACTGTCGTCGTCGCATTGCTGACTCTCGTCACTTTCGCGTTCGCGTCAGCCCCTTTCATCAAATTCATGCACACCTATCCTGACGCGTATGACAAGATCGGAGCATTGCTGACCTCCCCGTGGCTCTGGGGAGGCATGGCGGCGGCAATCGCAGGATTCTGGGCACTGATGAAATTCGGAAAAGGGAAACTGCTGGCCAGAGTCAGGAATTTCTTCAAAGGGATTTGGGACGGATTCGCTGCCATAGGCCGGATGAACGGCAAGGGGAAATGGCTCCTGTTGACCGCTGTCCTGTGGAGCTGCTACTTCCTGCAGCTCTATGTAGCTTTCTACGCCTTCCCGATGACACGCCAGATGCTTGAGACCAACGGCATCATCGTGGCTTTCATATGTTACATGCTTACCACCATCGCTATGGGGATACCCTCAAACGGGGGTATCGGACCATATCAGACCGCGATAATATTCGGGCTTCAGCTCTTTGCGCCGGCCACAGTATCCGCAGCGGTCAACCCCGCCGCCCATAAGGCGTTCATAACCGCCGGCGCAGCTTTCGGCAACACTGTCATCGCGGCGCAGACACTGACTTTCATACTCGGAGGCATAATAGTCTTCATCCTGATCGCCGCAGACCGCCGCCGGAACGAATCAGGCAAGGGCAGCTCTTTTATGACTATTTAAACAAATTTATTGGTATTTTTCGGAATAAACCTTTAAATTTGCAGCGGAATCAGAGGGGATTGATTATCCCTTCCGGTATGAGACCATCAACCAAGAGCCATCATTCATTGCCTTATGAAGCATACTCCGAAATTCCGCGAGACTCCAATCAGATTCTCCCAACTGTCTGTATTGGAGAAAGTATCTGACAACTACATACACCTTGGCGAAGACTACATACTGACCCGTGTCACAAGCTCCAACGACAAGTTCGAGGCACCCGTGGCGCGCCGGTTTGACGGGATGACCATGTGTATCTGCGTGAAAGGTCATCTGAAGATAATCATCAACCTCGATGAGATCGATGTCTCCCCAAATTCCCTTCTTTTCATCCCTCCTGAAACAGTGTTCAAGCCACTTGACTGGCATGGAGAGGAACTTGAGGCCTACCTGTTGTTCCTGTCAAACAAGTTCGCCCTCGACATCAACATTGACCTAAGTGCCATCAATACTTCCGTATTCACCCCCTCATCTCCGGTCTTGGAGCTGGATCCGGAGAAAGTGGCCCTTCTGCTGCGCTACTTCGATCTGCTCCATCTCAACGCCCAGGACCAGAACAACTACAACCGCTATATAGCCCGCGCCCTCGTCTCTGCCGCCGGATACCAGATCATGGCTTTCGGGGAGGAAGCCGCCGAGCGCGACACAAGCCGTCAGGCCCATTCCCGCAAGCTTACCTACGTCCAGAAATTCCTGCGGCTCGTCCGCGAATACCACCGCTCCCAGCGCGCCATAAGCTTCTACGCCGAAAAGATGTACATCTCCCCCAAATATCTCTCACTCGTCATAAAGGAGGCGACAGGCAAATCAGCCGGAGAATGGATCGACCAGTATGTAATCCAGGAAGCAAAGAACCTGCTGAGATATTCAGGCAAGAATGTCCAGCAGATCGCCTATGAGCTGAACTTCTCCAACCAATCCTCTTTCGGCAAATACTTCAAAAACCTCACCGGCCTCTCCCCCACCGCTTTCCAGAATTCCCACTGATCCCAATCCCATCCTATCAAAACCAATCAGGGGATTTAACCTCTGCTGTATAAAAAGTCATGAGGGCGTGTCATAATGGCTCATCTGGGTCGTCGCCTGGGGATTCGGGTTCGGTCATTGACCTTAGTCAACTCCCTTCACCCTCACCCCCAGGCTCCTACCATCTGAACCATTCTGACAACACCCTCGCCATCCGGACAAAAAATAAGACGCTGTGTCAAAATATTGAATTTTGACACAGCGCCATGGCTTTTTATACAGTGTTCAATAGCGAACTATAATATGTAGTCCAAATGTAATGAACAAATTATTGATAAATTTTGTAAATTAACGTACGACAGTCTTCTCGCATCTTCCGGACTTGTATCTAACAATATTCAGTCCAAGCTGAAGCACGACTCGTTGCATCCCATCAGCGCCATACACCGCCTCTATCTCATCGGCATCACTGTCTACAACTGTCATGTCCACACCGGCAGGCGCTTCCTCCCATACAAACGTCCAATGTGCATGGTCCGTTTCATTGTCGACAGTACAGCTTGTAGGATATCCTTCATTATCAAGCTCCCATATGAGGCTGTATTCGTCATAGCCATCATGAGATCCTTCATATGTAAATTTCGTGTAAGCCAGCAAGTGCTTCGGTTCCTTACCGCAAACGCCTGAGATCCAAGCTTCAGAAGGGACATCCAACCCAAAGCAATAGCTTGACAAAAGGCGGCCGGCGGTCACTCCGACACCTTTGTTCAAAATCGGGACGGAAATCCTCTCGGATGTATATGAGCCGTTGGAATGCTCCATCATTTTACCAGACGAGCTATAAAATCTTGCATCTGACAAATCTCCGTCCACCCAATTCAATGAATTATAGGAGCCATCGTAGCAAGTGATTTTTGTCACGTAGCCTGATGGATCGTACTCAAAGCTGTACGAATCATGATCATCGCCATCGTCCTCATAAGATACAATACATCCATTGTCATCTATACCACAATACGCATGATATTCATCATACGGTGTACTTACGGTGATGGTCAGATTGCCGTTAGCAACCCCACTCCAATCATAAGAAATCATGCCGCTTCCTCGGCCTCCAAGAAGTATATTAGAGACCAGGCCTTCTGAATTATAGCCAATCTGATATGTGACACCATCCTCATCGACCGCAGAAATTATCCGTTTTTCAGCCGAAATACCCGGAACACACAGCAAAGCAGCAACGGCAATAATCGCGGCCTTACACCAACACAAAATACTAACATTAATACTATTCATACCTGTACAAAACATTGTCGCTGCCAATATGGCGAGACATCAATCATTACCTCGCAAAAGATGCGAATTTAATTGACCAGCTATTGTTTAAACAATTATTTGATTTGTTTTGCAAAATTAAACATCCATGTTTAATTCATGGCTTTCAAATGGTTAAATCATGTTAACAACATAAATTCCGGCAAAAATCGGCGGAAGAGATCCGATTTTTGCCGGAATTATAAATGATATATGCTGTCGCGACTAATTAAAATTTCAGCCTTTCAATCACACAACGTCAAGGGATTACTTCACGATCACCTTGACGGCGCGGTTGGCGACAGAGATAATGTAGACGGCAGGAGTGACAGTAAGGCGCAGATCGCCGCAGGCACGGTGAAGCACTCTGCCATCGACTGCCACGATGGAAACCATAGCGTCAGCAGCTCCGGTGACAACGATATCGTGTCCGTCGACAGCGATCTTAAGGTTTGCGACTGACACAGCGTCAATTCCCGACTGGCTGATCACGACGGCATTGGATGCCTCGGATTCTCCTTCGGCAAACTTGGCCACCACATGATAGGTATGGGCCGAACCGTCGGCATCCGTGTCGAGATATTCGCCGGTTGTGACAGGAGCCTCGTTTATCTTCACGCCGTCTCTATACACGTCGTAGCCGATCAGGGTCGGAAGCGAGAGGTAAGGATCGGGGGTGAAGGTAACGTCATCGATCATCACAAAGTATGTGTCGGTCGAGACATAACGTATGGCGAAATGGAGGGCTCCCGCAGGAAGCTCGACCTCATAACGGGTCCATTCGTCGGGGATGGCCTCTTCGCTGTCAATCATTTCGTAGTCATCGGGATCAAGGGAATCCTCGGTAGTGTAGAGCACTTCGATCGACTCGGGGGATGAAGCCCGGAAGCTCTTGGCATAGAAAGAAATGGTCTGAGCATTGCCGGTCAGGCGTGGTGAGATCGCCCAATCGTCGTTGGTCTGACGGTCGGCATTGTAGAGGGCCACGAGATATTGCTCCCCGCTGTTGCCGGCCATGGAATTGTTGCCGGGAGCTGACTCCTGACGGTTGTACACGAAGAATGAGGAGGTGGTCACACCCGACACGATGTTGGGGAACTTGATCGAGAATATGCCGGCTGTGCTGACGGGCTTCTGATCTACATCGAGGAATGTCCATCCACCGAAACCACCGGTCCAGGGAGTCGCGTTCTCAAAGTCTTCGGTCATCTCCACACCCTCAAGTTCTTCCGGCCCATAGGGGGTCCATGTCAGCTTGTTTCCTCCGGCGGTTCTCTCCCCGGAGAGGTCCTTCACGGCAGGCAATGCCGACACAGGACGACTGACAGTAATCTCAACGGTCGCGTCATTCGAGGAGTCCTTGTCGCCATCGAGGAGCACTTCCGCGGAATAAGACGCTTCATTGCCGGCATCAAACAATGACAACACCTCCTCGAAGTCGACTGATATCTCCGCATCGACATCAAGTGAAGCGACATTGCGGGTGGCGACGATATCGCCGTCACGGTAGAGGTTGACATCAAAAGCCCCGGCATTCTCGTAACCATAGTTGGCCACGGTTACCGATATGTTGAATTTCTCACCGGTCTTGACCTCGGCGGGCGCAGAGATTCCGACAGCCGCGAGATCCTTGTCGGGGGTCTCCTTGACTGTTATCTCGTCGACAAATGTATATGCCTGGGTCTTGGCGACGGCACGGATCATCACCTGGATATTCTTTCCCCGGTATGCCGACAGGTCATAACGGACCTTGGTCCACTTGCCGACTTTCATCTCCTCATGCAACGCGCGTCCCAGACGGGTTGTCTCGCCATCCGCAATGACAAACGCTTCGACAAAGTTCTTGTCCCCGTCATTCAGACAATAGGTGTAATAAGACAGTTCGGGATGGAGAGCAGAAGTCAGATCTATTTTTCCGGTGGAAAGATCGCCATAAGCCTCGGCAGATCCGGCATAGCATCCGAAATAGTCAAACGAGGCGACAGGCTCGGGCGCGTCCTCAAGATTTTCGGGGCTGTAGATGTCCCAGAAGCCACGGCCCTGGGAACTCATCGACAAGAGCTGGTATTTAATCTCGGCGCTTCCTGAATAAACGATCGGCATATCATAACCTTTCCCGACCGGTATCATGTTGGTTGTGGCGAACTCTTCAGACTCCGCGTCGCGGTTGAAGGCCTTTACGGCATACTGGACTAAGCTCTGTTTGGACACATCCTCCAATGCCATGAAAGAAGCAAACTCTCCAGTGAAGTTCTCATCCGCTATCGGGGTAAGATGCTTGAACAGGTTCTCATCCACCTCGATGGTGTAGACCATATATGACACATTGGCCGGATCAATCGGATTGCCGTTGACATCAGCTGCCACGGGCTCCCATGAGACAGTCACGCGGCCATCCTCATTACTCTCACACACAGACGCGGAAACGGGGGCGGCAGCCGGATAAGGGCCAACGAACACGGATGACGAAACAGGCACACCACGGGTCTGTCCGACTGAGGTGGTCACAGTGTATTTGTAAGTGCCTTTGCCGGGGAGATTGTCTGCGAAATTCACTACCGATCCCACAGCTCCGGAAAGATTTCCGACAATCCGATCACCACATTTCACCTCGACGGATACTGTGCCAGAAAGCTGCCGCCCGGCCACATCGAGTGTCGGGAGCCTGAAGCTGCCCGACAAAGCCGGGAGCCCTGACGGATCAGGGACAAGTCTCAACTCTGTCACGGCATCCGGGGCGGAGGCATCCACCCCTTCGCTGATCTCGAGAGACACGACTGTCAGCCAGAAAGTCATCGGATCTGAAATTCCATGCACACCGACATTCCATTCGCCGGTAGCCGATGGTACGATAAATCCGGAGAGAGTGGCAGGAGCGTCAACCAAGGCTGTCACCTCTGTCGGAGGAATGACTGTCTGGGACATATCGGCGGCAGTCAGGCCCTGGCCTGCCTTGACCTCCACACGTTCGACATACCTGTCGCTCTCGGCATGGACAATCATCGAGAAAGGATATACCTTACCGGCCTCGAACTTCAGCGAGGGGGTTATCATCCAGTCATCACAAGGAGTAGTCTCCCCGCTTGACAGCATCGCCCCGTTGTTAAGACCGCGGATAGTCCATTGATGACCGTCTCCATTTCCATCAAGGATCGTGTAGCCGAGATCGTTGAATATTGTCTTTGAATTGAAGACTGTCTCGAAAGGCACCGGATAAGCTCCCACCCATATTACATTGGATGTGCCCATTCCGGAAACCTTGCCGTCATAACTTGCTGAAACGAAGAACGTATATGAGCTGCGCTCCTCTGGAGTCGGGAATGCAAACTGATATTCTGTGGCGGAAATATTCCGGGCGACAAGTGTCGAACCGTTGAATACAGAGTATGTCACAGCGGCCGGGTCTATATATCCTCCATCCGCCGAGCCGGTCACTGCGTCCCATGTGATCTTCATCCGGCCATCGGCCCAGGAAGCCACCACATTCTGAGGCATCGAGGGTAGTCCATTCCCGACAAACAAAGACTGATGGGCGCGTGGCGACTTGCCGGCGGCATTCGACACCTGAGCCACAAAGTCTGTCATGCCGGCCTTAGAGAGGGGAAGTTCTCCAGACACGGTAGTCCCGGCATCAGCAGAGCCTTCGGCCTTCACCTCGCCGTCTACCCATAGAGCATAATCAAGAGAACCCTTGACCGGAGTACCGTCACGCAATGTGGCGGGCATCTCTATCGAGTAGCTCACATTCATCGATCCCTGCGGAGCTGAGACTGTCAGAGAGGGAGCAGCCGGAGTCTTCTCGTCAACCGGAGCAGCCCCGACATATAGACCTACCGCAACGACATCCTTCTGGAAGTCAACGGCACGGGAAGCAGTTCCTGTGGAGAGATCGATCTCGTATATGCCGCCTCCAGCGGCGGAAGTGTTATACGACACCAGAAATTTGCCGTGGGTTGTGTCAACACAGCCTCCGGCCATATATTCATAAGGCACACCGGCCTGGGATACCGTCTGGTATTCTCCGGTCTGTTTGTCGATCCTGACAAAATCACCCATTATGGTAACGCCATAAAACTGTCCTTTGTCATCACAGCCTACGCCGGCAAGCCACTCATGCTGCTGGAGTTGGCGTATCTCCCTGCGGGTACCGGCCTGATAATCCCCTTTTCCCCAGCAACGCCCCTCTTCAGTGAGATAACAACCATAGACCTCGCCGGTAACAGGATCCATCGCCACATCATCGGCAATCAGCGAGCCGTCAGCCAGGTCGGTTGTGCTTACAATGTCGAGTGAACGGGAATCAAGATGGTATACGGTGGCCACAGCGATGTTTCCCGACGAAGATGTCTGATAGAAAACACCATGATACAACCCCTCTCCGTCGTCATACCCTCCTCCGTTTATCACAGCCACAAGGTCAGTGGTGCCATAAGGGATGAATTCTCCCCCATCGGTCTTGGGGAGAGTATAGAATCCCAGCATGGAGTTAGGATAAAGCACGCAACCGCGCAGATCGACATCCTCGGCAATCGATCGGGAAGCGGACGTGGCCGAACGCAAAGCGAGGTTTCGTTTAAGATCAGTTGGTGAGAGGACCCGCCTTATGCCCGTGACGGGCAATGTCGAGGCGGTCTTCATCTTCGGAAGAACGGAAGTCTTCCCGGTCGCCGGTTGTACCGGCTCATACGCAGAGCCGGCCAACAGCCGGGATTGCACGCGCGACAACGGTGCTCCGGTTGAGGAGAGAGCAGTCGTGGCTGCAAGCAACGCAGCCAGTAGCAGCGAATTACTTTTCTTCATCTGTTGTTATTGTTTTGAAAAATGATTAGTGTTATCAATACCAACGGACACCATTGGATTGAGAGGATCGTTTATCATACTTGAGGTCAGAGAGCAATGACGACTTCACGGAGATATGGAAGTTATAGCTCTTGTAAGGGCCAACTGGTATTATGGAGGCCCTCATTGTAAAACAATGCAGGTCACGCGCCACATTGAGGTTCATGTAGGCGAGCTTGTGCTGCTGAAAATCATACGAAGCTGTTGCCGAGATTTCCCAGTTTTTGGTCGGACGTATATTGCCCGAGAGACTTAGATTCTGTGTTATTTTTCCATTGTATTCCATCTTCTCGTAATTGAAATCCCCATACGAGTAATTGATGGAATAATTCAGTGTGAGGCTCCAGGGGACACTCCACGGTACATAGCCGTCCTCGTCGAGTTCGAGGCCGTCATCGCCGGATCCCTCGCGGGGGCTTCGTGGTCGCCCGCCATCGGTGCCGACGTTGTCAAACGAGGAGTCGCCGTTGTCGTCAGTGCCTCCATTGCTGTTCCCTCCTGCTTTCGAGGGATCCTTCTTGTCACCACGCTTGAATGTGTCGTTGTTGAAGGTGTACGAGAATGATGTACCTGTCGATGAAAGCCTTCCCCAGCCTTTCCCCGCTTTCCAGCGCGGGATATTGACCCTGACAGGATTTCCGGCCGAGTTGAGGGCGTAGGTATAGACATCCCAAGTGGCGTTCAGGTTGAGATTGAACTGCTTGGTAAGGCGCAGCAGTATGGAGGTGTTTAAGTTGCTCCAGTTCAGGGAGTCGGCGGCGAAGTTGTAACTTTGTGAGATGGTGAAATTCTCGATCAGCGACACCTTCTTCTCCCCGATAGAGTCGTTGGTCTTGACCTTCATCTCCAGGTTGTTTGACAGCGAGACCGACACCGAGCCTGTCTCTCCCTGTCCGGGAACACCATAGAGGGAGTTGGGAAACAGCGAGTATTTGCGGCTCTGCTGCTGACCGTTGGGATCGATGTAGGAATACTGTCCGTAATATCCGAACCAAGGTGAAGAGAAGTCGGGGGCATAAGAGAAAGATATGGTCGGGGTCAGGACATGGCGGATCATCTTTATCTTGTCGCCGAGGAACGGAAGGGGCTGGAAGAAGCCGTATATCTTGGTGTCGAGCGACACGGAGGAGGTGAAATCCCAGACATTGTAGAAACTGTAAGTCGTGTCTGTTATCTCGGCAGACTTGGCGGGATCCCAGTCGCGGCGTATCTTGGAGGTGTACATCCTGTCGGTCACGTTGATCGACGGGGTGAGGTTGAAATACTTGAAGAGATTGAAAGTGGCGGAAATCGGCACATTGTGCTTCATGCCGTTACGCCAGTCCTTTATCAGCGACTTCTTGAAGAACTCATCCTGTTTGGCAGTAAGGGAGTTCTGGAGCTGCCCGGAATAAGAAATGCGTATCTTCTCATACCACTTTTCGTCGCCGACAGCCTTCTTGCGTTTAAAAGGATACATCTGCGACATGGATACATTTATGTTGGGAAAAGAGATAGCCAGGGTGGAGTCCTGGGTTCGCTGGGAGACATTAAGCGATGTCGACAGCTGCCACTTCGAGTTGGGGAAGCGGTAGGTCATGTTTACCGTCGAGCTTTTGGTGTTCTCGGTGAAAGCGTTGGAGTAATAAGAGTTGACGCTGCTTCGCGAGTAACCGGAAGTGGTGAAGTTGACCGAGGCTGACAATGTCATGTTGGGATTGGCTTTGGCATCCTGGGAATGGCTCCACAACACCTGGAAGTTGGTTCCGGTGGAATAGTCGGGATCACCTTTCTCTCCGTTGATCGTCTTGAGGTAATTGACATTGAAACGTCCGTTGAACTTGTAACGTTTGGCGTAAGTCGACTGGGCGGAAAGCCCCCAGGAGCCTTTGGTGTAGATTTCGCCGGTCAACGCAAGATCTATGTAATCATTGATGGCAAAGTAATAGCCGCCGTCGCTCAGATAGAATCCACGATTGTAGTCGTCGCCGAAAGTCGGGACGATGACACCTGAAGCGTACTTGTCGCTGAACGGGAAATAACCGAACGGGACAGCCAACGGCAATGGCAATCCGGCAAGCACCATATAGGCAGGGCCGGTCACGATGTTTTTCTTCGGGCGCACTTTGGCGCGGGTCAGCTGGAGGTAGAAGTGGGGGCATTCATGGTCGTCGCAGGTGGTGTAACGTCCGTTCTCGACATAGAAATCCTCTCCGTCGGTCTTCTTGGTCGTTCCTCCGGTCAGGAAACCTTCTCCCTGCTGGGTGATCACATTGGTGATATACCCGCGCTTGCTCTTGAAATTGTATCTCATCGTGGCCGACTCATAGGAGGTGCCTGCCTCCTCGAACACAGGAGAACCTATCACCTCACCCAACGAGTCCTCCACACCTACGGCGTAGACCTCCGATTTGCCCATGTCAAGCTCGATATCCTCGGCTGTCAGCTTCAGGTCGCCGTAGTCGATCTGACCGTCGCCATACATGTAGGTCATCTCGCGCCCGACCATTATCATGGAGTCTTTCGAGGAGAACACCACCTGGTTGTCGAGATCGGCCTTGTTACGCCTGATGCGGGATCCTTTAACTGAGTCACGGACAGTGAAGAATGTCGAGTCCACGCCGAATGAGGATCTTTTCCGCGCGACGGTATCACCCCTGACTCCCAAGGAGTCGGCCGACATCGTCAGCAGACTGTCGGGCATCGCCTCCGACAAACTGTCGGCAAGGAGCATCCTCGCGCTGTCACCGACAATTCCCATCTCGCCGGCGGTTCCGGCCACTAATTCATCCTCCTGAGCCGGCGATGACACGACGGAATCTCTGTCAGGATGCCGGCTGACGGCACGCAGCGAACCCTCCCCGTCGCGGGAAAGCAGATTGGCCGCGACGAAGAACGCCATCAAAAGGAAGATTATATAGAATTGAAATCGTTTCAATTTGGGGTGCCAGAGACAAGTGACAATGCATTATGGCACCACAAAGTTACTATTTTCCCTCTAATTGGGATATCCCGTAAACGTTTTTTTTCATATTCTGACGCAAAACCGCCTCTCATTAGTGTTTATTGGAGTATATTTGCAACTAAAAAAATTGCCATGAACAGTTACAGAGATTCCCAGACAACTGTCGTAGGAGATTTCCCGACAATACAAGCCGCCGAGATTGCAGCGGGAATGCTGCGCAACAACGGTATCCCATGTGAAGTCACAAACCAGACAATAGCGTCGGTACTTCCGATGACTGACACCTGGACTCCTCTCCGGCTGGTTGTGCCTCAGGCATACGCCGCCCGCGCCCGGACGTTGCTTTCCTCCCATTGCGACTGATCGTCCCTCTTACTCCACAATTCCCCAAACTCCCATCACTCCCATCACTCCCGGTCTTCCCGTAACTCCGCTCCTCCCATTATCAAAAATCCCGAAAAACCGTTTTTCACACGGCTCTCCGGGATTTTTATCGCAAAGTTATGGTATGTGTTAGGCTATGTCGGATTACTGGCGGCCTGACACGGCTACATCGCGGCTGACTTTGCTGACAAGACCTTGCAGCACTTTGCCGGGACCAAGCTCTACAAATTCAGTGGCTCCGTCGGCAATCATGTTTGCCACAGTCTGAGTCCAGCGCACGGGAGCGGTCAGCTGAGCTATGAGGTTTTCCTTGATCTCGGCGGCATCAGTATGAGCCGACGCGTCAACATTCTGGTAGACAGGACATATCGGAGTGTGGAACTCCGTGGCGGCAATAGCCTCGGCAAGCTCCTGGCGGGCAGGCTCCATCAACGGGGAGTGGAAAGCACCACCGACCTTCAGGGGGAGCGCGCGTTTGGCACCTGCAGCTTTGGCAGCCTCGCAGGCGGCGTTTACGGCCTCAATCTCACCGGAGATAACGATTTGCCCGGGGCAGTTGTAATTGGCGGCAACAACAACTCCGTCGATTCCCTGACAGATTTCCTCGACTTTCTCGTCGGACAAAGCGATTATGGCAGCCATTGTGGAGGGTTTTGCCTCGCAGGCTTTCTGCATCGCTTTCGCACGGGCGCTGACCAGCTTAAGGCCATCCTCGAAGCTGAGCGCGCCGGCGGCGGTAAGCGCAGAGAACTCGCCAAGCGAATGCCCGGCAACCATTTCGGGCTTGAACTCATCACCGATCACTTTTGAAAGGATGACCGAATGGAGGAACACGGCGGGCTGGGTCACCTTAGTCTGCTTGAGATCCTCTTCAGTGCCGTCAAACATGAGATCTGTGATACGGAAGCCCAGGATATCATTGGCTTTCTCAAACAGCTCCTTGGCTTCGGCGCTCTGCTCGTACAGGTCTTTGCCCATACCTACAAACTGCGCGCCCTGGCCGGGAAACACGAATGCTTTCATATGTCAGTCTGTTAATTATTTCAAATCCGGGCGCAAAGTTACAAAAAAATTCCCACACGGCGATGAAATTCAAGCCAAAAGCCGTAACTTTGCTATCCATGCGGTCTGATATCGGCCCGCAATCAATACAACTCAACCGTTATCACCATGCATACCACACTTTGCCTCATACCTTTACTAAGTCTGCCCGGCGGCTCTGAATGGATAATCATAGCTCTGGTTGTCCTGCTGCTTTTCGGCGGCAAGAAGATACCCGAACTGATGAAAGGTCTCGGAAAAGGGGTCCGTTCCTTCAAGGATGGCCTCAACGACGCAACCCGGGAAGTCAAAGACGCGGCTGACGCTGTCGACGACTCCACCAAGAAGCAGTCCTGACCCGAATACCGCTTTCAATCTCCTCCCTGATCCACATCCATTTTGGAATCCCAAGAGATGACATTCTGGGACCACCTCGACGCGTTGCGCGGGGTGTTGTTCCGCATGGCGGCTGTTGTGGCAACAGCCGCCGTGGCCCTTTTCTGCCTGATGCCACGAATATTCGACTCCGTCATCCTCGCTCCTTGCCACGGATCTTTCCCCCTTTACAGTCTCTTTGACCGCCTTTCGGCTCTTGCGGGGGAGGACACCGCCACGTCAGGAACAGACTTTTCAGTCAATCTGATCAACACACAGCTTGCCTCGCAGTTTTTCATACACATGTCTCTGTCATTTCAGCTTGCACTGATTGTCACCTTCCCTCTGCTGGTTTATCTCCTGTGGACGTTCGTATCTCCGGCCCTTTATCCCAATGAGCGACGAAACGCCGGGGCTGCGTTTTTCTGGGGCAACATACTGTTTTATCTCGGGATGGCGACCGCCTACTACCTCGTTTTCCCGCTGACACTACGGTTTCTGGCCGGATATCAGCTGTCGGCTGAAATACCCAACACCATCACCCTTGACTCATACATGGATAACTTCATGTCTATTCTTCTGGTAATGGGGGTGACTTTCGAGATCCCCTTGCTGACATGGGCATTGGGACGCCTTGGGATTCTCAACCGCAGTTTCTTCACGCGCTACCGCCGCCACGCCATCGTCCTCCTTGTAATAGCTGCCGCAGTAATCACCCCGACATCCGATCCTTTCACTCTCGCGGCGGTCTTCCTCCCCCTCTATCTTTTATGGGAGCTTTCGGCCAGACTTCTTCCTACATCACACCTTGCCGCGCAGACCGAATAACCCCTACCCTCTCACATTAGTCCCGCCTTAAATGTAAGAGGGTGTTTAATAACATCTGTTAAATTCTAACCGTTCAAGGGTGAATAATGAAATCAGAGTTAAACTTATCGCATATTTTGGCCAGTTTTGCCTTTTTCGATCGTCGTGATGCCCGCATCACTTCCTCCTCAAAAGACTAAACTGACTCAAAATATGCTCGTTAGAATTTAACATCTGTTATTAAACACCCTCTAAAGAACCGCCCCGACTATCCTGAACGGATTGCCGGGGCGGCGAATTAATAGAGGTGTAAAGGAATCTGTGTCTGCCGGACAGAACCGGACGGATCTACCCGGCGAGACCAGATGGGATTATCAGCGGACAACGACCTTGACGGTCTTGCGGTCTACGGTGACGAGATAGACAGCGGAGGTCACGGCCACGCGGGCATCACCCTGGGCGCTGTAGAGGGTCTTGCCGTCAACGGAGTTGATGACAACGAGCTTGCCTGCGGCTCCGGCGACAACGATGTCACGGCCCTCAACGGAAACCTTCACGCCACCGGCGAGGATGGAGTCGATACCAGACTGGTCGATAACGACAGGTTCGGAGAGTTCAGACTCACCCTTGTCGTAAACGGCAGTCACATGGTAGGTGTGGGCGGCATCGTCAGCCTCGGTGTCGAGGAAGCTTGCCTCTGCCACAGGAGCCTCGTTGAGTTTCACGCCGTCGCGGTATACATTGTAACCCTTGAGCTCTCCCTCGAATCCATCGAGTTTGGTATAGGTCACGTCGTCAACCATCAGCATGAAGGAGCCGGCGGCGCAGGAACGGATCGCGAAGCGCATTGCTCCGGCGGGAAGATCTGCGGAATATTCTGTGAAGGGTCGGTCTTCATTGCTGATCGGGCCCGGAACAACCTGCGAGCCGAATGCCTCAACTTTGACGAAGTCAGCGGGATCCACAGAGCTGGAGGTTGTATACCATACCTCTATCTTCTCTGGATACTCGTTGGAGTAGCTGCGGGCGAAGAATGAGATAGTCTGAGCATCACCGGTAAGCAGCGGAGAGATTGCCCAGTCATCGATCTGCTGATCCTGGTACTGGAAGAGTGTGGCGAGGAATTTTGAACCACTCCTGGTAACATAGCTCGGATTGAACTGCGGCAGGCTGTTGTCGAAGACAAAGAAGGATGCCATGCTTTCCCCAGGTGTGATTCCGGGGAGATCAACTCCTTGGAAACCGCCGACAATCAGCTGGTCAACATCGACAAATGTCCAGTCTGCAAACTCATGAGCGAAAGACTCACCTTCCTCGAAGTCTTCGGTGACTTCTGTGGGCACTTTCTCGCCGATGACGACAGGATCCCAAGTCAGGGAGTTGCCCTGCTCGGTCTTCTCACCTTCGAGACCGGTCACTACGGGGAACGTGTTCTTGACACGGGCTACAGAAACGGTTTCAGTCTCATTGTTTTCAAGGTTCTCATCAGCCTCGTAAACGACTTTGGCCATATATTCCACTGCGTCTCCGTCATACAGGCCGAGGGTCTGTTTGAATGTGACGGCGGCGGTATTGTCGGAGGCAAGAGCAGACATATTCTTTGTCTCGACGAGTTTGCCGTCACGATACAACTCAACAGCATATGCGTCAGCATCCTCGCTGCCATCATTCTTAACATTGACGGTCACATCGAACTCGCTGCCGGTCGTTGCCTTGGCGGGAGCAGAGATTTCAGCGGCCAGATCATAGTTCAGATCAAGGCGGATGCGGATATTGTCATAAATGTTATATATATAGCTCTTGCAAACACCTGTGATACGTACCTGGACAATCTTACCCTTGAACTGCGAGAGGCTGAACTTCTTGTGATTCCAAGCCTCGCCTTCCATACCTTCCTCATTATGAGCAAAGCTTCCGATTTGGGTCAGCTGACCGTCGCAAAGGACAGAAACCTTTGTCTGGTTGAGGTCCTCGCCGCCTTCCTCGCCGGCTCCGGACAAACTGTAAACCCAGAAGTCAACCACAGGTGCATCCCCATCGATGGAGATCAAACCTGTCTGCAAGGAGTTCTCGCCATCTATGGCCGCGCCTTTCATCATATAGAACGAGTCATCACCATCCTGGGCCGGAATGCCATTCTTGGAAGAACCCAAAGAGACAGATCCCAGTGAAGATGTGAAGTAAGTTGTCGATTCGCCGGTGTACACAACAGGCATCTCATAAGGCTCACCGACAAGGATTGATCCCAAGCCGATATATTCCGATCCGACACCGAGGTTGACGGCCTGCACACCAAGTCGGAATATATCCTGATCAACGGCAGGCTCAGTGACATAGGTGTATTCAAGGTCAGTGGTGGTACCGAGCACTTCACCCACAGAAAGGGAGCCCATTGCATTGGGAACAATAGTCATGACACGGTATTCGATGTTTTCGGGAAGGATCGGCGAACCATCGGCAGCTGTAGTGACAGCACCCCATTTCAGGACAAAGGTGCCGGGCGCAGTCTGCTCGAGAGTGATAGTGTTGGTGTCAATGTCAGCGGGAGTCTTCGGTCCGACGTAAACAGTCTTGGATGTCGACAATCCTTCTTCGCCATTGGCATTCATAGATATGAAACTATACTCATAGTCACCCATTTCAGGTACAGAAGTGTCTTCGAGCGAAACAGCAGCTCCTGCCTGACAATCGACAGTCTTAACTTCCTGACCGTTACGTGTCACTTTGACTTTCATGGATCCTGCAAGAGTCCCACCGGAGATATCTTTGACGGGAGCCTTGAAGGAAATGGCGGCTTTCAGAGCACCATTCATATCAGGTTCGATATTAACATCAGTAACCGCAGTAGGAAGCGTTCCGTCTATAGGAGACGAAATCTCATAAGAGTGGAGATAGAGATAGAATTGGTCGGCATCAGAGATGGCGTGGAAGCCCAAATGGTACTGGCCTGTAGTGGGCACGATGATGAAGCCTGCCAGTTCGACGGGATCCTTGCTGCTCAGCACAGTCGGCGCAATAAGGTCATAGGTCATTCCGGCGACAGAGGGGGTGGTTCCGGCCTTCACCTCAATACGTTCGGGGTAATTGGCGCTGTTGGAAGCAGCCATGACTTTGATCTTGTAAGCCTTGCCTCCTTCGAGTTTGATACCGGGAGAGAACAGCCAATCGTCGGCATCAGAAGAGGTTGAGTAAAGATAAACGGTGCAGCCCTTGGACTCATTGTAATTCCAGGTCTTTCCGTCACCGTTGACATCGAGGACAGTGTGCAAGCCGAAGTTGTCGGGGTTTGTCATATCCATGGTCAGCGGTGCGGCCAGTTCGCCCAAGCCAACCTTGTTAGACTCGACATCTGCTGAGGATTTGCCGTCGTAATTTGCTCTTACGCTGAAAGAGAACAGGGTGTATGACGCAGGCACGTTAACGCTCACTGCGACTTGGGTCGCTTTCAGATCGCTGTTCAGGACACCGCCCTCGCTATCGAGTACCGTGTAGGTCACATCGGCAGGATTGAGGTATCCGCCATCAGACGATGTGGTCACAGCATCCCATGAAAGGGTGCCGGCCCCGTCCTCGTTCAATGCCAGGACAACATTCGCAGGAGCGGCGGGAGTGCCTTTGCCCACATAGCAGGAAGCCTTGGCCTTGGGCGAATCGCCAACCGAGTTGGATACAGTAGCGACGAATGTGGTCATACCAGAAACAGTGAGTGTAACGCTCTGGTTTATTTCGGAGCCTGCCGCAGCAGACCCTTCAAGCACCGTCTGGTCACCTGCAATAACCTTGTAGGAGAATGTCTGACCGGTTGCGGGTGTACCGTCGAAAAGCTTGTCAGGCATCGTAAGTTTAACATTGACATCCATTGCTCCGTCGGGGCAATCTACAGCCAGCACGGGAGCGGCGGGAGCCTTGTCTTCAGCGGCGGGTTTGGCTATATAAAGGCCGGTCACTTCTTCACCGTCAGAGAACTGGGCAAGAACTGTCACAGCCCCGGTGGCAAGATCTATCTCAAGCAGACCGGCAGGGTCGCTTGAATCATTGTTCCAAGCCATCAGGAATGTATTGTTCTGGTTATTGACACATCCGCCGGTGAGATACTCCATTTCCACGCCTACGCCATCGCCGATCTCCTCAAGAGCTCCGTTAGACTTGTCGATCTTATAGAAATTGCCATCACCGCCGACACCATAGAATTGGCCCGATGATGTCACACCGATACCGAGCAGATGTACACTAAGCTTACCGATATCCTGACGCGAAGGCACAGAAAAGTCGACCTTTGACCACCAGAACCCGTCTCCTGACATGTCAAACAGACAAGCATATGCATCGCCGGTAGTGGGATCCACTGCTATGTCAGAAGCCTGGAAACTCTGGTCATCGTCGTAAGTATTCAACACTTCACCGGTCTCTGCATCAACCGTGTCGATAGAATACATATTGAAAATTCCCCTGACACTGGTGACGTTATACCCATAATATATGCCATCACCATTATCATAGCCTGACAGATAGGCCTTCTCATGAGGAACCAGCAGTTCAAAAGCACCTCCTGTTGTAGTAGGAACTTTAAACATGCCATATGTGGGAGTTCCGGACGTCTGCCAGGCATTCGCCCAGGCAAGTGTACCTCTAAGATCCACATTGGCGGCCACAGCGTGGGAGGCGGCTGTAGCCGAACGGAGAGCACGTTTGTTAGTCGCTTTGATCTTAGACTGGATTTTCTGGAATTTCCCGTCATTTGAAGCCGCCGCAAGGGCTTTCGTCAAAGAAACACCTTGCAATTTCTTAGCAGCCTTTGCCTGCGCCGCAACCGGGCATTCCGCCTTGGATACACCGGCGGCCTTTTTGGCCAGAGGAGCGGCGGAAGCGGAGAAAACCGACCCGAAGGTCAGCGCTGCTGAAAGCATCAGAGATAGCGATTTTCTCATAATGTTGAAAATGGATTCTGTGTGAATAAACCTACGGGATCGGACAAATGAATCCTTTAATTTATCCTTTTTCCCTTACAAAACTGATTTATGATTGTTTTTGAAGTCTTTCTGTCTGATTGGGACGTTTGTCTGATTGTTTTCTGATTTGTAGATCTTTACTGATTTTTTGGTTTGACATTTCTGGTCATCAATGAAAGAAAAATTTTTGACCAATTGCTTATTGAACCCATGAACGCCGCCTTTGGGGCGCCTGACACTATCCGCGACATTTTGCCGCCTCCGCGTCAAAAACAACAGCATTTTGAACAGCCTCATGTTTCCATCGGCAAATTTAGGATAATAATTTTTATTTTGCAAATATTTTCGTAATTTTTGCAAAATTATCGCAACAAAAAAAAACGTCACTTCTCCGCCAATATAAATTAACATCCATCATACAGACAAACCTTATCAAAATGCCATACCTTCTAAACACACCCCTACAAATCAAGATATTGCGTCCTTATGCGCCGCATGATGCCTGGCAGCAGGGCTTTATAATCATAACCAACCTTACATATTCTGGATAAGAAATAAAAAGTCGCGCCATGAAAAAAACATGACACGACTTTTTATATGGAGCCGGAGAGATGCTTCTCATCCGGTATCAGATCTGTGGCGGGACACTCCCGACGATCTGCCAGTGACTGATCAGAGGACGATCTTGGCCGGACGCAGGCCGGGAGTCACCAATACATAAGCACCCGGGACAGGAGCGAAGCGGCCCGGAGCGACGGGATTGACCTCGATGCCTGACACTGAATAGAGGCGTGCACCCGGTGTCGCGATAATCTCGCCGTCGATGATCATAAAGGCAGAGGCCTTGTCGTTGATGACATCGGAGATTCCGGATGTGGAAAGGTCAATCTCCTTTGTCGCGGACCAATAGCTTTCATTCCCCTTTTCAGGATCTACAGGCACTGCTTTCACACGGAACCGATAAGCCACATTGTCGAGACCCGTAAGTTTATAATAGGTGTCGGTGATTCCTGTGATCGTTGTCCTGTTGCCGGAAACCGATTCCTCCACCCGCGCGGGGGCTTTAGACCCTGAGGCAAGCGCCTCATCGAGGGCATTCTTATAATCAAGGTCGTCGGAGTCGGCATAGTCGCCGGAGAAGGCCATCGCGGAATAGAGGGTCACGCGCTTCGAACGGCCCCGGTTTGCGACTTTGACAGCGTATTCCTTGGAGCTGTCAAGGCCGGAAAACGCCACGGAGTGGTAGGTGGCTGCCTTCTGGACGTATATCTCCTCCACAGCTGCCTGCTCTCCGTTCTCATCAATCAGAGAAAGAAGAACCACGGGGTCGGAGTCGGTGCCGTAACGTTTGGCATTAACGACAACGGTTATCACGCCGTTATCTGGCGCGAGACGGTCATTTGAGGTAATCGATCCGTCACTGTAGGCCGAGCCAAGATACATTGACGAGGAGAGGATCTTGTACTCGCCACCGCATGTCCAGTCAGCGAGACCGTCAGAGAAATCTGTCCATACCGACGGGGCGGGAATGCCGGCAGAAGCCGGCCAAACCTGGAGGGTGTAGCTCACATCAGTGCCCTCAATCGTCACAGGTGCCCAGAAGGCGGTGAAGCTGCCCGGCTCTTCGCTTACAGGCTCTTCAGGCTCGGGAGTCGGGAGATCAGGAATAGGCTGACGGTCGACCCAGAAAGACACCTGACGTGTCTGGGAATCGCGGACGATCTCCGTGACAGGCTGCGAGAGGAAAGAGCCGGTATTGGTGCGGGCGGCCGGGGTTGAGGTGTTTGTAAACTCCGTGGCGTAGCTTTTCGGCCAGAGATCGGCGCTGACAGAGGCTTCGGAAAGCTTGTTGTCAGCCGGAACGACCGTCATGCGCTGGAGGGAGTAGTTGTTGACCGTATTGTTGTTCCATGCCGACGCGCTGTAAGTCACATGGGTTATAAGCATACCTTCGTCAGGGATAAACTCATCCCAGTCCTGACAGGCTCGGTTCTCGAAGATGAAATACTCATCCTTGTCTTTCTGGTTGGTCAGCACGACGGCAAGCGTCTGGGGATCAGAGTTGTCGTTCAGCACCGGGAGAGAGTATTGATTGTTCTTCTTCCCGTCGACGAGGTCGATCCACCCCATGTAAGCCTTCTCATATGCGGAATAACCTATCGGAGTATAACCGTCGTCGTTATAACAGCCACTGTCCATGAGAGACCAGGGCCCCATTCCGAAATATCCGTTGTAATATGTCGTCTCGTAGAAATCGGGGAGACCGAGGCAATGGGAAAACTCGTGGCAGAATGTCCCGACACCGTCAATCCGGGTCTGGTATGTGCCGTTAAGCTCGTTGAAGACAGCGAATTTTGTCATCTTCACGCCATCACAGGTCACGGTACCGGCTCCTGACGAGGCGAGATCCCACTGGCAGGGCCAGACGGCCTGGGCAACACCTGAAGATGCTTGCCCCACCCCCGCGTAAAGGACTATCACAACGTCACACACACCGTCGCCGTCATTGTCGAAGATCGAGAAATCCACCTCGGGATCGGCGAGCTGTATCGCCTCCTTGACCATATGGCCGGGCTTCTCATCATTTCCGTTATAGCTGTAACCGCCATAGTAAGCGCGGTTCTTGGAAACTGTGTACGGGCCGTAGACATGGAATTGCGGATCATATTTCCCCATCGATGCGTCGGTGAAATATTTCTTCGCGCTTTTTCCATCTCCGGCGAAGAAGTCGTTGAAAACGGCGTTCGCGCCCTCTCCATCCTTGAACTTCACGTCTGTATATTCCACCAGAAGGATGGGTATATGGGCGACTCCTTTATGGGGTACCTGGGAATCCTCTTGCTCGACGCTGATCTTGCCTTGGGGCGAACGGCGCAACGGGGCCTTTGACGACGACATCTGAGCCTCGCGCGCAAGCACTTTCGGGGCCTGGGCACGCTGGGCGGCGTAGGTCAGCGACGTGGAGCGGGACGCGATGAAGGATTGCTCGGCGGCAGGCCGCTCGGCCAGTTCATGAACCAGCATATCGCTGCGGCCTTCAGAATCACGGTAGACCGCGTAACCCTCCGGGGTGAAATCCACAACCAGACCATCAGATGTGATATAGGAATGAAACCATTCGTCACCAACAAGGGTCACTGTCACAGTTGATCCGTCCGGCTGAGAAACGGTTTTGGTCAGATGTCTTGCGGGAACCGCATAGGCCGAAGCCGCAGTCAGCGCAGCCACAGCAAGCGTCATTAGCTTTCTCTTCATATCCACTTAATATTATAACAAGCATGGATTTCCCCGTCAGCCGTAATCCATAGTGGCATCTGGGTCCAGGCACTTTAGAGAGTGATTATTTGATGTGATGCGCAAATTTACAAAAAAATCCCCCGAATATGCAATACCCGGAGGCTAAAAGTTGAGAATTGTCGCGCATTTTGAAAAAAGAACAGGATAATCAGGCGACAAAATGCCATATTTTTCACACAAAACGCAGCACGCCTACACGCAGGCACACAGGAAAAGCCCTCAATTGGCCACAAAAGCACCCAGGGAGGGGGGCAACGACGGAGCGCAGCTATAGGCACGGGCAAACTGGCGCAGCAATATGATGGTCGAACGCCGGGGAGAAAGCCCCTGCGAGCGGCGGTGGCGATTGTTCGCGGATTTCATTTCTGTGGGAAACAAGGGGGTAAAATCATTTTTCATAGGCAGGCTACAAAATTGAGGATTCAAGGGAGGCATCCACGACTAAAACGCATGGAAGCAACTGTGAAGAATGGCCACATTATTATAACGCCCGAAACAGCCGTTTAGTATGTCACACCGATCGATTTTCCCGAGCCTCAGATTCAAATTGACAAGGACACCCACACCATCGTGTCGCGCAAACGCCGTCAGAGGCATGTTATTGCCCGACGCGTGCAAAATAATCTTAAATCAACTAAATTTCACACCCCAAAATTTTGCCATCACATCTTTTTTTTCTAATTTTGCATAGATATACAGCGCAATGGACAATCACCACGCCATAAGCAATCAGAGCCAATGACTCTAAATCAAAACCTAAAGATCAACAAACTCAAAACAGAATGCCTATAGACCGGATCTCTACTTAACCAAACAACACTTACTGAAATGCAAAAACTCAACCGGCTTGCCGACGAAATGCTGGTCGCAGCCTATGCCGACGGGAACAACGAGGCTTTCGACACCCTTCTGCGCAGGCACGAAAACCGAGTGTTCAACTACATTTACAACATTGTCAAGAATAAAGATATCGCTGACGACATCTTTCAGGAGACTTTTGTCAAGGCGATATCCACCATCAAGCAGGGTCGCTACACCGACTCCGGCAAATTCTCGGCGTGGATAACACGTATCGCCCACAACCTCATAATCGATTACTTCCGCCAGACCAAAAGCGAGAACACCATCTCCGCCGACCAGGAGGACGCCGATGTGCTCAACCGTCGTGACCTCTCGGAGGAAAATGTGGAGGATCTGCTGGTGACATCTCAGATCCACACCGACGTAAGAAGGATAATGGAATCCCTGCCAGACTCTCAGCGCGAGGTGCTTGACATGCGTTTTTACCGCAACATGTCATTCAAGGAGATAGCCGAAGCAACCGGGGTCTCGATCAACACCGCCCTGGGCCGCATGCGCTATGCCATCCTCAACATGCGCCGCATCGCCACTGACAAGAACATCGTCCTCACACGATGATTTCACTGAAAAAAGTTGCGCGATAACCAAAAACTTATTACCTTTGCATCGCAAAAAGCCCCATCTGCCGGGGCAGACCACCTTGCCCGGATGGCGGAATCGGTAGACGCGACGGTCTCAAACACCGTTGGAGCAATCCATCCCGGTTCGAGCCCGGGTCCGGGTACTGGAATGACGGCTGACAATCAAGATGATTATCAGCCGTTATCATTATAAGCAAGAGGGTGTTTAATCCCCCTTCTAAATAGCCAGGGTAGCATGAACCCTGATTTGTCACCAACCCTGAAACACCGCCATCCTCATGGACTACATAAAGATACAGGGATACAAGTCGTTCAAAGAACAGAAAGTATATCTAAGAAAAATAAACCTGCTGATAGGATCCAACGGGTCGGGCAAAAGCAACTTTCTCTCATTGTTTGAACTGTTGGGAAACATATACGACGGGCGGTTGGCCCAGAGCGTAGTTCAGGCTGGAGGTGTCGACAAGTTGCTTCATCAGGGCAGGAAAGAGACCGAGCGGATTGAAATTTGCGTGGTCGAAGGGAAGAACTCATATGTTTTGTCGTTAATAGAGTCAGACGGCAAACTTGTGGTCGAAAATGAAAGACTCGGCTACAATTACAATCCCAGATATCATTTGAACTGGTCATTCACCACCATCAGCGAATTTTCACCTGAAACCTCCCTGAAATCATATTCAGGGATGAGACGTGGAGATTACATCAGGGATTACATCTCGCAGATACGCAAGTTTCATTTCCATGACACGGGACGGAAATCGCCTTTCACAAGCGACTCTGACATACGCAACGATTCTTACCGTATGTATGCCAATGGCGATAACCTGGCAGCCATCCTATACAGAATTCGGGAAGAACACCCGATGGCATATAAACGGATCGTAAGGGTGATCAACAGCGTCGCGCCGTTTTTCAACGATTTCTATCTCGAACCTACCGAAGCCGGCAAAATCAGGCTGCAATGGCAGGACAAGTTCAGTGACATGATATATGGGCCTACAGATCTTTCAGACGGGACGATACGTTTTATCGCGTTAGCTGTCTTGTTCCTGCAGCCGAGATTGCCTAAGATCATCATAATTGACGAGCCGGAATTGGGGCTGCATCCTGTGGCCATAGAGAAACTGGCCGGATTGATCAAACTGGCAGCCGACCGTGGCGCACAGATAATCGCCGCCACACAGAGCGCAGAACTGATAAGCAATTTTTCGCCGGAGGATATATTGACGGTCGACCAACGTGAAGGGCACACGACTATCAAACGTCTTGATGGAACGTCACTTGAAAAGTGGCTGGAGGAATATACCATCGGGGATTTATGGAAACAAAAGATAGTGAAGGGAGGGCAACCGGGATGACCCGTCTGATAATAGTATGCGAGGGACCGACCGAACATGAATTCTGCATGGATGTGATAGCACCGGCTCTCTATAGGTCAGACATATGTGTCGAGGCTCCTTTGATCAAAAGATCGCAGGGCGGAATAGTCGCATGGGACCCTATAAAACGGCAACTCATGATGCATCTCCATGAGTCTGACGCTTACGTCACATTGCTTATAGATTATTACGGGATAAAAGACAGTTTCGGCTTTCCGGGATGGGAGGAGAGCAAAGCGATCCCCGACAAAAGGTCCCGCATGCATTTCCTCTTCAGGAAAATGGAAGATGAGATGCCTCCGGATATCCGTGAGCGCTTCATTCCATATATCCAGCTACACGAGTTCGAAAGTCTGATTTTCAGCGATATCAATGTAATCTCACAAAACTTTGATGACAATGAGGCCACGATGTATCTGCTCGAAGCTGCTGTAACGGATTTCCCGAATCCGGAAGAAATAAACTGCCGGCCCGACCTTGCCCCCTCAAAACGGCTTCTCAAAGCCATAAGCGGGTACAACAAGGTAATCTATGGCGCTTGCCTGGCACATGATATCGGATTAAAGAAAATCCTTGACAAATGTCCGTTATTCTCTGAATGGTATAATCGATTGTCGAGTATTGGGAAGGAAACAGATGAAGACAATTGAGGTTGTGGCGGCTATAATAAGGCGTGAGGGACTTTATTTCGTCACGCAGAGGAGCTATGGGGAATTCGCAGGGATGTGGGAGTTTCCCGGAGGGAAGATAGAACCGGGAGAGATGCCGGCGGATGCTTTGAGAAGGGAAATCAGAGAGGAACTTGACGTGGAGATAGTCGTGGGAGAGCTGTTCCGTGTCAGAGAGTTCGACTATCCTTCGTTCCATCTTGTATTGCATTGTTTCCTTTGCGGGTTGCCCGCCGGGGCGGATCCTAAGTTGATCGAACACAAGGCTGCGCGCTGGCTTCCGGCGAAAAGCCTTCCGACTCTACGCTGGCTTCCGGCCGACGAGGATATAATAAGGGATCTCGCAAGGGAGGATTGACGGGCAGCGGCTCAGCCCATGACAACTTCGACGGTATTGACCGATCCTTCAGGACAGATCGGCAGGCAGTTGGTTTCAAGAGGAACCCCGTTAAGAGTGATTGACTTTATTCCCCGGCAGACATGCGAGGGTTTGTTGAATTTTATGTCATAGGTCGCTCCTCGGAAACGCCGGGTCACATGGAAACCTTCCCATGAAGCCGGGATGCAGGGATCTATCCGCAGCCCGTCATAATCGGGACGTATCCCAAGGATAAACTGGGTGACGGCATACCAGTTCCAGGCGGCTGTTCCGGTCAGCCATGAGTTCTTGGCCTCTCCGGGACGGGCGGCATCTTTTCCGGCAGTCATCTGGCAATACACATATGGCTCGACTTTGTGGAGGTCGCTGTGTTCCTCGACATATGCGGGACATATCTTACGATAATATTCCCAGGCACGGTCGCCACGCCCCAGGACGGTCTCGCCGATGACAATCCAGGGATTGTTATGGGCGAAGATCCCGGCGTTTTCCTTGTAGCCGGCCGGATAGGTGGAAATTTCACCATAATCAACGACATATTCGGTGAAGGCGGGGTTGTTGAGTACTATGCCATGTTCGCAATCGAGATATTTTTTCACGGAATCGAGCGATTTCTCGACCAATCCTTCTTCAAGACCGATCCCGGCCATAGTACACCATCCTTGTGATTCGACGAAAATCTTACCCTCCTTGTTCTCTGAGGACCCCACCTTGCGGCCAAAATAATCATAGGCCCGCAGATACCATTCGCCGTCCCAGCCATGTGACTTGACGGCTTTCTCCATTTCATAAACATGACGCATGGCCCGCTCTGACTCCTCCCCCATTCCTGAATGGCGGCACAGGGCGGCATATTCCCGTCCGTAGATCACGAACTGCCCGGCGATCATCAGGGACTCAGCTTTGGAGCCCTCCGACCGGTTCTCGGTGGTCTGGAACGACTCGTTGGGATCGTTGGAGAAACAATTGAGATTCAGACAGTCATTCCAGTCAGCACGACCTATCAGCGGAAGGCCGTGGGGACCGAGGTTATTGATGACGTGATCGAACGAGACTCTGAGATGCTCCATAAGGGGCACTTCTGTACCTGGCTCGTTGTCAAAGGGGACCGGCTCCTCAAGTATCGAGAAGTCACCGGTCTCTTTTATATAAGCTGTCGTGCCGAAGACAAGCCACATGGGGTCGTCATTGAAACCGCCACCGATATCGTTGTTGCCCCGTTTGGTCAAGGGCTGATATTGGTGATAGCATCCGCCGTCGGGGAACTGCGTGGCGGCTATGTCGAGGATTCGCTCACGGGCACGGGCCGGTATCTGATGGACGAAGCCAACAAGATCCTGGTTGGAGTCGCGGAACCCCATCCCGCGGCCTATCCCGCTTTCGAAGAATGAGGCGGAACGGGAGAAGCAGAATGTCACCATGCACTGATATTGATTCCAGATGTTGACCATCCGGTCAAGGCAGCTATCCCCGGAGGAAAGTGTGAAATTGCCGAGCAGGTCGTCCCATTGACGGCGCAAGTTGTCGAATGCCCGGTCAACTTTTTCCGGGCTGTCGAACATGGCCATCATCTCGCGGGCGCGGGTCTTGTCTATAACACCTTTCGACTCCCATTTTTTGTCGGCCGGATTCTCGACATAACCCAGCATGAACACCAGCTCGCGGCTTTCGCCGGGCTGCAAAGTGATCTCGATATTATGTGAGGCTATTGGCGACCAACCGTGGGCGATGGAGTCGCGTGAACGGCCCTCCATCACTGCTTGCGGCTCGTCGAATCCGTTATACAGCCCGAGAAACGACTCGCGGTCTGTGTCGAATCCGCTTACGGGGACGTTGACCCAGTAGAAAGCATAATGATTGCGGCGTTCCTTGTATTCGGTCTTGTGATATATGGCAGACCCGTCGACCTCGACCTCTCCTGTGGAGAAGTTGCGTTGGAAATTTTCCATGTCTGCGGCGGCGTTCCACAGACACCATTCCTGAAATGAGAAGAGGCTGAAACTTTTCGGCTTGTCAGACAGGTTGGCAAGCGTCAGTTTTGTCAATTCCGCGTCGACTCCGACCGGCACAAAAAACAGAGCTTTCGCCTCCAAACCGTTTTTGCGTCCGGTTATTATCGTGTAATTCAAGCCATGCCGGCATTCATAGAAATCCAAAGGGGTCTTGCAGGGTTTCCAGCCCGGATTCCAGACAATGTCTCCCTCTTTTATATAAAAATAACGGCCTCCGGCATCCATGGGGACACCGTTGTAACGATATCGGGTGAGTCGACGGAATTTCGCGTCGCGATAGAATGAATACCCCCCGGCGGAGTTGGAAATCAGGGAGAAAAACGCTTCGTTGCCAAGATAGTTTATCCAGGGCCAGGGAGTCCGGGGATTAGTGATCACATATTCGCGGGCGATGTCATCGAAATGGCCGTATTTCATGTCGGTGTCGTTGTTATATTGTCTGTACACCGCAAAGTTATGAATTTTGACTGTAAGATCACCGTATTGTCATGAAAGGTCAACCATCTGCCAAAATAGTATCATTCCGCAAGGATCGCAATGACCGTGTTATGAGGGCGGCGGAGACTATGGTGGCCAAGGTGTCGGAGACAGGGAATGTGTACCATATCCCGTCAAGCCCGAAGAAACGGGGGAGTATGATCAGAAGCGGAAGCAGGAAGATCACTTGACGGACAAGGCTGAGGAAAATTGATGTGCCGACCTTGCCGATCGACTGGAAATAGGTGGTGGCGATGATCTGGAAGCCTACCACCCAGAAGCAGGTCATGGCAGTCGAGAGGGCGTGTCCGGTAAAATCGACAAGTGACGGGTCGCTGACAAATGCGCGGGCTATAAGGCGTGGAATTGTCAGTCCGAAGGCCCATCCCAGCAGGGTGATGACTGTGGCCGCGGCGGTAGCCAGCCAGAAGACACGGACAACACGCCGAGGCTTGCCATGACCATAATTGTATCCGGCGATAGGCTGGAAGCCCTGGCATATCCCCAGGACGACGCAACACAGCATTGAGGTGTATGTCACGAATATGCCGGAGGCGGCAATCGCCTCATAGCCACCGTAATGTTTGAGGGCGTTGTTGATGAAGATATTGATCAGGCAGGAGGCGACATTTATGATCGAGGGAGCCGCGCCGATACCGATGATCCCCCAGACCAAAGGCCATGATATGCGGTATGTGCCGGGGGTGAAGATTACGGGGCCATTCTTTTTCCGGCAGAAATGGCGCATGACGAATATCATGGAGACGGTCATGGAGATGTCTGTGGCGATGGCCGCGCCTTTGATCCCAAGGTCGAGTAGATAGACGAATGTCGGAGCGAGAAGGATGTTGAGTCCGAAGCCGATAAACATAGTGATCATGGCCCGGGTGGGATATCCTGTGGCACGCATCATGTTGTTGAAGGTGAAGGTCAGGTTTGTCATCAACAGCCCGGGCAGGATGAACATCATGAAGTCACGGGCGTATGGGAGGGTCTGTTCGTCGGCTCCGAACAGGCGCAGCACGGGTGACATGAACAACGCGAACAAGCCGATGTAGATTATCCCTATGGTAAGGGTCAACACAAGCGAGTTTCCAAGAATACGTCGTGCTCCGTTGACATCCCCGGCTCCGAGGAAAAGGCTCATACGGGCGGTGGCACCGGCACCGATCAGCACCCCGAGGGCGGTAGCGATATTCATCACCGGGAAGGTTATGGCCAGTCCGGCGATGGCTTTCGGCCCCACGACCTGCCCTATCACTATTCGGTCAATGACATTGTAAAGCTGCATGACCATCATCCCGACCACTGACGGGAGGGAATATTTCCAAAGAAGACGGCCTACCGACATCTCGGCAAGTTCACGTAATTTGCGGGTATCCTCGGCAGTTCCGGGTGTAAGTGACATGGATGTTGTAATTGAGATGGGAAACAAGGTAGACGGCATATGTTGTCGGCCGGTAAAGATCCTTTTTTCAACTGCAAAGTTACGCAAGTTTTCGGGGAATTCAGTAACTTTGCCGACATGAAAGGCTACAATCAGACCTATATTTCAGATTCAACAGAGACAATCTGCGCCATATCGACCGCCCCTGGGACAGGGGGAATCGCTGTCATACGCGTCAGCGGACCTGAGGCTATAACGATCGTCGACAAAATATGGCATGGTAAACAGTTGTCTTCAACACCGGGCTATACGGCGCGTGTGGGATGGATCACCGACCCTATGCGTGACGGTGAGATGCTCGACGAAGCTGTAGCCACGGTATTCCGCGCCCCGGCATCTTTCACAGGAGAAGATGTCGTAGAAATCTCCGTCCATGGATCCAGATATGTACAGCGACGTTTGATTGAAATTCTCATGAGCCTTGGAGCGCGCCTGGCGGAAGCGGGAGAATTCACACGGCGAGCTTTCGCAAACGGAAAGATGGATCTGGCGCAGGCGGAAGGGGTGGCTGATGTAATAGCCTCGAATTCACGGGCAGCCCACAGATTGGCGACTTTGCAGATGAAGGGGACTTTTTCCCGTCGGCTGGAGGAACTGCGCGGAAAACTGCTTGACCTCGCGTCGCTATTGGAACTTGAGCTGGATTTTTCGGAGGAAGATGTGGAGTTTGCCTCCCGCGCCAGGCTACGTGATATCGCCTGTGAAATCCATAAGGAGGTTACAAGGCTCGGAGAATCTTTTGCTTCCGGAGCGGCAATAAAGGATGGCATACCGGTGGCTATCGTCGGCCCCACGAACGCCGGCAAATCATCACTCCTGAATTTGCTGCTCGGTGAAGACCGGGCTATTGTCTCCGACATCCACGGCACCACCCGTGACACGATCGAAGACACCCTTGAGATCGGAGACTTCCTTTTCCGTTTCATCGACACCGCCGGCCTGCGAGAGACTTCCGATCCGATCGAGACACTTGGAATCGAACGTTCACGCCAGGCAATCTCCCGGGCATCGATCGTGATTTCTGTCATAGACGCGACCACAATGCCATCACATAAACGAACCTCCGCAGAGGAAAATGCTTGTAATATGACATCAAAAGAGGAGCAGCGTGTACCCGAGGCAGAAACCGCCTCGGTTGCGCCTTCCTCCCCTCTCATATTACTTCTGAACAAGACAGATCTCTTGGAAGATCCATCCCCCTCCGACCTGCCCAAAATACTCCCGGCCAACGTATTCCCAGATAACATGGCAGCTGTCTCGCCTTACTCCATAATACCTTTTTCAACAAAAACAGGCGAAGGCAATCAACAGCTTCTCGCAACTCTGACATCCATAGCCCTCAAGCTCCAAGGTTCTACAGATGAGGACTCGATTCTTGTCACCAATCTGCGTCATGCCAAAGCCCTTAAGGAAGCTGCCATCTCAACGGCCGCCATTCTGGACGGCCTGCGCGCCAACATCCCCGGCGACCTCATCGCCCAAGATCTCCGCACCACCCTCCACCATCTTTCCTCCATCACCGGCACCCTCACCACTCCAGACATCCTCGCCTCCATCTTCTCCCGTTTCTGCGTCGGTAAATGACCTAATCGTCACAATCCAGCACAAAACAGCATAATCTGTTAGTATGGCACTCTTTACGGGGTGCCATTTTTGTTGCCGCATTAACCGGTTTTGACGGTTTCTGCTCGATTTTACGCCCATTTTTGTATCTCGGTTGTATCTCAACCCAATAATCAGCCAAGAGAGGCAGAGAAATTGTGGAGGATTTACACACCCATACACGCCAATACACGCCGATACACACTTTTGGCGAAATAACAAGCGAAATAAACATGAGCAGCAACATCGAAATCAAGAAAATCTGTAAGTGGTGTGGCAACGAGTTCACAGCACGAAAGACGACCACGGAGTATTGCAGTCACCGATGCTCCAACCTCGCCTATAAAGAGAGAAAACGCCAAAAGCGTTTGGGAGAGTACCAACGAGAGTACGAATACCAAGAATCCGGTAAAGTCGAGTTGGAGAAACAGGAGTTTCTGACACCGACACAAGCGGCTAAACTTATGGGGCTATGCACTAAGTCTATTTACAACTATATTTCTAATGGCTCTATCAAGGTTTGGCGTCTATGCCGAAAAACTCTTATCCGAAGAAAAGACTTAGATGCGTTATTCACTGAAATCTCCGAACAACAGAGAATAACTGCGACAATAAAGAAACAGCCAATCACCGAATTTTACACCACCAAAGAGGTGCTGGAGAAATTCGGCATCAGTAATTCGTGGCTTTTCAAGGCAGCGAAAGAAAACAACTTTCCAAAGACTATCCAACGAGGAAAGACGCTCTGGAGCAAAAGCCACATTGACCGTTTCTTTGCCAAGAAGAAACCGCAAGAGGATATAACCGAGTGGTACACCGTGGCAGAGATTCAGGAGCGGTTCGGTATGACGCTATCGGCAATCTATAATCTCGTGTCAAAGGAAGGCATCCCGAAAAAGAAAGTCGGTTGCGAAGCCCGATACTCAAAGCGTCATTTTGATATTGCCAAAGGCGTAGCCGAGCCGAAAGAACCGGAATATTATACCATGCCGGAAGCTATGGAGCATTTCAACATGACGCGCGACCAACTATATCACTACATCAAGACACACGGCATAACGAAAGTGAAAGTCGGGAGAATCATCAAAATATCCAAGCAAGAACTTGATAATCTATTTGCTCCACCCACGATATAAGGCGGTGGGAGCATGGTGGAACTTGCCTTAAATCCGGTTAACGATTCCACCATTTGAACACTTACGACCTTTGCAGCAAACAATTAAAAACAAACGCACATGAATACATGCACAAAAGTTTTCCTTCGTAAGAAGGCTATATCGGGTGGACGTATCTCGCTCTATCTCGATTTCTACCCTGCGATTCGCAATCCGCATACAAACCGCATGAGCCGTCGTGAAACTCTCGGCATCTACATCTATGCCTCCCCCAAGAATGAGCGTGAACGCCAGTTCAATGCTTCTATGGAAGAAAAGGCAGAGGCTATCCGTTGTCGCCGCTTCGAGCAGTTGCTCAACGAGAAATTTGATTTTCTCGACAAGGAGAAGCAGCGCATGGATTTCCTTGCCTACTTCAAGAGCAAGTGTCGCCAGAAATATCAGAAATGGGATTGCGTCTATCGCCATTTCTCCATCTATTGCGGTGGGAAATGCCGTTTCGGTGATTTGACAACCGATTTCTGCGACGGGTTCCGAACATATCTACTTTCGGCACAGCGTCAACGCAACAATGGCAAAGGCCCGATTACACAAAACTCTGCCGCCGGATATTGGTCAACATTCCGGGCGTTGCTCAAAATCGCATACAAGGAGAAATATCTCAGAGAAAACATCAACGACTTCCTTGATAAAATCGAGTGGCGCGAGGTCAAGAAAGAGTTTCTGACACTTGAAGAGGTGAAACGGCTTATGGCTACGCCATGCAAAATCCCCGTACTGAAATACGCTACCTTGTTCAGCTGCATGACGGGATTGAGAATCAGCGATATTCTTCAACTCTCATGGGAGCATATTGAAATGGGGCAAGACGGAGGCTATGTAATCCGCAAATGCACCGAGAAAACTGATGAGGAAGCAAACCTGCCTATCAGTGATGAAACACTCGCCCTATGCGGTGAACGCTCCGAAGGTCTTGTGTTCAAGGGATTGAAACGACATATGGTGAATCATCCGCTCAAAGAATGGCTGAAATCTGCCGGTATCACACGCAGAATCTCGTTCCATTCTATGCGCCACAGTTTTGCGACCCTGTTAGCCGCAAATGGCGTTGACATTCTGACAATCAGCAAGATGTTAACACATAAAAGCGTCAAGAACACACAAATATACGCGGAGGTCGTTGATGAACGCAAAAGAGCAGCTGCCAATGTTATCTCCCTGAAATAATTTTCATAGTCCAAGTAAAATAGAAACATCGATATTATGCCATCTTGCCAAAATACAGGGTGGCATTCTCTTTTCACTGAACATCATCGGGGAGGATTGTGTTATAAAAACTGATGAAATTTTTACAATAATTAAACAATGAAAAACGGACAACTCCCCGACCATTGGCAGATATGGCTTTGGATAAGCCTCGCTGCCCTGATTCTCGCCGCAGCTGCCCGCCAATACGCAATAGACATCAAAGAAATGAGTGGCTTTAATGCCAATCTGATATTCATCGGTGTTTTTGCCGTATTCGCTTTGCTGTACTTTGCCTTTCAAGATTTTCTTTCACGAACTATTGGAACAGCTCTTGTCAAATGCTTTGAGGAATTTTTCAAATGGCTTGGATTCAAAGAACGGCAATCGCTTGACAACAATGAGTTAGATGCCGAGCCAAAATCAGAATTAATAGCCTCGGAAGAATCAACATTACAGCCTACGCCACAACAGCAAGAAATCGCCCAGATTCATAATGAATCCTCTGCCGGAATAGTCAAAATCGAAACTCCTACCCCGAAGAAGATAGTCATTGACTATGAGGGAAGACGTGAGCAAGCGAAGAAGCGTCAGGAGGACAGAGCCTATGAGAAAGAGGAACACGTTGTTCTATATATCGGTTACACCATGTCGCCATTCGTCGATAAGGATGTAGTTGAAAAAATCATAGATGCTGTAACTGAATTCATACATAGTAAGGATGTGCCGGATTTTTCCGAAGATATGGCGATACAGTTGCCCTATGAGTTTACGACATCCGACATGATGCACTTCGGCTGGAATATAGCAAAGCCGTTCAAGAAACTGAATCTTCACACAGCACATTTCCTAAAACAAGTGTTCCCCTATACCTTCAGAGAGGTAGAGGTATGCACCATAGAACGTAAACTGACATGCAACGGCACACAGGGCAAAATAAAAATCAACAAAAATGTTGACCGCTTTGAAGTACCCGTTGAGGATATAGAGGTGGAAACGCCCACCGTTGCAGCCACCACAAAAAACACCACCCCAAAGCCGAAAAAATCTACAAAAATTTCCAAACGTTCCAAATCTGCAAATGACGCAATGGCACAAGCAATGGCAGATATGGAACTTGAACCTTATAATCTTGGAGACAACGTATTAGAAGAATCTGACGAATACGGTTATGCCGGGTGGTGATACGGTGGGATACCGGTGGATATAGTCTGAATCCCGGTGTCTGATTCCACCATTTGAACACTTCCGTACTTTGCTGGCGAATCCATACAAAAGTGGGTTCGCCAGTTTTATGTTACAAAATTCAATAACATTCGATGAGCTGCCGGGCGCAGTGTCATCGCTGACCGCTCTCGTCAGGGAGTTGGTCAAAGAAGTGGGCGAGCTTCGCAAGATGCTCACTCCGGAGAGAACTATCCCAAAGTCGGCAACACAGTTTATCGGGATTGCCGAAGCCTGTCAGATTCTTGGCAAGGCTAAATCGACTGTCTATGATCTTGCGCGAGAGGGCAAGATTCCGGCATATAAAGTGCCCGGGGAAAAGGGAGCGTTGCCGATGAAGATGCAGAGGATTGTACGCGAGGCCAACGACTGCTACGGCTATCCGGTGGATTATCTCGCCGGGGCTATGCTTGTGGCTGTCGGGCTTGGCATCGGCAACACCCATTTCGCAAGGCTCAAAGGTAAATGGGATGAGAGCGCGATTCTGTTCATGGCTCTTGTGGGCAGACCCGGAGCGTGCAAGTCGCATCCGTTGAATTTCGCAATCCGACCATTCACCGAGTTGGACGGTAAGGCGACACGCGCTTATGTCAAGGCCTGCGAGGAATATGAGCGTCAGCGCGAACTGCCGATGAAAGAGCGCAGCGAGCCTCACACTGTCGCGCCAATATGCAAACGCTTCCTTATCTCTGACGCTACACCCGAAGCCATGCTGCTTATCCACTCGCAGAACCTGCGGGGCATACTGATGTGGAACGATGAGCTTGCCGGGTGGTTCAAGAATTTCAACCGTTACAACAAAGGCTCTGATGAGGAATACTGGCTAAAACTGTTCAACGCCAACCCGTCGTTCTCCGACCGCAAGGGCGTGAAAAACTCGGTATATATCAGCCGCCCTTTTATCTCGGTGGTAGGAACAATCCAGAACGGCATACTGAATGAACTGGCACAAGGGAGCCGTACATCAAACGGATTCATCGACCGTCTGCTGTTCGTTATGCCCGACAATCAGGACAAACAGCCGTGGAGCGACAAGGAACCGTCATTTGACATCGAGGCGGCATGGGCTGACATCATCGGTAAATTGGTGGCGATGCCATACGAAACCGACACAGACGGGAATATTGTCGCTAATATCCTGCCGTTTGCGCCGGAGGCAAAGGTTCGGCTATATGAATGGCAGCGCATGAACACCGAGGAATGTAACCGGGAGGAATGTGACGCGCTGAAAGGCGTATATAATAAATTCGATTTCCATGCCATACGCTTTTGCCTTATCCTGCAAATGGTGCGGTGGGCGTGTGGAGAGTCTGACAAATCGGAAATAGATCTTGTATCAGTAGAAAATGCCATATCGCTTGTGGATTATTTCAAAGCCACCGCCACAAGGGTACAGGGCATTATCCGGGATTTGTCACTGTCGGAACAGCAACGTGCCGTGATGTCGGCTCTGCCTGACGAGTTCACCACCGAACAGGGAGTTGAGATTGCCGCCGATAACTCAATGCCGGAGCGCACCTTCAAGGATTTCATCAGGCGTTTCACCGGGATTCACTTTCAGAAAATCCGTCATGGAGTTTATGGTAAAATTTAATCGCACACCTGCATTTTCTGCACTTTCTACATTTTCGACCTCCCAAAATGCAGAAAATGCGAATAGTGCAAGCATAATATTCGGGAATCTATGAACAGCACCCACAGATTCATACTCCAGCCCTATAAGGGAGTGGCGACCCGACACACTTGCCCTGCGTGCCATAAGAAAAGATGTTTCAGCAGATATATCGACACCGAGAAACAAATCTCGTTCCCTGATGACGTCGGCAGATGCGACCATGAGCAGAGTTGCAGCTACCACCTTACGCCAAAGGAATATTTTGAGAGAAATCCAGTGGCGAAGCCCATGCACTCCGATTGCACCGCTCCGATGACACGACGAGCCGAGCCAACCGAGCATCGCAAGCCATCACTGATAGAGCCAAAGACTGTTTCACAGACTTTGCACGGCTATCATCTGAACAATCTCTACCTTTTCCTCTGCTCCAAGTTCGGTACCGAGGAAGCGGAGAGACTGATGAAAACTTACCGAGTAGGCACATCGAAACACTGGCCGGGGTCATGCGTATTTTGGCAGACCGACATATGCGGTAATGTCCGCACCGGGAAAGTCATGCTCTATGATGCGGAAACAGGCAAGCGGGTAAAGCAGCCGTTCAACCATGTCACATGGGTTCACTCGTTGCTGAAGTTGCCCGGCTACAATTTGCGACAGTGTTTTTTCGGTGAACACCTTTTGCCGATGGACCGAGGCAAGCCGGTTGCCATAGTCGAGAGCGAAAAGACCGCAATCGTGGCATCATATTATCTGCCGGAATATGTGTGGCTGGCGACAGGCGGTAAACACGGATGTTTCAATGCCGAGGCTCTGCGTATTCTTTGTGGCAGGCTGGTAATGCTGTTCCCCGACATCGGAGCGACACAGCAATGGCGTGACAAACTGCCGATGTTGAAATCACTCGGCATAGAGGCAAACATCTTCAACTTCCTTGAAGAATCAGCAAGTAATGATGAGTGGACAGCAGGGCTTGATATAGCGGATTACCTCCTGAAAATCGAGCCTGACCAAGCCGTACTGCAAGCAATGATACGCCGTAATCCATATTTGCAGAC
>JAETNS010000014.1 GCA_021772015.1 Prevotellaceae bacterium | reverse complement strand
TTTCATAATCAATGACTTGGAAAAATTCTCGCTGGAGAACATGGAATCTCTTAAACAAAGCATGCTTGTCGAGAGTTCCACTCCGGGCGTTTACGAGGGTATTATTCATTTCAACGATAATAATGACAGTGACAGGTCTAATCGTGTGGGCTTCATGTCAGGAGTTTTTTCTTGGACACTCGTTACTCCCGGTATCTCGTTGCCGATATATAGCGATACGATGTATGCTATCGATCTGTTGTCGGAGAATGCTTCCTGCCAGCGGATGGCATGGAGCCGCAATGAGCTTGGCCACCTTGTCAGTGCCGGAGTATGGAATGTGAGAACCATTTCAAATGATGTCAATGTCAGGTTCGACTCCAACGCCAGCACCCTGTCATTCTCCATCGACGCTGCCGGAGTGGAGAATGTCTCCGCCGATTCCTCTGCGGAAGAGTCACTGCGTGTCATTCCCGGTCAAGGCAATGTGACAGTGATCTCGTCTGCCGCGTTGACAATGCCTATCTACTCCATCACCGGAGTTATGGTCAAGGCTGTCAACCTCCATCCCGGCGAGACAGTCATAGATCTACCCGCCGGCTACTATATCGCCGCCGGCCATAAGCTCCTTGTACGCTGATCCCTTAGACACACATGAATAATAGACGGTCGCGTCACGGGTTAATATCCGGCGCGACCGTTTTTTAATGTTGATATTGCGAGTTAAAAAATAAAATTATTAATTTTGCACTCAAGGAAATAATAATGACCAATAATTATACACAATGAATCAATTGGCCCTTATAAAAAATAAAATTTTTGAAATTCGTGGGCAAAAGGTGATCCTTGATAGGGATCTTTCTGAATTGTATGGAGTTGAAACACGTTTGCTCAATCAGGCGGTGAAACGTAATATAGAACGTTTTCCGGAAGACTTTATGTTTCAACTTACAGCAGAGGAGGTTGAAAATTGGAAATCACAGATTGTGATGTCCAATTCTATAAAAATGGGTGTAAGGCGAAAACCTTATGCTTTCACTGAACTTGGGGTTGCGATGTTAAGTAGTGTTTTATCTTCTAATACGGCTATTCAGATAAATATTGGTATCATGCGTGCTTTTGTTTTGATGCGAAAAATTGTGACAGAAACAAATGTAGACAAAAGACTTTCTACTTTAGAGCATGATTTTCAAGAATTGAAGCAGGATCTCGAAGAAATTTTCACGGATTATAATGATATAAATGAAGATACCAGAATGCAACTTTTACTAATTAATGAATCTTTAGCCAAACTACAAGAGAGAAAAGTTATTTCAAGACCTAAGATTGGGTTTAACATTTCAGATAAATGATATTTGTAATAGGATTTGACAAATATTTTATAATTGCTAATTGGTTGAAAATATGCTGTGGATAAAGTGGCTGAGTATTATTATGATGGTTGTACTATTGGTGGGTTGTGATAGTGAACCTAATTATATTCCTGCGTCGGAACGGGAAGTGTCCGGGGGAAATAAGAATGAACAAAACAAGGATGATACGTCGCCGGATGATAATGAAGGTAATGAGGAGAATAAAGAGGGGAGTGGTAATGATAACAATGGCCCGGCAGAAGGAGATCAATATAGAATCAATGGGCATGGTTATGTCGATATGGGATTGAGTGTCAGATGGGCGACAGCCAATCTTGACGCGTCAAATCCGGCAAAGGATGGAAAACCTCAATCGCCGGGCAGCCTTTTCAAGTGGGGAGCGATTGCCCCTGTAAGCTCGTCTGGAGTCGCTACAAGCTTTCCTGACACAGGAGATATGGTTGACATTGCCGGAAGCGGTAACGACGCGGCTGCGGCGCTCTGGGGTGCGCCTTGGCGGATCCCTACATCCGACGAGATAAACGAGCTGCTATCGGCTTGCGAGATTACGCGGGAATATGGCGGATGCCGGTTGACTGCTGATAACGGTGCCTCTATATTCCTCCCGGCTGCCGGATACTGCGATCTGCTTACAGGTTCAAGCGTCTATGATCTTTTGGATCCGGGTGTCACGGGCCGGTATTGGTCCTCCACTGCCACTATATCGATGAATATTACCCTGTCAGATATGAATGAGACTCCGGCTTTCGATATTTCCGTATTCCCGGTTCCCCGTTATTGTGGCTGCTCCATCCGTCCAGTCTGTCCCCGATAACCTTTGCCGGTAAGGATTCCACGAAGTTTGTGGTTCGCTGCGCTTTCAGTAAAAGTTCTCGCAGATTACGCAGATTACGCAGATTACGCAGATTACGCAGATTAAAATAGGCTCTCACAGATTACACGGATTACACAGAAACCATCCGGATGGCTATCTGTGTAATCCGTGTAATCTGTGAGAGATCTTTTAATGAGGGGTCTTTTAATCTGTGAGAGGTTATTTTAATCTGCGTAATCCGCGTAATCTGCGAGAGCTTTTACTGAAAAATCTGCGAGAGCAAAACACTCGGAGAGCGCAGCGAACAGCATTCCTTGTAATCAGGTGAGAGCGGGGTGGGAGGGATGGTTGCGGGGATGGTGGAGGAGGATCTGGGAGCGGAGGAGGGTGGGGTTGAGGTGGAGGTAGATCTCCGTTGTGGAGATAGACTCATGGCCGAGCATCTGCTGGATGGCGCGGAGGTTTGCTCCCCCTTCGAGCAGGTGGGTGGCGAAACTGTGGCGCAGTGTGTGTGGGGAGATCTTCTTGCGGATGTCGGCCTGCAGAGCCAGGCGGCGTATGATAGTGAATATCATCTGGCGCGTCAGACGTGATCCACGGCGGTTGAGGAACAGTATGTTTTCCTCTCCCGGTTTCACTTCGGTCTTTGAACGGGCTTCCTCCATATATTCCATTATCCGGTCGATCGATATCCCGGACATCGGCACGAGGCGTTGCTTGTCACCCTTCCCGTCGACAATCAGATATTGCTCGTCGAGATACACTTTCGAGATCTCGAGGTTGACCAGCTCGGAGACCCGCAGACCGCATCCATACAGGGTCTCGATGATCGCCCGGTTGCGGATCCCTTCGGGAGTGGAGAGGTCAATGGCGGATATCATCGCGTCGATCTCCTCGACAGACAGCACTTCCGGCAGGTGACGGCCAATCTTCGGAATCTCCAGCAGCTCCGAAGGGTCCACATCGATGTATCCCTCCATACGCAGGAAGTGGAAAAACTGCTTTATCCCGCTTACAAGCCGTGCCTGTGAGCGTAAAGCTATTCCGATGTCATGCACAGCCGCCATGAATTCCTGAAGGATATTGTAATCGACATCTCGGAGCCTCACTGCCCCGTCCTCCCTTCCCGACGAAAGCCAGGCGAAGAGCTTGTCGATATCCATTCCGTAAGCCTCGCGCGTGTTTTCCGAGAGTCCGCGTTGCAATGTAAGATATCCCAGGAATGAACGCCTGATGCGCGGGATGTCATCGATATCTCTCATTTCTCCTCTTCCCGTCGTGTGTGATCAGATATGGATGTCGAAATCCTCTCGTGGCAGCTTCGGAAAAGCCACATAGACACCCGTCACATCGTCGTGGAAAGTCATGCCGAAAGGTGCCACTGACGATATCTGGTCCCAGAGGCGGTGGAGTATGGGAAGGTGCATGTTGCGGAAGAAAATGACGACTCCTTGCGGATGCTTCAATGCTTCCAGAAGATAACTCCTTACAATAGTGAAGTTTATATCGACGGTATAATTTACGATTATGAAACAGGGCTTTGAGGTCTCGATCTTTGTAGGATTATCCCTTGACCAGCGGTGTAGTTTGGCGTGGGGTATAGCCCGCTCGATTATTATGCGGCTGACCTCATTGCCCCCGCCGATCTCGATGACAAGGTCGGGATTGAAACGGCAGAGCATCCTGAACAGCATCCTCGCCTCTTGCCGCTCGTAGTCGGAGGCGGAGAAGACCATGTTGTCAAGTAACGTGTCGCGGTGGGTCTTCCCGCAGAGGGAGTCAATCTCCGGATAAGCGTAATAGTAAGCGTCGCGGTCACGCAACACTCTCGTTATGAATTCAAAGGCGAAAGGGGAGTGGACTCCGAAACCACGGCTTGTACGATAGCGGCGTGGCCACTTCACCAGATTGCTGAATCGTCGGGTCAGTCGTTTCATTTTCTTGGCTCCGGTTTTCGGTTTACAACTGCGGGACACAATAGCAGCCACAGGAGCGCGGCTCCCAGTGAGGCGTAAATGAGTATCACGGACCACTTGGCTATTCCGACGGTAGCCGACACGGAGCGAGGGTTGAAACGCATCTCGATCTTATGCCGCCCTGCCGGGATGGCCAATGCCCTAAGCAGGTAGTTCACGCGGGCTATCTCCGCAGGTTTGCCGTCGATCTGTGCCTCCCATCCCCAAGGGAAATATACCTCGGAGAAGACAGCCACGCCGCCGTTTCGGGTGGAAGCGGAGTAGGTTAGGTAGCCGGGAGCGTATGAGGTCTCGAAGATGGTGTCTCCGGCGACTTTCCCGGTGGTGGCATTCTTCAGCATGTCGGCGAATCTGCGGTCGGCTACTGCCGTCACGGTCGGATTGATGGTGTCGAGAGCGGCCATCTCCGCATCAGCACCGTCAGCCGGCACCACGCGGTCTACAAACCAGGCGTTTCCGAGCGCTTCGGGATTGACCATCAGGGAATTGTCGCCGGTTATCAGATATTTGGCGTTGAGCATGTTGAGGATATTGAAATCAGCCTGGCTGATCTCCCCTCCACGGGCAAAATTACCCAGATGCCGGTCTATGAGATCCTGGTAACGGGTGAGTTTCGCGGCATGGTAGCCCCCGATCATCTTGTGGTGGTAGGAAGGTTCGGCGGCATAGAAACGCGGTATGTCCATCACGCGGTAGTTCATGGCCGTGTCTGCCAATATCTGCCGGTCATTGTCGCTTAACGGGAAAGGATCGGAAGCCGACAGCTCCGGCGGACAGAAACTGTCGTGGTTGAGATACCGTTTGTCGACGCTGTAGAGGTCGACGGCCACAAGCAGTCCGACCATGACAGCCCCCTGCCATGCCTTGCATTTCTCTTTCAGACAGAGCCAGAGGACACCGAAAGTCAGCAACACGAATATCAGCGACCGCAGGGAGTCGGCGGAAACCATGTCGTAGCGGACATCGGAGACAAACTGCGCGATAGCGGGGTTGTTGATCGAGAAGACCGATGTGGCTTCCGGGGGATATCCGGCCATCCGCAGCTGCTGGGCTATCATGTCGGAGATCTGTATGTCGCTCTCGGAGATGGCCGGTCCGTAGATTGACGGCATAGCCCATCCGGCCAGACACAACAGGGCGACGATTCCGAAGGCCACACATATAGGCTTGAAATAACGGTCGAACGCCTTGGGGGTGGTCAGAAGTTTCTGGAGGGCGAGGATGGCGAGCACCGGCATGGTGAATTCAGCGATGACCAGGATGCTCTCGACGGTGCGGAAACGGCTGTACATCGGTATATAGTCGATGAACCAGTCTGTCAGCCATTGCAGGTTGCGGCCTAAGGCAAGCAGCACCGACAGGAGGGTCATCGCCAGCAATGCCCATTTGAGCGGCCCGCGTACTATGAAGCATCCCAACAGGAACAGCACGAAGATCACCGCCCCGACATAAACCGGGCCGTTGGTGCCTTCCGGCTCGCCGAAATATTGCCCTGCGTAGTCGGTGACATACTGCCGTTCGGCTTCGTTGAGGCTGACGGCTTTTTCGTCGGCTCCGTCAACCTCCATTACGGAAGTAGGTATCATCCTGCCGCTGACGGGCCGGGCCGACGCGCCTCCCTTTATGTTGGGTATCAGCAGAGAGAATGACTCCGCGCGGCCATAGCTGTATTGGGTGATATAATCGCGGTCGAGTCCGGCGGTCTTCTGTTTCTCCGCTCCCTCAACGGTCAGTTCGGTATGGCTGCCGCGCATCGACTCTTTAGAGTATTTCCATGTGTTGTAAAGGCTTGGCAGATTGGCGCATACGGCCAGGACAGCGGCCACGGCCAATGCCCCGGTTGCCTTGGCGAAGCGGGTGTATTTCTTGCGGCGGACAGCGTCGACGGCGTAGCAGATTATCAGTGCGAGGATCACGAACAGGAAATAATAGGTCATCTGGACGTGGTTGCTCTGTATCTGCATCATGGCGAAGAGCGCGGCCAGAGCGCTACCGACAAGCCAGCGTCCGCGATAGGCCATCACAATTCCCCCGATGGTCGGCGGGATGTAGGCCAGAGTGACGAATTTCCATATGTGGCCCGCGCCGATTATTATTATGAAGTAGGATGAGAAGCCCCAGGCGACAGCTCCTATCAAGGCGTAATACCATCTGACTTTCATCGCCAGCAGCATGATCAGCATTCCCGTCATCATCATGAACAGGAGATTTGAGGGGGAGGGGAGTCCCGCCCCATACAGCGTCGTTATCCAGCTGAACAGCGAGTCTGATGGGTAAGAGGGGGAGATCTGAAATGTCGGCATGCCGGAGAACAGCGAGTTGGTCCATCGCGGTTCCTCCGCGCCGGGATTTTCCTCCAGGTATGCCTTCACCTCCTGTCCGATGGCAGCCCCCTGTTGCATGTCATGCTGTCGGAGCTGGTTCCCTTCCGACGCGTCAGGATGGAAAAACGCCACTGACAGCAGGGCTATGACAGCGAGGGAGACGAAAAATCCCCATACTTGCGGCTTTTTAAGGTAATCGGCCGCGGTCTGCGGTATCATTTTCAACCTCTTCGAGAGGCTTGTCTGGTTTTCGGTCTTCATAATAGCCACAAAGTTAACAAATCTGTCCCTTTTTACCAAAATGAACTTTAAGCCGCTGAAATCGATTATATTTGCAGAGAATTAACTGGTCAAAATTACTTAAAGAATCCGGATCATGAGAGTCAGATTTTCCAGAAAGATGATTGGCGCTATGGCAGCCGTCGCGCTGGCCGCCACGTTCGCTCCGCAGGCTGATGCCCAGTACTGGCAGGCCGCCAATCAGTTGCAGAGCCTTATTTCCCCGGCATTGTCGGGATCGGGTCGGTATAAAGGTTCGGTGGAGTTGATGGGAGTGGCCGGAGTCGGCTCCTCGAAGCTCAATCATGTGGAGATCTCGACATCCCAGGGATATCAATACACCGACTGGTTCTACATGGGGGCCGGTCTCGGAGTCGATATAGTGAGATCCTCCGTTGATGACAATATCCCGGTTGATTGGAATGACAGCGGATGGGGTAACGGCTGGGGCAATTCCTCCCGATATGGCAACAAGAAGACGGGGGTGATGATCCCGGTCTTCACCGATTTCCGGTTCAACATACCGACGGGAAACTCCCCGACATCGGCTTCTTTCTTTGTAGACCTGCGGTTGGGAGCCACATGGCTTGTAGGAAGCCGCTACATGCGTACTGATGACGGCTGGCTGTCAAACAACACCAACTTCTATTTCCGTCCCGCTATCGGGGCGCGGATACCCATCAACAGCCGCAATCCCCGCCAGGCCCTCAACATCGGCGTGGCCTACCTGTTGATCACCTCCGACAACAATTACTGGTATTACGACAACAACCAGACTCTAAGCGCGATCGGTGCCTCCCTCTCCTTCGAGTGGTAAAATTTGACTCGCGGATTACGCAGATTATAATAACCTCTCGCAGATTAAAACAAGCTCTCACAGATTACACGGATTACACAGAAACCATCCGGATGGCTATCTGTGTAATCCGTGTAATCTGTGAGAGGCCTTCTAATCTATGTAATCTGTGAGAGGTTATTATAATCTGCGTAATCCGCGTAATCTGCGAGAGCTTTTACTGAAAATCCGCGTGGGTAAGACACTCGGAGGGCGCAGAGAAACGAAAACTAAGTGGAATCCGTGGGAGTGAGGTCAAGAGCGGGTGGTGCCGAAGAACTTGCAGCGTGAACGGTGCTTTTTGGATTTGGAATGGGGATGGAGGAGAGTCAGGGAGTGGGGATCGAGGACCGGGAGAGACAGGACTCCACGTCCGAAACGTACCGTGGCGGTGTCCCCGGCGAGGGCCTTGTCATAGACCGTCTTCTTGACAAAGACATCTGTACGTTTACCGTCGGGCAGCGATACCTCAAGAAAATAAACCTTGTAAGGCGCGCCTCGGGTATAGACGCGCCGAGTGGCGCGTTTTGTGTGATAGCGGGTCTGGGTGAAACGTTTCTCTATGATCACCTTTTCCTCCGGCAGGGATTCGAAATCGGTGCCGAAATAATTTCCCATCAGGAATGCGGATGACAAGACGATCGACGCGACGACGATGTGAAGAGGGTAGTTGAGGTAGAACTTTCCCCATCCGGTTAGCTTGTCCCATGCGCTGTGGAGGACTGTGCCGGTGGCTGCGGCCACAGCTGCCACAATTCCGAAGAATACCCATCGGTTTACGATTGTCGAGTCAAGGATGTAGAAGATTCCACCTATCAGGAACAGCAATATAGCTACCCCAAACCCGAAGAGCAGCCATTTCCAGACGGTTTTTGTATTTGATTTTGCCATTGATGTTGAGGTTTTACCACGCAAAATTAGTAATTTTGCATGACTTAACGGAGGTCTTTCGGGACTCTTCCGACTTACATTCATGTATAATCAATCATTATATCAATATTCAAACATGATGAAAAAGATTTTCCTTACACTTTCAATCGCTTTGATGGCCCTTGTCGGTGGTCAGCAGGTTCAGGCCCAGTTCAAGCTCGGCAAGGCCCTTGACGCGGCTAAGAAGGGTGTGCAGGCTGCAACCCTCACCGACGAGCAGATGGCCGCTTATGTCAAGGAGTCGGTCGACTGGATGGACAAGCACAATCCTGTCCCCGGAGAGGATGATCCTTATACCCAGCGTCTTCGCCGCCTGACCGAAGGTTTGACCGAGGTTGACGGTATCCCCTTGAATTTCAAGGTATACGATGTCATTGATGTCAACGCGTTCGCATGTCCCGACGGCAGTGTCAGGGTTTTCTCCTCGCTGATGGATATCATGAGTGACGATGAACTGTTAGGTATCATCGGCCATGAGATCGGCCATGTCGCCAAGCGTCATTCCAAGAAAGCTTTCAAGACCGAACTTCTGACCGGGGCTTTGAAAGATGGTATCGCGTCGACCGGTGGCACCGCCCAGGCTCTCAGCGAGTCTGTGCTCGGCGACATGGGGCAGGCCCTTATCGGCGCGAAATACTCCCAGAAGCAGGAGAAGGAAGCAGACGATTACGGTTATGAGTTCCTCAAAAGCCACGGCAAGAATCCTTGGGGAATGGTGATGTCGTTCGAGAAGTTCCTTGAGCTTGAAGGAAACTCCGGCAGCAACAGCAGCTATTATCAGAAGATGTTCTCCTCCCATCCTGAAACCAAGGACCGAATCAAACGCCTCTCGGAGCGCGCCCAGAAAGACGGCATAGCCCGTCCCGAGTAACCCGCTCTTATAGAAATAAATAGATGAAAGGCTTCCCCGTCTCGTCGCGGGAAAGCCTTTCTCTTTTTCTCACGCGGATCCATTGAACCGTCATGTGGCTTTCATGAATCCTACGAAGCTTGCGGTTCGCTTCGCTCTCCGAGTGTCTTTTTTGTCTCGCAGATTACGCGGATTACGCAGATTAAAATAACCTCTCACAGATTACATGAATTAGAAAGCCTCTCACAGATTAGAAAGTTTCTCACAGATTACACGGATTACACAGATAGCCATCCGGATGGTATCTGTGTAATCCGTGTAATCTGTGAGAGGCTTTCGAATTTATATAATCTGCGAGAGGTTATTTTAATCTGCGTAATCCGCGTAATCTGCGAGAGCTTCTTCTAAAGACTAAGACACTCTTTGCGAGATCTGCGTGGGTGGAAATGAAACAGTGGCACAGACGATCGTCTGCGCCACTGCGAGCAAAGTAAAGTTGTCGTTTATTATTTAACGAGTGCTTTACAAGATGGTGGTATCACACGTCCGAAACCGTGTGAATGTGGGTTTGTCAGCGGATGGCTACTTTCTCTACCTTGCTGCCCTGAACACGGATGTAGAGGCCGTTTTCGGGGTTGGCTATGCGCTGGCCCTGGAGGTTGTAGTAAACCACGGGAGCGTTGGCATCAACGTCAGCCTCGACAGCTGCGATGGCAGAGCTACCTGCTTTCTTGTAGAGGGCCGGGAGGTTGTATTCCTCGGGAGCATTGGCGGGAGCGACGTTGGTGTACCATGTTCCCTGGTTGCCCTTGCTCTGGCCGATGATGCAGGTCGGGTTGAGGACGTTGGTGAACTTAACTTCGCCATTCACGAACTCATATGTCCAGTAGCTTCCTTCGGTGGGATCAGCATAGAACTGGAACGAGGTGAAGTGGCTGTTGTCCATCGAGTAGTAGTTGGTACCGTTCTTGATGGTGACTTTGCCGTCAGCAACTGCCAACTCGAATGCGTTTTCCTCTTCGGTAACTACATCTTCACCTTCAAAAGTAGCGTCAGTGAGGTTCATACGGCCGTAAGCCTGGGTTCCTATATAAGGACGGGCAAGTTTCTGGGTGCCTTCTTCATTGACAACGAAAACATAGAGACCGTTTTCGATGGTGGTAGCCTTGACGAACTTGATTGTTTCGGGTTCTTCGGGGGGGGTAACTACGCCGCCTTCACTCTTGACGGTCATCTTGGTGATGCGGAAGTTCTGCTTGAATGTCAGTGTGACAGTGTTGACTGCGGTTTCGTTTTTCCATGTCATTTCAGTCTTAGAGGTCATTTCGCAAGCACCCACAGATGCATTGACAACGCCATTGGCAGCTCCGTTTGAACCTGTGAACTCGATGGTGCCGAACGTAACACCTTCGGGGGCTGTGATGGTCATTGTATTGCCATCTTTGTCAGCTTTGCCATAGACGCGGATAGTCTGCTGCTGGGTCGCCGATGTTGACATCGACCAGTAATATGCAGGGTTGGAACCGGCTCCTCCTTTGGTGAATGAGAACTTGTAACCGTCGATTTCAAGGGAGTTGATGGGGGAATAATGTTTGGCTTCCCCATTGCTGCTGCCTTCTGCGGGTTTTTCCTCAATGAGAGTTCCGTCGAAGTTTGATGCGTTGTTGACATCGAGGACGGTGTCTGCGGCGGTGGCCATCGAAACCGCTCCCGCGAAGCAAAGGGCAGAGAGTAAAAGTTTCTTCATAAGGTTTGGATTTGTTAAGTTTAAGATTAATCGAGATTGGATTTTCAGGGTTTTAAGAACCGCGATCGATCCAAGCCCTGAAATGGACGGTAAAATTACTATTATTTTTTAACATGGCATTGCGTGGAGCGGGTGTTTAACAACATGTTTTTAATTAAATTGTTGTTTTATGGGTCGTTTTTTGCACGGGAAGCCTTTCGGAAGCCTATAAGGCCAATATTTTGGCTTTTATGGCCAATATGGATTGTTGCTACGGAGGGGGAATTTGATTAATTTTGCACCCGAAACAAAACCTCAGTCCCCTCCGGGATGTTAGACTTTCAGTTTCAACCGCTATATAATATATGAGAGAGAAGATGACGAGACTGCGCGGAGCGGCCCTGCTCCTGGTTTTCCTGCTTGTGTGGCTGGCTTTCGGTCAGCGCATGGATGCGCAGATTCTTGAGATTCCCTCCGAACAACGTCTGAACACTGACTCCCTTAAGCGGGCTTTTGCCGACCAGCATTATTATTTCGGTCTCTACAAAGACAATTACTTCATCTTCGGCCCTCCGGTAAACAAGAAGCCTGACAAACACAACACCAACATAAAGTTTCAGATCTCGATTGCCCAGAAGCTGACCAAGTCCACTCTCCCTTGGGGGACGTATCTCTATCTGTTTTATACTCAGAAGGTTTTCTGGAATGTGCTGGAGAATTCCATGCCGATGACCGATCTCAACTTCAATCCCGGTATCGGCCTGACAAAGCCATTGTTTGTCAAGGACCGTTTCATCGGCAAAATCAATCTCATCCTCGAGCATGAGAGCAATGGTCGAGACGGCGACGAAAGCCGCTCATGGAACAAGGTGAGTTTCGGCGGCAGCATTATGGTGGATCCCAACTTTGTTGTGTCCGGAAAATTCTGGATACCTATCATCGACGGGGTCAACAATAAGGACATACTTAAATACTGCGGCATATATCAATTCGGATGGCAGTTTCAGTCATCCAACCGCAAATTGTCGCTTGGTGTGACGCTGACCCGCCGTGCCAAGGGGCTTTTCAATTATAACACATGTATTGAAGCGGCCTGGCGATGGTCTACCAAGTCAAACCAGTATCTTTTCATGCAGTTTTACAATGGGTATGGTGAAGGTCTTCTGGCTTACAAGACTTATTCTTCACATATACGTGTCGGAATCGTGATAAAACCGACACTTTTCTCCGAGTTCTGATAAACCTTGAGTTTTCGTTTTGTCGACATTGCCGCCACGACGGAGATTGTTCACGGTTTTTGTTGAGATAATTTTGTAACAAGGTTGAATTTTGTGTTGTTACGGTGTTTGTAACATCTGTGTTACAAAGATGTGCTTAAAAACATAATGTTTGGGTGTTTAAATATAAATTATTTTTGCTTGATGGCGGAAATGATTTATTTGTTGTAGAAATATGATTGTATATAATGAGGCGTGTAATTCTGTAATATCCTTATTATTAGAATGTTAATGGTAATATGTAAAGATGTTACTCGTGATGAAAGTAATATGTAACAGTAATGTAAAATTGATTATCTTATATAATATATTGAATGATAGATAGTTGTATTTTTATAAAAATATTTTTTCAAAAATATGAAAAAAAGTTGCGAAAAAATTTGGAGATTCAAAAATTGTGTGTACCTTTGCGTCGTAGTCACAAAGTTGTTACAAAAACATCTCAAACTTCAAACACAAACCTTCAACTATTACAATTATGAGCCAGAATTTCCAAACAAAGCTTTTAGACCTTCAGAGCAATCTTCTGAACTTCGCTTATCTGCTTACCTCCAACCGCGACGACGCGTATGATCTTTTGCAGGACACGACCCTCAAGGCTCTCGACAACGAGGACAAATATGTAGAGAATGTAAATTTCAAGGGATGGGTGTTCACCATCATGCGCAACATCTTCATCAACAACTACCGCAAGGTTGTCCGTTCGGCAACGATCATCGACCAGACCGAGGATCTCTACCACCTCAACCTTCCCCAGGAGTCAGGTCTCGACACACCCGAAGGCACTGTAGCTGCCGGTGAGATCTCTGCAGCCATCAATTCCTTCTCTGACGACTACCGCATTCCTTTCACGATGCATGTCGCCGGTTACAAGTACAACGAGATCGCCGAGAAGATGAATCTTCCCCTCGGCACCGTAAAGAGCCGTATCTTTTTCGCCCGCCAGCGTCTCCAGAAGATGCTCAAAGACTACAGGTGATTACCCCACGGCTCCCCTCAAAAGCCAAAACTCATAGATTTACTCTGCTCTAATAAATCATATCCGCAGACATCTGTTTTTTGTCTGTACCAAGAGCTTATAATGTAATAGACTCACAGCGGCGTTCCTTTCCGGGAAACGCCGCTTTTTTATGCCGATTCCACAGAATCCGGCGGTTCGCTGTCGCTCTCCGAGTGTATTTTGTCTCGCAGATTACGCGGATTACGCAGATAGGAAGGTTCTCACAGATTACACGGATAGGAAAAGCTCTCACAGATTACACGGATTACACAGAGACCATCCGGATGGTTTTCTGTGTAATCCGTGTAATCTGTGAGAGCTTTTTATCTTTAATTTGTGAGATCTCTTCCTATCTGCGAAATCTGTGGGTAAAAAATGCGGACCATGCGCTTTTCGATGAAAGCTGCGTAGTCCGCGAAGTATGATTGGAGATTCAGAATAAAGGTATTCAGAGGTTGGGGTTGAGGTCGTGCCACTGTGAGATGGGCGGGATGATGCCAAGCGAGATGACCTCGTCACGGAGCTTGCAGAGGTGGTGATAGCTCTGGTCGAGTTCCTTGTGCTCCTCGGGAGTGCCCTTTACTGGCTGGATGGTCACACCGTTGCGGTCTACCGTTGTCTCCATCGCCATCATGATATGGTTGTACTCACCATTGTTGACATAAGTGCCGACAGGCCATGTGAAGGCCGGTCCACCCATAGCGGCGGCGATCATCTCGATCGACAGGTAAGCCGGACTCTGGAATGAGGAACGGCCGCGAAGGTCGATGATGTTCTTTCCACCCTGGATCACGCGCTGCTTGATCTCTTCCCATTCCTGCCGGGGCAGAGCCTCCGTGCCGATTATCTGCGATAGGGGCTGGCCGGCCACTGTCGTGGTGGAGGCGAAGACCGCCATCTGCTCGCCGTGACCACCGTAAGTGCGGGAGTTCTGGATCTGGTCGGCGGGGATGTGGAAATACTTCGCCAGTTCAGAGCGCAGACGGGTCGAGTCGAGAGCCGCGAGGGTGGAGACCTGAGAAGGTTTCAGACCAGAGTAGATCAGGGTCACCAGGCCCGTGATGTCGGCCGGGTTGAACACCACCACCACATGCTTCACGTCGGGGCAATAAGTCTTGATGTCCTTGCCGAGCTGTTCGGCGATCTCCGAGTTGCCGCGAAGCAGATCCTCGCGGGTCATGCCGGCCTTGCGGGCCGCGCCACCGGATGAAACGATATATTTCGCGTCAGTGAAAGCCTCCTTCACGTCGGAGGTGTATGTAAGGTTGAGGCCCTTGAATCCGCAATGGGCGATCTCCTCGGCCACACCCTCCAGTCCGGGGGCATATGTGTCATAAAGACAGATATTGGGGGTAAGACGCATCATGGCGGCTGTCTGGGCCATATTCGAGCCGATCATACCGGCAGCGCCGACAATGACGAGCTTTTCATCAGTAATAAATTCCATAGCTATGGGTGTTTAAGATTTCATTAGGGAAAACAATCCTTCCCAGAAAAAGTTTACCCTCTCCTCTGAAATTTTGCAGGTAAGAAAAAAAACAGTAATTTTACAGGCTTCAATCAACCGCAAGCGCCTCCACGGTAGGCGCAAAAAGAGTTTTGACCATGAATTTCCACAAAATCACCATTATGGCGGGGGCTACGCTGGCCGCCGCGACCCTGTCGGCATCGGAGCCGTCGGGATACTACTCATCATGTGAGGGGAAGACCGGAAAGGCTCTTCTCCAGCAGTTGCAGACAGTCATCGACGATCATACCGTCATCGGTTACAAAAACCTGTATGACGTGTATGACGATTCAGACCGTCATCCCGACGGCACCATCTGGGACATGTATTCCACCAAGAACTGGGGCAAGAGTTTCGGTTCGGTGAAATGCGGCAACTATTCGGTGATCGGCGACTGTATCAACAAGGAGCATTCATTTCCGAAGAGCTGGTTCGATGACCGCTCGCCGATGATGTCTGACGCTTTCCATATCTATCCCACCGACGGGAAGGTCAACGGACAGCGCAGCAATTTCCCTTACGGGGAATGCGCCAACGGCACATATCTCCCTTCAAGGGGTGATATAAAGCCGTTGGGGAAACTCGGTTCGTCGACATTCGCGGGATATTCCGGCACTGTCTTCGAGCCTGACAATGAATACAAAGGTGACTTCGCCCGCTCATATTTCTATATGGCCGCGCGTTATAACAGCAACATCGCCGGATGGAACAGTCCCATGCTCGCGGGCAACAACTACCCGTGTTTTTCAACCTGGGCTGTCAATCTATTGCTGAAATGGCACCGACAGGATCCTGTAAGCGACAAGGAGACCGTGCGCAATGATGCCGTATCCCGCCACCAGCACAACCGGAATCCTTTCATCGACCATCCCGAACTTGTCGAATATATCTGGGGCGACAAGGTAGGGCAGCCCTGGAGCCTGTCGATCGGCTCCGAGCCGAAGTTCATCACTCCGGTAGACAACACCACCCTCGATCTCGGCCTCACAGCCGTGAATGTCGCTGCCACCTCGACCCTCACCGTCACCGGTGTCAACCTGACCTCCGACGCGACTGTCACTGTGAGCGGCACCGGTTTTTCGGCCACACCCCTCTCTCTTAGTGCCGCCGATATCAACGGCCAGGGAGCCGCGCTGTCGGTGAAATATCTCAATGCCTCAGCTGTAAAGGCCAACGGCAAGATCGTAATCACTTCAGGTGACGCGACAGTGACCCTCAACCTCTTGGCCGAGAGCGTAAACGGGCTGCCTGTGCTGCCTGCGACATATGTCTCTTCCGACGCGTTCACAGCCAACTGGGTAAATATCGATGCCGCAGGGACTCAATACACCCTTGATGTGCGCCGCGACAACGCTTCTATCGAAGGATATCCCCGCAAGGTGGATGCTTCTGCCGGAAATTACCGCGTGGAAGGGCTTGAGCCGGAGACAACCTACACCTACACAGTCTCCAACACCTCCCTCACCTCCGATGCAGTGACCGTCAGGACAGCCGCCCCGATCCCCTCAGTCACATTCCTCTACGATGACGAGCTGGTATTCTCCGCGCTGCCCGGCGAACCGTCGGAAGCAGCAGAGGTGCTGGTCGAGATCGACAACATCCCCGGTGACGTGACAATCTCGGTGACGGCTCCTTTCCAAGTGTCGCTCAACAAACAGGAGTGGGGACAGAGCGTCGTGATCGTTCCCGGTGCCGACAGGTTCTATATGAGACTCTACTCCGTAAATGAGGGTCACTTCACCACCTCTCTGGTGGCTACGGCGGCTGACGGATTCTTCTATGACGATGTCGAGGTGGAAGGGACAGTCACTCCCGCCGGCGCGTCGTTTGTTGAGGATTTCGAGAAGCAGATCCCTGAAGGGGAGAGCCACGGCTACGGGGCGTTGACCTATCAGGGTAATGCCTCGACATGGTCGACCAACAATGTCTATTTCGAATACGCCGGCTCAAACTCATACCCCCACACCGGCAACCAGGCTGTCCGCTTCAACAAGTCGGGCGACCGTTATCTGACCATGTTGAAAGACAAGCAGGGCGGTATGGGAACGATCCGCTTCTGGGCACGTTTGTGGCGTGCGGACAATGCCGACTGCGTGCTGGCCGTCTCCGTCTCCAACGATCATGGCGCGACCTGGCAGAAAGTAGGGGATGTGACCGTCAAGGGGAACGGCGGGGCTGAAAATGTCTACGCCGAGTATTCGGTGTCGGTCAACCGCGCTGATGCTACAAGGCTGAAGATCGAGCAGACATCCGGCGCGCGGTGCATGCTGGATGACCTGTCGGTGAGCGACCACAAGTCATCCGTGCAGCTTACCCCGGAAGGTCATGCATATCATACCTGGGACGCGTACTGCCTCAACAGGCAGCTCGTTATCGAGAACTCCGACAGCGACAACATCTTCTCGGTCTACTCGATGGATGGTCGCGAGGTGTTTGTCGGAAAGATCATGTCAGGCTCTCTCTCCCTCTCTCTCCCCGCCGGACTCTATGTCGTGAATGTATGCGATTTCTCGCGCCGCGTGCTTGTCAAATAAATAATGGATAGGAAAGATTTCGAGATAATGGCTCCCGTGGGGAGCTACGAGAGCCTTCGGTCGGCGATCAACGCCGGAGCCGACGCGGTATATTTCGGTGTCGAGGGGTTGAACATGCGCTCTCGTTCGAGCGTCAACTTCACCCTCGACGACCTGCGGCGCATCGCCGCGATTTGTGACGAGAACGGAGTGAAGTCATATCTTACGGTCAACACCATAATATATGACGAAGACATGGCCAAGATGCGGTCGATCATCGACGCGGTGGCTGTCTCCGGGATCTCGGCGATCATAGCCTCCGACATGGCCGCCATACTGTATGCCCGCTCCAAGGGGGTTGAGGTGCATATCTCTACCCAGCTGAGTGTCTCCAACACCGAGACATTGCGCTATTACGCCCGTTATGCCGACGTGGTGGTGCTTGCCCGCGAACTGAATCTCGATCAGGTCAGGGCTATTCATGAGGTGATAATACGTGACGATATACGCGGGCCGCATGGAGAGCTTGTCAGGATCGAGATGTTCTGCCACGGGGCATTGTGCATGGCCGTTTCCGGCAAATGCTACCTGAGTCTCCATCAGATGAACTCCTCCGCCAACCGGGGGGCATGCACCCAGATCTGCCGGCGCGGCTACACCGTCACCGACCGGGAGACCGGTGACCAGCTCGATATCGAGAACAAATACATAATGTCGCCCAAAGACCTGCGTACGATCCATTTCCTCAACAAAATGGCCGATGCGGGAGTGAGGGTGTTCAAGATCGAGGGACGTGCCCGGGGACCGGAGTATGTCGATATCGCCGTCCGCTGCTATAGCGAGGCGTTGCAGGCTCTCTGTGACGGTTCGTACACTGAAGAGCGCATTGCCGTCTGGGAGGAGCAGCTGGCCAAGATCTTCAACCGGGGATTCTGGGACGGCTACTATCTCGGCCAGCGTCTCGGCGAATGGTCAAGCAAATACGGCTCGTCAGCGACGCGCGTCAAGGAGTACCGTGCGAAAGGGGTGAGATATTTTTCAAAACTCGGAGTGGCGGAGTTCTACATGGAGGCCGGAGAGCTTCATCCCGGCGATGAGGTTGTCATCACCGGCCCGACAACAGGGACCATAATCCTTACCCTCGACGAGATCCGCGTGGATCTCAAGCCTGTAGACACTGTCCGTAAGGGGCAGTCGTTCTCTATCGCCGTCCCCTCCAAGATCCGCCCGTCAGACAAACTCTATTTCTGGCGGCCACTGGATTGACCGATTTCGGATATTTACCGACTTATATTATAATATAAGTCCCAACACGCTGTTTTAAAGCGTGTTGGGACTTTGTTATATTTACCTGTTTTTTTACCCGGTATTGCAATCAGCCTATATGAGGGATAATTTTGCAAATGTTTTCACGCCGGGAAATGGCGTTATATTCTTGCCCTTAAAACTAATCATGAACCTGACCTTGCAAATCTTTTTGTCACGATTATCAGCCGCCCTCCTCATTATGTGGGGAGGCGGCTTTGTATTGTCCGCGCAATACGCGCGGGTGCTTACTACTTCCGGCGACAGGACACAGTCGCTTGAAGCCACCACCATGAAGGCCTACGGCAATTCGACAGACGACGCGATCATATTGCGACCATCCCGGACCAACCAGGAGATCGATGGATTCGGCTATGCCATTACCTATGCCTCATGTTACAATCTGTTGAAAATGCCGGAGAATGTAAGGAAAGATCTTTTACGTAAGACTTTCTCCCCGACTGACGGTCACGGAGTCTCTTATGTGAGGATCTCGGTGGGTTGCAATGACTTCTCGAGCGACGAGTACACTCTTTGCGACAATCACGACTCTTCCGACCATCTGCGCCATTTCTCGCTCCACTCCGACGAGATCCGCTATGTGATTCCGATATTGAAGGAGATTCTCGAATTTAATCCTTCATTAAAGATAATCGCCGCCCCCTGGACCCCTCCCCGCTGGATGAAATACCATGAGGAGAGAGGAGAAAGCCCCGATGGGGACTCCACGGGAGACTGGACGGGTGGCCGTCTGCGCCCCAAATATTACTCTGTCTACGGAGAATATTTCGTGAAGTTCGTCAAGGCGATGGAGGGGAACGGAATAACGATATACGCCATTTCTCCACAGAACGAGCCTCTCAACTGGGACAACTCCGCCTCATGTTACATGCCCTGGACCGATATGGCCGACTTTGTAAGCCAAGGACTTGCCCCGGCCCTGAAACGCGCCGGGTTGAAAACGAGGATTTACGTCTATGACCATAATTATGACTATGACGCGAGCAAAGGACTCGGTCAGGAGCAATATCCGTTGAAGATATATCAGAGAATGGGCTCCGGATTCGAGGGTGAGGAGCTTGTGGCCGGTGCATGCTACCACAACTACGGCGGCAAACTCGACGACATCAAGGAGGATGTAATCTGGGGAGACCGTCAGGACAAGGAGCTGATCTTCTCGGAGGCATCGATAGGGGAGTGGAACGACGGGCGAAACCTATGGGCGCGGTTGTCATATGAGATGGACGAACTGGTGATCTCGACCCTCCTCAACCGTTTCAAGGCATCGCTGGTATGGAACTTCATGCTCGACACAAACAAGTCTCCCTATCGTCCGAAAGGATGCTCTACCTGCTACGGGGCTGTCGACCTCAACGCGTCGGATCCATCTGACTATACCCTGAATTCCCATTATTACATAATGGCTCATGCCTCCGACGCTGTGAAGCCCGGAGCAAAACGTATCGACACCGAGGGGTGGTGGGCCAACAATCTCAGCTATGCCGCTTTCCTCAATCCCGACAACACCACGGCGATACTGCTTTCCAATCAAGGCGACACAGACCTCGACGTGAAAGTCCATTCCAACGGTAACACATACCTGATGAAAGTGCCACGCAAGGGGGTGGTTTCGGCCCGGATGGATTTCCCGACATCGGCAGTATCAAATATCGAGGTGGCGGATGACAATGGCCGTGACGTGAATGGGATTTTTCATGATCTCAATGGGCGGCGTGTGACAGATCCTTGTCCGGGAGAGATTTATGTCACATCCTCCGGTGACAAAATCAAATACTGAATAAACCTGACAATCAAACAACCTAACAATAACTTTACATGAAACATTTCTACCTGATCCTGGCATTCCTTTCACTGGCTTTTTCTACGGCTTACGCCCAGAATACCGCCAGCCTATATCTTGTGGGAAATATTCACAACCACCAGTGGGATGAGGTTAATCCCCCGGAATTCGAGAAGACCGCTGACGGGAAATACTCCCTTAAGAATGTCATATTGTGGAATGACAATGATGATGAGAACGTCTACTTCCAGTTCCTGACAGAGAAAAATTGGGAAAGTACCCGATATGTCGCATCTGTGAAGGATGAGGATGTGAATGGCGGCACTGCCGGAAACCTTGTTACCCTCGCGGAAGGTGTGGCCGAGAACAACTTTATGGCTCGTCGCGGAGTATATGACATGGATGTCGATCTTGAGACGATGACCGTAACCCTTTCACGTGTCAGACTTTATCTTGTAGGGCAGACACTTGACAATCCGTGGAATCCGAATGCGGCATTGGAGATGGAGGAGACCGCCACAGGCACATACACGCTTAAGAATGTCGTCATGTGGCATAACCAGTATCCAAATGAGAAGTACGCGACTTTCCATTTCCTCACGTCTCGCGACTGGTCGACCCGCTGGGTGGCTTCCAAGGAGAATGAGGATGTCAATGACGGGAAAGCTGGAAATCTCATCAGCTTTGTGAACAGCGGGGCCGAGAACGGTTTCCGCGTCAGCCGTGGTGTTTACGACGTGACGGTCAAATTCCCTGAAAAGACCGTCACACTATCTCCCGGTGATGACTACAAGGCTGAGGACACCGATTTCAGGATGAGTTTCTGGGAAGGCCCGATCAACGAGGCTTTGCGCGGCGAAAACGAGCAGGCAAATGACGTTGGTTTTGAGTTTGTCGGCAGACGCGATAACTACCTCTACTACAAGATCGACGTGTCGGCCAACAATGATCCCATAACCTACGTCAGCCAGTGCTGGGTAGGAGGCCGTGCTTCCTATGACTTTATTACACGTGGAGAGGATGGTGTCTGGAGGCGTGAGACCTCGGCTATCGGTAACGGCGGTAATCTTGACACATATTATTTTGATGTGCATACCTCCGATGTGTTCGTCCCCTTGAAAAAGGAATTCTGGTGTGACAACTCCCGTATGGAGGTAGGAATGAAAGTGAAGGCGATCTATCTGCGTTACGACCTGTCGGCGACAGGCTCGGAGGAAGTTCCTGTAGACTTGCTTTTCTCCTCGACAGGAGATGTCGGCTATGATGCTCCCGAACAGCGTCCTCTCAACTCCGACCTCTATTCCCTTACCCTGTCTGACGGATCTGTCTATGAGTCCTTGCGCCGTACGCGCCAAGGGGAGATAGAAGTGCAGTTCGTGCGCCACAGCTCTGCCGAATGGGGCTATGTGATAAATCTCGGACGCGACATAACGACCGCCGAGGCTGAAAGATTCAGACTCAACGTAAACGGTCGTCCGGCCAACGCCGCTTTCGACATGAAAGCGGTCAACACGCTCGTTTCCTCAGGCAGCGAGAGCCGTTTTGCCGAAGGACTGACATTCGACCGTATAATACTGATGGTTTCCGGTCGTGATTACGACCAATACGCTCTCTACCTGTCTCATGGCGGGGAGGTGCCTGAAGGATATGAGGCTCACAACGCCGCTCCTCAGCTGAAGGTATGGGCCAACAATGACGCGAGCTGGTCGTCACTTTACAACAATGACAACATCAAGCCTACCCATACGGAGGGCACGATCAAATATTACGAGTTCACTCCCGTCAAGGGGAGGGATGGCCAGTCATCGACCAACCTTTACTATCTGGAGTTTCCGGGCGGCGTTACAATCCACCGGGCGGCGTGGGAGCAGAACAAGCATGACCAGTTCAACATCATCGACCATACCGGCTATGATATATCCAATCCATATAGCGGGGCGCAGTACATTTATCCCGACAACTGGTGGTGTGCCAACCCCAATCTTCTTGACGAGAACGGTCCGCGCGAATATCTCGGAAGACATTTCAAGGCGGTCCCCGAGCTGCCGTCGCGTGTCGATCTTTCCTTCAATCTTCCCGAAGGCCAGGATGAGATTACTATCTATGGTATAACCCTCTTCAAGATCATAGGCCGGGTGTTCTCGGTCTACACCGAAGGGGAGCGTTACAGCAACCTCGACTACCTCTATGTCCATACCACCCCTCCACCCGCCGACGCGCCTGCCGATCCTTCCGCCCGCGCTCTGGCCCTCGCCGAGAAGAGTTCTCCGATCCTGCTGCGTGTGAAAGACGCGGTGGTCAAAGAGAATTCCGAGGAGTTCGACAATGCCGCCGGCGACGGATCGACCTTGGTGTATTCCGACACCGAGCTTAAGGAATTCAAACCGATGACAGGAAGTGCTTACAATGATCCCGGCCTCTCCCCGTCAGACCGCTACTATCATCTCTACCTGTCTGACATCCGTTTCGACAACAACGACCTCAATTATGTGCTCGAAAGTCCGGCCCTGAAACTCTGGCCGGGCAACAAGCAGGCCCTTGAGTTTGTCAGTGTGACCGGCTCACAGCGTTGGAGCGCTCCCGGCAGCGATGACGAGCTGCGGGCCAACAAGTGGAGCAACTATTATTCGGGATATTTCTCCAAAGACCGCTCCCTGAATGTGCAACGGCCAAACGCCGAGTATTACAAGGTAGTTCTGGCCACCAATCCCGACCAGGTGCGTTTACAGATAATGTCTGACGACATATCCCTTCTTTCCCATCCCGAGATGGACTACAGTCCGGTGACCGCCGAGGGGCATGACCTGAATGACAATCTGATATATCCCGTGGCTGATCTGTCGACCATCATGGTATGGCGCAACGGCTACACGATAGACTACACCCTTGATTTCCTCGGAGAGGACGGCAGCGTCAACGCCACCGAAAATATGACCTTCTCTACTCTGCCCCAGGGTGTTGTCCTTCCCGACATAGAGGCATTCTATGCTCCCGGCGAGACAGCCGTGGAGGTGGAACTTGGCAAATATTTCGTGAATCCGGACCGTGTAGCCTCCGTCAGGGGAACAGCCCGCTATATCCCTGTATCCGATAGCGGCGACGGCGCGGCGGCCTATGTGAAAAGTGCGGTCGCCGAGACCAACCTGGAGTATGTTGTCCCTGCTCTTGAGAATTTCAGCGCCCATCCCGAACTGCCCGTGGAATATGCCTGGGGAACGACATACACCTCCGCTCTCTCATGGAGCACCGACAATACCGACTATCCCCGTCATTATGAGGTCTGGCAGTATGACCTGACCGGTGTCTCCGACAAGGAGGGTCATATGCCGTCCGCTCCCGGAAAGCTCACCGACGGTGACTCCGACCGGATACGTCACGATGCTTCAAAGGTGGAGAATTCCGGCGAGATGATGACATATACTTTCCCTTCGGCGACCATCACGGAGGCCACACCTCTCAACCAAGGTGAGGATATCAATGGAAAGAAGACTGTCACTATCGGCTACCGTGCCCGCGCCGTCTATAATTACGCGGTTCCCGCATCGGGTGTATATAGAAACTCAATGAGGGCGGCGATGAGCTATGCCGAACTTCCCGAAGGATTCAATTCAAAGTTCGTTGCCTCCCACGGGGATGAACTGACCGACCATGCCTATGCGACCTCTTTGTTCGATGAGGCGAAAGTCTCCGGAGTGGAGAGTGTGTCCTTCGATAACGATGACGCTCCGGTGGAGTATTTCAACCTCCAGGGCATAAAAGTCGAGAATCCGTCCAACGGCGTGTATCTCCGCCGTCAGGGAAACAAGACGGAGAAAATCCGTATCTTCTGAGAAATTAAGTAAGAGATAATTTAGAGATTAGTTAGGTTTGACCGGCCCTGTGGAGACAGGCAACCGGTCATGGGCGGGGAGCAGGTTTTTATGGGTCTCCCCGACAGGTCAGCCGATCCAAGGGGATTTCCTGCCTCCCGCCCATTTTTTAATCTTTGAATCTCTATGTTTGTCTGCCGATTTAAATAAGCACAATAAGAAATACTGACTGACAAATCTAAATTAAAATCATGAAAAAACTACTGATGACTGTCCTGCTTGCAGGAGGAGTGGTCTGCGGTGGCTTCGCTCAGGAGCTGTCACAGACCCTTTATTTTGATTTCGGTACTGTGACCCCTTCGCAGGGAACAATCACCGAAGGGGCTGACGCGAACGGCCATTACTGGAACAACATCACCAACAACACCTCCGGCAACAAGTATGCCTCCAAAGGCACTGTCTATGAGGGGCTGGTCAATTCCGATAACGCGGAGACCGGCTTCAAGATCATTCTCAATTCCCGCTTCTCGACCAATGGAAAATCGGGGGGAGGTGGCCTTCTGAACCCTGATGCCGACCTGCTGGGTGACATGGCGGTGGCCTCCGCCACTGAAGATTATTTCTTCATAGAGTCTTCGGAGGACAACAGCAATTTCACGATCTCGGGTCTGGATCCGCAGAAAGGCTACAGATTCCATGTCTTTGCCTCGCGCAAAGCCGGTGACACCCGTACCGGCGTATACCGCATGGAGGGGATAAACAAGTTTTCCGGCGAACTGCAGCTTGCGGGAACCAATCTTGGCGGTGACGGGATCAACCAGAATATCGCCAACATACTCGTATCGGAGCTTGTATATCCCGATGACGAGGGTAACATCCTCTTCACCGTCTCGCGCAAGACCGGGGCATATATCGCCCTCAATGCCTTGAAAATAGAGGAGATGGTTGGCGGCCGGCGACCTGAAGGCGCACCCGTGGTCGTCTCGGCCTCGTTGGTGGGGACTGCCGCCGAGAACGGCGAGTCGGTCGCCATGCATATGATTTCCCCCGATGGTAAGAACAACGGAGTGTTCGAGTGTTTCACTATGCTCCGACCGGGCAGCTTCCGTTTTGAGGGGATGTCGGCAAAGGATGCTCCGCTTGAATGGGGTGTTGACTCTGACGGCAAACTGTCGCCTGACTCTGAGGAGTCATACGTTGTCGAGTCCGAACAGCTTTCGATGGTCAGGGTCGATTTCTCAAGCCAGACAATGCAGATTGTGCCGATAACCTCCTGGACTCTTGTGGGAAGCGTTGTCCCCGGCGGTTGGGGTTTCAGCAACAACCCGGAGATCGAATATCAGGGCGACGGAGTCTGGCGTTCGACTGTTGAGATGAGCAAAGTGTCGACGGTCAGCGATCCGGAGCGTTTCATCTTCGTGATGAACAAGACCTGGGATTGGCAGATGAAGCGTGTAAAAGGATCGGAGAGGTCGGTTGGTTTCGCCTCAGACGGTTTCGCGCTCGATGACATCCGTATCAACCACGGGACATACACCGTTACCCTTGACTTCAATGATTTCGTCTATTACATAGAGTCTCCCGACGGTATCAATGAGAACCGTGTCTCGGTGATGGGATCATCGGTTGCCAACGGCCAGGGAGCGGCCGACAACCACGGGTATGCCTACATGTACGGTCAGCTTCTGGAGTCGCGCCATGCCGACGGCCTGTCGGAATATCCTCTCCACACCTCCGGGATTTCCGTAAACGGCAATTCGACGGTCAACCTGCTTGACCGCTACAATGACTTGATTCATGACTTCGGCCGGTATGTCATCTTCGGGGTGTCTCTCGGCAACGAGGGGATCCACGGGGCTGCCGATCAGCAGGCGGTATACGACCAGTTCAGCCGCAACATGCAGCTGCTAATCTCCAAAGCCCGCGAGGATGGCAAGATCCCGGTGGTGATGAACAACTACACCCGAGGCGACTTCGGCGACTCTGATTATGAATATGTGCGCCGCATGAATCTGCAGATCAACAGCTGGGATGTCCCCTCGGTGAATCTTCTCGGGGCGATCGACAATGGCCGTGGCAACTGGGCCGACGGCTTCCAGAACGGTGATGACATATATCACCCCAATACCGACGGCCATGCCGAGTTCTTCCATGCCATTCCTCCTTCACTCTTTGACGCGCTGAAGGCCGGAAAACCGCAGCCTGTCAGGATGACCGGCAATTCCGTCATTATTGAAAAGGAGGGTAAAGTCGAGTTTACTCCGGAAGATGTCGTACATCCTTTTGCATTGGTTGTCAGCTTCAATGATATCCCCGAAGGTGATTTCGCATCGATAGCTACGGCCAACGGCGACGCTTCTCTCTCAATGTCGGGTAAAATCTTGACCTATACCTCTGTCGGTGGGGAGACAATCTCCGGGACAGTCGATGAGCCGGCGGCGGTTGCCGGGGAGGAAGCTCACAAGACTCCCGTGACTGTCACTCTTTCCCATTACCATGCCCAGGGACGCACATTGCTCTTTGCCGGCGACCGCCTCCTTGGCGAACTGTCGGAAAAGGTTGCTCCCGAAAAAGTGACTGTCGCCCCCGCGTCAGACAAAAAGCTCGATCTCGGAGAGGTGATGTTCTATCGCTCCGCCCTCAACGCCGATGAGGTGAAGGCGCTTAATGAGGGTACGATGATCAAGTCAAGCCTTGAGATGTATCTCCCCTTCGATGGGGCTTCCGATCTTGACAAGAACCACGCGCAGTCAATGACCGAGGCTACTGTCTCCACAGGTATAACCTCCGGCATAGAGGTTGTCTCCCCGGAGGAGGCTGCCGTCCCTTTTAAGGTGATCGGCCTTGAAGGCCGCGCGAAGGTGATCGCCTCCGCGCCTGTTGAGGTCCGTGTCTGCTCGATCGAAGGTCGTGTCATCTATGACCACACGGTGGAGATCACCGCCGACTTCCCCCTCCCCGCCGGAATCTACCTGGTCAACAACGTCAAGGTTGCCGTCCGCTGATCCCCCTTCCCTCACAGAAGTCATAATAAAAAGTCTCGCAGATTACGCGGATTACGCAGATTATACCATTTGGGTTCTAAACCGTATGGCTTCTGCGTAATCCGCGTAATCTGCGAGACTTTTTTATTATATTGTCCGCGAAGAGGCGTTCGAAGAGGGGTCACTTGTAGTTTTCGGCCTGTTGGCGGATAGACTCGAACAGGCGCACATCGACATCGGTCAGGGCGCGGTGACGGCGAGCCATCATCCGTGAGGCTATGTCGAGGAATTTCTCCATCGGCAGGTCGGTGAATCCTTGCGCTCCACCCTCGCTGAAAGAGGCGATGAAGTTGCGGGGGAAGCCGGATCCGTGGATGTTTACGCCTACCCCGACCACGGTGGCGGTGTTGAACATCGTGTTTATCCCGGCCTTGGAGTGGTCACCCATGATCAGTCCGCAGAACTGCAGTCCTGTCTTGAGGAAACGGTGGCGCGGATAGTTCCAGAGTTTGATCTCCGTGTAGTCGTTCTTGAGGTTCGAGGCCACGCAACCCGCTCCGAGGTTACACCATTCGCCGATCACGGCGTTCCCCAGAAATCCGTCGTGGGCCTTGTTGGAGTAGCCGAGCATGACGACATTGTTCAGCTCCCCTCCGACCTTGCACCACGGTCCGAGCGTCGTGCCCGGATAGATCTTCGAGCCCATGTTGACCGTCGAGTGTTCTCCCAGCGCGATCGGTCCGCGCAGGCAGGAACCCTCCATTATCTCCACGTCGCGACCGACATATATCGGGCCGTGGGATGCGTTGAGGACAACTCCCTCGACGATCGCCCCGCTCTCGATGTATATCAGGTCATGGTCGCCGATCACAGTGTTGCTCCTCGGTATCGACTGCCCTTCCCGTCCGCGTGTGAGAAACTCGAAGTCCTCCTCTATCTTGCGGGAGTTGAGCAGGAATATGTCATACAGGAAGTCGATCGTGTCGACTTTCGATTCATATTTTTTCACGGTGGTGAGCGGCCCTTCACCACGACAGGCGGCGACGGTCACCTCCTCTCCGTGGTTGGATGTGGCGACAAGCGATTCCCCCGGTTGCAACTCCCCGACAACTTTAGCGAGCTGCTCCTCAGGCACGACATTGGATGTCACTATGATGTCACCCTCGGATGTCTCCACGACAGGGAACTTCTCGCGGAGGTATTCTTCCGTGTGGTAATGGTAGTCGCCCGGAAGATACATCTCCCATTTCTGGCGTATCGTGTTTATTCCAACGAGCAGATCGGCCACAGGCCGTGTGTAAGTGAGCGGAAGTAGGTTCACATGGTTTTCAGGGGTATCTCGGAGGATTATCTTACGCATTGTCATGGCTGATTATTGTGTGAAGGGTTCTTTATATTTTGAGCAAAAGTATTACTTTTGCAACTGAAAAGCAAATTTTAGACCGATGAATTACCTGCCCACCTCCATTGAAGGAGTATATATCATTGAGCCGAAACGTTTTGGCGATGCAAGAGGATATTTTATGGAGACATTCAAACTGGCCGAGTTCCGGGCCAATGTCGACCCGGGGGTGGAGTTTGTGCAGTGTAATGAATCCATGTCTTCCAGAGGGGTTTTGCGCGGTCTCCATTTCCAGAAAGGGGAGTATTCCCAGGCAAAGCTCGTCAGGGTGTCGCAAGGCACCGTCATAGATGTCGCCGTCGACATCCGCAAAGGTTCACCTACATTCGGCCGTCATGTCGCCGTAGAGCTTTCTGCCGAAAACGCCCGTATGCTCTATATACCGCGCCATTTCGCCCACGGTTTCATCGTGATCTCCGATACGGCCCAGTTCCAGTACATGGTCGACAACATTTATGCCCCGCAGTCGGAGGCTACTCTCCGTTTCGATGATCCGGAGCTGGCCATAGAATGGCCTTTGCCGCCATCCGAGCTTTGTCTTTCGGAAAAAGACCTGCGTGGTATGTCGCTGGCCGATGTACGCGCCCTCCTCTGAGGGGTTGGAATAGATGTCGGTGTGGTATCCATCTGATCTGATAACGTCTGGCCGCCGTCGCGGTTCACAATATCTTCTTACTCATGATCCCCGTTCCCTCAAACAATACGGTTTTCCGTGCGCTCCGCTCTGATGAGATCTCCCGCCTTGAAAATCAGGGTTGCCGTTGCCGTGACTGGAGTCTGGTAGCGGTGGAGGAGCCTTTCGCGGTGGATTGTTACCTGAATGTCTTCTTTTCAGGGAAAGTCACCCTCGGCGCGGTGGATGGAGATGGTGCTGAGAGGAAAATAGCCGGAATTCCGCGACATTGTGGTATCTATGACTCTGTCGTGGCGGATTGTTCCGTCGGGCGGAATGTTTTCATATCCAATGTGAAAGGAGGTCTGTCGAATCTCGACATAAAGGAGGGAGCGGCCATCGATTCGGTATATTCCATCCGCTGCGAGGGGGATACGGGTTTCGGCAATGATGTCGTCATCAATGTCATGAGTGAGACGGGAGGCCGGGAAGTGACGGCAAGCACCATCATGACTGCCCCGTTGGCCTATATGGTTGCTTTCCATCGCCATAACGCTTCGCTTTCCAAGGCTTTTTCCCGGATGATGGAAAGTTTCGTGGATAAAAAACGTTCATGTCGGGGACGAATCGGGGCTGACTCCGAGATTGTCGGCTGCGGAGAGCTGATAAATGTCGATGTCAGAGATGACGCTGTGATCCGTGGAGCCGCGAGACTGGTGAACGGGACTGTCTGCCAGGCTTTTGTGGGATCGGGGGTGATAGCCGAGGATTTCATAATCCTGGATGGCGCGAAAGTCGACTCTGCCGCGAGGCTTCACGGATGTCTCGTGGGGCATTGCGCTGAGGTATCGGGAGGATTTTCAGCCCATGACACTTTGGTGTTCACCAGCAGCCGTTTGGAAAACGGGGAGTCGGCTGTCGCTTTCTGCGGGCCGTTCACGACATCGATGCATAAGTCGACGCTGCTCATAGGGGGATTGTTCTCATTCTTCAACGCCGGTTCGGGAACGAACCAGAGCAACCATATGTACAAACTCGGCCCCATCCACCAGGGGATTCTTGCCCGTGGATGCCGTACGGGCAGTGACAGTTACTTGATGTGGCCGGCGGCCGTGGGAGCGTATACCACTGTGACTGGCCGTCATTATTCCCATCCTGATACCCGCCGTTTTCCGTTCTCATATCTTGTAAACGGCTGTGACGGGAGCGCGGGTGACATTTCGGTGCTGATACCTGCCGCGGCAGTCGGTTCTGTCGGGCTGGCCCGCGATGTCGAGAAATGGCCGTCGAGGATAGGAGGCGCAGCCGATGGAGACCTTGTCAATTTCAATTGGCTCTCCCCTTTGACTATAGGAGAGATTATAAGGTCGCTGCCTGAACTGGAGGCGTTGCAAACTGTCGGGGAGGGGGAGAAATATATCAGGATGGAGGGCTTCGTTGTCGCGCGCCGTTCTTTGTCGAAGGCTGTCAGCCGTTACCGGCTGCTGATCAGACTCTATGCCGCCGGAATTTTCCACCGTAAGATCTTGGCCTTGATCGCCACAAATCCCGAGATCATCCCCGACGTGTTGCTTGAAAGACTCAGGCAGGAGCCGGAGGAGGGTGGTTCGGGTCAATGGGTGGACCTCTGCGGACTGCTTGCGCCGCGCCGGGCGGTGGAGATCCTTGAAGAGAAGATAGCCTCCGATACGGCGATGACCCTGCAGGATGTAAATTCATATCTGGCGGAGATTCATGATCGTTACTCCTCATATTCCTGGGATTGGGCATGGCACAACCTGTCATCTGCTCTCGGCCTCGATTTCTCTCGGCTTACGCCGGCGGAGCTGTCATCTATCCTTTCAGAGGGGATCGATGCAGCCAATGAGCTGGAGGGTGTTTTTGTCGACGACGCGGCCAAGGAGTTAGACCCGGAGCGCGCCTCGCTCGGTTTCGGTATCGATACCGGCGACAGCCGACGGGAATTGCTTGATGATTTCGAGCGGGTCAGAGGCTCTCTTGCCTCCAACCGATTCCTGGCTATGCTCCACCGCCGCGTGGTGACCTTCACCGGCTCGCTGCGCAACATCATCTGTCTGCTCGATCAATATCGGCCGTAGGACCGGGAGCATTGGGAGAGATGGGGGGATGAGCGGCCCAAAAACATCTTTTTTGAAAGATTTTTAAAATTTCTTGCGAAAAAATTTGGTGGATTGAAAAACTCGACGTAACTTTGCACTCGCAAACGACAAGGAACAATCCTCTGAAGCTTGCAAGAATAGTTCACTGAAATTCTCTCAGATCTATTGATCCAAAAATTGGTGCGGTAGTTCAGCTGGTTAGAATACCTGCCTGTCACGCAGGGGGTCGCGAGTTCGAGTCTCGTCCGCACCGCTGGAGAGAGAGGAGAAGGAGTAGTGTTCGCCCTTAGGGGCTGCATTGCTCCTTCTTTTTTTATTATTTCTGCGGAATGTCTCTTACGATGATGAAACTTTTGCGCAAGATATTGCTATTGCTGCTGCCGTCAGTGCTGGCGGTGGCTTGTTCCGGATCGAGGGAGTTCCGTCTCGACGCGGCATCCGACGATATCGGTACCCAGAATGTCACCCTGATCTATTACACCGACGGTTCGTATCATGTAGAGTCTGTCCCGGCTATCGACGGTCAATTTTCTGTCACCGGCTCATTGTCGGCTCCGACATATGTCGAGGTATATACCGGAAGCGGATCGCTCCTTGGGGAGTTCATTGTCGAGGGAGGAGACCATATCGAGGCGCGTTTCTCGGCATTGAATCCCGAAAACATATCGATAAAAGGAAACGACGATGCTGAAAAACTGGCTGAGTTTCTGGAAAAGAACCGCAAACTTGTGGCGGAAAATGATTTCGACGGACTGAACAGGGCTGTAGAGGAATTTGTCAGGGAGGATCCCAAGAGGTTTGTGGCCACGGTGTTGCTGACCCGCTACTATACAGTCGAAGGCTACGAGGACAAGGTCCTCGAATTGATACAGCTCATTCCCGAAAAATACCGTAGAGGCAACTTCACGGAGGGGTTCGAGCAGATGCTCAATGCCTCCCTCGCTTCCGACACATTGGCCATCAAGGAGATCCGCGCGTTTTCAGTGAAAGACACCGCTTTAACGTTCATCCCCTCGGGGACGAGGATCAACCTGTTGATGCTTACAGACAATGACTCGCGGGGAGCAGATTCCCTAAAAACTATGTTAGGGGCGTTGCGCGCCGGTTCGCCGGCGGTCGATTCCCTCCGGATCGTTGATCTGGGATGTGACCGAGACACACTCCTGTGGCATTCCTCTTTGCGCGGACTGCCGGAGGATTATCCCAAAGATGTCACCCGTCTGTGGCTCAACGCGGGAATGGCTGCCGAGGGTATAGCCCTCGCGGCTCCGACCACCATCCCCTATTTCATAATGACAGACTCGACGGGCAAGCTGCTTTACCGTGGTCCGTCAGCCTCGGCCACACGCGCCGCCTACGGAAGAATTGTAAGAAAACGGTAAAAGTCTGATTCCTGTTTTCTTTCTCTTTACTCCCCCCTCTCCCCCTCACAAAATTACACACAACGATGTTAGCAAAGGTTTGCGGAGCTGCCCTGCAGGGTATCGACGCGATAAAGATTTCGATTGAGACTCTTGTGGAGCCGGGATTCTCCATAACCCTTGTAGGTATGCCCGACAAGGCGGTCAAGGAGAGCATACAGCGAGTGGAATCGGCTGTGAATCACAGCGGGATTGATTTTCCGCGCCGCAAGATTCTCGTCAACATGGCTCCCGCAGAGGTCAGGAAAGAGGGAGCGGCTTATGACCTGCCGATCGCGGTCGGCATACTTGCCGCCGACCGTAAGATACCGGCCGAGGGGCTGGAGGGATATATGATAATGGGGGAGTTGTCGCTTGACGGTTCGTTGTTGCCGATAAAGGGGGTGTTGCCTATGGCCATACTTGCCCGCAAGATGGGGTTGCGGGGATTCATTCTCCCGGCGGAGAACGCCACGGAGGCTGCTGTGGTCAACAATCTTGAGGTATATGGGGCGAGATCTTTGAGGGAAGTTATTGACCATCTGTCAGGTGTCATCCCGATCCAGCCGACAGTTGTCGATACCCGCGCCGAATTCGGCAAGGCGATCGAGGATTTTCCTTTCGATTTCTCCGAGGTGAAAGGTCAGGAGAATGTCAAGCGGGCTTTCGAGGTAGCCTGCGCGGGAGGTCACAATATCCTTTTGGTCGGCCCTCCCGGATCCGGCAAGTCAATGATGGCCAAGCGGCTCCCCTCCATCTTGCCTCCGCTGACCCTGCATGAGGCTCTGGAGACAACCAAGATTCATTCTGTTGCAGGAAACCTCAAGGGTGGCTCCTGCCTGATGAGCCACAGGCCGTTTCGCGCGCCCCATCATACGATTTCCAATGTCGCTTTGGTCGGAGGCGGGACAAACCCTATGCCGGGAGAGATCTCCCTGGCCCATAACGGCGTTCTTTTCCTTGATGAGTTTCCGGAATTCAGCCGGACGGCCCTGGAGGTGATGCGCCAGCCCCTTGAGGACCGGAATATCACTGTCGCGCGGGCGAAATATACTTTGCAATACCCCGCGAGCTTCATGCTCGTCGCGTCGATGAATCCATGTCCCTGCGGCTATTACACCCATCCGACAAAGGAATGCACCTGCTCTCCATCCCAGGTACAGCGATATCTGGGGCGTATCTCCGGGCCGTTGCTCGACCGTATAGACCTGCAGGTCGAGATCCAGCCCGTGCCCTTCAAGGATCTGCGTGACGCGCCCTCCGGGGAAAGCTCCTCGGAGATCCGGCGCAGGGTCGTAGCGGCCCGCGCCATCCAGCAGGAGCGATACAAAGATTTTCCCGGGGTCCATTGCAACGCCCAGATGAATTCCCGTATGATCGCCGAATGGGCGACCCCTGATCAGGAGGCGATGAAGATCCTTGAGCAGACGATGACCCGTTTCGACATGTCTGCCCGCGCCTACGACCGTATCCTGAAGGTAGCCCGGACTATAGCCGACCTCGAGGCCTCCTCCTCGATAACCTCTTCCCATATGCGCGAGGCTGTCTCCTACCGCAACCTCGACCGCGCCTCCTGGGGGCTTAAGCTTTAAGCCCGCTTTCCCTCCTTCTCTCTTCTTTCGGGCTTGCGCCCTCCCACCGCGTCAAAGCCTTTCGGTTTCCCCCTCTTTCCTCTTCTTTCCCCCTCTCCCTCTTCTTTCCGATGGGAGGTTTTGGCGCGGTGGGAGGGCGCAAGCCCGAAATTGATAGAGAGTAATAAACAATCAACCCTGAATCAGCCGATTGGCTTTGCGTATATCATGGATATCAAAAAATCTGATTCAAACTCGGTCTCTCCGGCGGCTTCCTTTCGCCACCATAGCCACCGGCGCAAGAAGGGCCATGATTACCGCGCGCCTTGGAAATACCATATAACCATCGTCAAAGCTCCCGGCTGCCAGATGTTCGGGCGGCTTACCGGCGACCTGCTGGTGAAGACAGGCAACCCCGATTGCGTAAAGGTCGCCCTAAGCCCTCTGGGAAATCTTATAGCCAAGGAAATCAGGGCGATACGTAACTATACCCCGGAGATCGAGATCTATCAGTATATTGTCATGCCTGATCATATCCATATTTTGTTGAATGTCAAGACCAGGATGGAGAAGCCGTTGGGTTTTGTCATCGGGAACCTCACAGGGAGGATCGGGAGGAAATGGAGGGAACTTACAGGGGATCAGGAGATGAGGATTTTCGATGAGGGCTATAATGACCGCATAATCTACACCCACCGCAGTCTCGACGCGGTTTTCAAGTATATCAGACATAACCCCTACAGGCTGGCGGCGGCAATATCATACTCATAACCAATGAGCCGATAGGGGAGCGGTTCAAGCCCTCCGGCCATGATTTCGCCCTATGCGCCGAGGGGCGATTGCTGATTATATCTTGCAGGGCTGGCGGTGAGTCGTCGGCAGCGGTAAAAGGCCTTCTCTCGCGAAGAGAGTGCCTGCTGATGAACGACCTGGCCGGGGAGATCGCGGGATTCTGAAGAATCAGGCAAAAGAGGAAGAGGACCACGGGAACGGCATTTCCCGCATGTGTGTTATTCGCGACAAACATATTGCGTCAATCGCATCGCTTACGGGCTTTCAGTCAGATAATTATGTAGTAACTTTGCAACGCCAAACCTCTAACATCATTACACACGTCCTCATAACATATGGAACCAATCGGACAGCTAATAAAAGATGAACTCACAGCTCAGGAGCGCTCTGTCTCCTGGTTTGCACGCAAACTGTGTATCGACCGCTCGAATGTCTACCGTCTATTCCAGAAAAACAGTATCGACACCTCGCTTCTGATGCGCATTTCACTGGTGTTGAACAAAGATTTTTTCCTGATGCTTTCCGACAATATCCAGAAGAGGCGCGATTCGCAATAACAGCGTGTCAAGAATGCTACACATCAGGCCGTTAGGTGAAAAACTTTTGCCGTAACTTTGTCCTGATATAATTTCGTCTGTGTTTGCTGGCTTATTATTATCCACAAAAAACATCAATCCACATTAATAATTTTATAATACAGATTTATGAACAAAGGTTTATTGAAAATCGCACTTCTGTCAGTTGTGTGTGCTTCGATGCCCGCCGTGTTCACGTCCTGTAAGGACTATGACGACGACATCGATCGCCTCAACAGAGAAGTTGCCGAGAACAAATCTGCGATCGACAATATTTCGCAGAAGGTTTCTCAGGGTGGTGTGATTACGTCTGTCGTTCCCTCAGCTGATGGCAAAGGTATTGTCATCACCGTTGACAAGAACGGTCAGACCGAACAGTTTACCATCAAGAACGGCGAGAATGGCAAGGACGCTACCGTCTGGACCATCGACTCTGAAGGCTACTGGTGTGAGAACGGTGTCCGCACCTCTTACAAGGCTATCGGCCAGGACGGCGCACCCGGTACTCCCGGAGCTCCCGGAACTCCCGGTCAGGATGGCAAGCCCGGCGCTACCGGCAACCCCGGCGACTACTACAAGCCCAATGCTGAAGGTTACTTCGACCTCTATACCTGGGATCCTGCCAAGGGTGAATATATCCTGAAAGAGAAGAATGCCATCCCCTACGCTACCGCCAACGACCACGTTACCGCTGTCGTTACAGCTAACGACGTGTTCCTGTATGGTGTAGAGGGCAGCGAGGGTGTCATCGTGCTGGCCAAGACCGGCGCGCTCCGCTCTCTGGTGTTCAAGCCCGACTTCTACTATCAGGGTATCGAGGCAATGGATGCCGCCACCTTCAAGTTCAATGCTCTTGGTGTAAATAAAGTCAACGCTGACGGCAACTTCAGCACCGACAAGCCGAGCATCGGCAACGAGGTAAGCATGACCCCCGCTCTGGTGGCCAACTACTACCTCAACCCCTCCAGCGCTAACATCGACAACATCTTCGACCTCAGCTTCATCACCGAGGATCTCGAATACACCCGTGGCGCTTCTTCAGTGACCGCCAAGATCTTTGACCGCTCTGCCAAGGATGGTATCCTGACAGTCAAGGCCAACCTCCAGGGCGACATCAAGGCTATCGCCGAGGATGATATGGTTACAGTACTGGCTCTCCAGGCTCGTCTCAACGAGAAGGCTGCCGCTACCGACACCGTGATCACCTCTGATTACGCTGCTGTCAAGGCTTCCTACTACACCGATATCGACCTGGCTGTTCCCGCCAACGTTCCCGGTGTTGTCCTCAACAATGCCGCTAAGCCCAACCACTGGTGGACAACCGCTGCAGAGGCTATCGCAGCTGCCCCGGCTCTCCAGATCGCATGGAACAACGCCGACGGTCTTGATATCTCCAAGTATATCCAGGCTGACTACACCAACTCAAAGGGCAACCACATCGCTTGGGCCAAGCCTGTCAATGAGTACGGCTTCAAGTATGAGTATGCTCTCGTAGGCTATGTAGACGGTAACAACAACACTTCCCAGTCTGCCCACGCAGCCCTCAACCCCGCCAACAACGCTATCGTGCGCGCACAGATGCCTACAGAGCAGGGTAAGGCTCAGGCTTGGGGTGCAGCCCAGAACAAGGCTACTCTCGGCCGTATGCCGCTGGTACGTGTCTGCCTCGTAGACACCGTTACCGCCAGCCGTCCTGTTGCAGCCGTCGCTTACGTGAAACTTGAGATCGTTGAACCCGGTGCCGTGGCTCCCGAGGATGCCATCACTCCCGTTGACTTCGGTTTCGGTGACGGTTACACCGTAAGCTGCTCGACCGCAGACAAGGTATTCACCCTTACATGGGCTCAGATCGAGGCCAAGATCCTCGCCGCTCTCAACATGTCGAAGGCTACTTTCGAGCGCAACTACGATCTCCGCATGGAGGATGCCACCAACGGTATCGCCCAGCAGGTCAACATCGCTTCTGACAAGACCATCTCCAACGCTACCGTTAAGTATGGTATTGTAACCAAGAAGCCGGATCCCACTCTGCCCCAGGGTACAGAGGTTGTTGCCTGGACTCTTACCGCAAACGATGTTTACAACTACTTCACCAGCACTACCCATCCGACCAGCATGAGCGTAGTAGTTGTTTACGATGGTAAGCCCGGTACCGCTTACGCCAACAACCACGTTGCCATCACTCTCAAGTGGACTCCTTCGCCTCTCAATGTAAACCCGACCGCTTCTGTTGACGACAACAGCAAGATCGCCGAGCTGTGGTTCACCTACAACTCCCCGACATCCGCTGCCAACGGTGGCCTCAAGCAGGAGACTCACCTCAACGTCGCTGTTCCCAACAACAACCTTACCGCGGCTGCCTGCACCTTCGTCAACAACCTGCTCTATCCGTTCGTTGGCAACAAGGTCGGTATGACCGGTCTCGACGCTACCACCTATCCTGCTTATGTTTCAACCAAGACCCAGTTCGCTTTCGTGAACGTTGAAAACGCTCCCAAGCAGGTCAAGGGTATGTCGGGCGCAACCTATACCCTCGTTGCCGCAGGTAACGAACTCAAGGCACAGCTCGGCGCAAAGGTTGAGACTATCGCTATCATCGACAATGCCGCCCACACTGTTACCTACCAGGAAGGTGTGTTCGCAAAGGATGTCCTCAACTACCGTGGCGCACAGCAGCTCCTCCAGGGCGAGACCCTTTCCGCTACCATCGGTATCTCTGCTACCAATGACTGCGACAAACCCCTTGTTCTCAGCAACGAGAAGTACAATGTACGCTTCCTCCGTCCTGTGACTGTCGACATGAAGGGCAACCCCGCTCTCAAAGACGGTGTGGACAACGGTTCCTCGATGCAGGTTGCAAACTACCTCAACTTCAAGGATTGGCGTAACATCGCCTTCACAGATCAGAACAAGTATCTCAACTACTACGGCGTGACCGGTGTGGTTGTAGGCGAACTCGATCCTATCAACGGTACTGTACAGGTTGCTACCGGAACTGACATCACTTCCTATGTGACCACCAACCTCAACGGCGGAACTCTGGGCCAGACCAAGCTCAGCAGCATCCTCCCCGACATCAAGCTTGAATACAACCAGGCTAACCCCATCTCCCTGTCGAACATCGGTACTCTTACCTACTACAACGCAGGTAACGTGCTCGGTTACGCTTTCGACATCCAGGTTCCCTTCGTGGTATCCTACAAGTGGGGCTTCGTTGAGTGCTTCCTGACTGTGAAGATCGATCCTACCATCGGTCAGTAAATGAATGACATCCCCTTGTTAATTCAATAAATCAATGGGGCAGGGGCGTATGTGATACGTCCCTGTCCTTGCTTTATACAGTTATGAAATCTTTATTTTCAATCGCTTTGGCCACAGGTCTGTTCGCTTTCGCCTCGCTCTCCTCTTGTGGCTCTAAAGACAAGAACGAGACAGCAGCCCCCGTGGAGGGGAAAATGGCTTTGTCGGCTCAGGACACAACTGTGACTCTCGGCCTTGTCGGCGACTTCATGAATCGTCTTGTCGAGCGCGATGTCAAGTCGGCAGCCTCCATGCTTTACACGGTGGATTTCGATGATGCTGATCGTGAGCCTTATCCATTGACAGACGCGCAGATCGCTGATCTTGACGGGATGCTTTCGCTGCCTGTCACCGGGTATGAGATTGCCGAGTATGTCTTTTCGACTCCTGACCAGAACGAGATCAGATGCCGCGTGACGATCAACGACAAGTTCGCCACCAACTGGTACTTCAAACCTGTCCGTTATCTCGGTAACTGGTATCTCTGTATCAAGGATTCCTCGCAGGGCGACCGTTCGCTCAATTCCGAGCAGGCCGAGATAGCCCGCTGATAATATTGCCTTTTATATATACAAAGGGGATGCGCCATCGTGGCGCATCCCCTTTGTGGTTGGTTATAACTTCGGATGTTATTTCACATGGATCTTGAGGGCTGATTTGCCGTTGGCAGATTTGGCCACTGCGATGTAAACGCCGGAGGCGAGGTTGGCGGTGTTCACGTTGTCACGGCCGGAGAGGACCTTCATGCCGGAGATGTTGAACACTTCTATCGCTGCCCCTGCGGCGCGGAGGTTCGTCCCGTCGAATGTGAGGGCGACCTCGGTTGCGGCTACATTGTCGACACCGCTCTTCTCGGTCACGGTTATGTGAGACTTGACGGTCTGGCCCTTGATGCTGATGGTGAGGTCAGTCTCACCCTTGGCGAGGCCGTTAACGGTAAGAAGTATACCGTTTTCAGAGAGGAACATGTCGGTCATTTCAATCACGGACTCGTCGTAATCGCAGGTGAAGTCCTCGAAGAGGCTTTCTGTGATCTCTTCGCCGTAGATGGTGACAGTTATGCCGATCTCCTCGTCAACAGCTATGGTTGCGGTCAGGGGGTCGATGAGCAGCAATACATTCTCGAAATAGAGACGTGGAGCGGACTCGTCGGATGACAATGCCCAGGGAGATTCTGCGTCATAGCCGTAGGCGAAGCCTAACTGATCTTCGAAGAAGCTCCTGTTGAGTTCGGAAGCATCGATGGATTTACCTTCCGTTGAGTTGGCATCGTCGGCGATCGCGCTCTCAACGATGGGAAGCGTAGAGATCACATAGTTGTTGCTGATGGAGCTTTCGGCGGGGAGAGGATCGCCGTAGATGGGCTCATATGTCGTCGGGTCGTAATCAACCTCCTCGGCGTAGTTGGCGCGTGTATAGCCTACCACGCGGTGTACGGTGTTGTTCTCTGCCGGATAAGCGCCCTGTGTTGCTTCGGGAGCCGTGATGGAGGAGAGGTTTACGAAGTTGTCATGTATCACCGGGGTGACATCCTCACCTTCGTCAGCAGAGAAGCTGGGATATGCTCCGGCGATACCGCCGACTTTCGCGCCGCCTCCCCAACGGAGATTCTCGGTGGCGGTGAGGGTGCCTTCAACATGGTTGTGGGCGAAGGTCACGGCAGCCGCTGTACCGACAATACCGCCGAGGGTGTTCTTGGCGGTGATGTCAGCGTTGACATGGCAATTGGTCACACCGCCGCCATAGTTGCCGACAGATCCGAGGATACCCCCGACTTCAGAGCCGCCGAGTATCGATCCGCTGAAAGCGCAGGATGAGATTGATGCGCTTGTGGCTGTGGCGCAGACGATACCGCCTACACTGCCTTCCGGAGAGACGATCTCGCCGTCAAAGGAGCACTCGCTGACGGTACTGCTCAACACGGCGTTACCGATGATACCGCCGACGTTTTCGGTCGAAGTCACGTTTGAGTTATAGAAATGTACGTTGTTGACCGCGCCTGACGAGAGTCTGCCTGCGAGGAGACCCTGTCCGTCTACAGTTGTTGTCAGTCGGGCATTGTAGAATTTCAGATCACGGATGACACCCTTGCTGCCATCGACAGCGGAAACATTGCCGTCATCGTCAGTTTCGGCAAGCTCGCCTGATACACTGGGGAACAGGGCGCGTCCTTCGAGGGTAAGATTGCTGATAAGATGGCCGCGGCCGTCAAGGGCTCCGGTGAAATTGAAGTCGGGGCTGCTGACTACAACGCCGTCAGCATCGATGTCGGCCACGACAGCGTAATATGCCGATGGTGCTGATTTGATCTGCATCAGACCGCCGACGGTGCTGATCTCGTAGGGATTCTCCAGGGTGCCGTCACCGGCTTCGAAGAGAGTCAGGGGGAGATCATAGTATAAACTCGAGTATGTCCAGTTGCCCGGCTGACGGTCGACATATACCACCAAGAGTTTGGGGTAGTCGGTCTCGGTGTTGACCAGCGACACTGTGATCAGCTGTCCTTTTTCTTCATCCGGACCGAGGTTGAGGAGAGTGCCCTTTGCCTCATTGGAGCTGATCACCGAGAATTCCTCATGGTTTCCAGTGCCGTTGTCGTTGCGACGTTTCATAATTACCATATACTCGCGGTCGGAGTCGAGATTGAAGAGATATGGATTATAGGCTTCCGTACCGGAATATATAGTCGCGTAGTCGACATTCTGACCCATGTTTATGTCATCGACTTTCACTATGTCTCCATCGGGGGAAGCGAATACCACAGCTGCATGGCAGTCTCCGTTGGCATCGGATGCTCCCTTTGTCTGGGGAATGACATAATTATATGAGTCGCCCGAGGGGATACGGTCTACAAGCGAGTTCATGTTGTAGAGATTGCTTCCTTCGTTGAAAGCGTAGGGGATCGAGTGCTCCACAGAGCCGTCAAGGATGTTGACGAAATTGAAGCTGTACTCGTCGGCATTCTGATAGATGAACATCACCTGGGGATCAAAGCCGGCGATGTCGCTCATGAAGTAGCCTCCCTCGGTGCCGGTGGCTATGTCATATTTTTTCGTAGCCACGACATCCTCTCCCTTTTTCGCGCCGTCGTAAACCTCATAGTCATAAAGATATGAGTCGCCTCCTTGCTGGGAGTGGGCGCGGGTAACGTAGAGGGTCGGAGTGCCGTCGGCGTTCCGGTTCATGTCGATGTCGCCGTCATAGCTGAATGTGCCGACATAGAGGAAAAAGAGGTCATCCTCGGTGGCTCCCAACGGCAGACGGGTAGTGCTGTAGTGTTCGGCAGTCGAAGCCCAGGCGTTTGCGGGAGCGTAAATGTCGACTATCAGTTCGTTGTCGGGGGTGGGTGCATTCTCCTCGTAGTCATACGGATTCAGGTACCAGCTGTATTTCAGATGGTTGGTCGAGAAGTAAGGCACACCGTCCTTCACTGTCGCCAGGAAAGGAATGGCATCCGCGCCGGCTGTCGTAACGAGAGGTATGCGGTTTTCAAGCACCTTGTTTATGCCGCCTGAATATCCGGCCTTCTTGTATGTCACGAAATGGTAATCGGCGAAATTCATCACCTCTCCGACCATCGGGGTCTCGGTATCCTCTTCTGTCATGAAAGTGATGTAGAAATCCTCGCTCCAGCTGTCTTTGGCAGCATTGATAGCCGAGACATAGTAGCCGTCTATGACCTGCAGGCATTCGGAGTTGGCCCCTTCGGCGAGGGAAGTGAGGGAGTAGACGCGGGTGGTGTTGGTGTTGACATATTCGGTGGTGTTCATTGACACACTGACCATCACCTCATAGTTGTTGTCGAAGTTGAAGAATTTCTGGGTGACGGCGGCTCCGACGCTCACCTGGGCCACGCGGGTCTCATTCTCCTTCAACTCGATGTTGTCCCTTACCGAGCCGATCTTCTGGAACGAAGCATCATAGATGTCAAACTGGAAACCGGTGATTGCGTTATCCGTATAGATATAATCGCCGGTGTAATACCAGATCTCGTTTTTGGGGCTGTCGAGATAGCCGATAAGGCTTGCCGAGGGGAGACTGTTCTGGGCGAGGCTCCTGAAAACATCGGTTTTGGTTACGGCCGTGCCATTGTCGTTGAAATTGACGATGGCATGGGTCCCGGGATGCGCGTGCTGCTGCTCAGCCTTCGCTTTAGGCAGGAAAGGCTGCAGGTCGGCTCCTTGGGTGGTGGCGTTCAGCCGGGGAGTCGGCTTGGCCACTGCAGGAAGTGCCATTGAGGCACATACGGCTGCAATAAGGATTTTGTTCATAAAGATTTTATTAAAGTGAAATGTGATTTCGTATAATTTGACATGCGAGCAGGGGGGACTCGCGGTGATCATAATGTCGGATGACAGCTTGTGGGGTATGAGAAATTTGGCTTTGCCTAACGGTGACAATGATTTTTTCAGGCCAAAAGCAAGATTGATTTATTACCCAATTTATGGCAAAATTACAATTTCTTTGCCATATCGCCAAATTTTTCCGGAGTATTAACAGTCTTAATGGTCAGCCCTATGAGTGTGGGCCTTCCGAGGGTCATATGTGGTGGTTTATGGTGAATTATGATATGTTGTCTTTTTGGTGGTTTGTGGGGATTTGCGTAACTTTGCAACCAAATATTGTCATTCCGACCATGAACATTTCTTACAACTGGTTAAAAGAATATGTCGATTTCGACCTGTCTCCGGCCGAATTGACCCAGGCCCTGACTTCGCTGGGTCTGGAGTGTGACACCTACGAGGAGGTCGAGTCGGTCAGGGGCGGTCTGCGCGGGATTGTCATTGGCAAGGTGCTGACCTGCGTGGAACATCCCAACAGTGACCATCTCCATATCACCACTGTCGATCTCGGCGGGGAGGCTCCCGTCCAGATCGTCTGCGGCGCTCCCAATGTGGCTGCCGGGCAGACCGTGGTGGTTGCCACTGTGGGGGCGACCCTTTATCCGACAGGGGAGGAAAACGGCTTCCAGATCAAGAAATCAAAGATCCGTGGTGTGGAATCCCTGGGGATGATCTGCGCCGAGGATGAGATCGGTGTCGGGGAATCGCATGACGGGATCATCGTCATCGACCGGGAGGTCAGACCGGGTACCCCCGCCGCAGAGTTCTATGGTCTGACAAGCGATTATGTCCTTGAGGTCGACCTCACCCCCAACCGCATCGACGGAGCCAGCCATTACGGCGTGGCCCGGGATCTTAACGCATACCTGGCGCGCCATCTCAAGGATGGCAACCTGCGCCGTCCCTCTGTCGAGTCGTTTTCTGTGGAGAACGCCGATGGTGGTGTCACCGTCGAGGTCGATGACCTGCAGGGGGCTCCGCGTTACTCCGGCGTTACCATCAAAGGGGTCAAGGTGGCAGAGTCTCCCCAGTGGCTCCGCGACAAACTGACCGCGATCGGGATGCACCCTATCAACAATGTCGTCGACATAACTAACTACATACTTCACGGGATGGGGCAGCCGCTCCACTGTTTCGACCTCAATAAGATAAATGGAAACAGGATCATCGTGAAGACCTGTCCCGCCGGGACGAAATTCACCACCCTCGACGGTGTGGAAAGGGAGCTTGACGAGGCTGACCTGATGATATGCGACGCGGAGAAACCGATGTGTATCGCCGGGGTCTTCGGAGGGCTTGATTCGGGTGTCACCGACGAGACCACCGACATTTTCCTGGAAAGCGCATGCTTCAACCCCACACGAGTGAGAAAGACCGCGCGCCGTCACGGGCTGTCGACCGATGCGTCATTCCGTTATGAGCGCGGCTGCGATATAAACGCGACCATATATTGCCTGAAACTTGCCGCCCTTATGGTCAAGGAGTTGGCCGGAGGGGAGATCACCGGGCCACTCGTGGATGTTTACCCTGATCCTATCGACAGTTTCCCCGTGGAACTGTCATATCCGTATCTGCGCGGACTGGTCGGCAAGGAGATCACCAACGCCGAGATCAACGCCATCCTACGCTCATTGGAGATCGAGGTGGCAGCCATGACCGACGCTGAGGGACAGCCGACAGCAGATGAGGCTACCGCTACAGCGGCCTCCTTGAAGGTGCCGACTTACCGTTTTGATGTCCGTCGTCCTTGTGATGTCGTGGAGGAGGTTCTGCGCGTCTACGGCTACAACAATGTGGAGTATTCGACGACGGTTCATTCCTCGCTCCAGTTCAAGAGCCTGCCTGACGAGGCCGACGATCTGCGCCACCTTGTCTCCGAGCAACTGACCGCCCTTGGCTTCAACGAGATACTCAACAACTCCCTGACTGCCGAGAACTATTACTCGGAGCTTGAGTGTTATCCCCTCGACCATTGCGTGAAGCTGTTGAATCCGCTTAGCACCGACCTCGATGTTATGCGCCAGACACTGCTGTTCGGCGGTCTGGAGTCGATAGCCCATAATGTCAACCGCCGTGCCGCCGATCTTGCGATGTATGAGTTCGGCCAGGTTTATTTCCTGAATCCGCAGGCAGAGTCGACAGCCGAGACCCCTCTGGCTCCGTTCAGTGAGAAGAGCCGTCTGGCCTTGTGGCTGACAGGCAACCTGCGCCGTGCCAATTGGGCGCGTCAGGCTGAGGAGGCAACATATTTCGACCTTAAGGCTTGTGTGGCGAATATCCTTGTGCGTCTCGGACTCGCCAATGACAATATCCGCCTCGAAACCCTTGACGCGGCTTCCGTTCCCGACATCTTCGCCGCCGCTCAGGAGGTCAAGACCCGTTCCGGGAAAGTGCTGGGTCATCTGGGTATCCTTTCACGCAAGGTCCTCAACGCTTCCGATATCAAGCAGGAGGTCGTGTACGCCGAACTGGAATGGGGAGAGCTGGTGAAGATGGCCGTCAAGGCGAAAGTGGAGTTTGCTCCGCTGCCGAAGACCCAGCCGGTCAAGCGTGATCTGGCGTTGCTGGTCGACACTTCCGTGACAATGGCGAAAATTGAGGAGACTGTCCGTCAGGCCGAGCGCAAACTATTGCGTGATGTCGAGCTGTTTGATGTCTACGAGGGGAAAAATCTCCCGGCAGGCAAGAAGAGCTACGCTATCTCCCTCACTTTGCAGGATTTCGACAAGACCCTTCAGGACAAACAGATCGACAATTCGATGAACCGCGTTATCGACGCGCTGAAGAAGAATCTCGGCGCGGAGCTGCGATAATTCACAATTCATAATTAAGAATTCATAATTGACACGCCTACCCCGGCATTTATTTATATGAGAGGTCGTTTTGAATTTTATTCAGACTTCTTATCCTAACTTCCGGATGGCTTAACAACATAACAATGGGAAGAGCATTTGAATACCGCAAGGCCCGCAAGCTCAAACGCTGGGGCAACATGTCAAAGACATTCACACGCATAGGCAAGGAGATCACTATCGCCGTGAAGGCTTCCGGCCCTGATCCCGCCAACAATCCCCGTCTGCGCGCACTCCTCCAGAACGCCCGCTCCGAGAATATGCCCAAGGACACTGTGGAGCGCGCCATCAAGAAGGCTACCGACAAGGACGCCAAGGATTACAAGGAGCTGACTTACGAGGGATACGGCCCCCACGGAATCGCCATTTTCGTCGAGGCTGCGACTGACAACAATACCCGTACCGTGGCCAATGTCCGTTCTTACTTCACCAAGCATGGCGGCAGCCTCGGCACACAGGGTTCGCTGACTTTCCTTTTCGACCACAAGGCGGTGCTGAAAATCCAGGCAAAGCCGGAGGTGTCGCTTGAAGATCTCGAACTGGAGCTTATCGACTGCGGAGTCGAGGAGCTTGAAGCTGACGATGAGGGCGCAATCGTGCTCACCGGCGCTTTCGAGGATTACGCCAATATCCAGAAATACCTGGAGGAGAACGGTTACGAGATCCTCTCCACCGAGTTTGTACGCATCCCCAATGACCTCAAGGAGCTTACCGCCGATCAGCGCGAGGGGATCGAGAAACTTCTGGAGAAGCTGGAAGAGGATGACGATGTCACCCAGGTCTTCCACAACATGAAGGAAGAGGACACAGAGGAATAATCCCACAGAGTCTTTTTTTGATTCCACGGAAAGCGGTTCGCTCCGCTCTCCGCAGGTTTCCTCACGCAGATCACGCGGATACGCAGATTACCCGCAGATAATAAAGATCTATAAAAACTCTCGCAGATTACGCGGATTACGCAGATTAGCCATCCGGATGGTTAATCTGCGTAATCCGCGTAATCTGCGAGAGTTTTTTATCCGCGATAACGATCAGTTGATGCCCTCGGCGAGCATTGCGCGGGCTACTTTCATGAAGCCGGCGGTGTTGGCTCCTTTGACGTAGTTGATGTAGCCGTCCGGTTCCTTGCCGTAGGTCTCGCATTGGGTGTGGATATCCTTCATGATTTGGCGGAGTTTGTTGTCGACCTCCTCGGCTGTCCATGAAAGCATCTGGGCGTTCTGGGCCATCTCGAGTCCGGAGACGGAGACACCTCCCGCGTTGGCTGCCTTTCCGGGGGCGTAGAGAATGCGGGCTTTGAGGAATTCATGGACTGCTTCGCGGGTGGAGGGCATGTTGGCTCCTTCGCTGACGGCTATGCATCCCTGGGCGAGCAGGGCGCGCGCATCGTCGCCGTCGATCTCGTTCTGGGTGGCGGAGGGCATGGCGATATCACATTCCACATGCTTCCAAGGTCTTTCTCCGGGGAAATACTGACATCCTTCGGTCTCGTCGGCGAATTCGCGGATACGTCCGCGGTAGGCCATCTTCAGTTCGAAGATACGGTCAAACTGCTCGCGGGTCATGCCGTCGGGTAGGTAGATCGAGCCGTCGGAGTCGCTCATGGAGACGGGCACTGCGCCGAGTTCGAGGAGCTTCTTGGCGGTATAGAGAGCCACATTGCCTGAGCCGGAGATGGCCACTCGCTTACCTTTCAGATCGATTCCTTTGGTGGCAAGCATGTTGAGCAGGAAATAGACGTTGCCATAGCCGGTGGCTTCGGGGCGCATCAGCGAGCCGCCGAAGTCTATCCCCTTGCCGGTGAATGTGCCGGTGAACTCGCGGGTCATCTTTTTGTACCAGCCGAACATGTAGCCGACTTCACGTCCGCCGACACCAATGTCTCCTGCCGGGACATCGGTATTGGGACCGAGATTGCGGTAAAGTTCGGTGATGAATGCCTGACAGAAACGCATCACCTCCATGTCGCTTTTGCCACGGGGAGAGAAATCCGATCCACCCTTTGCGCCCCCCATCGCGAGAGTGGTCAGGGAGTTCTTGAATGTCTGCTCGAAAGCGAGGAACTTCAGGATCGAGAGGTTGACCGACGAATGGAAGCGGATCCCTCCCTTATACGGGCCGATGGCGTTGTTGTGCTGGATGCGGTAGCCCATGTTGTTGCGGACGCGGCCTTGGTCATCCACCCAGCTTACGCGGAAAGAGACGATGCGGTCGGGAATGCAAAGGCGTTCCATTAGGTTGTATCGCTCGAATGCGGGATACTCGTTGTAGACATCCTCTATCGAGGTCACGACCTCCTCGACTGCCTGTAGATACTCCGGCTCGTTGGGAAATCGTCGGCCAAGCTCGGCCATCAGTTCTGAAGCTTTCATTTTTGGACCTTGAAATTGTAAGATACTGCAATATCGGGCTGTTGTATGTCATTTTGCCAACCCGTTTCCTAAAACGCTGGCAAAATTACAATAAATACCTCATACGACCAAACAAATTGCTAAATTTTCCACAAAATCTCTCGCAGATTACGCGGATTTCCTGCTGGTAATAAAGATCGATAAAAAACTCTCGCAGATTACACGGATTACACAGATTGGCCATCCGGATGGTTAATCTGTGTAATCCGTGTAATCTGCGAGAGTTTTTTATCTACGAGAGCTATTTTATCTGCGAGAGACTTTTCCTTATCTGCGGAATCCGTGGTAAAGCGGATCCGTTAGCGGATGATGCGTTTCCGGCCGTTGATGATGTAGAGGCCGGCGGGAAGAGAGGAGACATATGTCGCGGAGACATTTCTCATCAGCAGCATTCCCTGGAGGTTGTAGACGGTGAAAAGGTCTGATTCCGGTTCGTCGTTGAGAATGTCGGTGATTCCCGAGGTGGGAAGCTCGACATATCTGGGGTCGGTGTAGTCAGAGTAGATGTTGCCGGTGTCGCCGGAGTTGCGTCCGACGGCGCGCACTACATAATACACACGGTCGCCGGGGAGGATGTCGAGGTTGGAGAGGGTGATGCTTGTCGAGGAGGTCGAGCGGGAGGCGACGGTTGCTTCCAGTTTGTCGCCCGCATTAAGGTTTTGTGACACCTGGATATCACGGATCATCATTTTAGCATAGCCGTCAGGCTCGATCTGGATGATCGACTGCTTGCCCCCTCCCTGTAGTTCGAGGTCTATCAATGCCCCATCTTTTCCGACCGCCTCGATCGTCCGGCGGTCCATCATCCTGTAACGGTCGATTGTCTCGTCATAAGTAAAGAGTCCGACGAGTATGTCTGAGGTGTACTTCTTATGGTTGCCGTAGACGTTCATCTTGAGGTTGACCTTTCCGTCATTATGGGAGAAGTCATAGACCGAAGACTGGATCCATGCATCCGAACCATACTGTCCGTTTGCAGATACCACCCCGATCTCTCCGGGGAGGAATGTCGGACTGGCGATAGTCCATCCCGGCAACTGGGGAATCGAGGTATAGTCATAGCTTGAGTCCTCCTCACCGGTTATTTCCTCGAAATCCTGTTTGAGGATGTCATAAGGCCCCGCTTCGGCAGCAGTATGCTCGCGGGTGGCGATGAAGTTGTATGATGTCGCGTGGTCGACAGCCTTCCAGTTGGCGGTGAAGCCTCTTTCGGAAAGCTCGGTTTCGGCCTCGATCACCGGAAGCAGCAGACCCTCGACGGCTATTTCCACCGATTCAGGGGAAGTATGTGTGCCGTCTGTGGCTTTGACCGAGAAGAAATAGAAAGAGTCAGAGGCCGGGAGGTCTGTGACCTCATATGAGGTAGTGGAGGCGTCGAGAGGCATCTCCTCAATGGCATAAGCACGGTTGCCTGACGCGTCCTTGGTGTAGACATTCAGGATGTAGCCGGTCGCTTCTTCCACGGGAGCCCATGCGGCTGTGAAGCCGTTGACGGTGTAGTTGCAGAATGTCAGATTCTTGGGCGCGGCGACATAAGGGATCATCACCTCGACCACGATGTCATCGATATAGACCGCGTCGAGCCAGGGGGTGAACATGATGTATGATTGCTCCGCGCCATTCTCGAATTTCAATTCATAATCCTGCCATTGGGCGGTTACTTTAACCTCGCGATCCTCATGCTCATTGAGTGACGGCTTGCTGTAGACATAGATCTTGTCATCCGCTCCTACTCCGGATTTGGCCCGGAATCTAAGGGTGAAGGCCCCCGAACCTTCGGTAAGGTTGAGGCGCGGGGTGTTCAACGCCCCCGATTCTATCTCCGAGTCGTCGAGTCCTATATAAAGCATTCCTCCGGCCTCATGGAGGTAATATCCCTGCCAGCCGGGCATATGGGTCTTGGAGGGTGGCACTGACAGGTTGTCATCCTCGATGGCCTCCGGAGCGGGGTTCCCCTCCTCTCCTGCGGTCATCAGCGAGAAGTCTTCCTGCAACTTGATCACCACAGTCCCTTCGTTGTCGGTTTCTGACGCATTGTCTACCTTAAGTGAGGGCAACGAGACCATAGATTGTGCCGCGCAAGTGCCTGCGAAGAGCAGGCATGCGAGTGACTGGTAAATTTTTTTCATAAGCACTTATTTGGGGTAAATATTGACATGATTTCTCATGTCAATTGTAATGAGAAATGGTCAGAAGCCAAGCATGTCTTTCATGGAGAGAAGGCCACGGGGATGGTTGGCAACCATCCATTCGGCTGCTTTCACAGCTCCGAAAGCGAATCCTTCGCGGGAAAAAGCGCGGTGTTCGATGGTGATAGCGTCTACGGGAGAGGTCCAGGTCACGATATGTGTTCCCGGTACTTCCCCTTCGCGCCGATGGTTGATCAGCAGTGCCGCCGGATCATTGGCGGCTTGCGTCGGGTCCTCCGTCCAGCTGTTGAGGCGGTTGCCGGAGCTGATCATCGTATCGGCAGTCGAGACGGCTGTCCCTGACGGATGGTCGAGCTTGTGGATATGATGGATCTCCGTCATTTCGGGCCGGTATTCAGGATAATCGTCGATGAGCGCGGTTGCCTCGGAAATTATTTTTTTGAACAAGGCTACTCCGATGGAGAAATTCGATGTCCAGAATAGTCCCTGCGGAGCTTTCTCCAGCATTCTCTTGACCTCATCCATACGGTCGAGCCACGCGGTGGTGCCGGAGACAAGGGGAATCCCTGCCTGCAGCACGCGACGGAAGTTGTCAACGGCTGTCGCGGGGGTGGTGAACTCTATAGCGACATCCGCAGCAAGAAACCGGGGTGAGGAGAATTTCTCCTCTTCCCCCGCGTCTATGACGCAGGTGATCTCATGGCCGCGTGACAGGGCGATTTTCTCGACGGCATGGCCCATTTTGCCGTATCCGATAAGGGCTATTTTCATCGTTTTGCAGGAATGAGGATAGAATGACTGGGATCAGGATCTCCGCTTAAGCTCTTTCTTGATCACGCGGGGGATGGCGATCGTGGTGAAGATCAGCAACGCGCCTCCGGCGAGGGTGAAGGCCCAGACATCGCGCATGGAGTCATTGCTCCAGAAAAGGAAGAAAGCGGCCACGCAGAAAAATACCGCGCTCCAGGACTCGATGCGGTAAAGCCGCTTTATGCGTGGATGAGTCCCGGTGTAGGGAGAGAAGATCTTGCCGACAAGGAAACACAATGCTCCGGCGGCATAGACATATTTCCACCATCCGACAGCCTGCGGGCCAAACTTCACGGCGAAGATCGGGAGCAAAGTTCCCACGGCGATCGTGAGCAATCCGACTGTCGCGAGAATGACCATTGCCGTGGATGGAGCCTTTCCCTGCAGCTCGTCAAGGGTGTATGAAGGTTGTTCCTTTTGATTTTTTGCCATAGTTGCGGTTGTTTTTGTGTTTGGCGGAGGAGTAACGGGCATCAATATCATTTATTCGATCACATATACATCCTCGTTGGGGCGTTGCATGTGGTACTCCTCGCGGACGATCCGTTCAAGCTCCTCGGGGCTTGACGACAAGGATGCGTTCAGACGGTGATAGTAGACCATAGTGTCGTTGTTCTCCTTGATTTCAGCCTCGAGACGGTCGATTTCAGCCTGATACTCCATGCTCTTGAAGTAGGAGTTCTCGTTGAAGAACAACACGAACACGATATATGCCACGGCGATCAGCAGCGGCAGGGTGATGTATCGCCTGGTCCATCGCCAGGCTCCGGAGAGAAATTCTTTCATTCGCGCGGTTTGGATTTTAAGAACACAAAGTTAGTGTTTTTTTCCGAATATCCGCCACGGTAATCACTGCGCGTGAACGATTGATCAGGAAATCTCATTTATAAAGAAATATTGTTCTGATAGAATCTATTTGAGGAGCTTCCTTTGGTCTGTGATGTCGCTTTCCAATACGCCCATCTGATGAATCGCAATTTGGTTCAGTTTGACGAGCCTTTCATTTTGAGGCATATTCTGTCCGATGAAAACTGCATTGATATTTTCCATGTTTGACAGGCATATGAGTTCGTTTATTGAGGCATAGTCGCGAATATTTCCTTTTAAATCGGGATGAGCGTCCCTCCATTGTTTTGCAGTTTGTCCGAACATTGCTACGTTAAGGACATCTGCTTCATTGGCGTAAATCATACTTGCCTGGGCTGTTGTAATTTGCTCGGGTATCAGGTTCTGTTTTATGGCATCAGTGTGTATACGGTAGTTGATTTTTGACAATTCTCGTTTTGCAGACCATCCCAATAGTCGCTGTTCGTCCGCTTTAAGTCGTTGGAATTCCTCAATCAAATAGATCTTGAAGGGCACACTTATTGCCGAACCAAATTCAAATGCTATATCCTTGTGAGCATATGTGCCACCGTAACGACCTTTCTTTACCATTATGCCGATCGCATTAGTCCGTTCAATCCATTCAGATGCACTCAATACAAATGAAGGCATCCCGGCACTCATTCTAAAGTGGTCAAATTCGACCACTTTGAAATCAGGGTTATGAATAACCTCCCATGTGCCGAGAAATTCGATCGTGTAACGATTCCTAAGCCAATTCTTTATTATGTCGGCGGAACGGTTGTGTCCATCTTTGGCCGTAGCCATGTCAGTAAGTGATATATAATCCTGCTGCTCTATTGATAGAATTGTGACAGGTGTATTTTGAACGATTATCTTAGGCATTGATGTAGATATGAAGTTGTCTAAAATATGCAAATATAATCAATTTTTATTGAGTGTTAGAATTGACGTTTGCAATATCAGATTAAATTGAGATAATTTTTGTTCGGCAAGATATTTATCAATAGAATGGGCTTCATGTGATATGTTAGGAGATATTATATAGTGGTGGCAGGATATGTAACTAATTTTTAACCGAGTCTTATAAGAGTTGTAATAGATTAATGTAGATTAAAAGTGGATTTTTATAGAAAAGTGTTTGCGTTTTATGATTTTAATTGTACATTTGCGACATTAATAGTGATAATTCAAGCAAATAGCTATATGATTGACTGTGTGAGGCATTCATTGTTTTTAATATAATTTCACTAATCATTTAATATATTCACCGCTTATGAAACAATGCTTACGATTATGTCTGGTTTGGGCAGCGATTATTACTATCGCTTCCAGCCAGATAGCCAACGCCGCTCCAGTGACCGAGTATCCTTATACAGCGTCATATGGAAAATATGCAACCGATGGATGGCAGGGTAAGTCATCCAACAATAACCAATGGAAAATCACACTCGATTATAGCGCGTCCCAACCTGTCAGGATCGAGCTTAACAATGGTCGCACGGCTCGTTGCCGTCTGTTCAGTCCGGCATTGACAATGAAACCGGGCCACCGTTACACGGTCGCTTTCTCTGTTTCAGCGATTAATCCCAATAGGGCGTTGACAGTCACCCCGTATCTGGTCAATGAGGTTTTCACATCTGTGATTTCTACTGCGGCTGACAAAATAGTGGCCACAGGAGATGAAATATCCACAACTGCCTCCGGGACTCATAGCGGGAGTTTCACATACGAGCCGTCTGAAGGTCAAGACCTTTATTTCATGCTTGACATAACGACCGATAATTCAGCTGTCCGTACAATGGTATTCCATAGCTTCACGGTGGAGGAGGTAGAGCTGGTCAGAAAGCCTCTGCCTGTGGAGGATCTGGAGGTGAGAAATATTGACAATTCCACCCGTGAAGTAACATTGGCCTGGAAAAACCCGACAAGCTATCTTACAGGTGAGGATCTGACCATCGAGGGGATCAAAGTGACCCGTAACGGATCGCTGTTGACAACTCTGACTGATCCGACAATGGTTCCACCAGGAGCAGAAGTTGCCTGGACCGATACCCCCGAAACTTCAGGCATTTATGAATATGAGTTGTCGGTTGTTGACGCTGATGGGAAAGAAAGTGATAAATGCATAGTCAAAACTCCTTTTGTTGGAAAACCGGACGCAATTTACCCCCCCCATGCTTTTGATTTTTCGGATGAAACAGCCAATAGTTTCTGGACGATAGAGACAGCCGAAGCCGCCAACGGCTGGGGCTTCAAAAAGACAAGTGGCATTGACTACCTCGAATGTCTGCGCGACGGCTACAAGGCCACTGATTCCAAGGCGTTCAGCCCTGAATTTTCCTTAGACAGCCAAAAGGCATACAAAATCTCCTACAAGGCGCAATGTACCAACAGGCTGAATGAATTCAGTTACACTTTGTCGGTGGAGGGAACTGATGAGTCCGCTTCCTGGAGGTCGGAATTGTTGAATGAGAACCCGTTTATGCCATCGGCCAACAATACCAACGAGACCGTAGAATTGATATTCACTCCCGCCAATTCGGGCAACGCCCGGTTCTGTTGGGCGGCAGACCTCCCCAAACTAAGTTCATCGTATTACAACAATACATTCCGTGTCAGCGAGGTCTCGGTCACGGAGATCCCGGTCGTGCCTGTCTGCGCGACAGGACTTTCTGCCTTGGCCGACATCGAAGGGAATCTCTCTGTAAAACTGACATGGATGAATCCGGCGGTCAGCGAGACAGGACTTCCGGTCGGGGAGATAACCGCGTCGGTATATCGTGACGGCGATCTGGTCGAGACTGTCGGGACGACAGCCGGCGTTGCCGGAGAGTTCACAGATGACGCTACGAAGGGGTTGACATCGGGATACCATACCTATAAAGTCATCATCGACAATGCCGCAGGCCATACCGGGGAAGCTCCCATCGAAGTTTCCACTGATTATGTGGGAAAAGGGATACATCCCGACTACACCGCCGATATGGCTACCGACCATCGGATGTTTCGTGCTGTAGAGCCGGATCCCGACAAGGCCAACGGCAAGATGTTCGTTTACAGTGACGGAAAATTTGTCCTCAAAGAGAATCCCAAGGAGATCTCCGACGCGCTGCTGATGCCTCTGATGGATTTGCAGGCCGGCCATGTCTATGAGATGACCGTCGAGACATCCCATACGGGCTATTATGACATAGATTTCGATATCGCCTTGTCGACACGTGCCAATCCTTTGGATCAGGAATCGGTGGTCGGCACTTCCAATTTCAAGAAAGGCACCACGACCGTCAGGTTCGCTGTCGCTGAAAGCGGCGAATACTTCCCTGCGGTCATAGCCAAAGCCTTGACATCCGGCTATTCCGAATATGAATATGTGGTAAGCGGATTCAGCATCACGGACGCGCCTTTGGTTCCCGCTGCTCCGGCAGATCTCAGAGCGAAATCCGACTTCCCCAATGGCCGCGTGGATGTCAGCTGGACTATGCCGACAACCACGGCGGAAGGTGCCGCACTCACGGCCAAGCTTAAGGCGAGCCTGTATCGTGGCACTGAGGTTTCCGACGAATCTGAACCCTTGGTCTCCCTCGAAATGATGCCCGGAGAGAAATGCAGCTGGGCTGACGAGACCCCACAGGAGGGCTTGAACGCATATCTGCTCGTTATCTCAAACCCCGGCGACGGTGAACTTGCCGGAGGTGAATCGGAGCCTATCGCTGTGGTCAGCGACTATCACGCCGCTGCCCGCGAGTTGCCTTATGAGCCTGACTTCACGACCGATGAAGGCCGCAGCGGATGGACGTTCCTTGACGAGAGCCGCACCAAGGGGCAGACATTCGGATTCAATGAAGACAACTGCCTATATCTTCTCGACGGCACGTCGGCGACCTCTTCCGGCTCCAACCTCAACGACTGGATCGTGTCTCCGCTCTTCATTCTGGAGGAGGGGGTGACTTATACCGTCAAGTTTGAAGGTAAAAGCGCTTCGGGATCGAGCGCATATAACATGCCATCCTATAACATATATGTGGGAGATGAGCCTACGTCAGCGAGCCTCCTCGCCGGACAGAAGATCACAGAGGGGACTGCCCCAAAGCTGACAGGTGAGTTCCAGGCCTATTCACATGACTTCACTCTCTCTGCGGTCGCCGCTCGTGCCGAGTCGGCAGACGAGGATGAGGATCCAACGCCCGACAATGTTGTCAAAACCAATAAATTTGTCGGACTCCATTTCGGACTGGGTAATTACAGTTATCCCGAAGTTACCGTCAGGTCGATAAAATTCCAAAGCGACAAGCCTATATCGGCGATCGCGGATGTGGCTGACGACGGTGACACCGCGATAATGATCAGCGGCGACATGATCACTGCCTCTTCCGAAACAGCCCTGCTTGAAGTCTTCGATCTCTCCGGTCAAAGGGTGGCTGCATCGCGAGGCTCCCTGAATGCCGCCACTCTGGCCTCAGGCCTGTATGTCATCCGCGTTACCGACGGAAACAAAATAAATGCTACCAAATACATCAAACGATAATCCACAATCAAGCAACCAATGAAAAAGACAACAGTTGCGATAGCCTCGGCTCTGATAGTAGCGAGCGCGGGAGCTGTCCTCCGGTCAGGCAAAACGCCGTCTGTAGCTCCGGCGGAAGTGACGGAAACACCGTTCATAGTAAAGAAAACCGGTCAGGCGACAGACAAGCCTGCGGTCAGGATCGGGCGGCAGGTCCCCGGTCGGGCAAAAGCGATGGATGTGCCCTTCATCGAGGATTTCTCCACTCCCGACAATCTCGGCGACTGGGGGATACAGGATGTCAACAACGACGGCAACTCCTGGGAGTACAAGGAAAGCTGGGGACTTGTCAGATGTTCGTTTCCCTCCGGGGTTGACAGCAATGACGACTGGCTGATCACGCCGGCCATCAATCTTGGCAAGGATGACATCTATACCCTGACCTTCTCGTTCGGCTCGCAGGGATCGCGTTTCGCCCCGGAGAAACTTACTGTCACGATGGGTACCAGCGAGTATGCCACCCACCACACGACAGTGCTCTTCTCTCGCGACGATATCCAGAATTTCTGGAACGGGAGCATGGAGACGGTCACGCTGACTCTCCCCGTGGAGGAGGATGGAGCTTATTATTTCGGCTTCCATTGCGGATCCCCGTATAACGGATACAGCCTCTACCTCGATGACATAAAGGTCGAGCAGAACGGTTCATATGCTGCTCCCGCGCCGGTCTCCGATCTCACGGCGGTTGCCGGAGAGAAAGGTGCTCTGACTGCCCGTATCTCAATGAAGGCCCCGGAGGTGACGGCAGAAGGCGGCCCGATCTCCTCGCTCGACGATGTGAAGCTTTATCGCGACGAGACCCTGATTCATACTTTCGAGTCTCCGGCGAAAGGGGAGGCCCTGAGCTATGATGACACTTCGGTAGACAACGGTTTGCATCTCTACAAGGCGGTGGCCACAGCTTCCGGCCTTGAAGGGGCAAAAGCCGAAGTCAAGCTGTTTGTCGGCATCGACACTCCCATGCCTGTCACTAACCTGCAGGCTGCGGAAGGCTCCACCTCGGTAAGCCTGTCATGGGATGCTCCCGCCGGGGTCAACGGCGGTTATGTCGGCAGCGATGTCATCCGTTACAGGATCGTCAGAATTGAAGCTGCCGGTGATGTTGTGGTCGACAACAATTGGGAAGGGACTGCTTTCACAGACGGGAATGTCGACCTGTCGGTGCAGAACCATGTATATTATTCAGTCGAGGCGTTCACTTCGACGGGGTCAGCGGATGCGGTGGAAAGCAACTCCCTTTTCGTCGGACCGGCCTACACGGTGCCGTTCAGTGAGGATTTCTCCTATTGTTCCCTTGCCACAGCTCCGTGGGTGATGTCGTTTATCAACGCCGGGTTGCTTCCCACTCAGTGGCGCACCACTCCCATGGGGGCTTATCCCGCCTGTCCGCCTATCGATGGCGATGACGGCATGCTGGAATTTGTCTCAAAGGTCAGCGGGTTCAATCTATATGCCGGGAATGTGATCCGTCTCGCCACCCCCGTCATAGACTTGTCCGGGACCTCCCATCCTTTTGTCTCGTTTTATCTCTTCCATTACGACACTACTGTAACATCTCAGGAATATGATCAGGAGAAAGAGGAATATGTGACAGTCCAGACAAAGTACAATGACAAGCTCCACCTGCAGGTGGCCCTTGACAACGGGGATTACCAGGATGTGCCTGACAGCGAGATCCTGCTCGCAAAGGACAATTCAGGCTGGACCCGCTACACTTTCCCGCTTGATGCCTACAGATCGTCAAAGAAAGTGTCTGTGGCTCTGGTGGGAAGTGCCGACGGCGGCGGTAATATCTGCGTTGACCAATTCCTTGTGACTGACACTTACGACAATGACCTTGAACTGACGGGGCTTCTCGGTCCGTCTCAGGTCAATGTCGGCGAGAAAGCGCAGTATATCGCGAACATCGTCAACAATGGTAGCTCATCTACCAAGGATTATACCGTAGACCTATATGTGGATGATGTGAAAGTCGATTCCAAAAAAGGCCAGGGAGCGGCAATCTTCGCCAACGGCGGTGAGAAGACCGTGACCCTTGAGTTCACCCCCGACCATACCCACAGCGGCGCGGAGCATTCCCTCCGGGCCGAGGTAAGCTACGGCGCGGATGAGTGTGTGGCCAACAACCGGTCGGAGACGATGACTCTCGTAGTGCCAGGCTCTGATCTTCCCCGCGTGGAGGCTCTTGACGGAGCTGTGGCCGACGGAGTAGTGACATTGTCATGGGAGGAACCGGAAATGACCGGGGTCCGTCCGAGCGTCACCGACAATATGGAGGGATATGAGACATTCTCGATCTCCGGCATCGGTAATTACACCCTCGTAGACAATGACAAGGCTGCCAAGACTTACACCGTATCCGGGATCACAGGCTATCCCAACGCCGGATCGGCGATGGCATGGCAGGTGTTTGACGCGGCCAAGGCCGGGATAGACACGGAGCTGAACTTCAACCGCCGCTGGGTCAGCCATTCCGGTTCGCAGAGCCTGGTGTGCTGGGGCGCGGATGTGTCGACGGGCGTTACCGCCAATGACGACTGGCTGATTTCGCCGGAACTGTCAGGGGAGGCGCAGAAGGTGACATTCTATATCAAAAGTATCACTATGGCCTATCCCGAACGGTTCAGGGTATTGTATTCGATGGATTCCAAATCGACCTCTGACTTCGTGAAGGTGGCCGAAGCCAATTATTATACCCCGGCGAGCTACTGGCGCAAGTTTACCGTAACCCTTCCGGAGGGCGCGCGTTATTTCGCAATACATTGCATATCGGCCGACGCGTTCGGTCTCATGGTCGACGATGTCACCTATACTCCGGCTTCAAGCGGTGAGCTTAGTCTGGATTTCATGGGTTACAATGTCTATCGCGACGGTGTGAAGATCAATGCGGAACCTCTTGGCGAACCATCCTATAGTGATACTCCTGTCATTGGCGAGGCTCATGAGTATTATGTCACCGCACTGTATCCCGAAGGGGAGTCCTCCCCCTCGCCTCGTTTCAGGTCCGGAACGTCGGGCATCATTGTCGGCAACGCCGATGCGGCGAGTGCCTTCGTGGCCCGCGGCCATGTCGGGTGTCTTGAGGTTGACGGCTGCCACGGTCTTGTTGAGGTTTACTCTATCGATGGACGGCTTGTCGCCCGTGAGCAGGTTGTCGGCAATCTGACATTTTCCCTCGCTTCCGGCACTTATGTAGTCCGTCATGGTTCGACCTCTCTGAAAGCGTTGGTCAAATAAACCGGATATCACGATTGATATGAAATACAGGAAATTATTGCTATGCGCGATGATTTCGGCAACAGCCACATGCGCGGAGGGGGCACCTTCGCGTATGCGGCCTGTCGAAGTCGTCGGCCCTGACGGCAAGCTGACTGAGGTTGTCGCCATGGGAGATGAGCATGACCATTGGTTTGTCAACCTCGACGGCAGCGATGCCGGCTGGCTGCCGAGGGTCGCAAGTCCTAAAGCCACCCCCGCGATGAAAAGCCGCCGACAGGCTGACGGCCTACAGCGGGTCTCGACATTCCCCACCAAAGGAGACCTCCCGTTTCTTGTCGTGCTGGTGGAATTCGCCAACAAGAGCTTCTCTTTCGCTGACCCGCAGGAGGAGTTTGACGCGTTGCTCAATCAGGAGGGATATTCCCGATACAATGGCAAGGGATCTGTCGCCGATTATTACCGAGACAATTCCGCCGGGATGTTCCGCCCGGTCTTCGAGACAGTCGGACCGGTCAGGCTTAGCCGTGAATATTCCTACTACGGAGGCGGATCGGGTGACTCCGCAGCCGGACTGATGGTTGTCGAGGCTTGCCGGGCGATAGACGGCTGTGTTGATTTCAGCCGCTACGACCTCGACGGGGATGGCCGGGTCGACAACATCTATTTCTATTATGCCGGAAAAGGGGAGGCCGACGGGGGAGACCCCGGAACCATCTGGCCGCATTCATGGAATCTGTCTGACCAGGGGCGAGAACTCACCCTTGACGGGGTGGCCATAGACGCGTACGCCTGTTCACCCGAACTTGACGGTTCGGACAAGCCCAACGGCATAGGCACATTCTGCCATGAGTTCGCCCATGTGCTTGGTCTGCCTGACCTGTATGCCTCCTCATATTCCGGGGCTTTGCATCCGGCTACATGGTCGCTGATGGCAAGCGGAAATTACAATGACGACGGGCGCACCCCTCCCGGCTTTTCGGCTTACGAGCGCCTTGAACTTGGATGGATTGAACCCAAGGTTCTGTCTTATCCGCTGACGGTCAGTATGTCTCCATTGGGTGAATCCAATTTCGCCTGTAAGATCTCTACGGAGCGTCAGAACGAGTATTTCCTTCTGGAGAACCGTCAGCAGTCGGGCTGGGACTCCTCCCTGCCCGGACACGGGATGCTGGTGTGGCACATAGACTACAATCCTGACATATGGGACAGGAATGTTGTCAACAACAATGCCTCCCATCAGTATGTCGATATCGTGGAGGCCAACAACGCCGTTTCCCACTCCCAGGATGCGGGCTTTACCTTTCCGGGTAGTTCGCGGGTCACCTCTTTGACCTCCTCGACGCGTCCGGCGCTTGTAAGCTGGAGCGGAACAGCTGTCGATGTGCCGCTGACCGGGATCACTGAATCTGCCGACGGGATTGTCTCTTTTGACGCATGCGGCGGCAAGGTGCCGGTCGGAGCGGTCAGCAATCTGCGGGTCACGGAGACCGGGATGGAGAGTTGCCGCCTCGAATGGTCTGCCGCAGTCATGGCTGACGACTATCTTGTGACGATTCGTGATGACGGTGGATCGCTGATAAAGGAAACCGTGACAGCGGCGACCACGACTGATGTCGATGGCCTTTGGCCGGGGAACCGCTATGTTGCGGAGGTCTGCGGAAGAGACCGTTATGAGTCGGGCGAGCCGGGCCTGATCACCATAGTCATGCCTGAGGCAACCTTTGAATACCGCCGGGTGGAGGCGTTTGAGGCCACAGGAATCTCCGGCGACAGCTTCACCGCGTCGTGGAGTCCGTTGGAGGAAGCTGACGGCTACGAGCTGACAGTGGAGAAACTTACGGTCGAGGAGACAGGACAGCAGTCATGTGGATTTGACGGCAAGTCACTCCCTACAGGGTGGATAACCGACGCGACGGCATGGGGTAGTGTCGCCGGATATTACGGAGCGGCGGCTCCTTCGTTGAGGATGGCTGCCGATGGCTCATCGCTGACCACTTCGGTTTATGAGGAGGATGTGATCGGATTCAGTCTCTTCCTGCGGGCATCCTCCCTTGCCGATGGGAGCGCGCTGACAGTGCACGGGATAACCGTCGATGGTGAAAAAATTGAGATCGGCGAATGTCCGCTTTCCCCTACAGGCTATACATTTGTCTGCGAGGAGTTGCCGATGGGAATGAAGGGGCTGAATTTCTGTTTCAGCAAAACCGGCAACACTGTCCTCTCGGTGGATGACGTGACCTTGTTTCTCGGCAAGACAGGTTTGACGGCGGTGGATGGATGGAACGCCCGCATGGTCGGCGATGTCACATCTGTTGTTGTCGATGGCCTTGACAATGATAGCCGTTATTGTTATATGGTCACAGGTCGCAGTGGCGCGCGCCGCAGTCTTCCCTCCGGTCGTGTGGTGCTGAAAACAGCCATGTCGAGCGGATTGGATACGGTTACGGATGATGGCGAAATCCCGTCTGCAGAATCGACTGACAATCAGGAGATATACACTGTTGATGGACGCAAGGTGCCGGAAGCCGCACTGCGCAATCTATCCCCCGGCGTTTATATAGTCGGCGGACACAAGATTCTTGTCCGCTGATAATCAGCTGGCAATGATAAACGAGGGCGTGTCATAATGGCTCATCTGGGTCGTCGCCTGTGGGATTCGGGTTCGGTCATTGACCTTAGTCAACTCCCTTCACCCTCACCCCCAGGCTCCTACCATCTGAACCATTC
>JAETNS010000027.1 GCA_021772015.1 Prevotellaceae bacterium | reverse complement strand
GGCATCACGACGATCGAAAAAGGCAAAACCGGCCAAAATATGCGATGAGTTTAACTCTGATTTCATTATTCACCCTTGAACGGTTAGAATTTAACAGATGTTATTAAACACCCTCTAAATGTCACTTGTAATCGAAATATTCAATCCGGACCTTTCAACAAGCTTGTCGCTCCCATTGGCCGAGAGTGGCATACATGCCGGATTCCCATCTCCGGCAGAAGATCAGATCACAGAACACCTTGACTTGAACCAGCTTCTTGTCAGGCATCCGGCGGCCACATTCTACGGCAGGGTCTGGGGAGACTCCATGATAGAGGAGGGGATTGGTCCGGGCGACATTGTGATCATCGACCGATCACTGGAGCCTGCCAACGGCGACCTTGCCCTATGTTGCATCGATGGGGAATTCACGCTCAAACGGGTGCGGTTCGAGCGCAACAGGGTCTGGCTTATCCCCGCCAATGAAATGTTTGATCCCATATTGGTAACACCCGAGAGAGAGTTCACCATCTGGGGGGTGATCACTTATACCATAAGGCATAATCGCCGTCCACGCAGATAGATATCTTTGAAGATTATTTCTCCACAAGACAATATATCTGTATGTGATTACTTACATCCATGATTATTAACTCTCTCAATATGTTTTAACTCTCTCTAACCGACTTGCATTCATTGCCAGGTCATATGTCCTGGCCTCTGTACTTATGCCCCGTATTATACAATCCTGTTTGGAAATGTCATGGATTTTAAGTAACTTTGCACTCAATTGATTCCCCTCTTCCATAACGCATGGCTAAAACCCGCCATGCTTTTGGATCATTAACAAAAAGAAAGAAACAAGAAATAAAGCATCTATGTGTGGAATTGTAGGATATATCGGGAACCGTCCCGCATATGAAATCCTTATAAAGGGGCTTCATCGTCTTGAATACCGAGGATATGACAGCGCAGGGGTAGCTATGGTTGGCGACACCGGGCAGTTGAACATATACAAAACCAGAGGTAAAGTCGATGATCTTGAACGTTTCTGTCATTCCAAGGAACTTGACGGTTGTCTCGGTATAGCCCATACCCGTTGGGCCACTCACGGTGAGCCAAATGATGTCAATGCTCATCCCCATCTTAGCCGTTCAGGCAAGCTTGCCTTGGTGCATAACGGCACTATCGAGAACTACAATGTGTTGAAAGAGGCTCTCGAAATGCAAGGATGCGTATTCAAAAGCGAGACCGACACTGAGGTTCTGGTACAGCTCATCGAGTATATCAAGGAAACTAACAACTGCACGCTTGTGGAAGCTGTCCGTGAGGCCCTTAAGGAAGTGGTCGGAGCATACGCCATAGCTGTTGTCGACACTACCGAGCCGGACACAGTCATTGGAGCCCGTAAAAGCTCGCCCTTGGTGATCGGCATAGGAAAAGACGAAACATTCCTCGCCTCGGACGCAACCCCAATCATAGAATACACCGACAAGGTCGTCTATCTTAATGATGACGAAATCGCCATCATACGCCGTGGAGAGCCATTGAAGATCATCACCACCGACAATGAGTCGGCTGAGATCGACATCCAGACCCTCAAACTCTCCGTCTCCCAGCTTGAAAAAGGCGGATATCCCCATTTCATGCTAAAGGAGATCAATGAGCAACCCCGTACAATACGAGACTGTATCCGTGGCCGTATCGGGAATTCCGGATCGAAGGTAACCCTATCCGGAGTTATAGAGAACGCAGACAAATTCCTCAACGCCAAACGTGTCATAATCGTTGCATGCGGCACATCGTGGCACGCCGGGCTTATTGGCAAACGCCTGATAGAGGAGATCGCCCGCATACCGGTGGAAGTCGCCTATGCAAGTGAATTCCGTTACAGCCGGCCGATTGTCACGCCTGACGACATCGTAATCGCCATCTCCCAATCAGGAGAGACCGCCGACACCTTGGCCGCCATACAACTGGCCAAGGAAAAGGGCGCATTTGTCTATGGAGTGTGCAACGTGGTTGGATCCTCCATCGCCCGCGCGACTGATTCCGGGACATACATCCATGTCGGACCGGAGATCGGAGTTGCTTCTACCAAGGCTTTCACAGGACAGGTGACAGTACTGATCATGCTCGCCCTCGCCATAGGCCAGCTGCGCAAGACAATCAAAGACGAGGAGGTAGCGCAAGTCGCCGAGTCTCTACGCAAGCTCCCCGACTTGATCAAACAGGCGTTAAAGCTCAATGACAATATCGAGCACCTTTCGAGCATCTACACCTATGTCCATAATTTCCTCTACCTGGGTCGTGGCTACAACTTCCCGTCGGCATTGGAAGGCGCCCTCAAGCTCAAAGAGATAAGCTATATCCACGCCGAAGGTTATCCGGCAGCAGAGATGAAACATGGCCCGATCGCCCTGATTGACCGCGAGTTGCCGACAGTAGTCATCGCTCCGGCTGATGAACTGCATGAGAAAATAATCTCCAACATACAGCAGGTCAAAGCGCGAGGAGGATCGGTGATCGCCATCGTGACAAAGGGAGACACCACAATCTCTGAAATCGCGGATCACATCATTGAGATCCCCCAAGTACCGGAGTGCATCTCTCCTGTCATAGTGTCCATACCACTGCAGTTGCTCGCATACCATATCGCAGTGAAAAAAGGATGCAATGTTGACATGCCCCGCAATCTGGCCAAATCGGTGACTGTGGAATAAGCCGTACCCCTACCCTATTTCACTCCAATCCCTCTCTCCTCTCTTTCCAGCCTGTCTCTCCGTTCTCCCGATTAGTATTCAATCTTTTATTGGCAGATTAGTCTACAGATGCCCCTGATATCGCGGATCTACCGTGATATCAGGGAAAACAATAAATTCAACTCTTTAACCAAACAAAGCTTATGAAGAAACTATTACTTCTCGGCGTATCTGCAATGATGGCTGCCCACCTCGGGGCAGCTCCTCTGCAGGATCAACCCCAGGCCATGAAGAGCGTTGGGACAGGATTGGAAGCCCATGTGAAAGCAGGCGCGACAGTATCTGGCAGCCGTAAAATCTCTCCCGCAGTCGACATGTCGACTGCTACGGCCAACGGCCGTAGCATCAAGCGCATTGACGCGAGAATCGGAGGAGCAAGGATAAAGCCCCTTCTATCATCAGGCGCAACCAGGAAAATGTCTCCTGCCCCCCTTATGGAAGGAATGTCGCTGTATGAAAGTTTCGAAGGATGGGACGGCGAGACACTGCCTTGGTATCCGGAAGGATGGACCGTTGACTCACGAAGCGGGCAGGCCGGAGATGCCATGACCACATGGAGCCCGTCAGGCGTGTCTCCCATGCTCCCCCCGCCAAGTGACGGAGAGGTCATGATGGGAGTGAATTACAGCCCTGATCCATTGGATGAATGGCTCATCTCTCCCGAATTGACAATAAAGGAGAACGAGCAACTTAAGTTCTTCGCCTACATAGATCCCATATTCCTTTTCAACCTCAACAATGTGGACTGGGAAGCCATGGAATGGATCGGCGAACGACAGATCTCAGCCACCTTGAAAGTTCTGGTAAAGGAGGAAAACGCAGATTGGGTTGAAGTATGGGACGCATCGACCAAATGGCTGGAGACATCTCTTATGGATCTTTTCTCGGCGACACCAAGTGCCATGGAAGAATTCACTATAGCCTTGTCTTCTTTTGAAGGGAAGAAAGTCAATATCGCATTCCAATATGTTGGCATCGATGGCAACACCATCTTGATCGATGCCGTATCTGTCGGATTACCCCAGCTTGACGGAGTCGTCTATGGCAACCCTGCCGAGACCCTTTACTGGGGCTTCGACCGCAGCAACGGTTGGCGTCACCTGAATCTGGAGATAGCCCAGTATCCGGTATATTCCCCTGTCACCTGGACTAATGAGACATATATCGACGGTGCGAATTTCTCTTGGGAATATTGCGACCCCATCACGGCAGAATGGACAGCTTCTGATGAGGAGGAGTTGACAGTGACATATGTGCCCGACTACCGTTCGGAGAGCAGCACACGCAACAACTGGTTTTACGCGCCCCGCCTTCATGCCTCCGCTCCTGGCGCAGCCCCTTCAACTTATCAGGCTCCATATTATTGCTTCCAGGCAGGTGGCAAGCCCGAGCGTCTGATCAAAATTGATGAAAGCACCACGGAACTGATTGATTTCGGACTCGTGCCGTTCGACACCACCAATGACGGAATTGGTATCGTGACAATGGAAGCTGATTTCGGGGAAGCCTCGACTCCGATCTTTGGATATGACAAAAATACGGATCAATGGTGGTTGAATTACACCTACAACGGAGACCTGGAGGACGCATCAGAGTCAGACCATGTCTATGTGGAGGCCATCATGAACCGCCTTATAGTGGGAAATGCCCCGATGGTCATTACCGGAGCCAACCTGCTTGCCAAAGGTCAGATAACCGATGCTGCAGAATTCAGGCTTGAGATCATCCAGCTGGACGATTCCGATCAGCCCATGATTGACACTCCTGTCGCGACAGCAATATGCAAAGGTGAAAATGTAGTGATCACCGAAGGCGGGATACAAAACAGCCTGAACATAATTTTCGATTTCGACCAGCCTGTGGTAATCAACCCCGGAGACAATGATTACATGATACGTTTCTCAGGCTTCCATGATCCGGAAAACGTCACCTATTTCGTGCCATATCAGTCAATATATCCCTTCACACATATGTATGTGATCGGTTGGCTCGACAAGCTTCTAAAAATTCAGGGAGCAGAAGAATACCGCCGCAGCTATACTCCGATGTTCTATCACGAGACCGAATTCGGCATGTGTCATAATGCGTTCGCCATCAACCTTTCCGCTTATCATCCCTGGCTTGAGGCAGAGCAAGATGAGATCGAGATCCCACAAGACGGCACCCCCGTAGAGATCGCACTCGACAGTTATCACGATGGTTCAATGTTGACAGTGGAAACTCCTGCCGGAGTCGAAGCCAACGTAACAGGCCGTTATGGCGATTGCAAACTTGTCGTTTCCCACAATGACGCAGAAGTAATAGCCGAAGGGAACCTCACTGTCTCCGGCCCCGGAGTGAAAAAAGTATTCACCGTAAGCGAAACTGCTGGCATAGATGGTATTACTGTTGACAAGACCACAGGAGTCATCCCTGTTGCAGCCTTCACTGTCACAGGTCAACCTGTCGCACTCAAAGATGCAGGCAAAGGAGTATATGTTGTCAAATACTCTGATGGATCCGCGTCCAAAATAGCCATCAAGTAATCGAGACCTAATCCCTCCTCTTATTGAGAACACTTAAATACAATATCCCCGGCATACAATGAACTGCACCCGAAAAGTTAGACACAAAACTTTTTGGGTGCACTTAACAAGTCGGGGATATTAGTTCACTAACTGTATATTACACATATACAAACTGTATATTACTCCTCTACGGCTTAAGTACGTTGACATATCCCACATTTTGTCTACTATAATCGACGACAGCCCGGCCACAACCGAGAAAAATCAATAAAAAAATCACGTATTTATTTGCTCAATTGAAAAAAACTACCTACCTTTGCATCGCATTTGAGAAAAGACCATATCTCCCCCCACTCTCATTTGCATAAGGAGATTCGCTAGCTCAGCTGGTAGAGCACAACACTTTTAATGTTGGGGTCCTGGGTTCGAGCCCCAGGCGGATCACAGAATAAAACGGCAATATGCCGCAAATCGCTGAAACTAAGACAGTTTCAGCGATTTTTGTAATGCCCCTATCCGGCAAAATGACGCATATTGTAGGGTTCAGAGGTGTGCAATTCGTGAACAGCCCGTGCCGTGAACAGTTTTGTTCACGATTTCCGAGTGGGATTTGTAACTATCTAACCTTCTGCGTTTTTCTGCGATTTACCGTCTTGAAAGTGGGGCTTTCATACTCTCCGCAGGGTTCAAATCCCCACTTTTCGGGAATTATGAGTTGATTTCGGGTGAAATTTAACATCAATTTGAACTTTTAACTGTTTGACTGCCTATTTAGCCCCATTTTTAACTCTTTTCTGCCTGTTCAGCCGTGCTTCGGATAGCGTCTAATCGTGAACAAGTCGGCAGAACGGTGAAATACGACGAAATTGCCGAACAATAATTCGTGAACAAAATCCGGAAGTTTCTTCCTGTTCACGGAAGTGTTCACCGGGTTTGCCATACGGCGTTAATTTTCTTGTGCTTGCCTGTTGTGAAATTGGGCGAAAATGATTATATTTATGTAACCATTAAACCACAATTTCAATTATGTTACATGATTCTTATTTTACCTTGTCTTTTATAGCAAGGAAAGCCCGCGCCCTCCGCAACGGCGAGTATCCAATCTTTGTCCGTATCACCGTCAGCGGTCAGATTGCGGAAATGAACCTCGGCCGCAGTGTCGCCCCTGAGAACTGGGATCAGAAGCGCGCCATGTCGAAAGGCCGCTCGCGCCGTGACCTTGAACTGAACAAGTACATCGAGGTTGTCAAAGCCCGCTTCCTCGAAATCCACAATATGCTTGTGCGCGAGGGGAAGATGGTGAACCCGAAAATCCTGCGTGACCACTTCCTCGGCACGGTGGAGAAGCCGAAGATGCTCTGCGACGTGTTCCGTCAGGCAAACGAACAGCGACGCGCCGAATACGAGCGTGGCGACATGGGCAAGGCAACCTACGAGCGTTGGGTGCGCTGCGTCGCCTATCTGGAGGAATTTATGCAGCTCACGCGGAATGTGTCCGACATTCCTGTAAAGGAAGTGACGAAAGGGTTTGTGCAAGATTTTGAACATTTCCTGCGCATGAACAAGAAAGCCGCCAACAACACGGCTGTGCGCTATTTGCGCTACCTTAAAAATGTGATGCAGTATGCAATCGCCAACAAGTGGGCTACCGAAGACCCGTTCATCGGCAAGCGGTTCAAACGTACCGTGGCTGACCGTGAGGCGTTGACGGAAGCCGAGTTGAAACGCATGATGGATTTGGATTTGAAAGACTATCCTCGTGTGGAGGCTGTGCGTGACACCTTTGTGTTCTGCTGCTTCACCGGGCTGGCGTTCTGCGACATCAAGTCGCTCAAACGCTCTGACATCACCACCGACGCTGACGGTCGGATGTGGATACGCAAGCACCGGGAGAAAACGGGCGAGTTGAGCGTTATCCCCCTGCTCGATGTTCCCCGCCGGTTGATTGAAAAATACCGCAACCACCCGAAAGTTATGTTTGAGGGCGTTGTACTTCCTGTAATCTCCAACCAGCGCCTAAACGCGTATCTCAAGGAGGTGGCCGACCTCGCCAAAATCAATCGTCACCTGACCTCGCATATCGGGAGGCACACGTTTGCCACCCTGTCGTTGAGCAACCATGTCCCGATTGAGAGCATATCGAAAATGCTCGGTCACTCCGACATACGGACAACGCAGATCTACGCCAAAATGCAGGATAAGACGGTGTATGAGGATATGGCGACAATGCGCCAGAAATTCGATTGTGTTATGATGAACTGACATCGGGCAACGAAAAACAAATGACAACGGCAACCGGGCGATGAGCTTCGGTTGCCGTTGTCGTATTCAGGGGTATCCGCTTGCAGGATAATGTCAACTAAACTTGGGTCGGTAGTTGGATTGCAGGAAGATTTCAATATCTTCTTCGGCATAGAGGATTTTGCCGTCAAGACGGTAGTACGGGATTAGACCCCGGTCGCGGTAATCCTGCGTGGTGCGTCGGCATACTCCGAGCAGTTCTGACAACATGGCGTCGGTTATGAACCGCTTGCCGTGGAGCAATGGGTGGTATTCATCCCGTAATTGCTGGCACATGGCGGTTATGTCGTCTACTTGGGCTGTCAGGCGCATTATGCGCGGGTCGGTGGCGGTGACTGTTTCTTTCATTGCCCTGCTCCTTCCTCTTTTACGATAAGCCGGGCGATGTCGCCGCCCTTGAACTGCGAGAGCCTGCCGAGGTGGGAGAACCCGATTTTGCCCCGCTCTTTCATCGTGCGGAGTTTCCGCTCGGATATGTGGAGATAGTCGCAGGTCTGCTTGGTGTTGAGCCATTCCGACAATTTTTTGTCGCGCAGCTCGTTATACATAGCCTTGACGGTCTTGTGGAGAAAATCGACACGTTCAATTAATGCGTCGAAAACCTCACGGTCAATTTCAATGGTGTCCATAAATTTGTGGATTAAGTGGATTTTGTAGTGGTGTTTGGTGGGATAAAAATTTGAAAAATTCGGCGGGTATCCCTCCCGCCGAATCACCACTAAATC
>JAETNS010000047.1 GCA_021772015.1 Prevotellaceae bacterium | reverse complement strand
AATACTATATCATGATTACCGAAAGTAAAGTTACAGAAATTTTTTGTATTGCCGATGATTTCTGCAAGGAATTTGAGGTTGAGATGGCAAAAAACGCCCTTCCGTCCACAACTGACGCTCCAAAACGGAAAAGAAAGCGCATGATGTCGGATGCCGAGGTCATCACGATTCTGATCTGTTTCCACTTCAATTCGTACCGAAACTTCAAGCACTATTATCTGGGATGTGTGCGCATTCACTGGAAGCATCTGTTTCCGCAGACATTCTCCTACAACCGTTTCGTGGAGGTCATGCCCCGATGTTTCGTGGCTCTGACCATGTTCCTGCGGCTCGCTTGTTTCGGAGAGTGCACGGGGATAAGTTTTGTGGACAGCACCTGCATTCCGGTCATACACAACAAGCGCCAGTTCAACATGAAGGTGTTCAAGGATATCGCGGCCAAAGGGAAGAGCACTATGGGATGGTATGTCGGCTTCAAACTGCATCTGCTATGTAACGAAAAAGGAGAGCTGATCAACTTTGTACTGACACGCGCCAATGTGGACGACCGCAACGAGGTTGTCATTGACACGCTGACTGACAGGGTGTTCGGAAAACTATATGCTGACAAGGGATATATATCGCAGTCTCTTTTCGGACATCTCTGGGATGACGGCATACATATTGTGACAGGCCTTCGCTCAAACATGAAACAGCGTCTCATACCGTTCTATGACAAGATGATGCTTCGTAAAAGGAGCATCATCGAATCCATAAACGACATGCTGAAGAATGTGGCGCAGCTCGTCCACTCCCGCCACCGCAGCGTACACAACTTCCTCATGAACCTACTTGCGGCAATGGGCGCGTATTGTTTCTTCGCCACAAAGCCGGAGGTGAACTTCGACTTTGACGTACCCGAGTCAAGCGGGCAACTTGTCCTCTGGGATTAACTCCAGCCTGTACAAATAAATCAGGCGACCTTGACAGGCCGCCCAATACTCTATGTCTTTTGCTTGGTTGAAAAAAATAAAATTCTTATCCCGAACTCACGTTA
>JAETNS010000046.1 GCA_021772015.1 Prevotellaceae bacterium | reverse complement strand
CCTTTTGACACTTTGACATTATCGACATTTTGACATTTTCCCTCGGCTATCTCGCCCTTGTATTTCCGGATTATAGCGCGAAGCTGCGTAGCGCGATCTTTACGCTTGGGGCTGTTTTTGGTGATTCGATTGAGGATGTCATCGATGGCGATATTCCCGGCGTCGCCTCCACACTTGAACAGACGGTAGCCGTCGAGCGATTTCTCTATCTTGTAACCATGAGTCTTGACGATATTGGCAAACTGCCCCTCCGTTTCGTAGTCGTAGCCGAGAATTCGGTCAATATCTTTCTTGATGTCAGGAGAGAGTATGCGATTTGCGCACTCGTTAAGCCTGCGCCTGTCCTGATGGTCAGAAATGGCATAACCGTTAGGCTTTATTCTCGTCGAGAGAATATGCACATGGTTGTTGCCGGTATCATGATGGGCGTAAACAAAATACGGCTGACGGGCATAACCCATGCCCTCCATAAGCTCACGCGAGAAGTCGGTGAGTTCTTCAGGCGACATGGCGCGTCCTTTCACAGATGCTGACACATGGAACTGGAAACGAGTCGTCTTTGTGTTGCCGTAAGTCTTAGAGTTTTCCTTCAGATACCTTTCGACTTCAGTCGAGGCATCAAGGCCGAAGCGGTGCAGTGTCTCTACATTGTGTCGCAACGCCTCGCTGACGTTCTCCATCGCCATAAGTGTTGCCACGCCATCCGCAATCTTCTTCTCGTTATATTGAGCGCCGGGGAAACCGCCGCCGGACACATCGTTGAGCTTCTTGACTATCATTTTCCTGAAATTATCATGTTATAGAGGTATGTCAGCATCTGCCGGATTTTTTCTGTACCCTCGCAAAACTGACCGAAGGGAAGAAGATCTGCCGCCCGCAACGAGTAAGGATTCATTTTCTGCTGCTCGTTGATGTGCTTGGCGACTTGATTGGTGTTGGTGCCAGTTCTTTCGATGAGCTTGATAGCGGACTTGATCAAAGCAATCATACGGGGATTGTCTCGGTCAGCCATCGGCTGCTCTTCATATTTGAGTGTGGCACAACGTACAAACGCACTCAG
>JAETNS010000045.1 GCA_021772015.1 Prevotellaceae bacterium | reverse complement strand
GGCGAGAAGTCCATTGCACGGATGCAGGATGCCGACACTTCTGTCACTTCATCATCGGTTGCGCTTTTGCTGACTTGCAGGACGGTCTCTGCCTTGTTGTTCAGTTCTGTACCGACATGACCGCGCACGTTGTCATCGCTCTTGTTGAGGTGGAGCACCGTGTGGATATGGATTTGATTGTTGTCAGTCCATTCCATCAGTTTGTTAATGAGGCGCGATGACTCGGTGGCGTTGTTGATGTCGAACATCAGGTCGCGGATACCGTCAATCACTACCAGGCCGACATTGGGCGTTGTGGCTATCGCCCGGTCGATTATCTCCAGACGGGTGTCGGGAACCTGTGCTCTCAACTGCGAGAAAAACAGGTTGTCGGGGTGGCGGTCGGTTGGCAGACCTGCGAGTTCAATGGCCCGGCGTATCACTTTCTGACAGTGGTATGGGCTTTGTTCGGTGTCGAAGTATAACACCGTCCGTTTGTCATCCGGGAACTCTGCCGAATATCCGAGGCATTCGCCGTTTGTGAGCGCGGCAGCTACAATGGCACTGACATTGAAAGTCTTCTTGCTCTTGGCTTTGCCTGTGGAGGCGGAGAAGTTGCCGAGTGTGCCGATAACAGAGCCGTTGCAGAACAACACTTCCGGAGCCATCGCCAATTCATCGGTTACGCGGATTTGCGAGGATTGCCATAGCGCATCAAGTTCTTTAGCGTCCATCACTGTCTTCCCCTTTCGATTATCAGACGGTCAACGTCGGCGCGGCGGTAGAGAATCTTGCGCTTCATCTTGACGGGGACAAGATAGCCGGATCGTTCCCAATTCCAGAGAGTCGTGGGACAAACGCCGAACATTTCCAGCACTTCCTTCTTGGGGATGCAGCTCTCCTGCGAGGCGATGACCATTACGGGCAGAAGCTGCGCCTTGGCTTGCTCAATCATATCGGTCGCAAAGGCCTTGAGGTCTTCGATTGTCAGAGTGAGGGTCAGACCGGTGACTCCACTCTCTATGAGAGTCATGATATTATTCATATAATCATCGGATTCCGCCGTGGGTAAGGATCTGTGGCGTTGGCGGAATAGTACGCCGCAGTTCCATGAGACTTA
>JAETNS010000044.1 GCA_021772015.1 Prevotellaceae bacterium | reverse complement strand
GGCTCCCCTTATCCCGAAGTTACGGGGTCATTTTGCCGAGTTCCTTAACAACCCTTCTCCCGTTGGCCTTAGGATTCTCTCCTCATCTACCTGTGTCGGTTTGCGGTACGGGCACCCTGGCTTCGCCTTTTCTCGCCTCGGAGCATCGCGGACTTCCCTACTCGTGTTCGGTCCCTTACGCCCGGATCTACCAATCTCCGGGTCCCGCTATCTCCAAGTGTCAGCTTTTATTCACCAAGGTGGCTACGGAATCTCAACCGTATGTGCATCGACTACGCCTTTCGGCCTCGCCTTAGCTCCCGGCTAACCCTGGGCGGACGAACCTTCCCCAGGAAACCTTAGATTTTCGGCCATTATGATTCCCACATAATTCTCGCTACTCATTCCGGCATTCTCACTCGAATACAGTCCACCGCTGCTCTCGCTGCGACTTCACCCCGTATTCGACGCTCCCCTACCCCGCACATTACTGTGCAGCCCAAGCTTCGGTTGTATGCTTAGCCCCGTTACATTTTCCGCGCAAGATCACTCGACCAGTGAGCTATTACGCACTCTTTTAATGAGTGGCTGCTTCTAAGCCAACATCCTGGTTGTCTACGCAATCTCACATCGTTTTCCACTTAGCATACATTGGGGACCTTAGCTGTGGGTCTGGGCTGTTTCCCTTTTGACCACGAGACTTATCTCACGTAGTCTGACTGCTATGCATCAATTATCCGGCATTCTGAGTTTGATAGGGTTCAGTAACTTTATCAGCCCCTAGCCCATTCAGTGCTTTACCTCCGGTAATCTAACATAACGCTAGCCCTAAAGCTATTTCGGGGAGAACCAGCTATCTCCGGGTTCGATTGGAATTTCACCGCTATCCACAGGTCATCGCCGGTCATTGCAACGAACGTGCGTTCGGTCCTCCATGGAGTTTTACCTCCACTTCAACCTGCCCATGGATAGGTCACCCGGTTTCGGGTCTATTGCAGCCAACTAAAATCCGCGCTATTAACACTCGGTTTCCCTGCGCCTTCGGTACTGAATACCTTAAGCTTGCTGACTACAATAACTCGCCGGACCATTCTACAAAAGGTACCTCATCAGCCATGAACGGCCTTTGAGTGCTTGTAAGCACAAGGTTTCAGGTTCTATTTCACTCCCCTCCCGGGGTCCTTTTCACCTTTCCCTCACGGTACTGCTCCTCTATCGGTCATCAGGTAGTATTTAGGCT
>JAETNS010000043.1 GCA_021772015.1 Prevotellaceae bacterium | reverse complement strand
GCGATGAGCCGACATCGAGGTGCCAAACCACTCCGTCGATGTGAACTCTTGGGAGTGATAAGCCTGTTATCCCCAGGGTAGCTTTTATCCGTTGAGCGATGGCAATCCCACTTTCTACCACCGGATCACTAAGTCCTACTTTCGTACCTGCTCCACCCGTCGGTGTCGCAGTCAAGCTCCCTTCTGCCTTTGCACTCTTTGGATGGTTTCCAACCATCCTGAGGGAACCTTTGAGCGCCTCCGATACCCTTTCGGAGGCGACCGCCCCAGTCAAACTCCCCGCCTGACATTGTCCCTCCCCCGGCTTACGGGGGCAGGTTAGAAACCCAGTACTGCAAGGGCGGTATCCCAACGTCGGCTCCATGGCAACTGGCGTCACCACTTCACAGCCTCCCGCCTATCCTGTACATGCAATACCGAATCCCAGTATCAAACTAGAGTAAAGCTCCATGGGGTCTTTCCGTCCTGGCGCGGGTAGCCAGCATCTTCACTGGCACTTCAATTTCACCGGGTGCATTGTTGAGACAGCGCCCAAATCATTACGCCTTTCGTGCGGGTCGGAACTTACCCGACAAGGAATTTCGCTACCTTAGGACCGTTATAGTTACGGCCGCCGTTTACTGGGGCTTAAGTTCAAGGCTTCGTTTCCTGACCTCTCCCCTTAACCTTCCAGCACCGGGCAGGCGTCAGCCCATATACCTCACCTTTCGGTTTCGCATAGACCTGTGTTTTTGCTAAACAGTTGCTTGGGCCTTTTCTCTGCGGCCTCTTCTCAGAGGCGCCCCTTCTCCCGAAGTTACGGGGCCATTTTGCCGAGTTCCTTAACAATGCTTCTCCCGCCGGCCTTAGGATTCTCTCCTCATCCACCTGTGTCGGTTTACGGTACGGGTACGGTATAAACAATAGCGGCTTTTCTCGACGGCTCCTCCACGCGCTTCGCTACTTTTGTTCGCTCCGCTTAAACGGCTCCCCTTGCCATGGGGTTTTTCCTCCATGACGGGTCCCCGCCTTGCACCGGTCTTTTCATTCCCGGCTCGCGCTTCCTCTCCGCCTTAGGCCCCGACTTACCCAGGGCAGATCAGCTTTACCCTGGAAACCTTGGATATTCGGCCTGGAGGATTCCCACCTCCATCTCGCTACTCATTCCGGCATTCTCTCTTCTTACATGTCCACAATCCCTTACGGTACTGCTTCTTCCCCGTAAGAATGCTCCTCTACCAATCATTTTCATGATTCCTGAGCTTCGGCGGTGTGTTTCAGCCCCGGACATTTTCGGCGCAGGGCCTCTCGACTAGTGAGCTATTACGCACTCTTTAAATGTATGGCTGCTTCTGAGCCAACGTCCTAGCTGTCTTCGAGATCCCACATCCTTTTCCACTTAACACACACTTTGGGGCCTTAGCTGCAGGTCTGGGCTCTTTCCCTTTTGACCACCCAACTTATCTCGTGCGGTCTGACTCCTGATGAGCATCTGTATGGCATTCGGAGTTTGATATTCTTCGGTAGGCTTTGACGCCCCCTAGGAAATTCAGTGCTCTACCTCCATCAGACTCCATCAAGGCTAGCCCTAAAGCTATTTCGAGGAGAACCAGCTATCTCCGAGTTCGATTGGAATTTCTCCCCTATCCACACCTCATCCCCACCCTTTTCAACGGATGTGGGTTCGGTCCTCCACCGCCTTTTACGGCAGCTTCAACCTGGACATGGATAGATCACCCGGTTTCGGGTCTGCATGTACCGACTTCACGCCCTCTTAAGACTTGGTTTCCCTTCGGCTCCGCGCCTTTAGCGCTTAACCTTGCCCGCACACGCAACTCGCCGGACCGTTCTACAAAAAGTACGCGGTCCATTTTTAAAATGTTCCACAGCTTGCAGACACAGGGTTTCAGGTTCTCTTTCACTCCCCTCCCGGGGTCCTTTTCACCTTTCCTTCACAGTACTATGCTCTATCGGTCACTGGGTAGTATTTAGCCTTAGGGGGTGGTCCCCCTGACTTCCCGCAAGGTTCCACGTGTCTCGCGGTACTCCGGATCCTGCCGGGC
>JAETNS010000005.1 GCA_021772015.1 Prevotellaceae bacterium | reverse complement strand
CAGGCGTTCATCCTTTCTGGCCGCCCGCCCGGAACCTCCGTCCCGAAAAGCGAGTGCAAAGGTAGACACTTTTTCCGAATCCACCAAATTTTTCGACACCTTTTTTGAATGTTTTTCCCGCCGAAAACAGACACACTACGACAAACAAATATTGAATAGTCTGACTAAAAGCGGCTTAACCTATCATTTTCCACAGAACAAAAAAAATGACTAATTTTGCAGAAAGCCGAATGACAAGCACCGCATTTGCTTTTTCACAAGGCCAACCATACCAAATCTGACAAAATCAATGAGGGTAGAAAAGATTTTATCGCTGGAAGACACCCGTGTCGCGCCATATGCGGCTCTGACCGAAGCTCAACTAAAAAACCGGTTGTCGCCGGAGGAAGGACTGTTTATTGCCGAAAGCCCGAAGGTAATCAAGGTGGCACTTTCCGCCGGCTTCCATCCTTTGTCGATGCTCTGCGAGGAACGCCATATCAATGGGGATGCCGCTGAAATAATCGCAGCAGAGCCGGAGATACCTATATATACAGGTACGCGCGAGCTGTTGCGGAATCTAACCGGCTACACCTTGACGCGCGGGGTGCTCTGCGCCATGCGCCGTCCGGCTCCAATTTCCCCCCAATCGATCTGTCAGGGGGCCAAACGGATCGCTGTCATAGATGATGTCACAGACACCACCAACATCGGGGCCATCTTCCGGTCGGCGGCCGCTCTCGGGATAGACGGCGTGTTGCTAAGTCCGACCGCCTGCGATCCGCTGAACCGACGTGCCGTCAGGGTGTCGATGGGGACTGTCTTCCTGCTCCCATGGGCATATCTCAACTCACGCGACTATATGACAGAACTCCATGCGTCGGGATTCAAGACTGTAGCGATGGCCCTACACGACAATTCCGTGTCGATCGACGATCCGACCCTCATGAAAGAGCCCCGTCTGGCTATCATTCTCGGGACAGAGGGGGAAGGTCTGCCACAGCATATCATAGAAGAAAGTGACTACGTCGCCCGTATTCCCATGTCACGTGATGTCGACTCACTGAATGTCGCCGCCGCCTCGGCCGTTGCTTTCTGGCAACTCCGCCATAGGCCATGAACAAATCAACAATCCCAACCGGACAGACAAATAACGGCGGCGACCCGATCTTCGGTCGCCGCCGTTTCTTTTACAAGGAACAACACCTCTTAATAAACGTGTGTCTGTTCCTCTCTTGCTTGAATTTTGGGGGCGGATGTCGCTTCCAACATCCCGAGGGAGATTTTTGACCTCACCCCGTCATCATTATCCTTTGTCTTTGTAACACACAGTATAGCCATATGGTTCATACCGGGAATGGAGCATATCACCAGCCGCCACGCGAACCGCCGCCTCCTGTCATTCCTCCACCGAAAGAACCGCCGCTGAAACCGCCGCCTCCACCGAAGCCGCCTCCGCCCCCTCCAAGGATCACAGGAGGCGCGACAACTTTCGGAATCTCATATTTACGATTGATGATATTATTGCAATTGAAGCAACGGTATGTCTTCACTCCTTCTCCCACGGACATGGTGGTAGGCTGACGCGTGATCCGGTCAGATACGAGAGCGGCCGTCCGCGCTCCGCATACATGACACACAGAATAGTTTTTCTGACGGTTGATGAACGGAATGATCTCCGTCTGGTTGCAAGTAGGACACAGCCACACATCATAATCCACCGAGTTAAGCCTCTCCTCGGCATCCTGTGCAGGGGTAAGATATTTGTTGTCGGTCTCCTCGTCAAGGCGTTTCATCGGAGTCGAGCAGTTGGAACACAAGTGCTTGCGTGTACGTATATGCCTCATCGTCAACAGCCATGCGATCAACACCGGCAACATGATCCCCAGTGTGGCAGCTGTAAGCACCATCACGGCGAGCTTGTTTTTCTCGAAAAGATGATAAGCCTCGGCGGTATCTTTGCCACGCGAGCGGAAAAGCAGATAGACATAATACCCCAGGAATATCAGCAGCAACGTCCCGCTGAACCACAGATAAGTGTTGAAGAGGTTGCCTTCATCGTCAACCGCGTCAGCATCATTCTTGTATTTCGACATCAGTTCGGCACGCGCCTCCTCACTGGTCAATGCCCGGTTCATGTCAGTGGCCGCAGCAATCACACCACCGTCATAATCCCCCTTCTGGAAATAAGGTTTCATAGTCTGGTTCAGGATCGTCCAGCACAGGGCATCGGGCAGCACACCTTCGACACCATAGCCCGTGCGGATCACAAACTTGCGGTCATCCCTCGAGATCAACATTATGACCCCGTTGTCCTTGTCTTTCTTTCCCGGTTTCCAAAGCTCGAAAAGCTCCGTGGCGTAATCATCGATGTTCTCGCCGTCAAGGTTGTCGACTATGACGACCACCGGTTCTGCCGACGATTGGCTCCACGCGTCTGCCATAAGCGAATCAACCCGGCTGACCGCCCCGGGCGAGAGCATACCCGCCATGTCGGTGACATAGCGCGTCCTGTCCTTCACATGGACATTCTCGACATTCTTCACGGCGACAGCCCCGGCCATCATCGGGATAAACAACACAAGCGATATAAGGATTCTTATCATAGAAAAATGTTCAAAACAGTTAAACCAACAGGGAGTTTTTCAGACTGCCGGCAGACTCATACCATTCAGCTTCCGGAAAAGATCGAGAGCATAGACATCGGTCATGGCCGACACATGGTCCACCACCCCCTGCAACTTCGTGAAGAGGTCAGGGGAGGTCACGTCATATTGGTCCGGCACCTGCGACAGCAACAGCCTGGAATAGTTGAGATCGGGATTGCAGACCGCGTGAACCAGCTTTTCCAGAAGGAACGTTATGATCCGGTTACCCGCCAGCTCCACGTCGACGACCTCCTTGGCCCTGTATATCTTCGCCCATGACAGGGAGTTGCAACGCTCATAAGCGTCAAGAAGCCGCTTGGGGACATGAGCAAGCAGGCGGCCGCCGAACTCTCCCGCGAGTATCGCCTCCTCGTTCTCCGCGAAAACCATCGCGCAAGCACTGACGAGTTCTCCGATCACCCCCGACCGCAGATAGGCTATTTTCTCGTTGGGATCGTCGAAACGCGCCATTATCTCCCGGCACCGCTCCTGACGCTCCTCCGGCAGGAAGGAGAGGAAAAGGCCTATGATCTCATCGGAGCCGACAATTTTCAGCTTGTGGGCATCCTCGAGGTCCATCACCTCGTAGCAGATATCATCGGCGGCCTCGACTATATAGACCAGCGGATGGCGCGCGAAGCGCAGCTCACCCTCCGGCGCGTCAAGGGCAGGAATCCCGAGTTCCGTCGCGATACGACGGTAAGTCTCCCTTTCGGAGGTGAAGAAACCAAACTTGTCACGTCCATCTGACAATCCAGACGAATACGGATATTTCACTATCGAGGCCAACATGGAGTATGTCATGGCGAAGCCACCGCTGCGCCGCCCGTGGAACTGATGGGTCAGAACCCGCAATGCGTTGGCGTTCCCCTCGAAATGGACCAGATCAGCCCATTGCTCCCGTGTCAGCCTGTCTTTAAGGAACGCCCCCTCCCCTTCCGAAAAGAAAGTGGCTATCGCCTTCTCCCCGGAATGACCGAAAGGAGGATTACCCAGGTCATGGGCCAGACATCCGGCGGCGACAATGTCGCCTATCGACTCAAGGGCCTTTCCGGCAGGTGTCCCCTCATGGCGCGGAAGGATCAGATTGACCACCTCATTGGCCATCGAGCGCCCGACCGAAGCCACTTCCAGACTATGGGTCAGGCGGTTATGCACGAAGATGCTTCCCGGCAGAGGAAACACCTGCGTCTTGTTCTGCATACGACGGAACGGCGAGGAGAAGACCAGCCGGTCGAAATCCCGCTGGAAGTCAGTGCGGCTCCCCCGGCGCGGGTCGTGGTAATCCTCCAGCCCGAACCGCTTGTCAGAGACGAGCCGTTCCCATCGCATCCCATCCATAAGTCTGTCAGGCTTCTTCATTATCATTACCGGCTTCCGCCTCCAGATCGTCATACTTCTGGAAGAGGAAATCGTTATATGGGAAACGCTCCATATGTATCTCCTTGGCCTTGCGGTATATCTGCTCTTTCAGCTCATCAATGTTAGTGCCGTTTTTGGCCGAGATGAACACACAGTTGCCCGGATCGAGACGGTTCATCCAAGTTTGCTTCAACTCCTCCAGGGGGATGTTCTCGCGTGAACGCGGTGTAAGATCATCCTCATCCTTGGGGACATGGTTGTAAGCGTCTATCTTGTTGAACACCATGATCATCGGCTTGTCAGCCGATCCGCAGACCTCGGCGAGCGTCTTGTTGACGACCTCTATCTGCTCCTCGAACTGCGGGTGGGATATGTCTACCACATGCACCAGCAGGTCAGCGTCGCGCACCTCATCGAGGGTCGACTTGAACGACTCCACAAGATTTGTCGGGAGCTTGCGGATAAACCCTACGGTATCTGTCAGCAGAAACGGCAGATTGTCGATGATCACCTTGCGGACGGTAGTGTCGAGGGTCGCGAACAGCTTGTTCTCGGCGAACACGTCGCTCTTGCTCAACAGGTTCATCAGGGTAGATTTGCCGACATTCGTGTACCCCACAAGGGCCACACGGGTCAACTTGCCACGGTTCTTGCGCTGCAAGGTTTTCTGCCGGTCGATGTCGCGCAGCTGATCTTTGAGCCAGGCGATGCGCCTCTGAATGATACGGCGGTCGGTCTCTATCTGAGTCTCGCCCGGTCCACGCATACCGATACCACCCTTCTGACGCTCAAGGTGTGTCCACATGCGGGTCAGGCGGGGGAGAAGATACTGATATTGGGCCAGTTCGACCTGTGTCTTGGCCGTCGCCGTCTGAGCGCGCCTGGCGAATATGTCGAGAATCAGGCTCGAACGGTCGAGAATCTTGACCTGAAGCTCCTTTTCTATATTGGCGATCTGTTTTGTCGACAGGTCATCGTCAAAGATCACCATCCCGATCTCGTTTTTCTCCACAAACTCCTTTATCTCGGCAAGCTTTCCTTGCCCGACAAATGTACGGGAGTTGGGATTGTCGAGTTTCTGGGTGAAACGCCTGACGACCTCCCCCCCGGCTGTGTCAGCGAGGAATTCAAGCTCATCGAGATATTCGTTGACCTTCCCCTCCGGTTGGCGGGGAGTGATCAGGCCGACGATCACGGCTTTCTCGGTGGTTTCTTTCGAGATTACTAAGTCTTTCATTTATGAGTAACTGTTTTGCATGGGACAGGGTAATTCTCCGTCTGGCAATCGTCCCTGCAAAGTTAACAATTTTCAAAGGGGAATTTCCTTATGAGACACTCCTAAAATCCTCTCACAGGCGGAATTTCAGCGTCATGTCGCCATACCGCAGGATATAGATCCCGGACTCAAGGGAGGAAAGATCCCGGAAAGATTCTCCGGCAGGAGCACTTAGTGACAGCACAATGGCTCCATCCGGAGTGCAGACTACAGCCCAGGCTACCTTGTCACCACGCAAATAGAGACCGTTACCCTTGATTTCGGCTGAATGCGATCCACCGGGAGCCACTATATCATCAAGTCCCGAAGTTGATGTGCAGAACACAGGCAGCGACGGGAACCAACTGGCGGCCTCCATCGGATAGTCTGCGATTTTCGTGCCATCCGAAGCCAGACGGCGGAGGGTGTACTTCGTGCTGGCGTAATCCTTGTAGAGCGAGATGTACATGCTTCCGTCGACAGGAGACGTGCGCATGGAACATCCGTAAATCATCCAGGACGGCTCACCTGACGGAAGCCTCTCGGCTGTAAGGTCAAGCACTTTCGAGAACTCCCCTTTGTCAATGTCATATCGGAAAATCATCGAGTTGCTGAACCAGGTGTTGTCACCTCCGTTCCAGAAAAGCACGTTTTCATTGGGCGACGCGTGGAAACCGTCGGGATTCCACGCATACCAGGAGTTTGCCGGAGGATAGATCCCTTCAGGGACCTGGATCGCATCGGCCTCTCCGCTGTCGGGATCATACTTGACAATCACAGGCGCGGCAGTCCCGGTTGCGTCAGTGTCGGCTGTGATGCTTAGCCACAGTTTGCCGTCATGGCCGAGCACTACCGATCCAATTCCATTGGACACCGAAAGAGGCTCCGGCAGATCACCGTCAAACATGTCGGCAAGTGTCAATGCCTGATACTCGCCGTCAGCGTCCAGCGGCAGGCTTATAAGCCCGAATGTCTGGGATGCGACATAAAGCCTGTCGGCGGTCTTTACCATCGATCCTGTCTGGAAAGGATATTTGAACATTTCCGGGGAGGCGTTGCCATCCTCGCTGCTGAACTCCTCATATTCACCGGTGATGGCGTTTTGCGACACGGAGTAGACCAGCAGCCCGTCGGTCGTGGATATGACTACCCTGTCTTCGTCCAAGCCCTGCGCGGCACGCCCTTGTACCGGCTTTCCATGACGGTTGACAAGCTCTATGCTGCTTTTCCACCTTATGTCCGAACCGTCGCAGACCGTAAGCGTACCGGCCGTCACATTTCCCGAAGCCATATGGTTTGACACCACGAACAGGTTGCCACCGTGGAAATGGGCATGGCATATCGCGCCGGGGATCTCACGTCCCGGATTGGCACTCCGGAAAACCTTGTATGACCATTTCCCGTCTTCCGGCGAGAAGAAATTGATGGAGCCGTTGGATCCCCATTCCCCCTCGTTCATTATCAAGACTCCCCCGGCGAAAGGTGATGCCCCGTAGGCAGTTGTGGCTGACCCGACAGCGGCAACGGCCCCCAGCAGGCAGCCGGCAAACCGCATATATTTGGATATAAGCATTGATGAATAGCTTTTAAAGATTGTCGTTGCAAATTTAGTGATTTTTTTCTAATTTTGCAGTTTCCAACAAGTGTCAATCAATAAGAAACAAAATACAGATGGAGAAGAACTTCAAACGTACCCTTGTGACCACCGCTCTCCCTTACGCTAACGGCCCGGTGCATATCGGCCATCTGGCCGGTGTATATGTCCCGGCCGACATATACACCCGCTTCCTGCGCATGCGCGGCGAGGATGTCAAGATGATCGGAGGCAGCGACGAGCACGGGGTGCCCATCACCATACGCGCCCGCAAGGAAGGTGTCACACCACAGGATGTCGTGGACCGTTACCACAAGATCATAAAGGATTCTTTCGAAGAACTTGGCATATCGTTTGATGTCTACTCCCGCACAACCTCCAAGACCCACAATGAGACCGCCTCGGAGTTCTTCCGCCATATCTATGAGAAAGGCGGTTTCGTGGAGAAACCCTCAATGCAGCTCTACGACGAGGGCGCAGGCCGCTTCGTGGCCGACCGGTATGTTGTCGGGGAGTGCCCTGTATGCCACGCGCAAGGAGCCTATGGCGACCAATGCGAGAAATGCGGATCCTCTTTGAGCGCCACCGACCTGATCAACCCGCGCTGCGCCGAGACCGGCAACATCCCCGTGCTGAAGGAGACCAAGCACTGGTACCTTCCTCTTGAGAATTATCAGAAAGCCCTCGAGGAGTGGATTCTCGAAGGCCACAAGGAATGGAAGACAAACGTATACGGTCAATGCAAGTCATGGCTCGACCTGGGGCTCCAGCCCCGCGCCGTCACCCGCGACCTCGACTGGGGAATCCCTGTCCCGGTGGAAGGTGCCGACGGGAAAGTCCTCTATGTCTGGTTTGACGCGCCGATCGGTTATATCTCCAACACCAAGGAGATCCTGCCCGACTCATGGGAGAAATACTGGAAAGACCCAGAAAGCCGCATCATCAACTTCATCGGCAAGGACAACATCGTCTTCCATTGCATCATATTCCCCGCCATGCTGATGGCCTACGGCGACGGATACCAGCTCCCCGACAATGTCCCCTCCAACGAGTTCCTGAATCTCGAAGGAGACAAGATATCCACCTCACGCAACTGGGCGGTATGGCTTCACGAATATCTCCGCGACTTCCCCGGCAAGCAGGACGTGTTGCGTTACGTCCTGACAGCCAACGCCCCGGAAACCAAAGACAACGACTTCACCTGGAGCGACTTCCAGAGCCGCAACAACTCCGAACTGGTCGCTATCCTCGGTAATTTCGTCAACCGCGCTATGGTTCTGACAGGTAAATACTTCGACGGGGTCGTTCCCGAAAGCGGCCAATGGCTCGATGTCGACAAAGCCGCCTTCAATGAGATCCGCGAAGCCGGGAAAGCCCTGACCGAAGCCCTTGAGACATTCCATTTCCGCGAGGCCCTGCGCCAGGCTATGGAGATAGCCCGTGTGGGTAACCGCTACCTTCAGGAGACAGAGCCATGGAAGACCGCCAAGACCGACATGGACCGCACGGCAACCATCCTAAATGTCGCCCTCCAGATCTGCGCCAACCTCGCCGTGGCCTTCGAGCCGTTCCTCCCGTTCATGGCAGAGAAACTGCGTGGCATGCTGCGCCTTGATTCTCTCTCCTGGGATGAACTCGGCCGCGAGGATATCATCAAGGTCGGTGTGAAGCTCGGCGAGCCTGTGCTGCTGTTCGAGAAGATCGAGGATGAGGCTATCCAGGCCCAGCTCGACCGCCTTGCCCGTATCAAGGAGCAAAACAAGCTCGCCGCCTGGAAGCCGGAACCGCAACAACCCGACGTGCCATTCGACGATTTCCTGAAAATGGACATCCGCGTCGGGACCGTCCTCGAATGCGCCCGCGTACCGAAAGCCGACAAGCTGCTGCGCTTCCTCATTGACGACGGCATGGAGAAACGGACGATCGTCAGCGGCATAGCCAAATACTATGCCCCCGAAGAGCTGGTCGGCAAGCAGGTATGCTTCATCGCCAACTTCGCCCCGCGCAAACTCAAAGGGGTCGAATCGCAAGGCATGATCCTCTCGGCCCAGAATCCCGACGGCTCTCTGGTGGTCATCACCCCTTCCGCGCCCGTCACTCCCGGCTCCCAGGTCAAATAACCCCTGATATTACGGGAAGTCACCATCCGAGTCCCGTTCCCGGAGCGAAGCGACGGCCGCCAAATGACCGCCATTCCACTGCAACGAAACCGAAAACTTAAGTCATAGCCACATGCAACACAATCCAAACAGGAAACCGAGAATCCTGATCATCTACACCGGCGGGACAATCGGCATGATCGAAGATCCGGCGACCCACACGCTGCGCCCTTTCGATTTCTCCCATCTGATCGACAATGTCCCCAAGATCAAGATGCTTGACTATGACATCCGGCATATACAGTTCAATCCCCCGATCGACTCCAGCAACATGAATCCGGCCCACTGGCAGCAGATCGCGGAGGCCATCGGGAAGAACTACAACGATGTCGACGGTTTCGTGGTCTTACACGGTACGGATACGATGGCATACACCGCATCCGCCCTGTCGTTCATGCTCGAGCACCTGCGCAAGCCGGTGATTATCACCGGCTCGCAGCTCCCCATCGGCGAAGTACGCACCGACGGGGAGGAAAACCTGATAACCGCTTTGCAGATAGCCGCAGCCACCGATCCCGTCAACGGCGAACCGATGGTGCAAGAGGTTGCGATCCTCTTCGAGAACTATCTCTGGCGCGGGAACCGCTCCACAAAGATGAGCGCCGACAACTTCAACGCCTTCAAGAGCAACAACTACCCGCCGCTGGCGAAGATCGGGCTGTCTATCCATTTCAACCCCGACTCCCTGTGGCGGGTCAACGATCCCCATCCTCTCAACGTCCATACCGGTCTGAACACCGACATAATAATCCTTTATGTTACCCCCGGCCTCACCGAAGCCTCCCTGCGACAGCAACTTGACACACCGGGGGTCAAAGGGGTTGTCCTGAAAACCTATGGGGCGGGCAACGCCCCGACAGCCCCCTGGTTCAACAACGCCATATGTGAGGCGGTAGCGCGTGGAATAGTGATATTGAATGTCACCCAATGTGTCAACGGTGCCGTCCACCAGAAACGCTATTACACCGGCGACCTTCTCGCCCGGGCCGGCGTGATTTCCGGCCACGACATCACCACAGAGGCCGCCCTGACAAAGCTGATGTTTCTCTTCGGATCCGGCCTCTCTCCCCGCCAGGTGACCCACCGGCTTCTCCATCCCCTCTGCGGAGAGATGACGCTCTGATAAACAACTCTCATAATTCCCGGTTCCCCCATACAAAATGAATCGTGACCACGGCTCACGCCGTAGTCACGATTTCTACCTAACCTTTGTTTAAATCTAATTTTGATGAAAAATCAATAAACAATCTAATCAACCTTTTTTGCACGCATAAAGCGCGTTGGCGGATATGTTTGCAGATATTTTAGTCTTCAGGGTGAAATTTTCTGTCAGAGGAAACCGGCAGGATAGGAAGACCGGTTTCCTCCGGCTGTCATTTATCTCTTCATGATCTTGACGACCTTTGTTCCCTGGCGGACCACGTAAAGGCCCGGAGCCTCAACGTCGGCCACACGGCGACCGTCGATGGTATATGCCTCATAAGGCTCGTTGAAGTCGATCGCATCATCCATGAGGTTTTCCTCCTCGACCTCCTCCACTCCTGAAACGGAGATCGGAGAGCGCAGCAATATGGAATTGAGGTCGGCATTGCCGCCGGTGACCCACATGCCATATTTCATCAGTTTGCGCACATCGCTGTCGTTGAGGTTGACATCATAATAGACCTGTTCACGGGCAGGGATGTCATTGATCTCATAGTATGTGCCGCTTTCGGGAGTAGCGTCTTCCTCCGCCATGAACGGAGCCTTTGGCATTCCGCTGCCATAAGCTGCCTCGTAATACCAGTTCAGCGGATCGCGATTTATATCAAGCACATTCTCCGAGTCGTACGACAGGGTCATGCGGCCTCCCCCGCTCCAAGTGAAGTGGAATGTCAACTTGTAATCCTTGTATTGACCGCCTGTCTCCTCAACGAGCCAGTTATTGTCAGCGGCACGCTTGAAATGGGTGTAAGAGACATAGATCTTGGCATCGCCGGAATTGTAGAGGTCCCCCTCATATACTTTGCCGCCGGCCTCGCCGTCATGCCCCAGGGTCATCCAGTCATTGTGGACATAGATATCATTGCGACGGTCGGAGGGATCCTCCATGCCAAATGAGATCTCGTTAAGTTCGAGTCCCTTGCCGTCAAGGAAAAGCCCGTTGAACTTGAGGGCGCGGATTTCTCGCTGGGTAGGACGATAAGTGATCTTGACAAGCCCGTTCTCGTCAGCAGGGATATCCTTGAAGCTCAATATACCTTCGGTTGTACCCGTCAGACCTGACGCAATCTTTAGATTTGAGGAATAAGGACGTATGTATTGCAGACGCAGCTCAGCGTCATCAGAGAGTTTCTTGAATGTGAAGATGATCCTTTCTCCATTGCTGTAGTTGGTGAATGCCACCGGGCGGACACGCTTGAGGTTTCCATAACCGAATGAGCGGTTTCCCTCGGTGTCGATCGTGACATAACCACGGTCTTCAAGCCCCGGATTGAGTTCCTGCTTGATCTGCCCGACAAAGTATGGTTGTGAATCATCAAGGGCTTCATTCTTATAGTTGCGCAGCTCGACTTTCACGACCTCAGATCCCTTGTTGCCATCGATCCACATACCGTTATGACGCAACGCTGCCACAGTACGATAATTGAGGATGTAACGCTCAAAGACTTTGCCGTTGGCGGAAAAAGCCTCTTCGACGACATCGGCGTTACCGACACCGCGCTTGAACCAGACTCCGTCATTGTCAAGGAAGTAGAACGAGCCCTCGGCACCTTCGGCTGAATTTGCCGACTTGAGTGTCACGACAATGCAGTCATCGAGATCGACATTTGCCTCATCCTGACCTGCGGTGTAGAAGAGCGACGCGGGAAGGTGGAATGCCTGTTCGAGCTTGTCGGCTCCACCATCCTCGACATTGTAGCGTGACATCCAGTTATCCTCGAAGATAATCGCGGTTTCATCTCCCTTGGCGGAAGTGATGGTCTGTCCGGTCTCCCAGAGGACACGAGTAGTATAATTGCCCGGAGTCGGTGGCTGGGGATCATCCTCATTGTCTGCCACTATGTCACCTTCTATCTCCTCGGCGTGCTTGTTGTAGACAAACACAACCTTGGCTACATTGTTCTGTTTTCCATCGACCCAGAGTCCGTTGGCAGCCAATTCGGAGGCTATTGTCTCTGAAAGGACTTTGAAAACGTAGGTATGTGACTTGCTGATCACATCGATCCAATCAGGATCGATGCTGTTGTTGTCGCCTCGCTTCTGCCATTTGTTGTCTGAATCGAGATAGACAAAGTTAGCCTGGCCACCGTCAGCTCCGAATGTCACCTGAATCTCATCGCCGGCTTTAACATCCGGAAGATACGCGGGCTTGATCCATAGAGCCTTTGACGCGTCCGCGCCATTTTGGGCGACATCATACCAATCGCTGCCGAAGGTGAACGCAAGGTTCTTGATCTCCTTGCTGCCGGAAAATGTGTCGTCAGGTTGCTCAGGATTCTCTCCACCCGGAGTGTATTCATATACAATCTTGACTATATCGAAATTCTTGCCGTCGATCATTATATATCCGGCCGCCGAGAGTTTCTCGACAGCTGATTCCGCTGTTATATCATGATCTCCTCCGTCAGCCAGAGAGACGGTGAAAGATGTGTTTCCGCTCGAAAGGTCCTTGCATTCAACTATATTGTTGGCCTTTCCCTCCAGCTCGCCCAGCGCGAGCTGGAATTGGGCGTTATCTCCCACCCATCCGATAGAGAATGTAAGCTTTGAGTCGGCTGAGGCCGATTTCAGCGTCTCATTTGTGATTTTCAAAACCTTGTCGACATCGACAAAACTGCTTTCAGACGAGGTAAAGTCCGAGGCCTGACCAGGATATGAATAGAGAGTCCCCGACCAATTGTTTCCCATGTAGACACGGTTTTTGTCACATCCGACGGCCTCCGCGTCAAAAAGGACAACCTCGTCGGCAAAAACCGACAGAGCCGTCAGCGCGAGGCCTGAGATAAGGGTAAAACGTTTAAGCATTTGTTTGAGTTAGTTGTTTTCGGAGAGTGGCAGGTTAGGCCGCTGTTGCCCCGAAAGGTTAAAGATAGAATTTGTATTGTTAGGTTATTTCAATCTGAATTAAATGGAGCTGGATAACAGACTTTTTGATAATCGTTTTGTGATTTAGGAAAAGACTGGCTAATCGGGCTTCTGGTAATAGACTTTATTTCAATGCAAAATTACTACATCATGTCCCTGAAAATAGATACTATTTTATCCAAAACTGCATCGATTCCAACAAAACGACCTTCACGCGCCATTCCAAGATCACTCCGCGCAGTCGCCGGAAAAGATAGTACCGGGGAAAAAGAGGCGGAGGAGCGGCTGGGATGACCACTCCCCCGCCGGGGATATTCTAAGTAAGGGAGAGGAGGATGGTTTTATGAGTTAGTCAGATCTCGTCAGGCACAGTATCACTTGGCGACCTTTGTCACCTTGTTGCCCTGACGGAGGATGTAGATCCGGCCCTGGGTCATCTCGTTGACGCGGCGTCCATCGATTGTGTAGATTTCCACGGGAGCATTGAAGTCGATCATATTGTCAACAGCCACGTTCTCAACGCTGGAGCTGCCTGCCTTGACCAGAGCCACTTTGACGAGAGTGGCACCCTGACCCTTCACGAAGAAGCCACGTTCGGGGATTGACTCAAGTTCGGTGTAATCCGATGTTCCAATAGGAGCATCTGTGATCTCGTAGGAATAAACACCGTTGGCGGGGATAGGATCAGCTTCTACCATCTGGGTCCATGCCCATGTCGGTCCGACCTTGACATCGATCTGGATCTGGCCGGGCTTCTCCGGGTCGGTTGAGACATCAGTGTAGGTGAAGACAAGTTTGTCTCCTTCGGCAAGGCCGGCCATCGCTGTGGCAACCTTGTCGGTCCAGTTGGCTGATTCGCAGGAGAGGTCGAATTCGCCTGTCCAGTTGCCCATGGGGAACGATCCTTCCCAAAGGGTCTCGCCGGTGGTAGGCTCAATCGGAGGATTGGGATTATCGCCCTTTGAAATCACCTCAACGGAAACGAGGGTGGCTTTCTGACCTTTGACGGCGAAGCCGCGCTGAGAGATCATCTCAAGGTCGGTATAGTTGGAAGTGCCGACAGGCTCATCCTTGATCGTATAGGTGTACTTGCCTGCGAGGATGGATGCGTAGGGAACGATTTCAGTCCAGGTCCATTTATCATCGAGGCCGAAAGAGCAAAGTTGGATCTGGGCATCGGATTCAGCGGGATCATAATGGAATACGATTTTGTCACCGGCTTTGAGTCCGGACATAACGGCATTGTTCCACTGGGGATTCTCCGCAGGATCATTCTTGTAATACATCTCACCTGCCCAGTTGCCCATGGGGACAGAACCGGTCCAGATGGTCACACCCTCGACAGGAGTAACAGGGCCACCGGCTTTCTCAAGCTCAACCTTTACGAGGGTCGCGCCCTGACCTTTCACGAAGAAACCGCGTTCGGGAAGAGTCTCCAATTCGGTATAGTCGGAGCTCCCGATGGGAGAATCGGTGATCTCATATGAGTAGACACCATTGGCAGGGATATTGTCATACTCGACCATCTGGGTCCATGCCCATGTCGGACCTACCTTGACATCGATCTGGATCTGTCCGGGTTTCTCCTCGTCAGTTGAGAGATCGGTGTAGGTGAACACCAGCTTGTCACCCTCGGCCAGGTCTGCCATCGCGGCGGCAACATCTGCGGTCCAGTTCTGTGATTCGCAGGAAAGGTCAAACTCGCCTGTCCAGTTTCCCATGGGAACCTCACCTTCCCAAAGGACGGTTGCGTTTGCCGACATGGCAATACCGGCGGCGGCAAGAAGAGTAAAAAACTTATTCATTTGAGATAGTTGAAAAGAGTTAGTTATTTAAGGTTTCTGTCAAATATTCAAGGGGGCTTTCAAGCATTTTAAGGCATCCCGTGTCAAGGGAAATGTTTTCATGGCTTAAAAGTTGTTGACACTTGCAAAGTTACAATGAAAAACAGCCTGAAATTGATACAATTTTGCCCGTTTATGATACGATTTTCACATTCTTTGGAACAGCCACCCCACACATATCAAAAAACGCCTCATGACGAGGCGTTTTTTGCAGAATTTATCATCGCTGTGTAGACCATCTGTCGACAGGATCGAAAGGAGATATCATGACAAGGTCTCGATCGCCTCCAGACACATACGGGAATTATGGTAGGGGCATTTCCAGAATCCGGCCTTGTCGTCGCGGCGGTTGATCTCCCCGTCTGGGAAACGGCTCCAATGCCATTCCCCTCCCTCATGGTCGACAAGGTTCTCTTTTATCCAACACCATGAGTTCCAGGCCTTGTCAAGAGCCATGTCGACATCATGATATTTATAAAGGTAGACAAGCCCCACGACATCCTCGGCCTGAACCCACCAGTGGCGTTCCGGATCGAGCCTGCCGTCTGCGAAACGCTCATAAGCCATCCATCCCTCGTCGGAGCGGCCTTCAAGCGACGCGTCGGCGATACGGCGGCAATGGCGTTTCACCTTGGCATAAAGCTCCTCGACCGACGCGATATGGGAAACGGCCGGATTAGCCCGCAAGACCTCCGCCGCCTCGAGCAGCAACCACGAAGCCTCGATGTCATGGCCATAGGATATGTTGCCATCCTGACGGATCCATTTCTCGTCAAAGAAAAGCCCGAGATGAGAGGTCTGACGGTCCTCCATCACATCAAGGAAGATACGCAGAAGGTCTGTGATCGCTTCCCGAAGAGCCGCGTCGGGCCATACACGGTAAAGATTGGTATAAGGCTCCAGAATATGGAGGTGGGTGTTCATGGTCTTCTTCTCGTTGGCATCCTTCTCGGAAAGACGCATGTCGGAGATCTCCTGCCAATCGCGGGTGAACGCCTCGATATACCCTCCGCCGTTGGCCACGCAATCACGGGCACGGGATTCCAGCACCCGAAACAGCTCGACGGCCCGCGAAAGGGCCTCTTCCGATCCGGTCGCACGGCAATACTCGCTCAATCCATATATGGCGAAACCGATCGCGTATGACTGTTTCTTGGTGTCAAGCGGATTGCCGTCTGCATCCACCGACCAATACACCCCTCCATGCTCCTTGTCAACAAAATAGTCACGCAGGTATTCATAGGCACGGATAGCAGCAGCGAGATATTGTGGATCGCGCAGCACCCGGTAGGCGGCAGAGAAAGTCCATAACAGCCTTCCATTGAGGATAGCCCCCTTCGGAGCTTGCGTGTCGGGGCAGTCGTTGCCGTCTATTCGGCCCAGATAACCGCCGCGCGGGTCGGTCATCCTGTCTATCCAGAAGGGGAGGATATTCTCGGTCAGATTCTGCCGCAATTCCTCCACAAGGTTTTCAGCAAGGGTCATATGTCGAGTGATAGTTTTGTGCAATTGTCTGACGCGGGAGAGGTCTCGGATTCATTGGCCCCATCCTCTCTTCCCTCTTTTTCCTCTCTCTCCCGACGGCGGCGCAGGTCGCGGTCGATCTCCTCCATACGGGAGGTGGTCAGCGGATAGAATATCAGGATGAAAGCGCCAAAGAGGGCGACTGCCGCCGGTATATAGCTCATAAGATAACGCAAGCCGTCGAGAGCGGCCGCGCTCTGGATAATATGGACTCCGGAGTCAAGCTCATAGGTGACATATCCGAAAGCTGCCAGCATCCAGAGAGCACCCGATCCACCGAAAGCAGAACCGAACTTCTGGGCCATTGAGGCTGAGGAGAAGATCAGACCGGTGGAGGCGGTGTGGTACTTCTGCTCGGAATAATCTGAAACGTCGGCATACATCGACCACACCAGCGGCGAGACAATACCTGTGCCGATCGAGATCAGAATCTGGAGGATCAGCATCATCCAGTAGCCTGTGGTCGATCCAAGGGGGATATAAAAGAACGCCACGGAGAGCACCGCCAAAGCGATATTTATAGCCATGAATGCGTTTTTCTTTCCCAACGCGCCGACGATCGGCACAGTGATCATGACTCCGACCATATTGAACAGCTCCCCGATCGCGAGGAAGAGTCCGGCGAAAAAGGCAAACGACAGACCGAAGACCGCCAGAGTCGCGTCGGGCGACACGAGGTCGGCGAAGTAGAAGGCGACAGTAGATCCGCGGACGGTGTTGAACAGATTGGTGGAGAGAGCGGCCCCGATGAGCAGCCACCACGGACCGTTCTTCAACAGTTTCGACAGGTCTGAACCCACCGAGACTTCAGATTTCGTCTTGACCGCCTCGCGGGTCATCTTGAAACAGCAGAAGAATAGCAAGGCGCATGCCGTCGCTATGACTATCATCGCCCATTGCCAGCCTCCGGCGGCAGACATCCCGAATGAATTCTGGAAAAGATTGCAAAGGGGTTCCCACGCAGCCAAGGCTATAAATGAACCGCCGTAGGCGAAAAACATGCGGTATGAAGAGAAGACAGTCTTCTCAGCGGAATCCGGGGTGATGACCCCCAGCATGGCTCCATAGGGGACATTGATGCCGGTGTACACTGTCATCATCATGATATAGGTCACATAAGCCCACATGAGTTTGCCTGTCTGGGAGAAACCAGGAGTCGAGAACAGAAGTATACCGCAAACGGCGAAAGGTATCGCAAACCAAAGGATGTAGGGACGATATTTCCCCCATCTGGTCTGCGTACGGTCGGCGATTATACCCATCATCGGGTCGGAAACCGCGTCCCATATGCGTGTCACCAGAAACAGGACGGCGGCATGGGCCAGCCCTATCCCGAAAATCTGGGCGTAGAAGAACGGCAGGTAATATGAGAAGATCTTCCAGAACATCGACGAGGCCATGTCGCCGAAGCCGTAACCGATCTTGTCTTTCAATGAAGCCATAGACAAAACAATTAAAAATTCATAATTCATAATTACCACAGTCGGTAATTATGAATTATGAATTTTTAATTATGAATTAGTTTTTCAGGTTTGCGTCGATAAGCCGGTTCAGGGTCTTGACCGACTCCCCGGTGGAAAGACCGTCGGAGGGGGTGTTCATGCAATAGTCCACCAGACGGTCGATGGTCGAGGTGGCGACATGCATGCGGGTGTCGGAAGAGGCGTAGTAGATGAAAACTTTCCCGTCCTCGTCAGCGATCCAGCCGTTTGTGAACAACACATTCATCACGTCGCCGACAGGAGCCATAAGATAGCCGCCGGGGGTATAGATCGGCCGCCAAGGCTCGTCAAGGGCGGTCATGTACATGTAGAGGACATAACGCAGGCCGGAGGCGCAGCCACGGACACCGTGGGCGAGATGGAGCCATCCCTTGGGGGTCTTGATAGGATGAGGGCCTTCACCATTCTTCACCTCCTTGATGGTGTGGTAATAGCGGGTGTCGACGATGATCTCCGATTCCACCACTGCGTGGGTCATGTCATCGACCAATGCCCAACCTATGCCGCCACCGCTTCCGGCATCAATGAATCCATCCTGGGGGCGGGTGTAAAGGGCATACTTCCCGTTGACAAACTCAGGATGAAGAACAACGTTGCGCTGCTGGCTCTTGGCCTTTAGATCCGGCAGACGCTCCCAGTTGACAAGATCCTTGGTGCGGGCGATACCGCAGGTAGCCGTGGCAGCCGACAGGTTGCCCGGCTCGTTGTCATCATGACGCTCCACACAGAACAGGCCGTAGATCCAGCCGTCTTCATGGCGGGTCAGGCGCATATCATAGATATTCACTCCGGGTATGTCATCCTCCGGCATTGTGATGGGATGGTCCCAGAAGCGGAAATTGTCTATACCGTTCGGGCTTTCAGCCACGGCGAAAAATGACTTGCGGTCGGAACCCTCGACCCGGACAACAAGCACATACTTGCCGTTCCATTTGATCGCTCCGGAGTTGAGGGTAGCGTTAACACCGAGCCGTTCCATGAAAAAAGGATTGGTCTGGCGGTTGTAATCATACTTCCAGAATGGAGGAACCATCGCGGCCGTTATGACCGGATTCTTGTATCGGCAGAAGATGCCATTGCCTTCGATAGCCTCGTTGGGACGGCTTACAAGGTCTTCATATTCTTTTTCAACAAAAGCTTTGCGCTGGTCAAAGTCAAGCATGTCGGTGAGTCAGTTAAAGGGGTGATGCTTTGGTATCAGTAAAGAAGTATCGTGAATGTCGGGATCTACCGTCAGCGGATCCTCTCAAGTTCTCTGGCGAAAACCGTGATGGAGTCATTATGGAAAGTCTTGAATGACTCCACTCCGGGATGCCCCGGATAAGGGGCATAGAAATGGTCGGCCTTCATGTTACGGTTGCCGTTGCGCCAGACCGTGACATAGACCGGCTTGTATTTTTTCAGTACCGGGAGCAGGCAGGAGGTGTACCAGTCCTCGACAGGCAACGCCTCGCATCCGGTCTCGGTGAGGGCCGCGATCTTCCCTTTCTCCGCAGCCACGGCAGCGGCTGCCCCATAAGTGGAGTCGATCGCTGCGAACCAGCGTTCCGTACCCTCATGGCCGTCGCGGTGATAAACGTCTGCTCCCATGATGTCGACATACTCGTCACCGGGATACCAGGTCATGTACTCATCTTTCGAGCCGACCACATCGGGGGAATAGGCGTAGAGTATGTTGTCAAGACCTTTCTCGTCAAAAGCTTTGCGGGTCATCTCCCAGAGCTTGCGGTAAGAGTCGACAGTAGTGTTGGGTCCGCCCCACCAGAACCATCCTCCCGACATCTCGTGCCAGGGGCGGAAAATCAGGGGAAGCGGTTTCCCCTCCTCATCCTTGAGGGAGGCGAGGTAGTCGGCGGCGCGGCCAAGCCATACCCGCAGGGTGTCATTCTCCGGCGTTCCCTCTGTCACTGCAAGAGTCACGACATCAGTGTCGACCGGCTGCCACGCGTCCTTTCCGGTATGGGGATTGAGAGGATGCCAGGATATGGCGTTGATGCCTCCGCGCTTCTCCTGCAAGGCCATCTCGCGCGCCATCCGGTCGAACGCGACGGAGTCAAGATTGACAGCAGAGCAGGATTCTATCAGACCGAGATCCCAGTGCATCATGCCGGGGTAGTCCCCTACTGTCTCCAGGACATCCGAACGGCCTTCATCGCCGAACCAGTTCACTCCGTAGACGGGATCATCGTCATGGCCATAGATGGTGAGGCCTGAAGCCTGCACTTTCTGCAGACGTTGCAACAGTTCCCCCGCCGGGGTGATGGAATCAGTCGAGGCAATCTCGGCGGAAGAACCTTGACGGCCACCGCAACTCACAAGAAGCAGAAGACCGGCAGCGGCAAATATCGAATGGCGGATTTGCATTTCTAAACAAGTTTTTTTCAGGGATAGAAGAGAAGCGGCCCGGCGATTAACCCGTCTCCGGGCCGCTTCATTCACTCATATGACTTCAAATTCAAGAGCTTCGTTTCTCATTTGGCGAGGAGAGGTTTGATATCCTCACGGTTGAGAGTGTAGGGAGAGGCGACGACCTTCTGCCAGGTCTCGGCGGGAGAGTAGTCACGGATCTGATATGTGCTGTCGTAATACTCATACCACTGCATGAAGTAGAGCCAGGTCTCTCCTTTGGGGAATGTCACTTCAGGATCGAAGATCTTTCCACACTCTGAAAGGGCGATCATCTTCTTCCCCTCGACAAGTTCGCGGGTAAGATAGAAGGTGTCGAAATCGGAGAACAGGTCATCATCCTTGTACAGGTCGACACCCACGAAATCGCATTTGTCATTGCCGGGATACGCGCCTTTGAGCTGGTCAAGCGAAGCAAGTTCTCCGGCGTTGCAGGTCTGGACGGTCCATTCCCAGATCAGGTTATGGATGCCATACTGGTTCTGGAGCTTGTCGCGCAAATGATCCCAGAGCTGTTTGGTCACATCCACACCTTCGGCTCCCCACCAGAACCACGGGCCCCAGTTGTAGTCACCGGCTGCCTCATGGAAGGGACGGAAGATGACGGGAATGCCTGCATCCTGGATAAGTTTCAGATATCCGGCGACCTTGGCGATGTCTTTCTCCATCACGTCATATTCCCAGTTGCCCGGAACCATAGCGTTTGCCGGAGAGAAGCGGCTCGGTTCGGTCGAGAGCTGCGCTTTCTTGTTGTTGAGACGCGGCACATTCCAGTGCCACATGATCTGGACGATCGATCCGGCCTCCCACGCCTCCTTGACGGGGGTGATGTCACCGTAATCAATCCAATTGGAAGGGGAAGACGCGAGGTGGATGTAATCAAAGCCCACAATCGCCGGCTGCTTGCCTGCGGCCTGGGATATCACATCGTAATAGCCGGTGCCCCAGGCGATCTCTCCCATAACACCCGACATTGTCTTCTTTCCGTACTGGGTCTTGAGGAACTCGAAGAGCTGCTTCGCCTCGGGGGTGGCCTGCGGATCGGTCAGCTCAGCGTCAAGCACGGGAGCGGGACGGGTCGAGAAATGGAGGGTATAGGGATCAGCCGACATGTCGGGATGGTCATAACGGACCAACGCCCCGGAAGCGACCGCGAGGGTGTAGTCTTTCCCCGCCTCGAGGGTCAGGGGAATCTTAAGTTCGCAGACGTTGGTAGTCGCTCCCTCGACAGGCTGCCCGTTGAGGGTGATGCCGGCGGGATTGACGATTTTGACCGGATGGGTATAGTTGACTGTAATGTCACGGTGGAGCAGCATGTCGACAGTCGAGCCCTCGGCGATAGCTTCCGTGTTGGCCGTGGTCGGCGTGAGGGTCACATCATCCTCCATATTGTCGGAGCATGAGGCGGCCATGACGGCTAAAAACCCAAGGGGTAGGAAATATCTTAGGAATTTCATTTCAGATTCAATCGGTTAAGGTTACTTGAGTAACTGTTCAAATTTATTTCTTGGGCTTTTCTGGAAGCGGCTCGCTCTGGAGGCAGACGCGGATGTTGTCGAGAGCCATTGTCACGGGGACATTGGTCTCTTCCATGAACGGGCCCCAGCTGACGATCATCGACAGTCCGGCGAAGTCATCCTTTGTCATCTTGCGGGCGCAAGGATTCATGTAGCGGTCCTTGTTGAACTCCGACAGGGGGACGGAGACAGTCAGCCACTTGTCGCCTGTGTCATAGGAGCCGCCATTGCTGTTCCAAGGCACCCACATCGCGCGGGGATAGGGATAAGGATCCTCTTCGCCGAAGTAATAGTCGTTCTCGCCGAAGATGCTTGCGGGAGTGAAGAGAATGTTGAGTGCGCAGATGGTCCAGGGGGTTGCCGAAGGTATGTAGACCTCGAATTTCAGACAATAGTCCATATAGGCGGCTGTGTCAAACAGGGTCGAGATGTCGAGCGACACGGTCCCGTTCTCGTCGACAGGCCAGTGACAGAATGAGAAGTTATCTTCTCCCATATCATTATAGTCGGCCTTCACTCCGTCGAAGCAGATGAATTTGCCGTCGAGCGAGGGGATCCCCTTGTAATCGGTGTAGGAGATCTTGTCTCCCTTGCGCCAACCGTTGGCTATGGCCAGACCCTGGCCGCGGACACCGTCCCAGTCAAGGATCATGCCGCGTGAATCGCGGTATACGAATGTCGCCAGGCCTTCGCCGTAGCGGCTGGTGACGGTCATGCGTCCTTCCTGGTCAGCTCCTTGCGGCACCTTGACGGTCATCTTGGTGCGGGAGAAGTCGAGGATGTCCTCCTTGGCGACAGTCGCGCCTCCGGGGAAAGTGATCTGTATGGGATACTCGTCGTCGGTCACGAAGTAGTCGCCGTTGATGTCGACAACGTCACCGGGCTTGGCCCACTCGCAGCTCATTGATGAGATGATGGGATCGGGCACCATCGTGTAGAAATCGACTGTGGCCGAATTCCCTTTGGAGGTCACGAGGCGGACGGTGTTGGTGACATTCTCGGAGATCGTGTTGGGGATTTCCACAATGATCACCTCCGAGGTGACATAGGCCGGGTTGACCATCGCCTTCTGGTCGTTGAACCACACCTGCTGCACATCGCCCAGGTCTGAACCGCAGATAGCGATCTTCTCTCCCAAGTAAGCCTCGGTTATATGATCATTGGCTGTCGCGGGGTCGGTGTATCTGAAATATGACACCGAGGGATCTTTCCCCTTGTCCTTGTCGGCATCGGATTCCGAGCATCCGGTCATGGCGACGGTCATCAGCGCCACAGGAGCGACGAGGATATGTTTGAAAAACTTTTTCATGATTGTCTACTTGTATTTACCGGATGGTTGGAATCAGTTGTAAGGTGACACATAGTCGACAGGCTGACCCAGAAGCTGGGGCGATGTCGTCGAGGCGGCGGCAGGGATCGGAAGCTTGAAGGCATCTGCGGAGATTATGATCGGGTCATACTGTCCCCACTCGGCGGTGTTGTCTACCACATGATACTGGCTGCGGTTGTTCTCGTTGGAGGTTGTTGTGCCATCTTTCTGGATATACATCGCACTGCGGTTGATGTCAGTGCCCCATCCTGAATTCAGGAAGTCGATGGCCTTGGTCTTGCCGGCGCGGTAGCTATAGCGGAGGATGTCAAACCAGTTGGTACCCTCGAAAGCAAACTCCACACGACGCTCCTGTAGGAGTTTCTCGTAGGTCAGCGATGTCAGGTCAGTCCATAGACCGGCGCGGTGACGTACCTGGTTGACCATGTCGAGAGCGACAGGATCGGAAGTCTCGTCGGCTGTCCCCATGATAGCCTCGGCGCGGACAAAATACATGTCAGCCAGACGGAGCAGATAGATATTGTTGGCAGCATCCTGGTTGAGGCCCACATTGCCGTCGCAGTCGGCTGACTTGCCGATTACATACTTCTTGATATGAGCAAGCATCTCGTTCTTGTCCTCGACCACCGAACCGTCATCGCCACGGGAGATGAACTTGTAGGTGTAACCTCCCCCGGCCTTGTTAAGATTGGGATAGAAGTCACCTCCGGTCATGTAGACCCACTGGCGACGCTGGTCGCGGTCATCATAGAGGCTCTGGAGGGAGACTGTCGGGCCTTTGCCGGCACCCCACGTCTGGTCGGCGATCACTGACGAACGACTCCAGGCACAGTTGCGGCCATTACCGAAGGAGTAACCCAGCACGCCGCACTGGATGGCGAGCAATGACTCTGGGCCGTTGTTGGCCTCCACATCGAAGAGGGTCGCGTAGTTTATCTCGGTGATCGCGGGCTTGTTGTCGATCACCTCCTTGGCATCGGCGGCAGCCTGGGCGTAGAGGGCGGAGCGGTCAAAACCGTAATCGGTATGGGAAGCCATAGTCAGGGCGAGTTTCGCGCAGATAGCCAAAGCGGTCAGGCGGGTGGCGCGGAAAGCATCGCCGTCAGACATCGGCAGGTTGTTGACGGCAAACGTCGCGTCGTTCATCGCGAACTCATAGATGCTCTTCTGGGTCGCGGGGGGCAGCTGCAGGTTGTTGGAGGTGATGTTTGTCGAATTGTCCTCCACCACCGGGACATTTGTCCATGACTCGGTCAGAAGATAGTAGCAATAGGCGCGTATGCAGCGGGCCTCGGCGATCGCCTGATTGATGGCAGCGTCCGACACTCCGTCCTTGCACTTGCCGGGCATGTCGTGGATCACGGAGTTGCAGAACGCTATGACGTTGTACAATCCCTCCCAACCTTGGTTGATGTACTGGTTGACGGAGGTGTAGGTACCGAAATACCACTGTCCTTCAGCAGCGTAGGTGTAATACATGTCGCCCGAAAGCATGTCGAACTTCCACTGGAAATCGTGGCAGAACTGGTCCCAGGTGACTGCCGCGTAGAGGGCCATTGTGTTGGCGCGGACACGGTCGTCGGAGGTATAGAAGTTGTCCTGGGTCAGCTTGTCGACGGGATCAACCGTCAGGAAGTCGTTGCAGGATGACAGCGACCCGCCGAGCACGGCAGCCAGAAGCAGGGATTTATAAATTGGTTTCATCTTTGGATAGATTCAGGATTTGGAATGTTAGAAAGAGAGGTTCAGGCCGAGGGTGTAAGTGCGCGGGGTCGGATAACGGCCGCGGTCGATGTTCTGAAGCAACGCGCTCTGGTTGAATGCGCCGATTTCAGGATCATAGCCTGAGTATTTGGTGAATGTATGGACGTTCTGGACGTTGAAATAGATCTTGGCCGAGGACAAGCCGACCTTGCTGCCCCATTTGCGGGGGAGGTTGTAGCTAAGGGCTATGTTCTGGATGCGCAGGTAGGTGCCATCCTCAATCCAGCGGTCGCTCATGCGGCAGTTAGAGTTGCCGTCAAGGTTGGAGAAACGGGGAAGCCCGTTGCCGTTGGAGGCCAGATAGACATTGTCGGGGTCGAATCCCTTGGAGGGATCGATCATCGCCGACTGGGCGCGGCCGAGCACGTCGGATGTCTGGTTGTCCCAGATCGAGGAGAGTCCTTCGGTCTTGTAGCGGGCCCAGTTGAGGATGTCTCCGCCGATAGCTCCGTTGAAACCGATCGAAAGCTCGAAATCCTTATAGGTGAACGCGGTGGTGAAACCGAATGTCAGATCCGGATTGGGATCGCCTATGATCGTCTGGTCATCCTCGTTGATGACACCGTCGTCATTGAGATCCTTGAACTTGATGTCACCCACCCATGCGCCTGATGTGCGGTCGACACGGTTGGCGTAGGGAACCGAACCGCCGGTCTGGGTGGCGTGGTTGCGGATCTCGTCAGCATTCTGGAAGAGGCCGTCGGTCACATATCCGTAGAACACACCCATAGGCTTTCCGACTGTGATGAGGGTGGCTGACTGGAATTCGGAATACCAGTCGATCTTACCACGCATCGCCTGTGAGTTCTCGTTGAGCGAGACAACCTTGTTCTTATTGTGGGAGAGAGTCAGGTTCATGCGCCATGAGAAGTCATTGGTCACGATCGGGCGCGCATTGAGGGCGAAGTCGATACCGGTGTTCTGTGTCTTGCCGACATTGGCGTAAGGCGGACGGATGGTGTAGCCGTTAGACGCGCTGAGATATCCGGGAGTGAAGACCTCGAGGAGGAGACCGTCGGTCTGCTTCTTGTAAATATCGAATGTGAACTCCAGACGGTTGTTGAACACGGCGAAGTCGAGACCGGCGTTGAACTGCTCGGAAGCCTCCCATTTCAGATCGGGATTGGAAAGGTTGGCGGGATAATAGGCGGTTCCGAACGGGGTCTGGATGGCTGTCATCGCTGCGGCGTAGCGGTAGGTGTCGATATTTGAGTTACCCACCTTACCGTAACCGAGGCGGAGTTTCAGGTTGTCAAGCCATGAGGTCGTGCCTTCCATGAATTTTTCCTGGGTGACACGCCAGGCGAGGGCCACGGAGGGGAAGGTACCCCACTTGTTGTTGGGGCCGAACTTCGAGGAGCCGTCGCGGCGGATGGTGGCGGTGATCAGGTAGCGGTTGTCGAAAGAGTAGTTGGCGCGGGCGAAAATCGAAGCGGTGGTCGCGGAGTCGTCATAACCGTTGTTCGACACGAACTCTCCGTCGTTGGTCATCACAAAGATCTGGTCGGAGGAGAAGTTCTTCTTGATGAGGGTGGTGTTGTTCCAGGTCGACTTTGAAGCCTCGAAACCGGCCATCACGGTCAGGTCATGCTTCTCGGCGAAACGCTGGTGATATGTCACGTAGTCTTTCTGCACCCAGAAGAAGGAATGGTCCTCGCGGTGCATCATCTGGTTGATGTCGTTGGAGACAAGACCGAACTGGTAACGGGGGATGTAGCTCTTGTTCTGGTTCTGGGAAGCGTCGAAGCCGTATTCAGCGCGGAAAGTGAAGTATTTCAGGAAGTCGGCGTTGACATAGAAGTTACCCATCACGCGCTGGCGCAGCAGGCGGTTGTTCTTCTGGAGGGCGAGAGCCACGGGGTTCCAGGTCGAAGAACCGTCGACAGTGGTCGGACCGGCCCAGTTGCCGTCGAAGTCGCGGACGGGGACATGGGGCTGCATCGTCATGGCCTGCATGATAACGCCATCAGAACCGTCGTTGAGGGTGATCTTCTCGTTGGTGCGGGTGTAGGCCAGCGAGCCGCCGAGTTTCAGCCACGGGGTGAACTGCGAGTCGAGATTGAAACGGGAGTTGAATCGGTTGAAGTCAGAGCCGATGATGATACCGTCCTGCTTCATCCAGCCGCCCGACATGGCGTAGGTGAGTTTCTCGCTACCCCCTGAAACGCCTACCTGGTGGGAGGTCATGAAGGCGGTGCGGAAAATCTCGTCCTGCCAGTCTGTGCCCTTTCCGAGGAGCGACGGGTCGAGGAAAGCCTTGTCAAGCTGCTTTTCGGTGATGATACCCTCGGCATAGAGCTGGTTCTGGTATTCGGCATACTCCGACAGGTCCATCATGTCGATCTTCTTGGCGACGGTCTGCCAGGCGACATATCCGTCGTAGGTCACATTGGTATGACCGGCCTCGCCACGGCGGGTGGTCACGATGACGACACCGTTGGCTCCGGCGGCACCATAGATGGCGCAGGCCGAGGCATCCTTGAGCACGTCGATCGAGACGATGTCAGAGGGGGCGATCGAAGCCAGAGGATTGACTTTCGTCTGTCCGTTCGTACCACCGGCCCAGTCGAAACCGCCGATATCGCTTCCGGCGGTGGACATCTGTACACCATCTATTATATAGAGCGGTTCATTGGAGGAGTTGATCTACCTCGCTCCGCGGATGCGGATCGAGGTAGCGCCCCCGGGGGCGCCGGAGTTCGATGTCACCTGGACACCGGCGATCTTGCCCTGGAGCATCTGGTCGGCGTTGGTGACAACCGATTCGCGCATCTGGTCTTTAGACAACGATGCCACCGAACCGGTCACGTCGGTGCGTCTTTGGGTTCCGTAGCCGACAACCACGACCTCGTCGAGGTTGACACCTGCGTCCTCCTTCATCTTGATAGTGATTTCGGTGCGTCCGTTGAGCGCCACTTTCTGGCTCTCATATCCTATATAGGAGACCGCCAGGGTAGCTTTCCCGGACTTTACCGTTAGGGTGAAATTTCCGTCGATGTCTGTCGAGGTACCTGTCGCGGTTCCCTGTTCAAGGACGGAAGCTCCGATGATGGGTTCGTCGTCCTGATCGACGACCGTACCCTTGACCGTGACTTGAGCCGAGGCGGAGACAGCGAGAATCGCGGTCAGAGCCAGAAGCAAAGCACGAAAACTAAAGAATTTGCCTGTCATCATGAGCGGGTTTAAGGTAAAAGACTTTTTGAGTTAGTTAAAGATAAAAATTGGGTTATTGAATCCTTAGGTAAGGAAGTGAGTTCACATGGTCTTATGGTGACGATGCAAAGTTAGCAAGTAAAAACAGAAACGACTGATACAATTTTAGCAATAAGTAATACTAATCCGCCGAATCTCACGGATCGAATGTTAAAATCATGAGATGGCCGCCGAATGCTGATACTATTTTTGCCTTTTCTTGACCTATTTCTACATATTACGCGGGAGGTGTTGTAATCTTGGTCGGTTATGACTAAATTTGCCATGCGAACACTTCTGCAGGGGGCATCCCCTCAATATATATTATCTTCCATACACCCTGATCCATGAAAAAGATTCCGGCCTTGTTGGCCTTTTCTGTCACTTTTCTGATGTCCGGCGCGACACCCAGGCTTCTTCCTATGACCACATTCAATTCCCAGATAATCCTGAAACTCGACTCTGCCGCAGCTCCGTCACTCCTCTATTTTGGCCCGGTTGTCAAGGGAGATCTTAACCAGGTCCTCGACGCGGCTCCCGAAGGGGAGAACACTCCGGCCTATCCCGTTTACGGCAATTATCCGGAAGGGGAAAGCGCGCTGAGCGTGACGATGCCCGACGGCAACATGACACTTGACCTCATACGGGCCGGGGAACCTGAAAGCGTGGTTGACAACAACGGCAACACTTTGACGACAATTCCCCTTGCCGACCGCCACTATCCTGTCAGCGTGACGCTCAATTATCTGGCGTTTCCCAAAGAGGATGTGATCGAGACCTGGGTCGACATCACCAACAACGGCAAGAAACCGGTCATACTCGACCGCTTCGAATCGGCCTGCCTCCCTTTCCGTTCAACCGACGCATGGCTGACAAGCCTGTACGGCACATGGGCCAACGAGGGACGCGTCAACAATGAGAAGCTCACACCGGGAATGAAAGTGATACAGAACAAAGATGGTGTCCGCAATTCCCACACCTCACATGCCGAAGTGATGCTGTCGCTTGACGGCAAACCCTCCGAGACCTCCGGGCGCGTCATCGGAGCGGCTCTCCTTTACGGAGGCAACTACCGCCTGCGGGTAGTCACCGACGATCACGGACGGCATCAGCTATTCGCGGGGATACATCCTGACGAATCGTCTTGGAAACTTATGCCGGGGGAAACATTCTCCACACCTGCGGTCGCCCTCACCTATTCCAACACAGGTATGGGGGCAGTCAGCCGGAACTTCCACCGCTGGGGCCGTCAATACCATCTTGCCCATGGGACGGAGGTCAACCCGATACTGCTCAATTCATGGGAAGGGGTCTACTTCAACATCGACGAGCCGAAGATGGCCGCGATGATGCAGGATATCGCCGACATGGGAGGCGAACTGTTTGTGATGGATGACGGATGGTTCGGACAGCGTGACGATGATTCCTCGTCGCTCGGCGACTGGGAGGTTGATACGCGCAAACTCCCCCACGGGATAAAGGGATTGACCGACGAAGCCCGCAAGCGGGGTGTCAAGTTCGGCATCTGGGTCGAGCCGGAGATGACGAACTCCAATGCCCGGCTCTACAAGGAGCATCCCGACTGGGTCATCAAGGCGGCCAACCGCGACATAGTGGAGGGACGCGGCGGGACACAGCTTGTCCTCGACCTGGCCAACCCCAAAGTGCAGGATTTCATCGTCAACATGGTCGACACCCTGCTTACCAACAACCCGGAGATCGCCTATGTCAAATGGGACGCCAACGCCCCTGTGATGCAGCACGGCTCACAATACCTCTCCGCCGACCGCCAGAGCGAGATGTCGATACGCTACCACCGGGGGCTTACCTCCGTCATGGAGCGCATACGCGCCAAGCACCCCGACGTTGCTATACAGGCCTGCGCTTCAGGTGGAGGCCGCGCCAATTACGGCATCCTTGACAACTTCGACGAATTCTGGGTGTCTGACAACACCGACGCGTTCCAGCGTCTGGGCGCGCAGTGGGGGCTCAGCTATTTCTTCCCGGCGGTCGCCATGGGAAGCCATATCAGCGCGGTTCCCAACCACACCACTTTCCGCGTCGTGCCGCTCAAATTCCGTTGTGATGTCGCCATGACAGGCAGGCTCGGAATGGAGATACAGCCGCGCGACATGACCCAGCAGGAGCGCGATTTCTGCAAAGGAGCCATAGAGGCATACAAGGGATTCCGCGACGTGGTGCAGCTGGGCGACCTCTACCGCCTTGTGTCGCCGTTCGACAACCGAGGGGTCGTGTCACTGATGTATGTCTCCCCGGCGAAAGACAAGAGTGTCTTCTACTGGTTCCGCACCAACAATGACTATTCCGCTCCGCTGGTCACACGCGTGCCGATGGAGGGTCTCGACCCTGACGCCTCCTACAAGGTGACGGAAATCAACGCCATAGACCTCAAGCCGCTGCCATACGAGGGGAAAGTCTTCACAGGCCGTTTCCTGATTGACAACGGACTGGAAATGCGCCCGTCACATGACCTCGAATGGGGCGAAAAGGTCGACTACTGCTCACGGATACTGCTCCTTGAGAAGCAATGACTTTAATGATAAGTAACTGGTCAAAATTATTTTGGCCGGTTACTTAATACACAATTAAGGAAAATCAAATAATCCCACCTTTCTGATGCCATGACAACTGTGATGACCGAGATAACCCCTCTGTCAAAAGAGGATTGTTTCTACCTTGTCGACCGATACAAGAGCCAGTTTGACTATCCGCTCCACCGCCACGAAGAGATAGAGCTTAACTTTGTGGAAAACTGCGAGGGGGCGCGCCGTATCGTCGGCGACTCAGTGGAGGTACTTGGCAAATACGACCTGGTGATGGTAGGCACGGGGCTGGAACATGTCTGGGAACAATTCAGCTGCAAATCCGCCAAAATAAGGGAGATAACCATACAGTTCACTCCCGCCATCTTCGGCGACACCTTCCTTGCCAAGAATCAGCTGAAGTCGATAAGCGATCTTTTCGACAAAGCCAAGTCAGGGGTCGCTTTCTCCCTGGGATGCATCGTCAGGATCTACAAGCTTCTTGACGAGATCACCCAGGCACAGCCAGACTTCTACCGCGTGCTGAAACTGATGGAAATCCTATATATCCTGTCGAAAGATGAAGACTGCCAGCTGCTCAGCTCCACATCATTCGCCAAAGGGGGCACAAGCTCGGAGTCACGCCGGATCCACAAGGTCGAGGAGTACATCAGGGCTAACTACCGGCGCGAGCTGCGGCTGGAGGAACTGGCCCAGATAGTCTGCATGACCCCATCGGCCTTCTCCCGATTCTTCAAGCTCCGGACCGGGCGCACTGTCAGCGACTACATCATCGATGTCCGCCTGGGTCACGCCTCCCGCATGCTGGCCGAGACAATGGCCTCGGTGCTGGAGATCTGCTTCGAATGCGGATTCAACAATGTCTCCAATTTCAACCGCATCTTCAAGCGCAAGAAAGGCTGCTCACCCTCGACCTTCCGCGAATATTACCGCAAAAACAAGATAATCATCTGATCTCCACTTGCAAATGTCGCGGTATTTGTGTAACTTTGCACCCGGTTTGGGCGCATACTTGCCCATGCCGCATATTAACACATTAAACATCAACAGTTTAAGAAATGAACCACTACGAAACCGTTTTCATTTTAACTCCCGTTTTGTCTGACGCTCAGATGAAGGAAGCGGTAGAGAAGTTCACAAAGGTGCTCACCGACAACGGTGCCTCCATCGTGAACGAGGAGATCTGGGGACTGCGCAAGCTCGCATACCCCATCCAGAAGAAATCCACAGGATTCTACGCCCTGGTTGAATTCGACGGCGACCCCACGATCGTCAAGAAGATCGAGACCGCTTTCCGCCGCGACGAGCGCGTCATCCGCTTCCTGGTGTTCCGCAACGACAAGTACGCCGCAGAGTACGCCGCCAAGCGCCGCTCCCTCAAGGCCGGCAAAGCCGCCGCAGCTCCCGCCGAGAACGCCGAGGCCTAAGCCCCGATCCGTCAACGGCTGCAAAGAAAACATCAACCAACAAAAAAGAATCACGACACAAAAATGGCACAGACCCAATCTGAAATCCGCTATCTCACTCCCCTGTCGGTCGACGTCAAGAAGAAGAAATACTGCCGCTTCAAACGTTCCGGCATCAAATACATCGACTACAAGGATCCTGAATTCCTCAAGAAATTCCTCAACGAGCAGGGCAAGATCCTTCCCCGTCGTATCACCGGCACCTCGCTGAAGTTCCAGCGCCGCGTGGCCCAGGCTGTAAAGCGTGCCCGCCACCTGGCCCTTCTGCCCTACGTCACCGACCTCATGAAATAAGCCGAAGGCTCAAATCACTTCAACCAATTAGAACTCCCATCCGTATGAAGATCATATTGAAAGAAGACGTGCGCGGCCTTGGCTACAAGGACGACGTTGTCGAAGTAAAGGACGGCTACGGCCGCAACTTCCTCATTCCCCAGGGCAAAGCTGTGATCGCCAACTCCTCCAACCTCAAGCAGCTTCAGGAGAACCAGCGTCAGCAGGCCCACAAACTCGCCCAGATCAAGGCCGACGCAGAAGCTCTCGCCGCATCTCTGGCTGATGTATCGCTGACCATCGGAGCCAAGGCTGCCGCCAACGGCACCATCTTCGGCTCTGTCAACAACATCCAGATCGCCGACGCTCTCGAAGCTCTCGGCCACAAGGTAGACCGCAAGCTCATCGAGCTTAAGGATGCCGTCAAGGAACTCGGCAAGTACACCGCCAAGGTCAACCTCCACAAGGAAGTCTCCGTTGAGATTCCTTTCGAGGTCGTCGCTGAATAAAAGATATATCCCCGTTCCCCCCACACCCCATCCGGGGGGAACATACAATCCCCAACGTGAAAGCCGGTATGCGTGAGCATCCCGGCTTTTTTCGGCACCACCCGCGCATTTCACACCCATCCTTGCTCCAACCATTTCACATCTCCAAGTGTTAAGAATTAAACGAATTGTTTGATAATGTTAAAACCACAAGAACATGGAACATAAGATGGAAAGCGACAACCGCAGGCTTTCACGCCACGAAAAAGAGCGGGAGAGAGATATAGAGCGAATACGTGAGGAAGACCCCGGATTCATCCCGCCGGAACATCAGCCACGCAGCCGCAAGGGAACAAGTTTCTGGATGTGGATCGGAGTGGGAGTGTTGATTATATTGCTGCTGATATGGCTGTCGATCGCAATGTTCACAGGCGACACCGATGTCAACCTTATAACCCCATTCCCCTGGGTATAAGGATGATTGCCGAGGGATGCAGAAAGGTTTGCTTTTTTGGAGGGGATTTCGTAATTTTGCATAGGAGTAGCCGACATCCGCTTTTCGCGACTGACAACAAGGCCGCTCCATGCCTGTCCCCTTCCCTTTTCACGCCATGACTGAAGACAACCCCGCCGCCATCGACCCGACTCTCCCTTTCGAGGGACAGCCCAAGGTCGAAGCAACATACACCGAAGATGAGATCAAGACCCTTGACTGGAGGGAGCATATCAGGCTCCGTCCGGGCATGTATATCGGCAAACTCGGAGACGGGTCTAAGAGCGATGACGGAATATATGTGCTGATAAAGGAGGTGCTTGACAACGCCATCGACGAGTATATGATGGGGTATGGCCGCCAGATATCCATTGATGTCACAGAGACGACCGTCACAGTCCGTGACTACGGACGCGGTATTCCTTTGGGGAAACTTGTCGATGTCGCCTCGATCATCAATACCGGCGCGAAATACGACAACAAGGCGTTCAAGAAATCTGTCGGCCTGAACGGAGTCGGCATAAAGGCGGTAAACGCGCTTAGCTCTTCATTCATTATCCAGGCCAACAGAGACGGCATGGCACGGCGGGCGGAGTTCTGCCGGGCGGAGCTGCTCACAGAGACCTCCGACTTCCCCACAAAAGAGCCCAACGGGACATTCGTGAGCTTCACCCCCGACGCGGACCTGTTCAAGGGATACAACTTCAACCTGGATTTCATACAGGCGATGGTGAAGAACTACACCTACCTGAACACCGGCCTTGAAATATACCTGAACGGCAAACGCCACTACAGCCGTAACGGCCTGCTCGACCTGTTGAAAGCCAACCTTACCAAAGACCCACTCTATCCTATCATCCACCTTCGCGGACAGGACATCGAGGTCGCCATCACCCACGCCAACCAGTATGGCGAGGAATATTACTCGTTTGTCAACGGACAGTTCACCACCCAGGGAGGAACCCATCTGGCGGCTTTCAAGGAGGCTGTCAGCCGGACAATGAAAGACTATTTCGCCAAGAATTTCGAATACTCCGATATCCGTACCGGCATGGTCGCCGCCATCGCCGTAAAGGTAGAGAACCCGGAATTCGAGTCGCAGACCAAGACAAAGCTCGGCTCGCGCGACATAGGGCCTGACGGACCGACCGTGGCCAAGTTTGTCGGAGACTTCCTGAAAAAGGAACTTGACAACTTCCTCCACAAGAATCTGGAGACGGCAAACATAATCCTGAAGAAAATACAGGAGAGCGAGCAGGCCCGCAAAGCGATGGCCGGAATCACCCGGCAGGCCCGCGAGAGGGCCAAGAAAGTCAACCTCCACAACTCCAAGCTGCGCGACTGCCGCGTCCACCTCAACGACCCGAACAATTTCAAGGATGAGGAGAAGGCCCAGGAACTGGAGAAGAAGAAGCTTGCCTCGAGCATATTCCTGACCGAGGGAGACTCCGCGTCCGGCTCGATCACCAAGATACGAGATGTCGAGACCCAGGCGGTCTTCTCTCTGCGCGGAAAGCCCCTCAACTCCTTCGGGATGACCCGCAAGGTGGTATATGAGAACGAGGAATTCAACCTCCTGCAGGCTGCTCTCAACATCGAGGACGGGATAGACGGACTACGCTACAACAATGTCATAATTGCCACCGATGCGGATGTCGACGGCATGCACATCCGCCTGCTGTTGCTGACATTCTTCCTCCAGTTCTTCCCGGATCTGGTCAAGAAAGGACATGTATATGTCCTGCAGACTCCACTGTTCCGTGTCCGGGATGACCGCGCGACCCGCCGCAACGGGGCCAAAAAGAAATCCCGCAAGAAAGCAGAGGAGGAGGAAGGGCAGGAGATCAAGGACTCATATTACTGCTATACGGATCAAGAGCGCGTCGACGCGATCGCCCGGTTCGGGAACCACGCCGAGATAACCCGCTTCAAAGGTCTGGGAGAAATATCCGCCGATGAGTTCCGCGACTTCATCGGTCCTGACATGCGTCTCGACCGCGTCACCCTGCGCAAGGAGGATGCCGTGTCCGAACTGCTGGAATTCTACATGGGCAAGAACACCTCCGAGCGTCAGAACTTCATCATCGACAATCTTGTCGTGGAGGATGACTCCGAGATCTCATGATCCGCTGTTAAGATTTATTCAGATTTGACTTTCAGGCCCATCGGCGGTCTAACATACAATGGACAGTCAATCGACAAGAAAAGACAGACAATCGGAGGCCGCCCCTCCCGTAAAGCGCGTCGCGCTTTTCGCGGGTTCGTTCGACCCTTTCACGATCGGCCACAAATCGATAGTCGACCGCGCCCTGTGTCTTTTTGACACCGTGGTAATCGGGCTGGGAGTCAACACTGCCAAGCAACCGTGGATGCCTCTTGAACATCGTCTGAACGCGATCCGCAAAGTCTATGCCGGCCAACCGCGAGTCATAACGGAGAGTTTCAGTGGACTTGCCACTGATTTCGCCCGACAATGCGGAGCCGGATATCTACTGCGCGGTGTCCGCTCTGTCGCAGACTTTGAATATGAACGCAACATGGCCGACGCGAACAGGCTGATAACGGCCGGAGCCATAGAGACTGTCTTCATACCCGCGTTGCCGGAACTCGCCGCCGTGAGTTCCTCCCTGATAAGGGAACTTGCCCGGTTTGGCGCGCCATACCAACAATTCATTCCTTAAGGAAATTACAATGAATAGATTCACTATCTCAATACTGGCCGCCCTCACAGCGGCATGTATCTTCTTCCCCGCAACCGCCCAGACAGATCTGCTGTCACTTCTCGCCGGGCGCGGGGGCGGTCCGCTCAAAATGCCTGCCGCCAACAAGATTGCCCAGGCAGAGAAGATAATCGAGGCCTGTTATGTCGACACGGTCAACTCCGACCAACTCGCCGAGGAGGCCATAAAGGCCATGCTCGCCACCCTCGATCCCCACTCCACCTATTCCGATCCCGAGGAGACCAAGGAGCTGACAACCCCGCTCGACGGCAATTTCTCCGGCATTGGCATACAGTTCAACATGCTCAACGATACCCTCTATGTCATTCAGACAACATCGGGAGGGCCGTCGGAGAAGGTAGGCATTCTTCCCGGAGACCGCCTCATCCAGGCCGATGACTCGATCATTTCGGGTGTGAAACGCCCCAATTCCGGCATAATAAAGATACTTCGCGGACCGAAAGGCACTCCCGTGAAACTGAAGATACTGCGCAAAGGGGTGGCCGATCCGATCGACTTCCTTGTCGTCCGCGACGATATACCCGTCTACAGCATTGACGCGGCCTACATGGCTGATCCTACCACCGGCTACATCCGCTTGTCGCGATTCTCCGAATCAACCCCCAAGGAGATTTCCGAGGCGATGGCGAAACTGCGCAAGCAGGGGATGAAAAACCTCGTCCTTGACCTGCAGGACAATGGAGGTGGCCTGCTCGGATCCGCCATAGACCTCGGCGCGAGATTCCTCAACCGCAACGACCTGGTAGTATACACCAAGTCTCCTTCGATGGGAGAGCATTTCTATGCTACCGAACGCGACGGGGAATTCAAAGACGGCCGCGTGGTCGTGCTTGTCAACCAATACTCCGCATCAGCCAGCGAGATCACCGCCGGAGCGTTGCAAGACCATGACAGAGGAGTAATTGTCGGTCGCCGGACATTCGGCAAAGGGCTGGTCCAGAGACCGTTCCCCTTCCCTGACGGCTCTATGATACGGCTGACTGTCTCGAAATACCATACCCCATCCGGGCGTTGCATCCAGAAGCCCTATGAGCGAGGCAAAAGCGATGAATACCGCAAAGATATCCTCCACCGCTACGAATCAGGGGAGTTCACATCAGCAGATTCCATCCACTTCTCCGACTCGGAGAAATATTCGACCTTACGTACAGGCCGTACAGTCTATGGAGGCGGCGGTGTGATGCCTGATGTCTTTGTCCCTGTCGACACTACCGGCTATTCCGTGTACTACCGCGACCTGACAGCCAAAGGAATACTCAACCGATTCGCCATATCATATGTCGACGACAACCGGAAGGAGCTGAAGAAGCTTTATCCCACAGAAAGAAGCTTTTTGGAGAACTTCAACATCACTCCCGCCATGATCGACGAGATGGTACGTCTGGGCGAGACCGATTCGGTCAAACTGAATCCCGAACAGCTCGAGATATCCAGAAAGACCATCGAGACGATCCTAAAAGGAATCATCGGACGTGACCTGTTCGAGACCCAGACCTATTTCAAGGTCGTGAATCCGGTGCTTAACCCCGTATACGTCAAGGGGCTGGAAATCGCCAACGATCCCGAAGAGTACCGCCGTCTGCTGTCGCCACGTCCTTGACAAGCGATCCCCATACGGCTCTTCCGACCGTCCGGGCCTCCTGATGATTGCAAATAATTGTTAACTCCACGTCGGAAAGAGGTGCTTTCACGCCTCCCTTTACGGCCAAATGGGCTAACTTTGCACCAATTTTGGAGAGTTTCAACCCCTCCTTACACTAATGATAACTTTAGCTTCCGGGATTTGTTTTTATTATAGAAGTCATTAAACTTTTTCTTCACAGCGATTTTTAGACTGTTTTTAGTCTGTTTTATCCGAATTTGAGGAGAGCGATGCTGGCATCGCGCCGTTATCGACCTTGGTCGCTTTCAGCGAAGCGTGGAAATAAAATGAGGGTAAAAATGGCTAAAAAAGAGGCAAAAAGCGCAAAGAAGAATAAGTTTAAGAAAAAGTTTAAATGACTTCATTATAAGGACAAAACCGAAGGTTTCCGATATGGCCAATATACTGACTACACTCATACAGCGCCAGATAAGCGCCTATTCATCCGAACGCGCAGCCCTGTGGGAGCGCACAGCCCCCGGCAAATGGAGTCCCATCTCATGGGGAAAGCTGGCTGAAGCCTCCTCAAAAGTGGCCTGCGCCCTCGAAATCCTCGGAGTGAAAGAGGAGGAGCGCGTAGCTGTCTTTTCTCACAACGACCCCAAGATCCTCGCCACCGACTTCGGATGTTTCGCCAACCGGGCAGTGACGGTATCGATATACTCGACATCCTCCCAGGAACAGGTGGAATATATCGTCCGTGACTCCGGAGCTGCAATAATCTTTGTCGGGACAAAAAGCCAATATGAGATCGCCCGAAAAGTAGCGGCAAATGTGAAGGCTTTGCGCCAGATAATCGTCTATGACGAGGTTGAGATCGACAACGATGACAAATCCTCGATGACTTTCAGCCGGCTACTGAAACTCGGGGAAGCCGCCACCGACGCGTGCCGCGCCGAGGTCGAAGCCCGCACCGCCCGCGCTGTGCCTGAGGATGTCGCCACATTGCTCTACACCTCCGGGACCACCGGCGAGCCGAAAGGAGCCATACTTCCACACAGCTGTTTCAACGCCGCTTTGGAGATCCACCATCAGGTCCTAACCTCTCTCTCCGACCGCGACACGTCGCTCTGCTTCCTTCCGTTGAGCCACATATTCGAAAAGGCGTGGACATATTTCTGCCTCGACTCGGCCATACAGGTTTATGTCAACCGTGACCCGCGTATAATACAAGACACAATCAAAGAGGTGAATCCCACCTGCATGTGTTCTGTCCCCAGATTCTGGGAAAAGGCATACACCGCCATACAGGAGAAGATGAGCCGCATGAGCGCCGTGGGCCGGTGGTTCTGTGCCCACGCCCTGAAGGTCGGCCGCAAACGCAACCTCCATTACAAACGTCTCGGCCTCCCCGTGCCGCGTCTTCTCGAAGCCCGATACCGCTTCTATGAAAAGAAGGTGTTCTCGACCGTCAAGAAAGCGATGGGGGTGACCAACGGCAACCTCTTCCCCACCGCAGGCGCGCCCCTCAGCAGCGCCATCGTGGAGTTCTTCCACGCGATGGATATCAACCTCGTCATCGGATACGGCCTGTCGGAGACTACCGCCACCGTCAGCTGCTTCCCCTATGTCGGCTACGAGATAGGATCGATCGGCACCGTACTGCCCGGAATAGAGGTGAAGATCGGAGATGAGAATGAAATCCTTGTCAAAGGACCTACGGTAATGCGGGGATATTTCAACAAGCCGGAAGAGACGGCGGCGGTTTTCACCCCTGACGGATGGTTCCGCACGGGAGATGCCGGACGCATCGACAGCAGCGGCGCGCTGGTGCTAACCGACCGCCTGAAAGACCTCTTCAAGACTTCAAATGGCAAATACATCGCCCCGCAGGCGATCGAGAGCCGGCTGGGAGAGGACAAATACATCGATCAGGTCGCTGTGATAGGCGACAGCCGGAAATATGTCACCGCCATAATCGTTCCCGCCATCGAGGCTGTCAAAGAATATGCCCGCCGCAAGAAAATACAGTACCAGTCACTTGAAGAGCTTCTGAAAAACAGTCAGATCATGGACATGATCGGACGGCGCATCGAAGCCTTGCAGGAAGGTCTGGCCTCTTTCGAGAAAATCAAGAAATTCACCCTCCTGCCGAGGGAATTCTCCATGGAGAACGGCGAGCTGACCAACACCCTGAAGATACGTCGCCCGGTGATCAACCGCCGTTACGCCAACGAAATCGAGGCGATGTATGCCTGACCAGGCCACGGCCCGAAGTTTCAGGCTAAAAAACATCGTTTAATAACACATAAGTTTCTTCCGACTGGAGGAAACTTATTTTTTATGCTAAATTAGCAGTAATAATTTGCAATCTCGCAAAAAATATTGTATTTTCGTAGTCATATCCGACCTTATTCCTGTCGCGCGTACCTCCCGTACGCGCGACGGTGACAAATGCCAACACAAATACTAACATAACAAACCTCTAAAACCTAATGAGTTATCTCAAGTTTGATAAGAACCTGATGATCAATCTCGAGCAATCCCTGCCAAAAGAGATGCTCCGGACAAATCAAGCGGGGGCTTATCATTGCACATCCATCGTGGATTGCAACACCCGCAAGCAGCACGGGCTGCTGGTGGTCCCTCTGGGTGACGGAGACTACAACCCTCATGTCCTATTGTCGTCACTCGACGAGACAGTCATACAGCATGGGGCTCCTTTCAACCTGGGGCTTCACCGCTATCAGGGTGGAGTCTACAATCCAAACGGCCACAAATACATCCGCGAGTTTGACTGTGAAAGCGTGCCCCGCACAACCTATCGCGTGGGAGGCGTGATCCTGACCAAGGAGAAAATTTTCATCCAGCACGAGAACCGCATCCTTATCCGATACACTCTGGTCGACGCGCATTCCCCCACAACCCTCCAGTTCCGCCCCTTCCTGGCGTTCCGCGAAAGCAACGCCCTTTGCATGGCCAACGACACGCTCAACAAGGAGTGCACGCCGATAAACAATGGAATCGCATGCTGCCTGTATCCCGGATATCCGACCTTATACATGCAGCTCACCCGCAAGCCGGAGTTTGTCTACGAACCGCATTGGTATAACAACATCGAGTATGTCAAGGACATGGACCGGGGAGTACCCTATTGCGAAGACCTCTGGGTACCGGGATATTTCCAGGTCAACATCAAGAAAGGGGAGTCGATCATCTTCTCCGCCGGGCTGTCGGAAGTGAGTCCCCGCTCCCTCAAAGGTATGTATGAGGCGGAGATAGCCTCCCGCACCGCCCGTTCGAGCTTCTACAACTGCCTGAAAAACGCAGCCAAGCAGCTTTACTTGAAAGAGGGAGACAAGGAATACATGCTCTCGGGCTACCCCTGGGGCAAAATCCTCGCCCGCAACACTTTCATGTCGCTGCCCGGAAACACTATCGCCATAGGACACCGTGAGGACTACGAGAAAATCATGGAGACCGCTGCCGATGCCCTGCAGCACTTCATGGAGACGCTTGAGGAGGATCCAAAAATCCACGGAATCAATCTCCCGGATATCCCCGCATGGGCCATATGGGCCGTGCAGCAATATGCCAGGAACTACGGTAAAGACGCAGCAGCAGAGAAATACGGGCAGCTCGTCACATCATTGCTTGAATTCACCCTTGACGGCAAACACCCCAACCTGTTCCTTCAGGAAGACGGCCTTATCTCTACCGACGGATCTGTGGTTCCCGCGTCATGGATGAACTCCGTCTGGAACGGCCATCCGGTGGTGCCGCGCACAGGTCTGCTGGTGGAGCTGAACGCCCTGTGGTACAACGCCCTGATGTTTGCTGCAGATCTCACCGAAGGGCTTCCGGATCTGGCCGACGCACGCGAGAGGTGGCTGGAGACAGCAGAGAAAGCCGGAAAAGCCTTCATCAAGACATTCCTGAACGACTTCGGCTATCTCTACGACTACGTCAACGGCAACTATGCCGACCCATCGGTACGCCCCAACATGGCGATTGCCATCGGACTCGACTACTCCCCTCTCGACCGTCGCCAACGCAAGGGTGTCCTGGATGTCGTGACAAGGGAGCTGCTGACCCCCAAGGGGCTGCGCACTCTCTCCCCCAAGAGCTACGGCTACCGTCCCAACTATCTGGGTTCTCCCGAAGAGCGAGAATGCGCCCTCCACAACGGCCCGGTACGCCCCTGGCTTATGGGATTCTATGCCGACGCATATCTCAAGGTATTCGGCCACAGCGGGGTAAGCTACATCGACCGCATGATGATCGGTTTCGAGGAGGACATGTCCAACGGCTGTATAGGCTCGCTGTCGCAGCTATATGACGGCAATCCCCCCTACACCAACCGTGGAGCTATCTCCCACGCCACAAACATAGCGGAGGTGCTGCGCACTATCCGCACACTTAAGAAATTCAACGACTGACCCCTGAACAAACCGACTGAAACATGAAAGCATTAATGTTCGGATGGGAGTTTCCCCCTCACATCCTCGGCGGTTTGGGAACCGCCAGCTATGGCCTGACCAAGGGCATGTGGGAGTGTGGCGACATGGATATCACTTTCGTCATACCGAAGCCTTTCGGCGACGAGGAACGCCATTTCGCCAACATCATCGGCGCGTCACAGACCCCTGTGGCGTGGCGTGACGTGAGCCGCGAATATGTCGAGAGCCGCATCGGCAAGGTAATGGATCCCGACCTGTACTTCCGCCTGCGCGACCATATCTACGCCGATTTCAACTACATGCGCACCAATGATCTGGGATGCATCGAGTTCTCCGGCCGATATCCCGACAACCTTCTGGAGGAGATCAACAACTACTCGATCGTCGCCGGGGTCATCGCCCGCACCATCCCCTGCGATGTCATCCACTCCCATGACTGGCTGACATATCCCGCCGGCATCCACGCCAAGCAGGTGACAGGCAAACCGCTGGTCATCCATGTACATGCTACCGACTACGACCGTTCGCGAGGCAATGTCAACCCGACGGTCTTCGGCATCGAGCGCGACGGCATGACCCACGCCGACCATATCATAACAGTCTCCAACCTGACGCGCCAGACAGTGATCGAGAAATACGGCATCGATCCGGCCAAGGTGACGACCGTCCACAACGCCGTCACCCCCCTTAGCGAGGAATACCTCAATGTGCAGGTCGAGAAACCCAAAGACAAGATCGTCACCTTCCTGGGTCGCATAACCATGCAGAAGGGCCCGGAATATTTCGTAGAGACCGCAGCCAAGGTATTGAAAAACAATCACAATGTCCGATTCGTGATGGCCGGTTCAGGCGACATGATGGACAAGATGATCACTCTGGCCGCCGAGCGCGGAATCGCCGACCGTTTCCACTTCCCCGGTTTCCAGAAAGGGAAGCAGGTATACGAGATGCTGAAAGCGTCGGATGTCTATGTCATGCCGTCCGTCTCCGAGCCGTTCGGGATCTCACCGCTGGAGGCGATGCAGATGGGTGTCCCCTCGATCATCTCCAAGCAGAGCGGTTGCGCCGAGATCCTCAACAATGTCATCAAGACCGACTACTGGGATGTCGACGCGATGGCCGACGCGATATATTCCATCGTGACATACCCGGCGATGCACCGCCAGCTTAGCGAAGACGGCCTCCATGAGGTCAACCAGATAACCTGGGACAAGGCCGGACGCAAGGTCATAGACATCTACAACAAAGTCCTCAACAGAAACTAACCCACGACACAAGACAACAACCTGACCCATGAAAGCAGTTTGCTTCTATTTCCAGATCCACCAGCCGTTCCGTCTCAAGAGATATCGCTTTTTTGACATCGGCAACGACCATTACTATTATGATGACTTCGCCAACGACGATATCATCTCCCGCATAGCCCGCAACAGCTACATCCCCGCCGCCGAAAGCCTCCTGCGCATGATCGAGGAGACCAAAGGGGCGTTCCGCTGCGCGATCTCCGTCACCGGTGTGGCATTGGAGCAGATCGAGCAGTATGTCCCCGAATTCCTCGACCTGCTGAAAAAGCTCGCCGACACAGGCAAAGTCGAGTTCCTCGCCGAGACATACGATCATTCGCTGGCCTCACTGACCGATCCGGAGGAATTCCGCATACAGGTCAATCTCCACACCGCCAAGATCAAGGAACTGTTCGGCCAGACACCGAAAGTCTTCCGCAACTCCGAGCTTATCTACTCCGACGAGATCGCCCCGCAGATCCTCGCAATGGGATTCAAGGGGTGCATAACCGAAGGTGCCAAGCATATCCTTGGATGGAAATCACCCAACTATGTCTATTGCGCCGCCTCCGCCCCGAAACTTAAGCTGTTGCTCAAGAACGACAAGCTTTCCGATGACATCTCGTCGCGGTTCTCCAACACGAACTGGAATGAATATCCTCTGACCGCTGACAAATATGTCAGCTGGATCGCCGACACCCCCCAGGAGGAGCAGGTGTTCAACCTCTTCATGAACCTGGAGACATTCGGAGAATTCCAACGCCGCGAAACCGGCATCTTCCAGTTCCTGGAGGCTCTCCCCCGCTTCGCCGCCGAGAGAGGAGTACAGTTCATGACCCCGTCGGAGGCTGTCAAGACCTTCAAGGCTATAGATGAGATCTCGGTGCCGTTCCCGATGTCATGGGCCGACGAAGCCCGCGACACGTCAGCTTGGCTCGGCAACAAGCTACAGAACGAGGCGTTCAACAAGCTTTACTCGATCGCCGAGCGCGTACGCCTGTGCGACAACCGCCAGCTCAAACAGGACTGGGGTCGCCTGCAGGCATCGGACCACCTCTTCTATATGTCGACGAAGCATTTCGCCGATGGCTCTTCCCATGCTGCATTCTCCCCCTACGAGACCCCATTCCAGGCGTTCACCAACTACATGAACGTGCTGGCAGACTTCATCGTACGCGTAGAGGAGCAGTACCCGATGAACATCGAGGATGAGGAGCTGAACTCCCTGCTGACCACCATCCGCAACCAGGCCCGCGAGATCGAGACCCTCAATAAGGAAGTCGCCACCTACCGCCTCAACGAAGAGCACCTAAACGAGGAGCATCTACTCCGCGAAAAAGCCGCCGCCCCTGAAAAATCCCCCAAGAAGGAAACCAAGGCGACCAAGGAAGCCAAGCCCAAAGCTCCCCGCAAACCCCGCAAGCCCAAAACCACCGAGGAATAACATCCTGGTTTGACAGCAATTTGTCTCCCCGGAGACCATAATCTCATACGCGGATCGCGCATCGCCGCCACGACGGTATAGCGCGATCCGCGTTGTAGATGATTTTTCACATCTATGATTATAGCCACCTGAAAACATATCCATAATTAAGTAACTGGTCAAAATTATTTTGATGTTTTGCCGAGGGGATTTTTGAGGGTATTTTCATCGAGGAGGAATGAGCGTAGCGAGCTACGCGATTGACGACGAGATGGAAAGACACCAAAAAGCCACCGGGAAAACATTGAAATAATGAGATCGGTTAGCATGAAATAATTTTGAACACTTACTTATGACAAACCTTGACTACGGAGCTTATTTTGGGGCATTGGCATTTCTGATTCCTTTCCTTATACTTGCCACAAATTGGCTGATGGAATATACGGGAATAAAGAGCAATAAACGTAAACGGGAGGAGGCAAATGCTGCTTTTGAGAAAATCGTGGAGAATCTTTCGTCAGACAATACGGCTGCCCAGCTTTCTTCTGCAGTTCTGCTTCGTCGTTATCTGACACTGAAAATCGGCAAAAGCTTCTTTCTGAAACAAGAGGCTATAAATGTCATTTCCGCCATCTTAAGGACTTTGCCCACAGGGGTCTACCAAAAGACTTTGGCGGATGGATTGGCTTATACCCCTAATTTATCAAATGTCGATTTACAGAGGACAAATCTTCAAAATGCCTATTTCGGCTCAAAGACGCATGTCATAGATCTTTGTATGGCCGACTTTTATATGTCAAATTTAACCTATGCACTCATTGATAATGTCAAAGCCGATGGTATTATACTATATGATGCATTGCTACATGGCACCATTATTAAAAACAGCGACTTCAGTAACGCCAATTTCTGCGGGGCAGATCTGACAAACGCCAGATTCACAAATGTCATTCTGAAAGGTGCAAACTTCTCCAAAGCGACAAATATTCCGAAAGAAATCTCAGCAAGGCTATTGAATGACATTTATCCTGATGATTTGCCAGTAACAACCATCGTATCTTCCTCCGGTAAGACAATATTCTTCAGTATGCCGGGATATATGTCAAAAGCCGATGAACTGACAGTTTTGGCCTATAAGCAATATCTTATACGGCAGGGATTTGAAGTGGTGTATTATAATCGCGACACCTATCCTCGTTTTGGTCAGCTCTCTCACATTAAAGCTACCATCGAAAAATGCGCCGCATTAGTGGCATTTGGCACAAAACAGACATTCATCAAAACCGGGACATATCGTCCCGGCATGAACGGAGAAAAAGAACTTTCCCAAAGATGGCTTTCTACCCCTTGGAATGAAGTGGAAGTCGGTATGGCCACAATGGCAGGTCTTCCAATTCTATTGGTTAAGGATATGGAAATCGAAGATGGCGTGTTTGATGACGTGTTAAGTGAATCATTCATTTTTACTATCGGTTCAAAATCCGATATCAAGGAACTTGATAAGAACCTTGCATTTTCAGCTTGGCTATCAAGGATTTAATAAGATGGTTCCGGAAGCGGATATTAAGAACCGCTTCCGGAAATCACTTGCAAGTTACCGGACACGCGTCCAATCATCGATATCGCCATCAGGGTATTGCCCCAAACGTTGTCCCTCATAACGTGTGATCATCTTGGTGTCTGTCAGAGTCAGTATGGTGTAAACCTCTACCCCATAAGGACCACCTTCCGACAAAACTCTTGTCATGATATTTCCCTGGACTGTATAAGTCCCGGTTTCCGACCAGTCAAAACTTTCATTGTCGATTTCGACCAAAGTGTAGGTGCCGTCCGAAGACAATGTCAACATCTGATACCCGTCCCATCCCGGCTCGGTGCTTTGCCAGACACCGACTACAGTTTTCCCATCTACAACGGTTTCTTCCACAGGCTTATCGTCCTTACAAGATACGGCAACCAGTGTGACAAGCGTCAACATCAGCAAATTAAGCAGTTTCTTCATAAGTTTCTTTAATTGTCAGTCCCCGTTCCCCCGGACAGACCTTTGAGACAATAAAAAAGCGTGGAACGAAGTTCTGTTTATCTCAGAGAGGCATCGCCAAACGCCTTAGACGGAATAAACAGTCCACTCCCACGCCTGATCGGATATCGCGATCCCCCTTGTCGGGGAGTGGACATACGACAAACATGAGCGTTATCTGACTACTCTATCCTCCGTCTGTTGAAAATTGGCGATTTTCTCTAAAGGATCAAGCAAGAACACGCTTTCATAAAATGTATAGCGAACTCTTTCGCGTCGGCAAAATTACGGAAAATATTTCAATACGCGACATGTCGATTGTTAAATCTTCGACTTCCTCCCACGAACCTCATACACGAAAGATTGCATACAGGCTTCGACTTCCGACCTGGCATGCCGACCGGTATTAAGCAATACATAAAGTATATCTGCCAATAAATTACTATCTTTGCAAAATATCAAGGAAGATATGCCCCTTACAAAAGATGAAATACGGTCGCTATTGAGCGACATAGAGAATGAACGTGTCGAGCGTACACTTTCCATCGACAATACAAAGAAAATGTCGGAGGCGATATGTTCATTCGCCAACGATATACGGAATACGAACATGCCGGGATATTTTATCATAGGTGCTGATGATAACGGCAATCTTGACGGGCAAAAATTTTCGGATGAACAGCTCCGGGCATACGCTGGATTAAGGAACAGCGGTACGATTCTGCCGCCTCCGGCAATGATGGTCTATAAGGAATCATTTGATGATGGTGAGGTTGCCATAATAGAAGTTCTGCCAAGCGAAGATACCCCGTGCGCTACAAAGGTGTGATTTGGATTCGCATCGGTGCACGTAAAGCGGAAGCAAATACCGAGGAAGAACGGATTTTGACCGAGAAAGGGCAAGCACACAGTTCATCTTTTGATGGACGCCCATGCAGGGAGGCTACTATTGACAATTTAGATACCGTCCTATTCAAAAACGAATATTTGATAAAAGCTGTTGCACCACAGACGCTTGCAAAAGACAAACGAACTACGGTTCAACAAATGGCATCATTGCGGCTGTTTGACACCCGCTATAATTGCCCGACCTACGCAGGATTATTGCTTCTTGGCATTGACCCGCAATATTTTATACCCGGAGCCTATATCCAATATGTGAAATTCGCAGGGAAAAATCGTGCAACTAAGGTGTTGAAAGAAAACCGTTTCAAAGGCAATCTCATTTCAATGCTCAAGGAATTGGAGTATTTCATAAAGTATTCCATTGAATACAAACGGCCTGAATTTGTCAGCGTTTTGCGTGAAGAGCCGCGCATCAACTATCCGTGGGAGGCAATTCGAGAACTGGCGATGAACGCCGTAATGCACAGGGCATATAACGGCAATAACTCACCGATAAAATTCTATGAATATAGCGACCGAATAGAGATAGACAATCCCGGAAATCTGTATGGCAAAGTAAATCTTGAGAATTTCCCAAATGAAACGGATTACCGAAATCCCAATATCGCGGAAATTATGCTCAATCTTGGTTATGTCAACAGATTTGGCAGCGGAGTGAATACCGTTTCAACCTTATTGGAAGAAAACGGAAACCCTCCTGCACAATTCCTATTGAGTGACTATACCACGTTCAAGGTTGTTGTGGAAAATGCCGATGTCATAGGGAATGGCACCGATGTCACTGAAAAAACGCCCCATGTCATAATAAATGGCACCGATGAAACAAAAAATGACACCGATAGTGGCATCAATGGCACCGATAATATAACAAGAGAGGATGCTATCGTTGAATTGATGAGAAAAAACAGACGAATCAGCGTAAGAGAAATTTCTGCTCAGTTAAATATTCCACGCAGAACACTATTTAGAATAATAGACTCCCTTAAGACTGCGAATCGTATTAAGCGTGTCGGTCCTGAAAAATCAGGAACTTGGGAAGTCATAGAGTAATCAGAGATTGCGCATTTCACAACTGCACAATCTTGTTTTACCGACAGTTATATTCATTGTATTCCTCACGAAAGCCGCCCGGAAAATTTCAGTAACCCGTGAGCGATCTTCTTATGACCAAAGCATGGGAATGAAAGGGTTACTTTGCCGGAGCGTGGGAAGGAGTGACTACGGTGGTGTCGGCGGGGAGAGACCGGGAAGAGGCCGGGGTGGGAGCCAAGGGGATGACGGGAGTGGATTTGCGCCGGCGGAAGAGGGGGCGCAGGAAGGAGGTAAGGGAGTCGAAATCCTTGCGCAGGATGATGCCGACACCTTGGGTGGTCAGGGCCGAGCGCAGGTAATAGTTCTGGTCGTTGTAGCGGTTATAGGCTTTCAGGCGGAAGTTGCCCGAACGGTTAAGGAGGTATTCAAGCTCGAAGTCTCCGACAAACTGGTTGGAGTTCAAGCTCTTGTCGCGATAGCCGAGATTGCCGTTGAAAAGCAGCCGGTTGTTGAGCAACCGCGAGGACAGGGCGACATCGACCTCAACGTCAGAGAAATCCCCACGGCTTGAACGTAGGGTCGGGGCGATGTTCCAGTTGTCGGAGATCTGCCCGAGGATATTGCCCAGCTGTGAGGACAGGGTCGAGGATGCCACCGAGACAAGTTCGTTGCCGGTAGTAGCTCCGGCCATATAGTCGGGGGTGTAGAACCTGTTGAGAGCCAACAGATAGAGAATCTGGCGGTTCATCATCTCATCTGTCGAGATGATAGACCTCACCTTGCGGTATATGTCGGATGTTAGTGTCGGGAATTCCAGATCAAAAGCGAGCTCCGGCTGACGGATATCTCCGCTTACATTCATTATAGCGTTTACCGGGACATTGGTTCTGTTGAGTTCACTGTCGTTAAGGAACGATTCGTCGAGGTCGGAGAGGTTGGCATTCAATGAATAGGCAGCCTTGATGTCAAGCTGCGCCGCATAGGGATCTCCCTGGAAGGCTATCCGGCTTCCGGGCTTGATCGAGAAATCCTTGATGATGATGTCCTGGAGGGTGAAGTTGTAGTCACCCCGATCGAGGGTATAGGTACCGAACATCTTCAGGTCGTTGTTGGCCGAGAAATAATCCATACGCAAGTGTCCTGATCCATATGCCCGTATCCGATCTCCACCAACAGGATCCATGACAAGTATGATCTCCGCGCCGGGGGTGACACCCATCTGGATTGTTATGTTGTAGTCTGATGAGGAGGAGTCATCATGGCTGGCGGCCAATTCCCGCAGGCGGTTGACAAGATCCATGGAGGTATCGCGAAGCCTCAATGTGTCGGTAAGTTCGGCCGACAGTTTCCCTTTGTCTCGGAAGGTCAGGAAAGAATACTCGTCAGCCTCCATCTGGTCAGACAGCACGAATGTGAATGTCGATCCCGGCGCGGTAGTCATGTCGATATTGATGTCGACGCGGCCCGGCTCACCTTTCACAAAAGCACTGCCGTCGCCGAAGACCCGTCCGTACCAGCGTGGATTCTCTTTGGGGGTCTCGTTGTAACACAACAATCCTCTCGCGCCTGTTATCGCGAACTCAAACCTCGGTTCCTTGAAGTATGAATGCTTCACCCAGCCGTTTAGATTAGCCGTATGTCCTTGATAATCATGGACAGTTATTCCATTGAGATTGATATACCCAGGCCGGATATGGATTGAGTCGGAAGCCCAGTAGGTAGTGTTGGTGAAATTGACACGCATGCTGACCGAATCGGCTTTCACATCACCCTCGAGGTCGATATACTTGAAATTGCCGAACACGCGGGCACGGCCGGAGGCATACCCTTTTATATCAGAGGCAAACGCCTCCATATAAGGTTGGAGAAAGCCCACCGGTTCCCTGTCGACCGTGAATGTCAGGTCGAGGGAATCGCGGGCGACAAATATCCCGCCGCTGACAGCCGATCGCCTGCCATGATTGTCAATGTCCGCGTCAAGCATCACCGCCAGGTCTTTCGGATCGAAACTCGACTTCACGACAGCGTCGCCCAACACCGTCTTGTTGTAACTTATATCCTTGACTTTCAAACCGGGAGTTTCAAGCCGGGGACTTCCCGAATAAAGATCTGAGGCGTAGAAAGTTCCCGAAGCGTCGCCGCCAAGCATCGCCGCGTCGATCCCCAGTGACTCAAACAGATAATCAAGGCTGAAATGCCGCAGATCAAGGGTAAGCAACGCAGTGGGATCGGCCGATACCCTGCCGTTTATCTTCACGAACTGCTGCCCGTGGCTGGCATCTATCCCTCTGACATCTATCTCCTTTCCCTTGATGACAACCTTGGCGGGAGCGACCCTCCATGTTGAATCATTGAATGTCAGGGACGACTCCCGCAGGTTGACGGTCGTTGTCAGCCCCTCATCATCGCGGGAGAAACCCGTGGCGACGCGCAACCTCCCCTCATATGCCCTCGCACGGTCAATCTTCCATTCAAGATCCGACCTCAATATGTTGTCTCCCCCCGACGCGTTCAACGAGACCGTCATCGGCCCCCCTTTGGTCGGGGTGGTGGTAAGGAAATTCAGTCTTCCACGTCCCTCACGGCCATCGACATACGCCGAAAGTGAAGTATTTTCGATCAGTTTTGATCCCTGCCGCAGATATGGCGCGGAGAGATTCAGTTCAAGGTCATGCGTCGCCTGGCAGACACCCCCTTTTATTGTCACCGGGTATATCACACTTACAGGCAGGTTGAAGAAAGCGGCGAGCCGTTCGGTCTCCTTGACCGTGAAATCAAAAAGGAAATCATTGGTGGCCATGAGGCCGTAACGCTCATCAGCGCTACGGGCCTGTTCCTGTTCAAGTTCATGACGGGCGTGAGCCGGCAGCAATGCCGGAAACGCCTCTGAAAGGATATCAAGCACCGCATGTCCCAGAAAAGGGAAATCAAACTCACCGAGCATCGAGCCGTCAAGCCAGTCACTCTCCAGATCGAGACGGGATGTGCCGTCAGCCAGGTTGCGGGAATTCAGTGTGAATCGTCCCATGGTCAGCCCCTCCCTGTCAACAGGCTTGAATGTCAGATCGTTGACATTCATATGTCCCTCCATATATCTTATATCAGGCCCCGACATGTCTATGTCGATGTCTCCCGACAAAATAGCATCGGGATACTTGTCCCACAAGCCGAGACGGGAAGGACAGAAACGGCCAATATCGGCCGTAAGAGTGACCGCCGGATGCTTCTTGTCGAGTGACAGACTGCCGTCGATCAGCATCGCCAGGTCGCGGTCATCAACACCGACGCGGCCCCCCACAACATCGTTGTCTATGGTCAGTTCCGCTCCCGTCCCGGACAGTTCGTTCCCCTTGAACCGTACATTCGGCAGGGCTATTTCGGCGTTACCATGACGTTCTTTGCCGGCAACCGTGTAGAACGCCTCGACCTTCCCCTCAAGGCCGACAGGCGCAATCTCCGGTAAAAATGCTGTCAGATCAAAATATCCGTCAGTCTCCATGAGCGCATGCAAATCGAAATGACGGCTATCATCCATCGATCCGGACCCTGAGAATGACAGAGTACCTGCAGAGGCTGTCAAGTCAACATTTCCGTCAAAAGATCTCATTGTCCCCTCTCCGCTTGCAGACAAGGAGAGAAAGCCCAACGAACGCAACATCGTATGGAGTTTCTGTGTACCTATTCCGGTGGCACCCAGCAATTCAGCAACACGAGGAGATGAGACATACAGATCGAGACCGCCCACACTGAATGACCGGTCATCCGACTCAAGGTCATGCCCCCTCGCCGACAAATCAAGGGTCATCATATCCTCCAGCTCCATACGGATCCGTGCATCCGCCTCAGCAGGCGTACCCGAAACCGTGAAACGGGGAAATGTGGCCATCAACCTGGTTTTATCAAGTTGTGGCACAAAGGCCCTCAAGTCAGGCAGCCAGAGATGCGATCCGTCCAGAAAGGTTACTGTCAGAGGATATCTGCGGATATTACGGGATATCGAGCCAAAACCTTCGAGAGGGAGACGCATGTCGGCGAATTTCAGCCGCGATGCGGGAAGCTCTACATCCAGCCCCTTGGCTTCCAACTCATTGGAAGAGATATGGAAGATACCTGAAAGTTGCCTGACCGCAAATCCGCTGCGCTCCTCGAACGCCATACGCCGCAAATTGACCGAAAAGTCGTCATTGGCTATGCGGGGCAGATTTACGTCGGCGCGGAAATTGGTGACATGGAGATGGTTCGGGTCAAAGGTTTCCTTCAATGGAAAGCTGTTGACATCATAACTTACCGAGGAGGCCCGGATCATCACCGTGGACACTTTCAGGTCGAAGCTCGTCGGAGGCTTGTTCTCCTTTTTAGGCTTCAACGCGTCGACAATCGGCTGGATATTGAGAGGCGCGCCGAGGGAATCGCGACGCAGACGGGCATCCATGCCGATCAGCTGCACATAATCCACGCGCCAGGAATCAGACAGCAGTCCCTTCCACCAGGAAACCCCCGCGCCGAGCCGCCTGACCGTCAAGGCCGTGTCGCCCGGAGCGGTCTCGACCGCTACATCACGCAGGATAACCCGGTTGAAAGGCATTATCCCCAGATCCCCGATAGTGACACGGGCATCAAGCAGCTGCGATAACTCCGTCTCAAGAGTATCGGCCACGCGGCGTTGCACACCTCCCAACGACAGGGCGACATACACGACAGCCGGCACGACCGCTATCAAAATGATCGCGGTCACCAATATCATCCTCAAAAGACGGTAAAACGACTTCATCTGACTTTCAGGAAATTAAACACAACCCAACCTCCGGCTCAATGAAGAACCGGAGACCGGGAGGTGTTTCCACCGCGAAGTTAACAAAAATCCCGCATATTTTTTGCCAATATCTTGACGAATCACTAACTTTGTTGCTAAAACTCTCCATAAAACAACAAACAGGCTTTGCACTAAAATATCTGCCTGTAAGATTAGAATTTAACATGATGTTATTAAACATCCTCTTACATACAGAGATATAATCAATTATGTCAGTTAAACGATGGATAGCAGCCGGGCTGGCAGCCACAGCCCTCGGAGGTACCCTCACCGCCCACGCCGACCAGTACAGCGGAGAGAAAACCCTCGGCATACGCGCCGGATACAACACCTTCAACAAGAGACCTCTGGCAGGAGCGCAATTCTCATACCGCTTCAACCGCCTGTTGCGGCTGTCACCTTCAGTCGACTATGTATTCCGCAACGACGGTCTTGACGCGCTCATGATCGACCTGAACATGGAGTTTGTCTTCCCGTTGGCCCAAGGTCGTTGCGACATATATCCCCTCGCGGGCTTCAATTTCTCGAGCTGGAACTATCACAACACCGATACCGCCGCTCCCCACACCTCAGAAGGACTCACCCCCACCGACGATGTGTCCTCCCGCGTCTCACGCTTGGGGTTGAACGCCGGAGCAGGCTTCGGGGTCAACATCAGCGGCTCCCTGCGGCTGTCGGTCAGCGCAACCTATACGTTCATCAAGGAGTTCCACGGAGCAAACATCGAAGCCGGCATACACTATCGTTTCTGACCAAACCGTGAAGTAAAACCAGAATATAAAATATCTAAAATTTGACTACTATGATTTCCAAGGAACTGGAAAAAGCTATCAATGCCCAGATCAACGCCGAACTCTGGTCGGCTTATCTCTATCTCTCGATGTCAATGCACTTCGCCAACGCAGGCTATGACGGAATCGCCAACTGGTACGCCGTACAGTTCAAAGAGGAGCAGGATCACGCCACGATCTTCATGAACTACCTCAATTCCCGCGACGGCAAAGTGATCCTCCAGCCCATTGCCGGAGTCGAGACCGAATGGGAATCACCCCTGGCTGCGTTCGCCGCCACTCTCGCCCATGAGCAGAAAGTGACATCCCTGATCAATGACCTCAACGCCCTGGCTGTCGAGCACAAGGACTACGCCACCCAGGCCACGCTCCAGTGGTTCATCACAGAGCAGATCGAAGAGGAGGAGACAGCCCGCGGATTCATCGACGCTCTGAAGAAGATCGGCGACAACGGATACGGCCTCTACATGTTCGACAAGGAGCTTGCCGCCCGCACATACACTACTCCCTCTCCCCTCGCATCCAAAGGATAAACAGCCTGTAACCCCTAACCCCTGTTGATTTATGGCGAAGAAGGTTGTCGAGACCCCGCTGATGAAACAATACGCCCAGATGAAAGAGAAGCACCCCGACGCGGTGCTCCTCTTTCGTGTGGGAGACTTCTATGAGACATTCTGCGAAGACGCTGTCACCACATCGGATATCCTCGGCATCACCTTGACTCGCCGTGCCAACGGATCCGCGTCTTCGATAGAGCTGGCCGGATTCCCCCATCACGCCCTCGACACCTATCTGCCAAAACTCGTCAGGGCCGGCAAACGCGTGGCGATCTGCGAACAGCTCGAAGACCCCAGGCTCGTAAAAAACCGTCTGGTCAAGCGCGACATAACCGAACTGGTGACTCCCGGAGTGGCATTGGGAGACAATGTGCTCGACCACCGCGAGAACAACTTCCTCGCCGCCGTCCATTTCGACAAGGATCAGCTCGGAGTCGCTTTCCTCGACATTTCCACCGGTGAATTCCTCGCCGCACAAGGCGACAGCGATTATGTCGGGAAACTGCTGTCTAATTTCGCCCCGAAGGAGGTGCTGGTCGAACGGGGCAACCGCCTCCGGCTCGAAGGAGAGTTCAACGGCAAATATCCTGTCTTTGAACTGGAAGACTGGGTCTTCACGACTCAGGCGGCCAATGACCGACTGCTCAAACAGTTCGAGACAGTCTCCCTCAAGGGATTCGGATTAGGTAAGATCCCCCGCGCGGTTGTTGCCGCCGGAGCCATCCTCCATTACCTCGACATAACGCGCCACACCCAGACCGGCCATATCGTCCGCATCGCCCGGATAGAGGCCGACCAGTTTGTACGCCTCGACAAGTTCACCGTCCGCAACCTCGAACTTCTGACTCCTCTTGGCGAGGAGGGGAAGAGCCTACTTGATGTCATCGACCGCACGGTAAGCCCGATGGGGGCGAGAATGCTGCGCCGATGGGTCTGCTTCCCTCTGAAAAACCCGGCGGAGATCAACCGCCGCCTCGATGTGGTGGAGATCTTCTTCAAGGAGCCTGAACGCCGCGACGCTCTCGTCGAACTGCTCGGTCAGGTCGGCGACCTGGAGCGACTGGTGTCGAAAGTGGCCGTCGGACGGGTCACTCCCCGCGAAGTGGTGCAAGTGAAAAACGCGCTTACCGCCATCGAACCTATGCGCAGGCTCTGTATGGGAGCATCACTCGACGTGCTACGTTCGATGGGAGAGAGCCTGAATCCCTGCGAGCTGATGCGCGACCGTATCGCCCGCGAGATTTCGGAGGACGCGCCCAACGCACTAAACAAGGGACATGTCATCAAGCCGGGTGTCGACAAGGAACTCGACGAACTGCGGATGATGGCATTCCAGGGGAAAGACTACCTCCAGCAGGTACAACGCCGGGAAAGCGAGGCCACAGGCATACCCAGCCTTAAGATAGGCTATAACAACGTTTTCGGATATTACATCGAAGTCACCAATACCCACAAGGAGAAGGTCCCGGCCGAATGGATCCGCAAGCAGACCCTTGTCAACGCGGAGCGTTACATAACCGCCGAGCTTAAGGAGTATGAGGAGAAGATACTTACCGCGCAGGAACGCATCGAGGCCATCGAAGCACGACTCTACAGCGAACTTGTAGCCCGTCTGTCGGAGTATGTGCCCGTCATCCTCGCCGACGCCAAAGTCATCGCCCGGCTCGACTGCTTGCTGTCATTCACCCGTGTCGCCCGCGAGAACCATTACAACCGCCCGGTGGTCGACGACTCCTTGACAATCGAGATCACCCAGGGCCGTCATCCTGTTATCGAAAAGGAGCTGCCTCCGGGGACACCATACATCTCCAACTCCGTCACCCTCGACAACGACGGGACACAGGTGATGATGATCACCGGTCCGAACATGGCGGGAAAGTCGGCACTCCTGCGCCAGACCGCGCTGAATGTGCTGCTGGCCCAGATCGGGTGCTTCGTCGCAGCGGAAAGCGCCCGTATCGGGGTGGTCGACAAGATATTCACCCGCGTTGGAGCCTCCGACAACATCTCCCTCGGAGAGTCGACCTTCATGGTCGAGATGAACGAGGCCGCCTCGATCCTCAACAACATCAGCCGGCGGTCGCTGATACTCTTCGATGAACTCGGACGAGGCACATCCACCTACGACGGGATTTCAATCGCCTGGGCCATCGTCGAATACCTCAACCGATGCGCCGAGAAGCCCAAAACGCTATTCGCCACCCATTACCATGAGCTCAACGAGATGGAGGAAAGCTATCCCGGAGTCAAGAACTTCAATGTCTCGGTCAAGGAGATAGACGGCAAGGTCGTCTTCCTGCGCAAACTCAAGCCCGGAGGATCGGAACACAGCTTCGGTATACATGTGGCGAAGCTCGCAGGCATGCCCCGTGCGATCGTCGACCGGGCTTCGGCGGTGCTACACCATCTTGAAGAGATCAATCGTGGAAATTCCGATGAAAAGACAGCCCTGAAAGTCCCCCGTCAGGAGCAGGAAGCCGGGATGCAGCTGAGCTTCTTCCAGCTCGACGACCCGGTACTGAGCCAGATGCGTGACGAGCTGTTAGGTCTCGACATCAACAACCTCTCCCCGCTCCAGGCCCTGAACAAACTATCCACCCTGCGTGAAATCCTCTCGGGTAAATAAGCTGCAAGCCAACGTTGTTTCCTATCTATCCCCCATATCATCTACCAAATCTCTATGAGCAATTCCCTCCGTGAAGCCCTCTCCGACCGTCTGCGCGCCATCATCGCCGAAGGACGCCCGGTAAAAATACTGTTTGTCTGTCTTGGCAACATCTGCCGCAGCCCTGCCGCCGAGGCCGTGATGATCGACACAGTCAGACAGCTCGGCCAATCCTCCATGTGGGAGATCGACTCGGCCGGCACAGGCAATTACCATATCGGCGACCTGGCCGATCCACGAATGCGCCGCCATGCCGCCCTGCGAGGGATAAAATTGCTCCACCGCGCCCGGCAGGTCAGCGTCAGCGATTTCAACGACTTCGACCTCATTGTGGGGATGGATGACTCAAACCTGCGCAATCTCCGCGCCCTTTCCCCTACTGTCGAGACTGACAGCAAGATAGTCCCTATGGCTTCCTTCTTCCCCGGAGGAGAACTCGCTCCGGATGAGCCGCACAAAAAAGGCATCACCTCCATAATCGGCCTGTTCGACAATTATGACCATGTCCCCGATCCATATTATTCCGGAGCGGAAGGTTTCGAACTGGTGCTTGACATGCTCGAAGCCGGCTGCGCCAACATCGCCTCCCTCCTATAGATTGAATTTCAGATTTTAGCATTATTGGCTTTGTCTTATATACGAGACATAATTAGTCATTTTTGTCTTACGCACAAGACAAAAATGATATTTCATCAAGAAGTGAACATTAGGCCTCGGTTTTGCATTTTAGATATGACAACTGTTTTTCATCTAATTTAGCATAACCGAAAATGAAGTCAGTCATCTTTAAAGCCGTGATGCCCTTGGCTGCGGCCTTTCTTTTAACACCCACAGGCCACGCTCAGGAGACTGACGACTGTGAAGATGTGATTTACGAGGTAGGACAGCTTGAAGTTGTCAGCACACAGAGCAACCCTTTGGTAAAAGAGGCGATCGAAAAAGCCAGACCCGTGGAACCCGGGTCGGTTCCCACTCCGAAATTCACCATCAAAACCCACAACAACAAGTTCATGCTGACCATCGGCGGGGAAATAAATCCGATGCTCGGTTATGACATCGGCAACAATCTCTACAGCACCGATGCCGGAAGCAGCTTCGTGACCGGAGACATACCCGTACCCGCCCTGACAGGCCACAAAGGAGATTTCTTCATCAACGCCCTGAACGGCAACGTCGACTTCTCTGTGGTGGGATTCGCCAACACACGCAACCAAGTGACCGGATATGTCAAGATCGGCACAAACGGCAACGACAAGGCCCTGAAACTCAAACGTGCATATATCTCCTGGCGCAATGTGTCGGCGGGACTGATGACAACCCTCGCCTGCGACCCGTATGCCGCCCAGCCACCGACAATCGACCCCCAGGGACCTAACGGAGATGTCAACACAACCTCTTATCAGCTGCGTTACATCTCTCCGAGTTTCGATGGATTCCGTTTCGCGGCCTCCATAGAGATGCCATCCTACTACAGCGCAAACGGCATTTACCGGGGAAAAGACTACACATCATGGTATGGCCACAAAGTCAACTCCGAAGTAGACCAGCTTGTGCCTGACATTCCTCTCTGGATCGAATACCAGAAGTCAGAGCAGAACCGTGTACGCTTCACAGCCATCCTGCGCAACTTCGCCTACCAGGACATGGTAAACGAACGCCGCCGCAACATCTTCGCCTGGGGAACGATGCTGTCGGGCAACTTCTCGTTCTACGAGCCGCTGACATTCTATTTCCAGGCTGTCTACGGGAAAGGGATCGCCAACTACATACAGGACCTGCAGGGGCGCGCCCTCTCATTCACACCCGATGACGCGGAGATAGGCCGGATGAAAGCCAATCCCATGATGGGACTTGTCTTCGGCGCATCATACAACGCGACAAAGAAACTCCAGTTCAATCTGGTAGGTTCGTATGCCCGCATCTGGGATGTCGAGCCGTACGCCACATTCCAGGACGCGTCTGTAGCCGATGCCAACGGCCACGAAGTGATGTCTGCCGGAAACTCAAACTACCGCTACGGGGTGTATGTTGCCGCCAATTGCTTCTACAGCTTCACCAGCTACCTGCAGATGGGAATCGAATACCTCTACGGACGACGCGAGACATACGGGCTGGGAGGAGCCAACGACTCCCGTATCCAGACCCAGATCGCGCTATCTTTCTGAGACATCCTCTGTCTTAAACAGACAGACGCGTTTTTGCCGACCGCATATATCAGTCCCCATTGTTTTTTTCGCAACTATTCTGTAAATTTGCAGTGAATATTTGAGCAATTACAATGAGCAATATGCCGGATTTCAGAACAGCTCTGGAGGAGGAATCAGACTTCCCTTTGACTGACAACATATACAAAACCATAACCGACAATGCCGAGACACTGACTTTCCGCAAAGGAGAGTCAGTGGTCGGCATTGGGAGTGTCGATCCCGACATATATATCATAAAACAGGGGATCGTCAGGGGGTACATGATCAATGACGGGGTCGAGATGAACATATACTTCGGCATGGACGGCACATTGCTGGCCTCGATGCAAGGATACTCCCGGGGTGAGCCATCCATAATATGCATCGAGGTCTGCTGCCCCACCGAAGTGTTGCGCATACGAAAGCCTGTGTTTGACCGGCTGATGGAGGAGTCCAACGAGTTCTGCCGATGGGTGAGCGGCGTGTTCAGTCGGCGCAGCTGTTTCGACGAGCTGAAAGCCAAGGTGATGAACGGAAACGCGAAATGGCGTTATGAATGGCTGGAGAAATGCCGTCCGGAACTGTTCGACAATGTCCCGCTAAAAGCCATAGCCTCATATCTCAAAATGACGGAAGTACATGTAAGTCGCATTCGCAAGAAAATAGTGCAGGGAGGCAAATCCTGACATTTTTCCAACAAATATCGACCCCAACCACCATAATGCCACCAAAATTAACATAGGTTATTTTTTGTCATTTCTCATGGCGTAATTTTGCAACATCGGTACTGAACCCGTTTATCACAAACAATCATTATGCCTATGAGATTTCTAAATTTACTCCCGTTATGCGTGGCTGTGACAGCACTGAATGTAGGTTTCTCCGCCGACGCGGCTCCCTTTGAAATCGAGGAGAACTTCGACGACAGTTCCCTGTTCCCCGATGAGAGTTCCCTTCCCGACGGATGGGTCGATGCTTCGACAAACGCCTGGGTGAAGTTCAAAAGATGGTCATCAATGGATACCGGCCAGCCGACATACTCCGGATCCTACATGATCGGCAAGACTAACGCCAACCATGACGATACGTTCTATACCCGGTTGATGGATTGCGCGGCCGGAGAGCCTGTCACCATAGAGTTCATGGCCAGGACATTGGGTCGTACCTTCCAAGCTGATGTCACTCCAGGCCTACGGGTCTATGCCGGATCCGTGCAGGATATCACCCAGATGACCAAGATCGCCGAGACAGAACAGGCGCAGATCTCCGAATGGAAAAAATTCGAATACTCATACACTCCTGAAGCCGACGGCCCCGTATGTTTCGCCGTGCAGGTATGGCATGCCGGTAATATGGACCAGCTCGGACATACATGGTTCGATGATTTCTATTTCACCGGGACATCCCCCGAGGAACCTCAGCCGGAGCTTGAACCGAATCCCGACAACGCCGCCGATTGCGTGGAACTGCCCTATCTCGAGGAATTCGAGGGGGACAACTATGACGGATTCACCTATGTTCCCATCAAATGGCTCACTGTAGGAGACGTGATCTGGCGGACCGGATATATGGACGCGCTCAAAGCCAAATCAGGGACCTATTATCTTGTAGCCCCCGACAGCGACACTGACCGCAACCAGCGTCTTTACACTCCATTCTTCAACCTGGAGAAGGATGTAGAGTACACCATGACATTCCACACCCATTTTGAAGGGACCTATCTTGCTTCCACAGGTGAATGGAACTCACCCACTATGAACGTGACAGTCGGCACGGAGCAAGACGGCGATTTCCACCCGGTGACACTCGCCACTATCTCCCGCGACTTGGATGAGGAAAATCAGTGGAACGCCGAAAGCATATCCTTCACACCCACTGTCTCCGGTCCCTATTGTTTCTGCTTCAAGGTAGATGGCGCACCCTATAGCGGTTATATCGCTATGGATGATTTCTACATCTCCTCTCCCAACGATATACCGCGCCCGGTAGCCGACTTCAATCTGATAGGTTCTTTCAATTGGATCGACAGCAAGGTGATGACAACAGAGTCTACCCCGATACGCCTTCTCGACAACAGCCGTAACGCCGACGAGACAACATGGGAGCTTGGCGACCTCGAACACAACATTCTTCCTGACGGCAATGTTGATGTCTTCTTCCCCTCTTCAGGGACCCATTCGCTGAAACTCACCGCGACCAACCAGAAAGGCTCTCGCTCCTCGATCAAGGAATATGATGTGACAGTCATCAACGAAGACCTGACTTTCATTCCGATGCTTTCATACAATCCCGGAGCTGTGACTTATGTTGAAAGAGGCCATATACCCTGCTTCGACACCGACGAGAATGGTCTCGACTATGTCAGCGGATTCAACCATTATTACCGCCATATGGCCGAGAAATACATACTGCCGCAAGACGCTGACTTCACAGTCACAGACCTGAGCTTCTTCCTCACCAATATCCGTTATGTGCCCATCCAGGATGACACGAAGCTCCAGCAAGACGAACCTTTCTCTATCAGCCTGTATGGAGCTGACGATGAAGGGAATCTTGACGAGAACAAATTGCTCGGCCGTCATACGACCACTATGAACGAGGTATTCCTATCCGCAGGCATCGGAAGCATGGCCGAGCCACGGTCTGTCAAGTTCGACACACCCGTCAAAGCCTCCGGCACTGTCTATGTGGCTTTTGAATTCTCTGACGGAATGCAGATTGATGTGGAAGACCCGTTCGTCGGCCGCTCATACCTTAGCCTTGGGATGGTACGTAATCAGCACGGCCAGACCTCACTCTTTGGCAAAGTGACAGCCGCCCCTGAAGGCGTAGCCATCACCCCCGACGGCAGCTGGTATCCGGTTGACGCGCTAAACAACTCCAACAAGGGGCTTGGCCTCAACCTCCAGCTCTGGGCGAATGTGACCCGCGACAGAAGTTCTGTAGCACTGAACACCCTCGGCCAGACCGTGTTCGGACTCAAATCAGACAACGGGCTGCTTACCGTCAGCGGAACAACAGAGGGTGAATATGTCGTTGTCTATGATCCCTCCGGCCGTCAGGTAGCCATCTCCAAAGCTGCCGGGGAATCAACCACCATAGACCTTACAAGCCTCGCAAAAGGCACATACATCGTCACCACCAACGCCGGGTCTGCAAAATTCACAAGATAAGCTGACCGATGACGGCGTCCTCCCACAGAATATAACAAGATCATAATCCGTGATAACCGCACCGGCAGTCCACTCAACCAACTGCCGGTGCTTTTTGGTAAAACAACCGAAGATGAAACCTACACTCACAAAGATCATGGCGTTAGCCTCATTGACGGCCATAGCCACCACTGCCGCTGCCATGCCTCCTATACCGGGATTGATAAACGCCAGGCAACCCGACGGCTCGACCATCGAGATAAAGCTGCGCGGTGACGAGCATTTCTCATGGGCAGTCACCGCTACAGGAGACACTCTTTTGCGTGATCCGGACGGATTCTGGTCTATGGCCGCTCCGGGAGAACTGAGGGAGGCCGCCCGCAAATCACGGCCGGTCAAGGCTCCCGACACCCAGGTCGACAACTCATTTCCAACAAGCGGAAAATGCCGTTTGCTGATGCTGCTGGTGAACTTCTCCGACACGGAGCCCACCTATTCCCAACAGGACTTCCACAATTACATGAACCAGGAGAATTATCTCGGCATAGGTTCTTTCCGAGATTATTACCTTGAAAATTCCTATGGGGCCCTTGACATCGAGACGACAGTCTCCCAATGGATAACGCTTTCAGGACGCAAGGCCGCCTACAGCGCCGGCAGCTCCAAGGATCTTGTTTACGAAGCTCTTGAAAAGGCTGCCCGGACCATCGATCTGACACAATTTGACAATGACGGAGACGGCATTCTCGACGGACTCGCCATAATCCATCAGGGCACAGGCCAGGAATCAACCGGAAACGCAGATGACATATGGTCTCATTCCGATGTTGTCTACGGGCGTAAAGTCGGGGGAGTGGAGATAAGACGTTACACCATTGAGCCGGAGATACTCCACGACGGCATATCCACGATCGGAGTGATGTGTCATGAATTCGGCCACAACCTCGGTGCGCCTGACTTCTATGACTCCGACTACAGTGCTTCGGGGGGTGAGTATCCCGGAACCGGTGTATGGGACCTGATGGGTTCCGGCGCATGGAACGGCACATACGGAAACCGGCCGGCCGGCATAAACATGTGGCAGAAAATCCAATATGGATGGGTCACGCCACAGCTGCTTGATTCAGACCGCGATATCACGGCAATGCCCGGAGCGACATTCTCACCGGTCGCCTACAGGATGAACACTACCGTCCCTAACGACTACTTCATCATAGAAAACCGGCAAAAGGAGGGGAACTTCGACTCTGCCCTTCCGGGAAGCGGATTGCTTATATATCACGCCAACGACAACCTGATCGCCGCGAACGTACAGTCAAACACTCTCAACAGCACATACCCGCAAGCCCTCTACACCGTATGCGCCGCCGCGACTTCCGAGCCATCATCCTCTCCAAGCTCTTACGGCAATCTGACCGACGCTCCTTTCCCGGGCAAATCAGGCATCCATACGGCATTCAACGATGACTCCACCCCCGCATCCCGATCGGTTTCGGGAAGACTTTCCTACCGTGGTCTGTCAGACATAGCCATCGCCGCCGACGGAAAAGCTTCTTTCCGTTTCGTCATGGCGGATGCCCCCATCCCACCACAGAATCTCAAAGCATCGGCCGTAAAGGGTTCTGTCACCCTTTCCTGGGATATGCCTTCCGGCTCGGATTGGACCCGCTTCAACATTTACCGCAACGGCATACTTGTCGGACAAAGCCAGACCATGACATATGTTGACCGCGATCCTTCGTCGGCGCGCCTGGTCTATGACGTGGACGCGGAATACCCCTCCGGACAGACCTCGCCGTACGCTTCCGTCACGCTGCGTGTGCCAGTGAACAAAGTGGAGTCAGTCAGCCCGACTGTCACCGATGAAGGTGTCACCCTGCAATGGTCGCTGACACGCAAACTCACCCGATGGGATGACTCTGCCGGGGATTCATACCAGATAGTGGAACATGATGGTTCTTCCGTGGAATTCGCCCACCGCTTCACCGTTGACGACCTGACCGTCTACAAAGGTTACAAGATCCGTCGTGTCGGCTTCATGGCCTATCAATCGAGCACCGATGCCGAATACACCATACAGGTCTGGGAAGCCGACAAAGGGGGTGTTTCCCCCCGACTGGTCCAGGAACGCAAAGTCAATGAGTTCGGCGCGGCCATATGGAACCATATCCTGCTGAAATCATCCGTCGCGATAACCGGCGACAAGGAGTTATGGATAGGTGTAAAAATCTCCACCAGGAATGGAGTCGCGCAGATGCTGGCTGACAAGGGAGACCTGCTGGACGGCTACGGCAATCTTGTCCGCATTGACGACGGAGAGTGGCACGCCGACTCAAAAGCCCTCGGCAATTTCTATCTTGATTGCGAACTGACGGAGGTCACCGACAACACCACGGCCCCGGTGGAATCTTATGAAACATCCGATCCGGCCACAGACTTCTACTATCCCATTGGATTCGTAATCCAACGTGACGGAGAGGTGATCGGTACCACCTCCTCGCGTTGCTTCCATGACCTGCAACCGACACCGGGCACTCATACCTACGCGATCTCCTCCCTTTACAAGGGAGGTTCCGAATCCATCCCACTGGAGATAGAGGTCGCAACCTCCTCCCTTGACATGGTATCTGACGGACCCGCGTCACCGAAGATCATGCAGACCTCCACAGGCATCCATGTCACAGGTTACCAGGGTCAGGTCAGCATATTCGACGCTTCAGGCCGCATGGTCATCCTCCGCGACATACATGGCGGGGAGACAATCAGACTGCCTCACGGGCTATACATAGTCAGGGCCGGAGAATCAGTTGTCAAAATATGCGTGGGATGAACTGACGCGTTCCTTATAAAAAGGCAGATACCCTTTTAGCGGCTTTCCAGAACCTTGCCGGGTCGGCCGGGGTTATAATGACATACAAGTTTTGTCTCGTATTTGGGCGATAGTTGCCCGAAATTCGCTAACTTTGCAGATACAAAACTATGATCGAACGTATCGTCATTATAGACCAGGCTGACCCGGTTAGTTTTTACGGGGTAAACAACGCCAACATGCAGCTGATCCGCAACCTTTTTCCCAAGTTGAGGATGGCGGCGCGCGGCTCTGTCATCAAGGTAATCGGAGATGACGCGGAGACCGCCGACTTCGAGAAAAAGATAAAGGAGCTGGAGGCTTTCTGCGCCAAGTACAACAAACTGACCGAGGAAGCCATACTCGATGTCATAAAGGGGGAGAAACCCCGCGACATGAAGGCCGACGACGTGATCATATACGGGGTCAACGGGAAACCTATCTCCGCCAGGACCCCGAATCAGCAGAAACTTGTCGAGACTTTCCTTCACAATGACCTGACTTTCGCCCTCGGTCCCGCCGGAACCGGCAAGACATACGTGGCGATAGCCCTCGCGGTCAGGGCTCTCAAAAACCGTGAGGTAAAGAAGATCATACTCTCACGACCCGCCGTCGAAGCCGGAGAGAAACTCGGCTTCCTGCCGGGCGACATGAAAGACAAGATCGACCCCTACCTCCAGCCCCTGTATGACGCGCTCGAAGACATGATCCCGGCGGTCAAGCTCAAGGAGTACATGGAGACGAAGGTCATCCAGATCGCTCCGCTGGCATTCATGCGCGGCCGTACGCTCAACGACGCGGTGATCGTCCTCGACGAGGCCCAGAACACCACCACCCACCAGATAAAGATGTTCCTCACCCGAATGGGTATGAACGCGAAGATGATCGTCACCGGCGACGCTACCCAGATCGACCTCCCGCGCTCGACCCAGTCGGGACTGATACATGCCTTGCGCATCCTCCACGACATTCCCGGCATCGGCAAAGTCGAGTTCGGGAAGAAAGACATCGTGCGCCATGCCCTCGTGCAACGCATCGTCGAGGCGTATGCCCGCGCCGAGGAGTCGGCCAAGGAGGAGCATCATCAAGAGTAGAATATATTTTTCTTGCCATATGGAAACTTTGCTAAAGACCAATTTCAACCTTCCCGGCCAGACAGCCGTCTACCACGGCAAGGTCCGCGACGTGTACACCATCAATGACGACATCCTCGCGATGGTCGCCACCGACCGCATATCGGCCTTCGATGTCATCCTTCCGAAAGGTATCCCCTTCAAAGGGCAGGTCATCAATCAGATAGCCTCTTACTTCCTGCAATCCACCGCCGATATCGTCCCCAACTGGCGGCTTGCCGATCCCGATCCTATGGTGACCGTCGGCTACCGTTGCGAGGGCTTCCCGGTGGAGATGATCATCCGCGGATACCTGACCGGCTCGGCATGGCGCGAATACGCCGCCGGCAACCGCGTCCTCTGCGGAGTGACGCTTCCCGAAGGGATGAAAGAGAACCAGAAGTTCCCCGAACCTATCATCACCCCGACCACCAAGGCCGCCGAGGGACACGACGAAAACATCTCCCGTGAGGAGATCATCGCCCAGGGACTTGTCTCCGAAGAGGATTACCGCCGGATGGAGGAATACACCCGCGCCCTCTTCAAGCGCGGATCCGAGATGGCCGCCGAGAAAGGGCTGATCCTTGTCGACACCAAATATGAGTTCGGCAAACGCGAGGGCAAGGTGATCCTGATCGACGAGATCCACACCCCCGACTCCTCGCGCTACTTCTACGCCGACGGTTATCAGGATCGTTTCGAGAAAGGAGAACCCCAGCGCCAGCTCTCGAAAGAGTTCGTGCGCCAGTGGCTGATCGACCATGACTTCATGGGGAAAGAAGGACAGACCGTCCCGGAAATGACCCCGCAGTTCTGCGAGGAGGTATCGCAGCGTTACATCGAACTTTACGAGCATATAACCGGCCTGAAATTCCAGCCCGCGCCCTCCGACAATCTTGAAGGCCGCATCGAGAAAAACCTGCTCGACTGTCTGGAAAATCTCGCCGAATGACCACGCCTGACGACTTGACTCCTGAAAAAATCACCCCCTACGGGACTGACAGTCCCAAGGGGGAACAGGTCGAGGAGATGTTTGACAACATCGCCCCGGCCTATGACTTCATGAACCGGGCGATGACCTTGGGCATCGACCGGGGATGGAGAAAAAAGGTAGTAAAGGGGGTTGCCGGACAGCATCCATCTGCGATCCTTGACGTGGCGACCGGCACCGGCGACCTCGCCATACAGCTTGCCCGGGCGGTCACAGGCGCGACCGTCACCGGAATCGACCTGTCGGAAGGAATGCTTTCCGTCGGACGACGGAAAGTCCGCGAAGCCGGGCTTGACAATCGCGTCTCCCTGATACAGGGGGACTGTCTTTCCCTCCCTTTCCCTGACAATTCGTTTGACATAGTGACAGTCGCCTTCGGGGTAAGGAATTTCGAACATCTCGACAAAGGATACCGCGAGATGACACGGGTACTTAAACCCGGCGGGATGCTTTTCGTGTTGGAACTGACAACCCCGACATCCCCCCTTGTCAAGCCATTCTACAAACTATATACCAGGGGAGTGATCCCCTTGCTCGGACGGCTTGTCTCGCATGACACCCGCGCCTACTCCTACCTTCCGGAATCGATAGCGGCTATGCCCCGGGGCAGACGCATGACAGCCATGATGGAAAGCGCGGGAATGACCGGCTGCGGATTCCGCCCACTGACCTTAGGAGTCAGCGCGATCTACTACGGCCTTAAACCAAAACATTGACACAGCGATGAAAATTCTCCACGGCCTTTGTGCCACCGCAATATCCCTCCTTCCGGCCGCAACCGCCGGAGCCGCCGACCTGCTTCCGGCAATGACATCAGCCTGTGACGGAGGAGCCGTCGTAAACAGCTCCACCGCTCCGGGATATGCCGAACGTGGCCGTCTTATGATTGCCGACGGCAACTACCGGGGAGCAGTCGACCAACTCCGCCGCGCCCTCTCCCTTTACCCCCTCGCGGAGGAGGGGGACGCGCAGCATGAAGCGGCGGAATACTGGCTTGCAGTCGCGTCAGCCCATATTCCCGGAGAGGACGCAGCCGGGTTGTTCTCTTCATTCCTGGAGAAATACCCATCCTCACCATACCGCGAACGCGCGTTGCTCGGATTGGCCGGTGCATTGCTCGACAAGGAGGACTATGTGGCGGCCCTGGAGATTTACCGCAGTGTCGACCCTGCCGCGCTGAACCCTTCAGACGCGGAGGAGAAAACCCTTGGCGAAGCCTACTGCCTGCTGAAATTCGCCCGCTACGACGAGGCCAAAAGGCTATACGAATCCTTGGCGACAACCCCGGCAGGAAACGAGGCGAGATTCTATCTGGCTTACATCGACTATGTCGAAGACCGTCCAAAGGAAGCCCTTGACGGATTCTCCAAAGTGATTGACAATGGAGAAGCACCGGTCAATATGACACCCTATTACATCGCCCAGCTGCAATACCGGCTCGGCGATTACTCCGCCGCCAAGCAGACCGCGTGGCGACTGCTCAACGGCCGGTGTCCCGCGCAATACCTGCCGGAGACAAAGCGTGTCTACGGAGAGTCTTTACATGAACTTGGCGATACCCGTGGCGCGATCCCCTATCTGAAAGAATATGTCGACGCGGTCGAGACACCACGGCCGTCGGCATCATACATCCTGGGAGTCGACGCATACGACCGGGGAGACTACAGCGAAGCTGTCACAATGTTTCAGCCTGTCCTGACCGAGAACAACGCGATGGGTCAGTCGGCTTATCTTTACCTCGGCCAAAGTTATATCCATCTTGGCAACAACGATGCCGCCCTTCTCGCCCTTGACCGGGCAGTGAAAAATGACTACGACCCGAAAGTCACCGAACTCGCGTCATACAACTACGCCGTGGCGACAGCCAACGGCGGCAAATTGCCGTTCACGTCATCGGTGCCCCTGTTCGAAAGTTTTCTTCGGAGATATCCTGATTCGGAACTCGCGCAGGGTGTGGCCGACTACATAATCAGCGGGTATGTATCCGACAACAACTACGGAGCTGCCCTGCGGGCAATAAACAACATCAAGAACCCGTCGGAAAAGGTGCTCGCCGCCAAACAGAAAGTGCTTTACATGCATGGCACACTCCAGCTTCAGGCAGGCCGTCCTGACGAAGCCATCGCCTGCCTCCAGGAAGCCCGTTCGCTTGGGCGGTTCTCCGGGGAACTCGCCTCGGAGTCCACACTGTGGCTCGGAGAGGCACTTTATCGAAAAGGGGATTACAAAGAGGCTGTGAAGAACTACGACCGGTTCCTGCGTGAGACCCCGTCATCCAATCCCAACCACCCGCTGGCCCTTTACGACATGGCCTATGCCCGATTCGCCCTCAAAGAATTCCCCAAAGCCAAAGAGTATTTCAACCGCTATCTCTCTTCTCTGAAAAAGGGGAAGACCCCAGCGGATGTCATGGGCCTGACTGCCGACGCTCACAACCGTCTGGGAGACTGCGCCTATTATGCCGCCGATTTCACGGGAGCAGCCGCCGAATACGACAAGGCGATAGAGGCCGCGCCGTCGGCCGCCGACTACCCGATGTTCCAGCGGGCGATCATGAAAGGCCTGACCCGCGACCACAGGGGGAAGATCGAAGGTCTGGCCGCCATGATGGAGCGGTTCCCATCCTCCGCCCTACTGCCGTCGGCCATGCTTGAGACCGGCGAAAGCTATACCGAGCTGGGCGACAATGACCGCGCGATCTCGACATACGCCACCCTTTCGCGCCGTTATCCGTCGACAGCCCAGGGCCGTCAGGGAGCGTTGCTGCTGGCCATCGCGAGATTGAACGGAGGAGACACCGACGGAGCGATCAGTGCTTACAAACATGTGATCTCGACATATCCCACTTCAGAAGAGGCCAAGGCTGCCGCCGAAGACCTCAAGCATGTCTATGCCGACAGAGGGGAGATAAGCGAATACACCCGCTTCCTGGCGACTGTGCCTGACGCTCCCAAACTCGAACAGGGGGAAATCGCCGCGTTGCAGCTCCAAGGGGTTGAGAAGGCCCATGAGGAGGGGCGCGACAAGGACGCCGCCCGTCTGGCTCAAGAACTGCTTGACTCCTACCCTGATTCTCCTCAGGCGGTTGAAGCCCTCGCTGTCCTTGCCGAAATAAGGGAGAAGGAAGGAAAACCGGCGGAAGCACTCGAAGCTTACCGCCGTCTGGCCGACAAGGCTTCAAATGAAATCGATGTCAACAATGCCCGGATGGGAATCCTGCGGCTTAGCCGTGACCTCGGCAGCGACGAGGCGGTGTTGGAGACAGCCGGCAAGCTGCTTGAATCTTCCTCTCTCGGAAACGAAGACCGTAACGAGGTATTGCTCGCGAAAGCCCTGGCTTTACGCAACACCGGAGACTACGCGGGCGCAAACGCGATACTACGCTCCCTGGCCGCCTCTCCCGAGACCCTCCAAGGGGCAAAAGCCTCATATTACCTCGCACAAAGCCATTACGACAGAGGAGAGATCGACGAGGCCAACCGAGAGGTGAACGCCCTTATCGACTCCAACACCCCGCAGGAATACTGGCTCGCGCGCGGATTCATACTGCTTAGCGATATCAAGCGCATCCAGGGTGAGACATTCGAGGCTGACGAATACCTCCGTTCTCTCCGTGACAATTATCCCGGCAACGAGCCGGACATCTACCAGATGATCGAAACCCGCCTCTCGAAATGAAGACAATGAAAACCCGCCATATGCTGGCTGTGGCATCGATACTTGCCGCATTGACAGCCACAGCCCAGGATCTCAACAAAGAGATCACCATAGACCGCGACATCGTCCCGGCACAACGCGCCGCCGCCCGACCGATGGTCTTTCCCGCCGTGACCTCTCCGGCAGTCCCCCCTGTCAACCTGCGCATGGAGGAGAACGGCTCACCGGCCGCCATTGCCCCCGCCATAACTCCATACGAACCTGCCATCGGAGAGGGAGCTTTCCCTCTGACCCCATACCGGGGATATGTCGATCTTGGTTACTTTCCCGGAGTTGACTTCGGAGTATCGGCCGGATATGCCATCCTTGACAAGGATGCCACTAGACTCAATGCCTGGATCCAGGCAGACAACCGCGACTACAAGGCTGAAAGCGGCTCGAAATGGAATGATTTCAGATGGAAGTCACTCGATCTTTCGGGTGGTATCGGATTCTCGCAGAAATTCGGGCGTAACACCCTGCGTCTCTCTACCGACATCGCGTTTTCCAGTTGGTCTGCTCCTGATTACTGGATCATCAAGGAAGCTGCATTCATCAACGGATTTCCCAGAGCTGACCGCGACAAGAATCTGACCAATCTGCGCTGGCATCTGAGCGCGGACTTCTCCGGGCGAGCCAACGACCGTCTGACCTACGGGGTGGGCGCGGGTGTGGGAATCTTCCACAATAAAAATCAGGATCCGGGGGAATGGATCGGCGGAACCCCTCACTTCTATCCCCTCCCTGTCAACGAGACCTCCGGGGAAATCCACGCCAACATACGCCAGCAGATATCAGCGAAAGCCGCCATCGGCATGAAAGTGGAGGGAAATTTCATCCGCTACAGCTCTTTCCTGACCCCTGCGTTGATGTATGCGGATATCATGAACATCCCTGTTGACGATCCCGGGAGCAAGACTCTCGGCCAGATAGACTTCATCCCCGGAGTCGAATACAACACCGGAAGCTTCTACGGGAAAGCCGGAGCGCGACTCGGCCTCTCGCTGAATTCAGGCAGCAGCTTCCATGTCGCACCTGACATACTGCTCGGAATCAACCCCGGCGCGAAGTTCGGCGCATGGCTCAGACTCGGAGGAGGAGTTATGCCGAACTCCCTCGCAAGCGTGTTCCTGCGCAGCAGATATGCCGATCCGCGTCTTGCCTACGATTTATCGAATGTCGCCTTCACCGGCCAGCTGGGACTGCGTGTCGGACCATTCAAGGGGGCATCGCTGACATTGACCGCCGACTACGCAGCCGCCAATGACTGGCTTATGCCTTTCCAGCAGACCGACGGCACCAGAATCTACAATCTATTCGCTCCGGCGAGAATCCGCAGCTGTAAGCTCGGAGCGGCCATCGACTGGCAATACAGGTCTATCGTGGCCGTCAATGTCTCGTATGAGTATAATCCCGGGGATGACCATGCCTGGCTTTACTGGGATGACCGCGCCCGACACGTATTCGGCGCGTCGGTCTCAGTGACTCCGATAACTCCTCTGACAATAGACCTCGGTTTCACAGCCCGTCTCGACCGCCTGCAGTGGCTGGAGTCGGCAGGAGGCCTGGAGTACCTGAACAGCCAGGATTACATTTACAATGAACCTTTCGCCGGCTCATACAGCCTCGGTGACCTGACAAACCTCTGGGCCGGAGCTTCATGGCGTTTCAACAGCGCATTCACTGCCTTCGCCCGTTTCGACAACATTCTCGGCAAACGCGCGTCACTACCTTTCAACGCGCCGTCGCAAGGTTTCACAGGCCTTTTCGGAGTGGGCTACAAATTCTGACCCGCCATGTTCAAGCCACGCCTGTTGCGCGAGACCGCAGAGATAGCCCTCACGGAAATAAAACGGACCATCGAGCCGAGACTGGCAGAGGAATTCTCCTTGCGCAGGGTCTCCGCGCCGCTTTATCTCCCTGTCGACTCCGGACTTAACGATCCCGGAGAATCCGTAAGGTTCGTAATGCCCTCCACCGGTCAGGAGGTAGAGATAATCCGCGGACTCAACCGTTGGTTGCGCTCACAGCTGATACGTTATGACATCGCTCCCGGATTCGGGGTATTCACGGTGATGAACGCATTGCGGCCGGACATGGTGGAGACCGCCACCACCTCTCCCCATCTTGGCGCGTGGGCGTGGCAACAGGTCGTTGATCCGGGGCATTCCGACCTCGACCACCTGGCGGCGACAGGAAAACGGGTCTATTCGATCATGCAGCAGACGGAGAGCATGATCCTCGAACGATTCCCTCACCTCGAACAGACATTGCCCCAACGGTTCGTGGTGATGGAGGAAAAGGCTCTTGAAACCCGCAATCCGGATGTCACCACAGACCGCAGGGAATATGAATACCTCCACGCCCACCCCAACCGGGCAGTGTTGTTGGTCAACGACAATCTTTCCTCACGCCTCCTGGTATGGAATGAGGTTATAGGATGCCCCCTCCCTCTGGCTGAGATATCAATCGACCTCCATAAGCCGGTAGGCTCCATCGGAGGCAACATCCTGCGCGACCAGCTCGCGATGCAGATACTTCATCAGCCTCATTTGCTCCGCTGACACAACCCATATATACATTACATAACATGAGGGACACGCCGTCACAGCGTATCCCCCACTTACCTACATATGTGAGTCGTTGTCTCACATGACAAATTAACTTACTTATCTTCATTTTTCCATCACGCATTACGGGCTTGCCGCGATGAGGATGGTCACACTATCTGTTATCTGTGTGTGTTACCAATCGATATCTTCTTTACAGCGGCGGTTCCATCACAGCCAATGGCGGAAACGACATAGATTCCACACGGCAATGATGAGAGGTCTGCCACATCCGATGATCCGGCAATCACAATACGGCCGGAGAGATCTGCCACTTGATATCGGGCCTCCTCACCGAACATCACGTTCGTACCGGCGACTGTGATCGCAAAAGATGAGCCGGGATTGTCGATTTCATCCACTCCCGACATATTCGGCTTGTCAGGATAAAATGTCTTCATCCTCGCTCCTCGCAGATTGTACTCCACCGTGATATTGTCGACAAGGTCATAGACCATGTCAGTCATCAGATTTCCATCCGCGTCGGGCGTTCCGACAGATATCTCTCCATTATTGACTGACACCCCCGTGAAGACCAGTCCATCGATCTTGGGGATCAGCCGCAGTCTCAGCATTCCCGCGCTGTTTATCACCTGGTAGGAGTACATCTCCATTACGTCGCATCCCTCACTCGACGCTGCCTGATAATTGCCGAGAGTTCCTCCGGGCACAAAATAGATGGCTCCCGGATAGACATACTCCGCCGACCTCTCCTCATGAGCCATCGTATACCCTTCGCAATATATCCTCGGTTTGCAGACCGCGCCACCTGCAGTCGCGAAAAACACATTCAGGGGCCATGACTTACGGGGAGCGTCAGTGGTCTGCATATAGACCGTCGGCATATGGGTGCCGCTGTCATAATAGAGAGCCGGCCCTTTGCCAAGATAAAATGCCCCCAGAAATATGTACTCGACAGGAGAATTTATTCCAAAATTCGGATTCAGCTCATTCATGGCCGACCAGAAACTTGACAATTTCGGGAAAAGGAAACTACGGAGTTTCGGGCAATCCGCCACAAAAGATACGGGGATCTCACACCCCTTGCCATCCCGGGCTACTTCAATCTTCGACATGTCAACGATAGACAGCTCCTTGTTGCCGGCGAATGTCGCGTCTCCGATCTCCATCCCATCTTTAGACATGACCCCCTTACGGAAAACCACCTCCTTGAATCCGCAGCCGCTGAAGATACTGTCACCACCATAGACGTTATCGGCTGTAAAAGGGAATGACGCCAGACGCGGACAATCCTTGAAAGCATTGTTATCGATATACCTGACCCCTTCAGGCAAATTGACCTTGGCCAGGAGTTTGGACCCGCGCGCGAAATCTTCCGGCAAATGCCGACAACCATTAATGGTCATCTCCTGCAGACGTGTGAGGCCGCTGAAAGCTCCTCTATCGATCTTGTAGACCTCCGAGGGAATGGAAAGCTTGGTTATGGCACTGTTGGCGAACGCCTCAACCCCGATTGTGTGGACCCGGTTCAACGCCACCTCATAAAGATTGACCGTGTTTCGGAAAGCTCTCTCCTTGATCCATCCCACAGAAGATGGTATGGTGAAACTATAGGCGGTGCGGCAAGGGGGATAGGAAATCAGGCGTTCCTGCTGCGCGTCATACAACACCCCGTCCACGACCGAGAAATCATGGGGCTTCTCGGTCCCGTTGATGGAGAATTCCTTGAGAGCGGTCATGTCGGAAAATCCACAATCCTCCACAAACAGGACGATGTTTGGAGAAAGAGCGATGTTTGTTATGGTGGAATTGCCGGCAAAGGCATCCTTGCATATAGCTTCGATTGTCTTGGACATTTTCAGTGTCGTCCCGGAACTGAAAGTTATGGCCGGAGGTACCCTGACGATTATGTTGCTTCCTTTGTACATCAACAATCCGGCCCCGGAAGCCGCAAATGCAGAGCTGCCTGCCGCCACCTTGAAAAGAGCCAGTTTAGGGCAATTGAAGAAATTCCCCGTCTCATCGACATGGATGTCATCGACCTCCCCAATCCTGACGACATTGGCAGGAATCGTTATTTCTGTTACTGTGGTAAGATTGTCGAGGGCGTGGGGGGCGATGGCCGTGACTTTGTAGGTCACGCCATCCTTTTCGTAAGTCTCTTTCAACACAAGCTTGCCGGACGATGGCTGTTGCCCTCCCCATCCGGTCAGCGTGCATGTCCTGGCCGAAGAGTTGAACTCACCATAGGTATAAGTTATGGCATTGGCCCATAACGCCACCATCAGGCATAAAATCACAAGTAAATTTTTGGTCATAGCGTTTAGTTTGATGAATGAATCCGGCTACTTACAATCATGGCCGGGACAAATCTCCGGCCCAAAGTTAACCACAGTTTTCCGTTATCCTGACGCAATCGGTCACCTCTGTTTTACGCATAGACTGTTAATAACCCGGAGGGACAGCGGCGGTACAACGTCATACATCGGTCTACAATAGGTCTATTTATGGCTTACAGACTCCACAAGCCCGTTTTCTTCTGTTTTTTTAGTAAATTTGTATTACGGTTCATCCCCCCGATTTCCATTATGAGAACTCTGTTTTCCTTTTTAGCTACAATGATATGCATGGCGGTCATGACATGTTGCCATGACAGGCAAGCCACCCTTCACCCTTACGGATGGCTCAGTGCGGGCGAACCATTCGATTCCCTGACATTGTTGGCGGAAAGGTTATACCTCGACCATAAGACAGACTCTGTCGAAAGGGTAATCGCCGTAATGAGGGAGACTGCCGACAACGACACTTCCGACAGATTGGCCAACAGCCGCACGACCTATTGGGAGGGACGCGTCGCCCATTATCTCGGAGACACAGAGAAAGGGATGAAGCTCATGAAAAAAGCTTTGGAGATGACCGATTCGGCAAACTACCCGTATGACTACCATCGGATATTGTGGAATCTCGACATGGATTACCACGCGCCTGACATATCCCGCTACAATCATCTGCTGACTGAGCTTGACTTCTTTCTCCGCTCCGGCGATCTGCCGATATCCGGCGCGCTATGCATGGAAATCGGCACATTCCTCAATGACATAGGAGACACCGACAACGGAATACCTTACCTCCAGATGGCCGACTCCCTCTTTATGAAGGCCAGTCTCCCCTCTCAGGTGGGCAACAACCGTATCAACCATGCCAACGCCCTGCAGGTCAAAGGGGACTCCATCGGAGCTGTCAAGCTCATGAGGGAACTGCTTGACGACAAGGTAACGCCCCTCTCTCCCTATGCGAGAGATATCGTTCTGGGCAACCTTTACGGGATGATTGATGACACGGTCGCGTTGCGGGAGGCATACCGGATTGTCATCAGGGATCCGAACCTCAGCGAGGCACACTGCACTTATGAGAATTTCTTCACTGAAGAAGCTCTGAAAAGAAACGATATCCCCTTGGCCAGACATTACCACTCACTGGCCGCCTCCCATCTGCATGAGGTTGAAAAGCCACTGGTCAGAAGAGAATTCTACCGGCTTCATTACCGGTTGTATGAGATCGAAGGGAGAATTGACAGCGCGTTCAAATATCTCTCCATCGCCTCCGACCTCAATGATTCGATAAATTCATCAGTCAAGGAGATCGAGATACGCAATTCCAATCTCGCCGCGAAGATCGCCCAAAGGAGACTCGAAATTGACATTGAGAAACGAAAGATAACGATAATACAATTGGTTACGGCTCTCGGGCTATTACTGCTGACAGTGGCGGGAGGCATAATCTTCTATCGCAAGATACAACGCCAGAGACTTGAACGGATGAAGTACGCCCTTCGCATCGAACGGTCCAACCGCCGTGTCATGGCAATGGAGCTGCTCATGAAAGAAAAAGACAACCTTTTCCATGCGGTCGAGACTGAGATGAACGAACTTACAGACAAAGGGGAGATAAGCCGTATGGCAGCCAACCGCATAACCAGTTCGCTGAAAGCCCATTCAGGAGCAAGCGCCGAGCGTGACAGCTTTATAGAGACTTTTGAACAACTCGCCCCGGAATTTTCAACCGGGATACGCCGACGCTATCCGTTATTGACCGACACAGATATCCGTCTGGCCGCATTCATAGCTCTGGGAATGGAGAACAAGCATATAGCCAGGGTCATGGCCATCCGCCCCGAATCAGTCAAACAGGCGCGATGGAGGCTCCGTACAAAAATGGGGCTTGCCTCCGGTGAGTCGCTTGAAGAAGCGGTCAGGAAATTCACCACCCATTAGACGACCGGGGTATATCGGATATGTCAATGCCCCCCAAAGGATGTAGCTGAGCATGGGAGTCTGATCACAGGGCAGTTTGGATGATGTCGGATTTTTGAGTAATTTTGTCCCGGAAACTGAGAGAACACGCTGATCATGCGCATAGACATATTGACCGTACTTCCGGAGATGTTCGACTCCCCATTGGGATGCTCGATCCTCAAACGTGCCCAAAACAAAGGGCTCGCCGAATTCCACATCCACAATCTCCGTGACTATACCACCAACAAACACCGCAAGGTCGATGACTATCCCTTCGGGGGTGAAGCGGGGATGGTCATGCAGGTCGAGCCTATCGACCGTTGCATATCCGCCCTCAAAGCCGAACGGGAATATGACGAGGTGATCTTCACATCGCCCGACGGGGAGCGGTTCGACCAGCCGATGGCCAACCGAATGTCGCTGCTGGAGAACATCATAATCCTTTGTGGTCACTACAAAGGGGTGGATTACCGTGTCCGTGAGCATCTGGTCACTAAAGAAATATCCATAGGTGACTATGTCCTGACCGGCGGCGAACTGCCTGCGATCATAATCTCCGACGCGATCGTCCGTCTGATCCCCGGCGTTCTCGGCGATGAGCAATCGGCGCTCAGCGACTCTTTTCAAGACAGTCTTCTTGCGGCCCCAGACTATACCCGCCCGGCGGAGTACAATGGCTGGCGTGTCCCCGACATACTCCTATCGGGCCATGAGGCGAAAATCGCCCAATGGCGGCACGAACAATCACTTGAGCGCACCCGCCGCCTGCGCCCTGACCTGCTCAAATAATTCATAATTCATAATTCTTAATTCATAATTGGCCATCCGGATGGAGTCCATAGCAAGACCCATCCGGATGGCCAATTATGAATTAAGAATTAAGAGTTACTTCACCGGGAGGGAAAGCTCGGCGGCTTTCACTCCGGGGGCGGTAGCGCGCAGACGTATCGTTCCGGGAGTCTTGCCGCTGCGGAGAATAGCCGTGGTGGCTCCGCTGAACAGTTTCATTTCGGGATTCTGGAATGGAAGCACACAGGTGGGATCTCCATTGGCCGTTGCCTCGAAGGAGCCTGCTCCATCAACTTTGAATTTCACCAGTCGGCTGTCGGTGGGGACGATGTTTCCATCCTTGTCAGCAACCTGTACGGTCACATAAAGGAGATCATCGCCGTTTGCCTCAAGGCTCCGGCGGTTGGGAGTCAATACGAGATGATGGGGCTTTCCGGCGGTCTTCACGATCTTCTCTGCGGCAGGATTGCCGTCATTGTCATAAGCGACCACTTTCAGTTCTCCGGGTTCGTATACGGTCTCCATCCACATCAGGCGGTAACGGTTCTGGACGGTCGAGTCATTCTTCTCGCGGACACCCTGACTCTTGCCGTTTATGAAAAGCTCCGCCTTGGGAAGATTGGTGTAGACCATCACGGGAGTGATCTCTCCTTCACGGCCTTTCCAGTTCCAATGGGGAAGCACGTGGAGAGTCGTGTCAGCCTTGTTCCACTGTGAGCGATAGAGGTAGTAACGGTCTTTGGGCAATGACGCGAGGTCGATGATTCCGAAAACCGAACTGTGGCTTGGCCACGCGTCCGTGTCATAAGGTGACGGCTCCCCGAGATAGTCAAAGCCGGTCCAGACAAACTGGCCGATCACCCAGTCATGGTCATCATCGCGGGCGAAATCAAGGTCAGGAATATTCGACCAGGCACAGGACTCATTGTCATAGCTCGATGACTGGTTGTCGGGATGCATAACGACATTGTGGCCGTCCGCTCCGGGGAAAACAACCGGGAAATGATATACCCCGCGCGAGGAGACGGTGGATGCTGTCTCCGATCCGAGCACAAGCTGCTGGGGGAGCTTGGCGTAAATAGAATCGTAGTATTGAGGCTTGTAATTGAAGCCGGGGATATCGAGGGCGGCGGCGAATCCGTTGTCAAGGACCGATCCGATCTGGTCCATGCCGCAAGTAACCGGGCGCGTCGGATCAAGCCTGTGGACGAGTCCCTGAAGCATCTCCAGTTCTTCCATCCCCACAGGCCCCCATTGGGAGGGGACCTCATTGCCGATCGACCACATCACCACGGAAGGATTGTTGCGGTACTGCTCGACCATATTTGTGATGTCCCTTTCAGCCCAATCATTGAAGACCGCGCCGTAGCCGTTGGGTGATTTCGGGCGGAAGCCCCAGTCATCAAACGGCTCGACCATCATCATCATACCCATCTCGTCACAAAGCTCTACAAGTTCGGGAGCAGGCATGTTGTGGGAGGTACGTATAGCGTTGACACCCATATCCTTCAATAGTTCGACCTGATGACGCAGAGCCGACTTGTTGACAGCCGCCCCGAGCGGACCGAGGTCATGATGGTTGCAGACCCCCTTGAACTTGGTGGGTACCCCATTGAGAAAGAATCCTTTGGAGGGGATATATTCGATGGAACGGATACCGAAACGGGTGGTGTAGGTGTCGACATCCTTGCCGTCGACCGACAAGGTAGTCTTGGCGGTGTAGAGCGCGGGAGTGTCAGGACTCCACAGTTCAGGCTTCTCCACGAGGAAATTCTGGGCGAATTCCTGTCCGCGAGCCACATACGTGGAATTGTCGGAAGCGACCTCCTTACCTTCGGGGGAGTAAAGCACCGTCTTCACACCGACCTTCTCGCCGTACGGCCATTGCTCGAACTGCTTCGCACCGTCAATGCGCAATTTCAGATTGACGGAAGCATATTCCTTGGACACCTTCGGGGTAGTGACATAGGTGCCCCATACAGGTATATGTACTTTGTCGGTCGAAATCAGGTGTACATTGCGGTAAAGCCCGGCTCCGGGATACCATCGTGAGGCCTGTTCGTAATTCTCCAGCTCCACTACCAGGTCATTCGCGCCGGGGCGAAGGTCGGAGTTATCGAGATTCACATAAAACGAGTTGTATCCATAAGGCCACGCGCCCACCTGCTTGCCGTTGATCTTCACCTTGGAATTGCTCATGGCTCCGTCAAAAACGAGAGTGAACGAACGACCGGTAGTGTCGGGTATCTCAAGCACGGTCTTGTAAGTCCCTTTACCGATGAAAGGCAGACCGCCGGTGCGTCCGGTCTTGACCGTCTTCTCTGTCTCGCCGTTCTGCTCCACAGCTACCTCCTGCAGGTCGTTTGCGCGGTCGAAAGGTCCGTATATAGCCCAGTCGTGGGGAACCCTCACCTGCTGCCATTCCCTGGCCTCAGCCTCGGATCCCTTGGAAAACTGCCAACCATCGTTAAGAGTCGTGACCGAACGTTGGGCCACCGCCGCGACAGAAGCGGCTCCCAGCATGAGCGCAAAAAGATTGCGTAAGTTTTTCATGATGATCTTTATGTTGATTTTCTTATATTTTTCCTATGTATAAGGAGCGAGACACTCCAATCTCACCTCAATTATATTATAGATACGGTAAACAATCCCGGATGTTATGCCCGGTCATGGCAAACGCCCGTATATTTCACAAAATTAACAAAAACGCAGGATACTGTAAGAATTATTTCAAGACAATTCAGACAACAAGCCCTTATGTCAGTCCATAAACACGAAATAAACCGCCATTATAAGGCAGACGAAAGCGGCGAAGTGGTTCCAATGGAGGGCCTCACCACGGAAAAACACAACGGTGAAGACGGTGAAGACAATCAGGGTTATCGCCTCCTGGATGACTTTAAGTTGCATGAGCGAGAAAGCGCCCCCATTGCCCTGAAAGCCCATACGGTTGGCCGGCACCTGACATGTGTATTCCAGCAGCGCGATCCCCCATGAGACAAGAATCACGACATACAAAGGAGTGTTGGAGGTGAAAACTTTCATCTCCTGCAACTTCAGATGGCCATACCAGGCGAATGTCATGAATATGTTGGATATCACCAACAGTCCTATTGTGAGCCACGCGTTCATGATGTCATCATTTTTTCGGGCGCAAATTTATGACAAAAAAGCCGATATGGCAAATATCCCGCTTACGAAAGCGGGGCCATGAGAAAAGATTTTTCCAAAATAACCTGCAAAAAATTTGGCAGGTTGAAAAATAGTATGTACCTTTGCATCGCTTTTGGAAATCAAGCCACTGCCGAAAGGCTCCGCAAGGAGCCATAATGCCAGAAGTGACAGACCCGCGAAAGCGAGACGGCAGCGTAAAACAGTTTGATTGCTTCAAATCGGGGTGTAGCTCAGTTGGTTAGAGTACGCGTCTGGGGGGCGTGAGGTCGCTAGTTCGAGTCTAGTCACCCCGACAAAAGCAAAGAGTTGGAAATAAGGAGTCATCCTCGGTTCCAACTCTTTTTTATTGTATCCATATATTATTTATCAAAAGCATTCATGGCAAAGGTAGGCGACATAGTGAGGTTTCTCAGCTCCACAGGGGGAGGACGCATAGTACGGATCGACGGGCAGATAGCCCATGTCGAGGAGGAGGACGGCTTCGAGACCCCCGTCCTGTTGAAAGAACTGGTTGTTGTGACTCCCGCCGGAGACGCGGCTGTGAGCCGCGACGCGTTCGGAGGCACAATGCAGACGGCGCAGCGCAAGGAGGCCGAACGCCAGTCGAAATTCGTAGCCACTAAAATGCCGGAAGTCGAGAAAGCCCCGCGAGTGGAGGAAACCGCGACCGGCGACAAGATCAATCTCGTCCTGGGCTTCCAGCCTGTCGAGATAAAGCATCTGACGACCACCACATACGAGGCTTATCTTGTCAATGATTCCAACTACTTCCTGTATTTCACATTCCTGTCACGCGCCGACGGAGACAAGGGGTGGACGACCCGCTTTGCCGGAGTTGTGGAACCCAACATACAGCTTTTCCTCGAAGAACTTGACCGCGAACAGGTCGGGAGGCTCGACCGGGTGGCGATCCAGTATGTGGCATTCAAACGTGACAAGGAGTTCCAGCTCAAAGCCCCGGTGGCGGTGGAGCGGCCTATGGATGTGACAAAATTCTTCAAGCTCCACTGTTTCCACGACAACCCTTATTTCGACACACCGGTCATCGCCGTGGAGATCGTGAAAAACGACATTCCGCAGCGGCCGATGGCTTTCGACTCGTCGGCTTTGGAAGACGCGATGAGACAGAAGCGACATGAAGACAAACTGCCGACCCGTCAGTCCGTCAAACGTCATGAGCCCAAGAAAGATGAGCCGATTGTCGTCGATCTTCATGCGGGGGAACTCCTCGACACGACCCGAGGCCTCTCCAACGCTGACATTCTCAATCTGCAGATAGACACTTTCCGCAAGACTATGGATGAGAACTTGCGCCACCCGGGCAGAAAGATAGTGTTCATCCACGGCAAAGGGGAAGGGGTGTTGCGCCAGGCTCTGATGAAAGAGCTCAGCTACCGCTACAAAGGCCACGACGTGCAGGATGCCTCATTCCGGGAATATGGTTACGGCGCGACACAGGTGACTATCCGCCACCATTGATCCCCCTCCGGCAAAACCCATACAGCGATGATCATATACTTCACCGGGACAGGCAATTCCCGTATGGTGGCCGAAAGGCTCCATGAGCATTATTTCCCTGACGACACGACCCGGCAGAAACTCTATACGCTCGAAGGAGACAGACTCCTACATCCCGGCCGGCAGTTGCTGGAGGTGGATGACAACGACCTTGTCATATGGGTCTTCCCGGTTTACAGCTGGGGAGTGCCGCCTGTGGTGCTGCGGTTCATCGACAAGGTACGCTTCAAAGGAGCGGAAAGGGCGCGACACCATATGGTATGCACTTGCGGCGACGATGTGGGACGCACCGACGACCAATGGCGCAAACATCTCGGACGACGGGGATGGACTCCACGCGGGGCATTTTCCGTCATAATGCCCAACACCTATGTATGCATGAAGGGGTTCGATGTCGATTCCCCGGACACCGAAGCCGGAAAACTCGCCGCTATGCCGAAACGGCTCGAAAAAATATGCCGGGAGATCGACCGTGGATTCGCCGACAGCGATCTGACGCGCGGGTCATGGGCGTGGTGGAAGACAAATCTTGTCTATGGCTTGTTCCGGGCGTTCAAGATGTCACCCGCCCCGTTCAAAGCCGACACGGAGAAATGCACCTCATGCGGACTTTGCGCCCGGAGCTGCCCTATGATGAACATCAAAATGGTTGACCGCAGGCCCAAATGGGGCCCGGCATGCGCCATGTGCCTGCGATGCTACCACCATTGCCCCGTACACGCCATCTGCTATGGCCGGGAGACCGAAGGGAAAGGCCAATACCGACCGCCTCTTGACTATTGACAAACCAATGTCAGAACATGTTGTCAATCTTCTAACAATCAGAGAACAATAAGCCTCACATTAACATAACTTAACATTGTTTCCCGCCAAAACTGATTAACTTTGCAGAGGAGCATATGGAATAATGTAAGATTCCGTGCTCCACACCATGAACACAGTGCCATCACCGATGGCATACATATCTTACCGTCATCTAATTTCTTTGACCAATGAAATTCTTTACCAAAGCAGCCCTCGGGCTGTGTGTCGCCGCGTCGCTCTCATACAACGCGTCGGCAATCGGCTGGCCGGCTGATTACCAAGGAGTGATGCTCCAGGGATTCTATTGGGATTCCTTCCAGGACTCCAAATGGACTAACCTCGAAAGCCAGGCTGACGAGCTAAGCCAGTACTTCAAACTCATCTGGATCCCCAACAGCGCACGGGCTGCGTCTAATCCCGGCATGGGATACGACCCGGTCTATTGGTTTACAAACCACAATACCGCCTTTGGAACCGAAGCCCAGCTCCGCAGCATGATTAAAACCTTTAAAGAAAAAGGCACAGGAATCATCGAGGATGTGGTCATCAACCACCGCAGCGGAGCTACCAACTGGACTGACTTCCCGGCCGAAAAATGGAACGGCCAGACGTGGAAAATCGGCCCTGACGGCATATGCTGTACTGACGAGGTGAAGGATGCTCCCGGGCAGGCCACACCTACCGGCGCACCCGACACCGGTGAGGACTTTAACGGCTCACGCGATCTGGACCACACAAACATCAACGTGCAGAACAACTGCAAGGCTTATTGCAAATTCCTCCTCGAGGACATGGGTTACGCAGGTTTCCGCTACGACATGGTAAAAGGTTACAGCGGCCAATACACCAAGATCTACAACCAGTATTCACAACCGGAGTTCAGCGTGGGTGAATACTGGGACGGCTCATATGACGCAGTGGCAGGTTGGATCGATGCGACAGGGAAGACATCAGCCGCCTTCGACTTCCCCTGCAAATATGCCATCAACGAGGCTTTCCACTCCAACGACATGACAAAACTTGTATGGAAAGCAAACGGCACGACCGACCAGCCGGCAGGTATGATACACTTCGGCTACAGCCAGTATGCCGTCACTTTCGTCGACAACCATGACACCTACCGCGACGGATCGAAATTCAACGGCAATGTTGTGGCCGCCAATGCATTCATACTCATGAGTCCCGGTACTCCCTGCGTATTCCTTCCCCACTACAAGGCCAACAAACAGGCTATCCAGGCCCTGATAAAAATCCGTAATTCGGTAGGAATCCACAACAACTCCGCAGTCAAAGTCCTCCAGTCTTCCCGCGATTGCTATATGGCCGAAGTGACCGGCAAGAACGGAAAGGCTGTGGTGAAAATCGGTTCAGCCATGGCCTCCCCCTCCGGCTACACCAACAGCGACATCAAAGCATCCGGTGACGGCTACTGCGTCTGGACCAAGACTGACGTAGGCGGCGGTGGCGGCCAAGGTGGTGGCGGCGGCACCCAGACCGGCAACTGGATTTACTACGACAACTCCGTCTCTAACTGGTCGACAGTCAAGGTACACTACTGGGGCGGGGAATCCGCATCGACATGGCCCGGAGCCGACATGATCAAGGCCGACGGCAACATATGGAAGTATGAGGTTCCGGCCGGGACAACCGGGCTTGTCTTCAACAACGGCAGCGGCGACCAGACAGGCGACATGACCTGCACCGCAGGGCATCTCTATGACAAGAACGGAGACAAGGGTGTCTACTCCGGCGGCCAAGGCGGTGGCGGAGGTCAGACAGGCGACGCTCCTGCCCAGCTCTATATCCTCGGCAACCTCGAAGGCGCAAGCTGGGTCACAAGCCAGGGAGTGACCATGACCAAGAATGGAAACAACTTCGTGGCTGAAAATGTCAGGCTCGTAGCTCCCGCCGAATCGACCGACGGATCATGCTACTTCACCTTCGTTACCGTGCTCGGCGCTACCTGGGATGATGTCAACATGGGTGGCGACCGTTACGGCGCACCGACCAAAGACCTCGCGCTCATTGTCGGAGAGGAAGGCCCGATGGCGAAATACACTTTGAATGTCAATGCCTCCGCCGCCGAATCCTGGAAGATTCCGGAAGGCACATACACCATCACGGCCAATTTCACCAACATGACCGTCAAGGCCACGACCGGGCAGAGCAGCGTTGATGAAATAGATTCCGCACCTGCCGATGCCACCCCCGTCTACTACAATCTCCAGGGAGTGAAGGTCGAGAATCCGCTTCCGGGCCTCTATATAGTCATCCGAGGAAACAAAGTCTCCAAAGAGTACATACGCTGACCCGCAACGAATAAAGGTCGGTCATGAACCATGACAAGCCTACAACAACAACGACCCGTCCGACAAACGCCGGACGGGTCGTTGTTTGCCTGTGACGATCTTTTTTCGTAGCTTTGCATTGAAGCAAGATAGCTTCCAACAACAAAAACCAAGCGGCAGTGCTCCAGATACAGAAAGCGTCGGCGGGGTCAGGAAAGACATTCACCCTGACACGCCAATACATCACCATGCTTCTCGGCCAGCGGGACAGCAACGGGCGTTTCCGGCTATACAAGGCCGGAGACTACGGGTTCCTGAAACCCAAAGCCCACGGCCGCATCCTGGCGATCACATTCACCAACAAGGCGACACAGGAGATGACCGTGCGCATCATCAGCGAGCTTTCACTGCTGGCCGAGGATGAAGGGGCGCAAAGCGGCCACATGGATTATCTGCGCCATATTTACGGAGTTCCCGCCGCTGAAATATCCCAAACGGCCCGCATGGCACTGGCCGACATGCTGTTCAACTTCTCATGGTTCAATGTATCGACAATCGATTCATTCTTCCAGAACGTATTGCGGATCTTCACCCGCGAGCTTGACCTGCCGGAGACATTCAACCTTGAGATAGATGACCGGTATCCGGTCGCGGTCGCCATAGGAGCCATGCTCGGATCCATAAACATCCCTCCGAAAGGTGTTGACGAGCAAAGCGCCAAGAGGACACGTCTCCTGAAAAGCTGGCTGAAAAGCTACATGGACTCACTGATAGAGGAGGGTACAAACGCCAACCTGCTTGCGCGGTCGTCACGTATAAACCGGGCCTTGACAGCTACAATCTCGTCCCTGCGCGGAGAGACTTTCAAAAGAAACAGCCGGGAAATCCTTGATTACCTGTCAGATCCCGAACGGATAGGCCGCTTTGCCCGGGGTATGTCCTCTTCCCTCACCCGTCTAAAGTCGGAGGTGACAGAGGCCGCAGCCGCATTCATGTCACTGGAGGAAGCCGAATGGCTCCCTAAAGGGTTGCGCGACGATTATCTCGACCGTTGGGCAAGAGGAGATTTCTCTTACTCCCCGTTGGGGGGGAGCGGACGCTCGACCCTACCTAAAGCCATCGAGCCGGATGGGAAACGCCACAACCGGCTACCAAAAGGAGCGGTATGGAGCGATGATGTCGACAACCTGCTCATAAGATTGCTGCGCCTTGGAATGAATTATTTCGAGAATGAGCTGTTATATGGCATCCTGCGCCGTCAGATTTACCTGCTGGGCCTTTTCTCCGAAGCTTGCCGCCATATCGAGGAGTATTGCCGCGAGAACGAAGCATTCCTGTTGGGTGACACCAACGCATTGCTGCGGAAAGTGATCTGCGAGGTAGAAGCTCCCTTCGTCTATGAACGGATCGGCCACACGATAAACCATTTCCTTATAGACGAATTTCAGGACACCTCCGAGATGCAATGGGACAACCTGCAGCCTCTGGTCATGGAAAGTATGGCCCGAGACCAGGACAATCTCATTATCGGTGACGAAAAACAATGTATCTACCGTTTCCGCAATTCAAATCCTGAACTGCTCGGATCCGGTGTGGAGACCTCGGTCATCGGACGTTTCGGTGCAGGAAAGGTAAGCGTCGGTGGCACAACCATTGACCAGAACACCAATTGGCGAAGCTCAAGGGAGATCGTAATATTCAACAATTCGGTCTTCGCATGCCTCGCCCGGCTGACCGACCGCGGAATGGCGACACCTATGGCCACGGCCACATACGCCGGACTGATCCAAAAGGTCGCCCCCCGCAACCTTGATTTCCACGGATATGTCAAACTGATCTTCGGCCCGGAAAAGGCATTCATTCCTGACCCGTCAACAGACATCGGTCCTGACGGGAGTCCCGTCGCCGGATGGGACACCTGGGAGCAGACCGACATATTGCGCCATCTGGGGCAGGAGATAGACCGGCAGCTCTCATCAGGATACCATCCGCGCGACATAGCCATCCTGGTCCGCACCCATTCCCAGGGACAGGCGGTCATTTCCTATCTCCTCGACCTTATGGGACAGGAAAACTGGTCTCACGGCCATATCGACATCATGTCGTCTGACGCGCTGGAAATATCCACATCTCCCGCCGTCCAGCTTGTAATAGGCATGCTGAGGCTGGCAACGACCCCGCAATATATCGCTGACACCTCCGGGAAGTCAAATCCGCAGGGGGGAGCGCCGGCAATGGTTCCCAATCCTGCCTTTCTGCGCAACCGCCTCATACACCGCTACGAGCTATGTGTCTTCGACCAGACCGAGGACACGGCTCCTGACGGCACCGCTTTGCTTGATGAACAGGGAGTCCCCCTCAGACGGAGACTGACCCCGGAGGAAGCGCTCATGAAAGCGATAGCCGCCACCACCCCTCTTCCGGGAGAGCCAAATCCTGATCCGCTACAGCAGCGGCTCGACAGCGAAAGCGCAAAAACGGAAGAGACAGACTGTCCGAGCCTGTTCGCGACCACAGAAAGGATCATACTGAATTATATCCCAGAGGAATCACGACGCGAGGAAGCGGCGTTCCTGGCGGCATTTCAGGATCTCGTGACAGACTTCGAGGAACAAGGGGGTGCCGACATAGAGAGCTTCCTGAAATGGTGGGACGGACGCGGCCGCCACTCCACACTTCCGGCTCCGGAAGGGATGGACGCGATAAACGTCATGACAATCCATCAGTCCAAAGGGCTGGAATTCGGATGCGTCCATCTCCCCTTCTGTTCCAACCAGCTCGTCAAATATGACGGCGAAGGGTGGTATCGCCTCGATCAAGAGGGATTCCCCGGCATACAATCCGAAGATGTCCCCCCCTTTATCCCTTTGAGACACAAATCCTCGTACACGAAGATACCGATGCTCACGCAACAGGCGCAACAGTATGCGCAGACCCAGATTGTCGACGCGCTTAACGTAGCCTATGTGGCCTTCACACGCGCGGTCAGTGAGCTGATCGTCTACGCGGATCCGTCATCCGGCAGAGGTGACTCTCTGGCGACGCTCCTCCTTGAAGCCTGCCGGACACTGCATTCCGAGAGATTGTCTTCCTTCAGTCTGACGGAAGAGGAGCAACAATGGGTGATGCCGCTTGCCGGGAATCTGTCAGAGAGCGCCAACGGAGAGTCTTTGCTGACCATCGGCCTCCCTACGATTGCCGACTCCAGGACTCAGGCAGACAAGGCTGACACATCGAAAGAGGCAGAGACACCGGATGACCGGACACTGTTCTACGCCGGTGACCCGACGCGTCCCGCCTCATTCAACGCGGAGATCCCCTATGAGGCAATATTGGAAGAATACCGCGTGGAGCGCCCCGCAGACATGGTGTTGCCAGACGATGTGGAGCAACAAGGGGTCTTCGACATCAACAACGAGCGACATGTGGGGAATTTCCTCCATGAAGCCCTGTCGAAAGTACGCCATCTGTCTGATCTTCCTCTGGCAGTGGAGAGAGCCGCATACCGACGCGCCATACCCGACCACCAGTGGAGGCCATACCTTGACCGTCTGGCGGAGACCCTGGCCGATCCGAGAGTCAGACCTTGGTATGAGGATTATGAAAGCCTTATGACTGAACGCCCGCTGACCGCCTCTGACGGCTTACGCAGGCCCGACCGCGTCGTGACCATGCCGACAGGAGAGGTGATCGTGATAGACTACAAGTTCGGCCAACCGAGAAAAAAATACCGCGACCAGGTCAGAGGCTACATGGCACTTCTACACCAATGCGGCTACTCCGACCTGCGCGGTTTTCTCTTCCATCCCCTCACGGGAGAAATAATATCAGTAGACTAACTGACAAGCAACACGATCACGACACCCCAGAGGATCAACAGAATGTTGCCGATAGCATAAGTCACCGTGTAACCCATTGCCGGCAGGGTGCTCCCTATCGAATCCTGTATGGCTCCGAGAGAGGCGGTTGTAGTACGGCTTCCGGCGCAACACCCAAGGTTGATCGCAGCCGGGAACTTGAAGAACTTGTGCCCGATTATGACACCAAGGATCAGCGGCAGCGAGGTCGCGAGCACACCCATCAGAAAGAGCAGAAATCCGACTTCTTTGAGGCCGCTGACAAACGAAGGTCCGGAAGTTATGCCGATCACGGCTATGAACATGTTCAGTCCGAGGTTATTCATCAGCCATACCGACGAACGCGGTATGCGCCCGAAGGTAGGATGCTTGGCTCTGAGCCATCCAAGACAAAGACCGGCGATCAGCGCGCCTCCGCTGACGCTAAGGCTTATGGGCACATCGCCGACATGTATCGCGATCGCCCCAAGAAGACCGCCCAGGAAGATGCCTATTCCGACAAATATCAGGTCGGTCTTGGTCGACTTGCGGTCAGCGTAACCCAGATGCGGGGCAGCCTCATTGACCTCGCGGGCCAGACCCACGATAGTTATTATATCGCCGCGTTGCAACTTCACCTGGGCAAGAACCGGGATATCCACGCCGCTGCGGGAGATACCTTTTATCGCCACTCCATACATATATTTCATGCCCCGGAGCTGATCGACAGTCTTTCCTGCGGCTTCCTTGGAAGCGATCGTCACCTGCAACTGCTCTGCGGGGAAATCAAGTATTTCAGCATCGCTGACTTCCGGGCCGATCCAGCTCTCGTCACCGACTATGAACTCACGGCGGCCGCTGAGCACGATCTCGTCTCCGATGGAGATCGCCATGCCGGGAACCGGATCGGTTATCTTGCCTCCGCTCCTTACCCGTTCGACAAACAGCCGCCTCCCCTGCTTATGTAGATAGTCCTCTATCTCCTCTATTGTCTTGGGCGCGGAGAAAAAATCAGCAGAAACCTTGTATGCACGGAAAGCTACCGGACGCAACGCCCTGATATAATTGGGGTCGGAATTGGCGGATCCCTGGTTGAGCTTTTTCTCCAGTTCCGCTGTCTCTGCCTTGACCTTCTTTATACCACCAAGCATCCACGGGCCAAGATTGGCAAGAATATAAGCCGAGCCAATCGTTCCGAAGACATATGTCACGGCGTAACATACCGGGATGATGTTTATCCAGGCCTGTTTGTCGGCTGCTGAAGCCGAGACTGTCTCAAGGGTGTCGGTACCGACCCCGATGGCCGCAGACATCGTCTGCGCTCCCGACAACAGCCCGATCGCCTCTCCGGGGTTGTAACCCATACACAGGGCTATCACCCATGTCACTACCAGACACAGCACACAGACCACCACGGCGAAAAGCACCTGCTTCAGGCCGTCTCCTTTCAATGCGGCGAAAAACTGCGGGCCCACACTGTAGCCTATCGCGAATAGGAACAACAGGAAGAAAACATCTTTCAACGGGCCCGGAATAGGTATGTCAAGTTGTCCGACAAGCACTCCGACAAGCAGCACCGACGTGACGGTGCCCAGTGAGAACGACTTGTATTTCAGCTGTCCCACAAAAAATCCTATGCCGATGGTCAGAAATACCGCCAACGACGGGTTGTCCCTTAATACTTCAACTATCCAGTTCATCCCTGAATGAAAATTTAATTGTACAACGACGAGGTAAAGGCCAGCCACCCGGTTCAGATGACAGCCCAAAACACATATGACTAACACATCCCGGACCGCTAATGTTTGCCATATCATGACTGAAGTAAGTCTCAGTGTTAAAATCGGGTCGATCTTTGAGCGGCCACGAACTTAACCCTATCCCCGGATGTTTAGAATCCTGTAACGGAGCGAGAGCCATAAGCTCATACTTCTACCAAAATTCTTTAAAACCACAACTTTTTAAACCTAAAAGCAATGCTCGATCCTAACATTGACCCCAACTTCCGCAAAGGGGACGCTAAAACAGATGTCTTTGGCTCTGACGCCATGTTGCAGGCCGCTCCTGTAGACAAGATTCCCGCCGGTCCGACCACACCGGAAATCGCCTACCAGATGGTAAAGGACGAAACTTTCGCCCAGACACAGCCCAGGCTGAACCTCGCGACTTTCGTGACCACCTACATGGATGAGTATGCCACCCGTCTTATGAATGAGGCGATCAACATCAACTACATCGATGAGACGGAATATCCCCGTATCGCCTACATGAACGGAAAGTGTATCAACATCCTGGCCAACCTGTGGAACACCCCGGAGACCAACAAATGGAAGACCGGCGCGCTGGCCATCGGTTCCTCCGAGGCATGTATGCTGGGCGGTATCGCCGCGTGGCTCCGCTGGCGCGAACGCCGTCAGAAGGAAGGCAAGCCTTTCGACAAACCTAACTTCGTGATCTCCACCGGCTACCAGGTCGTATGGGAGAAATTCGCCCAGCTCTGGCAGATCGAAATGCGTACTGTCCCCCTATCGCTTGAGAAGACAACCCTCGACCCGGTCGAGGCTCTGAAACTCTGCGACGAGAACACGATCTGCATCGTCCCGATCCAGGGTGTCACCTGGACCGGACTTAACGATGATGTCGAGGCCCTTGACAAGGCTCTGGACGCATACAACGCCAAGACCGGATATGACATTCCTATCCACGTCGACGCGGCCTCCGGCGGCTTCATCCTCCCGTTCCTCTTCCCTGAGACGAAATGGGACTTCCGTCTGAAATGGGTGCTTTCGATCTCGACCTCAGGCCATAAGTTCGGCCTCGTCTATCCCGGTCTGGGATGGGTCATCTGGAAAGACAAGAAGTATCTTCCCGATGTGATGTCGTTCAGCGTCAATTATCTTGGCGCGGAGATCAGCCAGGTGGGCCTGAACTTCTCCCGTCCGGCAGCCCAGATCCTCGGCCAGTACTACCAGTACATCCGTCTGGGATTCGAAGGCTACAAGAACATCCAGTTCAACTCCCTGTCGGTAGCCAAGTACCTACACCAGCAGGTAAGCGCGATGCCGGAGTTCCAGCCCTATTCGCCCGATGTCCCCAACCCCATCTTCGTATGGCTGATGAAACCCGAGGTGCAGAAGACAGCCAAATGGACTCTCTTCGACCTTCAGGACAAACTGGCCCAGAAGGGATGGATGGTTCCTGCCTACACTCTGCCGGCAAACATCGAGAACATCGTGGTCATGCGTGTGCTCTGCAAGCAAGGATTCAGCCGCGACATGGCCGACCAGCTCCTCAACGACATCCGCTTCGCGGTCAACGAGCTCAACGCCCTCGAATACCCGACCACGACCCGTATCGCCATGGAGAAGAATGTGCCACTGGTGTCAAAGACATTCAACCATACAGGTAAGTAAACCTACTATTGCCTTGAATTGAAAACGGCCGGCGACCATAGCCAACAATGGCTGGTCTCCGGCCGTTTCCGAATCCTAAAACAGTAACACAAACTCTCCAGAAAGTGGATATGGAAAAGACAATCACCAAGAAACAGATTCAGGACGCGGCCCGGCAGGCATATGATTACGCCTCGAAGCTGACCGGCGGCGCGAACGCCAATTACATACCTTTCCTGGCGAACATCGATCCGAAGCTGTTCGGGTTAAGCGTGATGCTTCCGGACGGGACCGCTGTCAATCTCGGCGACACGACTTACCGCTTCGGGATAGAATCAGTGTCGAAAGTGCCGACGGCAATATTGGCCATGAGGCAGCACACCCCGCAGGGAGTTCTCGAGCAGATCGGAGCGGACGCTACAGGTCTGCCGTTCAACTCCATCTTCGCCATCCTGCTTGAGAATGACCATCCGTCGACTCCTCTGGTCAACGCCGGGGCAATCTCGGCCTGCTCAATGATCGACCCGAAAGGTGACTCCGACGCGAAATGGAAGGCCATAACCGACAATATCACCGACCTCTGCGGATCCGCCCCCGAACTCATCGACGAGCTTTACAAGAGCGAGAGCGCGACAAACTTCAACAACCGCGCCATAACATGGCTGTTGAAAAATTACAACCGCATATATGACGATCCCGACATGAGCCTCGACCTGTACACTCGCCAATGCTCGCTCGGAATCACCTCCGCCCAACTCGCCGTCATGGCCGCCACCATAGCTGCGAAAGGGCGTAATCCTCTGACAGGAAAACAGGTCTTCGATCCCGCCATAGCGCCTAAGATCACCACCCTGATCGCGACCGTAGGCTTTTACCAGCATTCAGGCGACTGGCTTTACACCTCAGGCATACCGGCAAAGAGCGGGGTCGGGGGCGGAGTCCTCGGAGTGTTGCCCGGCGTGCTTGGAATCGCCGCGTTCGCGCCTCCTCTCGACGAGGCCGGCAATTCCGTAAAAGCCCAGGCAGCAGTCAAGAAATTCATGGAGATCCTCGACTTGGGAGTCATGAACGGTGACCAGGTGACAATCTCCGACTGACAATATGGGATGACTCCGGAGAGGACCACCCTCTTAATCAAATCTAACAACTTTCAACTATGGCAACTAAACCAACAACTCAAAAAGGAGCCACGATCAAATCGATCGCCAAGCTGAGCGTAGGGACATTGATCATGATGAACATCGTGGCCGTCGTCTCGCTGCGTGGTCTCCCCGCCGAAGCTGAATATGGAATGAGCTCGGCGTTCTATTACCTGTTCGCCGCCCTTGTGTTCCTTATCCCGGTGTCACTGGTGGCCGCCGAGCTGGCCGCAATGTTCCCTTATCAACAGGGAGGTATGTTCCGCTGGATCGGAGAAGCTTTCGGCCGCAAGCTCGGATTTCTCGGAATCTGGCTGCAATGGGTGGAGAGCACCATATGGTATCCCACGGTGCTTACCTTCGGGGCCGTGTCGCTTGCGTTCATCGGCATGGACCATGTGGCCGATTCCCATCTGGCGGCCAACAAGCTCTACACCCTTGTCGTCGTGCTGGCAATCTACTGGATCGCGACCCTGATTTCTCTCAAAGGATTGAAATCGGTAGGTAAAGTGTCTAAGATCGGCGGTATGGTCGGCACAGTGATCCCTGCGATCCTTTTGGTCATCTGCGGAGTCATCTATCTCTGCATGGGAGGCCATTCCGAAATGAATTTCCATGGAGACTTCATTCCTGACTTCACCAACTTCGACAATATCGTCCTTGCGGCCTCCATCTTCCTGTTCTACGCGGGGATGGAAATGAGCGGCGTTCATGTCCGCGAGGTCAACAACCCGACAGTCAACTATCCGAAAGCGGTGTTTGCCGGAGCGATAATCACTGTGCTGATTTTTGTTCTTGGCACATATGCCCTCGGAGTAATTATCCCTGCCAAGGATATCAACCTCGTGCAAAGTCTTCTTGTAGGCTTCGACAACTACTTCAAGGCGTTCCATATGAACTGGTTCACCCCCGTCATAGCAATCGCGTTGGCATTCGGTGTGCTGGCAGGAGTGCTGACCTGGGTCGCCGGTCCATCTAAAGGTGTGTTCGCTGTCGGGCAGGCCGGCTATCTCCCCCCCTTCTTCCAGAAGACCAACAAGGCCGGTGTGCAGAAAAACATTCTTCTGGTTCAAGGTCTTGCGGTCACATTGTTGTCGTTGCTGTTCGTAGTGATGCCCTCCGTTCAGAGCTTCTATCAGATCCTCTCACAGCTGACTGTGCTGCTTTACCTGATAGCATACCTGCTGATGTTCTCCGCAGCCATCTATCTCCGCTACAACATGAAGAATGCCAAACGTCCGTTCCGTATCGGCTCCAAAGGCAACTGGCTTATGTGGCTGGTAGGCGGTGTCGGATTCCTCGGGTCGCTCCTGGCGTTCGTGCTTAGCTTCTTCCCTCCGGGCCAGATAGCGATGGGATCAACAACGGTCTGGTACGTTGTGTTGTTCGGCGGCGTGATCCTGTTCGTAGGACTTCCCTTCATCATCCTCGCCTTCCGCAAACCGTCGTGGGTTGATCCCAAGAGTGAGTTCGTTCCTTTCCACTGGCAGACCGACCCGGCTTCGCAGGCACAGCTCAAAGCCGCACAGGAGGCTTTCGAAGCCCAGGAAGGAATCAGCGGTAGCACTTCTACTGTCGCAGTTCCCGCCTCAAGTACAGACAAATCGGACACGACTGACAAAAGTTAGTCAGCCGGTCACACCCTGAAATTACAGACACTCCGCTCTTGGATTGAGTGGGGTGTCTGTAATATTATGTCATTCCCGACGTTAATCAACAGAGCGGGGACATGTTGATCTTCCGTCATTCCACGGCTTACCATTCTACATGCATAGCATATATCATGGCAAAACAGGATTATATTGAAAATAACCGGCAATGGCTCACAGCCAAAGCCAACGAAGAAGGGGTATTTCCTCTCGACAAGGGTGTATATTACAAAGTCTTGAGGAAAGGGCCAGGCAACGGACCCACCCCAAATCGAGGTAGCGTCGTCACCGCCCATTACACCGGCACCACCATCAACGGCAAGAAATTCGACTCTTCACGCGGCTCTACTCCACCCGCATTCCGCCTGCGCGACCTGATTCCGGGATGGATCATCGCCCTTCAGAAGATGCACGTCGGAGACCGTTGGGAAATCTACATACCCGCCGAGCAAGGTTACGGCCGTTTCTCCCAACCGGGTATTCCCGGCGGTTCAACCCTCATCTTCGACATCGAACTGCTCGGAATCTCCTGAATCCGGGTTATTACATCAAGCCCCATACATGGATTCCGGTAACATAACGGCCGAAGTTATGACTGTTTTCACATTATCGGCTTGACGATCTCGACTCTCATTCCGAGAGCATCGATAATTCGGTAGAAGACAGTCACGCTGGGGGTTATTAATCCGTTCTCTATACGAGAAATGTATGATTTGGTCACATTGAGCTTCTTGGCAAGCTCCGTCTGCGTCATATGCGCCTCCCTACGGGTATCGCGAAGCATCTGCCCGGTGAAAAACGCCTCGGCCTCCTCTACGGCTCTGTTCCATTCGGCAGAACCGATCTTTCCAAATTCCGCCTCCAGGACAGGTGTATAATCTTGAATCTTATTGTCGCTTGTAATCATAATACTCTTTCTTTATCCGTAATGCCTTATTAATTTCTTTCTGCGGAGTTTTCATTGTCTTTTTCTGGAATCCATTGAACAGGACTACAATGTTTCCCTCATCAAAGATAAAGAACACCCGGTAAATATTGCCGTTCCATAACACTCTGAGTTCAAATAGACCATCGGCTATTGATTTTACAAATTTAACAGACAATCGTTGTTGAGTGGATATCATGAGCAATCCCTCTTTTATTTTACGTTTTGTCTTGTCATCAAGGGACTCCATGAATTCCTCGAAGTAACCTCCAAAGGTAAGTATCCTCCTTATCATACGGCAAAGGTATGAAAAGTTTAATTATAATACAACTTTCGGGCCATAGAAGTTTCAATATAATGCAAAAAAATGAATGCCGGAGCAATCCGGCATTCATCATAATCGTTTGTCGCAATATTTATTTGGCGGTAGCCTCTTTCTTCGGCTCCTCCTTCTTGTCATCCTTGGCGGGAGCGGCCTTCTTGTAGCGGGCGTTCAGGCCGGCGATCACATCGGCAGTGATGTCCAAAGCCGGATTGAAGTACTGGCCCGGAGAGTAGAGAAGGATCGCGTCGTAATGCTTGTCGCGGTTGTAATATACCAGGAAGTTGTTGATCGAATCGAGGAATTCCTGCTGCTGGCGCAACGCTTCCTGCTGGGCGCGGGCCTGGAGATTGCCCAGATACGACTCCGCCTGCTGCTGCTTGCGGTTGAGATCTTGCATGTCCGCGTTGTAGGAGGCTTCGGAAAGATAGCCGTTTGACTGCACCTTCTGCTGGATGTTGGCGGCAAGCCGCTGCAATTCGCCCTGACGGCTCTGCATGGCGTTTTCAAGCTCACGGGTGGCGCGGAGGTTCGTCTCATTGTAGGTCTTGACCAGATCGTAGTTGGCCATCACCGAGTCCATGTCATAATAGCGGATGTTGGTCGTCGGGGCGAACTTCTCCCCCTCTGCCTTCACGGTCTTGGGGGCTTCCTGGCCATTGGCCTGATCTTTCTTTTCCTCACTGCCGGAACAGCTTGCCAGGGTCAAGGCGAAAGCGGCTGTCCCGAGGGCAAAAGCAAGTTTTTTCATTGGTGGCTCTGAATATTGTTTTTTGAGTTGTTGTTCTTCTTGAGGCGCTCAAGGGCCATGCGGCGCCGACGGGGCAGGTCATGGACATGTCCCGAAGGAAACCTCCCTCCCTTGACGAACAGGGCTTTCACTCCCAGCAAAGCAATGGCCATAGCAAGCAGCACCACTACCGAAATGACTGTGACAAGGACGGTTTTCATCGGTTTTACGCCTATTTGGGCGCAAATATAAGAAAGTTATGGCAATTTTTGGCTGAATTTCATTTTTATTTTGTAACTTAGCCGTACCCAAACTCAACATTTAACAGAATTTTCAAATCACAAAGATATTTTAAAAGTCAATCATGGAAGTTAAAGACCTTCAGCCCAAAGAGGTGTTCGAGATCTTCGACCAGATCACGAAGATTCCACGCCCGTCAAAGAAAGAGGAGAAAATCCGCAAGTATATACTCGACTTCGCCAAAGAACACGGCATCGAGGCCCATGCCGACAAGATTGGCAACGTGATACTCCGCAAGCCTGCCACTCCCGGCCATGAGAACGCCCCAACAGTGATCCTGCAGGGCCACATGGATATGGTCTGCGAGAGCGACCATCCGGGCTTCGACTTCGAGAACAGCCCCATCGAGACTGTCGTCGACGGAGAGTGGGTGAAAGCCAAAGGCACCACCCTCGGAGCTGACAACGGTATCGGTGTAGCCGCCGCATTGGCCATCCTTACCGATGACAAACTTGTCCACGGGCCGCTGGAAGCCCTCATCACAATGGACGAGGAGACCGGGATGACAGGAGCCAACAACCTCGAGAAAGGTGAACTGAAAGGCTCGATGCTGATCAACCTCGACTCAGAGGATGACGCGGAGATCTTCGTCGGATGCGCAGGCGGCATAGACACCGTGGCCACATTCAACTACAAACGGTCATTCGCCCCCGTTGACTTCCATTACTTCAACCTTGACGTGCGCGACGGACTCGGCGGTCATTCGGGAGGAGACATCCATCTGGGACGCGCCAACGCCAACAAGCTCATTTCCCGTTTCCTCTTCAATCTCATGAAGGCCCATGACGAGGTATGCGTGTCGGAGATCGACGGCGGCAACCTCCGCAATGCCATCCCCCGCGCCGCCCATGTGGTGTTCGGAGTCCATACCTCCCGCAAAGAGGATGTCCGCATCGCCTTCAACAAATATGTCGCCGACATCGAGAATGAATACAAAGGTCTGGAGACAACCCTCAAGCTGACTCTCGAAAGTGTCGACAAACCAGACTTCACCATCGACTCGACAACCTCACGAAACCTGATCATGGCCCTTTACAGCGCCCCCCACGGCGTGCAGTCCTGGAGCCGCGATATGGAAAACCTTGTGGAGACATCCACCAACCTCGCCTCCGTAAAGATGGCTGCTGACGACAAGATCGTGGTGACCACCTCCCAGAGATCATGCGTCGACTCCCGCAAGTATGACATCGCCAACCAGGTCGAGGCGCTCTTCCTGCTGGCAGGCGCGGAGGTACAGCACGGAGACGGCTACCCCGCATGGACCCCCAACCTCGACTCACCCGTCATGAAAATGGCCTCAGACGCTTATGAGGAGCTTTACGGAGTGAAACCGGCGATCAAGGGTATCCACGCAGGCCTGGAATGCGCTTTGTTCCAGCAGAACTATCCCGAACTCGACATGGTATCCTTCGGGCCGACTTTGCGCGACGTGCATTCTCCTTCTGAACGGATGCATATCCCCGCTGTCGAACGCTTCTACCAGCAACTGCGCCGCACCCTTGAAAAGGTGGCAGCCATCTGACATCCATCTGATTTTCCATGAAGAACTACCGATTCGCACTGTCGGCGGCAATTTTTGCCGCCGCAGTATCTCTTGCGGCATCAGACGGCGAGCCTCAGACGAGGCCTGACGAACCGGCCGCCGGTAACGCGCCTTTGACCGAGGACCCGCCGGTACCTGTCTCCCCACACGAGACCCCGGTACCTTTCCCGTCGCCTGACGCTTTCCCTTTACCGGAGGATCTTTCCGAGGGGGAATGGGACAAGTCGGTAGTACTCTTTCCCCTTGACGACACTACCCCTGACAGCCGCTACTCCAAACTCTCGGAAGAGGATTTCCGGGAGGTCGCCGAAGAACTCGGCGTGGAAGTAGCGGCCATCAAGGCGGTCGTCGACATCGAGGCGGGACGAGCCCATGAAGGATTTTATCAGCCGGGAAAACCTATAATCAACTTCGACCTGTCGATGTACCGCAAGTTCGCTCCGAAGCACGGAGTGTCGCTGTCATCGGCGAAAAAGAAAGCACCGGTTATTTTCGCCCGTCCCAATACTGCCAAATACGGCTCATATCAGGCGGCCCAGTATGCACGGCTCGACGCAGCCAGGAAAATAGACGACGCGTCAGCCTTGGAATCCGCCTTCTGGGGCATGTTCCAGATAGGGGGCTTCAACTGGAAGCTGTGCGGATGCTCCTCTGTCGAGGAGTTCGTGGATAAAATGAGCCGTTCGGAACGCGATCAGCTCGAATTGTTCGCACGACTTATAACCAATTGCGGAATGCTGGAGCCGCTTCAAAAGAAACAGTGGCTCGCCTTCGCGCTGAAATACAATGGCCCACGGGCCAAATCACGCGGATACCATACACGCATGGCCTCTTCCTACGCCCGCCATAAAAAGCTTGACTCCAAATGACACAAACCAACCCCATCTATTTTTGACTCCATATATGTTTGAATTCCTCGCCCAACACAATCTGACCGGACTCCTGCTTGGTATTTGCAGTTTTCTTATAATCGGGATATTTCATCCCCTCGTGATCAAAGGGGAATATTATTTAGGAGTGAGATGTTGGTGGGGGTTCCTCATCATTGGCATTGCGACAGGAATCCTGTCCCTGCTGACTGACAATTTTTTCTGGCAGACCCTTCTGGCAGTGGTCGCCTTCTCATCATTCTGGAGCATCCTCGAAGTATTCGAGCAGCGCGAACGCGTCCGCAAGGGATGGTTCCCCGCCAATCCCCGCCGTCACCCTTCCGCCAAAACCAAAGATGATGTCTGATGAGAGCGGTTTGAAACCGCCATAACCAGACACCATCTATGAGGGCGTTCAATAACATCTAAACAATTACTGTTGTCGGCCTCAGATCAGCCGCAATGGAAGAAGCGACGGACAATAGACAGCATCTGCGTGTCGTCGTTGCGGAGTTTGTCGTGCAGCCCTATGTCCTCGTGGGCGCGAAGGGTACGGATAATGCCGTCGATCATTCGTGGGCTGAACACATCGTAGGCTTCATAGATACCGCGCTGTCGTTCGAGGCAGTCGGCCGATTCCACACAACAGGTAGGCAGTTGATCGAGCAAAGCCAGCTTCTCTTTGTTTTCATCCTTATGTATGTCGACATTGACATATTTGTCGGCGGCAACATCCAAGGCGTTCTCAACCTCAAACCCGTGGCGGCAAGCCACACACAGGCCGGCCATCAACTGGTAGATGTCGGCTGATCCGTCCGGCGAACGCATCTCAACAGTCTGTTTTTGCGCCGTATTGCTCTCAACGGCCGATTCCCGTGGATTGGCAAGGGCACACATGTCTTTCCCTGCGGTCCATCCAAGAGGCACTCTTACCAACACCGACCTGTTTCGGTCGCCCCAGCAGACATTTGTCGGAGCCTCCTGGTGGGGGACAAGACGGAAGTATGAGGTCGGATTCTTGTTGCCGAAAGCCGTAATCGACGGAGCCAGCAACATCATGCCCCCTATGGCGCGCTTCGCCTCATCAGAGAGCCGCCCGTCACACAACATGCAGTTTTGTCCGTCACGCATGAGACGCATATGGATGTGAAGCCCCGAACCGGCTTTCCCTACAGTGATTTTGGGCGCGAAAGTAACATCATATCCATATTCGTATGCCAGATTACGGATCACCCATTTGGCCAATACCAGCTGGTCTGCAGCAGTCTCCACGGGATTGGGCAGGAATTCGATTTCATTTTGCTCGTAGACCTTTCCGTCCAGCACGAAATTGCCCACCTCGGAGTGGCCGTATTTGATCTGCCCACCGATCTGCGCGATATAACTCATGCAATGCTGACGGAAATCATTGAGTTTGGCATAAGGAGCCGACTCGTGATAGCCACGCTGGTCGGTAGCCGGGAACATACCGTCATCCTCCGAGATAACATAATATTCCAGTTCACCCATGGCCTCAAACGTCAACCCTGTCACCCGGGCAAACGCATTGGCGGCTTTACGCAGGGTGTGTTCGGGAGAACAGTCGAGAGGATTGCCGTCTTTGTCAAAAAAAGAACAAAGCATCCCCAATGTCGGTATCTCGGCGAACGGGTCGACAAAAGCCGTGCGGAAACGGGGGATGACATAAAGGTCGCTGTTGCCTGCCTCGATGAAAGAAGGAAAGAGGCTCGACCCGTCCACCCTCTCGCCATTGGTAAGGATGGCTTCAAGATAGTCTCGGTTCGTGACAGTGAAGTTCAAGGTCTTGACACGACCGTCTTCGGCAGGATACATGAAGTTTACCATGCGGATCCCTTTTTCCTTGACGAAGTGCAGAATGTCTGACTTGGTAAACTCGTAAGCGGGCTTTTGCAGAAATTCAACCAACGGGTTGGCATTCATCTCAATCTCTTTGTTCATAATCGTGCAAAATGTTTTTATGGTATAGATTCCGACGCAAATATAAGCAATAAGCGAGCATAAAGCAAAATAATTTTGCGTTGCCTGACGCGGGTATAGCGGCCGAATGCCGGATTTACAGATAATAGACGGTATTTCCCTTGGTCATCTCGGAAATTTGAGCTATCTTTGCAGTGACAATCGCAGACAGATTCAATATTGGGTCTCGCCCGGATCAAGGGCGAGGCGCATTGTTTTTGCTGTCAGCCGAGAATCCGTCGTGACAAATGATTTTTTAAACCGTAAATCCTAAAAGCTCTAAATATCATGGCCTTGACTTACATGACCAAAGACGGCTACAAGAAAAAGATGGAGGAAATCGCCTATCTTGAAAGCGTGGAACGCCCACGCGTATCAGCCGCCATCGCCGAAGCCCGCGACAAGGGCGACCTCTCTGAAAACTCCGAATATGACGCTGCCAAGGAAGCCCAAGGCATGCTAGAAATGAAGATAGCCAAACTCAAAGACCTTGTGGCAAACGCCCGTATCATCGACGAGAGCAAACTCTCGACGGATGAAGTGGCCATAATGTCAAAGGTAAAGATGGTCAACACCGCCAACGGCATGGAGGTGGAATACACCATCGTCGCTGATTCAGAGGCCAACCTCCGTGAGAAAAAGATCGGAGCTTCGACCCCCATCGCCAAAGGTCTGCTCGGCCATAAGAAAGGTGAAGTGGTGGAAATAAAAGTACCCGCCGGGACAATGAAATTCGAAATTAAGGAAATTTCTTTCTGACAGGCTATGGCAACCATATTCTCACGCATCGCCGCCGGCGAGATCCCATCATACAAGGTGGCCGAAGACAAAGACCATTTCGCCTTTCTCGACATCAACCCCGTACATCCGGGCCATGTGCTGGTCATCCCCCGCAAGGAGACTGACTACATCTTCGATCTCTCCGACCGGGAGTACTCATCGCTGATGCTGTTTGCCAAGCGGGTGGCTAAAGCCATCCGCAAAGCCATCCCGTGCAAGAAAGTCGGAGTGACAGTCATCGGCCTCGATGTCAACCACGTCCATGTCCACCTCGTGCCGATGAACACAGGCGCGGACATGAACTTCTGCGCCGAAAAGCTGACCCTTCCCGCCGACGAGATGGAGGAGATCGCATCAAAGATCGCCGCAGAATTCGAATAACATTCCCCCGCAACCCAACGATCATGAAACTGTTTGAAACCCTTCACTCATCACGGGCGGTCATCTTCTCTTCTCTCGCCGCCGCCATGTTTCTCACAGGCTGTTCCGACAAAAAATGGAACGCGGAAGGCACGATATCCGGTGCTGAAGGCAAGGATATTGTCGTCGAAGCCCCGAATGCGGCCGGAGGATGGTATCCTCTTGACACCGTGACTGTCGGCAAAGACGGGAAATTCAAAGTATCGGGGGAAGCGATAGGCCATCCTGAACTGCTCCGTCTGACCCTGGCCGGACAGTCAGCCTATTTCCCGATCGACTCCGTGGAGACTGTGACAATCCAGGCGCAGGCCGCCAATCTCCAGGCCTCAGCCCTGCTTTCCGGCTCCGAATCAGCGGAAAAGATGCAGGAGGTCAACGATCTGATAGCAAAAGTCGCCAAAGCCAAAGGGGAGAGCGCGGTAGCCTTCGATCCCGATCTCAAGCGTAGTCTCGCGGAAGTGATCCTGCGCGACCCCGCCGACATCGTGGCATATTATCTGATTTTCCATCGTGTCGGGGGGACCCTGATTTTCTCTCCTGCCGAGAAAAGCGACCTGCGGATCATAGGAGCCGTTGCCAACGCCTACACCCAGCACAGGCCCTCTGATCCCCGCACAGCGATGCTCAAGGATCTGTACATCTCCAACAGGAAAGCCATAATGCCCTCCTACGCCTCCGGCGACACTATCATGGCCCGGGAGATGCAATTTCCTGAAATCGACCTTCTGGATGAGAAAGGTGTACGCCAAAAACTGTCGGACATAGCCGACAAAGGCAAAGTCGTGATACTTTGTTTCACCGCCTACACAGCCCAGGGATCACAGGCGCTGAATGTCGAGCTGAACAAGGTCTACACCGCCCACAAGGCCCAGGGACTGGAAATTTATCAGGTCGGACTCGACGATGATGAATTCCAATGGAAACAGTCGGCAAAAAACCTCCCTTGGATCACGGTCTACAACACCCCAAAGGATGGCGCACAATCGCTGATAGACTATAACATCAGTGCTCTCCCCGCGATTTTCATACTTAACCGCCAGGGAGATCTCGTCGAGCGCGTAGAAGCAGCCAACCGACTGGAATCGGCCGTCAGCCGCTATCTCTGATGAGAATATTGCTGATCGGCGACGCGAGCAACTTCCACCGGACCCTGGCCACAGGTCTCCGGCAGTCGGGTTGCGACGTTACGGTAGCGTCGGCAGGCAGTGGCTTCATGAAAACAGAAAGAGACATAGACCTCCGGCGACCCTTCAAGGGGAAAGCCGGGGGTCTTGCGCTTTGGTTGCGGCTCAACGGCCCGTTGCGCGGACAGCTCAAAGGATTCGACATCGTAAGCCTCTCCAATTGCATTTTCGTTGACCTGCGGCCTGACCGTGTCAGGAAAATTTTCCGAAGACTCAGACGGGATAACGGCCATATATTCCTGACTGCCCTCGGGACAGACCTTCCGTACATCGAGGAATGCCTCGACCCTGCCAGCCCTTTGCGTTACAATGAGTTCAGGATCGGCGACACCCCGGCACCTTTCGCCCTGGAACATCCTGACATAATACCCGCTTGGCAGTCATCCCCCCTTCGTGACTGGTGTGATGAGTTTTACGAAAACATAGACGGAGCGGTAAGCGCATTGTATGAATACCATGTCGCGCTTAAGCGGAGGCTTTCTCCCGAAAAAATCGCCTACGGCGGGATTCCGATCGATCTGTCAGGGCTGACACCTGTTGATATTCCCATCACCCCTGCCCCAGTGAGGATTTTTCTTGGCCGTCATCGCCACAGGATGTCAGAAAAAGGCACAGACCGGTTTGAAGCGGCCATCAGCCGCGCTATGGAGATGAATCCCGGCAAAGGGGAACTTATAATCGTGGAAAACCGCCCATATAAGGAATACCTATCCCTCATGAGGGGCGCCCATCTCATAGTCGACCAGGCTTACAGCTATACCCCCGCCACAAACGCCCTCCTTTCGATGGCCTACGGCATTCCAACCGTTTCAGGGGGCGAACCGGCTTTCTATGACTTCATCGAAAACCTATCCTCTCATTCCTCCTATTCCCGATATCACTCATCAGATTCCCCTTATCCCTCGGATTGCGCCCTCAAAGTTCCGTGCCCGGAGCGAAGCGACGGCTCCGGCTGCTCATTGGTTCCCTTCAATCCCCTCAGGCCAGTCATCAACTCCCCTACCGACATCGATGGCATGACAGCCATGTTCAGCCATATCCTGCGCCATCCGGAAATCCTGCGCCCCATCGGTATCGCCTCACGTCGGTTTGTTGAAAACAACAACGCCTGCAAGACAGTGGCAGCGCGCTTCCTATCCTTCTGGCAGTCAAAATTACGCTGAATAACAGATTCAGCCCACAAGGGAAAGCCTGACGCGGGTGTTCTTAAGCTTATGAGGGGCAAGCCTTTCAAAGAAATCGGTTGTAGCCATGTCACGCGGGATGTCGACCAGCGAGGAATGGTCGTCCAGAATGATCTTGCCGACCAGAGAGGGATCAACCCCTCCCTTATGGATAAGGAATCCCGCGATGTCGCCACGGGATATCCTCTCTTTCTTCCCCGCATTGATATAGATAGTGGCCCGCTCTGACCTGATAGGATCGGAGGAAACCGACCTGGGCTGGTAATCACGCTTCCACTCAACATATTCGGGAATGTTCTCCCCATCGGAAATGATGGAGAAGACTGTGCCGTCAGCCCCCATGCGGGCCGTACGGCCATTGCGGTGAGTCCAGCTCTCCATAGTCAACGGAAGATGGTAATGGATCACATACTGGACGTTGTCGATATCGAGGCCACGCGCGCCAAGGTCTGTTGAAACCAGTATCGGAGTCGTCCCGTTGTTCAGCAGATCGATCGCGAGCTTGCGTTCCCGCTGCTCCAGGCCGCCATGGTATATCCCTACAGGGAAACCTTTCTTTTTTAAATCCTCGTAAACGCGTTCCGCGCTCTCCCGGTGATTGACAAAGATAAGGGCTTTGCCATTGTCAAGGCTGCGGAGCAGATCTTCGAGCACCGGCAGTTTGTCTCTCTCCGGGGAGTCGACACGCACAAGCTGCAGACGGCCGCCGGCAGGTCTGCCACCGGAAAAATCAAGTACCTCCGGCTTACGGAGTTTCAAGAAGTCAGGCATCTCTGCCAATGGCGTAGCGGAGGTGAGTATCACAAGACGTGGATGGCCCATCCGTTTCACGATCCGCCTCATCTCATCATGAAAGCCAAGCTCAAGTGACTTGTCATATTCGTCAAGCACCAAAGCTTTCACGTCGGCAAGCGACAGTGTCTGACGTTTCAGATGATCGAGCAAACGTCCCGGAGTCGCCACAATGATATCAGGCACCACCGACAATGAGTTGATCTCATCGGTCATCGAATGGCCGCCATAAAACGCCACTGTCTTCAACCCGGCGGCCAGCGGCCGGATCACATCGGCGATCTGTATCACCAGTTCCCGAGAGGGAGCCATCACCACCGCCTGCACTTTCCCGTCAGACGGCCCGAGGAAACGCAGAAGACGCAAGGCGAAAGCAACGGTCTTGCCCGAACCTGTAGGAGACAACAACACGATTTCGCGCAGGTCTGTGGAGGCCATGCGATGTTGCATCTCATTGAGTGTGGTGATATTGTGGCGCTCACGCAGGCGCTCGATTATTGTAGCGGTTTCCATTTCAAACAATTATCATAAGGCAACGGAAGGAATGAGAGGAGGAAGACAAACTCCGGATTCAGTCACGTCTGCCATCAGCGCGACACTACCATGAACTCGCCATTCATTCCCGGCCCGACATTCAAACGCCTTAGTCCACGTTTAAGTTTCTTGGCCTCACCTGAAATCGGGGAGCCGTAGTTGGTGTAGACCGAATACCGGCTGCCGCATGACGGGCAATATGCCTCGTTGGTCTCATCATCGATCTTTATCCTGACATCGCGCCGCAGCTCGACCGGACATGCGAGGTCATAGGCATAAGGCGCGCCGCTTATGTCCCCTACAAGCAGAACACCTCCGAATCCGGTGTAAGTCAGGGCCGTCCAAGGGAAATCCGCCGGGACACGGTAGTTGCCGTCAAGAATAAAGTCCTTATGGTCAAGCGCGCCGGGAGTACCGTATTTGTCCCATTCCGCCTGGGTGTCGAAACTAAGACGCACGTTGGTAGGGGGCACACGGTCGAAATCGACATGGTCGCATGAGGTCAACAGCAATCCCATCCCGACAAAGGCCGACATCATTCCTGCCGTCAGACAACGGAGAAGAGCACGATTGTGGCCTCGCCTCTTTTGAGAGCCAGATATTGAAGAGAGATTCATGATACCAATTATTATCAGTTACTTAGTCCGGCTATAAGTTCGCCGAACTTGTCGGCCGCCTTCTGGAGCTGCGGGCCGATTATAGGACGTACAATCGCCGGTATCTCCACATCAATGCGAGTCTCGACATCGGCGGCATCATCCCCGGCGGGAGTTATGTCTACCGCCATGGTCAGGGGTACGGGAGAGGATTCCGTGCCGAACACTATCCTGGACGGCTCTACACGCTCCTTGATCACGAAAGCGATCTCTCCGACCTGAGTAGTCACGATTTTCAGGGAGTTGGCGGTGAACTCAACATCACCGATCTGCTTGCGCTGTTCTTCGGGAAGCTCGTCAAGCGAGCTTTGAAGACGGCTCATGTCACTGAAACGGTCGTATAGATCACGGGCAGAGCGGTTTATACGTGCCGGCTTGCTTTTGTATGTTGCCATATGATTTTTCTCTGGTTTATCGGGAGGATGTCATAGGGCATCCTCTTCATTAAAAACAAACGGGAGCGAACGGAGTTCGCCCCCGCAGTTATCGGTTGCGGTTGAGTTATGACAAAATCGTCAGTCCTTTGCAGGAACAGGGGCCCAGTTTGCCGGATCCTCGCGCCATTCCTGCAATGTCTTGATATCCTTCTCGGCGATAAAGCCGGTTTTGAGCGCAGCGTCAAGCATCGCCTCATAGTTGGAAAGGGTCATCAGCCTGATCCCTGCCTCTTTGAACGCCTTTTCAGCGACAGGGAAACCGTAGGTGAACATCGCCACCATTCCGACTACCTCCGCGCCGGCCATCCTGATCGCCTCGGCGGCTTTCAGTGAGCTTTTGCCGGTCGAAATCAGATCCTCGATAACGATGACCTTCTGTCCCAAAGTGAGATTACCCTCGATAAGGTTCTCAAGACCATGATCCTTGGGTGCTGATCGTACGTATACATAGGGAAGTCCGAGCATGTCGGCGACAAGAGCCCCTTGGGCGATAGCCCCGGTAGCCACTCCGGCGATCGCGTCAGGCATCCCGTAGTTCTCCATTATAAGGCGACAGATCTCGGTCTTGATGAAAGTCCGTATCTCGGGATACGACAGGGTCTTGCGGTTGTCGGTGTATATTGGTGAGTTCCATCCCGAAGCCCAAGTGAAAGGCATGTCGGGTTGAAGCTTAATTGCGCTGATATTCAGCAGCTTTTCAGCCAAAAGGTGCTCAAGTTTCTCCATTTGACAAAGATATGTTGGTGTTTCGTCCGCAAATTTACGAAAAAAATCTCATTCCAACAGACCCTCGACCTCCTTTTTAAGCAAAGGACAGCATTTGAAGGAAGGTGTCCTCGTCGATGATGGGGACACCGAGGGAGATGGCTTTCTCCCTCTTGGCCGGCCCCATGTTGTCACCCGCAAGCAGGTAATCGGTCTTTTTGGAGATGGAGGAGACATTCTTCCCTCCGTTGCGCTCGATCATCTCCTTGTACTCGTCACGGGAATGACGCGCGAATGTGCCGGAAATAACGAATGCTTTGCCACCGAGAATATCCGTGCGGTCTTCCCCAGACTCTTCGGGCATGGCCATCTGCAAGCCGGCGGCACGTAGCCGTTCGACGATCTCGCGGTTAAGGGGATTGGCAAAATATTCGGTAATGCTCTCGGCGATCCGGGGGCCGATGTCCTTTGTGGCGGAAAGTTCGGCTGACGAGGCTGCCATCAGTCTGTCGATATCAGGAAACGCCTTGGCAACTTTCTTGGCCACCGTGTCTCCCACAAAGGGTATCGACAGGGCGTAGATGACCCTGTCATAGGGGACGGACTTTGATGCTTCCAGACCTTCAAGCACTCTTTCCGCCGACCGTGGGCCGAATCCTTCAAGAGTCATAAGCCTGTCGGCAGTAAGGTCGTAGAGGTCGGCGATGTTGCGCACATACCCCCGGAGATACAACTGTCCGGCGGTCTCCTCGCCGATACCGTCGATATTCATCATCTTCCGACCTACGAAATGCTCTACCCTTCCTGCAATCTGGGGCGGGCATCCGAATCGGTTGGGGCATTGCCATGAAGCCTCACCCTCAACCCTAACCAATGGAGTCCCGCATGCGGGACAATGGCTGACAAATGTCACGGGTTTCGCGCCGGGCTGCCGGCCGTTCTCATCCACCCCGGTGATCTTGGGAATTATCTCTCCCCCCTTCTCGACATATAGCATGTCTCCTTCGTGTATGTCGAGCGAGCGGATTATGTCTTCATTATGGAGCGAGGCCCGTTTTACGATCGTGCCTGACAGCAATACCGGCTCAAGATTGGCCACCGGGGTCACTATACCCATTCGTCCCACCTCGAACGAGACAAAACGCAGTTTCGTGCATGCCCTCTCTGCGGGGAACTTGTAGGCCATCGCCCATCGTGGCGACTTGGCGGTGAATCCGAGATTGAGTTGCTGTCGCAGGTTGTCAACCTTGAAGACAAGCCCGTCTGTGGCAACGGGAAGCTCCCGCCGGGCGGTGTCCCAATGGTTTATGAACTCATCGACCGCCTCCAGCGAGTGGAGCCTGGTCATTATGTCGGAGACCTTGAATCCCCACTGCCGGGCAGCCATCATATTGTCGAAATGGTTGTCATACGGCAGTTCCGGCCCTAACATGTAATAGAAATACGCGTCCAGGCCGCGTCGGGCTACCTCCCGCGAGTCAAGAGTCTTCAAGGTGCCGGAAGCCGCGTTGCGCGGATTGGCGAAAAGAGGTTCCTCGTTGAACTCCCGTTCCTTGTTGAGGCGGTCGAATTCTTTCCAAGGCATCAGTATCTCGCCCCTGATCTCGAACATTTCCGGCCATCCCGATCCGCGCAGCTCCAAGGGGATCGATCTTATGGTCTTTATGTTCTCCGTGACCACATCACCTTTCTCCCCGTCACCACGGGTGACAGCCCTTACCAGACGGCCATTCTCATATATCAGCGATATGGATGTGCCGTCATATTTCATCTCCCCGACGACATCAAACTTTTCCCCATCCAAGGCTCCTCTGACCCGTGAGAACCATTCGTCAACCTCATGGATGGAATATGTATTGCCAAGCGACAACATCGGATGGATGTGGGCAGCCTGCTCAAACCTGTCGGTAAGGTCAGATCCGACCCTGTGGGTGGGGGAATAGGGATCATCCATCTCCGGAAACTCCCTTTCGAGAGTTTCCAGTTCTTTCATCATCATGTCAAACTCCCGGTCGGAAATCTCCGGGGAGTTCAATACATAATAGTTGTGATTGTGGCGGTTAAGCTGTTCTCGCAGGTCAAGCAGTCGTTGCTGGCGGGGATTCATCGCTGGGAATGGGGAAACAGATTTATGATATATTAGTTTTCAGATGGTTGAGCGCCCGGAGGGTATTGCAGAGGGTCTGCGACCAATAGCCGCGAAAATCCTCCGCCACCCCCTGGAGGGCCAGACTGACAGTCTCGTCGGTAGTGTCGCGTACTGTGTTTATGAAATTGTAGAACACCTGGAACAGGTCGGTCAGCCCCTCGGAAATCGAGACAGCCACAGGTGTGTCGGAATACTTCATGTCCTCCTCAAAGACCTCCAGATAGACATCGTCAGGTCCTAAGAGAGTCTCCACATTGCGCCTCACAGCGTCATAGTAGTCCTCTTCAAGAGCTTGCTCGATATAGACCTCCTGATCAAGAAATATGTCGGGAGAGATGTCGTAGGCCGAGATATAGATCCTCGGCAGCAGTTTCAACATACGGTCAACGAACTCGTCACGATCGGCCTCGCGGGCACCTTCAAGCTCGCGGCAATACTCGTCGCAAAGCCCTACGAACACAATTGCGTTTGATTCCATAAGAACATATATAAGTGGATTATTCAGATCATTCCATGGAGATGACACCTAAATCCGGGGATCATCTTTCCGGTAAAGAGAATGGGCCTGTATATATTCCAATACCGCCGGAGGGAGCAGTTTGTTCACCGGCTCCCCTTTGATCAGACGTTGCCGGATCTCGGTGCTGGAAACATGATGCAGATCGGCCCAAAGGGGAGTCGCGCCGGAATCCTTGTCTGGCATCCCATATCCCTCGCGGGGATACACTATCGGGGCATAATCGCGTAGGATCTCGTCAGGACAACGCCATTGCCGGAAACAGTCCCAGTTGTCCGCCCCGATCACAAGCCGGAATGTGTCGTCGGGGCGCATCTGTGAAAGCCGACGCAATGTGTCGACGGTGTATGATGGCCGAGGCATCGACAATTCGATGTCACTCGCCTCCAATTCGGGATAGGGCGCACAGGCGATCCGAAGCATCTCCATCCTCAAGTCATCCTCTATCAAAGCCCCTACGTCCTCTTTGAGAGGATTCAGGGGAGACATGACCATCATCACTTTATCAGCCAGCCCCCCGGCCACAACTTCCCGGGCCAAAGCGATGTGACCGTAATGCACAGGATTGAAAGAACCGCCGAATACACCTATCGTCATGGCTTACTCCTTACCTATGTACTCGCGTATCAATGCCTCGACCTCGCTGACAGCACGCGAAAGGTCATCGTTGGTGACCACATGGTCATACTTGGGTATGAAGCCAAGCTCATATTCCGCGCGGTCGACACGCTGCCGTATGGAGTCTTCCGAGTCATTGCCACGGTTAATAAGACGGCGGCGCAGTTCCTCGATACTTGGCGGCTCGATGAATACCGCCATAGCCTTGTCACCAAAAAGCTCCTTGACATTCACTCCTCCACACACATCTATGTCGAGAATCACGTTATGGCCGGCTGCCACGCGGTTCTCGATCTCGCTGCGGAGAGTTCCGTAATAACGGCCCGGGTATACCTGCTCATATTCGACAAACGCCCCCTGGGCTATCAGTTCCTGAAACTGCTCGTCTGAGAGAAAATGATAGTTCACGCCATCTTCCTCACCGGGACGAGGCTTGCGGTTTGTGGCCGACACGGAGAACTGCAAGTCGAGTTCTCCACGGTCCATTATGTCACCGATGATAGTCGATTTCCCGCATCCCGACGGCGCGGATATTATTATGAGTTTACCTGCCATATCTGATAATTCTGCTAATTATAAAATAACAAAAAAGGAGGGTAGCAACCCGTCATCCGGTTTACTACCCTGCAAATATAGATAAAATTTTTTATACGCGAGTCATCTGACCAGCCGTTTTTCGCCGTCACGTATGTAGAGGCCGGGGAGGAGAGGTTCGGCGACAGGCTGTCCCTGGAGGTTATACCAGGGGGATTCGGAGGATGAAGCGTCACGGTCGGCCTCAACTCCTTCTATGCCGGCCTTCTCGGCAAATCCGGCAAGTTCCTTTATGGCGGAGCAGGCGCGGCCGTTGGTGCTGTCAAACAAAGGGGCGTTGTACCAGCCTGACAAGGAGGTCCGGTAAGCGTTATATTCGGGCCACCACCATATGATGGCGGTCACATTGTCATGTTTTTTCGCGGTGGCCACCAGATCGCGTGTGAAAGCAGCCTGGCCGGCATCGGAATAAGGATAAGTGGCGGTATAGTCGAATTTCGGATCCGAGCCGGGCACCTCCCATTTGTAGGCATACCCAGTCTCGACTATCATTATCTCCTTGTCGGGGAAATTCGTCTCAAGGCTTTTGAGGGCGGTTTCAAGGACAGGCAGCTTGCCATGGAAATATGGATAGTAGCTGATTCCGATGATATCGTAATCCACATTCCCCTGCCTCATCTTATTATAGAAATTATACTGGACGTTGATGTTGGGAGTCCTCTCGGTATGGAGTACTATTCTGGCCTGCGGACAAACTTCACGGCAAGCCTTTCCGGCCTGCTTCAGGAGAGTGATGAAACGGGTCCAGTTGGCCTCGGGACTGTTGGTGTAACATTTCTTGAGCGAGGACTCGGAAGCGTTCCATGCTCCCCACATCATACCGTAGGAGATCTCGTTGCCTGTCTGGATGAAATCAGGGACTATACCCTCGGCAGACAGTGCGAGAAGTGTCTCCCGGGTATAATCATAGATCTTCCGGTAAAGTTGCTCATCTGTCAGCCCGACCCATTCAGCCGGAGTCCATTGCTTTCCGGGATCTGCCCACGTGTCGGAATAATGGAAGTCGAGCATAAGAGGCAGACCTGCTGCCTTGATGCGTTTGCAGAGGGGAATGATATACTCCAGGTCCTGACAGGTATTGGGATCTTTATCGGGACCGGTGTATTTGGAGGGATTGACGAAAAGTCTGACCCTCATGACATCGAGGCCTTCACCCTTGAAAAAATCCAAGGCCGAACCGTCAATCGGCCTGCCGTCGTAGTCGAGATACACTGCTCCCGCCGCCTCATAATCGGGCAAAAGCGATATGTCCCCTCCGGCGTAGCGTCTTTCGGCCAACATGCCGGAGGCTGCGAGCAGGATTCCTGCGCAAAAAAGAAGTAATCTGTGTTTCATATGGTATCGTGGAGGGATCTAAAATTTCAGACAACCTCTTAACGGATCTCCGTCGGAAATCTTGCCTGTTTTTCCGTAAAATTCCTCAAATAACCTTAAATCGCCCCGACTGAATCACATCACATTGAGCACCTGCTCCTTGATCTGCTCCAGCTCATCCTTCATCTTCACGACGAGGATCTGCATGTCGGCCTGGTTGCTCTTCGATCCGAGGGTGTTGATCTCGCGTCCCATCTCCTGGGAGATGAATCCGAGCTTCTTTCCCTGGCCGGGAGCCGCGTCAAGAGTCTCGAGGAAATAGCGCAGATGCTGAGCCAGCCGCTGCTTCTCCTCGTTGATGTCAAGCTTCTCTATATAGAAGATCATCTCCTGCTCCAGACGGCCCTTGTCATAATCGACTTTGGGGATCGAGGAGAGAGAATCGGTGATGCGGCTACGGATCTTTGTGATGCGTTCCGATTCATAACGGGGCACTTCCGCCAACAGGTCGGAAATCCGCTTTATCCGGCTGCGGAAGAAATCGTCAAGACGGCGCCCCTCGGCGGCCCGATGCTCCATCAACCCATCGACGGCGCGTCTCACGCAGTCAAGCAGAGCCTCTTTCTCAGGCTCGGCGGCTTCAGACGGAACATCAGACTTTATCACATCAGGCATACGCAGCAACACCCCGTACCAGTCGGACGGCTCTGGAATCCCCAGCGCGGCCGAGGCCTCGATGATCTGCCTCTTGTAATCGGCCATCGCCTCAAGGTTCAGACTCGCGGAAGCCTCCCCGGAGACAGTCTCGACAAACGCCGTGAGCTCCGATTTCCCGCGTTCAAGGCGTGGAGCGACTATGGCGCGAACCTCCGCCTCGGCCTGTCTGTAACCTTGCGGCAGACGCAAAGTGAGGTCGAGCTGCTTTGAGTTCAGTGATTTGACTTCTACGGTGAATTTCTTGTTAAGGCATTCGGCGGTCGCGCTGCCGAACCCGGTCATTGAAAGAATCATGACGAGTATTGTTTGGAGTGGGAGTTCGGATGAGATTTTTCCCAAAGAAGTCATTTAAACTTTTTTCTTCACAGCGATTTTTGGGCTATTTTTATCCGAATTTGAGGTGAGCGATGCGGGCATCGCGACCGAAAACGAGGGTAAAATGGCTAAAAAGAGGCAAAAAGCGCAAAGAAGAATAAGTTTAAGAAAAAGTTTAATTGACTTCTAAAAATCCTCAGCCGGTCTCCGGTTGTTTTTGTTTGCAAATTTAACTTTTTTTGATGAGAAAATTGTGTAATTTTGTAGAAAAATTTCGGGCGAGTGTCCAAAACCGCCCTCCCCCTTACCGGATTCCCCCAATGGCAACCATACTCAACATAGAGACCTCAACCTCGGTGTGTTCCGTGGCGTTAAGCTCGGAAGGAGCCATACTGCACCACAACGAGGATTTCCAGGGTCGCAACCATGCGGTCCTGCTGAGCGGCTTCATAAAAGAGGCGCTTGACCATCTGCGCCGACATGAGATGAAACTCGATGCCGTAGCCGTATCAATCGGACCGGGCAGCTATACCGGCCTGCGTATCGGCTTAAGCGAGGCGAAAGGTCTCGCATACGCCCTTGAGATCCCGCTGATCGGTGTGCCTACCCTCGAACTGATGTCTGTGGGGGTGATGTTCTCGCGTGACGACCTGCCGGATGGAACCCTCTTCGCGCCGATGATCGACGCGCGACGCATGGAGGTCTATACTGCGGTCTACGATCTGGCCCTGAACGCGCTTATGCCCTCCTCTCCCCTTGTCCTCGACTCCGACAGTTACGGTGAATTCCTTGCCGCCGGGCCGGTCGCTTTTTTCGGAGACGGCTCTGAAAAGGCGAAATCCTTGTTAGGGGAAAATCCCGACGCGATTTTCATCCCCGACATCAGCCCGCTGGCTGTCGACATGGTGGCCTTGTCGGAGCGCGCTTTCCGCGACGGCGACTTCCTCGACCTCGCATATTCCGTCCCTCTCTATCTCAAAGATTTCCAGGCCACGAAACCACGCAACCTTTTCGTCTGATGTTCACCCACCTTCACGTCCATTCCCAATACTCCGTCCTCGACGGGCAAGCCTCGATCAACGCCCTTGTCGACAAGGCGATGGCCGACGGCATGCCCGGCATCGCCTTGACAGATCATGGCAACATGTTCGGCATCAAGGAGTTCTTCAACTATGTAGCCAAGAAAAACGGCAAGACAAAAGGTGCCATAAAAGACGCGCTCAAAGCCGCCGAAGAAGCTGAAAAAGGGGGCGACGCGGCGACAGCCGACGCTAAAAGGGAAGAGGCAGCCTCTCTCGAAAAAAAGATATTCAAGCCGATCTTCGGCTGCGAGGTGTATGTCGCCAAGAATTCTCTCGCTGACCGTGGGGACAAGGGGGACAAAGGGCGGCATCTAATATTGCTCGCCAAAAACATCACCGGCTACCACAATCTGGTGAAGATTGTCTCCCGCGCCTGGACCGAAGGCTTCTATTTCCATCCAAGGACCGACAAGGAGGAACTTCGCGCCCACAGCGAGGGCCTTATCTGCTGCTCGGCATGTCTCGGCGGGGAGATACCCCGGCTGATAACCGCCGGAGAGATCGAAGAGGCCGAGAAACAGGTCAGATGGTACAAAGAGGTGTTCGGCGACGACTATTACCTTGAACTTCAACGCCACAAGGCCACCGCCCGGCGGGCCAACCATGAGACATTCCATCTCCAGGAGACCGTCAACGCCGAATTGCTCCGGCTGTCGGAGAAATACGGGATCAAAGTCGTTGCCACCAATGACGTGCATTTCGTCAACGAGGATGACGCGGAGGCCCACGAGAGGCTTATCTGCGTGGCCACCAACAAGAAAATCGCCGACGAGAACCGCATGCTCTATTCCAAACAGGAATGGCTGAAGACTACCGAAGAGATGCGCCAAGTGTTCGCAGACCTGCCGCAAGCTCTGGCCAACACCCGGGAAATCCTTGACAAAGTCGAGTTCTACGACATCGACCATGCCCCCATCATGCCCTTCTTTGCAATCCCGGAGGAATTCGGGACAGAGGAGGAATACCGCTCCCGCATCACCGAGGAGGAGCTTTTCAACGAGTTCACCCGCGACGAGAACGGCAACGAGGTCATGAGCCGCGAGGAGGGGGAGAAAAAGATAAAGAAACTCGGAGGTTACGACAAACTCTACCGCATAAAATTCGAGGCCGACTATCTGGCAAAACTCGCCTATGAGGGAGCGGCCCGGCGTTACGGGTCTCCGCTGACTCCAGAACTTGAGGAGCGGATCAAGTTCGAGCTTCACATCATGAAGACGATGGGTTTCCCCGGCTACTTCCTGATCGTGCAGGACTTCATCAACGAGTCCCGCCGCAAACTCGGAGTGTCGGTAGGCCCCGGCCGTGGATCCGCCGCAGGGTCATGCGTGGCCTACTGCCTCGGGATCACCCAGATCGACCCGGTGAAATATGACCTGCTGTTCGAGCGTTTCCTGAATCCCGACCGTATCTCGCTGCCAGATATCGATGTCGACTTTGACGATGACGGCCGCGCCCGCGTGCTGAAATATGTCACTGACAAATATGGAGCGGAGAAGGTGGCGCATATCATCACCTACGGCACGATGGCGGCCAAGTCGGCCTTGAAGGATGTCGCCCGTGTCGAGGGATTGCCGATCCCCGAAAGCGACCGGCTGACAAAGATGATACCCCGCCACATGCCGGAGGTCAACGGAAAGGAACTGAAACCGACTCTCGGAAACTGCTACGACTATGTCCCGGAATTCAAGGAGGAGCTTCAGAACCCCGATCCGATCATGAAGGAGACCCTCAAATATGCCCGCCAGCTTGAGGGGAATGTCCGCAACACCGGCGTTCACGCCTGCGGCGTGATCATCTGCCGCGACGCGATCTCCGACTGGGTTCCTGTCGCCACCGCCGACGACAAGATAGAGGGGAAACTGCTCGTGACCCAATACGAGGGCCGCGTGATCGAGGAGACAGGGCTTATCAAGATGGACTTTCTGGGTCTGAAGACCCTCTCCATAATAATGGACGCGGTCAAGAACATAAAGCTGACCCGGGGGATAGACATCGACATGGAGAAGATACCGATCGACGACCCGAAAACCTACCAGCTTTATTGCGAGGGACGTACGATCGGCACATTCCAGTTCGAGTCGGCCGGCATGCAGAAATATCTCCGCGAGCTGCAGCCGTCGGTATTCGAGGACCTGATCGCCATGAACGCCCTCTACCGTCCGGGGCCTATGGACTATATTCCCGACTTCATCGCCCGAAAACATGGCCGGTCGCCGATCGTCTACGATATCCCGGTGATGGAGAAGTACCTCAAGGACACCTACGGGGTGACGGTCTACCAGGAGCAGGTCATGCTCCTGAGCCGCCTGCTGGCCAACTTCACCCGTGGCGAGAGCGACACCCTCCGAAAGGCGATGGGAAAGAAGCTCATCGACAAGATGAACCACCTCAAAGGGAAATTCCTCGCCGGTGGGCAGGCCAACGGCCATGACCCGAAAGTCCTCGAGAAAATCTGGGCCGACTGGGAGAAGTTCGCATCCTACGCCTTCAACAAGTCACACGCTACCTGCTACTCGTGGGTCGCCTTCCAGACCGCATACCTTAAGGCCAACTACCCGGCGGAATACATGGCGGCCGTCTTGTCGCGCAACCGCAACGACATCACAAAGCTGACCAACTTCATGGATGAGTGCAAGGCGATGAAGATCCCCGTCAAAGGACCCGATGTCAACGAATCTTTCAACGACTTCGGTGTGAACGCCAACGGTGACATCCGCTTCGGACTGGCCGCGATAAAAGGGGTGGGAGACAACGTAGTCGCCGCCATTATCCAGACCCGCGACGAGGGAGGGAAATTCACCTCCCCCTATGACTTTGTCGAGCGCGTCCCTTGCCGCCTGATCAACCGCCGCGTATTCGACTCCCTCGTCCTCGCCGGGGCTTTCGACTGGTACACCGACATCAAACGTGAGGACTATTTCGAGAAGAACAGCCGTGACGAGAGTTTCTCCGACCAATTGCTGCGCTACGGCCAGATGTACCAGAACGCCCAGATGGAGGCTTCCGCCTCTCTTTTCGGCGATCTGGAGGAGGCTGCCGACCTCAACACCGCCGGCCGCCCGGAGGTCAGGAGCGCCGTTCCCTGGGTCGACGCTGTCAAACTGGAAAAAGAGCGCGAACTTGTCGGGATGTATCTCTCGGCCCATCCCCTCGACCGCTACTACATGGAGCTGAACTACGGCATGCGCTCCGTGAAAGACTTCACCGAGGCTGTCCCCGAGGAGGGCAAAGAGCTGACCTTCGGCGGCATGGTGACAAAATTCGTGGAGAAACCTACCCGCAAAGGGGGCAACTTCGCCATCATAACCCTTGAAGACTATACCGGCTCGACGGAGATCCGCCTCTTCGGCCAGAAATATATCGACTTCGCCAAATATGGCCGCGAGGGAACCCCGATAATGGTGACGGTCCGCGCCGAACGCCGCTTCACCAATCCCCCGCAGTTCGAAGTCGTCAGGATACAGCTCCTCGATGACGTGAAAGATGAGCTGATCTCAGGCGTGACCCTGTCGATCACCCGCGACGATCTCAAACCGGCGGTCACCGATCTTATCAAGGAACATCTGGCTACGAAGAATCCTGACGCGGGGAAAGGTAACATAAACTTCCGCATATTCGACCCCGATGCCAACCGCTGGCTGCGGATGACCTCATCTCTGAAGATGCCTATGGACCGCAAACTTGTCAACATCCTTGACTCACTCCCACTGGAATACAAGTTCGAGCTTCACGGCTCGCGCAAATAAAGGCAAATGCCGGCCAATTGCCGCTGCTTACATATAAAACAGACATTCACACAAACCATAATAAAGATATGACTATCACAGACCAGAACGCCCGCGAAATCATCGAATCGGGCAAACCAGTTGTAATCGACTGCTGGGCCACATGGTGCGGCCCCTGCAAAGCAATGGCTCCACTGATCGACCAGCTCGCCCAGGAATATGAAGGTAAAGTCGTGATCGGCAAATACAATGTAGATGAAGAGGGGGACCTCGCCACCGAATACCGCGTGATGTCCCTCCCGACCATCCTCTTCTTCAAGAATGGGGAGAAAGCCCCCATCCGCCTGGCCGGCTCACAGTCACGCGAAACCCTCGTAGCCAAGATCGAGGAGCTGCTGGCCCTCTAAGCCATCACGCCACATAAAATATTGTAGGGCATGTAAACCGCCAAGACAGGTTTACATGCCCTACAATATTTATGCGGTATTTATGCGGCAGAATAGCTCACTCCAAGGAGCCGATGGCCATGATGTCGGCCTCGAAGGTGGCGCGGTTGATGGCGCGGTTGCGCAGACGGTTGCGGTAGGCGTAGATGGTGTTGACCGAGAAGTTCAGGATCTGGGCGACACGGTTGGTGTCATCGATTCCGAGACGCATGAACGCGAGGATGCGCAGGTCGGAGTTCATCTGCTCATCCTCTCCAAGGACAATCCTTTCTTCCGGGCGCAACAGGGCGTTTACCTTGTCGACGAAATCAGGATATATGTGCAGGAATGCGTCATCAAAGACCTTGTAGAAGTCAACGCTCTGCTCCTCAACGAACTTGCCTGATTTTGTCAGCTTGTAAAGGTCATCCACCTGACCGGCCGAGATCTTGCGGTTGACAAGCTTGCCGAACTGCTTCAACTTGTCCATATAGATCGAGCAGAGCGAAAGGAACTGACTGATATACACATCCTTTGTCTGGTTGGCATCCTGCAGCTCCTGTTTCATTCGGGCTACACGGGTCAGCTGCCGGCGCAGGAAAAACATCGACACGATCAATGCACACATACACATCATCAGCACCGCTATGATGGCGTACATCCATGTTCTCCAGAGGGTTATCTGCGAGTTATGGTCCTCCTCTACCATCGAAAGCAGCTCTGTTGTCTTCATCATCCTGACCGAGGCACGGCTCTCCACGGCGTTGTTCATCGCCACGGAGATATACTCGTGGGCGCGGCGTTTGTCGTCCATCTCATACAGCACCCCGGCGAGTTCCTGCAATGAGATCACCTCCAAGGTTGCCTGACGGGTGTCTGCTATGGCCGACTGGGTCAGGTAATAGAGGTATTCGTTGCGGTCACCCCGGGTCAGGGCTATCGAAGCCAGAATATGGGTGGCGATCGCGTATGTCGGGGAATCCTTCTTTATCTTTTTGGCAAGGTCGAGGAGTATCTCGCGGCTGCGCGCGTACTCCCTGATATTGTAGTAATACTCACCGAGATTCAGCAGGTATTTGTCCCCTGCCGGATCGAGCAACGGCAGCAGGCTACGCTGCGACTCTATCGAGCGGTTGTTCCAGTAATCATAAGTCTCCAGCCATCCACCGTAATATGAGGATATGAATGAATACATCTGACGGCCCGACTCATGGTATGTCGCCATCAGCCCCGGCCCCATGCGGGAGGTGTCGACAGCCTCATACTCGTTGACAGCGTCGGTGATGAAGCCGCTGAGCGACATGTAAGTGGCTCGGCGGAGACGGAATTCCGCCTGCAAAGAGTCTGCGAGCTGACCAAGACGGGTGTGAGGTTGACGGCCGGCGATCTCCAAGGCAGCGTCATACCCTTTGGTGTAATAGACCAGAGCCGAGTCATTGTTGAACGAATTGTACCCCTTGGCGATCTCCATCGTCGTCTCAAGCCAACCTATCGTGTCTTTCCCCGCGAGCGACTTGCGTTCCCGTTTGAGGGAATCGAGACGGCTCACCCGTTTCTCGAAATATCTGTCCCGGTGTTTCAGCTCATTATCAAGTTGCACCAGCGACCGCTCCACTTCCCGGTCAGTGAAAGCGGAAGCGTGGCAGGCGGAGAAGGATATGACAGCAAAAAGAAAAGCGACGATGAATTTCATGGGGGCAATAGGCGCGGGGGCGCTCTCGCGGAATATTAATGATATGCAAAGTTAGGCTTTTTCCAGCTAAAGTGCAAAATTACGGTCTATTAACACCAATGTTTGGAAAAGATGATGTAACTTTGCGTGAAATTCGTCATCGAAGATACTTACACAATCATGAAGAAAAAACCGTTATTGTCGCTTCTGGGAGCCGCAGCCATTGCCCTGGCATCCATAGCCGCTCCCGGCACACCCGGCAACAACATAATCGACGAGGTCGCCTGGATGGTCGGCGACCAGCCCATCTACAAGAGCGAGATCGAGGAGGCTTACCAGCAGATGCTGTATGAGAAGACACCCGTCAACGGTGATCCCTATTGCGTCGTTCCCGAGCAGCTCGCCATAGAGAAACTGTTTCTCCACCAGGCCGACATGGACACCGTCGAAGTCCAGGAGTCAATGGTGTCGCTGGCCGTAGACCAGCGTCTCAACTACCTGATCACCAACCTCGGCAGCAAGGAGAAACTCGAAGAGTACTTCCGCAAGCCGATGTCGGAATTCCGCGACCAGCTGTCAGACATGATGCGCAACCAATACCGCATCCAGCAGGTACAAAGCTCCCTGACAAAGGATCTCAAAGTCACCCCCAGCGACGTGCAGCGTTATTTCGCCTCCCTGCCACAGGACTCCATACCCTTCGTGCCGCTGCAGGTCGAATGCGAGATAATCACCATCAACCCCAAGATCCCACAGGAGGAGATCGACGATGTCAAGTCGCGCCTGCGCCAGTATGCCGACCGTGTCAACAAGGGTGAGGGTGACTTCTCTACCCTCGCCATCCTCTACAGCGAGGATCCCGGATCAAGCGTACGCGGCGGTGAGATCGGTTTCATGGGGCGTGGCCATCTTGAGCCGGAATACGCCGCCGTGGCCTTCAACCTCAACGACTCCAAGAAAGTCTCCAAGATCGTGGAGACCCAATACGGCTACCATATCATTCAACTCATAGAGAAACGCGGCGACCGCGTCAATACCCGCCACATACTGTTGCGTCCGAAAGTCTCCGACCAGGAGCTGACCGAAGCGGTCCATCGCCTCGACTCCGTCAGGGCGAACATCGTGACCCACAAGCGGTTCACATTCGAGGAGGCAGCCCCTATCCTCTCCCAGGACAAAGACACCCGCAACAACCAGGGGCGCATGATCAACCAGTCGACCGGAACGACCCGGTTCGAGATGAAAGACCTTCCGCAGGAGGTGGCTAAAGTCATCGACAAGATGAATGTAGGCGATGTCTCCGAGGCGTTCATCATGAAAGACCCCAAACGTGACCGCGACATCGTCGCCATCGTAAAGCTGACCCAGCGCATACCGGCCCACCGCGCCAATATCTCCGATGACTACCAGACCATCAAGGGGATGTATGAAAATTCGGCAAAGCAGAAAATGGTCAAGGAGTGGCTTGCCAAAAAGATCCGCGACACATATGTCAAGATCGAGGACAACTGGGCCGACTGCGAGTTCCAGCACCCCGAATGGATCCGGAAATAAAGGCCGGCAGACAGTCTCCCCCTCAATGACAAAGATTTGAAACGGAAGAATTTCAGCGGATTGCATTGGCTGTCGCCGGCAGTGATGGTCATGGTGGTCTTGTCGGTGTTCGCCCAGACACCCCGCAAAGGCTCGATGCGCCGCGACACCACCCCCATCCGCCCGACCATACCGACAGCCAACCGCAACCAGACCGGGCGTGTCTTCCTCGAGCGCGCCGACATCCTCAAGAAAGGAGCGGGAGACGATTACCAGATAGTCGTCGGAAATGTAGAGTTCCGCAGGGGAGGCATGTTCATGTATTGCGACAGCGCGCATTTCTACGACGCTCCCGGAGCGATAGAGGCATACGGAAATGTCAGGATGCGTCAGGGCGATACCCTTTTCGTCTATGCCGACGAGCTGATCTACGCCGACACCACCCAGCTTGCCGTCCTGTATGCCGACTTCGGGAAGAAAGTCAAGCTAATCAACCGCGATGTCACCCTCACGACAGATGTCTTCAACTATGACCTCGGAATTGACCTGGGATATTACGAAGTGGGAGGAGTGTTGACCGATCCCAAAAACCGTCTCATCTCATGGTACGGAGAATATTCCCCTACCACCAAAGACGCGCTTTTCCGTGACCGGGTTGAGCTTCACAGCCTGCGCGACGGCGACACTCTCGACATCTTCTCGGAGCAGATGCTCTACAACACCAACACCCACATCGCCATCCTCGACACCGTCTCGACAATCATATCGAAAGACGGCACCATCCACACCTCCGACGGTGTGTACAATACCGACACACAGGTAGCTGACCTCTACCGTCGCTCCCTTGTAGTCGCCAAGAATGGCAACACCCTGACCGGCGACACCCTCTATTACGACCAGATCACCGGCTTCGGTGAGGCGTTCGGCAACATAGAGATGGTAGACACGACAAAGAAAGTAACCCTGCTCGGAGATTACGGATTCTATTACGAGAACTCTGACAGCGCGCGTGTCTATGGCCACGCCCTGGCCAAGGAATATTCCCAGAAAGACACTCTCTATCTCCACGGCGACACCATCATGACATTCCGCCGCGTGTTTCCGGCAGACTCCACGGCGACCCGACCGGCGAAACGGGCAAACCGTCCCGCCGCGCCTCTTTCTCCCCTCCTTTCGGATTCCGTCAAGGGTCTCTCCGCCGTGGCTGACACAATCGTCAGTGGCGATACAATCGTCATGGCCGACACAATCACCGACTTGGCCGCTGTGCCAGACTCCCTTACAGAAGTCCCCTACGTGGTCGACTCCATCGCCACAAGGGATATGGTGGCGATCTCGCAAGATTCCATCGAAGAAGTAATCAAGGATTCGATTTCCGTTCAAGCCGACACGGTGCATTATCTTGTGGCTCACCCCAATGTCAAGTTCTTCCGTGTCGATCTCCAAGGGTTATGTGACTCAATGACCTTCGTAAGCAAAGACTCCCTGCTCCATCTCGACCGGCATCCGGTCGTGTGGAACGAGAACAAGCAGATCTTCGGCAACAAGATCATACTCCACATGAATGACTCTACCGTCGACTGGGCCAGACTTCCCGACTTCGGGTTTGTCGCCGAGCATATCGACGAGGAATTTTACAACCAGCTTACCGGGAAAGAGATGTATGCGACTTTCGTTGACGGAGAGCTCCGCCATCTCGACGTGAGCGGGAATGTCCAGGCGATCATGCTGCCGCAGGAGAACGACTCCACCTACAACAAGATCGCCAACCTCGAAAGCTCATACATGGCCGCTGACTTCCTGAATCAGGAGCTAAAGCGCATGAAGCTCTGGCCGGAGACCTCCGGGACAATGACCCCGCTGTATCTGGCAAAACGGCAGCTTTATTATCTGCCCCAGTTCCGCTGGTTCGAACCATTGCGTCCCCGCAAACCGGAAGAAGTATTCGTGATTCCCAAAGAAATGCGCGACCTGTTCGCCGAACCACCCTTCGGGACATCCCGTCGCCAGTGAGCAGCTAATTACCTGACAACCATCAAAAACAACCTGACATGAACTCTCTGACCTCCGACTTGCTGCAGTTTCTCAACGAGTCGCCTTGTAATTTCCTTGCCGTCAGCAATCTGACCGAACGTCTCGACCGCGCCGGATTCACCCCTCTTGACATGAGCGGGCAATGGAATCTCCGACCCGGCGACCGACATTACGTGGTCAAGAACTCCTCGGCTGTGTTCGCTTTCATAGTGGGAACCGACCCTGCAGCCGGATTCAAGATAATCTCCGCCCACTCCGATTCCCCCGGTTTCCGCATAAAACCGAATGCCGAGATCGTGAACGAAGGCGGGGTAGTGACCCTCAACACCGAGGTTTACGGCGGCCCGATACTCTACACCTGGTTTGACCGCCCGTTATCGATTTCGGGGCGCGTCATCCTCCGGGGAGATTCCCCTCTCCGTCCTGTCACGCGGATGATCAACTTCTACCGCCCGCTGCTTACCATTCCCCACCTTGCAATCCACTACAACCGGTCGGTCAACGACGGCAATCCTCTGTCGAAACAACGCGACATGCTCCCGGTATTGGGGCGTGTGGCCTCCAAAGAGGAGGGAAAAGGGTTGCTCACCCGCATGGTGGCTGATGAGCTTGGGGTCTCACCTGAAGAGATCCTTGACTTCGACCTCACCCTCTATGACACGACCCCTGCGTGTCTCTTCGGGCTGAACGAGGAATTCATCTCCTCTGGCCGCATCGATGACCTGGAGATGGCCCACGCCGCAGTCTCGGCCCTGACGGCATCGTCGACCAATGGGGAAAACACCATGACCCGGGTGATGGCAATATTCGACAACGAGGAGACCGGTTCGGGGACGAAACAGGGAGCCGCCTCACCGATACTCAGTGCCATCCTACGGCGGATATGCGGAGATTATGAGACATATTCCCGCGCGGTGGCCTCATCATTCATGATCTCGGCAGACAATGGCCACGCCCTGCATCCCAACTATCCGTCAAAACAGGATCCCACAAACCATCCTGTTCCCGGCGACGGCCCTGTGGTCAAGATCAACGCCAACTGCAAATACATGACCGACGCGCGGTCGGCGGCAATCTTCCGCTCGATATGCGACAACGCGGGGGTAGGATGCCAGGTATTCGTCAACCACAGCGACACTCCCGGAGGATCCACCCTCGGCAACATCCTGACCTCGCAGATCGAGCTTGACGGGGTCGACATGGGCGCGCCGCAATGGGCCATGCATTCCTGCCGCGAAACCGCCTCGGTGGCCGACCACTTGTCGATAATCTCTGCATTCACAACATTCTACGACCTCTGATCCTACTGCGGTAACCGCTCGCGACATATCAATTCCCCCGGCTTCACACGAAAACCGGGGGAATTGGTGTAAAAAAAGTCAATGATAACAAAAGAATAACCTGCGGCATTGACTTTTGAGAATTATTTTTGTAATTTTGTGGGAAAGACAATCATCGATAATTCCTAAATACCACGATACATGAAGTGCAAGAACTGCGGCTGGCCAAACCGTCCCGGCGAAAAAAACTGCATAAAATGCGGCGCTCACCTCGAAGCGACACCCAACCAGAACCTTTCGGGGCATAACCCGACAGTCGTCAATAATCCGGAGGTTCCCGGCAATCCCCAGGGTGTCGGCGGTTCACATAAAGGGCCGGTACCTGTCCCTCCGATGCCCGGGCTGCCTGCGCCTGCTCCTGCGCCACGGAAAGAGGAGAGAAATCCCGGCCCTCGCCCTGTCGCCCCGGCCAACCCCAATGTCTGTCCCCGCTGCGGCTATCCCTTGCGCCCGGGAATGACCGAATGCCCTAACTGCCTATACCAGATAGCACCTGCATCCCGCCCGGCTCCGCGGCCTGCCAATCCCGCCGTGGCCCCCATGCCACAGGGCACTCCCGCTCCTGCGGCATTCACTCCGGCCGGTGTACGCCCCGTCCCGGCAGGAGGACCGGCTGCCAACCCGTCACCTCAGCAGCCCAAACCACAGGGAGGCCATCATCGGCCTACCATCATAGGTTTCCCCGAAGCGACAGCTCCGGCTCCGCAACCTGCCCGACAGGAATCCGCCGCCCCACACGCCCCGGCGGCAGGACAGCCGTCACCGGGACAAGGAGCCAAGTATCGCGGCACAGTGAATGTATACACCGCAGCAGCCCCGGAAACGACCCCGAAGTTCACCCTCTCTCCCGTCCAGAAAGTCAACGAGGCCGAAGCTCCCGCGACATTGAAATTCGAAGGGCAGGAGGCAATACTCAACCGGGCAAACACCGATCCCGAAAACCTGTCGATCACCTCGCGCCAACAGGCATCGATCGCCAAACGCGACGGCAAATGGGTCATCACCGACCTTTCCGACCAGCAGACCACTTTCATCCATCCCGCCAATGGTCACGAGCTTCATGACGGCGACATGATACTGTTGGGCAACCGTCTCTTCATATTCCACGAATAGCTCTCCGCCAAAAAGGCAACCCTTCGGCTCGTGCCCGAATTCTCACACCCGTTAATTCAAAAAAGATTCCACCATGAGCAATCCAGCTGACAGGATAGACTTCAAACCCGGCGACATCGTCGACGGATACTACCGTGTGGAGAAACTTCTCGGCAAGGGGAGCTACGGGCTTGTCTATCTCGTCTCGACTCCGGAAGCCGATGGCTACCCGTCGATGCAATTTGCCCTCAAGTTGTTGAAACTATGGGAAGTGCCGGTTGAGGTAAGACCGCCGCTCATGGCCCGGTTTGACATGGAGTTTCAGACCGGCCAGATCGATTGCCCGTATCTGGTATGCTCCCGATATCACGGCATGGAGCAAGGCAATCCATACATTGTCATGGATTACTGCCCCGGAGGAGACCTTCTGCAGCTCGCCGCCCAGACCCGCGTGGATATGCCGAAGGTGGCGGCATGCTCCCTGTTGGGACTCCGCGCGCTGCATGCCAACGGGAAGGTCCATCGCGACCTGAAACCGGAGAATGTGCTGATCAAAGCCGACGGCACATATGCCCTTACAGATTTCGGTATAGCCGGAGACCGCAACAGGAGGCTGACACAGTCATCACGCAACGGCAAGCCGGCACAGATTTTCGGCACATACGCCTACATGCCCCCGGAGCAGGCCGACCCGCGCCGCGAGGCCACAGTACTGCCCACCACCGATATTTTCTCCCTGGGGGTAATGACATACCAGCTGCTGACCGGCGAACTCCCCTTCGGGCCTCTTGACTCCGATTCCGACCTGGTCGACTATCTCGGCCGGGGAAAGAGAGGAGAATGGGACAGACAGACATTGTGCGCCGCTCCCTCAGGAGAAATATGGGCCGATTTCATTGAGGGCTGCCTGCATCCCGACTTCAAACGCCGCATCCAGAGCGCGGAGGATGCCCTGCGGACACTGCCGTATGACACTCAGTCAATACTCGACACCCTGCCTCGCAACTCATTCGGCGTGGAGGATTTCGACGGATACGCCGCTCCGGCCGTAAATGTCTGCCTGCGGGTGGTCCACGGCGACCAGTTCGGCCGCCTATATTTCCTCGACAACCTGGCCAACGCGTTGCATACCGACATGCTGACCCTTGGCCGCGCCGATATCCACACCTCCAACCATATCGACATCATCGAGGAAGGGTCGAGCTATGTCAGCCGCCGTCACGCCACTCTCGAACGCGATCCCGCCACAGGATGCTGGCTGATACGTGACGGCCAATGGATGCCCGACGACCGGGATGAACCTTGGCGGCAGTCGACCAACGGCACTTTCGTCAATTCGCGCGAAGCATACCGCGAGGGGTTGCCCCTCCACTTCGGCGACATCATCTCTGTAGGTGACACGAAACTGAAAGTGGAGGTCGCCGACTCCTCCTTCTTCGGATAAAAACAACCACTACCAACTTTGATGCCCTCCCCGACATATTACCTCGAATATCACGACGCTGACAGGCTCCATCCTTTCGGCTATCGGCAGCCGATAGCCTCGGATACCGTCTTGCTTGGCCGCGACCCTGCCGCCGATGTCCGTTTCCATGATGACTTCCCGACAGTCAGCCGCCGCCATGCCCTGATCCGCCGACAAGAGGGGCAATATATCATAGAACCTCTGTCAGGCACTAACTCCACACTTGTCAACGGCCAACGGATATTCCGCCCGACAGTGCTGCGTAACGGCGACGAGATACGCCTCTCTACCGACGGGCCACGGCTTGGAGTCTTTTTCCCTGAATCCCGCTTCGGGGCAAGCCTGCGCCCCGGACTGATCCCCCCTGCAGGCACCCGTCATGAGAATTTCCCCGGGATGGCTCCTCCCGTATCGCAAAATCCCGGTCATGGGTACGGAGATAATGACGGCCGGAGAAAGTTCCCTTGGATGCTCCTTGTCTGGATCGGGGTCATCGTCGCCCTTGGTCTCGGAATCTGGAAAATCGCAGATCTGACATCGGCCAACCGCCGCCTTGACGAACTTGTGGCGCAGAATCTTGAACAAAAACAGTCGTCAGACTCCTCCGCACAGCAACAATCCGTCAATCCGGGCGCATATCCGGAGGCAAGCCAGGGATTCGATGCCGGACAGTTGCCGCAAAGCGGCGGAATCAACGGAGGCTGGAGCAATCCATCCGCCCCGGTTGCCGTCACACCTTCAGGTCAAGCCGCCACGGAAAGCGCCATGAAGATAGCCGACAAGAGCGTCTACTTCGTCATGGCTCTCGGATTCGAAGTGACAACCCCCAGCGGAGAGCATTACGAGATCGAATGCGGCAACGGCGAGGGGCAGATACCAGGCTGGTCAGGCACAGGTTTCCTCCTCTCTGACGGGAGGTTTGTGACAGCACGCCATGTGGTCGAACCGTGGTACTTCCTCGGAGGCGCAGACGGGACCGATGAAGAGCTGCTGTCTCTCAACATACTGGCCAGCAACGGCGGGAAGGTGGTCGCTTACATAGGAGCTGTCTCCCCCACCGGCGACAAGATAATGTTCAAATCGAGCGAATGCAGGGTTAACCGCAGCGGCGACCAGTGGAAGCGTACCCGGTCCGGCGAACGGGTGGCCATCGCCCCGATGGGAGCCCGTGACTTCGCCACATTCCAGGCCGGACGTTCCGGCGGGTTGCCATTCAGCCCTGACGCGTCGCGCAATCTGCGGCGAGGCACAAAACTCACGGTCCTCAGCTTCCCTTTGGGATTGGGAGCCAACTCATACAATGACATAAACCCTGTCTATGGATCGGCGACAGTCGCCGCCGACGGCCTGCAGGAGGGTATGATACTTACCACAGAGACCACTTATGAGAAAGGCTCATCCGGCGGCCCGGTGTTCATCACCGACAGTTCCGGCAGGCTCGTAGTTGTCGGGATAACCTCGGCGATCGCCGGGCGTTCGACCGGATTCATCGAGCCGATCTCATCCATAAGATAGCCCCTCATAGACAACAAACAGAAATCCAGAAGAATATACACCCAACCTCATAATGAAACACCTTATCTGCCTGTTAGCTGCGGCTTCCGTTTTCTTTGCCGCCAACGCCGTGGAGAACACCCCCGGCGAAGCGTCGGGTGACACCTCCTCGTCGCAATATTCCGAAAAGGGCTATAAACGTCCCGGAAAACCGTCACAGCCCAAATTCACCGAGAAGTTCCTCAATTCCGGCAAGGAAAGCCCGGAGGAGACCGAGTCCGAGGATGCCTCCAATGACTCCCCTGAAACAACCGCGCCTGTCACAGAAACGGAATCGCCAGCTACCGACAGCGATGCCGGAAAGACACCTGCCGGGAAAGACACCCCCATAGGTTATTCGCTCGACAATGATATCGCAGACCTTGTCAAACAGGCCTGCAAACTCGGCGTGTTTGTGATACGCCAGCCTTACGGAGTCACCGACGGGACAACCGATTATGAACTCGAAGAGGGGAAACTGGAGGTCGGAGTGACTTACGCCCCGGCGTATTACATCCGTGGAGGCTACCTTTTTACCGATCTGACCCTCTCACCGTGGAACCATGATCCGGCTTTCCACGAACTTGTGGAACCGGGAATGACCGGAAAACTCATCGGAGCGACGACCTCTGCCGACCTCTCCACCGGGGCGGAGTATGACTCAATACCTTTCAACCCCTCCTCGCGCGGAAATGTGTATCCCGGCCTTCTCTATTCTATGCGCGATAACTCCGCGTTCGCTTCCGACGGATTCTACGCTTCGAGCGAGCCCGGCGACCAGGAGGGATACATTGTCTGGATAATCAAAAGCCCCTCTCAGGATCTCTCGGCCGACACCGATCTCATGATAACCGCCACCCGCAAGCCGATGAAGGTGGAGGATGACCCCGCGAAACAATATCCGCTGGGGCGCGGCGTGACCAACGCGGTCGGCGCGCTGTATGTCACCCCGGAGATCACCGGTGTGGGCCGTGTCGACCTCTACCTTCAGGGGGTCGGAGTGGAGGATGACGGCCAGTGGTCGCTGATCTTCCCGTTCAGGAGTTTCTCGAAGATATTCGACAAGGAGCAGGCCGTGAAAGCTCCGGCGGAAGATTCCGACCGCAAGCCCGGCAGACTGCGGAAAGTGCTGCGGCCAAAAGCACCTGCCTCCAAGGTGGAAGCGCCAGTCGCGACAGAGCCTGAAGTGGAGACTCCCCGGCCCGATGCGACCGATGGCCCTGCCCCGAAGACCGATGGAGCCAAGCCTGACGACACAGACTCCGAAGCTGACGAGACAGAGGATTCCGCGACAGAAGAATGAACCATACCTCCCAAAAACATCATAGTCACTCAACAAAACAACGATGCAGTTACGATTCAAAGTTGCCGGGATTTCAGACATGGGTCTGGTCAGGACAAACAACGAAGACAACATACAGATAGCCCGTGACCTTTCGGTAGAGCCAATGAGATGGATCAACAACGAGGCTTGCCTGCTTACCCCATACGGGGCATTGCTTGTGGTCGCCGACGGCATGGGGGGCATGAACGCCGGAGAGGTCGCCTCCCAGATCGCCATCGACACCGTCAAGGAGGTATTCTCCCCCGCTTCCCTCGCGGGAGTCAACCTCTCATCTGTCGCGGAGGTCAACGCCCATATCGCCGCTGCGGTCACGGAAGCCGACCGCAGGATAAAGGCGACCGCGACGGCTCGCCCGGAGACCCACGGAATGGGTACCACGATCGTCATCGCGTGGCTTCTCAACGGAAAGCTCCACATGGGCTGGTGTGGCGACTCCCGCGCCTACCTCTACAATGCGGCCACCGGGTTACGCCGTCTGTCGAAAGACCACTCCTATGTCCAGACCCTTGTCGATGCGGGGAAGCTGACCGACGAGCAGGCTTTCGATTATCCGCAAAGCAACATCATAACCCGCTGTCTCTCCGACTCCAACGCCGTCGCCGAAGCCGACGTGCTTCCCAATCCCATACCTGTGGCTGACGGAGATATCATACTTCTCTGCACCGATGGCCTTTGCGGCATGATCCGCGACAATGAGATAGAACATATCTTGCGGACTGTACCCTCCGGGGATCTCTCCGGGATAGCCAAAGCGTTGGTAGACGGAGCTTTGGCAGCAGGAGGAGCCGACAATGTGACCGTCGCCCTGCTGCAGGTCGTTTCCGGGGGTGTCAAAGCCGCCCAACGCGCACTTCCCTCCGGGCCGGGGGCTGCCGCTCCGGGCCAGGCAGCAAACGGAGAGGGCAACACCGCCATCATACCCGCCAAAGGAATGAAGCCAAAAGGATGGATAATGATCGCACTGGCGGGTATTGTAGCCGGAATCATAATGGCAGTCCTCGCTTTCACTTTATGGAATGGTGACAAAGAGAAGGGTCAGACGGCCCAGACAGACATAGACCTGATTTCAAACCGTGACTCACTATACCGGTCACAGCCCGGCCAACAGGAATCTTCATCCCAGACAATCCAGTCATCACATAATGAAGGACCTGATAACAATCAGGCTTCGCAACTCGGCAACGGACTTGGCAACAGCCTCGCAGCCATCGCAGCCGGGATGACCCCATCCGGCACAAAAACTCCGCAACCACCCACCGTAGGACAGGCATCATCAAATCCCACGCCTACACCCGGACAGTCTACGGACACGGATGACAAGGCCGACAAAGAGCAGGCTGTCCCGGACAAAGATAAGGAAGTCGGCAAAAAAGACTCTGTCGCCCCGGCGAAAGCGCCCGTGCCGCCGGCTAAACGCAAAGTGATCAAAGTTGAAATCGGAAGAAGGACTCCCAAACAAATCGCAACAGAATATAACATGAAAGTTAAGGATTTCCTTCTCCTCAACCGGGAGATTGATTTCAAAAAACCTTTGCCTAATGGAGAAGGCACTGAAGTAAAGGTCTACGAAAAGCCCGGCAAATAATTCGATCCCAATTGTAACCTCAACCAAACATTATCATATACCCTTATGACTTCCCTGACCATCGGGCGGAATCCCGAAAGCGGAATCGTTGTCAGCGAGGCGTTTCCCCGCGTGAGCAACAACCACGCCACTATTGAAATGGCCGACGGGCGGCTGGTCTACAATGACCACAGTTCCAACGGCACACTGATCAATGGCAATCTCGTCAGGCACGAACAAGTAGTGCTGACCAATGGAGACCAGATATTGCTCGCCGGAGAGTACCTCCTGGCGTGGCCCGTGCTGCTGAACATGTTCCCCGATCTGCAGAGGCGCACACTTCGCTTCGACGCGAACGCAGCCTCTATCCCTGCCGACGCGCCGCTCCCGCAGAGCCAACCACAAGCTACCGCGCCTCAATCGCAGACCGCTTATTCCCAACCCGACATACAGGCCGAACGGGAGACGCGCCGCTGGCAGGCAGGTATGGCCGCACCCGCTCATGGCGGAACTTTCCGCGAGTCTCCTGCAGGGATGACAGGCCATGAACAGCTTCCCCACGGAGGGACACAGCATGAAGGGTTCGCCGCCGGACGCGGTTCCTCCTCCGAAGCCGGACAGCTCAACTCCCTTACCCAGTCGGAGATCGACGAACAGCTGCGCAAGTTCAACCTCGGAGCATTCCTCGGTACCTGGGCGTGGGGTGTGGCAAACCGTGTCTACTGGCCTCTTGCTATCATCCCCCTGTCGCTCATCCCATACCTGGGGCAGATCCTAAGCCTTTTCCTATGCACTTATCTGGGTCTGAACGGCAATCCGCTGGGATGGCAACACTCTCGGGGTATGTCATTCCCCATATGGCGGTCGCGGCAGAAGAGCTGGATCTTCATCGGCGCGATAGTCTTCCTGATCTGCGCCGCAGTACAGCTTTTTGCCTTCTGCCGGATAACAAACATGTTCTGACAACCCTCCAATCACGACTAAACTATGCAACTTTCCGAAAACCAACTATTTGATGGCCGATACCTGTTGGTCGAGCTGATTGGCAGGGGTGCTTCCGCAGAAGTATGGAAGGCTACCGACACCAAAGCGGGCGACATGCTCGTGGCCGTGAAAATCTACAAGCCTGACACCCTCGGTCCGGGTTCGGCCGGAATCGCCGAATTCCAGCGCGAGTTCACGATGGTCTACAACATGACCCACACCAACCTTCTTCACCCACAGGGCTTCGACATAGCCGAAGGGTCGCCGTATCTGGTGATGGCCTTCTGCGAAAACGGCTCCGCGACCTCGATGGTAGGCCGTTGCGACGAGGAGGAGATACTTCATTTCCTGCGCGACGTGTCGGCGGGTCTGGAATATCTTCATGACCACAACATAACCCACCAGGACATCAAGCCTGACAATGTGCTTGTCGATGACAACTGCAACTTCATGGTCACTGACTTCGGCATCTCGCGGCGCGAGTCTGCCAACGACGCGATCGGTGGTACACGCGCCTACATGGCACCCGAGGTCTACAAGGGGAAGCCTGAACATGCCTCCGACATATGGTCGCTCGGAGCAACTGCCGTCGAACTTCTCACAGGACAGCCTCCATATGGAGAGCTTGGGGGAGCGGGGCAGCTGCAGAATCCCGGCCCGGTCAGGATCAATGCCCGTCTGTCTGCCCCGGTCAGAAAGCTGATCGATGACATGCTCGACCCGGATCCGCGCAAACGCCCTTCTGCCGCCGCTATCCGTTCAAAGATCGACCATTTCCGCGAGACAGGATCGTGGAACCGCAATGTGCAGCGCAACAAGATCGCCTATATCGCCACCGGTGTCGCCTCCCTGCTGCTCTGCGTCGGACTGTTCTTCTGGGACATAAACCGCACCAAAGTACGCTATTACAAGGACTACACCGAGATCTGGGGCATACCTAAGGGAGTAGGCTCTGTCTCATCCCTTGACCAGAAGCATCGCGCCTACACCTACAAGATGGAATACAAAGGGGGCAAATTGCGCCATATGACACTGGTCAACGCCCGGGGAAATGTCGTTGTCCCCGGCGAGACCGAATTGCAGACCAAGCTTATAGACGCGTCATTCTTCTACACCAATGACGGCAATGTCGACTATGTGAAAGTCTTCAACCAGGGAGGAGAGTGTATCTATGTGATGGACTATGACGCGAACCTCAAGACCATCATATTCAAGAGCGATGACGAGCATGGCACCGAGAAGCCTCTGCGCGGCAAGACCACAGAGACCGCCCTCGCCCTGACCGACAAGTTCGTTGACCAGACCGCCATCACCCGCTATCTGATAGAATATGACAAGAAAGGCCGCTTCTCAAAGGTCCGTTACGCGACATTCCAGAATGTCAACGTCACCGATGACGACATGGTACATGGTCTGACATATGAATATGACGACAATGACCGTGTCATCCGCAAGACCAGCATAGGTCTGGACGGTCAACCGCGCGGCAACTCCCGCGGCCTCGCCACGAAGGAATACACCTATGACGATGACGGCAACTGGACCGCCATCCGTTACCTCGCTGTCGACGGGACCCCGTCAAGCGACGGCACGAATGTACCCTACTTCACCCACGGCCATGACAAATACGGCAATATCATCAGCGAGGAGTACTTCACCGCTGACGGCAAGCCGATGATGCGTTCCGACATCAACGCCGCCGCCTTCAAGTACACCCTCGATGACGAAGGCCGCACGATCAAGATGAACTGTCTTGGCCTTGACGGCAAACCGACCACGATAAGCAGCGGCGTGTCATCGCAGATCTATGAATACGACGAGCGCGGGTATGAAAAGAAGCGCACGTTCCTTGATGTCAACGACAGTATCGTAAACGCCCTTTTCGGGGGAGCGACCTACGCCATGATCGAGCTGGAAAACAATCCGCGCGGCATTCCTACCTCCGTATCCTACTTCGACCGCAACCGACAGGCGGCAGAAGATGCCGACGGCATACATTCCGTAAAGATAAAACTTGATAGTGTCGGGCATCAGACCGAACGCCGTTTCCTCGACAAGGATAACAAACTGCTTCCGGTAGGGGGGTATTACGCCATCATCCGTGACAAATACAACCATCTCGGCCAGATGACCGAGGAGGCATATTTCGACGGGTAGGACAAGCCGGTCAACTGCAACGAGGGTTACGCGTCGATGAGATTCGACTATGACCTCGCCGGACATGTCCTGAAGGTATCCCTGTTCGGCACCGACGGTAAACCCGCCCTCTCCAACACCCGTTACTCCATACAGGAGAATGAATATGACAACCGTGGCAACAGGGTATCGGAAAAACTGTTTGACACAGACGGGAAACCGATAAACTGTTCGGCCGGATGGCATACCTGCAAGATGGTCTACGATCCCGCGACCAACTACAAGACTGCAAGCTATTTCTATGACACGACAGGCAAACAGGTCAGCGGCGAGGAGGACAAGCATGACCAACGCGGCAATGTGATCGAACGTAAATACCTCGGATCTGAAGGACAGCTCCAGCCGGAGACTGCCGTAGAGCATTACGAGTATGACAGCCAGAACCGCGCCGTCCGCGAATGGTACACCAACCAATCCGGAGCCAAAGTCACCAAACCCAACGATACCTATAATGAGGCGAGATACAAATATGACCAGAACGGAAATGTATCCGAGATGACCTACTGGTCTGCCTCGGGTTCGCCGGTGATGGCAAAAGCCAACGTGCATAAGGTAATCAAGGAATACAACGGCCTGAATCAGATGATCCATTGGGTCAACCTTGATACATCCGGAAACGCGATCAAGACCTCATATGAGAATCCCCCGGAGGCACGCTACGAGTATGACGCGAGAGGCAACAATACGGTCATCGCGATCTTCGACGGTAAAGGCATACCCCACAACTCATTGCGTAACTATCAGAAACAGGTCAATGTCTACAATGAGCGTAACAAGCTTGTCGAGGTCACGTTCTTCGACAAGGACGGGACTCCCGTCAAGGAGAAAGACTCCGGGATTACACGCGCGGTCTATGCCTATGACAATCATGGCAACCGGACAAAAGAGGAGTATTACGACGGAGCCAAGCTTCTGCGGGTGGCGACTTCCACTTATAACAACCGTGACAATATAACAGAGCTGATCACCCGTGACGGAAACGGAAAAACCCCGGAAGGATATTACTCGAAGGTCACATGGGAATATGAGGCCGACAACACGACCCCCAAGAAATTTACCGCATATGATGCCAATAACAAGGTTTCGATGTGGAGAGTCTGGGACAAGGCAAAGAAAGAGTGGGGAGAACCTAACTTCTCCGGCGGAGGTGGTGGCTACGATGTGTCTTACTCCTCGGCGCCCGTAAGTTCGGGAGGCTCCTCGGCATCAAACTGGCAGCAGGAATTCCGCGAGTTCGGCCGACAGTGCCCTATGACGATCGACGAGAATGTAGACATCGTCAGCGTGAGCGTCGGCAGCAATTCGGTGACGATCACCTACAAGCTGAAAAATGTATCGAAATATGAGATCGGTGACGCGGAACTGTCAAATGTCCGCACCGTCATCTCCGGCATGCGCGGCCTTTTCGGCGATGCTTTGCCAAGCAGTGTCGGGCTCAACGTCGTGGTTCTCGACAAGGCCGGCCGAACGCTTCCGATATAATCAAATCCCCTCGGCAAAATATCAAAATAATTTTGACCAGTTACTTACTGACGCGTTTTTTCACCAAGTTTTTCAATGAAAATTCATTTGTCATGAAAAAGATACTTTTTGCTATCATCGCCCTGCTGGCTGTAGCCGGACAGGCCCGCGCGGAACTTGACGCAGACGCGCTGCGGTTCCGCTCCAACATCAAGAACTTCCTTTCGGAAGAGGGATTCTCCCCTTATATCGACTCCGATGACGAGAGCCTATGCTTCAAGAAAGAGGGTGTGCTTTACTGGATCGACTTCATGGGAAGCAAGCCGGTCTACATCCAGTTCCACCGGGCCGGAAGCAGCGCGGAGGATTGTGACATAGACCGCGTGCTGGAGATCATCAATGAGATCAACCGCGAGTACCGTTGTGTGAAGCTGACCCTCAGCTCAAGCCGTAAGAGCGTGATGTATAACGTAGAATTGTATTGCAATTCCCCGGAGGATTTCAAATACTCCTTCTACAAGTATATCAAGGTCCTTGAAAGCGGCAAGAAGGAGATGCTCGAGAAATACGCAGAAGGAGGATCCTCTTCGTCGTCACCGGCAGTGAAATACAACTCCGCGTCGGTCCGCAACGAGGATGCCGACGGAGATCCCATCACCGATTACGGGACTACAATCTATTCCTACCGCACGAAGTATCTCACCCCGCGCGTCAACCTGACAGTCAAGAAAGCCGGGAATTACGACATTTATGTCAAGATGTACGGTCCCAACGGACTTACCACCGGTTCCAACTCTCCCGACGGCTATTCCTACAAGACCACCAAGTATCTTAGCGAGGGGACAAGCGACGTGAAGCTCACCGGCTGGGGCAGCGACACATCAGGCCACTGGAAGTCAGGCGACTACCGCTTCGAATTCTATATTGACGGCAAGCTCCTCGGTACCAAATACTTCTCTGTCAAGTAACCGCCCGATCGCGCCAACAGAGAGATCGCCATAAAGAGCTGTCTTTAAAGAGTCCTTTTCAAAGGGCTGTCTTCCGTTTAAGGCCGTTTCCCGTCTCTCATCAATAAATATCCCCCTCCAGATCCCCCCCTCTAAATTCTCCCTCTAAATAATCCCCTCGCTTCCTTTCAGGCAGTTCTGTGCCCGAGCGAAGCGAGGGGGTATTCATTGGTGACTTACGGCTCATGCCTTGGGGACCAAGCAGAGAGTCGAGGCGGCAAACTCCAGCATCAGGGCGCGGGCAGCGTCATGTTCATTGGGAATCTCGCCGTCGAGGATGGCGTTCTTGATCCGTTCCTTGATCAGCCCTACCTCGCGGCATTGACCGAGACCGAATGTCTCCATGATCTCGATACCGTCGACAGGGGGTTGGAAATTTCGGATGCGGTCGCGCTCCTCAAGCTCGACCATCTTACGTTTCACAAGTTCGTAATTCTCACGGAAACGGGCAACCTTGTCGGCATTTTTGGAGGTGATATCGGCCGCGCAGAGCAGCATCAGATCGTCAACGTCATCCCCCGCGTCAAACAGCAGGCGACGCACCGCCGAATCGGTCACCTCCTCCTCCACCAAGGCTATGGGGCGCATATGAAGCTCGACAAGTTTCTGCACATACTTCATCTTGTCGTTCATCGGAAACTTCATCTGCCGGAAAATCCGAGGAACCATTTTCGCCCCCACGGCATTATGCCCGTGGAAGGTCCACCCCAGACGCGGATCAAACCGCTTGGTCACGGGCTTCGCGATATCGTGGAGCAGAGCGGCCCAGCGCAACCAGACATTGTCAGACTTTTCGGCGACATTGTCGAGCACGGCGAGAGTATGATAGAAATTATCCTTATGGCCGATACCCTCGACAATCTCCACCCCCTTCAATGCCTGCAATTCCGGAAAAATGAATTTCAACAACCCCGACTTCATCAACAACACCCAGCCTACCGACGGGCGCGGAGCCTTCATTATCTTCATCAGCTCATCCATGACCCTCTCCCGCGATATTATCTTGATGCGGGCAGCGTTGCGGTTTATCGCCTTGAAAGTCTCGTCGACGATGTGGAAATTCAGCTGGGTCGCGAACCTGATCGCGCGCATCATCCGTAGCGGATCATCTGAAAAGGTGATATCCGGATCGAGTGGCGTACGGATAAGCCCATCCTTAAGGTCTTCCAGACCATTGTAACGGTCGATGACCTCTCCGAAACGCTCATTGTTGACACAGGCCGCCAAGGCGTTTATCGTAAAATCACGCCGGGCGAGATCATCCTCAAGAGTACCGTCCTCGACGATCGGTTTACGGGAATCACAGTGGTATGACTCACGGCGCGCCCCGACAAACTCCAGCTCTACATGGCGCGACTTTACCTGCGCCGTCCCGAAGTTCTTGAAAACACTCAGATGGCTTCCCTTTATAGCGCGGGCCACCTCGCGGGCCACCTCTATGCCGCTGCCGACCGTGACAAAGTCGATATCCTTCGAGCCACGTTCAAGCAACAGGTCGCGGACATATCCCCCCACGACATAACACTCCCGACCAAGGCGGTCGGCGGCCTGCCCGACCACTCCGAAAACATCACTGCTAAGTTTATCCGTTAAGTTCATATTTCAGGCGAGAGGTAGGATCTCTTCGGGGGCGTTGGTGATGCAACGCGCGCCGGAGGGGGTGATGATGTAGGTGTTCTCGATGCCGACCGCTCCGACATGGGGGATCACGAATTTCGGCTCCATCGCTATGGCGTTGTTCTCCTGCAATATGTCACGGCTGCGCGGGGCTATGACCGGGATCTCGTTGATCTCTATGCCGACCCCGTGTCCGCAGAAACCGGCTTTCTGGCGGTGTCCCATGAAGTAACGTTCAAATCCGGCCTCACGGGCCATTGACGCGGCCATGTCGTAGAGATCGGAGGCTTTCACTCCGGGCACAGCCATACGGCGGAATTGACGGTGTATGGCAATGGAGCATTCGTGGGCAGCGACAGCCTCGGCGGGGATTTTTCCGTATGAGAACACGCGGGTCATGTCGGTCATGTAGCCGGTATAGTCGCCGTTGACATCGACAGAAACAGTGGTGCCCGGTTTTATCTCCTCCCCTGCGGCACCGACAGGCAATGACGGATCCATCCCTTTTCCCCCGAGCGCGAAATCATACGGCGAGGGGGCATCGGCGTTCTCGCCGGTAAGCACATTCCCCATAAAGAATTCCATCGATTTCCCGGAGATACGGAATAATCCCAGGCATCCCTCCAGACGTGAAAGATTCTCAATGGCCACGTCAAGTTCGAAATCGGTCATTCCGGGAGAGAAGAGTGACGGGATCTTGCTGTAGACCGCAGCGTGTATGACTCCCGACCGCTCCATCATGGAGATCTCCATAGATGTCTTCACCGACCGGGCGGCAGCGACGACAGGTGAGAGATTGAAAGATTTCGCGTCGGGGAAGACCGCCTGCAGACGGGTGATTGTCGAATAAGGCTGCACATCCATTTCCAGTCCCAATTCCTTAGGTATGGGATAACCCAACTCTTCGAGACGCGAAGGGATCTCTTCGGGCTTCCTTATCCCGACCACATTCCCACCCTCCATCTCGACCGGCCTGCGTACAAACCAGATAGGCAGGCGAGCGTCATCTACCGGGATGTAGGCCCACCCGCTGAACACACGGCCTGTCAGGTAATACAACATGGCATTGTCTGCCAGCAACATCGTGCCGGCATGCCCGGCGGCAACCGCCGCGCTACGTAGCCGACCGATCCGGCGGGAGACTTCTTCCTTGGAAAGCAATATGAGATTTTCCATAATAAGTAACCAAATTTGACAAGTGATCATACGGGAAAACCCGACCGTCCGGTAAACAGACCGCGGCTTATTTTGTCACAGGCACGAAGAAAATCCCGACCTGAGGGACATCGCGCAGGGTATCGGCTCTCATGATATGCCTCACCCCGACTTTTGTGCCCGAACGATGGATGAAACTTCCGGCGACAGTGTCGGCTGCCTGAAACGAGGCACCGATACCGCGTCCTGTCCAGCTTCCGAAACTGTCGGCAAGGGATATCTCAAGCGTGTCGGTCTTTCGGCGACCATTGTCATCCGCTGTGGTCTCCAGCCAAACGGAGGTATAAGGGAACCGGTTCTCATGGCGGATACCGACCACGAGCCGTCCGCGACAGATAGAGTCGGGATGTACGGGGGTAAACCACAGAGTGTCGCCATATTTCCACCCTTCGGGAGGAAGATCGGCATACTCGGCATAGTCATTGCCCGGAGCGGAACAGCCCGGCAGCACGACAGGAAGCGACATGACCGTGATTCCCGCCGCAATAGACAGACACGGTGATAGCAGCCGGCATATGTTGCGCCCTATCGCCATCGTCAGCTCGGGTTATTGTCAGACGGCAGATTGAACGGGGGAGAAGCCGCTCCGGAAGCAGCCCCATTGTCTGCCGCAGGACTTCCTTTCCCTCCGGGACGTTGCTGTCCCTGCTGCTGGCGTTCAGGATTAGGCTTGCGCGGTCCTTTCTGTTGAGGCTTGCGCTCCCCATCCTTGCCGTTACGGTCAGCCTGAGGTTTCCCTCCTTTCTGGTCTCTCTGTCCGTGAGGTTGTTTCCGGGCGTTATCTTTTTCCTGTGACTTGCGGGGAGTATTGTCCCGCTGCGGCTTCCCTTCCTGAGGTTTCCCCTTTGGTCCACCCTTCGACTGGGAATCTTTGGGTTGCCCCTCCTTCCCCTCCTCCTTTTTGCCGGAAGGTTTCGAAGGCTTGCGTTTCTTCTTTTTCTTGTCAAAACGGGTAAGGGAGTCCTGTCCGAGGATGTCGGCATATTCCGAGGATTTCTTCTCCTCTCCATCCTCCTCTTTGAGCGAGAGAGGTTTTTCCCCCGCCTTGTTGAGGGCGATCACCTCGAAAGCACGACGGGCACTGATGGTCACAAGGTTGGCCGGGATATTCTTGTCTGTGGAGTAAGTGATCTCGCGTTTGAAAATATCAGCCTTGAAATAGTGGTAGAGATTGTCGGCTGTCTCCAATTTCGCGTCTTTCGGGGGAAGCTTCTTGGAAGCCTCGACATAAGCGTCTACCTCAAAATTGAGGCAGCACTTAAGTTTGGCACATTGTCCGGCGAGCTTCTGCGGATTCAAGGAAATGTCCTGATAACGGGCAGCCCCGGTTGAGACACTGACGAAATTGGTCAGCCATGTCGTGCAGCAAAGCGGTCGTCCGCAAGGGCCTATCCCTCCTATCCGGCCGGCCTCCTGCCGCGCACCGATCTGCTTCATCTCGACCCTGACCTTGAAAGTCTCGGCCAAGACCTTGATAAGCTGTCGGAAATCGACGCGCTCGTCAGCAATGTAATAGAAAATGGCCTTGTTGCCGTCTCCCTGATACTCGACATCTCCGATCTTCATGTTGAGCTTCAGATCGGCAGCGATCTTTCGGGAGCGGATCATGGTGTCATTCTCGCGGGCGCGCGCCTGCTCGTAACGCTCCAGATCGGAACTCTTCGCCTTGCGGAAGACACGGCGTGTCTCCGCGTCGGGCTTGACACCGGATTTGCGCATCTGTAGGCGCACGAGCGCGCCTGTCAGAGTGACACGTCCGATATCATGGCCGGGCTGCGCCTCGACAGCCACCATATCGCCGATCTCAAGGGGCAGCTTGGCGGAGTTGAGGTAATATCCCTTGCGGGTATTCTTGAAATTGACCTCGACCATGTCGTCGTCGGCATAGCCTCCGGGAATATCCTCCCAGTAGTCATAACTGTGGAGCTTGCCGCGCAGGTCACAGCCTCCGCCGCAGCCGGAGCAGCCTCCGCAGTCACCACACCCTGATCCGCAACAGCCTTTCGCGCCCTCCTCCGTCTTCTCTTTTTCTTTCTCTTTTTCCATAAGGGTCAACGAGTTAATCAAACGGAGGGATTATTTGGCGAAGCTTACGGCGCGGGTCTCGCGGATGACGGTGATCTTCACCTGTCCGGGATATGTCATCTCGTCCTGGATACGTTTTGCGATCTCGTTGGAGAGGCTTTCGGTCTGCACATCGTCGATCTTGTCGGCACCTACGATCACGCGCAGCTCACGTCCGGCCTGTATAGCATAAGTCTTCAAGACGCCGGGATAGCTCATGGCGAGCTGTTCGAGGTCGTTGAGGCGTTTGATGTATGCCTCCACGATTTCACGGCGCGCGCCGGGACGCGCTCCTGATATAGCGTCGCATACCTGGACGATCGGAGCCAGCAGGGTTGTCTGCTCAACCTCGTCGTGGTGAGCGCCTATGGCGTTGCAGATATCGGGTTTCTCCTTGTACTTCTCGGCGAGCTTCATACCAAGGATAGCGTGGGGCAGTTCGGGCTCCTCGTCAGGCACTTTTCCTATGTCGTGGAGGAGTCCGGCGCGCCGGGCTTTCTTGGGATTCAGGCCAAGCTCGGAGGCCATGATGGCACACAGGTTGGCGGTCTCGCGGGCATGCTGGAGGAGGTTCTGGCCGTAGCTCGAACGATACTTCATCTTGCCGATCATACGGATCAGGTCGGGATGGAGCCCGTGGATGCCGAGGTCAATGGCGGTACGTTTACCGGTCTCGATGATCTCCTCCTCGATCTGCTTGCGAACTTTGCCGACTACCTCCTCGATACGGGCCGGATGGATACGTCCGTCGGCCACAAGCTGATGGAGAGCCAGACGGGCGATCTCGCGGCGCACCGGATCGAAGCCTGAGAGGACGATAGCCTCGGGGGTGTCGTCAACGATGATCTCGATGCCGGTGGCAGCCTCCAAGGCACGGATATTACGGCCTTCGCGGCCTATGATGCGGCCTTTTATCTCGTCGCTGTCGATATGGAACACAGTAACCGAGTTTTCTATGGCTGCCTCTGTGGCCACACGCTGAATGGTCTGGATCACAATACGTTTGGCCTCCTTGTTGGCGGTCATCTTGGCCTCGTCCATTATATCGTTGATATACGAGGCCGCTGCGGTCTTGGCCTCATCCTTCATCGACTCGACCAGTTTCTCCTTGGCCTCGTCAGCCGACAGGCCGGAGATATGCTCCAACGTGTCCTGGGCGTTACGCTTGAGTTTGTCAAGCTCCTCTTTTCGGGAAGCGATCACGCTCTCCTCCGCGTCGAGTTTCTGGCGGCGGGTCTCCAGCTCCTTGTTCTGGCGCTGGTTGTCCTGCTGCACCTGGTTCAGTTCCATTTCGCGCTTTTTCATCTTGGCCTCGAAAGACTGAACTTTCGAGAGGCGCTGGTTGGCGGCTTTCTCGGCCTCCTCCTTGATTTTCATTCCCTCCTCACGGCTTTTCAGGAGTTCTTTCTGGCGGATGACCTCACCTTCGCGACCGGCCTCCTCGATGATCGACCTGGCCCGGCTGCGGGCGAGCTTGTTCTGTATGAGTATGGTGCCGAGTATGCCGATGGCGACACCGACTACTGTGACGGTGATGTAAATCAGGATGTCTATATATGCGTCCATATTTTTATTTAACGGGTTGGTTTACTTTGTTTTCGGGTTTATTTAAATTGTTAATGATCGAGTCTTTCATGGGGACGCATGGATATGATAAAAGCGCCCTATTCCGACCTTTCACCGCGTGACGGCTGACGGTCGGATTGCGCGCAGGAAAACCATTGGAGAATGAATGTCAGGGCAATACCCACGGACTGCCCCCGGCAGGGGAATCCTTGCTTGATTCATCCGGTGTCTGTTGTCCCTCATCGGGATATGAAGCACCGAATCCGTGGAGCATCTTGTCAAGCTCCGTCTCGAACCGTTCCAACACCGTGTTTGCCTCCTCCGAGACACGGTTGGCGTTGAAATACAGTTCGGCAAACTGATACGCTACCATCGCCAGCACCTCCGTGGAGGTCTTGTCGGGGAACCGCTGGAGCCATCGGCTCCACAGGCGGTTGACCTGGTATTCAGCGTTGCGAACCCGCTCCTCGTCGGCACGGTTGATCTTCAGGGCGACCGGATTCTGGCCCGCGATGCGTATCGTTATATTGAGTTTGTCTTCTGTCATTCTTTGAGGTCGGCAATACACTTGTCGATTTCCCGCACTAATTCAGACAACAGGGCGCGGGTCTGCTCCACATCCTTTCGTTCGGGAGCGATGGTGGTGGCTATCCTCAGGAAGTCAACCTCCTGTTGCAGCTTTCCGACGAGTTTCCGCGAGCGGTCGAGGTCTGCCTCAAGCTCGGCGATCCGCGCCAAAGCCCGGTCGCGCTCGCCACACACCAACGAAAACCGGTCGGAAACGACCAGCATTTTCGCCTTCAGGCGTTCGACGGTCTGTTGCAACTCTCCGGCCATAATTGTCCAAATTTTCACAAAAGTACAATTTTTCCCCGACATTTCACCCATCCCTGTCCGTTTTTTCAAAAAACCGCGCCTTTTTCTACTTCATAGCGGCAAAAGGCCGCCATAAGCGATTATGAAAATTTCACCTTATCCTGTCAATATTCGTGTGAAGCTGAAAAAGTCATCATCCCTGACGATTTTGTTATATCCGATACGATTGTTTATGACTATCTTTGTGACACAGTCAGGGATAGGGAGGCCGACTCCCCGCAACCTGACAAGAATCCACATAAGATCCTACAAGAATAATTTTATGGTAAGTAACTGGTCACAATTATTTTGATGTTTTGCCGAGGGGATTTTTGAGGGTATTTTCATCGAGGAGGAATGAGCATAGCGAGCTACGCGATTGACGACGAGATGGAAAGACACCAAAAAGCCGCCGGGAAAACATTGAAATAATGAGATCGGTTAGCATGAAATAATTTTGAACAGTTACTTAAGATAAAGATTTGGTTTGAAACAGAGGCCGAAAATGGCGGCCTCATTGTTCAGTAGTTTTAAGGATAATTCAAGAATTTGGGCAGAAATGCCAAAGCCGGAAGCCGGCCGCAGTGATGCGGCCGGCTTCCGGGTTATTTGTTGACAGAGTGAAGAGGGACGGGTCAAGAATCGAGTCAAGCCGCCGGCTCACTCTCCCTGCGTTTTTCAGCGGAGAGTGTCGAAAAGGGTTATAAGGCGTGTCAGATCCTCCTCATTGGAAAACTGGAAAGTGATCTTACCTTTACCCTGCCGGTCGCATGAAAATGAGACAGGGGTGTGGAATGTGGCTGACAGATGGTTTTTCAACAAGTCGAAATCGTGGCTCGACGCATAGGGGTTGCTCCCTTTGGTAAGCTCTTGCGATGAAGCATCTTCTGCCGCGTCACGGCTCTGTTGCCAAGCTTTGGCAAGCTCCTCGACCTTGCGGACCGAGAGGCCGTCGCGCAGGATCTCCTTGTATATTTTCAACTGCACGCGTGGGTCCTCTATGCCAAGCAACGCCTTCGCATGGCCCATGTCGACACGCTTGTCACGCAATCCGAGCTGCACTTCAGATGGGAGTTTCAACAGCCGCAGGAAGTTGGCTATCGTCGCGCGCTTTTTCCCGATTCGTTCCGACAGGCGTTCCTGGGTCAGGTTGTACTGATCGATAAGCTTGCGGAAAGTCAGGGCGATCTCTATCGCATTGAGGTCTTCGCGCTGTATGTTCTCGATCAAGGCCATCTCTGTCAGCTCCGACTCGTTGGCTGTCCTGACATAGGCAGGCACAGACTCCAGTCCGGCAAGTTTCGCGGCCCTGAAACGCCGCTCCCCGGCTATAATCTGGTATGAGTCGGGGCCTGTCTTGCGCAGCGACAGCGGCTGTATGATACCAAGCTCCCGAATCGAGGCAGCAAGCTCCTCAAGAGCGGTCTCGTCGAATGTAGTTCTCGGCTGCTCCGGATTGGGGGTTATCTTGTCAAGAGGAACATCATTGATGGCCGATGTGCCCCGCGCGGGGGTATCGTCCATTGATATCAGCGAGTCAAGCCCGCGACCGAGTGCTTTTCTTTGTATAGCCATGATTGTCTTGTTTTTCAGGCGTTTTTGGAGATTATTTCACGGGCGAGGAGCACATGGGCGGTCGCACCACGGCTCTCGGGGTCATACAGGATAGCGGGCAGCCCGTGGGATGGAGCCTCGCTAAGGCGGATATTTCGCGGTATGACGGCATTGAAGACCATGTCGCCGAAATGGCTTTTCAGCTCCTCATATATCTGGTTGGCCAGACGCAGGCGAGCGTCATACATCGTCAGCAGAAATCCTTCGATTTCCAACGAAGGGTTGAGTTTCGACTTTATTATGCGGATCGTGTTTAGCAGCTTGCTGATCCCTTCGAGAGCGAAGTATTCCGCCTGGACCGGGATTATCACCGAATCAGCCGCAGTCAGGGCGTTGACAGTGATCAGACCGAGCGAAGGGGAGCAGTCGACCAGTATGTAGTCATAAATGTCTTTGACCGACTCCAGGGATCGCGCCAGCACCCTCTCCCTGCCGGGTTTGTTGATAAGCTCCAGTTCCGCGCCTGCAAGGTCTATGCGCGACCCTACAAGGTCGAGTCCCTCCACACAGGTCTGCACCTGGGAGCCGTTCATCGGATAATCGTCCACCAGACACTCATATATGGAGGATTCCATCGTGCGGGGATCTATCCCGTAGCCCGATGTGGCGTTTGCCTGAGGGTCAGCGTCGATTATCAACACCCGTTTCCCCTCCTTGGCCAAGGAGGCGGCGAGATTGATTGTCGTGGTTGTCTTTCCGACCCCTCCCTTCTGGTTTGCAATGGCTATGATTTTACCCATAAGTTGCGGTTTTGGTTGCGATGGTCGCCCGACGCGGCGTTAGTTGAATCGCGGCCGGGCTGCGTTTACCCTGCAAAGTAACAACAAAAAACTGACAAGCAAGCGTTTAAAAATCCTTAAACTGCCTTTAATGTTGATAACTCTCCCCTATTGTTAATAACCATGCGAATAGCAATGGCAACGGCTACTCAAGCGCGCCATTCGTCATAATTAAGCCGTCGAACTCCGCTATCGGCTGATTTGTTTATTATTATAAAAAGGCGTATCTTTGCATCAAAGAACTTTCCATGGCAAATGATATGCGCAAGGAGTTTGGAAAATGGCTGATGGACATAGCCAAGTATATAACCACTGCGGTGATCCTGTCATCGGTCTTCGGGCAGGTGTCAGAAGCTTGGATAATATACGCGGGCGGTGCCTTCACCGTATTAGTAACACTTTCATGGGGATTGTTTCTTCTGAAACCTCCCTCAAAAGAAAAAAAGGATTGACCTATGGGAGCATTGGTAATGTATGGATTGGTGACAGCCATAGCCACCGGTGGCGGCCTATATTTCTACTTTCAGGACAAGAAGAAAAAAAAGGCCCAACATGGCCATAAATAAGCCTGTGGCTTTCTATTCTATATGGAAAAGAAACTCATACTGATCACGAATGATGACTCGGTCAACGCGCCGGGCCTTCATTTTCTTGTAGACTGCGTGAAAGATCTCGGTGAAGTCTGGATCGTGGCTCCCGAGGAGCCTAAAAGCGGCCAGTCGTCATCGCTGACCTTCAACGCGCCGTTGCGCGTCAACGAACACTCCGGCTATGAGGGTGCGCGGCTTTTTTCTGTTTCCGGCACACCGGTAGACTGCGTGAAACTGGCGATGCACACCATCCTCCCGCGCCGCCCCGATCTGGTATTGGCCGGCATCAACCACGGCTCCAATGCAGGCAACTCCGTGATATACTCCGGCACGATGGGAGCTGTATTCGAGGGTTGCATGGATGGCATACCCTCAATCGGATATTCCCTGCTCCACCACTCCATGGCGGCTGACTTTTCGGAATGCATACCCTACATCAAATCCATCACTGCCAGAGTCCTCGCCGAAGGGTTGCCGGAAGGGGTATGTCTCAATGTCAATTTCCCAGCCAAAGTGAAGATCGAGGGAATGAAAGTAGTCCGTGCGGCCCGCAGCCATTGGACAGAGGAATACCAGGAATACACCGACCCTCACGGCAAACCATTCTTCTGGCTGACAGGACGACAGATAAACGAGGAGGAGGGGAATCCGGAGACAGACCTGTATTGGCTCCCGCAGAATTACGCCACCTGTGTGCCATGCACCGCCCTCCAGAACGCGCCTGCTCCTGACATCGCCTCAATTGCCTCACTGCTCAAATAACGCTCCATAAAACAAGCCTTTCAACACAAAATCAAAAAAACAATAGCGCGCCCGAATACCGGACGCGCCATTGTTTTCATATTTGAGATAATATTATCTCACAACACGGATGTAGTCATACCATAGGGACAGCGGGGAACCGGGTGCTTTCGCGGGAGCGAAATTGAAGGTGTGGCTTGACTTTTCAGACAACCCGTCCTGATCCTTGAACACACGGAAGACTCCTTCCTCCATGAGCTTATGGTCCGGGTCCGAACCTTTCTCCACCATGACAAACGCATACTGGAGATTGCCGATACCGCCGGAAGTCTTGGTACCGCTGATGACCAGAGCTGTCTTGGTGGATATCCCCTGGGTAGCTCCGACGGTGTTGAAATACACCGTGAAGTTGTTTCCGTCACCGGCAATGAACGAACCGTCACCCTTTTCATAAGAGTTGCCTGAGACTGACTCCGCTTTGAAATCAAGAGTCAGTTTCTTGTTGTCCTGATTGAAGAAGCCGACATATTCGCTGTTGACCTTATCACCCGGATCATATCCGCCGTTGCCTTGATCCTGACAATATACCGTCACAAACGGATCAATGAAATAGGTGCCTTCAATAACAGGAGGATTTGTGCCGTAATATATGTTCATATACGGAGAAAGATCCTCAAGGATTTCCGGGGGCACGACCTCCTCGATCGGAGTATTGCCACACTGACACGACTTGATGCGTATTATCGTCCCGTTAGTAAGGACGAACACAACATAGTCACCATCCTGATACACGTCAAGGAAAAGTCCGTCACCTCCTTCGGCGACTGCTTTCACCGGATTGCCGCTGCTGTCACGGATGTAGTCGAATGTCACACCGCCGTCATAACTGATGACCCAATAGCCATAGTAGTCGACTTTGATGATAGGCGCGGGAGCGACCGAACCGTCACCGGAGCCTGTGGCCGGGATCTTGTTGCCGAGGGCATCGAGAAGAAACTCCGTCTTCCCTCCGATGGTTACTGTCCAGTAATAAACGCCATCAACCGGAGCAACACCGATCACCGGAGTCAAGCCGTCGACACCATCCTTGCCATCTTTGCCATCCTGACCGTCCTTGCCGTCATATCCGTCCTTGCCGTCACGGCCGTTTTTGATTGTGAATCGCTTGCCGTTGCTCATCACGATCTCGTACCCGTCATCGGTCGGAGTGACGCTGACGATATAGACATTGTCCTTGATGGCATTGACCAGCGTATGGACCGACTGTATGTCTTGATTGATACCCGAGAGCTGTGACTCGATGTTCGACACACGGTCTTTGATACTGTTCACCTCGTTCCATAGATCAGAATCGTCATATTCACTGCATGACACTATAGATGCCGCAGCAAGAAAGGCGAGTGAGAATTTTTTGAGTAAAATCTTTGCTTTCATGTGAGTTGATATGGTTTGACCGCAAAGTTAGACATTTCGCGCAAAGACTCTTATTGTATGAATGTCGCAGAAATGCGTTAATAGTATGGCAGATTACGCCACGCCCGCATGCGCTGCCGCGTGACATTACCCCTCGCGGGATTGGAGGAACCTGTCGAGATTGTCAGCTTTGGCAAGGTTGAGCTTGGAACGGATACGGTAGCGGGCACTGTTTACACTCGCGCGAGAGATGTTGAGATAGACCGATATCTCATCGGTGGTATGCTTTAAGTAAATAAGCATGCAGAATATCACGTCGGTATCAGTCAGCGAGGGATATTCGCGGCGCAAATCATCGGCATAACGGGGATAAACGGCATTGAAAGCACGCAGGAATAATCCGGGATTGTTGCCGAAGAATTGCGGCCGCTCGAGTATGTCGGTGTCCACCCCGCCAGATATTTCATTCCTGATGGTCTCGAGTCGTTCGATTGCCGAATTTCTCTCACTGATCGCTTCGTTTAAACCCGATTCAGCCGAAATACGCCGGGCGCGTTCGACATCGCGGTGGCGTTCAATTCTCAAGGAGCGTCTGCGGATGACTACGATTACCACCAATGTGATCAGGGCAAACAGGACAAACGCAGCCACGATAACCGACTTCTGTTGACGTTGAGCCTGAAGTTTTTTCTGCAACATGAGGTTTTCCTGCTGCTTGGCGGCTACATCGGAGCGGACCTTCGCTGTTACAAGGTCAAGATTATGGCGCGCCCGGCTCATGGAATCGCTCAGGAGGGTGTATTCTTTGTAAAGGCCACTCATACTGTCATACATTTTCTCGGCGGTACATACCTCTATCAGCCGTCTCATCTCCAGGAACGACATCTCAAGGTCGCCGTAACTGCGCAGACGTTTAACGGCAGTCTCCATCAGACTGACACCTTCCTGCTTGTCCCCCAGAAGATAACGGGCATAACCCAAAGGCCCCATATACTCGGTGAAGTCGCGGTCGCCATATGCCCTCCTGGCATTTTCAAGTATGGACGCGGCAAGAGCCACCGAGTCGCGGGAGGGATTCAGGGACAATATAAGATTGGCGCGCTCTCCGCCGATGAGGGCGAGCATGAAGGCAGTGTCTTCAGGCTGGCTGTAAGCCAAGACTGACCGGCATGCGCTGTCGAGACAGCTGAAGGCTTCCTCCGGATGGCTGTCGTTGGCATATATCTGGGTCCGGAACCGCCATAGATCGGTCATCAGCGCGCCCCCAAGACGGCGGCTGACAGCCATTGCCGAGTCACTGTATTCGATTGCCTTTTCTGACATCCCGAGCCGGTCATAAAACTGGCTAAGATCACCATATAGCATCACCTCGCTCTCGGAAGCAGGCCGACCGGGACAGCTCTTCAGAGAATCCTCCGCCTCGTTGAAATAGATAAAAGCCTCCTCAAGTCGTCCCTCCGAGAAAAGGAAATAAGCCATCTGCTCCAACACTGCCACGGGATCTTCCCGGCTCTTCCCTTCCCGAAGGAGTCTGACCGCTTCCTCCTGGACTGCGAACACCTCGGAAAAATCAGCCCCTGTGTCAAGCATCATCCATGCCTGTCCGGCCAGACCCTCCTCATATTTAACCGGAGGCCTCGCTTCCGGAGAAGACTTCCGGCATCCCGGCAAAAGCAGGGACAGAAGGATAATCGGTAAAATCAATGTAGGTAAAAAGCGCATGGATGAGTAATAGATTACAATGCAAATTTACAAAAAAGTCATACAGGATGGCTCCTGCTGCCTCCTGATATACATGATAGCTGCCGCAAATCTATCGCGAATCTATCGGACTATTTTTAGAACTTATGATCCTAAACAGCAACCGGGCGGTCGGTGTGTCGATTTCAACACACCAACCGCCCGGATTACAATGACATCGGGTTAGAATATCAGAATTCAGCCGACTTGGGTGTACGGGGGAAGGGGATCACATCGCGGATGTTGGTCATGCCGGTGACGAAGAGCACAAGACGTTCGAAGCCAAGTCCGAAGCCGGAATGGGGGACGGTACCGAAGCGACGGGTGTCGAGATACCACCACATGTCTTTCATCGGGATATTCATCTCCTCGATACGCGTCATCAGCTTGTCGTAATTCTCCTCGCGTTCCGAACCTCCGATGATCTCGCCGATAGCAGGGAAAAGAACATCCATAGCGCGGACAGTCTTGCCATCGTCGTTGAGTTTCATGTAGAAGGCCTTGATCTCCTTGGGATAGCCCGTGAGTATGACCGGACGTTTGAAATAATGCTCCACAAGATAGCGCTCATGCTCGCTCTGCAGGTCGACACCCCATTTCACCGGGAACTCGAACTTGTGGCCGCTCTCTTCGAGGAGCTTGACCCCTTCGGTGTATGTCAACCTGACGAACTCCTGGTTGACGACAGACTCCAGACGCGAGATCAGCTCCTTGTCGTAATGCTCCGAAAGGAATTCGATGTCATCGCGGCAGTTGTCGAGAGCATACCTGATACAGTATTTCAGGAAATCCTCAGCCAGGTCCATATTCTCATCGATGTCGATGAAAGCGACCTCCGGCTCTATCATCCAGAACTCAGCCAGGTGTCGGGGGGTGTTTGAGTTTTCGGCACGGAATGTGGGGCCGAACGTATAGATGGCACCCAGAGCCGTGGCTCCAAGCTCCCCTTCGAGCTGGCCGCTTACAGTCAATGCCGTGGGCTTGCCGAAGAAGTCGGTCGAGAAATCGATTTTCCCATCCTCGGTCTTAGGCGGATTCTCCATGTCAAGGGTCGTTACCTGGAACATAGCCCCTGCTCCCTCGCAATCGCTGGCGGTGATAAGAGGTGTGTTGAGGTAATAGAATCCCCGTTCCTGGAAATAACGGTGGATGGCGTAGGCGAGAGTGGAGCGTACGCGCAGCACGGCCGAGAAAGTGTTGGTCCTCGGACGCAGGTGGGCTATCTCACGCAGGAATTCAAGCGAATGTCCCTTTTTCTGGAGAGGATACGCCTCAGGATCGGCAGTACCGTATACCTCCAGCTTCTTGGCTTGCACCTCGACAGACTGCCCTTTGCCCATTGACTCCACAAGAAGGCCTTCTACGCATATCGCAGACCCGGTGGTCACAGGTTTGAGTTCCTCCTCGGAGAAAACACCCATGTCAAGGACTATCTGGAGGTTCTTGATGGTCGAGCCGTCATTGAGGGCGACGAACTGTACATGCTTGTTTCCCCGGCGGGTACGAACCCACCCTTTGACGCAGATTTCCTTGCCGACCAATGTGGCGGAGTCGCGGAATATGTCGTTTATCTTAGTCCGTTTCATAATTAAACTCTTAATTTTTCAAGGAGATTGCCGACATGAATCACCGGCAATCTCCTTGTTTGGGAACTTTATTCAAATGAGCCCATTTTCAGGAAGTTGACCTCCTCCTGGGTCAGGTAACGCCAGCGTCCTCGGGGCAGGTTCTTCTTGGTGAGTCCGGCGAAGTAGACGCGGTCGAGTTTCGTCACGTGGTAGCCAAGGGCCTCGAAGATCCTGCGGACGATACGGTTGCGCCCCGAATGGATCTCGATACCGGCCTGGTTGCGGTCGGTCTCGGTTACATAGGAGATCGCGTCGGCATGGATCTCCCCATCTTCAAGCTCTATACCGTCGGCAATACGCTGCATGTCCTCCTCGGCGATATCCTTGTCGGTCCAGACATGATAGATCTTCTTCTTGACATATTTGGGATGAGTCAGCTTCGAAGCGAGATCTCCGTCATTGGTAAGCAGAAGCACGCCGGTGGTATTGCGGTCGAGACGACCTACGGGATAGATGCGCTCGGTGCATGCGCCCTTGACGAGGTCAAGGACTGTGGTGCGGCCGTTGGGGTCGTCGGAGGTGGTCACGCAGTCTTTCGGCTTGTTGAGAAGGATGTAGCACTTGCTCTCGAGAGCGACAGCCTGCTCCTTGAACTCGACAGTGTCGGCGTGGCCGATCTTGGATCCCAGTTCGGTCACGACATTGCCGTTGACCTTGACCAGACCCTGCTGTATGTATTCGTCAGCCTCGCGGCGTGAGCAAAGCCCGGCATTGGCGAGGAATTTGTTGAGACGGATCTGCTCGTTGGGATCGGGCAGCGGCAACTCATATTCGATCCGTTTGGGACGCGGCACAAAGCTCTTGCCCTGACGTACCGGCCCGTTCTGCGGACGACGGTTGTTATTGTAGCCGCCCTTGTTGTAGCCGCCTTGGTTGTTGTATCCCCCCTGGCGGTTATTGTTGTAGCCGCCTTGACGGTTGTTATTGTAGCCACCCTTGTTATAGCCGCCCTGGTTGTTGTAACCACCTTGACGGTTATTGTTGTAGCCGCCTTGGCGGTTGTTGTAACCTCCCTGACGGTTATTATTGTAGCCGCCCTGACGGTTGTTGTTATAACCTCCCTGACGGTTATTGTTGTAGCCTCCTTGGCGATTGTTGTTGTAAGGACGGGGCTGGTAGTTGTTCTGACGGGGCTGATAGCCTGTCGTCTGCTCGCCGGCCGCCGGTGTCTGGTTCTCCGCTCCTTCAGCGGGAGTTCCTTCAGTGCGGGGCTGGTAAGGACGGGGCTGGTAATTATTGTTGTAACGGTTGTAGCCGCCCTGGTTGTTATAGCCACCCTGGCGGTTGTTGTAACCTCCCTGACGGTTATTGTTGTAGCCACCCTGGCGATTGTTGTTGTAACCTCCCTGACGGTTATTGCCGTATCCGCCTTGACCGTAATTGTTACGCGGCTGGTAAGGACGGGGCTGATAGCCGTTGTTGGCACGTTCGCCATAGGCAGCAGCCGGACGATCCGAGCCTTCCGCTGCGACAGGTTTGTCGGCAGAAGGGACAGATGATGACGGGGCGGCATAAGGCTTTTTCTCGTAATGGTAGTCTGAAAGGCCGGAGGCGTTGTCGGCAGCGCCGGGAATTTGGCCAATGCGCGGACGTTTAGGTTTCTTTGCGTCGTTGGATTCCATAATCAGGATACTGGAAAAAATGTTGTTTACAAATGGTGTTGGATTTTAAAAGGATTTTGGGTTTACACAATCCGGTCGTTGAATGGAGTTAAATTTCTGTATTGTTGATGGTTGCGAATAAATTCCGGCAAACTACCTCGTCGCCGAGGCAGCTCCGGGGCGGACCGTTCGGCCCAATCCCTCTTTATTAACGCCAAAGTTAATGCTTTTTATTCATTCAAACAAAAAAATCAACATTTTCATGCGATTTTCCCTGCATTCTCCCGTCCTTCTTGAAGCGTGAACGCGATTTAGCTCGCCATCCGGACAAGAAATTAGACGACGCTGTCCCAAAATATTGAATTTTAACACAGCGTCGTTAAGGTTAGCGTTCGGGACACACTGTGTGTGGCCAAACCGTGGATCTATCAGCGGACGATCACCTTGAAGGTGAGTGTGCCCACACGGACCATATAGATGGCCGGGGCAACCGCCATGCGTGTGTTGCCGAGAGCAGACAGAAGCGTGCGCCCGTCGATGGTGTAGATATCGACCTTAAGCCCTTCAGCACCATTGACGATGATGACGCGGCCATCGGCTTTCACACTCGGCTGAGCCATTGATGTTACCCCTTCAACATTCGACTTCTCCATCAGCAGTGGCTCGGAGAGCTCTGATTCTCCCTTGTCATAGACAGCAGTCACATGATAGGTGTGGGGGCCTTCCGGCGCATAGGAGTGGATATGAGAGGCATTCTCAACGGTTGTGTCATTGATACGCGCGCCGTCACAATAAACGTTATAACCCATCAGCACACCATCGAAGCCTTCGAGGCGCTTGAAGGTGACATCGTCGACAAGCAGCATGAAGGAATCCTCGGCACAAGACCTGATGGCGAAATGCCGGGTCCCTGCGGGAAGGGTAACTTTGTATTCGGTCCACTCCAAAGGCACGGTTACGGTTTCCATAACACATTCGTAAGCTTCCGTATTGGCGGCATCATCAGAACTGATCGCATATACTTCGATCTTCTCGGGATAACTGCTGTTGTAGCTGCGGGCAAAGAATGAAATCTCCTGCTCCTCGCCTGTCAGACGGGGTGAAACGGCCCAGTCATCGAGTTCTCCCTGGATGGCATACATGCAAGCGAGATATTTCTTACCGCTGTGGGCCTCGAAGGAAGCCTTCGACTTATCGTCATCAGCAAGCAGATCGGTATCGAAAATGAAGAACGAGCTCTTTGAACGGGAGGGATGACCGGGAATCTCCAGACCGGAGAAACCGCCGATGGGAGCCTGATCGTTATCTATGAAAAGCCATCCGTCATATTCGTCGGCGAAACTTTCAGCCGATTCAAACGTCTCCGTGGTCCCAACGACAGTCTGATCGGGAATCTCCGGGGCCAGCCAGGTAAGACTTACTCCTTCGCTGACATTCTCCCCGGCCAAGCTCGTAGGTACGGGATAGTCGACCACGATACGACTTACAGTGGCTGAAGCCTCATTGTTGGCCTCGTTGCCGTCGGCCTCATAGTGAATCATAGCGGAGTAGACAGCCGTGGGATCGTCATACAGCCCAATGCTGGATGTGAACTCCACCCGTTCTGATTCGTCGAAAGCAAGGCCATTTGCAGAGGTGTATGTATCAATCAATTCACCATTGCGCAAGAGGCTTACAGAGAACTCATCAACATCCATAGCCCCTTCATTGACGACATCCACGGAGATGGGGAAAGTCTCGCCGGTGCTAACTTTCCCGGGAGCGGCAATCTTTACAGACAGGTCGAACGGCACTTCATTGTAGATTGTGACAGCATCATAAAGATGGTAAATGAAACCGACGGCTTCGCCGATGATGCGGATGCGGATGGTCTGCCCGGCAAACTCTTGCAAGGAATAGCGCAGACGGTTCCACGCATTTTCCTCAGGGAGTTTCTCATAATGAGCGAACTCATCGAGGGTGACGAGCTGACCGTCGGCGGTGAACACCTGCACAGTGGTCTTGTTCATATCGGGGAGATTGTTCTCTCCTACCAGCCGGTAGACGAAGAAACTCAGCATGGGCGATTCGCCGTTGACTGCAATATTGCCGGTAAGTATAGCCCCCATGCCTCCCGCACTCTGGTTCTGGATCACGAAATAAGAGTCGTCACCGTCTGCGGCCGTGATTCCCATGGAAGCACTGGAGCCGATGCCAACATTGCCGCTGCCCTGCACAAACAGCACATAATTCTGGAGTGACTCGGCACCGGTGTATACCACCGGCATTTCGTAGTCGCGGCCAAGCAGTATCTGCGCTCCGACAAGGCTGCTGTTCTTGCCTCGGTTAAAGGCGGCCAGCCCGTACACCACTACCTCCTGATTATCAGGAATCGTCACTTCCATGTCATATTCGCATGAGGTGATATTCTCGGCGAGGATGGCGGTAGGATTACCGTTCTCAATGGCAAAAAGACTGTAAGTGATGTTCTCGGCGGGAAGCTGATGACCGGCCTCATCCGTAGTCACGGCACTCCAAGTGAAATGCAAAGTATTGTCGCCGGACTTGCTAACAGTGAAACCGGTGGGAGCGGAGGCGGCCAACGGCCCGATGAACGCGGAAACCGAAGCCTTCGGGCCTGTTCCGGTAGCATTCGAACAGGTCACTGTGTAGGTGTAGTCACCCTCGGCCTCAACAGTGTCCTCTACCGATATAGGTTCACCGACACCGGCCGTCGCGGTCTTTACCTCGCGGTCTCCGCAGAGCAGGGTGTAAGTCACCTCACCTTCGAGGTCATCGCCGAGAATACTCTTGACAGGGAGGGTGAAAGTTATAGTTGCGGTAAGGTCACCGACAGTGCTGGGATTCACGGACATGTCGGCTACGGCAGCCGGAATGAGGCAGGAGGTAAGCTCCTCAACCTCATATTTCGACATCTTCAGACGGTTCATGTTGGGATCCGACAGAGCATGGAAACCGATATTGTACATTCCTGATTCAGGACAGAGGAAGAAACCTTCCTGTACCATCTCGTCGTTTGTGTTGAATTCCATCACGTCAGCCACACTTATGGTCATGGCATCGGCGGTAAGGCCCTGACCGGCCTTGATTTCCATCTTTTCGGGATAGGATTTGCTTCCCTTTGCAGTGGCCTTCACGGAGTAAGCTTTTCCTCCGGTCAGCTCGATGCCGGGAGTAAAGAGCCAGTCATCAGCGGTATTTGAAGAGTGGAAAGTATATTCAGCCACCCTTGACCCGAACGACCAGGTCTTGCCGTCGGCATTGCCGTCCACCACCACGTGCTGGCCGAAAATATCCTTTGAAGTGAACTCGATAGTTACCGGAGCGCTGTAATGGCCAAGAGAAATTGTGTTGGAGGCTGTGTCGAACGACTTGCGGTCGCCGTTTTTCGCCTTCACCTTATAGCCGATGGAAATCACACCGCTGGCAGGCTCAGCCACCTCGAACGAGGCGGAAGTACCCTCGGCATCCTCCTTAACCAGTGTGCCGCTCAGGTCGGTGATATCGTAGCGGATCTCGTCGGGATTGAAATATCCCATATCAGAACCTTCGGTCACAGCATCCCACGTCAGTGTTGCTATTCCGTCATCCCAGGTCAACAACACATTCTGGGGAGCCTTGGGCGTGCCTTTTCCCACGAATATCGATTCCTTCACCTTGGGAGAATCGCCGGCATCGTTGTGGCAATACACAATGATTTCCTTCATTCCGGCGAAGGGGAAAGTGATCGACTCGGTCACTGTGGCCCCTGCGGCAGCAGTGCCCTCCCGAACATCTGCGGCGTTACTACCATATTTGATTGTGTAGGAAACCTGCTGCTCCCCAATGGGAGTGCCATCGAAAAGTTCGGTGGGCATCGTCATGGTCACGGTAGCATCCATCGAACCCATCTCGCAACCGAGCGTCACCTGGGGAGCCAAAGGAGCCTTCTCCGGGTAAGCCCAGGTGTGAAGGCCACCAAACTGATAGCCGGTGGCAAAGTCAAGCAGTTTGGTTGTAGCGCCTGTGGCGAGATCCACCTCGTACAAGGCGGAGGAGGAACTGCTTGTCATCGTCGACTGGATGAAAGTGTTATCCCGTGAGTTCACGCAGCCGCTCACTGCGTAGGTCGAACCGCTGACGACTTCGGTCTGCGCGACTACTTCATAGTCGCCGTTGGTCTTGTCGATTTTCAGGAGTTGGCCCTCCGTTGTCAGACCCCAGTACTGACCGCTGTCGTCGCAGCCCAGCCCCATGATTGTCGGCTCGAAACCGGCCTTGATGACGGAGGACCCCACGGGCGACGTGTATTTCGCCTTCGCCCAGTTCTTGGTGTTGAAATCCTTTGACATGAACACTCCGTAGACATCACCCGTGGTGGGGTCGAGGGCGCAGGCCTGTGCCAGAATGTCATACTCCCCGGCGTTGAGTTTCGTTTTCCTGAGCTGGGAACCGGTGTTGGCATCAAGCTCCACATAATAATAGTTGGCACCATAGTAGCCGTTCTCCACAACCCCCATATGGATCACGTTGCCGTCAAACACACACCCGAAGTTGCAGCTGTAATCAGAACCGGGTTGGAGCACCAGCTCGAAGTCTTCGACTGTGGAACGTGGAATATTGTAGACCCCCTTGGGATACTTGCCGTAAAACACATATGCCTGAAGGCCTATGGCATTTGACATTGCGCGGCTGGCCGATGTAGCCGACATCACTGCGCGGCGGTTGCGCACTACGGCATCGGAGGTCAGCGGACGGATCCCATCAAGCTGCGCGGCTTCGAGTGAGCGGGTCAGCAACGGTTGCGGAAATTTCACGGGCAACTGTTGTGGCATCTGCTCCACAGGCACAGCGGCGGCAGACACAGACGGCCCGGAAGAGGTCGTTTTCGGAAGCAGCGGCGCGGCCGGAGCTGTCTGGCCGGCCATCAGGGCCACGCCGAGACACAGCCCCAACAAAGCACACACGTTAGTAATACTTTTTCTCATAAATTTGGACAAATGTAATTGATTTGGTCGTTTTGATTGTCACGATGACAACCTAAAAATGCGATATCGCAAATATATGCCAATTTTCTCCTATAAAGATTGACCCATGTCAATAAACACGGCAATATGATCAATGTTTCAGATACCGTTTTTTCAGCCGGCAATAATATTCCGGGGAAATACCGAGATATGAGGCGACCGTCCGTCCTGACACATTCATCGGGATCTCCGGCCGCAGACGCAGCAATGCCTCAAACCTCTCGGCGGCACTGCCGTTGTTGACACTTGAATTTTTGTATTCCTGGTAAAAGAGTTCTGTCTGCGACATCGCGAGCATCCAGCGGGTAAAGTCATGATTGGACGATATCAGACTGTCATACGCATGGCGGGGAACGCAAAGCACCGCCGAGTCACAACAAGCCTCAACCTGATAATATGACGGCAGCTGTCTGACAAATGAATATTTGGAGACGAACACCGTACCCGGCAGTCCGAAAGCGAATGTCCGCTCCCTGTCGCCATTCATATCGGTAAGGCGCAGAATACCCTCCTTCACGATATACATCGAATCGGCGACCTCTCCTACATGGACGAGGATTTCAGAGCGATGGAGATGTTTCAGAGTAGCCGCTCCGAGGAATTCGTCGAGAGTGGAATCAGAAGGAACATAGTCACATTCCTGGCGCAGCAATTGTCTGAGATTCTCCATTTATTAAGAGATAGTATAAATGCCCTCTAATAGGAAATGATGGCGCGGAACGGCCTTGGTCCGCAGACTTTAAACCGTTCCGCGTGATAGATATACGATATATTACCACAGGCAAGCAACTGTTTCCGAACAGTTACTTACTTATCAGTTGATGATGTCGAAACCGGTATAGCGGCGCAGGCATTCGGGGACAATTATCCCTTCCGGGGTCTGGTTGTTTTCCAGCAACGCGGCCACTATACGGGGAAGAGCCAGGGCGGAGCCGTTGAGGGTGTGGCAGAGGCGGGTCTTCTTGTCCTCCCCACGGTAACGGCATTTGAGACGGTTGGCCTGGTAGGTCTCGAAGTTTGACACTGACGATACCTCAAGCCAGCGTTTCTGGGCGGCAGACCACACCTCGAAGTCGAAAGTGATCGCTGACGTGAAGCTCATGTCGCCACCACAGAGACGGAGTATGTGCCAAGGAAGCCCGAGTTTGTCAAGAAGCCCCTGCACATGGTCTTTCATCTCTTCAAGGGCGGCATATGAGTCTTCGGGACGCTCGATGCGGACGATCTCGACTTTGTCAAACTGATGGAGGCGGTTGAGTCCGCGGACATCCTTGCCGTAGCTTCCGGCCTCGCGGCGGAAGCAGGCCGAATAAGCGCAGTTCTTCTTTGGCAGGGAGTCTTCGGAAAGGATTACATCGCGGTAGATGTTTGTGACAGGAACCTCGGCAGTCGGAATGAGATAGAGGTTGTCAAGCTCGCAGTGATACATCTGGGCCTCCTTGTCGGGGAGCTGCCCGGTACCGTAAGCGGATGCCTCGTTGACGACATAGGGAGGCTCGATCTCTGTGTAACCTGCGGCATTGGCCTCGTCGAGGAAGAACTGGATCAGGGCGCGCTGCAGGCGTGCGCCTTTCCCTATATATACTGGGAAGCCCGCGCCTGTGATCTTCACGCCGAGGTCGAAGTCTATAAGATTGTATTTTTTAGCGAGATCCCAGTGAGGGAGAGCGTCTTCGGGAAGGTCGGGCATCGGACCGCCGGTCTTCTCGACGACATTGTCTTCAGCGGTCTTTCCCTCCGGCACCATGTCGCAAGGGAGGTTGGGGATCGTGCAGAGCAGCTCATGAAGCTCCTGCTCGGTTGTGGCGAGCTGTCCGGCGATCTCTTTCTGGGCCTCTTTCAGCGCGCCGACTTCGGCCTTGGCCTCATTGGCCTCATCCTTCTTTCCCTCCTTCATAAGGCGGCCTATGGAGGCGGCTATGCGGTTTAGCTCGGCTGCTTTGTTGTCATTGTCGAGCTGGAGCTGGCGACGACGTTCGTCAAGGGCCAGCACCTTGTCGATCGGCTCTTTCCCGTCGAAGCCTTTTATGGCGAGACGCGCCACTGTCCGTGCGGGGTCTGCCTTTATCTGTTGTAAAGTAAGCATAGGTGTCTGTTTCTTTTTATGACAACAATTCCTTGACCTTGGCGGAAATGGCTTTCCCTTCAGCACGACCGGCAAGTTCTTTGGAGGCCACACCCATCACCTTGCCCATTTCCTTGGGGGATGTCGCACCGACACGGGAGATGATCTCGCGGAGTTTTTCTGTCAGTTCCTCTTCCGAGAGAGTGGCGGGCATGTAACGGGCTATGACATCGGCCTGCGCCAGCTCGGTGGCTGCCAGTTCCGGACGGTTCTGCTGCGTATAGATTTCCGCGCTCTCCTTGCGCTGTTTTATCATCTTGGCGAGAATGGCGACAGCCCTTTCATCGGAAAGATTGCCATCGGAACCCTTGGCGGTCTTTGCCTCAAGGAATTCCTTCTTGATTCCGCGGAGAGCCTCAAGCGCCTGAGTGTCGCGGGCGAGCATCGCCTGCTTGATGTCCTCCGACACGCGGTCAAAAAGATTCATTTTCTTATAAGTTTTAATTTACCGCAAAGTTACGCATCCTGCGCGAGACAAACAAATTTACTTCCACAGAAATAAATTGATTACTAACCTCCTCATTCCTTAGAGGATGCCCTATCTTTAATGAACAATTCAAGCGCATCAGCAGCAGACATCTCCATAGGCGAACCATCAGGATATGCATAAACTACATTTTCTCCAAGAGCCGCTTTACGGCGCAAGAGCTTTTCAGTCCCATCCAACAAACAAATTCTCAATGCCTCATAAAAAGGCTTGTCATCATCTTTTTTCATCAAAACAATCCTATTTAATATTGCACATAAAATCATTCATTCACCACCTATTATCTTGTTAAAAAGCGGCTTATCGAACACTCGCCTATCTGTAGCGACCATCCTTGAGTCTCCCATCGTATTGTCAATAAGCAACCAATGGTCTACTATAGGCATGTATACCTCCTTTAGATTTTTTAAGCCCAAGGAATATCTCCGTCTTATAATATCTTTAGGAATATCATGACCTCCACTTTCCACTCTTAGCCTAACCCTACGAAGCGCCAACTCCACAGACGACAAATATATGAAAACAAGGGTCACATCGTATCCCTTGGATCTGGCTCGCTCAACCAATTTGTGATAACTTCTGGTGGCGAGAGTTGTCTCAATGGCAAAAGTAGTCCCCGCTGCAAGAAGTGTGTTGATTCTGGAGAGCATCAGTCTCCCAGCTGTCACCGCCATCTCTTCCGGGGCAAGAGGGTTCAATCCTCTTGCAATCTCGTCGGCATTGACAAACTCATGACATTTGACAAGGTGTGGCAGGAATGTCATGGAAGCGGTGGTCTTTCCCGCTCCATTACATCCCGCTATAATAAACAACTGTGGCATTGTCTGAATCGCTTCTTATCCGTTTACCGCAAAGTTACGCATCCTGCGCGAGACAAACAAATCATATGTCTGACTTTTTCGCCGGATGATCAGAGAATCCGGCAAGTGGGATTGAGAAACCACAGACGTTTGGTGGCGCGGGTCACTGACGTATAGAGCCAGCGGTAGAAATCAAGGCTAAGATAAGCCTCGGGAGGTATGTATCCCATATCGACAAACACCGAGTCCCACTGACCGCCCTGCGCCTTGTGGCAGGTGACGGCGTAAGCGTATTTGACTTGCAGGGCGTTGAAGTAGGGACACTCCCGCAACGCCTCGCGTTGATATGACGGGGAAGCGTACACACGGTCGGCATCCATAAGTGTGCGTCGCCCGATGGCCTCGGTCTTCTCGCGTGGCAGGCCCGCAGTATCCGCTGTCAGCGAGTCGAGGACAATCTTTGCCGAAAGATGGCAGTTGCTGTCAGGCAACCACAAGATGACATCGGCGAAAACTATCATGTCACGCGTCTCGGTCGACACAATCTCCTCCACGACTGCCACCTCCCCGTTTGCGAGAAAATAAGGGACACGACCCGGAGGGACAGGCTGCGCGTCAGACTCCGGCTTCTCACCTTCAGACCTGTGGATACGCCCCGAGGGGGGATCAAGCGGGGGCATGCAGCCTATCTGGATCGAAGGGCGGTCGCCACGGGCAGCCTCTTCGGCGGCGAGTTTGCGATGACGGTTGGTCCAATAATAGTTGTTTTTGGAAATGAGCAGCCTGTCTCCTTTGGCAAGGATCTCCTCGCGGTCGAAAATAAGTTTGCGTATGGTGAGGTTGAAATCTACAGCCCGCCTGTTGGAGCGCGTAATAACTATCGTCTGGTCCTCGCCGAACTCAGAGAATGACTTGCCAAGCTCATCCTCCATTTCCTCCGGGATGACAACATCGACATCATCAAATTTGCTGACAGTCAACTGTGGTTCGGGCAACTCGGGCTGTTGCATCGCCCGGCGCAGCCATGTGGCATTATAGAGGATACCAGAGCGTCGTTTCTGGCGTACGGTCCGCGTTATGGTGGCGCGTGTCACCCTAAGGCCCATCTCCTTGAATGCTTTCGCTGACATTGCCGGCGACTCCGAACTGCCGACAGGAGGCAACTGGGCGGTGTCGCCCAAAAGGATAAGTTTGCAATTCTGCCCTGTGTAGACATACATCACCAGATCCTGCAACAGGTTCATTCCTCCATCATTCCCTTCACCGATCATCGATGCCTCATCGACAATGAAGATAGTGTTGATATGAGGATTATGGTTGATTTTCGCCATCGTAGGCGACCCATCTGACTTGAAAGAGCCGGAAGTGTATATCTGGCGGTGGATGGTATGGGCGGGGAAGCCGGTAAATGATGACAGCACCTTGGCGGCGCGTCCCGTCGAGGCCAGAAGGATGGTATGTATGCCGACCCGGTGGAGGCTTCTCACCAATGCTCCCATGACGGAAGTCTTGCCGGTTCCGGCGTAGCCATTTAGGATAAAGACGGAATCAGAAGGGGTCTTGGCGGAGCAGAACCGCGCCAAAGCTGCCGTCAGCTGAATCTGCTGGTCGGTTGGCTCGAAAGGCAGCTCCTCAAGCATCAGTTCGCCAAACCCCAGGACATCCATATAATTCTTAATTTATAATTCACAATTCATAATTCTTAATTCATAATTTTCCATCCGGATGGCAATTATGAATTAAGAATTAAGAATTATGAATTGAGGACTATGAATTGGCAAGTTTCCACTCCGCGCCGTTCTTGGTGTCCTTTACGGAGAATCCAAGGGCAGCCAATTGGTCGCGTATCAGATCGGAAGTAGCCCAGTCTTTTTTGGCCTTGGCTTCTCCCCGGAGCTGTAACAGAAGATCGACAGCTCCTTTGTAAGGCTCCAGCGCGCTCTTCCCACCGGTGGCAGCTCCTGATGACTGCTCGTCGACGATACCGAGGATGTCGAAAAGATAGGTCTTGTAAAGTTCACGGAGCGCGGTAATGTCATCGGCGGTAGCCTTGGCAAGGCCGTCATTAACTTTGTTGACAAGCGAAGCCGCCTCAAACAACCGGGCGATCACAATCGGAGTATTGAGGTCGTCATCAAGCGCTTCCTGACATTCACGAGCGACCCGCTCGATCTCCTCCTTTATGTCGGAGCTGTCAGAGGGCCTCAGCGCGTCAATGCGCCGCCACCCCTCCAACAAGCGTTCCAAAGCTTTTTCCGAAGCCTGGAGGGCTTCGTTGGAGAAGTCGACCGTCGAGCGGTAATGGGCCATCAGGATAAACAGACGGATGGTCATCGGTGAGTACGCCTTGTCGAGTTTCTCATGCGAACCGTTGAAAAACTCGTCGAGGGTTATGAAGTTGCCCAGAGATTTACCCATCTTCTGACCGTTGATGGTGATCATGTTGTTGTGCATCCAGTAATGCACCGAGTCATGGCCGTTGCAGGCCACAGTCTGGGCGATCTCGCATTCATGGTGGGGGAACTTCAGGTCGATCCCTCCTCCGTGGATGTCGAACTCCCGGCCAAGATATTTCTCGCTCATGGTGGAGCATTCCAGATGCCATCCGGGGAATCCGTCGCTCCAGGGTGACGGCCATCTCATGATATGTTCGGGAGCGGCTTTTTTCCACAGGGCGAAATCGGCGGGATGATGTTTCTCGGCCTGCCCGTCGAGGGCGCGGGTCTCGCTTAACAGCTCGTCGATATTTCGGCCGGAAAGCTTTCCGTAATGATAGCGGGCGTTATAGGCCGGCACGTCGAAATAGACCGAACCGTTGCTCTCATAAGCCAGCCCGGCCTCAAGGATCTTCTTGATATACTCGATCTGCTCGATGATATGGCCCGAAGCGTGAGGCTCGATGGAGGGAGGCAGCACATTGAGCCGCTCCATAGCCTTATGGTAGCGGTTGAGATAGAACTGCACCACCTCCATCGGCTCAAGCTGTTCGAGCCTTGCCTTCTTGGCAATCTTGTCTTCCCCCTCGTCAGCGTCATGCTCCAGATGACCGACATCGGTGATGTTGCGGACATACCTGACTTTGTAACCCAGCCAACAGAGGTAACGGTAAAGCACGTCAAACGTTATGGCCGGACGGGCATGCCCCAGATGGGCGTCGCCATATACCGTCGGACCGCAGACATACATTCCGACCCGACCCTCATGGATCGGGCGGAAAAGCTCCTTGTTTCTCGAAAGGGAGTTATAGATCAGGAAGTTGTTGGGTTTCATAGACATGAGGGGATTCAGAGGTCAGAAAGGCTTATGCCTGGAAGGGGTTGGCGTTGTTGTTGCCCTGAGCCACCTTGCGCTCGATCTCGCCGAAGGTGTTCTCATACTTCTGGATGTTGTCGCGAAGGGCGAAGAGAAGGTTCTTGGCGTTCTCCGGGTTCATGATCACGCGGGTGTTGACACGAGCCTGGGGCATGTTGGGGGAAACAGCGATGAAGTCGATGAAGAACTCACCGGGAGTGTGGGCGATGACAGCCAGGTTGGCATAGTGGCCTGCGGCAATTTCGGGAGTAAGCTCGATCTTGATTTCCTGTTGTTTGTTGTTTTCTGCCATGACAGTATAAGTTCTTATTGGTTTGTAAAAGTGTTATTTTAATGTCCAACGGCCATCGTTTGTTGTTTTAAACCGACAGCCATACCGCAAAGTTAGCAAATATTATGCCAACCCACAACCTCTCCAACATTTTTTGTGACAAATGTTTCCATATGTGATTTAACTGCCGTTTTGTCGCGGGAAATACGTACCTTTGCAATGTCGGGTGAAAATAACCCCACATTTGTTGCATAAACCAATCCCGCCCGATAACTGACACCAATGGCTAAAGAACGCGACCTCGTATTCGACGCATTGAAGATTTTCGCCATATTCCTCGTTTTATGGGGACATTGCATTGCCCATCTCACATCTGTCGAAGCTACCACAAACAAGGTTTTCCTGTTGATATACTCCTTCCACATGCCTTTGTTCATGACGATGGTAGGGTATTTTTCGGGGTCAGCCTTGAATCTTTCATTCAAAGAGCTTGTGATAAATAAAGGACGACAACTGGTTATACCGTCAATCGTTATAGCGTCGGTCTATCTTTTGGATGGATGGATCTTCGGGGAATGGGATAAAGGAGTTTACAACTTCGTCAACATGCCCTGGTTTCTGAAATGCACATTCCTTTGCTTTGTGCTGTATTACGCCTGCAACCATCTGTTCAAGTCAAAAACCATCGGAATACTCGTCGGACTGCTGGTCTCGCTCGCCATAGGCCGTTTCAATTTCATGTGGATGTATCCCTGTTTTCTTTTCGGGGTTTTGGTCAACCGGAATTTCAAATTATTGAAATCCAATGCGGGAGTTATCAGCCTGATGTCAGGAGTGATCTTTTTTGCCATGCTCTTTTTCTGGGGAGCTGATTTCTGGATCAAGCGTGACAAGGTGGAAGCGTTGTCGGCTCTTCCCGACTTTGCACCGCTTTTTGACTGGGTATACCATTACTCATTCAAAAACATCATCGGACTTGCGGCCACACTGTTTTTCATCTCTCTTTTTGAATTTCTATCCGACAAAATACCTGCCACTGCTTTGGGCAGAAGAGTATGCGGCTGGGGGAAAGAAACTCTCGGTGTCTACTTGCTACAGACGGTCATAATCGAGATCATCATGGTAAGATGGATCAAGTTTGACAATGTGTCTGAATGGATGTTCAGTCTTGTCATAACCCCTTTGATATCCATATTTGTGCTGCTGATCTGCCTCTGGCTTATCGACCTTGCCAAAAAGTCACGTTGGCTGTCATTGCTGCTTCTTGGACTTCCATTGCGCGACAAGCAGCCCAATGAGAAACGACAGGATGACAAATCATCTACCTGACCTCCGGGACGGACAGGATTACCGCCATCTCCCTTTTGACCGTATCCCTGAAACGAGCCGGAGTCATAAATGACCCGACTGTCGCCAAAGCACCCTCAGACAACCGATCGCGCAAGCGACGGTCAGAAGTGACCTTGGATATGGCAGATGCGAATGCCCCGCTGTCTCCGTCGAGGACGAGCACACCGTTAACGCCATCCTTTACCGTATAGGGCATTGCTGAATTATTGAAACAGATCACAGGCAATCCGTTTACCATCGACTCGCAGATGACCATGCCATATCCTTCAAGACGCGAAGGGAAGGTGAAGATATCAGCTTCGGAAACAATACGGTCAAGCTCCTGGGATGACACAAAACCTGTAAACCTGACATCCAGGCCGTGTTTGGCGATTTTCTCGTCAAGCAACTCCTTGTAATCATGCCTGACAGTCTTCCCGACCACTGTCAGACGGCATTCCTCCCCGCGCTCCTTAAGGATCGCCATAGCGTCGATCAGATGCACAAGTCCCTTGCGCGGCTCGATAGTACCGATATACAACAGATTGCCGGCGACAGGCGACGGCGGAAGCGCGGATGGGGATGGCTCGAACGGTATCTGCCAGTAATATATCTTACGACGCGGGAACATCCCCCTGCAAAGCTCGTCGATATAGGGACTGGGGACAATTATATTGGCCGATCCCTTCAGGAAGCCGCATTCCATCCATTTGTAATATATCCTGCGGACACTGCCCATCCCGTGGAACAGGAAATGATGATGGATCACTCCGGTTTTGACCCCGCAAAGTCTCAACAGCCATATCAACAACAGGAAATTGAAGCAATGGGCCCCGTTGAACAGCACCAGGTCATATTTTTTCAGTTTCCCCACCAGAGACAGGTTTCTGACCGTCGACAAGTATTTGCGCAACTTCCCCCTGTCATTGTTGAGCCACACTCTTTCCACCTCTATTCCGGGCATCTTCCCAAGCTCCCGATAGAGCATATCCTCGTATTTCTCGCCGCCGGTCACGATCTCGCCCCCGTGGCTGTAAAGAAACAGTATCTTCATGTCAACATCTATATTTGTCTCACACCCCTCCCGGTCATACAGGGATCGGATTTGTCATGCAAATATACCATTTTATCTTTAAAAAGAATACTTTCGGGCCAAACGTCACCTTAAAAGGGACGGTTTTGACCCAAATCGTCCCTTTTGAAGGGACATGTAGAGCCTGTGACAGGAAAACGTGTATGATTCAGAAGCCGAGGACAGGGAGTTTGGAGGAGATTTTGCGGCGCAGACGGGCGCGGACATCATCATCGATGGCGAAAAACCAGCTCATGGCCGCCATCATGGAGGTGGATATCAACCCCATGGCCACGAGGCGCGACAGGTTGAACTGCCACTCATGCGTGACAGCGAATGTTACGGCGAATGTCGACGCGATTATCAACAGGGGTGAGCAGATCCCCCTCCACCAGAATCTGCCTACCTTGAATTGACGCAACTGCACTTTCAGTATCAGCGAGTCGACGTAGACGATCAGGAACACCATCGCGATATGCACGCAATATATCACCGGCGGATTCTTTGTCCACACAAGCAGGAACCACATGACAGGAAGCTCAAGCAGAAACAGCGATCCAGAAATGAAACTGATCCTGATCACATTTCCTGTGGCATGGATCCCAACCCCTATTACCGTATGCATCAGCTCGCCGCATACAGCCACAAGAGCCAGACGGCAGAAGGCAGCTGTGTATTCCGGCGGCTCCACAAGCCACAGTTCGAGCAAGGCATCCATACCTATGATCAGTGGCACGATCAACAGGCCAAGCAACAGCATGCAATAGCGCGCGCAATTGTTGAGCAGTTTAAGCATGTAGGGATAATCCGCCTTGGCATATTGCTGGATGATCTGCGGGCGGAAAGCCGTAACGACCGATGCGGCGAAACTGTTGATAGTGGCCGACACGGTCGCGCATAACCCTCCGGCGGCGTTCAGCACCGTGCCGCCGAAACGGTTGAGGATCACCAACACCCCCTGGAAACGGGTTGTGAAACATAGATTGCCATACACATCCCAGGAGCAGAATTTCAGGAGGCTGCGGACTATTGACCTGTCGTTGCGCAGGCTCCAGCGGCATTCGGCAAAATTACGGCGGCCGTAAATGATATACATTCCGGCGACGATCGCCGCGACGACAAACACAAGGGATGCATAGACCGTCAGGTTGTCAGTTGCCGACACAAACAAGACAAGCAGCACGATGGCAAGTTTGAGGAAGACATTGATCATGGCGACCAACGCGTAATATCCCATACGCTCATGGGCCATGATCGCCGCGACGTAAGGTATCTGGAAAATGGTCATGACCGCCGCAAGGACCGAAAACTGGTAGGTCCAGTTGGCAGCCGCCATCCTCTCCGGGGCGATGACCAGCTCATGATTGACATACCATAGGCCGACAGTCTCCGCAAGAACAACCATCGCCAAAGCGATGAAGGCGTGAACGGTCAAAGCCGCCGAAAAAGTCTTGCGCAGTTTTTCGGGATTACCGGCTCCAAGCTCATAACTAAGAAACCGCGATGTCGCGCCGCTCATCGTGCCGTTGAGGAAACCGAGAATCGTCACGATACCTCCCACGACGTTGTACACACCATAATCGGAAACGCCCAGGACATCGAGGATCACCCTCGACGTGTAGAGTGAAACGAATATCGTCAGCATCATCCGTCCGTAAAGGTAGACGGCATTTTTGGCTATCCGTTTGTCGTTCTCTGTCGGCATATCTGAAGTTATCTACAAAAATCTCATTCCGGGAGGAATGGGCGCAACCCTGCATACTTTTCAAGCGATAGAGGTTTGTTTGACAATAAGACCGCCGAATAAGCCATCGCCCCCATGATGATCCCCGGATAATTATACCATGAATCGAATCCTCCGACACCGAATATCATCAACACTATGGCGACATTGGTGTAATAGCTCGAAAATCGCATCCCCCGCAATATGAAGCATATCCCAAATATGAAAACAAACCATATCACCAGTCCGACAAAACCGAAAGTGAGGAATTGTTTCACCTGAGTGACCTCGACGTTCGTAACCGCCTGATATTTGAAATCGGGATTTGCCACAAGCTCGTTTTCCACCACCAACGACGGTATTTTCGTCTCCGGATCGACAAATCCGAATCCCACCCATTGGCGGCCGACCGAAAATATGTACTCCACCGAGGGGATGACCTGAGCCATTCGTCCTGTACCTGCCTCGGCCAGGTCCTCGTCATCCTCAACGTCCGCAAGATCGAAAAACTGATTTATGGTCGAGGAGATGCGCAAAGTCGACTGTTCTGTCTCGGCAGAGTACCCCATTGAATCATCAATGGTGTACAACACGAAAAATCCCACGACGGCCAATGTCCCGTAAATCAGATAACGTTTGAAAGTCCCTTGCGCAAGTATGTATCCGAAGACCAACGCAAACAGCACCGTGGAGGTACGGGAGACAATCATAGCCAGGGCAATCAGCCCCCATTGCCACCAACGCAGCTTGTAATATTTCGCCAACGGATAAAGCAACAAGGCCAACGGATAAAGTCCCGGCGGATATTTTCGCGGGATCCACCCGAATGGGCCTCCGGCATACAGATTGTTCCAGGTAGAGACAGTCCCCTCATAGTCAATCCAGGAGCAAGGCACCAAAACCCATCCACGGAAAAAATACGCATCAAGGATATAGAAACTGCATGCTATCATCATGAACGAGAATACAGTAGTCCAGAACCTATGGATATCGAAAGCCTCACCGGAAAATGACACCAGCGCGATCGCGAAAAAGCAGAAAGAAAGATAGAACAACATCGGACGTAGTTGAACATAGAAGCTTTCCGCTCCATAGACCAGACACATACCGACTGTTATTATAGCGAAAGCACCATAGGCGATTATGGTTTTCTTCACTGGAAGGGTTTTCTTCAGCACGCACATCGCAATGACAGCGAAAGGCACCATGAAAAACATATGATTGACCCCCCAGTGTATGTTTGGCTTGGTGTAAGCATATCCTCCGAGCGTCAACATCAGCATGAACACGAACGCTTCACGATTGACCTTGAATGCTCTGACCAGAAGCAACACCACCAGCAGGTTTCCCAACGGCATCTGCAATCCCGTCAATGACAGTGAGAGCAGGAAAATGATGTTCCAGATCCACTCCTGAGGCGACACATTGAAATACACTTTTCCCCTCGAAGCGTCTGATGTCGCCTCGGGGGAAACGTGTCTGTCTTCTATCGTATTCAGAGAGAGGGGTTGGGTCATTTAAACAACGATTTCAGTTTTGCCACAAAGCCTTTTTTACGGCCGGGGGTATGTTTGCCGTGGTCTTCCACTGATCCGTAGCCATAGCCGTAGCCCTGCGTGGCGGTGGTGCCGTTGACAATGACATTCATCTTCGGCAGACGGTTCCCTTCGTAGATCGAGTTGATGAACTGCAGGTCGCGCAGGCGAGTAACACCAAGACGGACCACATAGATTGTCGCGTCGGCAAACTCGGCTACTGACAGCGAGTCGCTGACCATGCCTACCGGAGCGGAGTCGACGATCACATAGTCGTAATCCTTGCGTGCTTCCTCGAAGAAATCCTTAAGGCGCGGTTCAAGCAGCAGTTCGGCGGGGTTGGGGGGAATAATGCCGGCAACCACCACATCAAGACCTTTCACCTCCTTGATCGGCTGAACCACATTCCTGAATGACACTTCCGGACGGAGCAGGTAATTTGTCAGGCCGGGATGATCGGCGGGAAGATCAAGGTAAGAGGCGAGCATCGGCTTGCGGATGTCAAGCCCGACGAGCAGCACCTTCTTCCCCTGGAGAGCCAAGGCGGCGGCGATATTGACAGAGATGAATGACTTTCCTTCCCCGGACTGGGAAGAAGTCACCATAACCACCTTGTGGTCCTGCCCTTTGAGAACGAACTGGAGGTTGGTGCGGACCAGCTTGAACAACTCTACCGTAGAGGATGTGCTGTTGGGAGTCACCACGAGGGTATGGCCGGAGCGTGAAGTGGAGATCTCTCCGATAACGGCCGGATCGAGCTGTCCCTCTATCTCCGAGCGGGATTCAGGTTTGCCGCGCAGAAGCTTGCGGGCATACAGGAAGATTATCGGAAGTATCAGGCCCATCACCAAAGCGATCGCCAGCAGTTTCATCTTCGACATCGACACAGGTTTGGACGGGACAAACGCGGGGTCTACAACCACACCCTTGGAGACCGCGTTGGAAAGCATCACAGCCGTCTCCTCACGTTTCTCCAGCAGGAAGATATATATCGAGGATTTCACTCTCTGGTCACGACGCAGATCCATCAACCGGCGTTCCTGACTCGGTATGGTGCCCAGGGAAGATTGTGTCTGGCTCATTTTGCCGCGCAGCTCCTTGACAACAGCCAAAGCATTGTCATAGGTGTTGGCCAAGGTGACGGCGATATTGCCACGCATCGCGTCGAGTTGTTTCTCGATGTTCTTGACCTGAAGGTTATCTTCCTTTGCGCCGGTCATGACTTGCATACGCCTCATGACCAATCCATTGTAATTGCTTATAAGGGTGTTGACACCTACGGTAGACTCATCTGTGGAGGAGAACGGTATCAACGAGTACTCGTTACCGGGCGAAGCAAGAAAGTCACGGGCCACACGGGCGATTTCCATCTTGCTCTCCGCCTCAAGCAGCCTTTTTGAAAGCTCTCCCTTCATTTCAAGGTTGTAGGCAGCGTCAGCCTCAAGCTCCGTCATATGGTTGCTCTCCTTGAAGCTCTGGAGGCCACCTTCGATCCCGGCGAGATCAGCGCCTATCTCCTTGATACGCCTGTCAAGGAACTGGAGGGTCTTGTTAGACTGCTGGTTCTTGGTCGAAATGACGCGTTCGTCATATTTCGCCATTACCGTGTTCAACAGTTTCTTGCCGAACTCGGGATTGTCTGTCGGGTAGACAAGCTGAATGACGTGGGTCTTCTTGTTGGCTATATATGACGAGATGTTCTCATCAAGATCCTCGGCAGCTCCGTCATATCCTTTCACAACGAAGAGAGCCTTGTAAGGCTCACCGGCCACAAAGTTCCGGGTCTTTGTCAGGACAAACACGCCATAAGGGGTCTTGACTTCGAGTGGAAGAGAGGCATTGTCGATCTTGGCGAGCTTGGTGTCGTTAGGCCCGATTACCTTGACCTTCGCGCGGCCCTTGTCGTTGACTTTGACGTTGAAATACAATGAGACACGGGTAGTGTCGGCAAACTGTGGGGGCACAAGTATGTCAAGCGGATAGTCCTCTACCATCGTCACCTTCTCCATGAAACCGGAACGGAACACACGCTTGCGGTCAAGTCCCAGCTCTTTCGCCACATTGGCATACAACGAATGGGAGCTGAGGATGAAGATCTCGTCATCGACATAATTCGTCGCGCCAAACAGGCCGCCCAGACTTAGAGCCGACATAGGGTCATTGTCGCCGGTGTCGATCAACACATTGGCTGTCACCTCGTAGACGGGGCGGTGGGTCTTGGCCCAGAAGAGGGCGAAAGCGCAACAGACGGCCACGGAGAGAGCGAACAGATACCATTTGGCGCGATACTGTTGTATGAGGGAACTGACATCGATAATGTCTGAACTGCGTTTCTTCTTTTCCATTTAGTGAGGATATGGTTAGCGGGCGGACATTGTGTGGAGGAGAAGCGATATCACTTGACTGTCAAGGCTATGATCAGCGAGGCTATCACGGAAGAGGCACTCACGACCGTCGACACCATCGAGAGCTTGTAGCTCTTGTTGGAGTCATATTTTGAATTCCCTTCGCGGACCTTGTTGGGCTTGACATATATGTAATCGTTGGGCTGGAGATAGTAATATTCCGATGTGAGGAGTTCAGAGGATGTCAGATCGAGAAGGACACGCTTCTGGGTGCCGTTCTCCTCCCGGATAAGCAACACATTCTCTCGTTCGCCGTAAGGAGTCAGGTCTCCCGCATCAGCTATGGCGTCAAGGATCGTGTAACGGTTGTTGGTCACAAGATGCGGCCCCGGACGGGTAACCTCCCCAAGCACATTCACCCGGTAATTCATCAGCCTCACAGTGACAGTCGGATCCTCGGCCCACTTGGAGATACGGGCTACCAGATCGTCACGAAGCTGCTCGGTGGTCATGCCGGCGACATGAAGAGTCCCCAATTGCGGGAAATCGATGTCACCCTTTGAGTTGACGATGTATGTCAGCTGGCGCGGCGACTGATAGATCTGCAGGTCGCGCTGGGTGGCGGGGTTGGTCGACGGGAGGTTGAAATGGGCTGTGGCGGACGACTCGGCGGAAGTCACGGAAATGAACAATTCGTCGTCGGGAGCTATCTTAACAGGTTCTGCAGGGGGAAGGGGTACTACCTCTGTCTCGGAAGTGATGTCTCTGAAATAGGGCAGAGTGCTTTTGGAGGAGCTGCATGAGCCAAACAGAATCGACATCGCGACAGACACTATTGCAAGAAATTGTATGCGGAAATTCATTTTCAGGAATCAGTTCAACATTGGTTCAATATGTTTAACGCAGTTTCAACCTTATTATTATATGGCTCACCTATTTTTGGTCGTCATACACAAATGCGGCATGCCCGGAAATTCCCCGGCATGCCGCATTTGTGTATGACGATAATGATCAATAGGTAACCACCGGCGGCAGCTCCTTGGCCTGGGCCACCATTCGCTCCACTTCGGCAAGTGACGGTACGCGGTTACATAGGTTGCGCTCATCGTTGACCTCCACCAGTCGCGGATAAAGGTTGGCCGCAACTCGGTGGCGCAGCTCCTTAACGGTGTCAACCCCGGAAGCCTCAAGAAGTTCGGCGAATTGTCCGGCCACCCCTTTTATCCTGAAGAGGTCGGCATGGTTGACCCACTTAAGGATGAGTTTCAGGGAAATCCCGGTAGCATCGGCGATCTTCTCGCGTCCCTTGGAAGTGGCACCTTTTTCAAGAAGATCTTCCGTTGTCTTGATCCCCTCCTGACGGAGTTTGTCGGCATAAGACTGCCCTATGCCTTCGATTTCTTCAATGTTATAAGCCATGACAGGGATGTTTTATGATGTGTAACGTTCATCCCGGCTATCAAAGAAATCCGGGATATAATTATAACACACGACTCCACGGGCTGGTTTTGTCAACCCGTGGAGCCATAAAACAATCATGTATTTATGTCAGGAGAAATCAGGCGGTAAGTTCCGGCGGGAGGATAGGCATCGCCCCCTTGTGGGTACAGACAAACGCCGAAGTGGCCACCGCCTTGCGGTGAGCCTCCTCCACGGGAAGCCCGCGCAAGATGCTGGCTATGAACGCGGCGGTGAAAGAGTCGCCCGCGCCAACCGTGTCGGCCACCTCCACTTTGGGAGTGGGCTGGAAAGAGACTGTGCCGGGGGTGAAAACATAGCTGCCGTTGATTCCGCATGTCAGGATCAGCATCTTCAGGTTGTACTTGCCAAGCAATATCCAGCATTTGTCCTGGAGGTCTATGCCGGGATAGCCGAACATGCGGCTTACAGTCACAAGTTCCTCATCGTTGATCTTAAGGACATTACACTGTTTCATCGAGTTGCAGAGAATCTCCTTCGTGTAGAATCCCTGCCGCAGGTTCACATCAAAGACAACGAGATTGTCGTCATTCTGCGGCATAGCGTCAAGGAAACGGTTGATAGTGTTGCGCGAGACCACATTACGCTGGGCGAGGGAGCCGAAACATACAGCCTTGGTGCGTTCGGCGAGTTGTTCGAGACGGGCGGTGTAGGGGATATTGTCCCAGGCAACGTTCTCCTTTATCTCATACTGGGGGACACCGGCGGGGTCGATCTCGACCTGCACCGTCCCGGTGGGATACGGCACCTCCTCTATAAGATGGTTCAATCCCTTGGAAGTGAAATTATCAAGTATCTCCTTGCCGAGGGGATCCTTGCCGACGGCACTGACCACACAGCTTGGCAGTCCGAACTGTGAGACGTGGTAAGCGAAGTTGGCGGGCGCGCCACCGATTTTCTTTCCTTCAGGAAGGACATCCCATAGGGCCTCCCCCATTCCGACAACTATGTCTTTCATGTTTATTATTAGGGTTAAGTTGTTGTCAAAGTGATTATTTAGCAGTCTTGATCTTCAAGGTGTAGTAAAGCAGGTATATGACTCCCAGGCCCATCACGGCTACCGCTCCGGCCTGGCCGACAGCGTCGGCGGCATAGCCCATTGCCAAGGGGAATACCGTCCCGCCGAAAAGCCCCATGATCATAAGGCCGGAGACTTCGTTCTTCTCCGTGGGGGACGCATTGAGGGCCTGGGCGAAAACGACCGAGAAAATATTGGAGTTGCCGAAGCCGACCAAAGCAATGCCGACATAGATAAGTCCGAGCGACTGGCCGGTCAGAAGTATCACCATCGCGACAAGCATCATGGCGACACTGATTCCGAAGAACAGTCTGGGAGACATCACCCGCAACAGGAACGCTCCGAGGAAGCAACCGGCGGTACGGAAAATGAAGTAAAGGCCTGTGGCGAAGCTGGCCTCCTCAAGAGCGAGGCCGAGACGCTCCATGATGATCTTGGGAGCGGTGGTGTTGGTGCCGACATCGATCCCGACATGACACATGATTCCGAGGAAACAGAGCAGGATGAAAGGACGGCCCAGAAGTCTGAGACATTCCTTCACTCCGGAAGCCTTGTCGGGACGCTCCTCCTCGATGGGAGTAGCCGCGAGAGCCGATATCGAGAGGAAGCTGACGATGGCGAAAATCACGAACAATGCCCTCCATCCCAGGCCGAATGTCGGCAGGTAGGTGGTCGCTCCCCATGCCGCCAGAATCGGGGCAAGGAAAGAGGCTATGGCCTTGACGAACTGGCCGAATGTCAGGGTCGAGGCGAGTTTTTCATTCCCGATCAGGTTTGTCACCAGGGGATTGAGTGAAGTCTGCATGATGGCGTTGCCGATCCCAAGCAGGGAGAAGGCGGCGAGCATCGTGAAATACCCCTCGCCGGTCAACGGTATAACCAAGGACAAAGCGGTGACGGCCAAGGAGATCAGGACGGTCTTCTTGCGGCCTATGCGGTTCATCAGCATCCCGGTCGGGACGGAGAATATCAGGAACCAGAAGAACACCAGGGAGGGGAAGAGGTTGGCCTGCGAGTCGGTCAGGCCGAGATCTTTCTGCACATAATTCGAGGCGGTGCCGACCAGGTCGACGAAGCCCATGGCGAAGAAACAGAGCATCACGGGGATGAACTGCATCAGAGAGGTTTTGCGTGTTGCGGTCATGGCTTGTAAGGATTCCATGTCTTTTTGAAATGGCTTTTGATTCGAGGTTTAGTTTTTCATTTGGCCGGGGCCAGAGACCATATTCTGAGATCTGTGATGTCGGCCTTTCCGTTGGATGAGACGCTCAATGTCGAGTACGGCTCGTTGGGGAACACGAGGTTGGTCATCACAAGCTCTCCGCCATTGCCGAACACCTCGATCGAGGAGCGGTCGACAAACATCCTGACAGAAAGTTTCTCCTTGGGGTCAAGCACGGGGGCGACAGTCACAGCCGGGAAATCCTGGCTGAAATCGACAAGTCCGCTTTCCGTGCGGTCAAAAGAAAGTATGTTGGCTTTGGAGTCATAAGTCATCACGACTTTCTCACCTTTCGTGTTGGCAAGAGTCATCGTGACCGTGGAGCCGTTTCTGGCGGCGAGGTCAAACGAGATCTCGCATATGCCGTCATTGGCGGCGGGAAGCTGGAAATTGCGGGGTTTCGACGACAGGGAGGCCTTGCCTGACTTTTTCATCAACTGCCCGCGCATTGAGTCTACTTCGGGGGAAGGCGCGGAGGCGAGATAGATCTGTCCGTCAGGAGCGGTGAAGAGGCCAAGGTCACGGGGCAACGTGTTGGCGCTGCGGTATTGCTGGGTCGGCACCTCCGCTGCATATTGCCAGTTGCTCATCCACCCCAGGACGGTGCGTCTTCCCTGCGGAGCGTCACTGAAAGAGACGGTGGCATAATGGTCTTTGCCGAAATCCATCCATTTTGTGGGCACTTTCCCTTCCGCGTCGAGATCGGGGGTGAAAGTCTTGCCGTCGAAATCCCCCACGAAATACTGGGTGGCGCTTCCGCCGAACGGACCGCCTGGATTCAGGTTGCACAGAAGCACCCATTTTTTCTTGTCTGAACCGTCAACAGCCAGCTCGAACAAGTCGGGACACTCCCAGACACCGTCCTGAGCGCCCAGCCCCTTGCCGAACGAGCTGCGCAAGGTCCAGTCTTTCAGATCGGGGGAGGTGTAGACCAGCATCTCATGCTCGAGGGCATGGGCCAGCAACAGCACCCATTGGCCGGTAGCTTCATGCCAGAACATGTTGGGGTCGCGGGCCTCGCTGCCGAGAGTGATGACCGGATTGCCGGGATATTTCTCGAAAGTCATCCCCCCGTCCTTGCTGTGGGCCATGCTCTGGATCTGGCTCTCGGCGGCGGAGGTATAGAGGCTGACAACCGCGTCGGGTCCGAAACCGGCTGTGTTGCGGGTATCAAGCACGGAGCTGCCGGAGAAAATCGTACCCAGTCCGTCAGGCTCGATCGCCAGCGGATGATGCTCCCAGTTGACAAGATCCTTCGAGGATGAATGCCCCCAGGTCATGTTCTGCCATTTCGACCCGTAGGGATTGGTCTGGTAATAGAGATGCCAGACACCATCCTTGTAGAACATGCCGTTGGGATCGTTCATCCACCCGTAAAGTGGGGTGTGGTGGAATACCGGGCGGTATTTCTCGCGGTTGGCGGTGTCGAACGTGTCGGAGAGGGAGAAATTGTTCCAGCACGCGTCATTGCTTGCCTCTCTGACAGATGACCGGTCCTGTGATGTGACCACATTCAGGACCACCTTGTGGCCCTTGTATTTCTCCAGGTCAAGAGGTACTTGGTAATCGACTTTCGACTTGGCGAGTTTTACATATATGGTCTTGTCGAGCTTGCCGTCGACAAGCACATTTATCTTCGCGTCATCGTTTGACTCCTGGACGGGCATCAGCAGGTAACGCGCGTCACCTTCGAGGCGGACAAGTGTGTTGTTGACCCCCAGATGCTCGACTTTCACCCCCGACGGGGAAGTCTGCGCTGTGGCCGTTGGAAACACAGCCGCAACCGCTGCCGCAAAGGCAATGCCTTTCAATATATTTCTTTTCATCGATATTGGATTTTCCGGTCTTTAAAGTTTGACAATGCAAAACTAATATATAATATGAAAGAGGCGGTATGAAAAAACCTGCAAATGATGCGAATTATTCTGCAATGCCGAAAATTTACAACACAATGCGTCCTTTTTAATGGAAGTTTGGCTAACTTTGTGGTGGATCTTACCTTACAAACTCCCAAGACGGCCATCACGGAGGCCTCCATGGAATTACCTGACGATGAACAAATCAAACCTGATTATCACGATTATCTCCCTATTGCTGTTTGTTTTGCCGGCCGGTTGCCGCCGGCAGAAGACATACCGTATCGGAATATCACAATGCTCCTCTGACGACTGGAGATCGAAGATGAACGACGAGGTCATGCGTGAGATAATGCTCCATGAAGACGCATACGTGGAGATCCGCTCTGCCGACGACAATAATGACAAGCAGATAGCCGACATAAGATACTTCGCCGACAACGGCTTCGACATCATACTGGCCGCCCCGAACGAGGAGAAAGCCATAACGCCTGTCATAACCGAAGTGTTTCGGAAAGGTATCCCGGTGGTTATATTCGACCGTGATGTCACAGGCGACGAATACACCGCGCGGATCGCCACAGACAATGAAGGGATAGGGGAAGCGGCAGCCCGTTACGCCTACCATCTTCTGTCCTCCTCAAAGCCCCATCCCTCTGCCATCGAACTTTACGGGCTGAAAGGGTCAACGCCGGCTCTTGACCGCCACAACGGCTTCAACGATGAATTCACGCGCCTGGGGGGAGAGATCATCGCCACCGGCTACGGTGACTGGAACCAGTCTGACGCGGAGCGGGTAACCGACTCATTGCTTAACCTATATCCCGACGTGGATCTCATATATGCCCACAATGACCGCATGGCCATTGGAGCCTCCAATGTCGCCAGCAAAATGGGGATCCGCGACCGGATCAGGATAATCGGTATCGACGCGGCTCCTGAAATCGGGATCAAGGCCGTAGCTGACAGCGTGATAGACGCTACTTTCCTCTATCCTACCGAGGGCCACCGTCTGGTCAAGACCGCCCTTGCCATCCTCAAAGGAGAGCCATATGAAAAAGAGACGATACTGCCTGTGTCATCGGCCGTAGACCTGTCAAACGCCGATATCCTCCTGCTCCAGGACCAGTCCCTGCTTCAGGAGACAGCCAAGATGAAGGAGCTGAAAACCAGGATAGATGACTACTGGTCGAAGCACTCGGCCCAGACTTCTCTGTTTTACGCGTCGATCGCGATCCTCGTGCTGGTCTTCTTCTCACTCTTCCTTGTCCTGCGGGCCTACTGGCAGCGCAAACGCCATCAACAGGTATTGATGGCGCAGAACCGCCTGCTGGAACAGCAAAGCCGCGAGCAGAAACGCCTCGCCGAAAACCAGAAAGAACTGAACAGCCAGCTCCAGGAAGCCATACAATCGAAATTGGCCTTCTACACGAATGTCTCGCATGACCTCCGCACCCCATTGACGCTTATCGCCGAGCCGGTCGCACAGCTCATAAACGCTCCCAATCTCGATTCCCGCCAGAAAAGCCTTCTCAGGCTTGCTGACAAGAACACCAAGATACTGCGCCGCCTGATAAACCAGATACTTGACTTCCGCAAGTTCGAGAACGGCAAACTGCAGCTCAATCTTACGGAGGTGGATTTCAGGAAAGCCGCTGACGAGTGGGTCGACTCTTTCCGGGAGGTGGCGCGCCGCCGCGATATACGGCTTATCATTGACGCGCCGGAAACGGGTGACATCCATCTGGCAATCGATGCGGAGAAGATGGAACGCGTATTCTTCAACCTGATCGCCAACGCCATCAAATACACCCCTGACAACGGAGAAATCCGTGTCTCTTATCAGACCGACGGAGCGACTCTGACCATAAAGGTGGCAGACACGGGAATCGGCATATCCCGCGATGACCTCGGCAACATATTCGACCGTTTCTTCATGGTCGACCAGGTAAGACCCCACGGCTCCGGCATAGGCTTGTCACTGGTCAAGGCGTTTGTCGAGCTTCACGGAGGCACGATCACAGCGGACAGCGTCGTAGGGAAAGGATCGGTGTTCACAATCATTATACCTGTCACCCATCTCTCCGGTAATCCTTCAATGCCTGACAAGCTTATCTCGCGGGAAGAGACGAACGCTGAATTGGCCGACACTGACATCAATACTCTTCCCGCACCGATGCCGGCAACCGGCCCGGAGGAGACATCCGATGAGAAACCCCGGCTGTTGATAATCGACGACAACGCCGACATCCGCGATCTTGTAACCGGCATACTTGGCGATGAATATGACATTTATCAAGCCGCCGATGGCCGGGAGGGTCTGGCCAAAGCCGCCAGACTTGTGCCTGACATCATTGTATGCGACATAATGATGCCGGTCATGGACGGCCTGGAATGCTGCCGCAAGATAAAGGCGGAGATCTCAACGTCACATATACCGGTGGTGATGCTGACAGCATGCTCCCTCGACGAGCAAAGGGTCGAGGGTTACGAGAGCGGGGCCGACGGCTATATATCCAAGCCCTTCAACGGCCGGCTGCTCAAGGCCCGTTGCCGCAACCTGTTGGCCAACAGAAAGCGTATCAAGGATCTATGGCAGGGAGGCGCGACCTCTGCCGCCGCACCTGCCATAGCTTCCGCCCCGCAACAGGGGGCGGAAGAAACCGCAACTCCTCAACGCAATAAGATCGTGGCCACGACTCCAAACGCCGATCCTGACAACGAATTCTATGCCCGCTTCCTTAAAATATTCCATGAGGAGATCTCCAATCCGAATCTCAACATCGAGCAACTGGCATCCAAAATGGGACTGGGCCACTCGCAGTTCTACCGCAAGATAAAGGCCCTGACAAACTACACACCTGTCGAACTTATGCGTCAGCTGCGCCTCAAACAGGCGCGCCACCTGCTGACCACAACCTCGCGCTCCATCAGCGAGATCGCCTATGAAGTAGGCTTCTCCTCACCGGCCTACTTCACCAAATGTTACCGCATCGCTTTCGGCGAAACCCCCACCGAACTCCGCGACAACCTCGCCCTCTAAGCCGGCGCAGCGGGCGATAGGAAGAAGGGGAGAGATTAGGAGGTATGGGAGTTATGAGAATTATGGGTGATGGGAGTTATGGGAAGACCGGGAATTATGGGAATAATGCACGCCTGATATGCAGGCCGTACCTCATTGCAGTCCTCCCATAACTCCCGGCCTTCCCATAACTCCCATGACTTACAACTCCCATAATTCTCATAACTCCCGACCCTCCCGTTGGCTTCCGGCCTTCCTGACCCCTATTTTTTCGGCTTTTTATCAGATTTTTTCGGCTTTGCGTAATTTTTAACAGCCGTTGCAACTTTTGTGATACCCTCCTGAAAGCCTTGGATATTACTTTTGCGCCAGAAAATTCAATCAACCCAATCTAACTTAACATGAAAAAAACAATCCTGTATGCGTTGTTCCTGCTGCTGGCAGTGATCGGCGCGCAAGCACAAGAGATTACCGTCAGCGGTACGGTGCTTTCAGGATCGGACAACGAGCCGCTTATAGGCGCGACAGTCCGTTCCCTGGCCACCAACGCCGGCACCTCGACCGACATTGACGGCAACTTCACCATGAAAGTACCCCGGGGTTCCGACCTTCAGGTCTCTTACATAGGATATGAGCCTATGACGGTCAAGGCTGAACCCTCGATGACAATCACCTTGAAAGACAACGCCGCCGCCCTTGACGAGATCGTGGTTGTCGGTTATACCACACAGCGCAAGGCTGACCTTACCGGCGCGGTTGCGGTGATGAATATGAAAGAGCCTCTCAGCGAGAACTCCGGAAACATCATGAACTCGATGGCCGGAAAGCTTCCGGGAGTGAATGTCGTTCCTGACGCTGCCCCCGGCGGAACCGGCTCGATCCGTGTACGCGGTATGTCGACCGCCAACTCCTCGAATGATCCTCTCTACATCATCGACGGAGTCCCGACCGACAACATCAACTGTATCAACCCCTCCGACATCGAGACCATGCAGGTTCTCAAGGATGCCGCGTCCGCCTCTATCTACGGTAGCCGCGCCGCCAACGGTGTAGTGATCATCACCACCAAGCAGGGGAAGGGAGACCGAATGACCATCAACGTCAACTATGCCGCATCCGCCCAGACAATCGCCAAGCGTCACAAGATGCTTGACGCAACCCAGTGGGGTGTCGCTTACTGGGCCGCTTCGCGCAACTCCAACATCGCTCCCTCACATGTCCTTTACGGTAACGGCGAGACCCCCGTCCTCCAGCAGTTCGTCGACGGGAACCCCAACTTCCCGACCACCAACACCGACTGGCAGGACGAGGTCTACCAGACAGCCTGGACCAACAACCTGACCGCGTCGATCTCAAACAACACCGAGAAAGGATCGGTGATGTTCTCCCTCAACTACATCAACCAGAACGGTAACATCAAGGATACCTTCTACGAGCGTTACTCCGCCCGTATCAACTCCCGCTACGATTTCAACAAATACGTCACCGTGGGTGAGAACCTGATGGTGGCCCGTTGGACCAACCGAGGCATGGATGTCGCCGGTGACCGAGGTATACCTTTCACCGCCATGAGCCAGCACCCGGCCCTTCCCGTAAAGGGTCTCAACGGCGAGTGGACCCGTCCTCTGGGATTGATCGCCTCTGACCTTGCCAACCCCGTGCAGCTGATCGCCAACGCCGCCGACAACGATCTCTCCTCTTGGAGAATCCTCGGCAACGCATACCTTGAAGTCAAACCCATCGAGGGTCTTACCCTGAAATCAAACATCGGTATCGAACACAGCCAGTACTTCAACGTCACCCTGGGGCGCACCGTCAACCCCGGCGATGTCAACAGTGTCGGAAGCGTATACGGTCAGGGCGACACCTGGACCTGGACCAACACCGCCAACTACAACAAGACATTCAACGGAGTTCACCACCTGAATGTGCTCTTCGGTACAGAGGCCATCGGCTACACTTTCAAGGATCTCAACGGCTCCCGCGAGAAATTCGCCTTCGAGGACAAGGACTTCATGCAGGTAGGAGCAGGAACGGGTGTACAGAAAGCCGGCGGAGGCAAGACCCAGTGGAGCGTATTCTCCCTCTTCGGGAAAGTCGACTACAACTACGCCGACCGCTACCTGGCCTCCTTCACTATCCGCCGCGACTCCAACTCGCGCTTCGCCAAGGACCACCGCGCAGGTGTCTTCCCCGCCTTCTCCCTGGCATGGCGCCCCACACAGGAGGAATTCTTCCCCCACAATGAGATCCTGACCGACCTCAAGATCCGTTACTCATGGGGTCAGAACGGTAACGCCAACATCCCCTCCCTCTACCCGGCCTACTCTACCTATATATTCAACACCGGCAACGGAGCATATGACATCAACGGCACCAACTCCTCGACAACTTCAGGTATCACCCTTGCCTCGACAGGCAACCCCGACCTGAAATGGGAGACAACCTACCAGAACAACATCGGTCTTGATTTCCAGCTGCTCAACGGAGCCATCAACGTAAGCGCCGACTACTATATCAAGAAGACCAAAGACATGCTGACCATCCCGCCCGCCCTTGACGTGGCCGGAGAGAACGCCGCCGTATGGCTCAACACCGGCGACATGAAGAACAACGGATGGGAAGTGACCGTGGCATACAACTCACCCCAGTACGGAGACTTCTCCTGGAACGGATCGCTCAACATCTCGCAGTACAAGAATGAGCTTGTGGCTCTCAACTCCCGTCAGAAATTCATCGGCGGCGACCAGCGTCTGATCCCCGGCGAGCCTATGGGTGTCTACTATGGCTACGTCTGCGACGGAATCTTCCAGAATGATGTGGAAGTGGCCAACCACGCGACCCAGAGCGGGGCAGCTCCCGGCCGCCTGATCTACCGCGACCTCAACGGCGACGGCGTGATCGACGACAACGACCGCTGCATCATCGGCGACCCCAATCCCGACCTGTCGTTAGGTCTCAACCTCGCGTTCAAATACAGGGCGTTCACCCTCGACATGTTCTTCGCCGGCGACTTCGGATTCGACATCCAGAACCACATGAAGCGTCAGCTCCTGTCGATGAACTACGGCAACCTGGCCACCAACCGTGGCGTGGATATCCTCAACGCATGGACTCCGACCAACACCGACACCGACATCCCGGCTCTGTCGCTCACCGACGACAACAATGAGGCCCGCTTCTCGACCTACTATGTCGAAAACGGCTCTTACATGAAGATGAAATACCTGAAGCTCTCCTACTCCCTGCCCAAGAATCTCATCAAGAAGATCGGCGCGGCCAATCTCGATGTCTACGGCCAGGTAGAGAATGTCTTCACCATCACCAAGTACAAAGGCCTCGATCCTGAGATCCTCCCCGGCGAATACGGCGCGAGAATCGACAACGGAGCTTACCCGCGTCCGCGTACATTCACCGTCGGACTCAACCTCCAGTTCTAATCCTCTCTCATCCTGTCACCATGCGGATCCCACACCGCTTTCAATAAAATAACGATGAAAAACTATAAGAACATCATAAAGAACACCCTTTGCGCCACCGCCCTGGCCTCGATGGCCTTCGCGTCGGTATCCTGCAATGACCTGCTCGACACCAAGCCCCAGGGATCATTCACCGACGAGCAGGTCGGTGACGAGGAGGCTGTCGATCTCATGACTTCGGCCTACGCCACCCTCCTCTGCCATTATTTCGGCAACAACGAGTCTTTCGCCGGCCCGATCAACAACTGGGTCTTCGATGTCCGCTCCGACGATGCCCTCAAGGGAGGCGACGGAGTCACGATGGAAGGCTACATGCACCAGCTCGAAGTCGGCAATGTCCAGAGCGACAACGACATCGCCAACTTCAAATGGCGCAACAACTACTACTCAATCTCGCGCTGCAACACCGCTATCCGCGCCATCCTCAATTCCGGAGCGATCTCCGACCAGAACCGCGCCTCTTTCGTGGCCGAGATGAAAACCCTCCGCGCATACTACTACTTCGACATGCTCCGCATATTCCAGAAGTTCCCCTACTTCGACGAGAATGTTGTCGATCCCTCGAGCTGCCGCGCCGACGAGTACTCCCGCGACCAGATCGCCGCTTTCATCAAGAAGGACCTGGCCGACGCTTACCTCGCGTTGCCTGAAAAGCAGGAGCAGGTGGGCCGTTTCAACCGCTATGTGGCTGCCGCCATCCACGCCCGCGTCAGCTGTTTCACTTCCTCATGGGCCGAAGTCGAGCAATACGCCGGCTATGTCATCGCCAGCGGGCAGTATGAGCTTTACCCCAACTTCCTCGACATGTCGAAGCCCGAGTACAACAACATGTACGAGTCAGTGATGGCCATCCAGTTCTCCTCGGCCAACTCTCCCGACCAGTTCAACTTCAACAACTGTCTGAACTGTACCTGGTCTGAAGGCAACCTCTACGGCAACGGCGATGACTTCTATCTCGCCTCACAGAACCTGGTGAACTCCTTCCGCACCGACGAGAACGGTCTTCCCTACCTCGACGGCTCGTTCAACAACGACAACATCGACGGCCCTGACTACCCCGGAAACGTCGATCCCCGTCTTGATTTCACCCTCGGCCGTATCGGAATGCCCTGGCGCGGCCATATGTACAACGAGAAATGGTGCCGCAATCTGGAACTTTACGGCCAGTATTCCGGCAAGAAGCCCTACACCGCCCCCGAATCCCCCTACTGCACACCCGGTATCGTGCCTTGGGGAGCATCTTCGCTCAACTGGAGCCTGATCCGCTATGCCGACGTGATGCTGATGAAGGCCGAGGCCCTGATCGAGCAGAACAAGAATCTCGGCGAGGCCCGCGAGCTTATCAACGAGATACGCCGTAAGGCCGCCCGGTCGGTCGATCCCTCCTACACCCCCGTCGACTGCAACCCCAACCTGGCCAACTATCTCGTCAAGGAATATCCCGCTACCGGCTGGAACCAGGATTACGCCCGCCGCGCCGTCCGCATGGAACGCCGCATCGAGCTTGCCATGGAGGGACACCGCTGGTTCGACCTCGTACGCTGGGGCAATGTCGTACAGACCATGAACGAGTATTACGCCTCAGAGGTCAAGATCCACTCATACTATGAGGGAGCCAACCTTACCGCCGACGAGATCTATCTCCCGATCCCTGTAAACCAGGTTGACAATGCCGGCGATCTCTATCAATAATACCATGTAAGTAGCTGGTAACCCATTTTGAATAGTTACTTAAACAAACACCTATCCTAAGCAATGAAAAAGATTTCATCATATCTGCTGGCCCTCCTGACCGTGACCGTCTGCGGCCTGCTCAGCTCTTGCTCCGACTACGAGCCCAAGGGCTATCCGGAGGTGCCCGCGATGGCCACCGCCTCCGACCTCCAGGCCTCCGTCACCGGCCGCACGGTGACGCTTACCTGGCAGCTTCCGGCCCAGCCGGGCATCACCGGCGTTCGTGTCAGCTGTGACAACGGCGCGCCTACACTACTCCCCGCCGATGCGACCTCCTGCTCTCTCAAAGGTCAGGCTATGGACCGCCAGCTGGTCTACACCGTAAAGGTGGAATATGACGGCAAGTATGTCTCCGAGGGTGTCTCCGTCATCGCCAGCGTCCCCTATGTGGCTTCCAAGATGGCTTACCTGATGACCGCCCCGACTATCGCCGACCTTCCCGACGATGACGAGCAGGCAGCCGCCACATGGTTCGCAGCCCAGGAGAACGCGATCTTCATCCAGCCCTCCGAGATCTCTTCGCTCGATCCAGACATCGTTTCTGTGATATGGATAGAGATAGACCGCATGGGGCTTCCCTTCGGATGGCAGAATCTTCCCCATGAGGTATCCTCCGACCAGACCATTGCCGCCCTGCGCGAATACTCGGCAAACGGCGGTTCGATCTACCTCGCCAACATGGCCACCCAGCTAACCCTCCCATTGGGATTCGTCCCCGAAGGGATGGAGCCTACCCTCTTCGGCAACGGTGCCGGAGGGACAGGGACTGATGTATGGACCATCAATCCCCACCTCGGATGGGACTTCCGCGACGGTGCTGACCAAGGCTACTATGACCGCACTACCCATGCTATCTTCAAGGGCCTCGTTATGGAGGATCCAAACGGCTACGGCTACAACAGCCTCCCGCTGATCGGTCCCGGCCAGCGCGAAGACCACAACTGCATGTGGGACTGCAACATCTACGGCAAAGGCAACCAGCCCGACGTGATCAAGAACTTTGAAGTGACCACAAACTCTATGGTTCTCGCCACATGGGGACATGTCCGCGACCATTGTGTGGCCGGTCTGGTCGACTTCTTCGCAGCCGGAGATCATGGCCGCTGCGTGGCCAACGGATTCGCCGCCTACGAATGGAACCAGAACTCCGGTGTCAATCCCTATCAGCACAACGTGGAGCAGCTGACCCTCAACATCCTCCACTACCTCCAGTAAGACCACAAGGAAGACTACAAGCAAGACAAAATTCCACACCTGAAATCCCGACTGTCAAGGACTTTAAGGACTTTAAGGACCTTAAACTCATCAAAGTCCTTAAAGCCCTTGACAGCCACCTAACCCTAAAAATCAGACATGAAAAAATCATTACTAAGATCTTCAATCGCGGCTGCCGCTATCGTATGCGCCGCCAATGTATCCGCCAATCCCCGCGCAGGAATGCTCATCGGCTACTCCGACGTTGAATCGATCGACAACTTCCAGGAATTCGCCGCCGCAAAGCATTTCACGGAAGCAAACCCCGACGGAGTCGTGATCGCTCCGGGCGAGACCTCAAAGATCTCCGTCGACAACCTCGACTGCATCTGGATCCATATCGACCGCCTCAATATCGGAATGGGCAACCTTCCCGCCGAATTCTCGGATGACGCTACCGTCGAAGCCCTCAAAAAATTCGTCGAAGATGGCGGAAGCCTATACCTCTCCAAGCATGCCACCCAGCTTGTGTCCCGTCTGGGCCGCATAGACCAATCCTTCGCTCCAAAGATCTACGGTGACGGTGACGGAGGTAAAGGTACAGATGTCTGGACTGTGAACGCCCAGATAGGCTATTGGTTTGTCAACGAGAAAGACAATGCCGCAGGTCTCGATCCCACCCAATATTATGACCACCGCGACCATGATATCTATGTAGGTCTGGAGACCAACTATGATTTCCCAATGGAGACTTACGCTATGGAAGGGACAGGCAACGGCACAGAAATGTGGCGCGAAGACCACAACTGCATGTGGGATCTCAACTTTTACAATGACATCTACACCGCCGAAGGCAAGAACACCGTCGAGAAATTCCAGAACCAGAACAATGCTGTTGTCCTCGGCACATGGGGACATGTACAGGACCACGCCGTAGCCGGCATAGTGGAGTTCAAGCCGGCGGCTGACGGACAGGGCATCATCATCGCCAACGGTCTGGCAGCCTGCGAATGGTCTCCCCGCGAAGGTGTCAACGCTTTCCATTCCAACCTCGTGAAGCTGACCGACAACACCATCAACTATCTGGCCGCCAAAAGCTCCGGCATCGCCGACATCGCCGGCGACATGGATCAGGCAGACGCTCCCGCCGAGTACTTCAACCTCCATGGGATGGCTGTCAATGCCGCCGGCCTGACCCCCGGCATCTATGTAGTCCGCCAAGGCACCAAGACCTCCAAGGTCATCGTAAGATAAAATTCTTTGACTGACAGACATCCGGGAGGGGCGCGTGAGACCTGCGCGTCCCTCCCGTTTCAACCAGCCTTCTTCCTGTTTTCCTGCCATACCTGCAACACACCTTACCTAACACGATTTACTAACCCCGTTACCATGAAGTCAAAACTGCTTCAACTGATTCTGATCGCAATGCTGATTCCTGTCGCATTCGCGACCCTGGCCCAGCAAAAGAAATACCAGAGAATGGCCATGTACATCGCCGCCGAGGATGTCAATGCCATCAATCCCCCGCAGGAAAAAGCTGCCGCACAGCTTTTCCAAAGGGAATTCGCCGAGTTCGGCACCATTCTGACACCCAAAGATGTCGACAAGATCAAATATCCCGATTTCGACTGTCTGTGGATCAACATCGACAGCATCGGCAAAAGCGAGGGAGTCGAGAAATTCCGGTCAGCCTTCATCAGTGACAAATTCCTGCTGGCCGTAAAGAAATTCTACCAGGACGGCGGAAACCTTTACATGTCTAAATTCGCCATAGAGCTGCTTTACTCCGACGGCATCGGACTTCTTGATGATTACCTGCGCCCGAACGTGTTCGAGTCAGGAACGGGGACCGATAACAATCCCGACATCTGGTCTATAAATGCCCAGATCGGGGCGAGGATGATGAATGACGACCCGTCACAGTATTCCGACCGTCGCGGCCATCCCATCTACGCGGGGCTCTCCACCATGTCTTCAACCGAATGGGCTGCGACCCCTGACCCGATTTACAATGATGTGCCCTATAATGTATTCCCGATGCAAGGTAACAGCGCGAAACAACCGATACACCGTGAGGACCACAACTGCATGTGGCGGCTGGCCATGAAGACCGACAACAACGCCAAGATCGGTCTCTATGTCGGCTATGATGGGGTGCACTCCTTTGATGAGATCTCAAAGATCGAGAATCCACAGGAACGCGCCGTGGCTGACTTCCTGCTCAATCCCGAAGGATGGTTCAAATCAATACGCCCAGATGTAAAGATCGAGATCATCTGTCCCGGCGACATCGAGCGCATCGACCCCAACAATTTCGACTGCATCTGGGTGCATATCGACCGTTGCGGACTTAAAAAGGGATGGACCAATCTCCCGGAATCATTCAGACGCGCCGACCTCATCAATGCCCTCGAAAATTACTCACGTAACGGGGGACAGCTGCTGCTGACCAAATATGCCACCCAGCTCGTGCCTGCCATCGGCCGTATCTCCGAGGATTTCGCGCCTAACCAATACAGCAGCGGCGAGGGAGGAAACGGCACAGATGTCTGGGATGTAAATGCCAGGATCGGCTATTGGTTTGTCAATGAGCAAGAGAACCCCGGGGGTCTCGATCCATCCCAATATTACGATCACAGCAACCACGCCATATACGCGGATCTACAGACACGAAACGACTTCCGGTGGGAGACCTACGGAATGGAAGGCACCGGCAACGGGGCTGAAATGTGGCGTGAGGACCACAACTGCATGTGGAACCTCAACGGCTACAATAACATCTATACCGCCGACGGGAAAAATACCGTCGAGAGATTCCAGAACCAGAACAATTGTGTTGTCCTGGGGACATGGGGTCACGTCCAGGACCATGCCGTTGCAGGAATCGTGGAATTCCGCCCCACCATACAATACCGTGGGCGTATCATAGCCAACGGCCTGGCAGCCTGTGAATGGGCTCCCCGCAACGGCGGCAACGCCTATCATCACAATCTTGAGCAGCTGACATTCAATTGCCTGCGCTATCTCGTGACTGTCACCGACTTCAAGTTTGTCTCACAGGGTCCCAACGGGGTCGCCCGCTTCGAGGAGGACGCGAAAGCCACCGTGCTCGGCACTTGGGGACAGGACTGGAACCATCAGGCAGCGGGTATCGTGGAATTTGCCCCGCGCAACCACAGTATGGCAGCCTTGAATGACACATCTGACGAGCTTGCCGAACTGAACAAGAACAAGGCCAAACCCGGCACAATACTTGCCAACGGCATCGGCTGCGTACAGCTCTACCATGCCGCAGACAACAATGATTACAAGTCGAACACCGAACTGCTGACCCGTAACATCATCGACTATCTCTCTCCTTGGCATGCCGCCCCCGTATCAGGAGTGGAGGATGTGTCCGACACCACCACAGGATCTGTGGAATCCATCCCCGGAGGAATCCGATGGGCAGGATTTTCCCGTCCGGCAAACCTTGAGATCTACACCATAGACGGCCGTCTCATCGCGTCTCTGACGATCGAAGGTGAAGGCAGCGTGGATCTGGATTCCAAGGGTATCGTTATCGTCTCCGTCGGAGGCACTGTCACCAAACTACTTTGCAAATGATCCCCTGAATGAATATCAATCCGCTCAAAAAAGCAATATTTTTAGCGATGGCAGGGCTGTCGGGGCTTAATGCCCCGGCGGCCATTGTCGCCCATTTCCCGTTCGATCCCGATGATTCCGGAATCATAACGGAGAAAGTCAGCTCAGACCGATTCGAGGTGTTGGGCAACTTCGGCGCGGAGACCGCACCGGGCGTGAAAGGGCGCGCGCTGTTCCTCGACGGATACACATCCTATGTCGGCGCACGTGTACGACACCTGCCTGTCAGCCGCAAGATGACTGTCAGTCTCTGGGTAGCCGTCCAGTCATACCCCGTTATCAAAGTCGATGACCCTAATCCGGGCGGCCAGACATGCATAGTCAATTGCCTTGACGACAATGCGAGATCAGGCTTCGGCTATTTCATCGGCTTCGACGGCCAGTACAGTTTCCAAGTCTATGTCGGAGGCGAGAAAGCCATCGTGAATGTCCCGGCCCCCCTCCCCCGCTATCGTTGGAACTGCCTGACAGCGGTCATCGACGCAGACCAACGGAAACTCCGTTTCTACAACAACGGGGAGGAAGTCGCGTCTACCGATTGCAACGGAGGAGACATCTCTGTGGGCGAGGCCTCGTTGCATGTCGCCCAGGACGGATGGGAGATCTGGTTCGGCAGCGGAGTCGACGCGTTCCGCACCACAGCTTTCGGCGGATTGATCGACGAATTGACGATCTATGACGAGGCTCTTTCTCCCGATGTGATGAGAGGATGGCGCGCCGACGCAGCTCCGGTACTGACCGTTCCTGAAAGTCGTTACGCCGGAGACCGGTGGCATCCTGTTTTACACGGATGCCCGACGGGAGCATGGACAAACGAGCCTCACGGGCTGGTCAAAGCCGATGGCCGTTACCATATATTCTTCCAGAAAAATGCCGCCGGCCCCTACATGGCGCGCCTTCACTGGGGACATCTCTCCTCCTCCAATCTCTACGACTGGCATGAGGAGAAGATCGCCCTGACTCCGGGAGAGCCTTATTCCGATGGCGACAGGTTTCATCTCGACATGAAAGGGTGCTGGAGCGGATGTGTCTACACCGATGACCAACTTACAGGAGGGCGACCCGCGATACTTTACACGGGGGTTGACTATGAACGAGCCCGTGTTCTCGGCGCTTTCCCCCGAAATTCCGACAATTCGCTGATTTCATGGGAAAAGACCACAGTCCCCTTGGTGGACGGCCGTCCTGATGGCCTGAGCGATGATTTCCGTGATCCGTTCTTTTTCCGCAACGGCTCAAACGCCTATATAATAGTCGGTAGCCAGAAAGAGGGGCGCGGGGCTGTCACTCTCCACCGTTACGAGAACGGCGGATGGACGCGCCATGCCGACGACATGTTCTATTGGGCCGGCGATGTGTCAGCCGACGGCTCATTCATTGAGATGCCCTCCATAACCCGGATGCCCGACGGGAGATGGCTCTTCGTCTACACCCCCATAGGAACTTCCCAGGGAGTGAAAGCCCTGTATCGTACCGGCACCATCAACGGGGAGGGTCGTTTCGTATGCGACGGAGCTTCCGGATCCCCGAGGTCAATCGACATGTTCGGCCGCGACGGCTTCGGAATGATGTCACCCTCGATAATGAGCCATGACGGCCGCGTCACCGCCATCGGGATTGTGGCCGACAAGCTCGGAAGCGCCGACAACAAGGCCAACGGCTGGGCGCATTGCTACTCTCTCCCCCGAGACTGGAGTCTCGACGCGGCGGGTAACCTCTGGCAGAGACCAGCACCGGAACTGGCAGGGATGCGCTCGGATGTGTCTTTCAGCAAAAACGACTTCGACCTGTCGGGCGCGATGCCGTTAGGGAATGTGACAGGCCGTCAGGCTGAAGTCAGGGCCGTATTTCAATGCGGCGACACCCCTGCGGGAATACGTTTTTTCAAAAATCCGGAAAACCCCGACCATTCCCATGCCTCGATGACCATAGATCCGTCAGCCCATACCATCTCTGTCAGCCTGCTCCACATGCCCCGCATCGTGAACGACGGTTACCCATACAATGGGGTGTATCAGGCCTCTCTTCCGGAGGAGATCGCTCCGGGCAAAGAGGTGACGGTGGATCTGTTCATCGACCATTCGATTATAGACCTGTTTGTCAACGACCGTTACGCCGCGTCGGTGAGGATCTTCCCCCATGACGGGAACGGCACCTCGATAGAGGCGTTCGCCGACGCGACGACCCGCGTCAAGTCTATAGACGCGTGGGTGTTGAAAGAAAGGTCTGCCATGTCGGCGATCTCACCGTCCGGAGCAAGCCTGCCTGCGCCTGACATGACATCGCGCGTCGCAATGTTGATAGCGGGCAATGACGTTGGATCCTTGAATCCTCAGGAGAAAGCCGCTGTAGAACTTTTCATGACATTGTACCCCAACGGCACAGTGCTGACACCCTCCGAAGCGGCCTCGCGATTGAATATCGATAATTTCGGCACATTATGGATACATCTCGACCGCCTCAACCTCGGCAAGGGGAATCTCCCCGACGGACTTTCTGATCCAAATGTGATAGAAAAGATACGCGGTTTCCATGCCGAGGGAGGCAACCTTCTGCTGACCAAGCAGGCGACGCAGCTTATATCATCGATCGGACGTGTCGACAGCCGCTTCGCCCCCGGAATATACAGTGACGGGGATGGGGGCAACGGGGCAGATGTCTGGACCCTGCAGGCCCAGATCGGATGGAATTTCCGCAACGAACGGCCGGCCGAGTTTTATGACCGCCGCAATCATCCGATCTACACCGATCTGGCCACCTCCCGTGTCTATGACTGGGAGACCTTCCCGATGGAGGGCACCGGCGACGGATCCGCCATGTGGCGCGAGGATCATAACTGTATCTGGGATCTCAATGCCTATACATATTCCGCTGAAGGAAGCAACACTGTCGAACGTTTCGAGAAGGAGAACAACGCGGTTGTGCTCGGCACATGGGGCCATGTGACAGACTATGCCGTGGCAGGCGTTGTCGAATTCCGTCCACAGGCGGCGGCAATGAGCCGGTCTGCATCTTCCTCCGGAACAATCCTTGCAAACGGTATCGCGGCATGCGAACTTGCCCCCCGCTTCGGTGGCAACACATATGCGGGAAACATCGAGCGTCTCAACGCCAACTCCCTTGCTTATCTTCTGACCAAAGATCCCGGCCCGACAGTAAGCGAAGTCAAAACGGCGACAGAAGACACGAAAGGTTCTGTTTTCCCCGTTGACAACACGGGCATCGGCTACAGCAACTTCGAGGCGGGGACAGTGATCACTGCCGTATCCGTCGATGGCCGGACAATATGCCGTCATGTCACAGACAACAGTGACGGCATCATTCCCACCCTCTTCAAAGGGGTCGCTATCGTCAGCGCCTCATCAACGACGGCCACTGCAACCGCCAAGATACTGTTGAGATAAGACCTCTGCAGAAATTATTCCCACTGTTATTAACCCTCATAAATAGTTTTCCATGAAAAATATCAAAATTTTCCTCGCCGCCGGGGCGATCGCAGCCACTGCGGGCTGCGCCAAGGCCGGACTGGTGGCTCATTTCCCGATGGAGGTCCGTTCCGGGCAGATCCAGGAGCTGATAAGCGGCAACCGCTTCGCGGTACAGGGCCATTTCTCCCCCGAGAATGTTCCGGGGGCTGTCGGACAGGCCCTGCGTTTCGACGGCTACACCTCCTGGATTGACGCGAGCCTGACAAACATCCTTCCGGAAGGGAACAAGAAGATGACCCTATCTTTCTATACGGCCCTCCCCTCTTATCCTATCGTCAAGATCGACGAGAACACCTCGGAGAAAACCGCGATCGTCACTTGTCTTGACGAAAACGCCAAGACAGGATTCGGGGTATTCATCGGCTTCGACGGAAAATGGTCTTTCAAAGCCTATGTCGGCGGCTGGCCGGTGGAGGTCAATGTCTCGACCCCGATGCCGACCTATCAATGGAACAATATAGTGGCGGTCGTAGACTGCGACTCGCGTTCGATAACCCTTTACAACAACGGAGAGGCTGTCGGATCTGCCCGCTGTTCGGGGTCGCTGTCGTTTGGCGGCGGCAGTTTCAAGATGGGACGCGGTAATCTGGAGAATTACTCCGGGCCGTTCCTGCTGACCTCCTATAACGGTCTGATCGATGACATCAAGATCTGGGACGAGGCGATAAGCCAGGAGACCATCAGGGCATGGAAAGCCGAGAATCCGGCCGACCTCGACATCCCCGCCTCCCGCTTTGCCGACGACATCCTGCGCCCGCGTTTCCACGGAATGCCGGCGGCCGCCTGGACCAACGAGTGCCACGGCATGGTGTGGTCAGACGGACGCTATCATCTCTTCTTCCAGAAAAATGCCGACGGCCCCTACATGGCCCGTCTCCACTGGGGGCATATATCCTCGGAGAACCTGTATGACTGGCGTGAGGAGAAGATCGCCATCGCCCCCGGCGATCCATACGACATAAAGGGATGCTGGAGCGGATGTGTCTTCACCGACGATGTCATCACCAATGGTAAGCCAAACATCATCTACACCGCCGTCGACTATGGCCGCGCGACAATCGCGGGCGCGTCACCCGATGACGCGTCACTGCTCGACTGGACGAAATGGAGCAACAATCCGATCATAAACGGCCGCCCCGGCGGCTTGTCTGATGACTTCCGTGATCCCTATTTCTTCCGCAACGGAGAGAACGCATACATCATCGTGGGCAGCTCCAAGGACGGGATCGGGACGACTACCCTCCATCGCTACAATCCGGCCAACTCCACATGGAGCAATGACGGCGCTTTGTTCTTCACCGGAAAGAGCGCCTCTGCTGACGGTCGCTTCTGGGAGATGCCCAACATCACCCCTATGGCCGACGGCAAATGGCTCTTCACAGCCACTCCCCTAAGCACCTCCACAGGTGTAAGGACCATCTATTGGACCGGCACGATCAACGCTGACGGCACATTCGCCCCGGCGCCCAATTTCCCCTCGGGGAAAAATGTGGAGCTGAACTCCCGCGACGGATTCGGACTGCTCTCCCCGACTATCTACAATCATGACGGAAAGACGATCGCCCTCGGTATAGTGCCTGACAAGCTGTCGGGTCAGGACAACTGGAATCTCGGCTGGGCGCATTGCTATTCGCTTCCGCGTGAATGGAGCCTTGACAATGACGGTATTCTCGTGCAGAAGCCATTCTCCGGGCTTACCGGCATGAGGTCTTCGACCAAATTCACCCGCGACGCGTTCGATCTCGCGGGAACTCTGTCGCTCGACCCGGTTTCCGGCCGCGCTGTCGAGATAGAGGCGGTCTTCACCATCGGCAACTATCCCTTCGGATTCAACATCTTCAAGAACAGCTCGGCTGAGGCCACCATCACCTACAACTACGCTTCCAGCTCCCTGACTGTGGATTTCTCCCGGCTCAACCGTCTGATCAATGACGGGGGAGTGTATAACGGCGTGTACACCCTGACGTTGCCTGAATACCTCCGGCGCGGTTCCGACATCAAGATCAACCTTTTCATCGACCATTCGATCCTCGACATCTTCATAAATGACCGCTGGGCATCATCGATCCGCGTCTTCCCGACAGACTCTGACGCGAATGGAATAGAGGCGTTTTCAAACAACGGGTCTACCGCCGTCAAGTCGCTCCGCGCCTGGACTCTCGACCCTACCGCGTCGAGCGGAATAGATGGAATCATCGCCGACTCCGTGGCTGACGACAACGGCCCCGTCAATGTCTACTCCCTGACAGGCCAGCTCCTCCTCCAAGGGGCTGACCGCGAAACAGCCCTTGATACCCTCCCTGCCGGCCTCTACATCGTCGGCAACCGCAAGGTCGCCAAAACCAACTGATTCCACGACTGACAGCGCAAACAACCGATAGAGGGCGTGTCATAATGGCTCATCTGGGTCGTCGCCTGTGGGATTCGGGTTCGGTCATTGACCTTAGTCAACTCCCTTCACCCTCACCCCCAGGCTCCTACCATCTGAACCATTCT
>JAETNS010000013.1 GCA_021772015.1 Prevotellaceae bacterium | reverse complement strand
GGCGGGACCTCCGTCCCGAAAGCGAGTGCAAAGTTACGCATTGCCCGCGAACCAGCCAAATTTTTAAACCACTTTTTTATGCCGTAAAACATGATTCTGAAAAACAATCCGCGCAATCAACTGCAACTCAAACACTTCAACAAATGTTAAAATTTTAAGTTTTCTCAAGAGAAAATTCCGAAATCCCTCAAATCCAAACTTTGCCTGCCTAAGAGGCGTTGATAAAGAATAAAACAACACCTAAAAAACATTTCAACTATGCGAAAATTTCTACTCACCGGGATAGCAGTCATAATGGCAGCTGCCGCAATTCACGCACAAGATGCCGGAACAATGTATATAGTACCCATCAACAGCGACGGGACGGCCACGAAACTCGAAAAAGGAGATTATGAGGGTCAGACAGTAATGACAACAGTAGAGGGGGAGACCGGCGTTTCGGTCAAAAACATGGCTCTTGATCACGGTTTCATCTTTCTCGCGAAAAGCAATGACCCGACAAAAGGGGATGTATTTTATACTTTAAAGAGTGGCGAAGCCCCCGTTTTCGGGGAAAGCAACCCTCTTTCGATCACAGGGGACAACTTTGCAAGATATATACATGTAGAGGAGGGGAAATATGACATAACTTTCCTGCGAGGTACGGAATCTGGCGGCCACAACTCATTTACGATCGCCCATTCCACAGTGATATCAGGAATTGACAATGTTATTGCTCAAGACTCACCGGTGACTTCCGAGTATTATGACTTAGCCGGCCACCACCTGACCGACTCCCCCACGCAGCCCGGAATATATATCGTCGTGACCCAAGGACAGGCATACAAGATCATACGATGACAAAACACACAAGCCGCCCTGCCAATCTGAACAGATGACAGGGCGGTTATTATTGTCATGCGCAGCTTACGGGAACTGCCCCGCTACCGCGATCATACCGTGCTATTATTATTCGGGACGCTTGGTCTTCTTTCCATATCCGTAGGCAGCGGCAGCACCAAGTTCCTCCTCGATGCGGAGAAGCTGGTTGTACTTGGCCATACGGTCGGAACGGGAAGCGGAACCGGTCTTGATCTGTCCGGCGTTGGTGGCCACTGCGATGTCAGCGATGGTTGCATCCTCGGTCTCACCTGAACGGTGGGAGATGACAGCGGTGTAGCCGTTACGCTGAGCCAGCTCTACGGCACGGAGAGTCTCGGTCAGCGAACCGATCTGGTTAACCTTGACGAGGATCGAGTTGGCACAGCCTTCCTCGATACCGCGCTTGAGATACTTCACATTGGTAACGAAGAGGTCGTCGCCGACGAGCTGGCAACGGTTGCCGATAAGATCGGTAAGGATCTTCCAGCCTTCCCAGTCGTTCTCGGCCATACCATCCTCGATGGAGTCGATGGTATATTTCTCAACGAGGTCCTTGAGGAAAGCAGCCTGCTGCTCGGAAGTGAGCTTGGGAGCATCAGCACCCTGCTTCCATGTATAATCGTAAACGCCATCCTTGTAGAATTCGGAGGAAGCGCAGTCGAGACCGATAGTAACATCCTTTCCGGGAACATATCCGGCGAGCTCGATAGCCTTGATGATCACCTGGAGAGCGTCTTCAGTACCGTCGAGGTTGGGAGCAAAACCACCTTCATCACCAACAGCAGTCGAAAGGTTGCGTTCCTTGAGAACCTTCTTGAGGTTGTGGAACACCTCGGTACCCATGCGGATGCCTTCATGGAACGAAGTTGCACCGATAGGACGGATCATGAATTCCTGGAAGCAGATGGGAGCATCAGAGTGAGCACCACCGTTGATGATGTTCATCATGGGAACGGGAAGCACGTATGTGTTGCAGCCACCGATGTATTTGTAGAGGGGGAGGTCGAGATAGTCAGCGGCAGCCTTTGCCACAGCGAGAGACACGCCGAGGATGGCGTTCGCGCCGAGGTTTGACTTGGTGTCAGTGCCGTCAAGCTTGAGCATTGCCTCGTCGATCGCAATCTGATCGAGGGCGCTCATTCCCTTGAGAGCCTCGGCGATAGGACCGTTCACGTTGGCCACAGCCTTGAGGACACCTTTGCCCATATAACGGTTCTTGTCACCGTCGCGGAGTTCGAGAGCCTCGTTCACGCCTGTGGAAGCACCGGAGGGAACGGAAGCACGGCCGCGTGCGCCGCTTTCGAGGATTACATCGACTTCAACAGTGGGGTTGCCGCGTGAATCGAGCACCTCACGACCAATGATTTTTTCGATTTTCATAACAGTGTATTGAAACTATTGCTAAAAAAGCAGTTGGGTTGTTTTATAGTATTGTGTCGGGGACTCGGGAAAAGGCCGTATGGCGCAAATCCGTGTCGGCCGCAAAGTTACGAAAAAAAGCCGGGAATCTGTTGTCTGATTGATTAAAAAAGCGTAAATTTGCGGCGGAAAAATCAAAGGCCGCTCCTGCGGGGCGGCAATATTATTCCGGGCCGAATGGTGGAATGGTAGACACGAAGGACTTAAAATCCTTTGGCCATTGCGGCTGTGTGGGTTCGAGTCCCACTTCGGCTACTTAAGATGAAACCGCGTCAGGAAAGTAAATTCCCGACGCGGTTTCATCTTGTTTCGGAATATAACCATGCATGCATCAGAAAGCCACCGAAGATTGGGTAGGCCCAACCTTGATGACAACGTCGCCATTGGCCACCAAAGCTTTGCCAAACGAGAACTCTCCCGAATCCTCATCTTCCGTCGCATGATATATGTCGACAGTCTCGCCGATTTTTACCCCCACATAGAAATCCTCGCCGTAATAATCAAGGACGCTGAGATAGAACGTCGCCCCCTTATCAATGTTGAATCCCTCTGCGAAATCCCAGTCGTAGTTGGTAGAACTGTTGACTCCGTATTGATCATCGTCGTAATAGGCGATCACCGACACCCGGTCACCCACTTCAAGATCTGCATAAGTGACAGTGACAATCACATCCTCGTCAGGCATTACGAATGTGCCGTAAGGTATATCGAGGGTCACCTCAACCGGCTTGCCGGCAGCAGTGGTAACAGCAACGGTTTCAATTCTCCGGCCGTCAGGCACCTTCATTGCAAACCTGACAGTCTCCCCGGCGGCATATATCGGACCTTCATCGAACTGAACAGTCTGCGCCGACGAAACTTTATAGGCCGGACTGCAGGTGACCGTGGCAGACATCGCAGATACTCCCTCCGAGATGGTCACAGGACAGACATACATGTCAAGACCATAAAAATTGAAACCGTATGTCTTGCCGTCATCAGTCGTGACGCTTACCGGCTTATAACCCTCCTCAGCTGTGGCGATCAGGTAAACCTCCTCGCCGGGAATTCCTATCGAGGTCTCGCGTCCATAGTAGATATCGGGAGCGTCATAGAACTTGGCAGAGGCCACATGCTCCCCTCCGGCATACGTAACCGGCACTTTCGAAAGGATATCAAGAGTGACGGCCACATCATTTGCGGGCATCTTGAACTTGACATAAGCGCGATAAAGGGTCTCGACATCAGTGCCGTCGGAGGCCGATGCTCCATTGAGATAGTAATCCTCATTGACATACAGCTCGGCGATCACCATGTCTCCGTCTATAGCCCGGGCAGGCAACGAGCTTCTCTCCAGGTCAAGGTATTGAGGCAGAGCGTTATTCCAGCTGATATTGTAACGATGATGTTGCTCCCCTGACACACGCAGGGTAACATCCCCGGTGACGTTTTGGAAATCCGGCCGGATGCTCACCCGGTAAAGATTAGGCAACCGGTCGTCGACAGTCAACCCACACCCCTCGGTCCCCTTGACAGAAGTCCACTCGCCATCGCCCATACGGTATTCCGCATCAGTGATTACAAAAGCCTCGTTTACAAGTAGGTACGCGTCAAAATATTTGTAATGACCGGTCGGTGACACCCCATATAATTCCACATTGGGATGCTCTTCGAGCGTCATGGTGTATCCATTTTCGATCATCTGCTGTTGCACACTGTAACACACCACTATGTCACAGTCTTCATCGGGGACAGTAAAAGGTATCTTCAATTCGGTTACGGGAGTATAGCCGACAGGGATCTCCGGCACTATGACCCGGTCGTTGACATGAATATGGAGATGTTCAAAATGATAGTCCTGAAAACCATCCGCCAAAATGGAAACGGCTTCAAGGGTCAAGGTAGCGGTTTCACCGGGAGTCAGCTGCTGACCTTCCTGTATTCCTGAGACAGCGATAAAGTCAGGTGACAGATTTGCCACCCTGACGACATCAACCACCTCCGCAGGGGTATTCTCGAATGTGATTTCCGAAATGTCGGCGAGATTGAACCGCGAGGTGTTGCCGTCAACAGTCTTGACAACCAAAGTCCTGGCCTCGGTTGAGGTTGTCTGCGCGAAAAGGCCGAACGCGCCCATCAGTCCCACAAGAGTGAGCAATATATTACGTATCATATTATCTGTTGATGAATTTGAATGTTGTGTCGTTAGCTCTTATGATGTATATCCCCCGAGTCCGGGTCGTGAAATCCAGTGTGACTGTCGATTCTCCTTCACCCGAAAGCACCAGAGTTCCGGCCGCATCCCAGGCGGCATATTTAATATCGCTGTCAGCGGATAGTGTGACAATACCCCCTTGGTTTGAAATCCGCAGGTCACTCCCGTCGACGGCAATCTTGTCAACAGAGGAATCCAACGTGAAGATGATATTGTCGATGTCGTCGATATCAAACGCGATGGGTTTGTCGGTGTCGGCCGATGAAACGGTCATCCTCGACAAATCATCAGAGAAGGATATTCGGGTATGGGTCGACACCTCTATCGGAACAGGGCCGGAGGAGACTGTCGTGACGACCATTGTCTTTGTCTGCGCGCGAGCCGGAACGGCTCCCAAGACGCACAATAAAACAAGAATGATTGGTAAAAATGACTTCATTTGGCAATTGATTGGTTTTGACGACGGCAAATATACCACCAAGCAGCGGAAATCAACAATTTGAGATTGCTCCGCATCAAACAAATTCGCGAAAATGCTAAAAAATTATTCCTCCAAGGATTTGCGTCGACCCGCAGCCGCCATTTTCTGATAATACGAAGGAGTGATCCCGGTCACCTTCTTGAAGGCGCGGTTAAAACTGGCCTGCGAGCTGAATCCCACCGATTCCCCTATGGCGGCGAAAGTTATGTTGCCGAAGTTCTCATCATCCAGAAGTTGCCTGCATGCCTCGCGGATGCGGTACTCATTTATGAACGAAGGGACATTCTGTCCTGAAAATTGCTTGATGACTTTTGACACATACGCGACATTCGAGCCGACCAAGGCCACAAGGTTTCCCAGACCGAAATCGGGTTTGAGATACTCGCGGGTAGTCTCCATCGTCTTGACAATCCTGTTGTAGAGGTCGCGGTTGCGCCGCTCCTCGCGTGAATCCTCACTCTCGGAGGAAATTGCTCCGGTCTCATGAAGTGTCTTATTGTCATCATCGCAAGCGGATCCCTTGTCACCCATTGACGCATGGATCCCCATGAGTGTCCGATCTTTCTCAAAAAGGGCCTGGTATGCCGCGTTCAGATTTCGTTTCTGACCTATGATCACGATCATGAATACAATCGCCAGCATAAGGAAGGAGGCAATGACCACGATTATGATCTTATGATAATATGCCTTACGGTTGAGGTGGTCAATCTCATCTCCTTTTGAAGCCATGCGTGATTGCTGATGATGAGCGTTAACGCTCAGAAACCGTTGGACGTTGACAAGGGAATCAGTCAGTTTGAAATACTCGGTCTGATATTTCAACGCCTGTTCCATGTCACCGTGCTCGGTGTGGAACCTCATCAGCATTCTGGCGCATTCGGCCTTTGGCTGGGGATCTTTGTCCGCCTCGACCAAAGCCCACGCCCGATCAAGATACAACAGTTGGGAATCCGGCTGATTGGCCTTTTCGTAATAACAGGCGATCAGTTCGAGCGGAGCCGATCGTTCATATCGCGAGAGAGGGGCGGATGTGGCGACACTGTCGGCGGTGCGGAAATAACGCAATGCTTCCTCATCCCTGCCAAGCTGGAGAGCCACCTCCCCCTTGATTATCGAATAGTGGAACAACAAGGTCTTGCTCTCCCGAAAATCCAGGGCAAGCAGACTGTCGGCGGTCTCTGAGGCGTTGTCGAAGTCGTGTCTCTCCCGGTAAGACTGGGCGAGATTCGTCAATGCCAGCTCGGAGGAACGTGTATCACCAAGTTTTCGAGCCAAGGGGTAAGCGAGACAATTATACGCGATGGCATTGTCAACATCGTTGTATGAACCGTAAATCACCGCCACCGACAAGTAGGACCTCACTAATTGCCGCTCCAGAAGCGGATCTCCTTCTGCCCCTCGGATAAACCGCAGGTAAAGTTCCAATGACGCGGGATAGTTGCCCTCATGACGGATAATGCTATCCGCTCGTTGATAGACTCCCAACAGGTCGCGTTGGGAGCCGGAAAGGGATGGAGCTGACGAAAGGAGCGGCGATGCGACCGATAGGAATCCCAATATGAGTAAGAGCAATCTCATGGCTGGCTCATCGGCCCACCACTATAGAAGCGGGGGAAGCGAAACCATGACGGCGGCCTGCCTTGAAGTAGACACTGGCGGAATAAACGCCATCGGTGACCTCGGAGCCATCACTGGCGGTGAGATCCCAGGTGAACGGGAACGACACGTTGTCTTTCGAGAACACCGTCTTTCCTGAAGCGTCTGTCACAACAATCCTTCCGACAGGGATATCAGACAGATTATGCCGGATATCAATCACAGCCCCCTGACGGGCAAACGGTTCCTCAATCACAGTCTTGGCATCAGCCACATTCACGACATTGACTTCAATGCTTTTCTCGGCCGACACTCCTGCTATATTGGCAACCTTCAGCGTCAATTTATGTGTCCCATCCGACAGCCCCGAAACAGGATATTCCAAGGTGGCATATCCGTCAGGAGAAATTTCAAGATACCCGTCGACACCGGCGAGCTTCCTGGAATCGTCAAGAATAAGGCTAACACCACCACCCATGCGGTCGGAGTTGCCAAGCAATCCGAGTTCGCCAGGCTCCACTGAGGCATACAACATGAAGTCTCCCGGAAGGCAGCTGTTGGAGGGGAAATCATCTTCAGAGGCATACATGGAGGATATCACCGGAGCCGGATATTCAGTCTGTGAAGGAACTGACTGACTGATTTTCAGGCCGGAGAGATAGCCGGTGGCACTCCTGCGGAGGTCATCCGTCACGGCATACAAGCTCACACGGTTGGCGGCATTTCCGGGATAGGTCGGCACTGCGAATGCGATTTTCCCGCTGAACCGTCCGTTCCTGACAGTGATCTTTAATTCCTGAAGGATATCTTCGTCAAGATCTATGCTCAACGCCGGATTATTGGCATCTGCCGTGCTTGACGAATTTACCGTATGGCTGCCATCATACACCGTGATGGTCAATTCCCCGGAGAAGGATGTGTCGATTTTTCCGGATGAGGTGATCACCTCTCCTTCGATATCACATTGCTCCATAGGATTGACAGCGATCAAGCCGCCATCAGGAACAACTCCATTGAAAGATGTTATTTTCAGCTTGTTTTCAGGCAATCGCATGGGAAGCATCGGATCACCGGCGAAATTATAACACATAGTGTTGACAGCAATTCCGTTATGGCCTGTTATGCCTGACTGCAGAGTTTCGGGGCTATTCACATAAAGGTTTCTTCCTGTCATGTAAACGTCGCCAAACGTAGCCCCGGGTTTCTGGGCATAATATCCCCTGGCCATCATATTGGTGACATGCACATTGTATTGGGCATAGACCGGACGGGTCGAACCCACTCCGGCTATCATGCCGCCATTCCTGTTGAAGAGCATATCTACCTGGAGGCTCTTTGCCGGAGAATCCATCACCTGGGTCTGACATGTCCCATAAACGGCGAATGGGGGATTCTCATTATAGAGATCCTTGTCATAGGCGTTCGACCAAAGTCTATTCGTACCTATCTCTGTACATGTCAGAGAATGGCCAAGGAACAACCATATACCAACACCCCTCTGAAGTTGCTGGCGAATACGGCGGCGCATGCTTTCATTGCTTTTTCCCATGGGATCATAAAGCGATTGTATGTGCATGTCAAGCATGGCCTGGGGAGCGACCTCCGCCATCACCTCACGCATTTTTTTCGCTTGGTTGAAATGGAGGTTCTCGTCACCCCAGTCAGCCGTCATGATGGCTCTGTTGTAGATCGGCTTGTCAGTAAGATTGTCAAGATAACGCCTGGCTTTCGACAAATAATCATCCGCCTCCCCGGCGTTGGCAGCCGGGATACGACCTACCTTTATGTCAAGGGGAGAGCGCAGGAAGTGGCCCTTTTCAACCAGATAGTCATATTTAAAGTTATCAGCCAGCATTCCGTATATCATGTCTGTCGCATAAGCTTTAGGCTGCTCCCCGGCTCCTGACGGATCATCACACTCCAGCATCGGGATATATGTGGCTGCGAATTCCTCAGGAGTCTCCGTGGCAGTCAGCCCCGTGTTGTCACTGAACGCTCTGGCAAAAATCAAGAGAGCCTTGAACTTTGCCGGATCACGGTCATAAAGCATCTTCGCCAGACGGCGTATGGCCATCGGATGAGGGAGACCGGAAGCGAACTCATTGCATATGTCGAGGAAAGGCACAACGGCGACCTCCACTCCGGTCTTCTCACGATGCATCGCCGCCAATTCCAATGCCTTGTCGTAAGTCTTCCCGGAAGCCACAACAAGCATTTCGGGAACATCCATACCATGATAGTTCTGGGCTGCCACCTCTCCGACGACTTCTACCTGAGCCAGTTGACGGGCCGGATCGAACACTATAGCCTGCATTCCGGCGATCGCCTGGGTCATATTCACCCTCCTGTCAGACACAAATCCCATGTTCCCGGCGGCATCGATGCTTTTCACCGTCATTTCACGGGGCACAGATCCAGAGACATCCCATAATCTTGTTGTAGCGGTAGTATTTGCAAGTCTGACAGCCTGACCGGTCTGCAGCGATGTGAAGGAGAGCAATTGTTGCGGCAGCAAGGAAGCATCCAGTGTCCTGGGATAACTGAAAGCATAAAAATCCAGGGAAGCCTCTGTCAGAGGCGCGCCGGAGCCGCTGGGGTCAACAATCAGATCATACATGTCATCAGGTTGTTTTGCCAGGCCGGCGAAATGGGAGGTACTGCTCTGATAGCGGTAGGCAAGATGTCCGGGATCATTCCCGTAACCTTGCACGGAGATCTGGCGCGAAATCAACCCGGAAGTCCCTTTCATCTTGAACTTCACATTTCCAGACAACGCCTTTACCGCAACCGCGTACGAGATAGACGGGACATCACTGGCAGCCGGATCATACCCGGGCAGATACACCGAATAGGTCTTGTCGCCTGACTCGGCTATGTTCTCGCCAAAAAGATACGCTCCAATAGAGGAGGGCTTCCTGTCTGTGAAGTTGTGCCACACCAGTCCGTGGGCTGTCTCGACGACTTTAAGCGTCGCTGATGCCTGAGTGTCTGAGGATGCGACCTCCAGCCTCGGCTGCGAGTCTGTCAGGAAATAATAAGAACAGTCATTGTTAAGATTGCGCCGCAATGTCACCTTATAGTTATAGGTGGTGGACATGGCGTATTCCACCGCCACTTCCGATCCTATCCCATAGAAAACAAGCTTGTCTCCATAATTGGCCACCGGGACAGCCGGAAGGTCATCAGGCTTCGAGGTCGAGAAATCGTAGTTCCCCAAATCGACACCCGAATAGCCGTATACAGCCACTTTGGAGGGATCAGAGAACCCCAATGCCCGTAGCCTGTCGAAGGTGATCTCTTGCATTCCGGTCGAAGATACCTTTACCTTCACCCACTTACCGGAAGACAAAAGCGAACTGTCCGTGTAATATGAGACGGGCAACGCGTCAGCATGCCGTGAAGCGAGGGCCAACAGGAAAAATGAAATTATTTTCAGGAATGATTGTCTTGTCATTTTATTTAAGGCGATAAATCGTGCGGCAGAACAAAATCATGGGTGCCGGATGTTGATATAATCAAAGAGACAGTTTCTCCTAAGGATTAACGGTTATAAACATGATTTATTACTCTTGTAAGAAAAAACTCCGTGCGGGGCTGACGGATGACAGGGAATTGATAAACTCATGGCTTAAACCGCCTTACTATTCGTCCTTAAAGCCAAAAAGAGATCTGGCTTGATATTTTTTTGTAAATTTGCCGACTGAAAACTATTTTTTATGAGACACCTTTTAATATTATTCATATCAGCGTTGGTCACGACCATGTTCTCAGCCAATGCCCAGAAAACCGAGCCGATCAAATATGGCAACTTCGAGAACTGGGTGACCCGAAACATCCATGAGTCACGCGTAATCGGAGGCAACACCCGCCAGGTTTATGAGATAGCACCCAACGCCACCATAAACGGTGACGCGCCATATTCCAACCAGGGGGGATCGCCTTGGGCGACATCCAACGTCATGGCGAAAGTCTGCGGAATCACCAAGACATCAAACGCTGTCTTTCCAGACAAGCGCGAGACGGGAGGCCGCTGCTGCAAGCTGACGACCATGATGGAGCATTGCAAGGCGTTGGGAATCATCAACGTCGACGTGCTGGTGGCCGGGTCCATATTCCTCGGGGAATTCTTCGAGCCGGTGAAATCCACCTCCGAGCCGTACTCCAAGATGGAGATGGGCATACCATTCACACGCCGCCCCAAAGCACTCCAGTTTGATTACAAACTGCATATGCCACCTGCCACAGCAGGGCGCGTCTATTCATCAGGCTTCGGAAAGAAAAAACAACTCAGCGGCAATGACGCTGCAGAGGTGTACATCATACTCCAACGCCGTTGGGAAGACGCGGAAGGCAATCTATACGCCAAACGTGTCGGCACAGGGCGCGAACGTTTCCATAAAGGGACCCAAGGGTGGGTCAACCGTCATCAGATCCCGGTCCATTACGGCGACATAACCAAAAAACCATTCTACAAAAGTTTCATGGGGCTGATTCCGGCCAACAAGTCATATTACGCGCGAAATTCCAAGGGGAAGATGGTACCGGTCAAGGAAGTAGGCTGGGACGCTCCGGATGCTACCCCGACACATCTGATGGTCATGGCCTCATCCGGCTCCGGGACGGCCTATATAGGCACCCTTGACCTGACACTTTGGGTAGACAATTTCGCCTTAGTCTACTGATCTTATCACTTTCCGTAACCTGACAGCAATCATTTCAGCCTGAGGGTCAGCACTTCACGGCCCCCGGCAAAGGCCGACAAGGAGTAGCCGATATCGACCGGCAACAAGATTCCGACCGAGGCCGGGAGTATCATGTCTCCGCTTTTCAGCGTGGTGTAACGGCTCATGAGCGCGACAGTGTCCTCCAAGTGCAAATCAGGCAAACTTATATCCTTTTCAACAGACACCTCCTCACGGCGCACGATGCTTTCTCCTCCACCTTTCACCGGGAGAGGAGCATAGCGGGCACTCACAGCAATGACCGACCCTTCCGGTAACGGCATCAGCTCCCCGACGGTCAAGGCACCATCGAAACTGTCGGTAAGCGCATCGGTCACACCTCCCGCCTCGGGTCGCAAGCAAGCCACAAGCGAGAATGACTCCACATATCTCATCGCGAAACGCCGGGATATGAATTTTCCGAGCCGCCCCACATGAAAGGCAGGACGGACATCTGCCACCCATCCCTCACGGGCAAAATCCGGGACGAAGACAGGACGGTTGTTGCGCACAATGGCGGAATCAGCGACAAGCCGCGCAGGCAACACCCCGGACGGAACAGCCTCCGGCCTTTCAAGAGCGGCAGCGGCAGCCGCAGGCCATTCACCTGCCTGACGGTCAATCCTAAGTATCTTCATCTCGACAGCATACGATTGTACATCACCGCCAGATGGGCGTATATAGAAGTGTTGGCCACCACTATCTCATCCGGGACCTGGATACGGTATGGGGTGAAATTCCATATCGCCTTGAGGCCGGCCTCCACGATGGTGTCAGCCGCCTCCTGGGCGTACTCCACCGGCACTGTGACGATTCCGATCTCCATTTCAAGCTCACGGGTTTTCCCGGCAAGCTCGGCGACATCATATACCGGGATTCCCTCATGGGACGTACCCACCTTTGAGGTGTCGACATCAAAACCCGCCACGACCTCCAGGCCGTAATTGGTCAGACCGGAATCCTGCATCAAGGCGCGCCCGAGCGAGCCTACCCCCACAATCGCCGCGCGATGTCGTTTCCTGAAGCCGAGAAATTCCTCCAGCTTATGTTCGAGCAAGGCGACCTCATATCCGATCCTGGTTTTCCCTTTTATGTCGAGAAAAGACAGATCCTTTGCTATCTGTGAGGCATCGACATTTATTCCACGGGCGATCCCGGTCGATGACACATGTTCCACACCCCTCTCACGGAGAAGACTCACATAAGCCAAGTACCACGGCAACCGCCGCAGGGCCGGTTCGGGTATCAAATCGCGAAGTCGGTCAAGCATTGCTAATTCTCTTCAAATCTGTCTGCAAAGTTAGCAAAATTTCATCATTTATCAGCCGTTTTCGCCTGGGTTTCGGGGGGATATGAGACGCGGCCATGATACATCGATCGCAGACGTTTTATAAATGTGTCCTTTATCAGCCTCACATCACGGAATGACAACGGGGAGTCGTTATGATATCCCTCGGCCACCTGTTGGTCGACAAGCCGATCGACAAGAGCCTTTATAGCCGATTCGGAATGGTCAGTCAGAGAGCGAGAGGCAGCCTCCACGGCATCGGCCATCATGAGCAAAGACGCCTCGGCTGTGTTTGGATTCGGACCGGGATACATGAACGGCACCGGGTCTATCTGCCGGTCGGGGTGAAGCTGCTGCTCCTTCATGTAAAAATATTTGGCCTTCCCCTTGCCGTGGTGCTGCCATATGAAATCTTTTATCACAGCCGGAAGTTTGAACTTGTCGGCCCGTTTTATACCGTCAGTCACATGACCGATAATAATCCGGGCACTCTGGGCCGGCGACAACGCGTCATGAGGATTTATCCCGTACTGGTTCTCTGTGAAAAATGCCGGATTGTCGATCTTGCCTATGTCATGGTACAAAGCTCCCGCGCGGACAAGCTGCACATTCGCTCCGATCCTGTGGGCGGCTTCCGAAGCCAGATTGCTGACAGCCATCGAGTGCTGGAAGGTACCCGGACATTCCTGTGACAATTCGCGCAGCAACGGATTGTTTATATCCGACAACTCCACAAGAGTCACAACCGATGTCATGCCGAAACTTTTCTCAATGACAAAAATAAGGATGTAGGCGAACGATATCAGCACGGCATTGATGGCGAAGTACCCTACCAGTCGCCCCGACATGGCGGTCAGTGATCCGGCCGACATAAGTTCCACTGCAACATATCCGACCACATAGGTGAAAAACGCCAAGGCCGCAGACCGCAGGAGCTGACTGCGCTTCGACAACTCTTTCAGGGAGAAGATCACGACTGTGCCGGCCAGAACCTCGATGAAGATGAATTCCAGCTGGAAGGAGGCGAGCACCGCGCACATAAGGACCTCAAGCACAAATGTGAAGAATGCCGTACGGGCATCGAAGAATACCTGCACCACAATCGGCAATATTGCCAAGGGAACAATATACAGCCCCGAAGAGATTGTTTTTGACATCGCGGCGGCGAACAGGAAGAACACCACCATAAGCAAGACAACCGCGAGCATTCTCTTGACCGAATGCAACGTGTCGGGGAAATAAAAGCCGAAATAGAAATAAAGCAGCGCGAAAAGACTGACGACAAAAATCATCTTGCCGACGATGGTGTAGAACTGTCGGTTGCGGTCATGCCTGCCCATTTTCTCAAGAGCCTGCTCATAGCTTTTCAACACCTGGTAAAGCTGCGGGCTGACCCTGTCTCCTCGGTCGATTATCCTCTCCCCCTGCTGGATCATCCCTATGGCGGCCACAATCGGCTGGATAAGGTTCTCACGGTATTGCTCGGTCGCCTTACTGTCTTCTATGACATTTGGGTTCAACACATTCGACAACCCGAGAGACTGAATCGCCGACCGTTCGGGATTGTCTCGGAAAAGGCTGTCGATATAAGCGTATGCGTCACGCTGTGAAAGGAACCGCGCCGTGGGACGCTCCACATTGACATTGTCGATGTTGAACTTCACCTCCGGCAGCTCCCCACGGGCGATGATGGCGGCTGTACGCGCGTCGATAACCCCGCCGTCATAAATGCGACCGACGACCTCGAGCAGCCGCCTGCGGGTATGCTCTGACAACTCCTTGCTGCCACGTATGACAGCCGTCACCCGTGCTTCCGCGCTCTCGTCAATCCTGAAAATAGGTACCAGCTCACGGTCGATGCTATCCATCATCAGGTTTACCGTAGCCGAATCGCGATACACCGGGATGTCAAACGGAGCCGTCAGCAACTCATAGTTCCACGGACGGTTAAGCTCATACGAGTATTTGTGTTTGCTGTCGCCCGGCATGAAGTAAACCACCATTGCGGTGGCCACCACAAAGATCAAGGCGAGGTATGTAATATTCTTTGACGGCTTTTTCATCAGGGCAAAATTAGACAATCCCACAAAAACCTCCAAGCATTGTCGCGTTTTTTTGAGAATCGTGGATTCCCTCGCTATTACCGGGCCGGAACACCCGTCAGCCGAGTTTTATGCCATCTTGGTCTTCTACCGCCTCACGGGCGTTACGCCTCATGTCACCACGCGAGGCTATCGACGAGATCCTGACCGGAATCCTGACCCACAGCCAATTGGGAATCAGCCGCCATAGTCCGACCGTCAGATTCCACCGCCAGTCGATGACAGCCACACGACGCTTACGCTCGACGGCGCGTATTATCCTGGGGATGGCATATGGCAGCTGCATGATCATAGGATAATTCTGGTCATCATCGAGCAGAGGTGTCCTGACCCATCCCGGCCTTATGTCAGAAAAACGGATCTTGAGTTTTTCAATCCTGCAGATCTGCTCCAAGGCGCGGAGATAACATTGCTGGAAACACTTGGTGGCCGAGTATGACGAGATCCGTCCGATTCCATTTGTACCCGCGACCGAGGTTATGGCGGCGATATGGCCGTGGCCGGAATTGTCATCACGGAACCATCGGAAAGCCGCGACGATCATCCTTGTGAATCCCACGGCGTTTGTCTCCGTCACGGCGATTTCCTCCTTTGTCGAAAGCTCCGGATTCTCGAATCCGATACCTGCGACATGGAAATACACATCCATTCCTCCCATCTCCCGTATCAGTTCGATCATTTCCACAGCCGCGTCAGAGCGGATTATGTCGATACGGCGCGTCATTATCTGTCCGGGGAACCGCCGCGCCAGCTGGTCCAGGACATCCGTATTGCGGCCGGCTGCGCCAACCATCCATCCACGCGCGGCAAACTGTTCGGCAAGATGCAGGCCGATCCCCGATGTCGCTCCCATTATCAAAATCTTTCTCATAAGTAACCGGTCTGACAAGTTATACGTCTTATGGCTGCCGGACACTGCGCCATATTAAGAGGGTTTTATTAAAAACGTCCTCTAAATCACACACATATATATAAAACGTCCGGCGGGGCGGCGGAGTTCAACTCCGCTACGCCCCGCCGGAACGGGATTTCTTCAGTTGATGAAACCGGGCTGTTATGCCTCGGCTTCCGGGGTCACGTTGATAAAGCGGCGGCCTTCCTTGCCATGAGTGAAGACAACAGTGCCGTCAACGAGAGCGTAGAGAGTATGGTCTTTGCCCATCCCCACGTTCAGGCCGGGATGGTGAACCGTACCGCGCTGACGCTTGATGATGTTGCCTGCCTTAGCCTTCTGGCCACCGAAAATTTTCACTCCGAGTCGTTTGCTTTCTGACTCGCGGCCGTTCTTCGAACTACCTACACCTTTTTTATGTGCCATTTGAGTTTTAGTTTACGGGTATTTCCGGTTGGGGTTAAGCAATCACGTCCTTGATCACGATCTGAGAGAACATCTGGCGGTGACCGTTCTTGCGACGGTAGCCTTTACGACGTTTCTTCTTGAAGACGATAACCTTGTCGCCTTTCACGAGGGGACGTTTCACCTCGCAAACAACTTTTGCCCCTTCCACGGTGGGCGCGCCTACTTTCACGGCACCGTCGGCGTCAACGAGGAGGACTTTGTCAAACTCTACGGTCTCGCCCTCTTTCTTCTCGTCGCCGAGATAGTGGACATACAGGAATTTGCCGGCTTCGGCCTTGAACTGCTGTCCCTGGATTTCTACGATAGCGTACATCTAATCTTGATGATTTACGGTTATGCCTGCAGGCGCGTCCCTTGGGGGCCGTCTTGTAAAAGCCCGCTGTGGCTAAAAAGCCCACAAAGTTACAACTTTTTTTTCTTTCCACCAAATCAATCCACGGAAACATCAAATTTCCAACCCCTACTATCAACAAATTTCCCAGGTCTCAACAAATTTTCAGTCCGTTTTCGTAAAATATCAAGGCGGTGAGGCCAATCATGACTTGCCTCACCGCCTCTACTATAAGTAGTATTGACAACTTTTTCTTACGCCGCCACTACGGATCACTTCACAATCTTCATTACCTGACGGCCTGACGAGGAGACAGCTTCAAGAAGAAGAACTCCATCGGGCAGCCCGGCTACAGAGAACTCTCCGACTCCACGATACTCGCCCAGGAGAACGCCTGAAGCAGAGTACACCCGGCATATGTCACATCCATCATTGACGCGGACAATGCCTGAATCACGGCTGTAGCTTACAATATTGGTCGCGCCTACGGCAAAAGTAGTCTCTACACCCGACTTGTCCTTTACAAGAAGCGACATGTTGGGCAGATCCCGGTAACAGCCGCTTGGGGACTGGGTGAAGTCAAATCGCTGGTCACCTCTGTAAAGGGCTGTATGAAACAGAGGATCCGAGGTCGAATAAGCCGCCTGGAAGAAGGCCGAGAGTGTCTTCTCGCTGTCATGACGGGTGAACACGCAGAGATTGCCCCCCTCATAATGGAACGGAGTGTCGAAGATTATAGCCACCGTCTGGCTGGACGGATCAAGGCGAAGCTCACCATTGTACACCTGTGTAAGGGCCTGCTCTCCGATCATGGTGTTGTCAGAGAAGTCTTCTTTTTCCACACATGCGAGAGCGACATCGAAATCAACCACTCCGGACGCGCCTCCACCCATCATGGAGTAAGTATAATATACAATCGCTGTGATATCTCCCCCTGCAGCCTCCGCGATCATTTCAGCAGGGTAAATAGTCTGGACCGCGCTGTGGAGATACTGGCCGTAGAAAGGCGCATAGCCCGTGGCTGTCTTACCGTCTGTGACATTCACCATCTTGCCTTCGCCGAATACCGTGACTCCGAATGGCTCTCCGAGGTCATTGCTATTGTCTGTATCCCCGGCAACCGTGACACGGGGAGTGATGGTCACAGCCCCTTCAATCGCAGGAGTCCATACGAAGTCGAGCTGCACGGAAGCCTGCGGGTCGACAACCCGGTCATAATCCTGGGCGGCCAATACCTCTTCATCCTCTCCGACCAGTTCAACTGTGAAATTCTCCACAGGATAGAAACCATTGTTGGCAACCTCTATCTTGAAAATGGAGGCGGATCCCTTGTTTACGATTTTGTCTCCGACCATCTTTCCGACAGACATGTCAACAGCCGGCACTTCCACAACGGCAAATTTGTAGAACTGCACAGGGACTGCATTGCGGACCTGGTAGCCGAATGACAACGGCCCGGACTCTTCTACAGTGAAAGGCACTGATATGGTCTCCCATTGGATGTCATTGACCTCACCGTCGACCGACCTCAGGATATTGGTCATGGACTCGGGAGAAGATTCACTGCCCATCGCGAAAGTCGAGTTGGCAGGGAATAGACTGCCAAGCAGACGGACATCATACCTGACTACATAAAGACGGCCCTGCTCGAGCTGCACAGGAGGCGAAATAAGCCAGTCGTCGGCAGGAGACTCGGGATCGAGCTTGTTTTCGGGATTATAACGGAAGAACGCGTCATAGGTGCCACCCCAACCGGATGTGTAGAGGGTCCAGCCATACTCGTCGCCGTCATTGTTGAACGATGTCCATTGGCGTGCCTGGTCGGCATCATTGAAATCAGCCATGAAAGGAACCGCATGAGGCGCTCCGGCGACAACAGGCTCTGACTTTCCCGTACCGCCAGCACCGGCGGCAGAAGAGGCTACCACCTCATAATAATACGCATGCATTTCCGAAAGGCCCTCATCGGCAAAAGATGTCATGGAGGTCTTTTCAAGCAGGGTCTTTGAATCTGGCTGCCTTATCACGGTGAAATCTACATTGTCAGCATCGAACCATCCGCCATGCAAGCCTTCGACCGGGGCAGACCATGATACATTTATGGCGTTGTTGCCATTTTTAACAGCCTTGACTGTGGGTGCACCGGGCACATCCTCGCCTATCCATGTTTCGGGAGCGAATGTCTGACGGCCTTCAGAAGAAGTGGCGACATTTACAGCAGCGACGCTGTAGAGATGGTATCCGGCCTCCATCTCCGTGTCTGTCCAGCTTTGATTGCCGCCATCGCCAGCGATGGTATTAACGAGGGTCCCGTCACGGTAGATGTTCAATTGTATTTCCGAAAGAGGAGTTCCACCGATGGTGACAGACGGATTTACCCATGACAGGGTAGCTGTCATGGCCCCTCTGTCACCCCTGGCCACTGAGAGGCTCTCCACGACCGAGGGGGCATCGGCCGGAAGCGGATTCGAATCGATATACAGGCCGACAATCTCGCAATCGGTCCCAACCGGTCCGATCTCCTCCTTGACATATTCCCAGTCGGGAGTGCGTGTCACTTTTATCAGGGATGAGACCCCTTCACCACTATTGTCAGAAGAATAGGAAGCCCAGTATGACACATCTTTTCCGAAATCATACGACATGGACTGGAGCCCGACAGGCACACGGCCGAGATCCACAAGGTCATAATTGGGAAGACCGTTCCATTTTGAAATCTCCCACAAGGTGCCCATGTTGTCGACTCCGAGCAATGAACCCTCATTGTCAACCATGAGTGAGACAAAAATGCATTCATCCTGCTCACCCACAAGGGTTGCCTCTCCTGTATGATAATCAAAGGTGAATATGCCGTAAGGGGCAGTTGCCTCCCCTTCCTCGACGTCCCCGTCATTCAAGTTGTATCCACCTACATAGATACAGTCTGACGAGGGATCAAACGCCATGTCTGAGAAGATTATGTTTCCGGCATAATCGTGCTTCCAATCATATGTCTTGACAACCTCCGACTGTCGGGTATCCAGATTCAGCTTGATGAACTTTGATGGCAATATCCCGTCGTCGGAATGTATCAGATAATAGACATTGTCATGACATGTAGCCGCGACAATATTGTAGGCCGACAGGTCCATGACATCCGAGACATCCGACGGATTGTCAACCGGGAAAGACACCAGCTTGCGTTGAAGAGCCTCCTGGGTCGAATAGACGCATACGCCATAACCCTTGCTGGGCAGCAGGGACTCCGCGACGGCATACAATCCCGCAAAGGACCACATGGCGGCCAAGGCGAAAAACACTTTTCTCATTTTGTGAAACATTTGGTTAAATATCTGGGGTAATCTACGGGCCTATCTGGTCATCCGCAGGTTTGTGCTATAAAATTTCGACTTCGTAAATTTACGCATCTTTTCACAAGCCCACAACTTTTTCAAACAAAAAACGCAGTTCAAATTCCGCTTTTTGAACTGCGTCTGATTTTTTTGTCAGGATGGAGATATCGGAGCTGCCGGAACTGTACGGACAATTGCCGACAGTTAACTCTCAGACACCGGAACCGGAATTGGACTTTTTCACAACTTCAGCAGGGAGGAACCGGAATCGGAGTTGTTGAGGGAGCGGTTGGAGCTGCGGAAGATGGAGCCGAAGTCGGCGGAATAGCTTACAGAGATCACGACCATGTTGACGTTGTCTTTGATATGTCGCTCCCTGACCGACGGATTGACAGCGGAATAATTCCATGAGGGATAATAGGTGCCCCCTTTCTCGAACATGTACATCCATTGCGCCTCCAGAGTCCAATGCTTGTCAGGCTTGTAGCTGAACGACAGGGCATCGGCGTTCTCCTGTCGGCTGACGGTATGGCCATAGAGATCCTTGCCGGGGAACTTCCGCCAGTAGGCGACGGTGAAGGGGCCCTTGTTCCACCACAGGTTTATATTTGCATTCACTGTGTTGAGGGTATGCTCCCAGTCGGCTCCGCAGGTCCGGTAATGGTCAAAACCGACTGAGAGTCTGGCTCCGAAACCATACAGATCGCTGATCCCCATATCAAGGCCTGCGTACATATCCGTATAACTGTCGGAATTGACAGACCGGCTCAGGAAATGGCGGTTTCCGATATAACGCACATCGCTGAAGGTCGCCTTGTTCATACGATAGTAGACCAAGTCGGCCGATACGGAGAATTTCTTGTATCTGTATGACGGAGTGATACGATAAAGAAACGAGTCGGCTACTTTCAGGTCAGGATTACCGTTGGAGATCAGATAAGGGGTTGACTGCTGCGGATAGTCGGTCAGATCCGCCAGCCCTGGGATCGACGGCCGGTAGGCGAAATCGCCGGCTATGCTGAACTTGTCGTTGACATTCCAGTTGATCTGCGCCTGGGAGAGATTGCGGATAAAATGACGTTTGTTCATGTCATTCTTCATCCAGAACATCTTTATTCCTGTCGACAATGAGATGTTGACTTTGCCGATCTGCTGGCCGAAACGGAGATAGGCATAATTGTTGTTCTCGGTCAGCACCGGCTCATAGTCGCTGGTGAGATATGTGTTGCGGCTATGGGACAAAGTATTCTGGAATCCCCCCGACAAAGTTGTCGCCCGGCTGAAATTATGATGGTAGCTGATCTCCGTGATCAACGAGCGTCGGCGGTTGTCGACATTGGTCATGTAAGCCTGCGTGTCGCCGTCGGAAAAGGTGAAGGAGTTGTCGTAACGGTAATCCTGCGAACTGATCGTGCCGACCACCTGAGCCTCCAGCGAATTCTTATCGTCGAAATCATGGCGCAGGAAGAGATCGAGCGAAGGCGCGAAACTATGGCTGCGCGATTTCTGGTGATTGACATAGAAACCAAGTTCCGAGTCATCGGTCCGGCCGTCACTCTTGCGGCTGTCCTTGAACAGTCCTGCCGTGAAGGTCGCCGAGAACAGAGTCTTTGCAGTCGGCTGGTAATCATATTTCAGCTTGATGGGATTGGAAAGATACATGAACGGGCTACGGCTGGTCTGCGACAGGTCGACCCTGAAATCATCCCCTATGTAGGATTGCTCGGTCGTGTCGTAAACTTTAGTGACATCACGCCAGGAGGGAAAATAAGAAAGAGTGAACTGCGAGGGGCCTTGATGGTAGGATGCCTGGATATTTCCGTCGAAAAACCCTATATACGGGCAATCGCGCATCCATGCGGAGAAGCGTCCGCCGTCGTCGCGTTTCTTAAGCAGGATATTTATAAACCCGCTGGTACCCTTGTCGGCGTAACGCGCGGGAGTCATCTGGGAATACTCCACGCGCTCGATATCCTTGGGTTGCAATGCGTTGACATCCTCCATTGTCGACGGCACTCCGTTAATGAGGATCATGGGAGCGGCAGAGCGCACCGAAAGGGAGCGCGTTATCGGGTTGGCCTCCAGGCCCGGCAACGCCAGTTTCTGGAACAGGCTTATGGATGTCGGCGAAGCCTTCACATCAGCCGCCGAGGGATAGATGATCGTGCGGCCACGCCTGTCTATGACTCTCTCCGCGTTGACTGTCACTTCTCCCAGCTCAACCCCTTCGGGAAGAAAGAGCGAGCCAAGATCCACATCGCGCCCACCGCCGGGAATCGCGACATTGACACCCTCATATCCGATCATCCTGACCGACAACCGCGCCGCCTCTTTCGAGTCAGTCGCTATACCAAATCGGCCATCTACATCTGTGACACCACGGGCGATCACCGTGGAGTCAACTCTCAACTCGCATTGCGCCCCTATGACAGCCGTCGAGTCAGCATCAGACAAAACAACGCCCCTGATATCACGGCCATGGCATACTCCACTACATCCTGCGGACACCATCAATATCATCGCGGCAAACAGATCTCTACTTCTCATAAATTCTTCATTGGATTCGTAAATACCACCCGTGATTCCCACAGGTCGGTATTAAGACGATCCGACATGAAGATTGTTGCACGCGCCATCAAACCATTTTCATGGATTTATTTCACCTCCTCAAGCTCGCGGTCATATTTCTTGACCGCCTTGCCTCCATGGAAATTATACTGTAGCTTTAACACGATATTGTTGTTGTCGCGCCACTGATTGTTCCTTATCATAGTCTTCATATAACCGTCGGAAACGGTGGTTATTGTAGATTTTCCGGAAGTGAAATGGACAGGTAATGTGTATTGCAGGTTGACCTGAAGTTTCTGATTCAGAAACATTTTGCTTAACGTCAAGTTAAACCCGTCATTCCAGCAATCATATCTCGTCTGCATTGTGCTCAAAGGGAATATCCGTGTCAGATTGTAGCGCACCTCCGCCTGCAGGCCGAGCTGTTCCAGATTGTAAAGCCCCGATAGATTGAGACTTCCGTTAAAGCCATCTGTCTCCTCATTGTCATATTGCCTGCGATAATATCCGAGTTGCCCTTGCGCAGACAGCCTCCAGTAGCGTCCCAGCCATCCGGAATATGACGCAGAGAAGTCATATCCCTGATACTTGGTGTTTACAGGCATCTCATGCACATAATATCCCTCCATCCCGTCGGGTCTCAATCCATAACGCAGAAAATAATAGGGGAGGATGTAACCGTCAAAGAATATTGCGGAGGCCGACACCATGACATTGTTCCCTATCCCGGCCGTCAGTGACGTACGATGCGTGGCGTATGCGCGAAGATCCGGATTGCCCGACACGTAGGTAAGGGAGTCGGTAAACTGTCCGTAATCTATCGACTGGGTTACATACGGATTGTTCTGCCACATACTGTAAGCGGCCCTGAACCATAATTTCTGGGTTTTTATCCAGCTGATCTGTGCTGTGACATATGGTGTCACTTTGTTGTCTGACAAGTCGCCGTCGTCAGCCCTACAATATCTCATACCTGACTGAAGGGTGAAAATCCATTGGTCCACAGGCCGCCAGTAAACGGCCGCCAACGCCATAAGGCTATTGTTTGACACACTCCCCAACATCAGTTCCGATCCGGGACGGCGTTGGTCAAGCTTGATCCATGTGTTCTGGAGATAGAGAGAATAAAAAATCTTCTGTGACGGTTGAGTTGATATCGACAATGTCTGCCATGACTCCTGTCGCCGGTTTCTGATATGATTCGAATAGCTGCTGCCCGGCGTACGGCTCTCGGTTGAAAGGGTAAGATAGCTGTCATTAAGATAACTGCCGGCGAGCCGGCAATACCAGTTCCCTGTGCGGCCTTGGTAAAACATGGCGACAGTATGAGTGTTGTCGCCATACTGGTCTGACAATGATTTCCTAAGTATTTCGCGAGAATCCGCCCCGGAGAGCCTTGACGCGGTATAATCGGAGACGGTATTGTCGATCTTCTTTTTATAAAGATATTGATAAATCACTGATAATGAATGCTCCTTGGCAATCTGCCAGTCAATCGAAGCCCACGATTTCAGATTACGCTGCATTAGCTCCTGGTTAGGATGATTCCATGGAGTCGATTTCCCGGTCTCCATGTAATCGTTTTTCGGATAGGAGACCGTGCTGACAGACGACAGGCCGGCCTGCTGCCAGTCATAGCTCGCATTTGCGCTGAAAGTCACCTTGTCAACCGTGTAGACAACCGCCCCGTCACCTGATGCCATATTGATATCTTTCCCCTGACCATTACGCCCGGAAGGCATCACACTTCCCGACCCCGACACATATCCTTCATATCCCAGATAATTTTCCTTGGTCTTGAGATTTATCAACAGATCATAATCGGCATAACGCCCGGTAGGGTTATATATCACATCCACAAACTCGAATCGGTTGGGACTCAGTTTCTTGATGAAAGCCTCATCTTTCTCGACGCTGTCGACAAGAATCTTTACGTTAGTGGAAGTCAGGTATCGTATCTCCCCGGTACGCAGAGAATAATCCAGCCCCGGGATGTTTCCCAGCATCTGCCCGGCATTGTTGGCTCCACGCTTCAATTCCTTTGTGACAGTATACCGATCTTGACTCCCCTGACGTTTTATAGTCTTCTCGACCACCGTCACCTCGTCAAGATCCTTCGACATAAGCGAGTCAACCATAGCCTGCTCCCTTATGGAGTCATTCATTGACCGCTCATCAGCCTTAGCAGTGCCGGAGAAACAACACATCATCATTATAGCCACACATAGAGTGATGCTGGTAAATGAATATTTTCTTCTTTGAAGATGAATAAAGTGGTTGTATTTACTTTGTTTCATTTGCGAGCCGTTTGATAATGAAAATACAGAAGTGACGTTCGCAAAATTAAGGAATAATATTTTTGTAGCCAAACTATCGACACAAAAAAATCCTTACACTGCCGTTCTGTAACATTCTAAATATTAAGCCATTACACGCCTGTAAGAAAGCTGAAATCTAGCACATTTATAACCAATTGATAGCCAACTACTTGCGGCGCTTCGTATACCTTATTTGTAATATCGCTGTATTTCAACGAGCTACAACAAAACTAAATGTTATTGTCTCTACAACCATCAAGTATGGGGTTTATCCCTCTATAAGCGGGACAGGCAAAATAAAACGGGAAATTTATTGGAATGATTCATTCCTTCATTTGATATTCTTTCCACTATGAATGAGCTTTATCAGATGACAGCGGCCCCGGGAATCAGGTTTGTAGCGCAAATGTCACCATCGAGTACAATTTAACCGATTTTAACGAAAACAAATATGTATTCCCGGATAATTACGCTTAACTTTGCATCGGATTTGAGATGCACACTCAATCCGTTTTTGATGATTGATTTTTGCACACAACGTTTGTTAGACGAAAAGAACATATATACTTGAATTTTGGTTATGAGGGAGGTGTGTTTCTGTGAAGAAACACACTTTTCGCATATATATACCTCCCCTATTCCACCTTTACCAACGCAGATTACAAAAGATACGCAACTTTCGCAAATCCGGAAAAACTCTCGCAGATTACACGGATTACACAGATTAGCCATCCGGACTGGATCTGCGTAATCCGTATAATCTGCGAGAATTTTTACTGATCTTTGTTATCTGAGGGAAATCCGAGTATCTGCGGAATCTGCGTGTGGAAAACATCGGAGAGCGGAGCGAACCGATGGTTTCGTGGAACCGAAAAACTCTCGCAGATTACACGGATTACACAGATTAGCCATCCGGATGGTATCTGTGTAATCCGTGTAATCTGCGAGAGGTTTTATAGCTCTTTGCTATCTGCGAGCAATCCGAGTATCTGCGGAATCTGCGTGTGGAAAACATTCGGAGAGCGGAGCGAACCGAAACTTTCGTGGGAGTAGCCCCCCTCACGGCCTGCGAGATCCCATAACACGCTGCGAGAGACTACCCCTAAACAGTCGCAAGAGGAGATCAATAGGATTCGGCTTCTGAGGGGAAATCAACCGACTTCACATCAGAGATGTAATGGGTAAACGCGTCATTTATGACTGTGCCAAGGTCGGCATAATGACGCAGGAATTTGGGAACGAAGCCTTTGTTCATACCTAACATGTCATTGACAACCAGGACCTGGCCGTCCACTCCATTTCCCGCACCGATACCTATCACCGGGATTGAGACCGATTCGGCAACACGACGGGCAAGCTGCGCGGGTATCTTCTCAAGAACAAGCGAGAAGCAACCTATCTCCTCGAGCATCGCCGCATCACGGAGAAGTTTCTCGGCCTCCGCGTCTTCCTTGGCCCGAAGACCATATCCGCCGAATTTGTTTACGCTCTGGGGGGTCAGTCCGAGATGACCCATCACAGGTATGCCTGCCGAAAGGATTTTCTCAATTGACTCCCTTACCTCCGAGCCACCTTCGAGCTTGACGGCCTCGCATCCCGACTCTTTCATAAGGCGCACAGCATTATGCAGGGCGGCGGTAGCGTCTCCCTGATAGGTCCCGAAAGGCATGTCGGCAACGACCAGAGCGCGGGAAACACCTCGGGTCACGCAACGGGCATGGTAGATCATCTCGTCGAGGGTCATCGGAAGAGTTGTCAGGTTACCGGCCATGATGTTTGTGGCGGAGTCCCCCACAAGAATGACATCCATTCCTGACTCGTCGACCAGACGGGCCATGGAATAGTCATAGGCGGTCAGCATAGCGATTTTCTCCCGTGCCGCTTTCATCTTGCGAAGGGTGGCGGTAGTCACTTTTTTCGGCTTATCAATGGTATTGGTAGACATCTGTTTTTTCTTATTAGTAACTGTTCACACAGACTGAAAGGCCGCCCATCCCCGGCAAAGGGGATGGAGGCCTTTCATGATATAGATTTTTCTTATTGAAACTATTCGCTTATTTGGCACCGGCCTGAAGGTTGGCGCGGTCGTAGAGCTTCTCAACGTCGATGTTGTTGGCCGATCCGTAGGTCGGATATTTGGTCATCACCTCCTTATACATGGCGGCTTCCTCGGCGTGGTTGTTGAGAGCGGCGTAGACACGGGCGAGCTTGAGCATGAAGTAGGGTGTGTAGGCCGGATTCTCGTCGCTCTGGCTTATAGCGTCCTTGTAGCACTTTACAGCATCCTGAAGCTTGTCGAGGTTGACATAGCAGTCACCTTTCAGGGAATAGGCGGCAGCGCCGATGATCTCCTCTTTCGCGGAATATTTCGAGAGATAGTCAAGAGCTTTCTGATACTCACCTTTCTGGTAAAGGAGGATCGCGCTCTGAAGAGCCGCGCGGTTACCCGCGTCAAACCCGTACTCGTCGGCCACATTCATATACTGCGACAGGGCCACAGAGTCATTACCCTGGGCGAGGGTCAGGTCGGCAGTCCCGACTGCGTCATTGGCCTTGTTGATGCCGGGGCCGCGGAAGAAGTAAACATACGCCAGCACAAGAGCCACGATCGCCACGACCACGAGGGAGCATATGGTGATGATTTTCTTGTTGTCCTGTACCTTTGTTGCCATCGAGGTCAGGGAATCATTGATGTTCTCCAGACCCGATTCAGTGGTTTCGGTTTTCTTTGTAGACATGTTATGATGTTTTTATTTTTCGACAGGATGACAGCCGGCCGTCAAGACGGCGCGCTTTGAAGCGCAAAATTAAGCAATTAGCGGCAAACAGCCAAAAAAATCAGCCGCATTTCGGCTTTTTTTCATAAATTAGTGTTATCTTTACGGGGCGTTATCCCCTCCCGTCCGACAACAACAGGTCAGGAGCATAACGCGTCACTCCCAGAAAACGTCATGGAAAAGAAAGTCATATCCATCCCTTACGAGATCATACCTCTCGAAGACCTGTCGGCAGACGACGCCGCCCTGGCGCAGATCGCCCGCGATGCCACATTCCGCAGCTACTCCCCTTACTCGCATTTCTCCGTGGGAGCGGCGATTCTTCTCGACAACGGAGAGATAATACCGGGCAGCAACCAGGAGAATGTGGCCTTTCCATCGGGCACCTGCGCCGAGCGGTCGGCCTGTTTCTACGCCCACGCCCGTTATCCCGAGGCAAAATTCCGAAAGATAGCGATAGCCGCGCGCGGCACCGACGGGGAGTTCACAGCTGTCCCGACTGCCCCTTGCGGCAGTTGCCGGCAGGCTCTGTTGGAATACGAGATGCTCGCAGACGCGCCGGTGGAGATGCTTCTGGTGGGGAAAGACACCGTCTACAGACTCCCGTCTGTGTCATCGACCCTTCCATTCGCCTTCACCGAGTTTTGATTAATCGGGAATAATCTGTAACTTTGCAGACAGAACCAAGAACAAAAAAGCATTGGACACAGACCCTTTACCACCTTTGATGATACTCCTTGAGGCTGCTTCATTCGGAGCGGCCCAGATCGTCGCGCTCTGCTTCGCCTCGGTAGCGTTGCTAATATCAGGCTTTGTCAGCGGAAGCGAGATAGCGTTTTTCTCGATCACGCCACAGCAAGCCGAGGATCTCGACGAATCAGACCGTTCAAACGCCATCCGCCGGCTGCTCGACATGCCTGAAAGACTGCTCGCCACCATACTGATAGCCAACAATCTCGTGAACGTGACCATAGTGGTGCTGACCTCGTTTGCCCTCACACCGCTGTTCGAGCAGCTCAGCCCTGTAGCCAACTTCCTGTTGCAGACCGTATGCCTGACCTTCCTGATCCTGCTCTTCGGCGAGATATTGCCGAAACTGGCGGCCAACACCTCACCCATGAAATGGGCCGGTTTCGCCACCGGAGGCGTCAATTTGCTGATGAGACTTTTCTGGCCGCTGTCGTCGGTCATGGTCCGCTCGACAAAACTTGTCAACAAGGTTGTCACCAGACAAAGCCGCAACATCACAGCAGACGAACTCGGGCAAGCACTGGAGATCGCTGATGTCGAGAACCGCCCCGACAAGGAGATGCTTGAAGGGATCCTCCGCTTCGGCGACACTAACGCCGCAGCCATCATGACTCCACGTGTGGACATAACCGGCCTGAACTCCGACATGACATTCCGGGAGGTCATGGATGTGATCATCAACAAAGGATACTCCAGGATGCCTGTCTTCGGGGAATCTCAGGACGACATCGTCGGAGTGCTCTATGCCCGTGATCTTCTGCCCTATATTCCCGACAACCGCGACAACAGCGCGAATCCCGAAGAAGCCCCCCTCCGAGAAACCGAGGCTGACGGCTTCCGATGGCAATCGCTGGTCAGGGAGCCATATTTTGTCCCGGAATCCCGCATGATCGATGACCTGCTCGAGGATTTCCGCAAACTGAAGATACATATCGCGATAGTCGTGGACGAGTTCGGCGGAACCCGTGGCGTAGTGACCCTCGAGGATGTGCTGGAGGAGATAGTAGGCGACATAAACGACGAGTACGACGAAGAGGAGATAACATATCGCCGCCTGCCCGACGACACTTATATTTTCGAGGGGAAAACACTTCTGAATGACTTCTTCCGTATCACAGGTCTGGAAGCTGACGACTACAAGGCTGTCGCCGAAGACTGCGAGACTGTGGCCGGAATGTTGCTCGCTATCAAGGGGGACTTTCCCAAAGAAAAAGAGCCGCTTGTCTACGGACGCTGCCGCTTCCTGATTCTCGACATCGAGCATCACCGCATAACCTCCGTCAGGGTAAAGGTGATGCCGGAAGAGCAGACCGCCTGACACCATTTCCATTCCCTCATAGCCAACCCCGGTCCTGCCATACGGGCAGCCACAACTGTTTCAACAAACCTAATTACCAGTCTTCACAGTGATATTATTCGACAAATACGGCATAAAAGTCTTTGCCCGGGACCTGCCGGAGACAACCCCCGAACGTGGGCCGGGACGATTGCTGGCCGAACGCGCCGCCGTCAAACGGCTGCTGCGAGAGGCTTTCCCCAATGATCATACCGTAACATTAGGCCACCACGAGTCCGGCGCGCCTTTCCTGACGCGCCAGACAGATGGCCATCACGGCATACACCGCCCTCCTCTACCTGCCATATCCGTCACCCATTGCAGGAAGATGGTGGCCATCGCCATCGCCCCGGCCGGGACAAGACTCGGCATCGACTGCGAGAACGGAGGCCGGATGCACACCCTTCAAAAGGTGGCCGACAAGTTCCTTTCCCACTCTCAGCTCGAGGAATGGGGAGAATACCCCTCCTCGCTCTGGGCATGGTGTATAAAGGAAGCCGCCTACAAAGCCGCCCTCCGTCCCGGCCTCGCCCTCACATGGATACCACTGCCAATGGAGATTCCTGTCGGTGATACCACCCCTGACTCTGTCATAGAGATCGCCGGGATCAATTACCATGTCCTGCAGATCGACACCCTCGACCGACCCATAGTGATGATGCTCGTGTTCGACATGCAGTCTGATTATTGAACAATCCTTCACTTCAATCCATTTTGGAATTCGGGGATTTATTCATACCTTTGCCAAGACAGTTATTTATACTTACCTGTACTTACCTGATGAAACGATTAATACTTCTTCCTCTGCTGGCGCTGCTGGCCTTCGCGGCGGGCGCGCAGAAACAGGACAAAGCTTCCCGCAACTCCAACAATGCCCAGTATCAGGTTTTCGGCGTTGCTTTCTACAACCTTGAGAACCTGTTTGACACAATTCCCAACAACCCCTTGGGCCGCGACGCGGAGTTCACGCCGCAAGGCGCACGACAGTGGACCGGCAAAAGATACTGGTCGAAAATCGACAACCTTGCCCGCGCTATCTGCAATTTCAAGACCCAGACCACACCCAACGGTCCCGCTTTCATCGGAGTCAGCGAGATTGAGAACCGCTCCGTGCTTGAAGACCTTGTCAAGGCGGTCGATCGCCGTCTGCAGGCCGAGGGTAAAAAACCGTGGAACCTCCAGATCGTACATCACGACTCGCCTGACCGACGTGGCGTTGATGTCGGAGCCCTGTACAATCCCCGATATTTCCGCCTTGTCGACGTGACCAACACCCCCCTGGTCATTGACGGTATGCCGGAATTCCGCACCCGCGACCAGATGTGTGTCACCGGCGTGATGGGACAGGACACAGTCAGCGTGATCGTCAACCACTGGCCGTCGCGTCTGGGGGGACAGGAGCAGAGCAGCCCATTGCGAGAGGCGGCGGCAGCCACTTCAAAGCACATCGCCGATTCATTGTGGCGCATCCGCCCCAACCAAGGAGTCATCATAATGGGCGACCTCAACGATGATCCCCAAGACAAATCCTGCGCGAAGGTGCTCGGCGCATCCAAAAAGCCAAACGGGGTCGAGCCTCACGGTTTCTACAACCCATTCTGGTCGATACTTGACAAGGGTATCGGCACTCTCGCCTACCGCAGCCAATGGAATCTCTTTGATCAGATTATTGTCAGCGGCACATTGCTGGAGGATAACTCCGGAAAGCGCAATCTCCATTACTGGAAAGCACAGGTCAACAATTTCGACTTCCTGCGCGATACGGAAGGCACGCGTCAGAATTATCCGTTACGTACTTATTCCGCAGGAGTGTTCCTCAACGGTTATTCAGACCATTTCCCGACCGAGATTTTCCTGATCCGTCAGCGATAACAAGTAACTGTCAAATTTATTTCCATCCGGACCAGACAGCCATGACAATGCATACGGTAATGGCGCTTTTCCGCTAAAAAATCTTATAAACCTTGACGGTTTGTTATAAAATCTGACCTGCCCGTTGCAAGACGGGCAGGTTTTGCGTATCTTTGCGGCCATCAGTTCACGAAGCCTGGTTTATCTCTGAAAGGCTTCATGGTTTCCAACTCCCAACAAAATTAGTTTCAAGTTGAAAAGCACTGTTTTCGGCAGACCCAACCTACCCTCTCTGGGCTTATCTGCCATACCATTTTCTGTTCTTCTTGTGGCATTGCCGGTAGTGATAATACTGCGTGGAGCCGACGCTGTTGCCCAGATCGGACCTTGGATCCTGCTTGGATGCTCGGCCTTGGCCATGTTTTTGACAATGATCGGCCGCACAGCCACCCGTCGGGGATTGCGTGCCGGAATGCTGCGCAGTGCCGGGCAGATACTGCCGGCGATCCCTATACTTGTCTGCATCGCAATGGTGTCGACGACATGGATGGCATCCGGAGTAGTACCGACACTTATCTGTTACGGACTCGACATCCTGTCACCGCCACTGTTCCTGATGCTGGCCTGCCTTGCGAGCGCAGCCATATCCGTGCTCACCGGAAGCTCATGGACCACTATAGCTACAATCGGGGTGGCCTTCATGGGTATCGGCGAAGTCATGGGCTATTCGGCTCCGTGGATTGCCGGAGCAATAATCTCCGGAGCGTATTTCGGCGACAAGATATCACCTTTGAGCGACACCACGGTCGTGGCATCCTCCGCAGCAGGAGTCGACCTTTTCCGCCACATACGCTACATGATGGTGACGACAGTCCCTTCGATCGTGATAGCATTGACAGCATATCTTTTGGTCGGCCTTTTCATGGACCATTCGGCCGGCGCGACAAATCCTGATGACATCAACGCTGCCGTACGCTCCACATTCAATATCACACCCTGGGTTCTGGCGATCCCCGCTATCACCGTGGCACTTATCTTGCTGCGTGTCAACACCCTGCTGGTTCTGTTCATAGGAGGATTGCTTGGTGGAGCAGGCATCATGATATTCCAGCCTCAGATCGGAATGGGGATCACCGAGATCCTGAAATCCTTCTGGAGCGGTGTCAGCTTCACCACCGGCGATCCCTCGATTGACGATCTGACTGCCACAGGAGGAATAATCGGTATGATCCCGACAATATTTCTCGTCTTATGCGCGATGGTATTCGGGGGAACAATGATCGGCACCGGGATGCTCTCTCGTATCACGACAGCGTTCACCGCCTCCTTGCGCAAACGGACATCCATTGTCAGCGCGACTGTAGGGAGCGGTCTGGCGATGAACTGCCTGACCGCAGACCAATACCTCTCGCTGATCATAACCGGCAACATGTATCGAGGTCTTTACCATCGCCTCGGCCTTGAGTCAAGACTTCTAAGCCGCGCCATGGAAGACTCCGTGTCGGTCACATCCGTGCTGATCCCATGGAATTCCTGCGGACTCACACAATCTGCCGTTCTCGAGGTTTCCACGCTCGCCTATTTCCCTTTCTGCATTTTCAACATACTCTCACCGGTAATGTCTGTACTTGTAGCCTGGATCGGCTACAAGATCCCTGCCACCACCCGTGTCCTCGCCCGGGAATCCCAGCTTGACACGCAACCGGCGTGACGTGGCCCATTGACTGTGATACCATTCCTCGTGACATGGCTTTTCCACATGCCATAAAATGTTTTTTCATTCCAATGTCAGCTTTTTTTGCTATTTTTGCGTTTATAGATAAAAGGGAGCGCCACGCCCCCCTGACTCCAGCACGCTAACGATTATTTATTTCTGACATGGATACCGAAAACAAAGAAATACCCGTAACCCCTGCAACTACAACGCAGCCGACGACGAGTCCCGACACACCCATGCACTCTTCGACCGACAAGTTGGAGGAAAATGAGAGAAAGACCGCCGGGAAAGCCGAGGAGAAGCTTGTCGAGGCGGAACTCCGGATCGAGGCAGCACCCTCGCAAGTCGGCAACATAATCCTGTCAATCATAATGGCCGCCCTTGGATTGATATTCATATGGCTATGTGACCGTCACGTTGTCGGCTCGACAGTGCTGCTTGTAGGTGGAATGGCTTTCATTATCCCGGGCGCGGCATTGCTGCTGTCATTGCTCGTCCATCGTAAGAACAAAACCCGAGGATCTGTGATGACTTTCATGACAGCTGTCTGCGGACTGGCTGCCGTGGCCCTGGGTGTCGTGATTCTTGTCGCCCCGGAATATTTCAGGCACCTGCTTGTCTACCTCTTCGGAGGGCTTCTGATCGTCGCCGCCGCCTGGCAGTTTGATGTGATGATGCGCAAGAACCGGGGAATCCTTTACCCGGCATGGCTCACTATCGCCCCGGTCGTGATTGTCGCCCTCGGAGTCGTCATGTGCACACTCAACATCTTCAAAGGGGAAGCCAACGAGAAATGGATGATGCTCGCCACAGGATGCGGTTTTGCCCTTTTCGGGATTATCGGACTGTTCATCAGCTACTACGCCATCAAGACCAACCATGCGGCAAAGAAGCTCGCTGCAACGGCAGCCAAGACAGCCGCGGGCCTTGCGTCAAAACCCACGACAGACAAATAATCCCTGCGAAACAGATCCTCTGCGGCGCAACCCTCTTGGGAATATCACTTACAACAGGGTGTTTAATAAGTCCGGCTGTTAAACACCCTGTTATTTTTCCCCGACAGGGTTGAAGCCCAGACGGCACTCCATGTATTTGGCCACCACATCCACCATCCCCTCCATGGTCAATGTGGAGGAATTCAAGGAGAGGTCATAGGATGAGGCCATGCCCCATCGTTTGTCGGTATAGAAATTATAATAATTGGCGCGGAGCTTATTGGTTTTCTCTGCCAATGATCTCGCGTCCTGTTCCTTCAGTTTGTCACCGCGTCTGAGTATGCGTTTCACACAGTCATCCATCGACGCGTGCACAAAAAGGTTTATGGTCTCCACACCGTGGTCGCGCAGCACATAGTCGGCCGAACGGCCAACAATCACACATGGACCTCGGTCGGCTATCGCCCTTATGACATCAGACATGTCGCGGTAAATCGCCTCGTCGGAAATTGACGAGGGAGTGTACCACGGCATCGAACTGATCCCCATGTTGAATGAAATGCCTCCACCGGTGAAAGTGGGGAATTTCTCGTCAGATCTCGCAAAGAAGCCCTCATCTACCCCCGCATGACGAGTCGCCTCCAGAAGTAATTCCTTGTCATAGTAACCGATTCCGAATCTGTCGGCGATATGACGGGCGAGTTCCCTGCCTCCGCTGCCAAACTGGCGTCCTACCGTGATCACATATTTCTGTTTTCCATTGTTGCTTGAGTCTGTCATGGCGATGGATTTTTGTATATTAGGATGATGTTGCGGGATCTTATGATCAATTAACAATTTCCTCCCACCTCATGGCGCAGAGGATATGTATTGCGTAGCCGCTCGAAATCTTCGGGAGAAGATTTCAAGGGCAGACTGTCGGTCAACGGATCATAGCTGGCCATAAGGGTCGCCGCGTCTACTGAATCGGGCGGCAGCATCGCCACAGCCGGATCTATCCGGCGGTCAGAACCAAAATGGCTCAGGACGGCGTTGAATGTGACAGCTGTCGCTCTCTTCTTCCCCTCGATGGAGTAACCGGCGATATGAGGTGTGGAAATCTCAGCAAGATGAAGCAAATCTATGGAAATCGACGGCTCCCCCTCCCAGCAGTCAATCGCCAATTTGTCTATGCGACCGCTTTTTTTAGCCTCAATCAAGGCCCGGGTATCAGCGATCGGACCTCTGGCTGTATTGAGCACCAATGCTTTCGGCGATATGGAGAGGAAATCATGATCGAGCGAGTGAAACGACGGATATCTGCCATCACGGGTGAAGGGGGTATGGAAAGTGACCACATCGGCCCGTCGCCCGACCTCCTCCAGAGAGACAAACTCCTCTTCACCTTTTTCATGGGGCTTTCCGGGATTCCACCCGCCATCGCTCTCTTTCCTCGGCGGATCGCAGGCAAGGACATCCATGCCGAAATTCCGCGCCCAGGAAGCCACAATGGATCCGACATGCCCCAGTCCGACCACACCGAGGCGCAGTCCGGGGTGGCCGAGGCCAAGATGGAATATCGAGGCGAGGACATACTGGGCTACTGCAGGAGCATTGCACCCCGGAGCGGACACAGTCTTTATCCCTTTTGATGCGAGCCATCGAAAATCAAGATGGTCGGTGCCGATAGTGGCGGTTGCGACAATCGACACCTTCGAGCCGGCAAGCAGTTCCGGGCCGCATTTCGTCCGCGTCCTGACAATCAAAGCATCAGCCTCCCGGACCGCCTCGCGGGTTATCTCTTCGGGATCGAGCCTGGTTATCTCGGCAATCCCTGCGAACGGCTCTCCCTCGTAAGGGATGAATCTGTCTATTATCACTTTTTTCATGGCGCGGAAACGACTATCCCAACAGCCCCCACAGATAGAATCCCACATATCCCCCGACAAGCAGGAGAATAGGGATATAGCTCCGGCGGTTTCGGCGATATGTGAAGAAATGGGCTATCTGATATGCCGTCAGGCAGTTGAGCAATGGAATATAAAACGCGAAATTATTGAAATTGATTATGGCAAAGAAACCTGTCGAGCACAACAGCAATGTCAGAAAGCCGTTGAAGGCCCGTATGCGCGAATTGTAGCTTAGGATCTTGAGAAGGTTTGCGATCGTGAAACCGATCCCGACAAACAAGGTGAAGCCTGTGACCACCAGGGCGGTGATGACTTCCGGATCACTGAACATCGACCACGCCACGACCATTCTCGGCCAGTGGAGCGTGGCCGGATCGACCAGACCCAGGCCGAAAAGAATCCATGGCGGAGTCACGACCCCCATGCCGGCTGCAAGGAATGTCCTCAGATCAAAAATCCTCATCTGCACACATCCCAAAAGAAGAACAGGGAGATATAGCAGATAAGACAAGTCTGTGAAGCCGGCAAGCGACATCAGGAAAAATATCAGGAACACACGCCGCTGGCTACCCGAATCCGACCATGAGCCAAACAGAAGAACCACGCATATCAGCATAAGCACCCCCATCAGGTCGCCGCCATAGAAGCGATCCATAACAGATGGCAGCGCGGTCTGCATTATGAAAAACAATCCGGCCACCAGAGAGGTGAGGCTGCGGAACACATTGAACGCCCGGTTGACATATATTATCAGGATCCCCATAGAGACCGTACAGGCGATCGATGTCACAAAAGAAGAGAACGGAGTTCCTGTCCATTCCCTCGCCGGGGTAAGTCCGATACCCAACGGCCCTCCAAGGGGGACGACATCCCCCTTGACATACGCTATCCACCCCAACACACACGCCACAGCCAACATTACCATCGCGCAGGCTCTGGTATGAAGGAAGGCAGTCAGGTCACGTTCGGACAACATAGCTGGAGGCGTTATTCCTTGGGATCAGACAAACTCGTTGCCGATGTCACTGCGGAAAGTCTTCCCATCGAAGCTGACCTTAGCTGCTGTCGCATAGCTGCGCGAAAGCGCTTCCGCAAGGTCTTTGCCATAACTGCTGACCGCTATCACACGACCGCCGGAGGTCACGGTGTCGCCGTTATTGTCGACAGCCGTCCCCGCATGAAACAATATCGTGTCAGGATTGCCGTCAGCCGCGTCAAGACCGCCTATCACCTTCCCTTTGGGATATGAACCGGGGTATCCTCCGGAGACAAGCATTACGGTGGCGGCAGCCCTGGGATCATGCTCCAACGGCATTTCCCCGAGATCCCCTTCGGCAGCTGCCTTAAGCAGCGGGACAAGATCGGAGGCCACACGAAGCATGACGGCCTCTGTCTCAGGATCACCCATACGGACATTGTACTCGATAACCATAGGCTCTCCGGCGACGTTGATAAGTCCGAGGAAGATGAAGCCCTTGTAATCAATAGCGCGTTTGCGCAAGCCCTCGATTGTGGGCTTTATGATACGGTCCTCTACCTTGCGCATGAAAGTCTCATCGGCGAAAGCCACAGGCGATACTGCCCCCATGCCCCCTGTATTGGGGCCTTTATCCCCTTCCAGAATGCGCTTGTAGTCTTTGGCCACAGGCAGTACGCGATAGCCGCCGTTGCCGTCTGTCAGGACGAAAACCGAGCACTCTATACCGCTCAGGAACTCCTCGACAACGACTGTCGCCGAGGACGCGCCGAACATTCCGCCGAGCATCTCTCCGAGCTCTTTCTGCGCCTGCGCCAGATTGTCAAGTATAAGGACTCCTTTGCCGGCTGCAAGGCCGTCAGCCTTAAGGACATATGGCGGAGTCAGAGTTGCCAGGAACCGCTTCCCTTCTTCAAGGGAATCGGCTGTGAAGCTGCGGTAACGGGCGGTCGGAATCCCTTCCGCCTCCATGAACTGTTTGGCGAAATCCTTGCTTCCCTCCAGACGGGCACCCGCTTGGGTCGGCCCTACGACAAGTACCTCGGGAGCCTCCTTCGCAAGGAAATCGGTTATGCCGGCGACCAGCGGATCTTCATTGCCAACCACAACCATGTCGATCGAGTTGGACTTGACGGCATCCGCGACAGCATCAAGGTCTGTAGGCTTCAGAGGGAGATTACGACCATATCTGGCAGTACCGCCGTTTCCGGGAGCTATTATGAGGCTCGAACATTCCGGACTTTGACTGATTTTCCATGCCAGGGCCGATTCGCGGCCTCCTGAACCAAGCAGAAGAATATTCATAATGGAGGGAATTATATATTATTGGTTGAATACAGTTTTAAGCAATTGAAAAGGGATGGACTCCGAAACATTTGAAGAGGATCGACAGATGCCGGTCATCACTCCTCCTTCCCTTTCCTCTGGCGCATGGCCGGCAGACTGGGCTGTTTGCCGGTGATAGACTTCAGAGCCTCGGGATTACGGCGGACAGCCAGCGGATTTTCCGACGGAGCCGGTTTCTCGCTGAAACCACGCCTCTCTTTGCCTGAATCACGCCTGTCACGGTCAAAACGTGAATCTCTATCGAAGCTTCGTTTTTCCTTGTCAAAGCCCCGCTTGTCGCGGTCAAAACCGCGTCTGTCTTTCTCGAAGCCACGCTTTTCACGATCAAAGCGTGAGTCACGGTCAAAGCCGTGCTTCTCCTTGTCAAAACCCCGTTTCTCACGGTCGAATCCATGCGTATCCTTGTCTCCGAAGCGTTTGCCTCCGGGGCGATAACGCTCTTCAAGCTTGTTGCGCGGCTCCTTGGCACGGTTCTCGCGCCGCTCAGCCCTTTTCTCCCTGAACGGCCGCTCCTCACCCGGTTTACGGCGGTCCCGCATAGGCTTGCGGCGATCATCATCATGAAGGAATTCCCGGCGCGCATCACGGTCTTTACGGAAGTCTCGTTTCTTACGGTCTCTGAACGGTTCAAACCGCGTCTCCTCCTCATCAATCTCACGAAGACGGCCTCCCTGGCTACGGAAATGCTTGTAATCCCCCTCGAATATGATATACTCGCGCAACTCGCACTCCAGCGCGCCGTTGAGTATGGGCATCTTGAGCGACGGAGCCAGACCGATACGGTGGAAATATTCGTCATGATAACCGATAATCCAGGCATGGTAGCCTTTGAAGACATTCTTGAGCTTGTTGCCTATAAGCTCGTAAAGCCCCTCCATATCGTCAGAGGATATCCTCTCGCCATAGGGAGGATTCGTTATAAGCACTCCGTTTTCAGGAGCGTCGGTCCAGGCCGAAAGCGGCTTGGTCTCAAGTTCGATCATCCGTCCTACCCCGGCGCTCTTGATATTCTTCATCGCTATCTCGATCGCTTTGGGTGAGATATCGGAGCCATAGATCTTGAAGTCGAAATCTTTCTCGTTTGAATCGTCATTGTAAAGCCGGTCAAACAGCTCGGCATCGAAGTCGTGCCAGTTCTCAAATGAGAAATGTTTGCGGTAGACACCGGGGTTGATGTTGGCAGCGATAAGGGCTGCCTCTATGAGGAATGTCCCGGAACCACACATCGGATCTACCAGCGGGCATTCCCCTCGCCAGCCGCTTTTCAGGATGATACCGGCAGCCAGCACCTCATTGATCGGGGCTTCGGTCTGGGCGACACGGTAGCCACGCTTATGAAGGGACTCACCCGAGGAGTCGAGGGAAAGGGTCACACGGTCTCCGGCGATATGGACGTTGATCATCACATCCGCGTCCTGCAGGCGTACTCCGGGGCGCACATCATCGCCATAACGGTCTTTGAACCAATCGACAATCGCATCTTTCACTCGGTAGGTCACAAAGCGCGAATGGGTGAACTCGTCGCTGTAGGCCACCGTGTCAATCGAGAACGTACTCGACGGAGACAGCAGTTTCCCCCAGTCAAACTCTTTGGCATACTCGTAAAGCTCATCTGTGTTGCGGGCAATGAACTTGTATATCGGCTTGAGTATCCTGATGGCCGTACGGCAACTCAGGTTGGCACGATAAAGCGTCTCGAGGTCTCCCTCAAACGACACCATCCTCTTGCCGGGTTCGACATTCTCCGCGCCCAATGCGCGCAATTCCTCGGCCAACACATCTTCCAACCCTTGGAAGGTCTTCGCCACCATTTCAAAACGTTCGTTCGCCATACGGTGAAAGTCATCAAATTTTGTGCAAAGTTACAAAAATCCCTGCAATAGCCGACTTCCATCAAAAGAAGTATCCCAAACTTTTTCTTAAAGATTTTTTAGTGAAATTATCGAGGAACACAACCACACCACTATCGAGGAGTCTCACAAATGTTAACAACCATTTATGAGACCCCTCAAAAACCGTCCATACTGCAAAATAATGTTAACACAGCGCGATTTCTTGCCGCAAAATTATGCTGCAAAACATAAAAGCAATACCTTTGCATCAGTTTTTCATGGTATTAGATTTAAGGTAAGAAGATTATTCGTCGCGACGACGAGTAATTTTTTTTTGCGCCTGCGGCAAGATGCTCAGGCATGCACCATTCCATTGTGGCCCGGCTTGCGGGGCATCACGGAATTGGCTGCCGCTCCGGCGGCATCAGTAGCCCTGATTGCCACCCGACGGATCTTCCCTGAAATGGTTTTCGGTAACTCCTTCACAAATTCTATCACGCGGGGATATTTATAGGGAGCAGTGATACGTTTGACATGATTCTGGATATCTTTCACCAGATCAGCCCCTGCCTTCTGTACATAATCGGCAGCCAGAACGATCGTAGCCTTGACAATCTGCCCCCGGACATCATCAGGAACCGCTGTTATGGCGCATTCAACTACCGCCGGATGGGTCAGACACGCGCTTTCCACCTCAAACGGGCCGATACGGTAGCCCGACGACTTTATCACATCATCCTTGCGGCTGACAAACCAATAATAGCCGTCACTGTCGCGCCAGGCGATGTCACCCGTGTGATAAAGCCCGTCATGCCAGGCCCCGGCGGTCAGTTCCTCGTCGTCGAGGTATTCCCTGAACAGTCCGGCAGGTTTGTCGCCGCCACGATCTGCCCTGATGACAATCTCACCGTTGACATTGTCGTCAACACTGTTTCCATCCTCATCCACAATGTCAATTCCATACAGCGGATTTGGCAACCCCATCGATCCCGGTCGCGGTTCGACCCAAGGGAAAGTCCCGACGGTCAATGTCGTCTCGGTCTGGCCAAAACCTTCCCGCAGTGAGATCCCTGTCAATTCCTTCCATTTGTCAAACACGGAGGGATTCAAAGCCTCCCCCGCTATGGTGCAACGGTCGAGAGCCGAAAGGTCAAATGATCTGACATCCTCCCTGATAAGAAACCGGAATACCGTCGGTGGGGCGCAGAAAGAGTTGATGCGGTATTTCTCCATGATCTCCAACAGGTCGCGCGGCACGAATTTGTCGAAATCATACACGAAGACATCGGCTCCGCAGATCCATTGGCCATAAAGCTTCCCCCAGACAGCCTTTCCCCAGCCGGTGTCAGCGAGAGTCAGGTGGATGTCGCCCGGCCGCAGGTCATGCCAGAAACGGGCCGTCACGATGTGACCTAACGGGTATGTGAAATCGTGGGCCACCATCTTAGGCTCCCCGGAGGTGCCGGAGGTGAAATACAGCAGCATCACATCGGAATTTGTGTTGACATTATCCGGCCTGACGAACGGCGGGGCGTTGTCGATCCCTTTGTTGAAATCAAGCCATCCGGAAGGCACACACGGTCCGGTCGAGACGAGCCATTCAAGACTCTTGCAATGGGGTCTGGCTTCATTGATATGCTCGACCATATCCTCATCTCCGGCCGCGACGATAACCCTGATGTCGGCCATGCGGCATCTGTACTCGATATCTTCAGCAGTCAGCAGGTGGGTCGCGGGGATAGCGACCGCGCCCAGCTTGTGTAGAGCCATCATAGAGGGCCAGAACTGCCAGTGACGTTTGAGCATCAACATCACGCGTGTGCCTTTTCCAATCCCCAGACTGCTGAAGAAAGAGGCTGTCTTGTCTGACAGGGATTTCATGTCGCCGAAAGTGAAACGACGCTCCTCTCCCTCGGGATTCGTCCATAGCAACGCCTCACGGTCAGGCTCCTCCACGGCCCAGGCATCCACCACGTCATAAGCGAAATTGAAGTTGTCAGGGATATGCAATCTGAAATTCTCCGCGAAATCGCGGTAACTGTCAAAGTCAGTCCTGTTTGTGAAACGCTCAATCATAATCTACCTAATTCTATTCATAATGTACCTTGACGGAGAATATTTCTCCAGTCCTGCCGGGAGGCAAACAGAGAGATGCCGCCATGACAGGATAAATTCATAGTTGGAAACGCCCGCAAGTTACGAAAAGATTTTATAGCACCGACAAGAATGACACAGTTTAATATTTTGCACACCGCGAGTTAATAAAGGTTAAAAACAATTTTCGCGGATGGGGTTAAGAGGAGGCATATTTGCGGAGGGTATCTTCGAGAGAGATGTCAGATGGAAGCCCCATACGGGCACGCAGGCGCGTACGGCTTTTTTTCACAGATTCATACTCTATGTTCAGCACCTGGGATATCTGCTTGGAGGACAGCCCCATCGCTATGTATGCGGCGTGCCGGAGCTGACTTTCAGTAAGCATCGGGTAATCTTCCTTAAGATGCTTCATGAACTCGGGATGGAGCTTCTTATGCAATTCAGTGAAAGTCTCCCGTTCGAGGTTGTTGTTAAGGCTCCGGCGCACATTGTCGGTCAATTCCCTTGCCTCTTTATGGGCGATCCTCCCTTCTGACTGCATCTTGTCGACACTCTTGACAAGGGAGTCGATGATACGGTCTTTCTCGTCAATGGCCAGCGCGCAGGCACTGAAATAATTGCGATTCTGTTGGAGCTGTATCTCCACCCGCTGGTGTCTCATCCTGGCACTGGCCATACGGAAATAGAACACCACCCATACGGCCACCGCCAGTGAGCAAGCCAATATCAGAGCTGTCACCAGCACTTCCCTCTCACGGGCATGGCTTCGGGCCTGCTCGCGGCGAGCCTGCTCGAAGCCAGCCCGATAGTCGGCTTTAGTCGTCTCCAGCGAGAAGAGTTCTTTCTCAACAGACAGTCTTTCGTCAAGGAATTGTCTGTAATATGCCAATGAGGAGTCATAATCCCCGTCGACATACGCCGTATATGCCATCGCATTGAATATAGTGGCGCGGGCTACGGGATCGCTTACCTTGTCGATATCCCCAAAAGCCAGCCTGGCATATTTCTTGACCGAGTCCTGGGGGAAGTCATATCCAATGAAATAATCAGCCATCTCTCCTTCGTATCTGGCACGTGTGGCAGCCCTGTTGGGAGTACCTTTCACGACGGCGTATGCCCGGCGCATGTAATCAAAATCGCCGGTGTTGAAGAATGCATTGCGCAAGACATCGTTGAAAAACGATGAGTCGGAACGAACAACGGGATTTTCCATGAGCGACGACATTATGCTGTCGCGCTGCCTGATCGTGGAGGGCTTGTCAAGGGTGTTGGCGATGTTTACCAGATTTCTCAACCTGTAGATCTCCGGGCCTCCGGCAGAAAACACAGAATCAGCCAGCCTGTAGTAACGGGCGGCAGGAACTGTATCATTGATCGACCACATTATGGCTCCGAGACGCATCAATGTAGATCCTGTCATCAGAGAGTCCCCTATCTCCTCGAAATAGCGGAGATTATTGACTGACATTTCATAGGCAGTCTGTGGAGTGACTGTCGACAAGGAGGCCTTAAGGGAAAGAAGCCGCGCCCACTCATATGGAAAGGCTGCCGAGTCGATCGCTGCCAGCCCCTTCCTCACCAATGAGTCGGCCTTGGCATGATTCTCTGACGCGCGGGCAAGTCGCGCTTCCCAATAAAGTCGCTGGGCGATCGCGGGGACAGCGGAAACCTGACCAAAGGCCTGTGTCAGACTGTCTCGCCGGGAATACGGGGTGGGGTCTATATATGCCTTTTCCAAAGAGGCCACCAGACGGTCAGTCTCAGGGGAGAGATGGGTCCAGCGGGCTACAGCCATCTCTTTTTTATCCTTGTCTGAACAGCCTGAAATCGACAAGACAAGTATCAAAACCAGTGACATCAACAATGGCGATCTCATGGGGCAAAGTTAAGAAAATTTCACGAACAGGCAATTTCCATGCCGTTGTCCCCCGGTTGTCCCCCGGTATAATAACAGTCAACGATGACTTGGCTGCTATCTTTGCACAATCGGCGCGACCGACACCTCGCGTTAACACTTCCAAAAGGAGCGAGGCTTATAAATGACATAATTGCAGTAAAAGATCCAGGTAGATAAAAGCATTTTTTACCGCACCGCCCCCTGCCTCCGGTTATACATCCGGAGGCAGAAGGGGTTTTGTCATGCTTTTCAATAACAATAATTAACAATTGTTTAACTTTGTTTTATCAGGCAAATTCATAATTTTACAACGGACGCGTCTGGCAAGACACATCCGAAACAGCTTTTATCTACCACCCGGCTCCGGCAAAAGGATTCACCCGGAAGCCTGAAAGAGTATTTTACCATCCATCCTATGGCAAAGTTCTCTGGATCTTTTGAATCCGGCAATCTGTCAAAATGAAGCGATCCATTTTGAAAGCTTCCCTTATGGCCGCTATGGCGGTCACGGCATCGGCCATCCAACTTCATGGCGCCGACGGGGAGCGCTTCTTCAACGCGTGTGTCTCTGACCCGCCCCAGTCAGCCGGCATCTACCGGTTCAGTCTCCAGGAATACTCTCCTGAACAAATCAAGCGTAACGTCTATGCCAGCGGTGGCGGAATCGCCGACGACAACTATTATTATGGTGTCAGATACGAGATGATCGGCGGCCTCCCCGTGGTGGAGTGCTCAAGTTACTCCCTCCGCAGCTGGGGTGTGGAAGACCTGTTCACAAATTGCAAGATAACCAATGTCGCGACCGACATCGCCTACTTCGCTCCCCGCGACGAGGCATACGGATGCTTTTTCAACGAAAGCGGCAACGGATATGTTTTCGGCAAATGCAAATTAAGCCAGTTCAGCTGCGACAAGATAGCTGACCTTGAGACAGCTTTCGCCGCAATGGACTTCGACGCTGAGGGGACGCTCTACGCCATAGACTGGAAAGGAAACCTCCACACTGTCGACCTCGCGACAGGCCAGCTGACACTGATAGGCAACACGGGGAAGACCACGGAGATGATCACAGGAGGAGCAATCGACCGCTCCACCGGAATATTCTATTTCAGCATAAAGACCGACGCGGAGAGCGCGCTTTATGCCGTCAACCTGTCGACTGCCGAAGCCACCAAGGTTTATGACCTCGAGAACGCCGAGCAGCTGGGAGGTATGTATTTCCCGGAGAACTACGACAACGCCGCCCCCGCCGCTTCGGGAAATCCGACAGTGAATTTCTCAGGGACATCCCTGACAGGAACCGTCAGGTTCCGCGCCCCACAGAAAAGTATCGGCGGAGACCTGTTGACGGAAGCCGTCACTTATCATATAGAGGCGAACGGCAAAGAGGTCGCCACAGGAACAGCCTTATATGCCGACGGATACATCAATGCCGATGTTGCGCTTGACGCTCCGGGCCGTTACTGTTTCTCCTTATATTTCTCTAACGAGACCGGACGAGGCCCGCGTTCCAAGACGACCCAGTATGTCGGCCCAGATGTCCCCAAAGCACCCGGATCACCGCGAATGACCTACAAGGCCGGGACTGTCAAACTCTTCTGGACAGCGGCCGGATCTACAGGTGTCAACGGCGGGAACATCGACCGCAGCGACATGCATTACAAGATCACCCGCTATCCTGACGGAGAGATCTTCACGGCGGAAGCCTCCGGCTGGAGCCAGGAAATAGAAACTCCGACTCAGCGCACCACTTACCACTATGCAATACAGACCGTGGCCGGAGGGCTGGAGAGCGTCGCCGCCAACTCGCCGGAATTTTCCTTGGGACCGATCGTGCCTCCTTTCTCCGAATCCTTCGCCACACAGCCGTCAACTATCGGATGGACCTGGATCAACAATGACTCATATATCGACGACAACTATTCGACATCGTCGGGTATGAGGCTGGTCACGATGAACCAGCCTGACGAAGGGACTTTTCTCGCCACACCTCCAATGGAGCTTTCCGCCGGCGCGGAATATGAGGTGACCGTTTCCCTTAAACGAGGCAACTCAAGCTATACGGAGAAGTTTGAGGTCGTTGCCGGGACATCGCTTTCAGCCGCCGGACTGACGGAATCAGTCATAATCGAGCCGACCCTGCTTGAATCAAGCGACTACCAGACATTCAACGCGACATTCGTCCCCGCCGCAAGCGGAACATATTACATTGCCCTGCACGGGGTCGAGTCAGGACGAATGTTATACATGAAGAGTTTTGAGATCAGCAAAGGAGTGGTCAAGGGAGCACCCGGACAGGCTACAGACCTTAAGGCCGAGGCTGACCGCGACGGATCAAGGAAAGTGACCGTGAGCTTCACCGCCCCGACATTGACGCTCGAAGGAACCGAATTGACCGAACTGACATCTGCCGAGCTGCTACGCGACAATGAGACCGTCAAGACAATCACCGACGGGGTCGCACCGGGCGCAAAACTGACCATTGTAGATGACACTGACCCATCGGTCGGAACTCATATCTACACAGTGGTGTGCCACAACAGCGCGGGTAACGGCATCCCCGTCTCGGCAAAGGTCTGGGTCGGTTTCAACGCCCCCGAACCTGTCGAATGGGTGAAAGTCAAAGAGACAGAACCCCTCGGTACTGTCGACATCACCTGGGCTCCCGCCACGATTGACATCGACGGGAAGTCCCTTGACAACGCTAAAGTGACATACACACTGTATAACCGCGATGGTGAGATAGTCAAGTCAGGAGTTGAGGAAACCTCCGCGACAATCCGTGTGGTTGAACCACTTGCGGAACAGTCATGGTGCCAGTTCCGCGTCGGCGCAGTAAGCGAGGGAGGAATGTCAGAGCTGACCAAATCCATCCTCGTGCCTGTCGGACAGCCCGATGTCGCCCCTTGGCGTGAATCATGGCCCGACAAGACGGCCTCCCATCTGATAGGCACAACCCAGAACAGTGTGGGCGACACATGGATGACCGTAGGAGGTTTCAGTTACAACGGCCGTGATGTCGACCCGCAGGACAATGACGGAGGAATGATAGGACTGGAGAACACCTGTCCTGACGAGACCATCGCATTGTTCACAGGCAAAATCGACCTTAGCCGCGTATCTGCACCCGCATTGACCTTCTGGGTATACAACTATATCGGCGACAACGGTAAAGAAAACGCCAACGAGATAGCCGTCAAGGCCTTTGGAGACAATGACGACGACTTCATGCCCCTACAGACAGTCATCATAGGGCAGACCGGCCCACAGAAGCAATGGAACAAAGTGACTGTGCCTCTGACCGGCTATGAAGGACAGACAGTCAGGTTACGTCTCGAGGCTACCGTCATAACCGCCATATATGTACATCTCGACAATGTGGAGGTCAACACTTCCAGCCCCTGCAATCTCTCGGCCACGGATATCGTCGCTCCTGCCTCGGTGAACCCTGACAAGGAGTTCTTGGTAAGTTTCGTGGTCGACAACAACGGTGACGCGGCAATCTCCAACTCCAGAGCCATACTTATCCGTAACGGCGAGGAAGTCCAGGAACAGACAATCCCGTCGTTATCCTCCGGCACTCGCATGGAGGTGGCTTTCACAGAGAAACTCGGCGTGACATCCCCCGACGAAAACCTGTATTCCTGCAGGGTGGAAGCCGAAGGCGACCTTGTATCTTCCGACAATGTCACAGAAGAGAAGACCGTCTTACTGCGGCGAAACGGAAATCCGGCGGCTACCGAGCTGACAGCCTCATCATCCTCCGGATCGATAAGCCTCCGGTGGGCCGAGGCAGACCTGACTCTCGCGGCACCTTTGGCGAAAACGGAATCTTTCGACAACGCCACTGCTTGGAAATCATCCGTGGACGGGTGGACGTTCCATGACCTCGACCGGGCAACTATCGGAGGCATCGGCAAAAAGCAACTTCCCGTAAGCGGACAGCAGTCATTCTTCGTGATCAACGACACCTATCCGGAGCTGAACTACCCCAACGACGGCGATCGTTTCAAGGCCCATACAGGCAACCAATGCCTATGGTCGATGTACTCCATGCGCGGCTCAACCTATGTACAGAGCAACGACTGGGCGATATCTCCCGAACTTTACGGCGGTCCGCAGACAGTATCTCTTTACGCGTCGAGCTTCCAGGCAGACAAGGGACAGACACAATATCTTGAGACATTCGAGGTAATGGCATCCTATACCGGGACCGAACCGGAAGATTTCGTCTCTGTCGGCCGCGTCACCGAAGTCCCCCCGACCTGGACGCGTTATGAGTTCTACCTTCCCGCCGGCACCCGCCACATGGCTATCCACGGCGATTCCTACGACAAATACATACTTATGGTCGATGATGTCGAGTTTATTCCGGCCGACGGAAATCCCCGTCCGTTGACCCTCACAGGTTACAACATCTATCGCGACGGCCTCCGCCTCAACACCGATCCCGTGACAGGCAACACCTTCGTGGATGACAATGTCGATCCCGGCAAGACCTACCGCTACCGGGTGACCGCCCTCTATGACGGCGAAGGGGAATCAACCCCCTCCAATGAGGTTGAGATCTCGATGTCAAGCGGCATATCCGCCACAACTTCATCAGACGGAGTGGAGGTAGTCACCAGCGACGGCCAAATCATCGTCAATGGCGCTGACGGAATGACCGTGACAGTATGCGCGATTGACGGACGTGTTGTGACATCGATCCAAGCCACCGCTATTACCCGCATTCCCGTCACTGCGGGGGCTTACCTCGTGACTGTCGCCGGCAAGACCTACAAGGTCATGTCGCGATAATCTCCCGATCCCGCTAAAGATCACTACATTATTATAGCCAGACTTGTCGATACCGATAAGTTTGGCTATCTTTGTCTCAAATAGCATACTTGAATACCATGAACAAAACAGATTCCATGAAATTCGGCTTGATTCCGGCGGCACTGATCTTATTGTCGGGGACAGCGGGATATGGCTCCGGTAAATCCATCGTGACTGACGACAACAGAAATTACGACAAACCGTCATTGCAGGAGGTGACGGCCGGGAAGATTGACCGCCACTACATTTATTCTCCTCAGATGAACGAAACGATAACAGTCGATGTCTGGACTCCCGAAGGATATCCCTCGCCAGACGGCCACCGTTATCCTGTCATATACATGCACGACGGGCAAAACCTCTTCGACTCATCCACGACCTGGAACCACCAGTCGTGGGAAATGGACTCTGTTACCGGCAAACTGATCGCCGAAGGGGAGATAGAACCTACGGTGATTGTAGGGGTACACAGCGTGGCGCAGACCCGAAAAGGAGACCTGATGCCGGAGAACGCATTGGCATACCTCAAAGGAGAGTCGGGGCCAAACCTGTCCGCTTTCCTCGACACAGCATCGGTGCGTGGGAATGCCTATGCCGCCTTCATAGTAGAGACATTGAAACCCAAGATGGATGCGATATTCCGGCTGACAGCCAATGCCGATTCTACGTTCCTGATGGGATCGAGCATGGGAGGGCTGATGTCGGTCTATGCCATGTCTGAATACCCGGAGACTTTCGGAGCGGCGGCCTGCCTGTCGACCCATTGGGTCGGCACGGTTGACGGCAATACTGCATTTTCCGATGCGATGTATGACTACCTCGCCGAACGACTGCCTCGTGACGGCCGCCATCGTCTGTATCTCGACCACGGAACAACTTCCTTAGACAGCCTTTATGGCCCGGCCAACGAAAGGATAGTCAAATTGGCCAAGTCGGCAGGTTACACATCCACGCGCTCTGACTCCTCAGCACTTCCCTCTCTGGAGAATTTCGTCGACACGGGGGCCGGTCATGAGGAACGTTACTGGGCCTCAAGAGTCAGCCGTCCGTTGCGTTTCCTCCTCGGCAGATAGCCCCAAACAACTACTATATTTCCAGCGCGACATTTAAGCAATACGCTTAGATGCATTGCATTACGTTCTTTACCCAACTACTTTTCAGATACTTTACCTTGACAATACCGCCCTATATTGACTAACTTTACAGAGGAAATCATCACAACCTTAATAAACCATGTCCACGAAAACTTACCTCATGAAAAAATCACAGATAGCACAGAGATTCCTGCTTAAGAGCGTGGCACCTCTTTCCATGTCGGCGGCGTTGATGTCACTTGCCGCAGGTCCGGTGGCGGATCCTGCGGCCGTAGTCATTTCCGGGAATGCCCGTTTCACTATTCTTACCCCGGAGATGGTCAGGATTGAATACAGCGATAAAGGCACATTTGAGGACCACGCTACTTTCGCGATTCAAAACCGCGACCTCGGTGTCATTCCGGATTTCAAGACATCGGAAGACAATGACTTCCTCTACATCACCACAGATCGTGTTGCCTTGAAATACCGCAAAGGGACAGATCCGAGAACCGATCCCGCCTCACCCGACAATCTGACCGTCACCATGACCCACAACGGAATGCCGGTCGTATGGTATCCCGGGAAGAACGACCCGCTGAACCTCAAAGGCACTTGCCGCACACTTGACGGCAGCAATGCCGACAACAAACGCGCCGAAATGGAGGATGGCATAATTTCCCGGTCGGGATGGGCGGTCATCGATGATTCCTGGAGCGCGATGAGAGCCGACGGAAGCCGTTCTTTCATTCTGGAGGAGAACCAAGAAGTAGGATATCCGTGGTGGGGAGAACGCCGGGATCCTGACGCTATGGATCTGTATTTCCTCGGATATGGCCATGATTACAAGAAAGCATTAAAAGACTTCACCGGCATAGCCGGAAGAATCCCACTCCCACCCGACTACGTTTTCGGATACTGGTACAGCAAATATGCCTCTTACTCTTCCGACGACTACAGGCAAATCATGGCAGACCTCGCCGACAACAAGGTTCCCGCCGACGTGATGATCCTCGACATGGACTGGCACTGGAACGGGGATCCCGCAAGCGGATCCGCAGGGATCGGAGGATGGACAGGATGGTCATGGAACACCAATCTGATCCCCGAACCCGAAAAGCTCCTGGATGAGATACATGGCCGGAATTTCAAGATCGCCCTGAACCTCCATCCCGCCGACGGAATCAGCAGCAAAGAGTCTCCACGGTATCACACAGAGATGAAATCTGACCTGAAAGGGAAATATGGCCAAGGCGACACTATCGCCTGGAGTCTTGATTTCCCTGATTTCACAAGATCTTTCTTCAACCATATAATACGAGACCATGAAAGGGAGGGGGTAGACTTCTGGTGGCTCGACTGGCAACAACATCTTACCAGCCACGCCACACCCGGTCTGGGAGAGACCTTCTGGTGTAACCATGTGTTCTTCAATGACATGATAAAGAACCGTCCTGATCGTCGCCCGGTGATCTTCCACCGTTGGGGCGGTCTGGGGAGCCATCGCTATCAGATCGGCTTCTCCGGCGACGCGCTGATCAACTTCCCCACCCTCGCCTTCCAGCCGTATTTCACAGCCACAGCCTCCAATGTAGGTTATGCTTTCTGGGGTCACGATCTCGGAGGTCACGCTTTCACAGACGAAAAGACGGTAAACGATCCCGAACTCGTCTTGCGGTGGATACAGTTTGGTGTCTTCACCCCTATTTTCCGCACCCACGCGACAAAAGACTCACGCATAGAACGCCGTATCTGGAAATTCCCCAATTTCCCGACTATACTTGAGGCGGTCAGGCTGCGATACTCTATCTTCCCCTACCTTTACACAATGGCCCGCAAGGCCCATGACACAGGGCTGGGAATATGCCGCCCCCTTTACTATGAATATCCCGACCGGGAAGAGGCATATGCCTATGAAGGGGAATATTTCTTCGGAGATGACATATTGGTCGCCCCCGTCACGGGAAAAGCGAAGGATGGCAAAACGGCGGTCAAAGAGATCTGGTTTCCCGAAGGAAACTGGTGGAGTGTCTCTACAAATGAGTTGATCGAGGGTCCTTGCGTCAGACAGATGGAATTCACAGACAAACAGATTCCTTACTTTTTCAAGGAGGGAGCTATGATCCCGTTCAATCCCCCGACGGTCATGAACGTGACCGAACGCCCGGAGGAGATGATACTGAATGTAGTGGCCGGAGCAGACTGGTCGGGGATTCTTTACGAAGACAGCGGCGACAACAGTGATTATGAAACTATCCATACCGTTACCCCTTTGATCCACAAGGTCTCCGGCTCGAAAGAAAGCTATATCATCTCACCGCGTGAAGGGAGCTATCCCGGCGCGCCGGAGAAACGTAAATGGACTCTACGCATTCTAAATGCCAAGACACCTCAGTCAGCGACAATTGACGGGAAGACCGCTTCTCCGGAATCATGGAGTTATGACACCCAATCGAAGTGCTTGACCATCAGCTTGCCGGAAACATCATGCGCGGCAGGGAGCCATGTGGAAATCCGTTATTAAACACCTGCCAAGAACAAAGTCATGGCGATGTATGTTTCTATAGGAAACCGATACGGTAATTTATCCACTGACTATATTATCAACCAAAACTTAACAAATCATGGACAAGTATGTATGCACCGTTTGTGACTGGGTATATGACCCCGCCGTAGGTGACCCTGAACACGGCATCGCCCCCGGAACCGCATTCGAGGATATTCCCGATGATTGGGTATGCCCGCTATGTGGGGTCGGCAAGGAAGACTTCGAGCCTGTGAAATGACACTCGAATCCCATATGAGACAGCCTGTAGGAAATTTCCTACAGGCTGTCTCATTGTATAACCACTGTCGAGATGATCAGCCGATTTCAACAATGTCATTTACGAGGATCAAAACCACGACTTCGTAATGCCTCAAGCATCGTGTAACCCAGTGCCTCTCTGTAATAACCGAGCATATGGCTTATCCAGTCATTGTCAGTCTTGGCTCCGCTGCGGGTCGAATTGTATTCCATGACCGCCGAATCATATGCCAGCAGATCGGAAGTAAGGTCACCCTGACGGTAAGTATTGGAATGAATGATCAATCCCCGAGGCTGTTTGGGTTTGAGATCAGGAGTTTCCCGTGGAATCCCGATAGCGAGGCCGCATACGAGATAAACATGTTGTGGCAATTTCAGCAAAGATGATATCTCATCGGGAGCGGCTGTGCGCGCATAACCGATGCAGCATGTGCCAAGCCCAAGAGAGCAGGCCGCAGTAACGGCACTCATCATTGCCAAAGCCGCATCTACTGTGCCGAGTATAAGGCCATCCGCAGTGTTGTATATCTCAGGCATGTGCTCACCCTTGGCTTTGGCAGCGCATGCGATCTTGTTGAAGTCGGCACAGAAAGCGAGGAAATGTGAGCAGGTCTTGATCTGTTTCTGGTTGGTAAGCTCGTAAAGCTTCTGCTTCAGATCCGGATCTGTCACATCTATCACAGAATATTGTTGCGCGTTGTAACTCGTCGGGGTATTACGTATTGCATCAAAGACAAACTCCATGTCTTCCCGGCTCACCGGCTCATACTCATACCGGCGTATGCTGCGCCGTTGCAGTAATGTTTCTGAAACGGATTTTGTGATCATATATCTCGGAATTATTAAAAGGGGGTAAGAATATTGCTATAAAGCGGTTGACAACAGGTGGTCAATCACTCTGCCGCCTGTTTTTTGCCAATGTGGCTATCTGAATAACAATATTCCAATAATTTGGTTCTACCGTATCACCATCCTTCGTTCTGGGTCAGGTTACGGTTACGCTCCATTTCGACCAGAGGTATCGGCCATAATTCATGACGGGGCTGGTAAGAGCGGGTATACATAAGATCTCCGAAGATGTCGGTCGCGTTTCTGACAGCTTTTTCAAGCAGTCCCCACCGACGCAAATCCCAATATCGCTGTCCCTCTCCGGCAAGTTCAAAAGCACGTTCACGGCGTATGCGCTCCGCCATTTCCTCTTTGCCGTCGACAGAGAGCCACGCCGCTCCGCTATTAAGCCCCGGCATCCCGACACGGGAACGGATCTTGTTGACCTCGATAACGGCTTTGTCAGTCGCGCCTGTCTCGTTATATGCTTCGGCAAGCATGAGTATCACATCGGCGAGCCGGATAAGAGGAAACTCGTAAGGTGTACGGTTATACTCTCCCCAATAACCATCGAGGTTTCCGGTGGGTATCCACTTGCGCCAGAAGTAGGAGTTCCATCCTTCGGAATTGCGGATAAAAGCCATCGCCTCCATAGGCGCGCCACCTTGGGACGGGTCAGCAAGCACAAACTGCTTCTCCATAGGATTTGACCCGGCATCCGTGCCGAGATAACGGGAATAGGGAGTGATAACGTTGAGACACAGGCGTGGATCCCGCAGACGGTATGCGTCCATGACCTTTGTTGTGTCACAATCAAGGGTGGTTGTGACCACTGTGCTCCCCTGGTCTATGGCCACGCTCATATATTTGCGGCGCAACTGTGAATCTCCTCCGTTGAAACCGGGAAACACCTCATCCCAATTGAAAGGAGACCCGTCGAGATTCTCATACATATCCACAAGAGTGGTCGACGGCACGATACAGTTGCTCGCTATAAGACGCATCGTGGACTTGTTTCCAAAATATCCCACAATATTGAGCGCATACCCTGCGGTGTTTCCGTCAATAGACTGGATGGAGAATATCATCTCCGGACTATGATTCCCGTTGTACAGCCTGAACAGTTCGTTATAATCTGGATGAAGAGAATAGCCGTAATTATTTGTCTTGTTGTAGACAATCTCTTCAAAGTCGGCTACCGCTTCTTTCCATTGGCGGTTGTAAAGATAGACTTTGCCGCGCAACGCATACGCCGCGCCTTTGGTGGCTCGCCCGAGATCAGCGGCATCCCAGCTTACCGGCAACTTGGCGATGGCATCGGTGAGGTCATCAATGATGTGTTCGCGTATTTCATCGGCAGAGCTGCGGGGAGCATTCAGATTGGCGAACTGCTCGTTTATGTCGCAAGTCTCATCATAATAAGGTACCCCGCCCCAGCAGTTGAGCATCCGGAAATATGCCATAGCCCGCAGGAATTTCGCCTCGCCGGTGACGCGGTCGATTGTTTCCCGGCTTATCGGCATAGTCGCCACATTGCGTATGACGGTGTTGGAGCGGTGGACCAGCTCGTAGAGACACTGCCAATGGTTCTGCACGCCTCCGCTGTTTGAGGCGAAAGAATTGCCACGTGATATGTCAGCCCAGGGAGTTGTGCCGTCGGCAAGGTCGCTACACATGTCGAAAGTAAAATCAAGCCCGAAGCACCAGTCGGCTTTCATGGCGGCATAAAGCCCAACGGCGGCTTGTCTTGCATGGTCCTCGGTCTGCCAGAATGTCTGTCCCGACATCTGGTCTCCGGGGACATAATCAAGGCTTTCGCATGAGCCGAACATTGCCGCGAGAGCCAAAAGTCCGGATATATATCGTATTTTCATAATAAATAACTGCTCAAATTCAATTTTTATCGACCGGCTATCGGTCAGAACGACACATTCAGGCCAACAGAATACTGCCTTACGGTAGGATAACCCACATTGGCGCCCACTTCCGGGTCAAGACCGGGGAACCCGGTGATAGTGAAGAGATTGTCTATGCTTGTATATATCTTTAGGTTCTCGACAAAGAACTTCCTCGTGATTTTCCTTGGGATTGTATATCCCAACTGGATATTCTTGCAACGGAAGTAGGCACCATTATGCACGAATGCATCACTGGCTATGTTGTTCTTGCCATTTGCATTGTTGCGCAGAACGGGATATTTCGAGTTGTAGGGATTCTCGGGGGTCCAGGCGTTGTCGGTTATATCCTTTATGAGCGACTGCCCCATGACGGTGACAAAACGGAATGCCTGATTGTTGTAATATACCTGATAGTCGCCGACACCTTGAAAAAGGACGCTGAAATCGAAGTTGTTCCAGCTAAGTCCGAGACTTGCGCCATAGGTCAGCCTCGGCAAGGTGCCGTAGCCTATCTCGACCCGGTCGTCGGTGTCGAGCTTGCCGTCGCCGTTGGCATCGCGGTATAGGAAATCGCCAAGTTCGGGACGCTGGTATGTCGCGAAATAGTCGGGATTCCTGTCGACAAGCGATTGTACATAGTCAAGATCCGACTGGTCACGGACGATGCGGTCGACGGAGATCACATACAGCTGGTTTATCGGTCTCCCCTCCTGAGTCTTGTACACACCGTTTATGGATGACACATCACCCTGGAACTTCGTTACTTTATTGTTGACGAATCCCATGTTGAAACCCACACTGTAAGAGACTTTCCCTATACGGTCGTTCCAACGCAGGTCAAGTTCGAATCCCTTGTTGTTGACTTCTCCCGCATTCTGGTTGGGGACAGTGCTTGTGCCGTGTTCAAGCGGCGCGGGGAGAGAGATCAATATTCCTTTGGTGTCTTTGTTGTAAATATCGACAGATCCGCTCAGCCGGTTGTTGAGGAGGGCGAAGTCAAGACCTATATTTGTCATGTAGGTCTTTTCCCAGGTAAGATTGGGATTGGCGAGCACCGTCTGGGCCAGACCTCCGGCAATATTGCCGTTCAGGATATAATTGGCAGTCGCAAACAGTGACTGGTACATATAATAGCTTGTCGTGGCGTTGTTGCCCAATGAGCCGTATGAGGCGCGTAGTTTAAGCTCGTTGAGCCACGGCGATGTCCTCTCCATGAATTTTTCCTGTGATATGCGCCAGCCGGCGGATATGGAGGGGAAATAACCCCACCGGTGCCCTGGGGCGAATTTAGATGAGCCGTCGGCTCGCAGGTTGGCTTCGAGCAGATATTTGTTGTCCCAGTTGAGGTTGACACGTCCGAAGTATGAACGCATCGCCCATTCATTATAATTTCCTGTGATGCTGCCGTTTGTCATTCCGGCATCTATCGCCCCGAGCGAAGGGTCAACGAGATCATATTTGATGTAATAGTCCCGGTCATACTTGTTGTATTCCTGACTCATACCGGCAAAAACAGAAGCCTGAAGTGTATTGATGTTGAAATCATATCTCGCTGTCAGCTCCGATGACCGGAAGGTATTCTTGTAGTTGTAGCGACGTATGTAGGTCCTGACAACCCCTTCGCGTATAAGCACCGGACCGTCAAATGTGAAGCGGAACAGGTCGCGGTCAGTCAGATGATGCTCCACGTTGCGTTCCCAATAATTATATGAGTATGAGCCATTTATAGTCAGCCCCTTTATCGGGGTAAGACGGGCAAACAGTTTGATAACACCACGTTTCGTCCTGGTGGGGTAGTCGGTATCGTAGAACCACTGGCGGCGATAGGGGTTGAAATTGCTGACATTCTCCTCTTCGGGGTTCTGGATACCTCCATACAGACCTGTGACGGGATCATAGAGGGTCATCCCCGGAACGGTATTGAACGCTCCTGAACCAAAGATGACATCTCCGCCGGCGGCGGCATTCTCCGACGAGGGATTGTTTTTGTCAATGTATCCGAAAAAATTTGTACCGATGCTAAGCCACGGCTTGACGGTCACGTCGATATTTGACCGCAACTGATAACGCTGATAGTCGGTGTAGTAGATCATTCCGGGGTTGTTGACATATCCCAGGGAGATGTTATATTTCACGGTTTTCGAGCCACCGATGACAGAGAGGTTGTGGTTCTGGACTACTGACGGATTACGATATATATGATCCTGCCAGTCGGTATTGGGATAGATCGTCGGATTGCGCCCTGCATCATTGCGCCACTCGTCGATCTTCCCTTGCGAGAAACGCGGGGCCTGTCCGTTTACGACAAGACCGGCATTCTGGATCTCCATGAAGTCAGCATAATCAGTGACGAGATTTAGCCTTTTGGCCACTGTCTCAAACGACACATTGCCACTGTATGTCACCCTCGGCGCACGTTCCGCGCCTTGGCGGGTGGTCACAAGTATGACCCCGTTTGCGGCGCGTGAGCCATATATGGCCGATGATGCCGCATCTTTAAGGACCGATATGTTCTCTATGTCCTGTGGGTTTATGTCACTCAGGGCTATTCCTGTCATGCCGTCGACCACAACCAGGGGAGCCGCGTCATTGAGGGTGCCCTGGCCACGCACCCGTATGCTCTGTGCCTCGAAACCGGGAGTGTTGCCCCCGGCGTTGGTCACCGTCAGCCCCGCTGCAAGTCCCGCGAGGGCGTTGGTTGCATTGGTGACGGGCCGGTCGGCAAACGATGAGGATCCGATGGATGACACCGCTCCGGTCAGGTCGACTTTACGTTGGGAGGCATAGCCCACGACCACGACTTCGTCGAGCTGCGATATGTTGTCGTGCATTATGATCTTATAACGCGTCTTGCCTTCGGCAAGGCGCATATCTACATCATTACACCCCATGTAGGAAATCTGTAGAATAGAGCCTGCAGTCACATGCGGCAGACGAAAGTTGCCGTCAACATCCGTGAGGGTGCCGTTTTTGGGGTTGTCTTTGATTCTTACCGAGGCTCCAATGATTGGTTCACCCCTCTCGTCGGTCACATTTCCGGACACTTCATATTCAGATGAAATTACGGTTGTCAAGTAGGGCTTATCATTTGATTCCTGAGCCGAGGCTCCGACCCAGGAAGCCAACATGAACAAAAATAAATTCAAGAAATGCTTCATGTCTGTTTTTTTGTGCAAAAGTAATCATTCTGGCAATATGTCGATAGTCTCTGTCAATAGACACCGTTTATCTGACAATAAACGCCTTTGTGTCAAATTTCAATATGACTCCCAACGTTCTTTTCTGAATAGCTTTCTCTAACTTGTCAGCATACTTACTGTCCCAATCTTTTATTGCGGTTTCAACGCCTTTTTCAAGATCGAAAAGAATCGGGAACTATAAATTCTCTGCCATTATAGTACGGTTATTAAGTTTATAGGTTGTGCCATACCGAAAAACTCGTAATTTTGCGGTAAAAATTGAGCATTATGGAAGAAAAGCCGAAATCGGGATATGACCGATACAACGAATTGATAGAGAAGAAAAAGCGACACGATGATAGAAACATAGTTCCTAAAGCAATAAGCATAATGGGGCGATATGCCTATTAGGGGGCGTATTATCTATCTTCGGCAAGTTTTTCTCGCTTGCTGAATCTATTGAATTGATTGCAGGCTCGTTCTTTTTGTTTGGCTTCTCCATCATCGTCAAGGCAGCATTAAAGCACCTTGACTAATAGTTGGGCCGATTTGCGGTTGTCCTTTCCATTGTATTCTGAAATAAAAATAACCGATAATCGCAATGTTGTGGTCATCGGCTCTTTGGCTCTCTTTTCAACAGCAAAGTTGATAAAATTGATAATCTAACTTTAAGAAATTTGAAAATATTAAAGTTGTATTCAATAAATATTTGCCTGCCAACAAATTATTGCGTTTTAGTTGGTCAATTCAAAAATTTGCCGTAACTTTGCATCGTTTTTAAGCCGCAGTAACATTCTGCATCCAAAGTGGCATTAACATTTCGCAAAACGCCACAAAAACAGCTTGAAACCACACATTATGACAAAAGCCAAAGTACCTGTGGAAATTCCGCCAACATGCAATTCGTTATTAATTGTACTCCTTGTAATGTGTGTAGCCATATTCTCCGTATTAGTGGAGTTTTAAACGTTTTGAGCTGATTTTACGTTGAAAATGTATAACTATTAAGCCACTAGAGCTTTTTACCATGTGTATACCATTAAGCGAATATCGAGAATATTTAGAGCGGTTGGTCAATGAAAAAAGCCCAATCCTTTTTTCTAACGGAGGCATAGAGTATGCTTCTATACTTATGTCTGTCTTATTGAAAAACACAGCACATTCTGTGTGTATGTTCTGTGAGGGTTTTAAGCCCGATTTGATAACCCAACCGGAGTATTGGGAGGCATTATCTCAGTACTTGGACGACACTGGTAAAACACTCCGTGTGCTTGTGAACTCTGACGCTTTCGTTGACGGACTGCCACTGCAAACTCTTTTTGCAAAACAAAGAGAGCGAAATTCTGATGATACTATACAGATACGTCTAATTACGGAGGACGGTAGAACAGATATCCAAACTCAGTTCAATGGTGCGTTGAACAACTTTGCTGTTTTCGACAACGAAATGTATCGTTTAGAGTATGATCCTTCCGGATATAAGGCTTTCGGTTCTTTCAATAATCCCAGCGATGCCAAACTCTTATTGGATTTATTCAATAATGTTTTCGAGAAATCTAACCCATTGAATGGAGCAGCTCAATAAAAACATCCTATATCTTCAGGGGTTTGCTCCGCTCATTCAATTATGGGCGGGTATTTGTCTATTGTTTTTTTATGAATCTCTTTTAGAAAAGTCCCCGTTTTCTTCGTTGTGCAAAGAAATTAGGCAGTTATATCAAGATTTTATAAATCAATACAATGGTTTGATACCAGAAACTGTTATCAGTGCAGATGAATATGTGAAAGACCATTGGAGTCGGAACTTTGTTCCGACTATTAAGTGTATGGCATCAATGTGTTTCTTTTATTCAGCTTTCATATTAGCATTCATCGGCATAGAGGGCAATAATAACTATGGAGGAGCATATTACTGTGCACTTCAAGTTATGAATACTATTGTATGGCTATATCTCATTGGTGCTATAATCTTCTATAAGGTCAAGATATTTCATGGTTTTATGTCATCCATAATAATGTCTGCTATACTGTTGCTATATTTTCATTTTCATTTTGCCATCAATAATAGTTGTACCGATTTTATTTGCTTTGGTAATGTTTGGAATAAAAGCGATATTACAATATACACGGTTTTTACTTGCATTGGTGGTGTCTTGTTAATTTGTGGTCGTCTTTTTGTATCTTGGTTTATATTGCAGTGCCAAGAAAGATCTGTGCGTTCCATAAACAAAAAATTCAGAATATTTGCCGACTATAACTTAGGGCGAATCAAGAGAGGAGAATTACCTCAGAAAGAATTGAAACGAATAATGAAAATATGCAACGAGAAGTTCAACAAGAATGAAGTACAAGCCATTGATGCTACTGTATTTTCAGAGGCAATGAAAGAAGAAATTGCGAAAGAATATAGAGATTTTACAACTCGTTGGTGGCTGAAATTATATTAGCCTTACTTAACAGATCATAGCAAAAAACGCAGCTGTGTCAACAATCGTCAATTACGACACAGCCGCGTCAGTCATAATTGTTTTGTTTTTGAAAGCCTAATCAATCTGGATCACGAGGTAATTGCTCATATCCCAAAATCTGCCTGGATCCAGAATGTGGAGGAATTTACCTCCGTCAGACTCCGTAAGCTCATAGGAAGCTGCCGGATGGGTGGTAAGGATCCTGACTTTCTTTGACCAGAGGGGAATACTTCTCAGCGAGCGTTTATCACTGATCACAAAGAACCCTTTGTCAAAATCACCCTTCATCAGTTTGGTCTTTTTCAAGAAGCCGCTCTCGATAATGTTATGTTGCTTGAGGTCTGACTTAGGGGCCACGACATAGAAACAGGTGTTGATCTCATTCTCAAGATTGGTTGACACAACCATTATGGAGTCCCGCTGGCTGCTGACATCGGCGACGGTGGTTGTCAACGAATCCACCTGCTGGTCAAGGACTCCGATCCTGTCATTGGCGGATGTCAGCTGCGCGCGCAGGCTCTCTATCTCGGATGTCCGGGTCGCGATCTGCTCTTTCAGTCCTAATATGACGGCTTCCAGTTCTTTGTTTGACAGGTTGGAATCATTCAGTCTGGCCTCGAGATCCGCAAGTTGCTCGCGACGTTGTCTTAACGTTGACTGCAGTGCCGCAAGATCCTTTCTCAACTGAGCCTTTTGCGCCGGATTCTCATTGGTCTGCACACCGGAAATCACCATGATGTTCTCAATGTGTTTTATCTGATTCATCATCCGCGACATATCACTCATCAAGACAATCAGCGAATCGCGCTCGGCCAACGCCACAGAAAGCTCCTGACGCGACACATCCGCAAGAGTCTGCTGCTCACTTTCCGTATATTTGGAGCCACACGAGGCGAGCAACAGAGCCACTGTCAGTATAATCGGCATTCGTTTCATTTCGAATCATGAAAGGTTCACACAAATATAGTGCAAAAATTTTAATGGCGGAAAGAACTTTGCCATAAACAACACCAATCTGTCAATTAACAGCCATGACGCTTCTTGCCTACCTTGGATTTTAACTGTAATTTTGCGACATGAATATATTGAGCAAGAAAACCAATCAGATATTTGACCTGTTTTTCTGCGTGGTGTTTATGCCCATGTTGATTGTCCTGGGGCCTGCCCATTACTGGATGAAAGAAATGCCCCTCTTTTTTATCATTGTATGTGGGTATTGCTATCTGGTATATTTCATAATTAAAATGCTGCCGATACCAATGCTGTTGCTCTCGAGACAATATGGCAGACTGGCATTGTTAAGCGGTTCGCTCATAACCGTCAATTACATATTGACTCTTTACCCTCATCCTGATGTCAATTTTGTCATCGCATCCCTGTCGGCTCTCCAGACCAAAGTCCGCGACTACAACATCACTCTGAGTCTCTGGCTCATGTTCTCCCTGGTGGTGACATACTCGGTAACGGTATCTTTCGTGAAGGAGCTTTACGGGCAACTCCTGGCGAAAAAGGAAATCGAGAATCAGCGGGACAAGGCCAAACTCGCTGTTTTCAAGGCCCAGATCAGTCCGCATTTCCTGTTCAACACCTTGAATTCTTTATATAGTCTTGTTGTTGGGACATCTCAAAAAGCGGAGGATGCGTTCATAAAATTCACTGAAATACTCAAATATTCCTACACAACTATTGACAATGAGTGGGTGTCGCTCGCAGACGAGATAGCGTATCTGCGCAATTACATTGATCTGCAGGAGATCCGTCTCAATTCCCACACCCGGATCATCTGGCACTGCGATGTCGATGAGATGGACACCAGAATCCCTCCCATGATTCTTCCCACATTCGTGGAAAACGCCTTCAAATACGGGTCTTCAACCAGTCATGACTGCGAAATCCGGATATCACTGTCTTTAAAAAACGGATGTCTTGAATTTGAGACGCGAAACAAGGTAATGAAACATCCCACACAATTCCGGACAGAGGTCCCGGTCGGGATCGAAAACTGCCGCGCTCGACTGGAAGCTTTGTTCCCTAAAAAATACACGCTTAAGACTGAAGAGCAGGAAACGCAACATTTCAATGTGTCACTTAAAATAAGCCTGGACTGACATGGAATTCCCGATACGATGTATAGCTATCGACGATGAGCCGCTTGCACTCGATATCATCGATAATTTCTGCAAGAGAAACGGCTCAATGGAGCTTAGGACATTCACTGATCCGGATGAAGGGCTTAAGGCGATACACGCCGACAACCCGCACGTGGTGTTTTTAGATATTGAGATGGAGAATATCACCGGATTGGCCATCGCCACCCAACTGCCATCTGACACATGTTGCATTTTTACCACCGCTTACCTCAACTATGCTCTCGAAGGCTTTAACCTTGACGCTGTCGATTACCTTCACAAACCTTTCTCCTTCGACCGCTTCCAGACGGCCGTATCAAAGGCGGTCAGACGTATCGAGGGGGACAGACATCGTGTGCTGCCGGATAATATAATTGTCAAACAGGAGTATTGCAACGTCACCGTGTCGCTGAAATCCATCATATACATCGAGGCCATGGAAGGATATTCAAAGATATTCAGGGAAGACAGCGACACAATCATCACACGCATGGTCTTGAAAAACATGGCCTCACTTTTACCCGACAATCATTTCCTGCGGATACATCGTTCGTTTATAGTGGCGGTCAACAAAATCAAAAGTTTCACCAAACAAGAAATAACGCTGACCACCGGAATGACAGTACCTGTCGGGCGGCAATATTCTGACGGGGTCATCGACTTTCTGATGAACCATCGCAACTTCAATTCCGACACCAATATATCCTCTATCCCAAAATCTTCAGAATAACAGATTCTCTTTCCCTATAAGCCTTGTTGTCGACGGGCAGGTCGATTATCTACAAACAAATGTCGACATTTTTAGGGAATTGAAAACGCCGATTTTCCTGTGATTTTTGAAGTCAAACAACATCGGTCAGACTTTTTACGGCTACTACTTCATATATTATTGATTACCACCTGTTTTACAGCTCGATATGTCAGACTTTTAATTTGGTTTCCACTCTTGTTTGTGAGTAATTTTGCATCAAAAATGCAACTCATATGAAAGCCAGAATCATTATCCCGATCATTGCGGCAATCCTGGCCGCGACAACTTTCAGATCTTATGCGCAAGAGGAAGCCGACAGTCTCACACGCGAACTTCAAGAGGTGGTGGTAACCGCCAGGCAACCCGCCACGAAACTGGTCGGGACTACCCTTGTATCAACTATTGCCGGAAGCAATCTCTCCGATCTCGGAAATGCACTTGATGTGCTTGCCCAACTTCCGATGATCAAAGTCGAGGAGAACGCTGTCAGCGTCATTGGCAAGGGTAACGTGGAAATCTATATTGACGGGCGACCTATGCGCGACGATATGGAACTGCAACAGATACTATCGTCAAATATCCGCAAAGTCGAATTGCTCATGGCTCCGGGAGCGGCATACGAAAGCTCAGCGGGCGCGGTGTTACGCATCACAACCAAGCGTAACTTCGCACAAGGGTTGTCCGTTACCGACCAATTCCAACTGCAACGCCGCCGCAAATGGTCGGTGATGGACTATCTCGGCCTGAACCATCGCCTTGGCTCTTGGGATATCTATCTCAACGGCTCATATAATCATGATGACAAGATCATAAAAGGATCGACCACAAACAGTCTGATATATGATGGCCGGAAGACTGTCGTAGGAAGTTCGCAGCACAACCGTTTCACGTCAAATACCGGGACAATACGCGGGGGCTTCAACTATGCTCAAGACAGTCAATCTTTCGGAGCATATTATCGATATAATCCTGAACGCGGGGATTTCACCAACACAGGCTCTGAATGGATGGACTATGAAACGCCGCTTTCACGGATAATCGGCAAAAACACCCGCGCGCACAGCCACCTCGTTTCATTATATTATGAAAATACTTTCTCAAATAAATACCTCTTGCATTTCGACGGCGATTACAAGCACTCTGTCGCTGACAATTCGGTAGCCACAACCTATCCCGACGCAATGGCTGATAATGTCAACTCCACAGACAGCCGCCATTCCACACTTTGGGCAGGAAAGATATATCTGAGTTTCCCGATTGCCCAAGGTGATTTCACCTTCGGGACACAAGACAGCTACACCCATACCTCCTTGGATTATCATATGCTCAACGCTACGGTAGGCCAATATATACCGTCGTCATTGACAGACGCAAGGCAGACTTCCGCCGCCATGTTTGCATCCTGGACGCATGTGTTCGGTAATTTCAATATGTCGTTAGGCGCGAGATATGAATATGTCGACTACGATTTCAAAGTCAATGGCAAGCGGGACGAGAATGTGAGCCGTCGCGACCATCTGCTTACGCCGGATATATCACTGGGCTATTCTTTCAACGATCGCTCACAGATCAGCCTCAGTTACAAGATGACAACTGTCAAACCGCCGTATTCGCAATTGACAAGTTCGCTGTCATACGTCGGACTGCACGAAATCGAAGGGGGCAACCCGACTCTGCGCGATGAGAAGATCCACGACCTCCAACTGTTCGGAATATGGAGCGACTTCATGCTGCAAGCCGACCTTACGCGCGGCATCGACACCTACGCCTTTGTCAAGCAGGTATACCCCGCCGAAAATCTCCAGTTGCTCATGCACCCTGTCAATATAAATATAACGGCATTCAGCGCATATCTGGTATGGAGCCGCCCGATTCGCCGATGGACTCCCAATATAACTCTCGGCCTGTATAAGCAATGGCTCGACATAGAGGGGACCAACTACAGCCGTCCGATATTCTCTTATTATTTCGACAACACATTAGCTTTGCCGAAAGGCTGGAATCTTACAGTCAATATGAGCGGACAGGGACGCGGGGATATGCATACCAATCAGTTCGGCACTACTTGGTTCTCAATGGATGCGTCCATTGGCAAAACCCTCTTTAATAAGTCAATTACCCTCAAGTTATCCGCCACCGACATATTCAATACCGCCAACAACGACTGGACGATGAACACCTGTGGCATTTTAGTCAACAAGCAGCAGAAGTATGATCGCCGCGGAGTCAGCCTGAACCTAATCTATAAGTTCAATCCTATAAAGAGCAAATACAAAGGCAACCACGCCGCAGAAGCTGAGATGAACAGATTGTAACCGCAAAAGCTATCGTATCTTATCCCACACCACGTTCCGGGAAAGATTCGATAGCACACTTCATATCAGTGTATGATACGTTTCTTTAGATTGTATTCAAAATCTGTGTGGGAGCAACCCCGAAATGTTTTTAAATTATGTAATATCATTTTTTACTTCTATGATCATAAACACAACCCCAACCGGGCAGGAGGCAATCGCGTCTGCTTTTTTGCTGAAAAAATCCCATACATCACCGTCATAGGCAAGTCCATAGGCTATTGCCTTGGCAGAATCAATCACGCTTCCACCTCCGACAGCGAGTATGAAGTCAACATTTTCTTTTTTTGATATGAGGACACCTTCATGAACCTTTGACAAAATCGGATTAGGCACAACTCCGCCAAGCTCTATAAATGGGATTCCGGCCTCATCAAGTTGCTGGCGAACAACATCAAGCAAACCTGATATCTCGGCACTTTTGCCGCCATAATGTACCAACACCTTGTTCGCGCCATGTTTTTTCACAAGATTACCAATCTCTTTTTCAGAGTCTTTGCCAAACACGACCTCGGTAGGTGTGTGATAATGAAAATCTTTCAAACCGGATACCGTGATTGAGATATAACGTACCACCAACGGCTGAACATACCACCTTGAAAGTGGTACGTTATGCAAGTCCGTATTTCTTCCTTTTGACATGTTTGGATTGTTAATACATACCGAGGCGCGGGCGTTGGGTAAAGTTTTGACAGAACTAAAAATAAGCTGCTCCATAATCTTGTGGGTTGTGCCACAAAATTATGGAGCGAGTATGTGGGGCGAAAAGACGCTTATTCTATATCTGTTTTGATACGGTCAAGAGGTATAGGATATTTTATGCAGATATTGTATGTCACCTTTACGGGTATACCATTTAATTTGCCGGGTTCAAACTTACCTAATCTTTTGATAGCTTCAACCGCGGCATTGATATATTCTTCCGGCACAGACCTGTTTCTCCACAGCTTTATACTATTAGGGTCGACACTCCCATCTTTCGTGATGGCAAAACTAAACATTGCCTTGCCTCGTATGCTATCCTGAGTTAGCGGCGCGATTCTTGACAGTGCGGTATACAGGTCATTCAGTAAACCATCGCCACCGCCATTAAGATAATAGGGGTGTAGATGAGGATTGACAAACAGGTTGATTGAATCGCAAGGGTTTGAACTACAATTATTCCCGCGAGTTGAATTGTTGCCGTCTACATTTTCTCTTCCACGTATGAGAAGCTGTCCCGGTATGCGGTTTTGCCTGGCATTTTCAATATCGCGATTATAATTCTCCAATATGGGAGTTAGGAATCGTTTGGATTTGGTGGTGATGAGAAGCACCCCGCCCAATCTTGGACTGAAAATTTTAGTGATAGTTTCGTCTTTTATGACTTCTACTTTCTCTATGTCATCTGCCGGGATATTGCCAAGTTCCTGTACTTCCACCCCGTCAACTAAGAATACAGGCATATTGATTGAATCGCAAACATTTACATTGCAACATCTTTCGACATTGCAAGAATCTTGTTTTAGCTCTTGGGCTGTCGCGTCGATTGCTTCTGGTGAAGAAGCAAAGGAGCTAATGGAAGCTAACGAAAAACAAGCCACCATAATGGCGCGAGTTATATTGTTCAGTTTTTGTTTCATACCGATTTTGATTTATTGTGTGTGCAAAGTTCGGCATTAAATACCGATTCCGGCTTAACAAATGTATAGTCCGCGCTATTTCTCGTATTATTCCTTGATTCCGGCAGCCAATTTACGTCGGATACGGCTTAAATGATTAGGAGTTATTAAAAGATATGAAGCAATATCTTTCAAAGCGACGGTCTTGACTATATCGGGATAAAGGTCGCAAAGCTCAATATATCGTTGTTCAGGTGATTTACGATAGATATTGAGATGACGTAGCAGAACAGCCTTGAATAAAGAGCGATATTCAATCAAGAGATTGGATGACAGCACGCCAATAAAATCTTTTAGAGGCACTTTCAGAATATCGCTGTCGGTTCCGGCTATAATCGACATTTCCGATGGTTCTCCATATAAAGAACAATGGAAATCAGTTATTAACTCGCCGGGAAACGCAAAGTTGACTACTGCTTCGTCGCCTGTTGTATTGGTTGTGGCTAATTTGAAATAGCCAGAAACAACCAGTGCGGCACATCGTGCAACAGTACCTTGTTGGATAAATGTATCTTCTTTCTTGTAATGGCAAGCGCGACCTTTCTCGCGGAAAAAATCGGTTATTTCCGTGAGGTTTATGTTGTCGAGAAAGGAGTTAAAGCGAGCCATTGAATAAAATTTATACGCAAAATTACTTAAAATCGGCGAAATGTGAGGTGAAAATCAGAGGAAAACTTCAAGGCTGTTTATTCGGCAAAATGCAGACGAAGCGTATTTTACGGATTTGCCCCCCATTCTGTCGTCGAGCTGAAGGTTGGCCGGAGGCCAATACCTTGAAGTTTTGGGCCACCGCACACCCTCATTATTTTGCTCCGAAATGCCGGTTGGGGCATTACAAAAATCGCTGGAACTGTCTTAGTTTCAGCGATTTGCTTGATTTTGTCGTTTGGCTTGGTGACCCCGGAGAAGCCGAGGTTTATCGTTGTAACTAAGTAGTATTCAGATTGTTGTAATGCCGTTACTCCGTTTGTTCACGAATTGCACACGGCATTATTTCAATGTTCTTGCCCATTATTCCGTTTGGGCATTACAAAATTAGTGCTTTTTAGGCGTTATTCCTAATTCCGCTTATTAAAATTTGTTGCATCGCTATTCCGAATTCACTGCAAAATTGCAATGTTTTCGGAATAGGATAAAACCATGCTCAAAGCATGGCGGCAATCTGTTTTTCGACTGCCGTGCGTATGAACGAGTTTATAGATACTCCGGCTTGTTTGGCGAGATAAGCCACCCGCATATGTATATCGGGAGTAAGACGCACGTTCAAAGAGCCGGAATAACTCTTGTGAGGCTCAATGCCTTCCTCGGCGCAATAAGCGAGATAGTCATCAACCGCTTCATGAAAGGCGTTGGTAAGTTCTGCGACACTTTCACCCTCGAAGTTCACAAGACCGTCTATGCCTTCAATCTTTCCGAAAAACACATTATCCGCTTCGCTGAAAGCGACCGAGCCGATAAAATCCTTATATTTCAATGTATTCATATCAGTCCTTCATTTTCATCAGATAAAAGTAACTATTTTTCAGTTGCAAAACAAATCTATGGAATGGAAAGTTTTTCAGTATTGATTATAAAGAATGTGAATATAGGCAAGATATGACGTGAATTGGATTGTGAAGTTTTGAGTCTTGCAGATTTTTTATTTGGATAGATACGGATAATTGTCTAAATTTGCAATTCGCGAATTGCAAATTTGATTTGGATATGACTAAAAATCACAATGGTATGCGACCGCAAGACATAGTAATACTACTCAAAAAGATTACTGACAAGGGGCGCAATCTGTTGAACGGCCAGATTGCGAAAGAACTTGGCATAAGTGCTTCGGAGGTTTCCGAGGCCCTTGAACGATGTCGCATGGCACGATTGGTAGATAACGCCAAACAGCGTGTGAACATTCTTGCTTTGGAGGAATTTCTTGTGCATGGTCTTAAATATGTGTTTCCGGTGCAACCTCAAAGTGTGGTTCGCGGTGTTGCCACTGCCATCTCCGCCGCTCCAATGAAAGACAGAATTATTTCGGGTAACGAACAATATGTTTGGCCGGATGCGAAAGGCAATATGCGTGGAGCCGCTATAACTCCGTTGTATAAGACCGTTCCGACGGCTGTCGCCAATGATTCCATGTTATATAATCTCTTGGCGATTGCCGACACTCTAAGAATCGGGCGAGTGCGTGAGGTGGAGATTGCAAAGGTTGAACTTAAAAATATTTTGGCAGGCTATGATGTCAAGTAATCTCGAAAGATTGAAGATAATTGCCGACGGTTTGGGAGAACTGAACCGTCAGGTTGCATTTGTCGGAGGGTCGGTTGCCGAACTATATGCAGACAATCCCGCCGCAACCGAAATCCGCATGACCGAAGATGTGGATTGTGTGATAGAACTGGCTACATATCGTGGCTTGTATGAACTTGAAGAAGTGATACGCAGTCGCGGGTTTGCCAACGACACAACTCCCGGTGCTCCGATCTGCCGATGGACTTACAAGGGCGAAACAGTGGATATAATGCCGGATGATAAGAATGTGTTGGGCTTTACCAATGAATGGTATAGACCGGCATTTGCACACCGCAAAGAAGTGCAGTTATCTGACGGAACATTTATCTACATATTTCCGACACTATACTATATAGCCACCAAGATTGAGGCGATAAAGGGCCGTGGCGGTAATGACCTCCGTTTTTCTCATGACTTTGAGGATTTGATCTATGTCCTCAATAATTGTGAGCGGATTATGGATTTGTTCTACAATGAAACAGATTTGACATTGACATCTTATCTTTCCGATTGGGCTGCGCAGACGCTTGAACGACAAAATATCAGGGAAGAAATCGAATGTGTGCTACCATACGGAGATTATGAAAGAGCTGAATATATCCTTGATATTCTTAATCATTTTGCGAAAGGAAAAATACCATGAAAATACAGTATGCCTCTGATTTGCACCTTGAATTTGGGGCAAATTCCGTTTACCTGCGCAATAATCCATTGATTCCGGTGGGCGACATACTGATACTTGCCGGAGATATCGGTTATCTTGGTGATGATAATTACATCAAACATCCTTTTTGGGATTGGGCAAGCGGCAACTATGACCGCGTGATTGTTATTCCGGGAAACCATGAGTTGTACAATTCGTTTGACATAAACGAGTTGCACGATGGATGGCGACTTGAAATCCGCAAAAATATCGAGTATGTATATAATACAGTGATTGCTCTTGACAAAGACACTGATTTGATTGCTACAACGCTATGGAGTGAGATACATCCGTCAAACGGATATTTTACAGAGCGTGGTGTCAGTGATTTTCATCGGATAAGAAACGGGGCCTACCGTCTGACATGGGAGCGGTTTAATGATGAACACCTTAAATGTAGAAAGTTCATTGAAAATAGCCTTGTATCAAGTAATGCACGGCATATAATTGTAGCAACTCATCATGTACCGTCATTTGAACTGATGTCAGATGAATTTCAAGGAAGTCCGATTAACGGTGCGTTTACCGTAGAACTTGGCAACATGATTGCCAACAGTCGGATAGGAAATTGGATTTACGGTCACTCTCACCGGAATATAAACAAAACGATAGGCTCTACCCGTTGTTTGAGCAATCAGTTGGGATACGTTTCTCATGGAGAACATCTATCATTCAAACTGGATGCTTTGATTGAGATATAACATACCACCAACGGGCGAATATACCACCTTGAAAGTGGTACAAAAATAGCGTGCTAATCACAGTCCATAAGTGAAGGCTCTGGTAAACCTATGTAAGAGAACGTGACAGCACGCTATGCTTGCGCATAGCATAACTTTCACGCATTTGCTCTTACAAGTTCCAATGTACCAGATTTTCACTTAAACAAAATGCGGTTTTATGTTATGATGTATGTTATAAACGATTGGCTCTCCAATCACTATTATTTCAAAATCACTGCAAAGTTAGTGATTTTTGGCGAGTTGTCAAGCCTCCGGCTCTCCGTTTCTGCCAATGCCGTACTTCTTTCGTTGTTCAAGCAAAGCACGTTCCGATATTCCGAGTAGTTTTGCCGCAGCAGTCCATGAGCCTCCACGACGGTAAGCCTCGATGATTTTTTGCTTGTCCTGTTGAGGCTTACGCAGGAGTAAACTGTCGGCAGGCTCCGGCTCCGATTGGCTGAAATTAAGATCAGCGGTGGTTATTACAACGGTCTTGGAGTGGAAGGCGGCGAAAAGAACAACATCTTTCAGCTCGCGCACGTTGCCGGGGAATGGGTAGATTCTCAACGCCTTTGCCGCTGATGCGTCAAGGCGTTTCACCGGATTACCGGTCTTTTCGGCATATCGGGTGAGGAAGTATGCCGCCAATGGCGCGATGTCCTCCGTTACCTCCCTCAACGGTGGTACGACAATATCAACCTGACGGAGAATGTAGAACAGGTTGGGTCGGAATGTCTTTGCACCAAGCATTTCCAACAGTTCAGGTTCTGCGGTACACAGTACACGCACATCAGGATGCTCGTTTTCAAGAATGTGCAACAGCACCGATTGTTTCTCGAAGTTGAGCAGATGCACGTTTTTGAGAATGATTGTGCCGCCGTCGGCTTTCTGAAAGTAGCCCTCAATGCGATTGTATATCTCGCTTCACATTGTAGCCGGGTCATGTGTACCGACTACCCGCTTCAATTACCGTTCATGGCTTCTGGGCGCGTGAACTGTGTCGGTAGATTTGCTCCGCTATCTGCTCCTTGCCGGTCCCGCACTCGCCGAAGATTATGGCGTTGGCATTGGTGGCGGTGATAGTGCGGATTGACTGCTCAATCTTTCTGAACGCCTCGCTTTGACGGGGTATCAGTTCGTTAGGCAGGACAATTACCGTGTTCTCCGGCTTTGCATATCTGCCGACGGCTTCCACCAACTGTTTGTCAATGGCGCGGCGCTGCACCACGGCGACAGCACCGTGATCCTGCAAGACCTCGATAGTGTCAAGCCCGTTGAGATTTTCCACTATGGCAATGACAGGGAATTTGTACCCCTCGCGCTTCTGTCAGTTTATAAACTCTCGTGCCGTGCCGACTGTGAATTTCATCGCCGTGACAACGACCGCTCCGGGTGGCAGTTTCGCCACCTCTTCCTTTGCAGCGTCAAAGTCCTCTGCCGTTATCGGTTCATAGCCGGCCTTCGTGAGAAAGCCAGCCATAATCCGTAAATCGGAGGATGACGCATCCACAATTAGAACTCTGTTCATTGTGTCTGTTTTTAAGTTTAACATATTTATTTTGAGATGTAGTTAACCCATGAAAGGCGGTGATGCCGCCCTTCACAACTCATATTTATCCTGATTTATAACTAATTACAAATTATCTCTTTTTCGGCTCTATATTTGGGAGAAACGCTGTGACAATTCCTAAAAGGGGTAATAATGTGCTTATCTGAAATATAAACTCTATGCTTGTCTTGTCGGCAAGCCATCCGAAAAAAGCCGAACCTATACCTCCCAATCCGAAATTCAAACCGAAAAACAAACCTGCCATCATACCTACCTTATTCGGTTTCAATTCAGTGGCATATACCAATATCGCCGAAAATGCCGACGATATTACCAATCCGATTATCACGGCAAGTATTATAGTCAGAGTGAAATTCACATACGGCAGCGCCAACGCGAATGGTGCAGCTCCGAGGATAGACCCCCATATCACATACTTGCGCCCGTACTTGTCACCGATACTTCCTCCCAGTACCGTACCTATGGCTACTGCTCCCATAAAAGCAAAGAGGCATAATTGAGACACCTGAATATCAATGCCAAACTTATTGATAAGGAAAAACGTGAAATAGCTGGTCATACTCGCCATATAGAAATATTTTGAGAATGTAAGCACGCACAATATGAATATCGCCCAATGTATCCTTCGGTTTGACAATGCCAATACTGCCGGATTTGGTGTGATAACCTTAGACTTTATCCTGTGAAGCTGTTTTTTATACCATCTGCCAACAGGGAACAGTGTTATTCCGGCGATAAGAGCTGCGATTGAAAACCAAATTATTGAATGTTGACCGAATGGAATTATAATGACAGCTGCCAATAACGGTCCTATTGCACTTCCTCCATTCCCACCTACTTGAAATATTGATTGTGCCAGCCCTTTTTTCACGCCTCCGGCCATCTGCGCTATGCGGGATGCTTCGGGATGAAATATGGATGAGCCGCAACCTATCACTCCAACAGCCAAAAGGATAAGAGCGTAATTGTTGGCAAAAGAAAGAAGGATTATGCCCAACAATGTGAATACCATACCTATGGATAATGAAAATGGCTGCGGATGCTTGTCGGCATATCTTCCTACAAACGGCTGGAGTATGGAAGATGTCATTTGGAACACCAATGTTATTATACCGATCTGACCGAATGTAAAACCATATTTGTCTTTGATTATCGGATATATCGACGGTATGATTGACTGCATCATATCGTTGAGCAAATGCGCGAAACTGATGACAATAAGTATTTTGAAAATAGTTTTTTCTTCTGTTGCGGCTTCCATAAGCAATTATCTCATATGCTTTTCCATCAATACGAGGTCAACCGTTCCACATCCGTAGAACTCGCATTTGACGATACCAATTTCCTGAAATCCGAACTTCGGGTAAAACCTGCGTGCGTTCATGTTCCTTGTCTGGGTATCTATCCTTAGTTCAGTACAACCATGCCGGCGTGCGTAATCCTCATAAAATCCAAGAAATTCCGCACCTACCCCGGTATTCGTGGCGTAGGGATCAACGGCTAATGTATGGAGCACCATAACGCTATCCGGTGATGCCTGAAAATTCCAATTTCCGTAGGCATATTCCGGCAACTGCAATTTATTGATAATTGCAGTTCCAACAATCTTGTCGTTATGTTCACATACAAACAGGTCGCCGACCTTGAGATGTTCTTCTGCCAGCTTTTTTGTGGGATAAACTCCCCTTATCCAACCGAGGCTGTATTTTCCCGACTCGGCCATGTCATGTATGTGTTCGTAAATGCTTGAAATCGCGTCTATGTCGTTGATTGTCGCTTTGCGTATCATGATTATGTCTATATTTTGATTTTCGATGCTTCCCAGCCGATGATTGCGTTCTTACGTATTTCTCCCCAATGATAATTGCCGATTTCTCCCGAAGCACGGATTACACGGTGGCATGGGATAAGGTATGCCACCGGATTCTCGCCTATCGCGGTTCCGACAGCACGGCAAGCACGGGGATTATCTATCTTTGCCGCTATTTCTCCGTAGGTAGTCATTCCACCCATAGGGATTTTCAAAAGAGCTTCCCAAACCTTCAATTGAAAATCAGTACCTTTCAGATGCAGTTTTATTTCTGTCAGCTTACTCCAATCCTGTGTGAATATGAATAACGCATTTTGTTGGATGGTGTCACACATCTGGCAATATCTCGCTCTTGGAAATTTTCGTTGCAGAGAGTTGAAAGCCTCCATGTGGTCATCCGCGAATTCCATGCTGCAAATGCCTTTAGGAGTGGAGGCGATAAGGATGTCACCGAATGGAGTGGAGGCAAAACTGTAATTTATAAACAGGTTCTCGCCTCCGTTCTTATACTCGCCCGGCGTCATACCCTCGACCGTCACGAAAAGGTCATGCAGTCGCCCTGTACCGGATAAGCCGACTTCGTGTGCTGTGTCAAACAATGATGCGTGTGTTTCTTTCAATATCCTTTTGGCATATTCCACATTAAGATATTGAAGAAAATGTTTGGGTGTGACACCGGCCCATTCCTTGAAAACACGCTGGAAATGATACGGTGACATATTGACCGCCTCTGCAACCGCCTCCAATCCCGGCTGCTCATGTCGGTTTTCACGGATAAAGCCGATTGCCTCCGCTATGCGGAAGTAATTTAATTCCTGTTGGCTCTCCTTCATAACACATGTTCGAGTTTGAGTAGAAATTCCTTTGCAGGAAGTCCACCCCCGTAGCCGGTCAATGATTTGTCGCTGCCTATGACCCTGTGACAGGGAGCAAAGATTGACATTGAGTTGGCTCCGTTGGCATTGGCGACAGCACGGACAGCTTTCGGCATACCGATTTTGGCAGCCATTTGTCCGTAGGATATTGTTTGGCCGAAAGGAACTTTGAGCAATTCGTTCCACACCTTTTTTTGAAACTCTGTACCCACAAAAAGGAGCGGCACATCAAATTCGCACCGCTTCCCGGCAAAATATTCATCCAATTGCCTGATTGCCTTTTCTATCATCGGCGACACTCCTTCCTCAAATTCGGCATGGAGTATCCGTTTCAGTCTGTTGTCAACATGATTGCGATGACGCTCCACTTGCCAATCGCACAGACATAGACTATCACCATATGAGCCGAGCATCAGCACTCCGCATGGCGAACTGTACCGGTATATCGTTATCTTGTTTTTCTCTTTCATACAGATTTTACATTTTCTATATCCTTTGTTCAATGCTTCGTCAAGGGTTGAGAATATTTCGACATTTTTAAGCAATGGAATTTTTGCTGCGCACGAGGGTTTACACACGATACCCGTTGACTTGACTCCATAGTAAAAGGTATCGTCAAAACTTCCGTCACGTTCAAGTATGGCTTTTATCCTCTTATCCATTTTTCCTTGTCTTTGGGGCATAGTCCTTCATGCCTTCAACAGTGCCTCCGGCTACAGCCCATATATACAGGCTCGCCACACTATTGTATGGAGAGAAACGCCGACGGTATTTCTCGAATAATCTGCGGTCTATTCTGCGGTGGTGATATATCATCCGCAGTCCGCGCAGTATGGCGAGATCTCCGAAACTCAATATATCGGGGCGTTGCATGGAAAATAGCATCAGCATCTCCGCGCTCCACGTGCCAAGACCTTTGAGTGATGACAGGCGGTTGCAGACTTCTTCATCGGTCATGTCATGAAAAGCGTTTATGTCGAATTCACCCGACAAAATCTTTTCAGCCGCCGAGCGGATATACTCGACCTTGCGGAATGAAAGTCCCACTGATTGAAGTTCCTCCGGAGGGGCTGACAGGATATTGTCCGGAGTGACATCACCGAACTTTTCAACAGTTTTCCGCCAGATACTTTCATGGGCTTTTGTGGAAATCTGCTGGCCGATTATGGAGTGTACGAGGGCGGCGAAAAGGTCGGGTATAACCCGCCTTTTCACCATGCCTACCTTTTCAATTATCTCGGCAAGACGTTTGTCTTTACTTTTGAGATAACTTAGTTCGGTATCTCCATATTGAAAATACTGCTCCATCAGTCGATTATATAAGCATTGCTGTCAGCGGGAGCTTCATCCCTGTTATCTTTTGTGTATTCACGCTTGATTTCTCCGACGGATATTCGGTAATTGTCAAAAAGAGCGTCGTGACCCATTTTTTGGCTTTGACGATGGTTCACCTGATTGCGCCAGCCTGCTGCCGCTTCGTCACTTTCCCAGAATGACAGGGAAAGAAACTTTCCGGGATTGTTGACACTCTCGAAACGCTCCACGCTGATGAACCCCGGCATTTGGGAAAGTTCATTCTTCAAGGCCGCACCCATCTTGAAATAGTCCGCTTTGCCTTCGGATGTCGGCGTTACTTCAAAAATTACAGCCACTTTCTTTTTTCCGTGTCCTGTCAGAGCGTTCAGTTCGTCAAGTGTCATGGTGTCGTTATATATGCCGGCACATACCGTATAGCGTATACCCGGTATCGGGCAGATATATGATATTTTGCGGACACCCTCGTTTGTTCCGGGCTTGGGCCAGATAAATTCTATCCAGCCTCCGCCTTGCATCGCTACCTCGCACAACTCCACTCCGTAATGCTTTCCTGCCCAATCAAGGTGTTCACGGATATTGCCTTCGGTACGTTCCGGGAAACGTGGATTTGAAACAACAAGGCTGCTGTCCACATCTATTATGAACAGATATGCGTCACGGTCGTTAAACTCCGACTTAGGATCAGTCAGTATGGAGAGAGCCTCACTCCCTTTTTGTTTCAGCAGCTCCACCGCCTTATGAACGTTGGCGACAACCGACTGCGGTGTTTCAACTATGTTGCTCATATTTTGTGAAAATAAATTTAATGTTCCGACTGCCACAGCAGCGAGAAACAGGGTTAATACTCTTTTTCTCATATCTAAAATACGATTTTTATTTGACGCTGCAAAATTACAATGGCCAAAAATCCCATACGACCCGATTCTTGCTATTTTTGTAGAAATGCTAATAATGTGGACAGATAATTAATTTTATCTGACCACATTACGCATTATTTATTAAATTAAGATGTTCCAGAAGGCAACGGTTATCTTGCGGTCGAGGGCGGCAAGTTCGGCTTTGAGGGCTTTCAAAGCCTTTTCTTGATTATCGCCTCGTATCGCTCGAAGTGTTCTGCCAGCACGTTGTTGATATACGATTTGATTGAACAGGGCGAATTTATCTCGTAAGAGATAATACGCTTGATTATCTGAATGTGGTCGGGGTGGATTTCGACCATCAGAAAACGCTCTTTTGGACGCAGATATGCGAGGTTCGCTATATACTTCTGCCGATACTCGCTTTCTGCATCAGTCGGTGCGACCGATATGGCCTTGTCTGCCGGAGCGGTCTTTGGTGTTTCTGCTTTGTTCACCGTAGGTTGTGTCTTGTCCTCCGAAGGCGTATCCTCGGATTTCTCATCGTTGCGTTTCTTTTTCAGTGATGAAAGACAGGAGGGTTCATCACGGAAAGTCCGAATAAACTCCTCTGCGTCGATTTGTGACTCATATACTTTGGCCATAGAGTTTTTGTTTAAGTGTTGATGTTTGGGTAAGGGCATAGCAGTGGCCGTCAGCGTATCTTCTGACACGGATAGACCGGGCTTCTATCGGCAGAGCGCGTTGCCGGTATCGTCTATGCTTGGTATGGGTACAGCCTTCTACGTCGCCCATTGGCGACCCTCCTCCGCTGTCTGGAGGGCATCGGCTGATCAAACCGGGGTGGGTTGTCGTCGTGTCGGGGTCATAATTCTTTAATTGTTTTTGGATTAAGTGGTAATTTTCTATCTTCCTACCAATAGCCCTTTAGCCCTTCGGCCTTGAGGCCTTGAAGCTACTATAAATAGATAGATAGTATAATATTTCCTTTATACTTTGGTTATTCCTTTGGATAGATGATAATTAAGGATAATACAAATATCGTAGTGTCAGCAGTTCTATTATGAATACTAAGGATTGAACTCTACAAAAGGATATGGTATAGTCATATATCATATATATCCATCAAAATTTCCAATGTACTCCGGTAAGATTTATGAACATTACTGCGGTTCGTTGGATAGTTCCTGAATAATGTCTGTAATTTGAACTTCTTGAAGGCAGTAGTATCCGTCAATCTCTATATAAAGATACAAAATATTTTCCAGATTGTTTCATGGATATTTTTAAGTATCATAGGTTTATGGGGAGGTAGGGTATCGGTTTTCCTCACTTTTCCCCGGATTTCCCGAAAACGGGGCTGGATTTTTAACATTTCCGGGGCGAAAATTTTTAATATCGGCTCTCCAAATTCGGCATAAAGCATCGGGATTTCGCCCAAATTTTTTCTCGCCGTTTGTAATTGCCGAGAAATTTTCGTAATTTTATATAAGCACCGAGGGGCTGAACACCCTCCGCAGGCATGGAATAAGGCGTGAGAGTACGACTTTCGTACACCTTTAATGGCAAACCGGGCTGCCATGACGGGCATAACTCCTT
>JAETNS010000042.1 GCA_021772015.1 Prevotellaceae bacterium | reverse complement strand
AACAGTTCGGCGGCAAGCGCATGATGAACGGCTTTTCATCTCGATTCCTGAAAGTCTATCCCGAAATTGACAAGATGCCATCGTGGAATGACACCGCCATGCCTGACGGCGTTCTTGAAGAATGGGGGCGAATTATCCGAAAGGTGGTAACAGTCACTCCTTCAACAGACCAAGCGGGAAAAGCAACCTCAATAGAGCTAATGTTTTCCCAAGAGGCAAAGCTCCGCGTAATTCAATGGAAAGACGAGGTCAATAACAAGGCTTATGCTGAAACGGATTCGGATGCTGTCAGGGCGTTGTGCGGCAAACTGGAAACCTATCTCGTCCGCTTCTGTCTGGTCATACAGATTATGCACTGCATCTGTGGAGAATCTGGCATGGATAAAATTGAACCGGGAACTGCCGAACTCGCCATCAGGCTCACCGAATATTTCAGAAACATGGAGAGCCGGATTGCACCGGAGATTGAAACAGGTATCCTCGACAACCGGTTTACCGAGTTACTCGGAAACCTCAGGGATTCGTTCACCACAGCCGAGGCAGTCAGGGAAGCCCTGCAACTCGGAATCTCGGAATCCTCAGTCAAAAGATTCCTGAGAGACGGAGGCCGAGGATTCGTGAAGAAAAAGTCACACGGTTGCTATCGCAAAATATGACTCATGCGCTGACACTATGAACTTTTGACATTATGACATTTTCGACCGAGGTCGAACTGACTGAGATACCCCGGTTGCTCAGCCTGATTCGTAGTATAAACCTTGCTTTGCAAGATATGCCGCTTGTGTCCACAACGGCTATCCCGCCTCCCCCGAGGTGAGGGTCAATCCCGCTCGAAACTCGCAGTCTTTTATCTAATGATACATTGTCCGTGAACGATGATAAACTGAAAAATGGATGATGATAAACTGAAAATATGCGGTTGATAGATTATTCAATATCGCATTTATCATGAACCGTGGTACTTCGGTTTATCGGTCATCGGTACATTTGATAATGTGATAATGAGTCATCGGACAATGGAGCATTAGATAAAATCATTATACCAAGTCATATAGTCTTCATTGTATCAGATATTCAATCAACCAATCTATCAAACCATAATATCTTAAAAAGTTAATCTCTATGCCGGATAAAAAATCCATCACTATTAAAATACGTGTCGATGCGCAGACCCACGCAGAAATGCAGTCAAGAGCCAACCGATACACCGACGGTAATCTGAGTGCGTTTGTACGTTGTGCCACACTCAAATATGAAGAGCAGCCGATGGCTGACCGAGACAATCCCCGTATGATAGCTTTGATCAAGTCCGCTATCAAGCTCATCGAAAGAACCGGCACCAACACCAATCAGGTTGCGAAGCACATCAACGAGCAGCAGAAAATGAATCCTTACTCGTTGCGGGCGGCAGATCTTCTTCCCTTCGGTCAGTTTTGCGAGGGTACAGATAAAATCCGACAGATGCTGACATACCTCTATAACATAATAATCACAGGTAAATGATAGTCAAGAAACTCAACGATGTGTCCGGCGGCGGTTTCCCCGGCGCTCGATATAACGAGAAAAAGATTGCTGATGGTGTGGCAACCCTTATGGCGATGGAGAACGTCAGCGAGGCGTTGCGTCACAA
>JAETNS010000004.1 GCA_021772015.1 Prevotellaceae bacterium | reverse complement strand
GATGTATCGCTATTTTTGTGCTGGATTACTCAAATATATGTTTCAGCTTCGAGAAAAGATGGTGGGTGGTTGAAGGATCCGGTTTGATGTCAGGTTCCTCCCTTAAAGACTCAAATGCCGCTTTCTCCTTGTCGTTGAGCTTTTCGGGAATATAAACCATGACATTGACAAGTTCGTCGCCGATTGCTCCTCCCTGCGGGTTAGGCAATCCTTTCCCGCGAAGACGCAATACTTTTCCCGGTTGAGTCCCGGCCGGTATATTCAGACGGGCACGGCCGGTTATTGTCGGCACTTCGACCGCTCCTCCGAGGGTAGCTGTCACAACATCAAGCATCAGGTTGTAAATAAGGTCGCTGCCATCGCGGATAAGTTCAGGATGCTTGACCTCCTCTATCACTACGAGAAGGTCGCCATTGATGCCGCCACGTCGTGGTGCGTTACCTTTCCCTTTTACTGTCAATGTCATCCCCTCAGAGACCCCTGCGGGAATGTCAAACGATACCAGCTCGTCTTTCCTCTGGATCCCTTCGCCATTGCAATAGGAACACAATTCGGTGATTATTTTCCCTTCGCCATCACACTGGGGGCAGACTCCGACAGCTTCCTGGGGGCCGAACAGCCCCTGTACGATCTGGCTGACAGTCCCGGTGCCGTGACAGGTCGGACAGGTATTGAATGCCGTGCCGTCTTTCGCCCCGGTGCCGTTGCAATGCTCGCATTTCACATATGTCGGAATACGGAGAGTCTTGGAGACCCCCTTTGATATCTCCTCTAAAGTCAATTTGACTTTGATGCGCAAGTCAGATCCCCGTCGTTGGGGTTTCTGTCTGCGGCGACCGGATCGTCCTCCGGTCGCGCCGCCGAATCCTCCGCCGCCGAACTCGAAATGCCCTCCGAAGATGTCGCCGAATTGGGAGAAGATGTCCTCCATCGACATGCCGCCACCACTGTAGTAGCTGCCGCCAAAGCCTCCTCCTCCGAATCCTTGCGGGCCCATTGAATGGCCGAACTGATCGTATTTCTGGCGCTTTTCATCATTGGAAAGCACCTCATACGCTTCTGCCGCCTCCTTGAATTTTTCCTCAGCGGCTTTGTCGCCCGGATTTTTGTCAGGGTGGTATTTTATGGCCAGCTTTCTGTAGGCTTTCTTTATTTCATCGGCTGTGGCGGTCTTGGAGACACCCAGCACTTCGTAATAGTCTCTCTTGTTTTCCATATCCCTTGGCTTACTGGGCTACCACCACTTTGGCGTGACGGAGTACCTTGTCATTTAGTGTGTATCCCTTCTGGACAGTGTCTTTTATTTTGCCGGCAGCGGTTTCGGAGTCGGAAGGAACCATGGCGACAGCCTCATGCAGGTCCGGATCAAAATCAGCGCCGGTGGTGTCCATCGCCTTGACTCCGTTGTCTCCGAGATACTTCACAAGCTTGTTGTAGATCAGGCTCATCCCTTCCTTGACTGATTCCGCGTCGGTGGAGTCCTTTATGGCATCAAGTCCGCGCTCGAAGTCATCGACGATAGGCAACAACCCTTGGAGCGCTTTTTCAGAGGCATTTTTTATCAGCTCCGAACGTTCGCGCATGGTGCGCTTGCGGAAGTTGTCGAATTCCGCCATGAGAAACATGTATTCCTTTTTCTCCTTGGCAACCTCCTCCTCCTTGGTTTTCAAAAGCTCACGTAGTGAGTCAAGTTCAGACACCGTCTCCTGGATTGCTTCGGGCTGTGGATCATCATCAGGCTCTACATCCAGAATTTCTGCGTCAGTGTTGTCGAAATTAACCTCTTCATTGTTCTGATCGGAGTCGTTATGCCGATCAGAAGTAGTGTTATGGTGTTTGTTTGTGAAATCGTTGTTACTTTTCATATATGGTATGGTCAATTTATATTGATTACAGCAAAAACTTTGCCAAACTGATCGTTTGAACATTGAAGTTTTCTAAGCCGTCAGGTCAATTCTCTAAGAAGATAACAACAATCTTCCCCGAAGGGTTTACCGTCAGGCAGTTCGGGCTTTTTGCGGAAAAAACCGAATACAGCCGAACCGCTGCCTGACATGGAGGCATAGATCGCTCCCAAGTCAAGAATACGGCGTTTGATCTCTGCCACCCGGGGATAACGCCTGAACACCGTCGGCTCGAAATCGTTGACAAGCCGTCCTTGCCATTGTTCGATCGGTTGCCTGATGACATCCATAAGCGGCTCGTCAGGATATCCGGGGGAAAGACCCGCATAGGCCTCACGGGTGGAGACAGAAACATTCGGTTTGACGATCAGAAGCCACAGTCCGGAAGGAAGAGTCAATGTGATGGGGGAGAGGTCTGTACCTGTCCCTGTACAGAACATCGGTGTGTCATATATGAAAAAAGGACAATCCGCGCCGATCCCCGCAGCAATTCCGGCAAGCATCTCCCGTGACGCGCCAAGACCGAACAGATCATTTATTGCGAGCAACGTGTGTGCGGCATCTGCCGATCCGCCCCCAAGCCCTGCCCCGTCGGGAGTCTGTTTGTCAAGATACATAGTGACAGGGGGGATGTCGAAATGGTTTCTGATGGCTGTCAATGCCTTGTACACAAGGTTATTCTCCATCGGGCAGTCAACCGGGTTGCCGGAACAGTGCAGGGTGTCGCGGCCGTCTTTAGCCTCCACGACTTCAAGGATGTCATGTGATGGCACAGGATACATCACGGTTTCCAGGTTGTGGTATCCGTCAGGCCTTTTTGATATCACATTCAGGCCAAGGTTGATTTTCGCGTTTGGGAATCTTAACATCTTGTTTGGGATTGTGGGAAATAGCTGTGGGCAGGAAAGCAGCCACACCCATGCATGGCATTTTGATGCAAAGTTAGAAAGAATAGGCCTGAATCTCCAACTTTTTTTATTATTTTGCAACCGGGTCACGTCTTTTGCAGTCTAACCATATGAAAGCCCATCAGAAGATGGGAGGCGGCAACTCCGCTGTGATACTCATATTCAACAATGTAAATTATCATCCTTATGAAAAAGATATATGCTCTCATCCTTGCTGCCATCCTGGCGTGTTCAGCAGCGCAGGCGCAGCCCTCAAAATCTGAGTCGGACACCACCGGAATCTCTCAGCCTCAAACGGTGACCACGGCTGTGATTGCTGATTCGGTCTCCATCGAAGAATCGTCAGCTGATGCCGATTATCTTGTTTCCGGCCAGGCGACCGAGCCTCCATTTGTAAGGGTCAAAGATGGCAAATGGGCATTGAGTTATGACGGCGCGGAATATGTGATATCTGATCTGATCGAAGATGGTCAGTTCGCGGAAAAATTCCGTGGGCTTGAGGATCTCGATGCCGAGACGCTTGTCCTTAAAGACAATATGGGGCTTGCAACCGTAATTATTGCCATAATTTTCGGTTTCCCCTGTCTTACTATCATTGTCGGTCTGTTTGTGATATTAGCATTCGCCCTTAAGCGTAATCGTGGTCGCAATGAGCTTATCAACAATGCGATAGATCATGGATATCAACTGCCTGACTCTTTCTATCTCGGCCAAAAGAGTGTTAACGGCGCTCCGGCGGCATCGACCCGTGACTCACGCAAGTTTTATTCCGCGACGACACTGATCGCGGTCGGAGTCTCCCTGATAATCTTCTCACTGTGGATTGATGCTCCATTCTTCATAGTGGCAGGCGGCATCCCGTTGCTGATGGGTATTGGCCAGCTCATAGGTTACTATTGCATCCCTTCCACTCCTAAATATCCCAATAATCGTCCGTATCAGGGTGGGCAGCCGCCGTATGGACCATATCCCAATATCAATCCGACCGGATGGGAACCCGCTCCCGGACAATTCAACGGAGCCACGAATCAGCCATGCGCCCAACCTCCGATGCCGCCGGTTCACCTATCATCCCCTGTACCACCTGTCAATAATGAGGAGCCCGTCTATCCACAGGGAGCTGATTCCCCACAACGATCTGTTTCCGAACCATCCAACAGCCCGAGTGCCACTCAGACACCTCCGCCATATAATCCTTCATGAAAGGAGCTGCAATATCACAGACATACACAGATAGTTAAATATAAGTTTCCGTAACCAGCGATGGCAAACCGCCGACTTGAAGAAATCAAGCTCCTGGCCCTCTGTATGGCTTCCGACAACCGCGACGCGTTTTCGCGGCTTGTCGAAATCCATCAGCAGGGCCTGAGGCGGTTCCTGCTGAATATGACCAACGGGAATGAAGCTCTGACTGACGATCTCGCCCAGGAGACATTCATAAAGGCATGGCTCGCTGTCCGTTCGTTCCACGGGTTGTCGGGATTCAAGACGTGGCTTTACAGGATCGCCATCAATGAGTTCTCGACATACCGCCGTCAGGCGGCACGTTATGACATGACAGGAATGGATGTCGGAGACCTTTCCATCGTGGATTCGTCATCCTCTCCTCTGACCGCTGACGCGCGTATGGATGTCGCTTCGGTCATAAAACACCTTCCTGAAAAGGAACGGCTCGTGACTCTGCTCTTTTACATGGAGGAACTGCCTGTGAAAGAGATTGTCAAAATCACAGGTATGCCTGACGGGACTGTCAAGTCTCATCTCAGCCGCGCTCGCGGACATCTGTCTAAACTCCTCGCCCGATAAGTTGTTTACCATATATTAAATGTTTGGCTGATCGGGGAAATACGATAGTAACTTAACCATCAATACGATGAAACCAGAAAAGAATCCCGGATATAATTATGATATTGATGCAGATCCCTGTATCATGGACTCGGAGATATCCTCGTTGCTCGAAAAGGAGCTTCCAAATGTCAATTCAAATCCGTGGTTCACACCACGCGTCATGAATCGGCTGCCCCCCCAGAGTCGATGGGCGCGCATATCTATATGGCAGTGGGTATGCTATCTTCTCGGTATCGTCGGTTTTGTGGCCGCCGGGGTGGTTTCCAGCCGATGGTTGGTCCATACGGAGCTGTCTTTGGCTACAATCCTGACTGTCGCCACTATGAGTCTAATCGCAATCACATGCGCCGCTGTCATGATGGTTCCCTCCTTGGTACGTATCCTACGGGAACCATGACATCGGGGGCGAATTGGATTTGGCCATAAGAGCGAGAATTTGTAATTTTGCGCTGTGAAAGCGCGAAATTCGACGTGCTTTCGGAATACTGACTGAATAATGGAAAAGGAGATAGTGCTGGATGGCCTTAAGGTCAGGATGGAAGTGACCGGAGAGGGACATCCGCTGATTCTGATGCACGGGTGGGGATGCGATCACACTACGGTCAGATCGATTGCCGCCACCGCAGCGCAGACCAACACCGTCTACAACATCGATTTCCCCGGTTTCGGAGGCTCGCAGGAGCCGTCGGAAGTATGGGGCGTTGACCGTTACACTCGTCTTGTCGAAGAACTTGCCGCCAAAGAGAAGCTGGAAGCTCCTGTCCTTGTCGGCCATTCTTTCGGTGGGCGCATGGCTATATTGTATGCCTCGCGCAACAAGACTGACAAGATTGTGCTGGTTGATGCTGCAGGCATAAAGCCCCGTCGTTCTCCTAAGTATTACATGAAAGTGTATTCTTTCAAGGTCGCGAAACGCTTTTGGGAAATCATGCTCGGAAAAGACAAGGCGCAGAAGCGTATTGACCGAATGAGGGCCAAGCGCGGTTCGAGCGATTATGCCGGGGCTTCCCCCATGATGCGTCGCATCCTGTCGAAGGTTGTCAACGAGGATCTGACTGACCGGTTGCCGATGATCTCTGTCCCGACTCTGCTGATCTGGGGGGAAAACGATACGGCCACACCGTTGGCCGACGCGAAAAAAATGTCTCGTCTTATTCCTGATGCCGGGTTGGTCAGCTTCCCCGGTTGCGGCCATTACAGTTTCCTTGACAATCCGGTCCAGTTCCGCGCCGTTCTGTCATCTTTCCTGAGAAGCCAGTCATGAACATTTTGATTTACCATTGTCAATCATATCTCTGACCAATGCCTACCGTTATCCTCATATTTTTGATATTGATCCTTGTCGCGGGTGCAGCGGATCTTTTCTTTGTCTATTCCCGTGACCTGATGATGCTGCAACAGAACTCCTACCGCAACGAGCGTTACATCAGATGGTTCAACCAAGCCAAGGAAAGCACCTCCATGATGAGGTTGTTCTCTATGATCGCTTTTTTCGTGATCGTGCTTGGGCGCGTCCCCGCGATTCTTACCTATCCGATAGTGATATTGATTCTGGCAGTTCAGATTATAGTCCTGGCCGGACGCAAATATAAGAAGCCATTGGTAAGGACCCCGCGTGTAAACCGCATTTTCATGACCATGATGGCCATAACGGCTGTCGTGGTTGCTGCTTGCTGGCTGTTGGCCGGCCTAAGAGGTGCCTCCGCCATATTGATCGCTTGCATATGGATGTCGCCCTTGGTGCTTCTCGGTGCCAACTGGTTGCTCAGACCGGTGGAGAAACATATAAATAAGAAATATTACGATGAGGCCGCTTCCATTCTGGCCTCAATGCCCGGTTTGAAAGTCATAGGAATAACAGGAAGTTACGGAAAAACTTCGACCAAACATTATCTACACCGTATATTATCCGAACACTTTTCAACGACGATGACACCGGGAAGTTTCAACACGACTTTGGGTGTCATACGCACAGTCCGTGAACATCTTAAACCTTACGATGAGGTGTTCATTGTGGAGATGGGAGCCAAACAGCCCGGCGACATCAAGGAGATCGCCGATCTGGTCCATCCTCATGCAGCCATAATAACTGCTGTCGGTGAACAGCATCTTGAGACTTTCAAGACTGTCGAGAATGTCCAGAAGACAAAGTTCGAGCTTGTCGACGCTCTCCCCGCTGACGGTTTTGCCGTCCTGAACAATGATTTTCCGTATGTCGCGAACCGCAAGGTTGAAAATGTCAAGGCTCTGCGTTACGCGGTCGCCAATACCAAAAATGCAGACTACAAAGCCACCGATATCAGATATACTTCCCGTGGGACGACTTTCAGAATCTCGGGTGGAGACTTGAAAGAGCCGCTGGAGTTGCATACTGCCCTCGTCGGGGAATGCAATGTGTCAAATCTGCTTGCAGCCGTGATCATGGCCTTGAAACTCGGAGTCCCTGTAGATAAAATCAAGTACTCTGTCGCTCAGATCGAACAGGTGGAGCACCGCCTTAGTGTCAGACGGGTTCCCGGCGGCTTGACTATCATTGATGATGCCTTCAATTCCAATCCTACCGGGTCGAAGATGGCTGTCGAGGTGCTGGGCATGATGAAGGATGAGGGAAAGCGTATTATCATAACCCCCGGCATGATAGAACTTGGCGAACGCCAGTCTGAAGCCAATCGGGAGTTCGGCCGCCATATCGCGGCGAATGCAGATGTGGCGATAATCGTGGGCAGGTATAACCGCGAGGCGATACTCGAAGGACTCGCTGACGGTAAAATGCCTGAAGAGAAGATCTATGCGGTCGACGATTTCGCGCAGGCCCAGCAGCAGCTTCATAAGATCGCAGTTTCAGGCGACATCGTACTTTATGAGAACGATCTTCCTGACACTTTCAAATAAAAAACACTTTTCAATCATATCCGAACAGTTATTTCAATCATGAAAACCAATATAGGCGTTTTCTTCGGCGGACGCTCTACCGAGCATGAGATCTCGGTGATCTCCGCCAATCAGGCGATCAACGCAATCGACAAATCAAAATATGATGTGACTCCGGTATATGTCTCCAAGGAGGGGCGTTGGTTTACCGGCGATGCGTTGCTTGACCTTCGCAATTATCGCGACATGAAAGGGCTGGAGAAATTGGCCGAGGAGGTGTATATGCGTCCTGTTCACGGCGACTACAATCTTTATTATCTCAAGCCCAAAGGAATGTTTGGTAAGAAAGATATCGCAGCCAGACTTGACGTGGTGATTCCTGTGTTTCATGGCGCGAATGGCGAGGATGGCACCTTCCAGGGTATTCTTGAGTCGATAGACATACCGTTCGCAGGTTGCGACACGCTTTCCTCCGCGAATGGAATGGATAAGATCACGATGAAAATGATCCTTCGCGAGAATGACATCCCTGTGGTGGATTATGTGTGGTTCACCGACCGGCAGTGGTTTGCCGAGCGGGAATCTCTTGTGAAGCGGATTGAGGAGAAGATCGGTTATCCTGTCATTGTCAAGCCTGCCAATCTCGGGTCCTCGATAGGTATAGGTTGCGCCCATGACCGCGACCAGCTGTTTGAGAAGGTAGAGGATGCCGGCCGTTATGCATCCAGGATCATCGTTGAGCATATGGTGGAGGATCTTCAGGAAATCAATTGTTCCATCCTCGGCGATTGCGACGAATACCAGGCATCGGTTCTTGAAGAGCCTATCAAGACCAAAGAGATATTGTCTTACACAGACAAGTATATGGGCGGCTCCAAGGGAACCGAGGGGATGCAGGCTTCCCAGAAGAAAATCCCGGCTGATTTGCCTGAAGATATGACAAAAGAAATCCAGCGTCTTGCCGGAGAGACATTCCGGGTGCTATCCTGTCATGGCGTGTCGCGTGTCGATGTGATCGTAGACAGGGCCACAGGAAAGATTTATGTGAACGAGATAAACACAATCCCCGGTTCGCTTTCATTTTACCTTTGGGAAGCTTCCGGAATCAGCTTCCCCGCCTTGATGGATCGTCTTGTAGCATTGGCTGTAAAACGCAAGACCCGTCAGGGACAGAAGACAACTTCTTTCTCTCAGAACATATTTGCTTTAGGCGGCGGCACCAAAGGTGGTGTGAAAGGTGCCAAGGGTGTCAAAGCCTGATAAGCGTTATGCTGCTCCTGTGATTTCCCGTGATGGAGATTATAACCGAAAAACGATTTCTTGTCCGTTCCCTCTTTGACGGGGAACGGACTTGTCAGTTAATGCTCGTGGATCTGACAGGCCCTGTACTAAAGGTCTTGCCGTTTGACGTGGAAACTCCTTCGACAGTCTTTATAGACGCTCGTGTGGTATTGCTTGGATGCCGGTTGGCGGAAATACCTGATTTGGAATCAAGCCTGTCATGCCTTGGAGCGGGTAATCAGAAGGGTAATGCCTTGATGCCATTTCTGGCATATCCCGGAATTACGGAATCAGCCGTTGTTTCCGCTGTGGCTTATTGAGACAAATCCGGTCATCTCCTGCCACTTCGTAGCAGTTCATCTCGTTTTCGCAGGCTTTCCTGAGCAGCGGAGCCGCCTCCGGTCGATTTGGGAGCGGTTTGTGAGGAAGAAGCTCCTTTTGGTTGCATGGACTGGCGGTTATGCGTGGGATAACTTCTGCCGGATGGCCTGTGGACCGGGATTGACTCGACATTCGCACTGATACTGTCATTGGAGACCGCAGATGAATCGGCAGTTTCTTCAATCTTCTCTTTTCGTGGTTGGGGCTTTATCCCGTAATTGAATGGCCTTTGAGAGAAATATTTCTTAGACAGATGATGACGTAGTCTTACAAGTGATATGCTGTCGATTCTTACAATCTCGTTGTTCTCGGGGCGAGCTATGATATATCCGGCGATCCTGACAGGTGACAGCGTCGAGTCGACCCTTATTGAGACCTCTCCTATGCCTTTGTTTTTTCCGGCAGCGAGATTATAATAAGAAGTGCCGTTGGCATACTCCACAACCATTCTCGCGGTCACAGGATTGACAGCGGTGGCCATGTTGAACCGGAGGGTGAAGACATCATTGTTCTGCCAGTTTGAATCAACAGGGACCGAGAAGGTTATAAGACGCGAGGGTGATCGGCGGGAGAATTCAAAACGAGTGCTCATTGGCCATACGTCGACAGAATCTCCGGCGACGGCTATCTGGCGGTTTGAAGCAGACAGCAATTCCTCCTGACGCTCATTCAGGATTTTTATCGTACGGTCATATACATCCATGTAGTCTTCGACATGGTGGCCATACCATTTATATGAGGAATCGACCTGGGCGGCTGTCACGCCGTGGGCAGCGTAGATGCTCTGTTTCAGGAGCATCTTCGACGAATCGTTATTGAAAATATTGTGGTTCAGGTCGACTACGGCCTCTGCGATATGGATGTCGGCCATAAGGGATGCCATCTCGTCTTTGTCGAGAACTATCTTGTCTTTCTTGCCGCATCCTACGATAAGCAACGGCAAGATTGCCAAAATGTATAACAGCCTCCTCATTGCCGGTTAATTCTCATTGACTTGTTGGTGGTCATTGTCGCGCCGGGCCGGCTCATTGTCCGTGACGGTGTCTTTCTTAGAGGCGGCATGTTTGCTGAAAAAGGGTAACTCTCTAAGGAACGGAACCTCTGAAATCTGACCCGAATAGAAGATAATCAGCAGTATCAGGCCTACCGAGATGGCAGCGTCGGCAAAGTTGAATACCGGTGAGAAGAAAAGGAAATATTCCCCCCCGACAAATGGCATCCATGAGGGCCAGGTCCAGCTCACAAGCGGGAAATAGAGCATATCGACGACTTTCCCGTGAAGGAATATGCCATAACCACCCTCCGGCGGGAATATTTGCGCCACAAGCGGTGGCATAGGATTGTCGAATATCAGGCCGTAGAACGCGCAATCTATTATGTTTCCCGCCGCGCCTGCTATGATCAATGACAAGCAGACTATATAGCCCGTCTTGGCCTGATGTTTCCTGTGGATTTTACATAGATAATATATCAGGAATCCAACAGTCACTATACGTAGCAGCGTAAGCAGGAGTTTGCTGCCGATCTCCCATCCGAAAGCCATTCCGTTGTTCTGGATGAAGGCTATCTGGAACCAAGGGAATATCTCATGGCTTTCTCCAAGATAGAAATGGGTCTTGACCCATATTTTCATCACCTGGTCGATCAGCAGAATTGTCAGTATTATGATGAAAGCCATAACGCCGCGACCCGTGCCGGGGTCGCGGCTGACGATGTTGTCGGTTGTATTCAGTTCAGACAAGTTGTTATGTTTTTGTCTCGGCGGCAGATAATCCGCCCGTATGACTGTTTTAGAGGATGTTATTATCCTCTTAATCTTGGATGTCTGTCGCCATCACTTCTTGGAATCCACCGAGAGGGTGGCGTGAGGCACAGCGCGGAGACGTTCTTTGGGGATCAGCTTGCCGGTTTTGCGGTCGATCCCGTAAGTTTTGTTCTCAATACGTACCAACGCGTTTTGAAGATGGGCGATGAACTGAGCCTGGCGTTGGGCGAGTCTGCCGGCTTCTTCCTTGCCAAGGGTAGATGCACCCTCTTCAAGCACTTTGAAGGTGGGGGAGGTGTCGGCTGTGTCGTTGCCATCTGAATTCATCACATCGGCGCGGAGCAGCTCATACTCCTTTCGGGCTTTCTCAAGTTTCTCCAGAATGAGGACTTTGAATTCCTCAAGTTCCTCGTCGGTGTAGCGGGTTTTATCAGACATTGCTTATTGTTTGAATAGTTGAACGTTTAGTGGTAAAAGGTCTTTCAGACCGACTTACCAGTCTAAACAGACAACAGCGGTAATTGTTCACAAGTGCAATCCGAAGAGCCTGCGTCGCGGGAAGCGCGGCTCTTCGGATTGTGTGGTATCTGTCAGGCTTTGGTTATCTTGACTTTCACCTCTGTGCCGTCAATGTCGAGAATTTCATCGGCTGACGGGTCAGACACATCGGCGGCTACGACTTCAGCGGCAAGCACTTGCGAGGCGATATACTCCTTGAAGTCGGCGATAGCTCCTGCAGTGAGGTCGTTAGGCTCGACGATTACATTGATGCGGTCGGTTATGTCGTAGTCGCGGTTCTTGCGTATGTTCTGTATGCGGTTTACAAGATCGCGGGCGACACCCTCTTTCCGTAGTTCGTCGGTTATTTCAACTTCAAGAGCCACAGTCACATTGCCCTCATTGGCGACAAGCCATCCGGGGATGTCTTCGGAATGGATCTCTACATCCTGGAGGTCGACATTGATCTCTTCTCCATCAACGGACAGGGATATGGATCCTTCCCGCTCGAGGCGGCCGATTTCCTGCTGGGTCATCGCTCCGATAAGCGTGGCCACAGCTTTCATCTTCTTGCCGAATTTCGGACCAAGCTTTTTGAAATCAGGTTTGATGGATTTGACGAGTACGCCTTCCTGGTCATCGACGAGTTTCATTTCCTTTACGTTAACCTCCGATAGAATCAGCGGGGCCATTGCTTCCAGCTGCCCGCGACGCTCATCACCGCTTACGGGAATCATCAGGGTCTGCAGCGGTTGCCTTACCTTGATGTTGACTTTGCGGCGCAACGACAGCACAAGCGAGGTCACGACCTGGGCCAGATGCATTCTTTCCTCGAGGGAGTGGTCGATCATAGACTGATCGGCTGTCGGGAAGTCGGTAAGATGTACTGACACGACATCCTTTCCTTCCACGGCAAGTGCCGGAGCTGTCAGGTCGCGGTAAAGACGATCGGCAAAGAACGGCGCATAGGGAGCGAGCAGCTTGGCGATGGTGGTCAGGCAGGTGTGGAGAGTCTGATAGGCCGACAATTTGTCAGTGTCAAGTCCTCCACCCCAGAAACGCTTGCGGTTGAGACGGACATACCAGTTTGACAGGTTGTCGTTGACGAAGTCACTGATCAGGCGGGCCGCGCGGGTTGGCTCATAGTCGTCAAGTGATTCGGTCACCTCCTTGACAAGTGTGTTGAGCAACGATAGTATCCAACGGTCAATTTCAGGACGATCGGCAAGGGGAACCTGTGGCTCGGATCCTGTGAACCCGTCTACATTGGCGTATAGGGTGAAGAAAGAGTATGTGTTGTAGAGGGTGGAGAAGAGCTTGCGTGAAACCTCCTTTATCCCATCTTCGTTGAATTTCAGGTTGTCCCACGGGGCTGAATTGGATATCATGTACCAGCGGACGGGATCGCTGCCGTATGTCTCGATCGTGTGGAACGGATCGACAGCGTTGCCGAGTCTCTTCGACATCTTGTTGCCGTCCTTGTCGAGGACCAGGCCGTTGGATATGACTGCCTTGTAGGATTTGGTGTCGAACACCATCCCGGCGATCGCGTGGAGCGTGAAGAACCATCCGCGGGTCTGGTCGACCCCTTCGGCGATGAAGTCAGCGGGGAAGCATCCCCCAGACTCCAAAGCTTCCTTGTTCTCGAAAGGATAGTGGACTTGGGCGTAAGGCATCGATCCGGAATCGAACCATACATCGATCAGGTCTGTCTCGCGGGTCATGGGTTTGCCTGTCGGAGACACCAGTATTATGTCGTCGACATACGGGCGGTGGAGGTCGATTCGGTCGTAGTTCTCCTTGGAGTAGTCTCCCGGCACGAATCCTTTGGCTTTATAAGGATTCTCTTTCATCACTCCGGCCTCGACAGCCTTGTCGATCTCGGCGTAGAGTGTGGCGATAGAGTCTATGCAGATTTCCTCCTTGCCGTCGGCTGTGCGCCATATCGGAAGAGGTGTGCCCCAATAACGTGAGCGTGAGAGGTTCCAGTCCTGAAGGTTTTCAAGCCATTTTCCGAAACGTCCGCTTCCGGTCGCTGCAGGTTTCCATTGTATCTCCTTGTTCAGCTCCATCAAGCGGTCGCGGCAGGCGGTCGTCTTGATAAACCAGCTGTCAAGAGGATAGTACAACACAGGCTTGTCCGTACGCCAGCAATGGGGGTAATTGTGGACATGTTTCTCTATCTTGAAGACCTTGTCGTTTTGTTTGAGCCACATGCAGATCTCGACATCGAGAGTCTCGTCTTTCTCACCTTTGGCCGGATCATAGGCGTTCTTGACATATTTGCCCTGCCAGGGAGAGTAGGCATCGACATCGACGTTCTCCTCAACGAACTTTGGATCGAGTTCTTCGAGTAGATAGAAACGTCCGCGCAGGTCTACCATCGGCCTGACGTTGCCGTCACGGTCGATAAGTGTGAGCGGCGGAACTCCTGCCTGACGTGACACTCTGAGGTCGTCGGCACCGAAAGTTCCGGCGATATGTACGATACCCGTACCGTCTTCGGTGGTCACATAGTCGCCCGGAATGACGCGGAACGCGCCTTCTCCCGGATTCATCCAAGGGATTAGCTGTTCATAGTGAAGTCCGACGAGATCCTTGCCTTTTACAGTTGCCACCACCTCAAACGGTATGAGTTTCGCTCCTTTCTCGTATTCGTCAAGGCTGAGCTCTGCCGCTTTCGGGTTGAACAGTTGCCCCATCAACGCGACGGCGGCTATAACGGTTTCTTTTTCCCCGCTGTAGGGATTGTAGGTTCTGACAATGTTGTACTCGATTTCCGGACCGACAGCCAGAGCGGTGTTTGAAGGCAACGTCCAGGGGGTCGTGGTCCAGGCGAGGAAATACGGCTTTCCCCAACCGGTCATGGCCTCCGTGGGGTCGGTGCAAAGGAATTGCGCCACGCATGTGGTGTCCTTTACATCGCGGTAACATCCGGGCTGGTTCAGCTCATGGGAGCTAAGTCCGGTGCCGGCTGCGGGTGAATAAGGCTGTATGGTGTATCCTTTGTAAAGGTATCCCTTGTCATATAGCTGTTTGAGCAGCCACCAGCATGTCTCGATATAGCTGTTGTGGTAAGTGACATAGGGGTTGTCGAGGTCAACCCAGTAACCCATGGAGTTGGTCAGGGTAGACCACTCCTTGGTGTACTTCATCACCTCGCGGCGGCAGGCGGCGTTGTATTCGTCGACCGATATTTTCTTGCCGATGTCTTCTTTGGTTATTCCGAGTGATTTCTCGACACCAAGTTCAACTGGCAGTCCATGTGTATCCCATCCCGCTTTGCGGTCGACACGGAAACCTTTCATCGTCTTGTAGCGGCAGAAAATGTCTTTGATAGTACGGGCCATAACATGGTGGATGCCGGGCATGCCGTTTGCCGAGGGGGGACCCTCGAAGAAGACGAAAGGTGTCGCTCCCTCACGCAGCTTGAGACTGCGACGGAACAGGTCATCCGCGTTCCATTGGGCAAGCACCTCCTTGTTGATACTGGAAAGGTTGAAATTGTCGTATTCGTTGAACTTCATCTGGAAGATCGGTTTTTGAATTGGCGATTAGGGGCATGTCTGACTTGACCCTACCCTTGGAAAAATTCAACCGCAAAGTTAGGGCTTTTCATCCACATATACAAATAAAATAGAGGAGGATACCCTAACTCACGGTATCCTCCTCCTTCCTTACTTAGAGTGTGTGTCAATAAAGGAAAAAAGATATGCAAAAGTAGGCCTATTTCTGGTCTTGGGCCATATCTTTTGTATTAAAAAAATGTAAAATCAGAATGGTACCGCGGAATCGGAGGATGTCAGGTCTGCGCTTCCTCCGGTGAAGGGTGAGTTTCCTCCATTGAGAGGGTCGTCATCCACGCTTCCCTGGTTTATGCGGGAGGAAACTACCGATTGGGTGGTATGGTAGTCTTCATCCCAGTTCTGGAACCGGGCATAATGGCTGACGAAACGCATCTTCACGTCATCGACCTTTCCCGAACGGTGCTTGGCGACAATGAACAGGGCAAGTCCGCGGATGTCATTTCCCTCCGCGTCCTCTCCGCTGTGGAGGTAATATTCGGGGCGGTGGATGAAGCATACTATGTCGGCATCCTGCTCGATGGCTCCGGATTCACGGAGGTCACTCAGCTGCGGTCGCTTTGAATTGCTGTCAGTGCCTCGGCTCTCTACCGACCGGTTCAACTGTGATAGGGCTATGATCGGGATGTTTAGCTCCTTGGCCAGCTGTTTGAGGTTTCGCGAGATCATCGAGACCTCCTGCTCTCGCGAGCCGAATTTCATCCCGGAGGCGTTCATCAGCTGCAGGTAGTCGATGATGAGGATCTTGACTCCATGTTCGCGGACAAGTCGACGCGCTTTCGTCCTAAGCTCGAAAATAGATAGTGACGGGGTGTCGTCGATATAAAGTGGAGCATTGTAGAGGGGCTTTACACCTGCCATAAGCTTGTCCCAGTCGTTTGGGGTCAACCGCCCGCTTTTGATCTTCTCTCCCTCGACTTCGCAGGCATTTGAGATCAGACGGTTGACAAGCTGCAGGTTGCTCATTTCGAGCGAGAAGATCGCCGTGGGGATATTGAGGTTTACGGCCATGTTCTTGGCCATCGAAAGCACGAACGCGGTTTTTCCCATCGCCGGGCGTGCGGCGATGATAATCAGGTCGGAGTTCTGCCACCCGGAGGTCAGCTTGTCGAGTTCGCGGAACTGTGTTTCCAGTCCGGAAAGTCCCGACTCTCGGTTGGCTGCGACCTCGATCTGCTCCAGGGCCTGTTTTATGACCGGGTCGATCTGGGTGACATCTTTCTTGACGTTGCGCTGGGATATCTCGAAAAGACGGCCTTCCGCCTCCTGCAGCAGGTCGTCGACATCATTGGCTTCGTCAAAAGCTTTTTCCTCGATCTGGGCCGAGAAATTTATGAGTTCGCGGGCGAGGTATTTCTGGGCGACGATGCGGGCGTGGAACTCCACATGCGCTCCGGAAGCAACCCGCGCAGTCAATTCGGAAATGGCAGCCGGCCCTCCGACAGTTTTCAGGTCGCCGTTGGCACGGAGCCGCTGGGTCACGGTCAACATGTCGATTGACTGCTGCGAGGCACCGAGCTGCTGGATGGCCTCGTATATTTTCTGATGGCCGGGATCGTAGAAACATTCCGGTTTCAGTATATCGCAGACGGTAGTGTACGCGTCTTTTTCCAGCATCAGCGCGCCAAGCACGGCCTGCTCCACCTCGAGGTCTCGCGGGGCGATTCTCCCTTCTTTCTCAAGCAATTGCTGCTGTAGGCGTTTGGCCTCCGTGTAGCTGTTCTTGCGAGGATATCTGTTGAGCTGTTGTTCGGGCATTATGATTGGTGTTTATCGAGGCTTGACTTGGTTCAGAGGCTTCCGTAAGGAAGAGAGAAGGTGTCTCCCTGCAGCGGGTCTCCGGTTCTTATCCCTTTCGACAGCCACGCCACACGTTGGGAGGAGCGGCCATGATTGAACGAATCGGGGACCTCGCGGCCTGTGGCTTTTTTCTGTAAGTAGTCGTCTCCGATTTTCGAGGCGGCCTCGATGGCGTTTTCCACATCACCCGGCTCTAAGGAGCCGAACATCTTGTTGTCGAGGTTGGCCCATACCCCGGCGTAATAATCAGCCTGTAACTCCAGTCTCACGCTCATGCGGTTTGACTCTTTCTCCGACATGCGTGACATAGCTTCATGGGCCTGGTCAAGGGTGCCGAGCAGATGCTGGACATGATGGCCGACTTCATGGGCTATGACATAGGCGTAGGCGAAATCGCCGCCGGCCCCGATTGTCTGTTCCATCTGCTTGAAGAAATCGAGGTCTATATAGACAGTCTCGTCGGCGGAGCAGTAGAACGGCCCGACCTGCGAGGTAGCGTTGCCGCAGCCTGATTGTACGGAACCGGTGAACATGACAAGTTTCGGACAGCGGTATTCCCCCCATCCCTGACGGCGGAACTCGGAGGTCCAGACATCCTCTGTGCCGGCGAGCACTTTGGCTGTCAGGTCGGCGAGACGTTCCTCCTCGGCATCAGGCTTGTAGGAGGATGCGGAGGTCTGGCCTGACTGCGCCTGGTTCATGACAGTGCCCAGCACGTCGCTCATGTCTCCTCCGCTCAAAAGTGTTATAATCCCCGCGACAATTATGCCGACAATTCCGCCGCCTATTCCGACAGCGCGTCCCGACAATCCTCTGCGATCGGAAATATTTCCGCTCTTGCGTCGTCCGTCAAGTCTCATGGTTTTGTTGTTATATAGTTTGCCGTGATTATTTAGCCGACAAAGTTACATAAATTCAGACAAAAATCCGTAACTTCGTCCTTTAAATATATCAACGCTTCAACAAGATAAAATTACTTTAAAATAAAATATGCGCAACGGATTTTTCAGAGTGGCGGCCTGCGTGCCTCCTGTGAGGGTGGCGGATGTAAGGGCCAACACCGATGCTATAATTGAGATGCTACGTCAGGCAGATCTTAAGGGAGTGGAACTGGCGGTCTTCCCGGAGCTTTGCGTGACGGGTTATACTTGCGGCGACCTTTTCCACAGTGACTTGCTGATAGAGTCGGCCGGCGACGCAGTCCGCGAGATTGCCGAAGCCACAAAAGGCCTGCGTGTCAATGCAGTCATCGGTGCGCCGATGATGTATGACAACAGGTTGTACAATTGTGCCATAGTGGTGGGGCAGGGGATGACAAAGCTTACGGTGTCCAAGACCTATCTGCCAAATTACAATGAGTTTTATGAGCGTCGGCTGTGGTCTCCGGCTCCAAAGAACATGGAGGGTGACGAGGCGCAGATGCCGGTATCGGCCAACAAGCTTTTCCAAGTGAACGGTGTGAAGGTCGGCATAGAGATATGCGAGGATCTGTGGGTGCCTGTGCCACCCTCATGCCATGCCGCCATGGCGGGAGCCAAGGTTATAGTCAACCTTTCGGCTTCACCTGATATAATCGGCAAATACGGATATCTTCGGGATCTTATCATACAGCAATCGGCCAGATGTGTCTGCGGATATGTCTATGCTTCTGCGGGATTCGGTGAGTCGTCGACCGACCTGGTGTTTGACGGGAAAGGGATCATCGCCGAGAATGGCAGGCTGCTGGCCGCGACTTCCCGTTGGCAGGATGGATCGCAGATGGTGATACGTGACATCGACATAGAGATGATCACCCGCGACAGGCTGCATATAGGAACTTTTGCCGAGTGTGGGGAGCGGGAAAACGCCAATGTTTCCTATCCTGTAGTCCAACAGATCAATCTGAACCTGAGCGATCTGCTTGATCCCGACAGCTCGGAATCATTGCGGGAGAAACTCGACAAAATAATGGGAGGGGAGGACAATGACGGCAATGATGAGGATGTGGCGCATATTTTGATGCGTACCATCGATCCTCATCCTTTTGTCCCATGGGATGACAATGAGATAGACCGCCGATGTGACGAGATCGTGAACATACAGGTCGCCGGACTTGCCCAGCGGCTTAGAGCCACAAATTGCAGTTGTCTTGTCGTCGGTATTTCAGGAGGGCTTGACTCGACGCTCGCATTGCTGATTGCCACGCGGGCTTTTGACCGTCTGAAACTCGACCGCAAGGGAATAATCGGAGTCACTATGCCTGGTTTCGGTACCACAGGCAGGACACATTCCAATGCCCTTACGCTGATGGATGCCCTTGGGGTGTCTTTCCGGGAAATCCCGATCGGTCCGGCCGTGGAGCTTCATTTCAGAGATATCGGTCATGATCCTTCGGTAAGGGATGTGACATATGAGAACTGTCAGGCAAGGGAGCGGACTCAGATTCTTATGGATGTGGCCAATCAGGAAGGGGGAATGGTGCTCGGCACCGGGGATCTTTCCGAACTGGCGCTGGGATGGGCTACTTATAATGGTGACCATATGTCGATGTACGGTGTGAACGCCTCGGTGCCGAAGACCCTTGTCAGGTATCTCGTCAGATGGTTTGCCCTACGGTCAGAGAATCCTGACATGGCGGAAGCCCTTGTCGACATCATAGACACCCCTGTCTCCCCCGAGCTTTTGCCTCCTGATAAATCCGGAGAGATAGCCCAGAGGACCGAAGACCTTGTAGGCCCGTATGAGCTGCATGACTTTTTCCTTTACTACACGCTTCGTTACGGATTCCCGCCGGCGAGAGTCTTCTATCTTGCTTGCCAGGCGTTCTGGATCCAACATCGTCGTAAGACATATCAGGGGAAAAGTGGGATGGAAGTCGGTAAATATGAACCGCGCGAGATCTTGAAATGGATGAAAACCTTCTATCGCAGGTTCTTCGGGCAACAATTCAAACGGTCTTGTATGCCTGACGGACCTAAGGTCGGATCAGTGTGCCTCTCACCGCGAGGCGATTGGCGTATGCCATCAGACGCGTCGTCTGCATTGTGGCTGGCTGCTGTAGACCGTCTGGATGCATCTATGACTGAAGAACAGTGATGTCAAGGAGGGTAGCTTATTGATATTCAGTCCCAATATATAGTATAATTGAAAGGCTCCGGGCAAATTATAACCCGGGGCCTTTCATGCATATTGGAATAATTTGAGGTGGAAGGTGTCAGCGTATGATGACTTTCTGTACTTTACCGTCAGTCAAGCGGAGGTAGAGGCCCGGAGTAAGCTCTGATTCCTGTACCTGACGACCGTCAAGAGTAAAGTAAACGGCTTCCCCGGTCATTGATTCTCCATTGGCGATGATCTGACCGATACCCGACTGGCCTGTCGCGCTGGCAAGAATCTTTACCGGCTGACCGAGGGCTTCCGGAGCTTCCACGAGCATCCAGTTGAGTTTGTCGCTCTTCTTTCCGCTGTTCTTGTAGAGTGTCGTGACTGCAAACAGGGCTTGTTCGCCGGGTTCAAGGGGAGCGTCGAGGCGGTTAGGATATACCCATGTCTCAAACATATTGGAGGTTTCGGTCAGATAGTCAATGATTTCGCGGTCAGTATTATGGTCGCGATGGTCGGGGGCGAATGCCTTTCCATAAACATAGTCTCCGGCGGCATCGTTTGGCGCAACTTCCACTCTGACAACGTTCTGGCCGTTTACGGAGATGTATTCCGGGCTACGCAGGTCTGCCCACGGCTCTTCGACGGGGAGATTTTCATCCGTGAACTCGAAGACTTCCGACTGGGTGGCCTTTGTGGCGGCTTTCACGGAATTGGTTGCCTCGTCGTAGGTCACTCCCATCACGACAAAGAAAGCTCGCAATCCCGGTTGCATTCCTCCGAAGCCGGTTATGTCGGCATCTCCAATGTAGAAAAACTCCGCGTTCATGGCTGCCGACAGGCTGCCGACTTCGGCGAGCATCTGGTTGGAGACATGAATGAGCTGGTCGGCAAAGTCGAGCTCGCCAAGGCCGTCTTCTGTCAGGTATGTCTCATCCACGAGGATGTTGGTGTAGAGCATCATCTTGTCTTGCGGCTTGATGGAGAACTGCACACCGTCTGCACATGCGTTGGAGACATTGATCTCAAACATGTCGCCGGGAAGCTGGGCGTAGGTTTCGGGATCAATGTAGGTGTAATCAGATCCGGACTCGATCTTCGACATTGTCACGGTCGAGACATATAAATAAAGCATGTCTGCTTTTGAGAAACCATGTATCCCGATATAATATTTGCCGGGAACGGCTATCTCGACCTCTCCTTCATATACAGGGATGGTGCCATCATCTGCTGCCATGTCCGTGAAGTCTTCGAGACGTATGGCAGTGCGTGTCATGGATTCAGGAGTGGCAGCTGTGCCGACACATAGTTCGACAGATTCGGGACAATACCGGCTATGTGCTCTCGCTTTCATTGTCAGTTTGTACTTCCCGGCTTTCTTGACATCGACAGCTGGCAGGATTACCCAGTCGTCAGCTGCAAGTCTGGAGTTGTTGCCGATACGAAGTTCGTCGGGATAGGTGTCGAGATATTCCCAGGTTATGTTGTCTTGGTTTACGTCGAGGACAGACAGCCAGTCAACGTTTTCCGCCGAGGGGGTGAATTCCAAAGGAAGTTCAAGAGTGAAATCCGATGGAAGAGTGGCGGTGAATGTCTTTGTCACGGGCTGACTCTTCCATTCCTTCGCGTCGGCCTCGTATGCGACAGTGCAGACGGCTGTATGTGAGCCTGATGCTACAGTGAAATCGGTGGATACCTCGTCACCGGGTTTCCCGGAAAGGATGTATGTCATGCTTTCCTGTCCGTCGATGACCAATGTGGCTGTCACCTTTTCGGCAGGGATCGGTTCATTGCCGACTGTCAAAGTGGGGAGAGTGACAAATGCCGTCCCTTGCAGGCCGTCCATTTCGATCAGCACCTCCGGGGCTGCGGGGAAGGCTGTCGAGGCGGCGGAGACAGTGATGTCACAAATGTCGAGATAACCGGCTCCGAGGGGTGTGGTCACATGAAAACCGACATACACGTTCTCTCCTGCCGGGAGGGAAAATTCCTTGTCGACTTCAAATTTGGATAGATTGGTGTCGAAATCATCTTCCTGCAGGATTATGTTGGTCATCGCTTCCGGAGTGGGGGCATTTCCCCATACAAGTGAGTAGCTTACCTTGGCGGTCGTGTAGGCGGAATAGGTGACACGGAAATTACCTCCGGCAGCTGTGGCGAGTTGCGGCAGTATCAGCCAGTCGTCCTGAGCCGAATTGTAATTGTAAAAACAACGAAAGACATCGAGATAGTCGCCTTCCCCTCGGATATAATAGTTGCCGAAATCCCAGTTGGGTTCGTCGCTTTCCGGCAGTACGGTCGACGCGTCGTAGTCGGATTGCGATGGCGTGAAATGCGCTGGCAGCTCAAGCGGAGTCGCAGCCTGTGATTGGACGGCGAGTCCTCCTGATACCACCACTGTCAATGCAATTCGGGTAAAGATTTTGCTCATGTGAAAATTTGTGATTTTGAATGGGTTATTTGAGGTAAAAAATCTGTGCCGTAAAGATAGGGAGAATCCTTGTGATAAAATAAGATGTCTATGGTTAAATAGGGTTAATAATTATTGATGACGTGCAATACGAGTTGTATCCGGCTATCTTTGGAAGTGACAGCAATCTTGCCATACAGTCAGAAAACAAGACGCTGTGTCAAAGTTTTGAGTTTTGACACAGCGTCCACTACAGAGATATGTAGAAGTCATCTAAATTTTTCCTTCATGGCGATTTTTAGATGAATTCATAGTTCTTTCACCATATGATGACCTGTTCTTCAGGTGAGAGGTAAAGTTTGTCACCGGGCTTGATGCCGAACGCCTTGAGGAAGGGGGCGATATTGCGCAGGGTCACGTTCACTCGGTTCTCGGCCAGAGAATGGACATCCCCGATAGTGAGGTTGCGTTTCTCCGCGTCGCGGCAGTTGGTGGCCCAGATGTTGGCATAGTTCAGATAGAACGCCTGCTCGGGGGTGAACCCGTCTATGAGAGCGTCTTCCGATTCGATATCAACTCCTTTGGCTTTCTGTGAGTCGAGGAATGCGGTGTGGCTGACACGAAGGCCTCCCTGGTCTCCGATATTTTCGCCGAGAGTGTATGAACCGTTTGCCATCAGGCCGGGAAGGATCTCAATTTTGTCAAACTGGTCTGCCAGACCTTTGGTCAGGGTTGCAAACGCCTGAGCGTCTTCAGGAGTCCACCAGTTGGTCATGTTGCCTTTTGCATCGAAATTGCAGCCCTGATCGTCGAATCCGTGGCTCATCTCGTGGCCGATGACCACGCCGATACCTCCGTAATTTTCCGCGTCTGATGCTTCGGGATTAAAGAAAGGAGCCTGGAGGATTGCGGCAGGAAATACGATCTCGTTGGCCAGCGGACTGTAATAGGCATTGACAGTCTGGGGTGTCATGCCCCATTCGGTCTTGTCGACAGGCTTGCCCCATTTCTCATACTCCTTTTTCTGGTGCCACATCGAAGCGTTGTGGATATTCTGGTAGTAAGAGAGAGCCGGGTCGATCTCAAGTTCGGAATAATCTTTCCACTTGTCAGGATATCCGATCTTGACAGTGAATCCCAACAATTTCTCGATGGCTTTGAGTTTGGTCTCATCGCTCATCCAGGGAAGGTTTATGATATGCTTTCCAAGGGCTTTGCGCAGATTGCCTACCAGCTCGAGCATCTTTTCCTTCGAGCTTTCGGGGAAATATTCCTCGACATAGAGCTGGCCGATAGCCTCTCCCATATAGCCGTCGGCTGTGCCGAGGGCGCGCTTCCAGCGGGGACGCATCTGCTTGACACCGCTGCGTACTTTGCTGAATTCGAAGGATGTGTCTGTGAATTTGTCGCTAAGGTATGGAGCCGCCTGGGCTACATATTTCCATAGGTAGTAGTCTTTCTTCTCGCGGTCGGTAAGGGAGGCCATCAGGTTGTCGGCCTGCTTCACGGTGTTGATCTCGGTGACAATCACCTGGGCCGGTGTCTCGATACCCATAGTCTCGATGAAGAAGCGGTCCCAGTTGACATGGGGGTACATCTCCTTGAGCTGTTCGATCGAACGGGGATTGTACATGGCCGGGATGTTGCGGCTCTCCTCGCGGGTCCAGGTCGAGTCGGCAAGGGCGGTCTCGATCTTCATCACATTCTTCATGATTCGCTCCGCGTCTTTCTTGGAATATCCGGCGTTTCGCATCTGCCCTACGATAAGCTTCTTGTATGCATCGCGGATCTTGGTGTTCTCCTTGTCGTTGAGCAGGTAGTAGTCACGGTCGCCAAGACCGAGGCTGCCGCCGGAGACATACATGGCGTAGACATTGGAGTCGGCAAGGTCTTCCATCGGGCCTGCGCCGAAGAAGGGGGAGGAATAGTTGCCGTGCATCCAGAGGAAGAGGTCTTCCATTCCTTCAGCCGGAGTCTCCTCTATTTTTTTGAGGTCGGCCAGTATCGGGGTGGCACCCTCGTTGTTGCGGCGTACGGAGTCCATTCCCTGGGAGTAGAGGGTCCAGATCTTGAAAGCGTTGGTGCCTTTTTCAGGATTTGAGGCACCAAGATTCATGACTATGTTCTTTACATTTTCCTCTGCCTTGTCATTGAGCACGTTGAACATGCCGTATCGGGCGTATTCGTCAGTAAGAGGATTGGCTTTCATCCAACCGTTGTTGACGTAGCGGTAGAAGTCCTCTCCGGGAGTGAATGTCGAGTCGATGAGGGCTTTGTCGACACTGCCGAGATGCTCGGCTCCCGCTGCCATTGTTCCTGCCAGGAACAGCGCGGCCAGAGACAGTTTCATCATTTTCATACTATATGCAGTTAGTGATTGGTGTCAGTTGTTGAACAGGAAATGCATTATGTCGCCATCCTGGACGAGATATTCTTTCCCTTCCACGCCCATTTTGCCAGCGTCGCGGACTGCGCTTTCTCCGCCGAGGTTGACAAAATCGTCATATTTGATCACCTGGGCACGGATAAAGCCTTTTTCAAAATCGGTATGTATTACACCGGCGCAGCGGGGTGCTTTCCATCCGTCTACGAAGGTCCACGCACGAACCTCGTCGGCTCCGGCGGTGAAGAAGGTCTTGAGGTTGAGCAGGGAGTAGGCGGCGCGTATCAGGCGTGACACTCCTGATTCCTCCAGTCCGATCTCCTGAAGGAATTCCTGTCGCTCCTCGAACGTGTCAAGCTCGGCTATCTCGCTTTCGGTCTGGGCGGCGACAATCATAAGTCCGGCACCTTCCTCCTTGATCGCCTCACGGACAGCATCGACATACTTGTTTCCGCTGACAGCCGACGCGTCATCCACGTTGCAGACATAAAGGACGGGTTTGTCTGTAAGGAGAAACAGCTCGCGGGCGAACTTCTTTTCGTCGGGAGTCTCCAGTGTCACACTGCGGGCCGGTTTCCCTTGGTCGAGTGCTTCTTTGAACTTACACAGGACCTCGTATTGGAACTTGGCTGTCTTGTCGCCACCTGTCTGTGCCTGCTTCTGCGTCTTGGCTATACGGCTCTCGATTGTCTCCAGGTCTTTCAGTTGCAACTCATAGTCGATTATCTCCTTGTCGCGGACAGGATCCACAGTGCCGTCTACATGCGTGATGTTGTCATCGTCGAAGCAACGCAGCACATGGAGTATCGCATCGGTTTCACGGATGTTGGCCAGAAACTTGTTGCCAAGCCCTTCTCCCCGGCTGGCTCCCTTGACCAGGCCGGCGATGTCGACGATCTCGACTGTCGCGGGGACGATTGATCGAGGCTGGCACATCTCGACGAGTTTATTGAGCCGTTCATCGGGGACAGTGATGACCCCCACGTTAGGCTCTATAGTGCAGAACGGGAAATTGGCCGACTGGGCCTTTGCGTTGGAGAGGCAGTTGAACAGGGTCGACTTGCCCACGTTGGGCAGCCCCACGATTCCACATTGTAGTGACATGTATGATGTTTTTGTTCATTACGGCCGTCAGGGAATATCCGCATGACAGCGATTGTTCTCATTCTTGTTACTTCAATCCACAAAGGTAAGAAAAAATTTTTAATATCATTGAATAAACCAAAACAGGGTGGCCCGGCGTTTAAGATTATATAACATTAAAATCAAGTTATGAAAAAGTCGATATTACTATCGTTCGCGGCCAGCGGTCTGCTGGTCTTCACTTCATGTGACTCCCGTCAGAAACTCTCAGAAGAAGTGCAGGGGATATGGGCCGGTGCGCCGGAGCAGTTGACTTCGACGGGGGCGGCACGTGCCACCATGGTCAGGGCCTTGGAGTTCACCCCCACTGGTGATGCCGGTGAGGGGAATGTGACACTTACAGCATATATAACAGTCGAGAACACAATGCCTGCAAACGATTCAATTGTGACCCCCATGACAATCACCGCCGCCGGTACCGCAACGATCACCGGCCTTTATCAGGCCAAGGATGATGACGACATGCTTATCAACCTTGACGATTCCTCTTTGTCGGTCACTGTCGATCCAGAAGGTGTCCAACTCAACTATGACATTCTGTCAGGTGACAGCGGTTCGCAGCTGTCAACCCTGCGGCCGGCCGCCGTCATACTTGCCTCGCAGCAAATTGAGCATGCTGCCCGCAACGTCTTCTTCAACCTCTCTGAAATAGAGGACATAAAGGTCAACAACAACATTATGGAATGTGAGATCGGCCATCATGATCTGACTTTTCGCCGACAAGAGACAACCCGTCAGTGAAATTGATGGCGCGGAATAGCTGCCATTTTGGGGAAATTTCGTAACTTTGCGGTATTCATTCGACATAAACGCATATCAACCCTATGGCAACCAAACCGTTCCATTACCAGGAGATGTTCCCCCTCGGCCCTGACACGACCGAGTATTACCATCTCACTTCAGACTATGTAAAAGTTGAGAACTGGGGTGGCCACGAGTTTCTCGTGGTCGATCCCGAGGCTCTGACCGTCCTGGCCCGTCAGGCCACCCACGACAACGCTTTCATGCTGCGCCGCGAGCATAACGAGATGGTGGCCAAGATCCTCCATGATCCGGAAGCGTCAGACAACGACAAGTTCGTGGCTCTGACGATGCTCCGTAACGCCGAGATAGCCGCCAAGGGAGAGCTTCCTTTCTGTCAGGACACCGGTACCGCCATATGTCACGGGGAGAAAGGCCAGCGGGTTTTCACGGGATGTGACGACGAGGAGAAGATCTCGCGCGGAGTCTACGATACCTATACCCAGTGTAATCTCCGTTACTCCCAGAATGCTCCTCTGACGATGTATGACGAGGTCAACACCGGCTGCAACCTCCCGGCGCAGATCGATATCCACGCCACCGAGGGGGATGAATACAAATTCGTCTTCGTGGCAAAGGGGGGGGGATCGGCCAACAAGACATACCTCTATCAGGAGACTAAGGCGATCATCAACCCGAAAACGCTTGTGCCTTTCCTGGTCGAGAAGATGAAGACCCTCGGCACAGCCGCCTGTCCCCCTTACCATATCGCGTTTGTCATCGGTGGAACTTCCGCAGAGAAGAACCTCGAGACCGTAAAGAAAGCATCCATCAAATATTACGACAACCTGCCCACCACCGGCAATGAGTATGGCCGCGCTTTTCGCGATGTGGAACTGGAGAAAGAACTCCTCGAAGCCTCGCGCCATATCGGCCTCGGCGCGCAATTCGGCGGCAAATATTTCGCCCATGACATCCGTGTCATCCGTCTGCCCCGTCACGGCGCGTCATGTCCCATCGGTATGGGTGTCAGCTGCTCCGCAGACCGCAATGTCAAGGCCAAGATCAACCGCGAGGGTCTTTGGATCGAGAAACTCGACACCAACCCCGGCGAGTTGATACCCGAAGAGATGTGCAATCCGGAGGAGAGCAATGCTGTCAACATAGATCTCAACCGCCCGATGGAGGAGGTTCTGGCAGAACTTGACAAGTTCCCTGTCGCAACGCGCCTGAATCTTAACGGCACGATCATCGTCGGGCGTGATATAGCCCATGCCAAAATCAAAGAGCGTCTCGACCGTGGAGAGCCGATGCCCCAGTATCTTAAAGATCACCCGATCTATTACGCCGGTCCGGCCAAGACCCCCAAGGGTATGGCTTCCGGATCCTTCGGCCCCACTACTGCCGGACGCATGGATCCCTACGTTGATCAGTTCCAGAAGGCAGGCGGCTCGATGATCATGATCGCCAAGGGTAACCGCTCGCAGCAGGTGACTGACGCGTGCAAGAACAACGGAGGTTTTTACCTCGGGTCGATCGGCGGTCCGGCCGCTATCCTTGCCAAGGATTCCATAAAGAAAGTCGAGTTGCTGGAATACCCCGAACTTGGTATGGAGGCAATCTGGAAAATCGAAGTCGAGAACTTCCCGGCGTTCATCCTTGTTGACAACAAGGGTAACGATTTCTTCAAGAAGATCCAGGAGAAATGCGCCGGATGTCCCTTGACAAAATAACTGACATGACAATATGACTCGCGCCGGAAATTATGTTTCCGGCGCGAGTTTCAACCTTGAAACGATAGATATTAAAAAATGGCACATAAAGCTTTACTTATGATCCTCGACGGCTGGGGAATAGGAAACCACACCCACAGCGACGCGATTTACTCCACTCCGACCCCCTATTGGGATTATCTGGTCAAGACATATCCCCATTCGGAGCTTCAGGCTTCCGGCGAGAATGTCGGACTGCCTGACGGTCAGATGGGTAACTCCGAGGTCGGACATCTCAATATCGGCGCAGGCCGTGTGCTTTACCAGGATCTGGTCAAGATCAACAAGGCGATAGCTTCCGGATCAATTCTTGACAATCCGGAGATAAAGAATGCCTTCTCATACGCCAAGGAATCGGGAAAGGCCATGCATTTCATGGGGCTGACCTCCACCGGTGGCGTTCACTCGTCGTTCGAGCACATTTTCGCTCTCTGTGATATCGCCAAGAAATATGGATTGGAGAAAGTCTACATCCATTGTTTCATGGATGGACGTGACACGGATCCCCGTTCCGGCAAAGGTTTCATCGAGCAGCTTACCGAGCATTGCAAGGAGACAGGTGCTGTCATTGCCTCAATCATCGGCCGGTACTATGCAATGGACCGTGACAAACGTTGGGACCGCGTCAAGGTCGCTTATGACCTGTTGGTTGACGGCATCGGCAAACAGGCAACCGACATGGTCGAGGCCATGCAGCAGAGCTATGATGACGGTGTGACCGACGAGTTCGTCAAGCCCATCAACAACTCCACCGTAGACGGGACGATCAAGGAGGGGGACGCTGTGATATTCTTCAACTATCGCAACGACCGCGCCAAGGAGATCACCGTAGCTTTGACCCAGCACGATATGCCGGAAGAAGGGATGAAGACGATCCCGGGACTGCAGTATTATTGCATGACTCCGTATGACGCGTCTTTCACAGGTGTCCACATCCTTTTTCCCAAGGAGAACGTCGACAACACCATCGGTGAGTATCTTTCATCGCTTGGCAAGAAACAGCTCCATATCGCAGAGACCGAGAAGTATGCCCATGTGACATTCTTCTTCAACGGTGGCCGCGAGACTCCGTTCGATGGGGAGGACCGTATTCTCGTACCTTCCCCAAAAGTCGCCACTTATGACCTTAAGCCTGAAATGTCGGCTCCCGAAGTAGCCGACAAGCTGCGCGACGCGATCGATACCAAGAAATATGACTTCATTGTAGTCAATTTCGCAAACGGCGACATGGTAGGCCATACGGGTGTTTACCCCGCTATCCAAAAAGCCGTCGAGGCCGTTGACAAATGCGTCAAAGAGGTGGTAGAAGCAGCTAAGGCAAACGATTACGAGGTCATCATCATAGCTGATCACGGCAATGCCGACCACGCGGTCAATGCCGACGGCACACCTAACACAGCTCACTCGCTCAACCCCGTTCCCTGCGTCTACGTGACCGCCGACAAGCAGGCAAAAGTGGAGAACGGTATCCTTGCCGATGTCGCTCCTACCATCCTCCATATCATGGGGCTGCCCCAACCCAAGGAGATGACGGGCCATAACCTTATCGAGGGCTGATTTCTGTAATTACTATCATACTTAACGCAAGTGGCCGACGGAAACGTCTGGCCACTTGCGTTGCAATCACGACTCATTCATCATGTCAGAACCGAAAGAATCAGGTCGCATAGACTTGCGTACCGATATCGATCATGCCAACGAGACCATTCGCAACCGTCAGCTTTGTTTCCGTCTCAAGCAGACAATGCCTCTCGGCGAGGAGTATAATAATCTCGTCAATGAGCTTTTCTATGGCAATATAGGGGAAGGAAGTTATATGATGCCTCCTCTGACAGTAGTCGGTGCGAGCCGCATAACCATTGGCAAAAATGTCTTCATAATGGACGGCATACTCCTTATGGGATCAGGTGGCATAACCATCGAGGACAATGCCCAGTTGGCCGCCAATGTGCAGATACTGTCGAACAACCACGACCTGCGCGACCGTGAGGTCATAACCCTTGCTCCTGTACGGATATGCAAAGGTGCATGGATAGGAGCGGGGGCTACTATCCTTCCCGGAGTAACGGTCGGGGAAAACGCTGTGGTCGGGGCTGCGGCGGTTGTGACCCGGGATGTCGCTCCCAATACCATAGTGGCCGGCAATCCCGCCAAGGTGCTCCGCTCCTTTGATCCATCCGGCGACGATAACTACTTCTGATTAGCTTCGTTGATCTCAACTTTCGTGGGTATTCAAAAAACGTGGTGACCTACGTGGTGACCCGACTTGACAAATAGCGGTTTGAGCTGTTATATTCGCGGAACCTTTGTCCCGCGAGTCCTTCGGGGTTGCAGAACCAAAATGGCTGACTGTGAATGATTGCAAACGTCACCATTCAAATTTTACCAACTTGGAAAATATGGCAACAACTTCCTCTGCAAGAAAATTGACCCCGTTTCATGTCCGCACCAAGGACTTGAAAAAAAATACCGCGACATTGTTCATACGAATACACACGCGCAAGATTGATGTCCTTGTTTCGACCATGCTTCAGGTGGAGGTAGCCGACTGGCAGAAGGCGACTGCTTCGCCTCGTGAATGGCTGGCACATCAGAAGAAGAATTATCCGCTCCACGCAAAATTGACACAGATTGAGGGTATCGTCAAGGCTCATCTTGCAAAGGTAAACTTTGATCGTGAGGCTCTCAGCATGGATGTGCGTTATATTTCCGAACCTGAAAAAGTCGAGGCCGAACGCCGGGCAAAAGAGGAAGCCGCCGAAGCCGAGCGCAAGGAGCTTGCGAAAAAATCGGCGGCGAGAGAAAAAGCCCGCAGACGTGCCAAGGAAAGGAAGCGAATTGAGGATGAGAAGAACTGTCTTATCTGGCCGTTCCTGATTCAGTTTGTCGATGACATCAAGAGTGGCGCACGAAAAATCGGCAGCGATGACTATGCGCCGGGAACCGTCAAGGCGTGGAAAAGTTTTATCGGTGTCTATGAAGGCTTCGACCCGATGCATCAGTTCGGCTGGGCTGACATCAACCGTGTTTTCGTAACCCGCTACATCAACTATCTGCAACGACACGGTTACATGGCGAAGGTTGTCAACAAGCATCTGACCAATCTGAAAGCGTTGATAAATGCAGCTTTCACCGACGGAGTTCACGACAACCAACGAGCCGCCTCTCTGATTGTCAAGAAGAAGATTGAGGACAGGGAGAAGGCTGTTGAAATCTATCTGACAGAATCCGAACTACAAGCCCTCTATGAAATGCCGCTGACCGGGAAGAACGACCATATCCGTGATGTTTTTCTCATCGGTTGTTATACCTGTCAGCGAGTGAGCGATTACAATAATCTCAATGCCGATTGTTTCGAGACCACCCGGCGAGGCACACGCATAATCCGCATAGTCCAGCAGAAGACCAAGACAGAGGTGACCATCCCGATTCTCAACGACAACCTGATAGCAATCTGCGAGAAATATGGCTACAACATTCCGAGAGCCAACGAGCAGGTCTTGAACCGCTACATCAAGAATATCCTAAAAGATTTGTCGGAAACCGTGCCTACGCTCAAGGAGAAAGTTCCGACCAAGTTGACGATGAAGCAGAAAGAGGCATTGAAGAAAGAGGGCAAGGAGGCTGAGACCGATCTTAACGGCAACGTGATTGTTCCCCGCTACGCCTGTGTGACAAGCCACACTGCCCGACGCACCGGCATCACCAATATGTACCTCAGCCACCGATACACCATGTTTCAGATGATGCACGTCAGCGGCCACAAGACCCAGAAGACATTCATGGAATATATCAAGCTATCCTCCGAAGAGATAGCTGACGAAATCGCCGCTATGTCTAAGAAAGAGAGTGAGATGTGGTAAAATCGGTTGAGGTCACCATATTTTTAGCTATCAGGATATGGTTAACACTTGTTGAAGTTTAGATTTTAGACGATTGGATGGGGTCGAATGTCAGCGAATGAATATGGCCGGCGATGAATGATGGGTTGATTACCAATGTATTATCACATTGTATTATTAGGCTGTCATGCGTTGCATTATGTAAAACTTACGATAAATCAGTAATTTAGATATAACGTGGTGATTTTTGTGGTGACTTGGAGCGACAGGGGCGAAAGAAAGACCGCTAACTCGTAGAGAATTAGCGGTCTTATGTGGTGCCTGCAGGAATCGCGTTGTGGTGTTAATCCATATACCTGACAGCTTGTAAAGCTCAACGTTGTACGCCATTTTAATATTTTTGGCTGGTTTTCATTGGTATATGGGATGACAAGTGATCCGTCAGGTGTCTTTCCCATAATGCAATCTGTTAATTTTTAGCCTGATATACAGTTGCTGGAAATCAAGATGGTTAATCTATGCAATACATATTAAGTTGACAAATTGGCTATGGATTGTGTCTATTATAGCAACAAGCTTGATTGAAATATTGATTGTTTCAATTAAAATTGCTAACTTTGCACTCTCGTAAGGGAAATAGGTTTGTAACTTAACAACAGCCTATTATATAGAGGCAAAGGCAAGGTAAAGACAATAAGGTTATCCAATCGTTATAAACATTCCCTTTCTTTTTGGTACAAATTGATAACTGCTTGGCTATCATATATTTGTGATTCCAGGCAGGATTTGAAGAATTACCCTGAATCCACAAAACGACATTATGACTCCCTCCGAAAAGAAGTGGTTTGTGATGCGCGATTTGAAGCGTCGTAATTCCAATGTCCTTGCTATCCATGAGCTTGCTGAAGCCGGTCTGGAGGTCTTTACCCCGATGACTCAGATGATTTTGACCATTTGCGGGCGGCAACAAAGAAGGTCTGTTCCGGTGATTCAAGATCTTTTGTTCGTTTACGAGTCTAAGGAGGTTTTGGATTCGTTTGTTGATAAGTTCCCGCGATTGCAATACAGGTTTCTCCTCGGCAAGCCGAAAAGCGAACCTATGACGGTCAGGACGAAAGAGATGAACCAGTTCATGCTTGCGGTTAATAAAACGGAGACTCCGTTGTTCTATAAGCCCGGCGAATTAACAAGAGCCATGTATGGCAGGCAGGTACGTATTGTTGGCGGCCTTTTCGACAAATTGGAAGGACGATTATTGTCAGTGAAAGGGATGAGGAAACGCAGGTTGATCATTGAAATACCGGATCTCATTTCGGTAGCAGTTGAGGTTTCCCCGGATTTCATAGAGTTTGTCTGACTCTTATGTTTCGTGATGTATTTGACTAAAAATCACCATTCCGGCTGTTCAAGAGCGTGTGAGTGCTATTTATGAATGGCATAACATCATCTGATTCCCTGCAGGCACCACAACTTTTATGGGGTCGGATTCGAGTTGAAATGTCAGTTTACTTGATTATTGTCGTTGTATTGAAATCGCGTTTGTTTTACGGGATAGATAAGGTTTCAGGTCATGTCATTTATCGCTAAGCTTTTTAACGCGCCTATACCACTTGACTTTCGCGGAATGACTGACTGGCATAGCCATGTTCTTCCGGGTGTCGATGATGGGGCAACGACACTTGATGATTCTCTTGCCATTCTCAAAGGATATGAAGAACTTGGCATTGATGAGGTCTGGCTGACGCCCCATATAATGGAGGACATGCCTAACTCCGTTGAAAAGTTACGTCGGGCTTTCCTTGAACTTGAAACAGCTTTTCAAGGTAAAATAAAATTGCATTTGGCGGCAGAGAACATGATTGACACTCTCTTTGCTAAACGGCTTGCCTCTGGGGAGTTGCTGCCAATAGGGCCCGGTGGTAAGACATTGCTTGTCGAGACCTCATATTTCAATCCGCCGATGGGCTTTGTGAAAACCATCGAAGGTATAAAATCGAATGGCTACACCCCTCTTGTCGCCCATCCGGAGCGATATGCATATGTGGAGAGTTTTGATGAGTATGAATCATGGAAAGATATGGGATGTGCTTTCCAGCTGAATTTGCTCTCTTTGGGTGGATATTATGGTGTCAGGGCGGAAAAAATATCCCGACTTATGTTGAAAAAAGAGATGTATGACTATGTTGGCACTGACATTCACAAGCCTGTACAGCTCGAGGCTATGAAAAAACTGCGCTTGCCTAAAGAGCTTGTCGAAGGTATTGAGCGGTTGTTCGAGAAAAATAAATATTGATTCATTGATGATAACCGATGATAATCCCGTCACAAGCTCAATTACCCCCCCCTATTTGTCGTAAGGCTTTAAGAGATAGCAACTTAGAGCTTTTGCGCATAGTATCTATGCTGTTGGTCCTCTTGATTCATTATGTTCCTTCGAGATTGACCCCTACCCCCGAGACAATAAGGACAGATTTCTGGTCCGTATGTTTGAACCTTGAGCTACGAAGCATAGCATTCGTGTGTGTTAACTGCTTTATTCTTATTTCCGGATATTTTGGTATAAAGTGGAAATTCAGATCGATCAGCGGGTTGTTGTTTCAGATATTGTTCTATGGAGGGATTGCTTGGCTGATAGGATATTTCGCTCAATATCATGGATTAGGCGATCATGTGAACCTTGAGGCAAATCCAATCCATGCGACATTCACGGAGCGATGGTTCATATCTGCATACCTTGTTTTATATCTTTTTGCGCCGATATTGAATAAATTCATAGACGATTGCGATAAGCAACGACTTGGCCGCTTCATTATTGTTTTTTATGTAGTCAGCACTTTATATGGGTATCTTCTTTTAGACGAGGAATTTAATGAAGGGATGAGCATGGTAAGTCTTGCCGGACTTTATCTTATCGGGGCTTATATCAGGCGTTATAAGATACCAGTGTTTTCTTTGCCAGCCTCATATGACTTGCTGATATATCTTGGAATAGGCGTATTTTTGGTGTTGACGAGCATTGTCACGTTGTATCTTGGTATCAGAAAGAGCGTTTATGGATATCTTGACCCGTTTATCATTATACAGGCGATATATTTATTTTTGTTTTTTTCAAAAATAAAGGTGAAAGCTTCAAAGCCGATCAATCTTGTGGCGGCTTCTGCTTTTTCGATTTATTGTCTTCATCATCATTCCTATGTTTATGGACTCTATGTTTATGGATGTGAGATTATCAACCAACATCCAAGCGTGTCCCTTCTATTGGCGTTGATATATTTTGCTGCTATTTATATGTTATGCGTTTGCCTTGATCCATTAAGGAAACTGTTGTTTAAATGGCTTTGTCAGTCGTTGGCTTTTATGCTTCATATGTTTTCATCTATTAGATCGAAAAGATTCAAGACACCGTTTGCCTAATCTTCAGATATGGCTGGTGTCAAAATCATATTGATTCACTTTGCACGTTATTCAAATGATACAATGGCTATTAATTGATTTTTTGGTCTTCGCATGTGTGGCTGCTCTTACCGGAGTGATCATACCCCAGATCCTGCTTATCGCGTTTCGTAAGAACTTATTTGACACGCCTGACCCGCGCAAGATTCACAAGACGGAGATCCCTCGTCTGGGAGGCATCGCGTTTTTCCCGTCGATTCTTTTCGCATTGCTTTTGCTTTTGGGGGTAGGGGTGCTTTCGGAAGACCAGTCGATATTGGTTCGAGTGCACAAGCATATTCTGCCGTTGTGCTTTATAGAATGCGGGGCTATAATACTTTATCTGACCGGCATGGCTGATGATCTTGTCGGGGTACGTTACGGGGCAAAGTTTGTAATGCAGATAATTGCCGCGGGGCTGGTGATGATCGGTGGAATGAGAATAGATAGTCTGCATGGTTTCATGGGAATATCGCATATGCCGTTTGGATTATCGATATTGCTTACCGGACTGGTCATAGTCTTCATAATCAACTCGATAAACCTGATTGACGGGATAGATGGTCTGGCATCAGGTCTCAGTGCGATCGCCTGCTGTTTCTATGCATATGTCTTCTTCCAGTCGGAACACTACATTTTTTCGGCCATGGCTGTGGCGACGCTCGGGGCTTTGCTTCCGTTCTTCTTCTACAATGTGTTTGGCGATGCCACCAAACGTCGTAAGATATTCATGGGAGACACCGGAGCGTTGACAATCGGTCTGTTCTTGAGCGTGATGAGTATTGAGATTTGCTCTATAGATTATCTTCCAAGCAGGTCTAACCCTGCGATAGTGGCATTCGCGCCGTTACTTATACCGTGTCTTGATGTAGTAAGGGTTTATCTTCACCGAGTACGGGCTGGCCGCAATCCTTTTCTTCCTGACAAGTCCCATATACATCATAAACTTCTCGCGGCGGGGTTGACCCAACGCAAAGCCATGATGACGATAGTTGGCTCTTCTGCCCTGCTCATAGGTGCCAACTACTGGCTTTCTGAATTCATGGACATAACATTGCTGTTTGTCTGCGACCTCGTTTTCTGGGTGGGCGTAAACATGCTGCTTACCATTTCGATCAATTCAAGGGAACGACGTCAAACCACTAAAATTTACGAATAAACCATCAGATATGAAATCACGTGTGACAAAATTAGCCAAGCTGTTTCTGTTCCCATTGGTGGCACTATTGGCAGCCTGTGGCTCACAGAAAGACATAGTATATATGCAAAATGACCAATACGGGCAAGATGAGGCCATTTTGAACATGAACAAAATCAAGATCCAGCCCCATGATCAAGTCTCTATAATAGTTTCCTGCAAGGAACCGGAGCTTGCATCGCTCTTCAACCTCAAACAACCCAATGGAAGCGGGGGGACAACTTCCGGCAATCGGCTGGCATATACCGTGGATGACGAAGGAGACATAACCTTTCCTATGCTCGGTAAAATTCATATAGCAGGTCTGACCAGAGACGAGATAAGCAAAAAGATTTCAGATCTGTTGATAAACGAGCAATGGATCAGCGATCCGATTGTGACTGTCGAGTTCGCGAATCTCCATTTCTCTGCCCTTGGGGAAGTCGCTTCTCCGGGCTGTTATTCGATTACGAATGACAAGATAAATTTGCTGGAAGCCTTGTCGATGGCCGGCGACTTGACGATACACGGAGAAAGAGAGATCATAGTGATACGAGAGCAGAATGGCAAGAGAGTCAAATATCTCGTGGATCTGAGGGATAAGAACTTGTATGACTCTCCTGTCTTTTATCTGCAGCAGAATGATGTCATCTATGTCCAGCCTGACAAGTCGATTGCCCGTCAGGCGGCTGACAATCCCAACAATTTCAAGTCGATTGCCTTGTGGATGTCTATCGCGTCCTTCTTGTCGACAATGGCAGTGCTGATTTTTAAGTAATTTAAGGGCCTGACTTCAAAATGGAAATAACATCAGATATAAAACAAAGCGCTGGAGCTCGGAAAAACCCGAAACAAGCCAATGATGGCTTCAGTCTGAAGAGTATTGTCGCGCTCGTGCTTTCCAAATGGTATTGGTTTGTCATATCGCTGGCGATAACAATATCATGCGGCATAGTTCATATAATGAAGACTACGCCGCTTTACACGCGTACGGCTTCGATTATGATCAAGGATGACTCCAAGGGAGGCAATTCCAACACTTCGGTGGATATGTCCGACCTGGGAATCGCGACCGCCAAAGTCAATCTGGAAAATGAGATCAGGACTTTGAAGTCGTCATCCCTGATGAAGGAAGTGGTCGAACGTCTTAATCTGAACGATGTCTATTCCATCACTGAAGGATTAAGGGATAACCAGATTTACAAGCAATCTCCGATGCTTTTCTCGAGCGTTGACTCGCTTGATAATTTCGCCGTGTCGTTCAAATTTGAGGTATCGCCGGACAATAAAGTCAAAATCTCGCGGATAGCCTCCAATGGCGCGGCCGTTGACAAGACTATCAGTGCTTCGGTCGGAGACACGGTGATGATTGGTTCTCATCGATTCGCGGTCATAAAACCCGCATGGGACGGAAGCCAATTTTTAAACAAGGAATTGAACTATTCCCATGTTCCGGTTAAATGGATGTCGAAAATATTGGCCGCTGGAGTAGTTGCGAAGGTCTCCTCTGACAAGGCCTCGATTATCGATATTTCAACGACTCGCCCCACCATCGGAGAGGCTGATGACATATTGAATTCTTTGATCCAGGTCTACAATGAGCATTGGATTCAAGACAAGAACCAGATAGCTGTCTCCACCTCAAGATTCATAAACGAGCGTCTCGGGGTTATCGAGGAGGAGCTGGGTAATGTGGACACCGACATATCTTCTTATAAGTCGGAGCATCTGATGCCCAGCGCCGAGGCAACCGCCTCGATGTACATGGCGCAGTCTTCTGAAGCTCAGGCTGCGGTTCTGGAGCTGAACAATCAGATTTCAATGGCTGAAATGGTCCGCCAACAACTCTCCGGAGATTCTTTTGACCAGCCTCTCCCTTCGAACACGGGGATAATCAACGCTGACATCAACTCGGCCATCTCCCAGTATAACTCGATTGTCCTGGAGCGCAACCGTCTTCTTGAGACGACGAGTGATTTCAACCCTATAGTCAAGGATCGCACACAGGCGTTGCGGACACTGCGAGGCAATATCATGGTGTCTATCAACTCTTATATCGCCACATTGCGGGCACAGATGTCAAATGCCCGCCGTCAGGCAAGTGTCACCACCGGCAAACTCGCAGCTAATCCCAACCAGGCCAAATATCTGCTGAGTGTTGAGCGTCAACAGAAAGTCAAGGAGTCGCTTTATCTTTTCCTCCTGCAGAAACGCGAGGAGAATGAGCTCACGCAGGCTTTTACCGCATACAACACCAGTATGATGGGTGAGCCTGACGGACTGACTGTCCCGACTTCCCCCTCCCGCAGGAATATCATGTTTATGGCGATACTCATTGGTCTTGCGATACCTTTGGCCATATTGATACTGAGAGAGGTCCTTGACACAAAGATAAGAGGCAAACGCGACCTTTCATCACTCTCCATCCCGTATCTCGGAGAAATTCCTTCGGCGATAAAGAAAGCACGTGGCTTGGCTCGTTTTAAGAAAGACAAGACGCGCCCTAAGACGATCGTAGTCGAGGCGTCAAGCAGAAACAGCATCAATGAAGCTTTCCGCGTGTTAAGGACAAATCTCGAATACATCGGTCTGGATGAGAACAGCCTGTCGGAAGACAACAACGTGCATTCCGCGAAAGTGATAGCCATCACTTCCTCCAATCCCGGCTCCGGCAAGACATTCATCACCATAAATCTTGGAAAGGTGCTTGCCATCAAAGGGAAAAAGGTGATGATAATAGACCTTGACATCAGAAAAAGTTCTCTTTCCAAACTCTTTGGCAATCCCGAAGAAGGAATCACTGATTTCATTGTTGGAAAAACGAACAGGGAAGAGGTCATCCATCATAATATTGATGACACCCCCGGACTGGATGCTATCGCCGTCGGGGCTACTCCCCCCAATCCCGCAGAAATCCTTTCAGTCCGCAGGCTTGACCAATTTATAAAGGAGCTTAGGAAAGAATATGATTACATAATCCTTGACTGTCCTCCTGTCGAGATTGTCACGGATGCGAAAGTCATAAACCGCCTCGCCGACATGACAATATTTGTTGTCCGCGCCGGATTGCTTGAGAAAGACGAGCTGCCCAACATCCAGGAATACTACGACCAGAACCGTTACAAGAACATGGCGATCCTCCTCAACGGGACCGACATACGCAGCGGTTACGGCTACCACCGCTACGGCTACCATTATGGCTACCATTACGGCTATCATTATGGGGATAGCTATTACGGAGACAAGTAAAAAGCTTTTGTCGGGTGTTCTTTGAACTGTCACAATTTCTTAAATTCTTTGTCATATCACCCATAACATGGATGATATCGGCTCTTCTTTTGGGATTCATGTTAAAAAAGAGATGGCAAAAAAAGCTGTTTCTCTCATTGGCGGTTATATTGTTTCTCTTTTTCACTAATCCATGGATATACTCGGAGATCAGCTATCTTCGGTTGAAGTCTTTCCCGCAGAACACGATGGAGCCGGGTAAAAAATATCAGGTCGCCATAGTGATGGGCGGTTTTTCATCGTATGATATGTCAACGGGGTCTCTGAGTTTCATTGAAGACCGTGCCGGGAGGCTTTGGGATGCTGTAAAGCTTTATAAAGAGGGGAAGGTCGGAAAACTCCTGATCACCGGCGATCCCTCCATACAGACAAATGATGACGGTTACGATACCTCGCGTATGTTCCTGAAGTATATGGAAATCATGGGGATTCCCGCCAATGATATCATACTTGAGCGAAATGCGGTGAACACGCGTCAGAATGCTGAATTCTCCGTCGAGGTGATCAAAGCCACGGGAGTCTCCGGCTCGGATTGTGTCATCGTCACGGATGCGAGCCATATGGATAGAACTCTCGGTTGTTTCCTTGAATTTGGATTCAGACCGGCCTATTATGCTGTCAACTTGCCCCTACGTCCCGCCGGATTCAGCCATCGCAGTCTCTATCCCCGTTGGTCGACAGCCGTGGAATGGGAGTCGCTATTCAATGAGTCCATAGGCAATGTCGTGTACTCCATAGCCGGATATAGATAAGTAACGGGTCAAAATAATTATGACCGGTCACTTGGATTGATATTTGTATTTTGAAAAGAATTGGAAACGTCAAACGATAAAAGCAAAAGGATTGCCAAGAACACACTTGTCTTGTATGTCAGGATGATTGTGATGACGGTGTTGAGTTTTTTCACCACCCGAATAACCTTGTCGGTTCTCGGAATCGATAATCTTGGCATATACAATGTTGTCGGAGGAGTGGTAGGCATGTTTTCATTGGTGTCAGGATCTCTTTCCGCGTCAATATCCCGCTATATGACCTTCGGGCTTGGCAAGGGTGACATTCCTCACCTTACGAAAGTATTCAGCGCGAGCTTGAACATTCAGTTGGCGATCTCTGCCATCATCATTATTTTGGCGGAAATTGGAGGCGTATGGTTCATAAATCACCGTCTTGTGGTTCCGCCTGACAGACTCTTTGCCGCGAATGTGGTCTTCCAGCTATCGTTGGTGTCATTTGTCCTGGGACTGGTCTCAATTCCGTATAATGCAGCGATCATAGCTCATGAAAAGATGAGCGCTTTCGCGTTCATGACAATCTTTGAAGTTGTCTTCAAACTCTTGCTGATCTCCTTGCTGCTATTTATGGGAGGAGACAAACTCATAATTTTCGCTGTATTCCTCTGTGTGCAGGGGGGGCTTTCCCAGATCATCTACTGGGCCTATTGCAAGCGGAAATTTCAGGAGTGTAATTACACATACGTCAATGACAAGACGATATACAAAGAGATGTTCGGTTTTGCCGGCTGGAATACAATCGGCGCGAGCTCGGCGATTTTCAGCGGACAAGGTGTCAACATCCTTTTGAATCTCTATTTCGGGCCGGCGGTAAACGGTGCCAAGTCAATTGTCTCGCAGATGACCAATGTACTTGGTCAGTTCAGCGGCAATTTCATGACCGCCGTGAATCCTCAGATAACCAAGGATTACGCGTCAGGCGAGTTGAACAGGATGCATAATCTGATGTTCAAGAGCACAAAGCTCTCTTTCTTCTTGTTTCTGATGTTGTGCATGCCTTTCTTTTTCGAGACGCGCATGACATTGCTCATATGGCTTGGAGAATGTCCTCAATACACAATTGTCTTCACTCGACTTACATTCGTGCTTGTTTTGAGCCAGATGCTTTCCAATACTCTCATAACGGCTCAGTTGGCAACCGGCAACATACGTAATTACCAGATCGTCGTGGGGGGGACTCAAATGATGAATTTCCCCTTGTCGTGGATTGTATTAAAGCTTGGCGCGCCGGCATTTTCTGTTTTGATTGTCGCTATACTGGTGTCGCAGGTCTGTCTGTTCCTTCGGCTGTGGTTTCTACGGACGATGATCAGTTTGCCCTCCGCGCGGTTCCTAAAGGAAGTCTATCTGAAAGTCATCCTGGTGTCCGGCTTGTCATTGCCTGTGCCGACCGCCATGTATATACTCATGCCCGAAGGTTTGGTCCGGTTTGTGGCAATGTTTGTGGCATGTGTCGTGATCACGGCGTTGGTCGCATATAAATTCGGATGCGACGAAGCTGAGAAAGCGTTTGTGATCAGCGGCATGAAAAAGATACTTCTTAAATTCAGGCTGTCAAAACCGATAGCAGTTCAGTCGTGATGATAAATATTACCGACAAGACAAAGTGCAGCGGATGCACGGCGTGCGCGTCCATTTGTCCCAAAAACGCCATCTCAATGATTCCCGATTCGATGGGGTTCAAATATCCGGTGGTGGATATGGGCTTGTGTGTGGACTGCGGACTGTGTGACAAGGTCTGTCCGTTTAATGATGATTATGACAGGTCTGCCAATCTTGATTCCCCGATCGCCTATGGTGCTCGTCATAAAGACATGAATGAGATCGAGACGAGCCGCAGCGGGGCGGCTTTTATCGCAATTTCGGATTATATTCTGGAGAGAGGAGGAGTGGTGTATGGAGCCGGATACGCTGACCATTTCCGGGTCGTGCATAAAAGAGCTGTCACAAAAGAGGAAAGAAACGAGTTCAAAGGATCCAAATATGTTCAAAGCGATCTGGATGGAGTGTTTCGGCAGATCCGTGACGATTTGAGAAAAGGATTGACTGTGTTGTTTTCCGGCACACCTTGCCAGACGGCCGGTTTGAATGCTTTCATAGGGAAGAAATTGAGAGCCAATCTTGTGTTGGTGGACATAGTGTGTCATGGAGTTCCGAGCCCTAAATTGTGGGAAGATTATCTTGGCTATCTGGAAAAGAAAATGGGATCGCCTATTTCATGGGTAAACTTTCGTGACAAACAGGAATTCGGGTGGGCGGCGCACAAGGAAACGTTTAAATTTGTTAAAATGGGGGGGGGTAAAATGAGCTTTACATCGCTGTTTTACAAGCATATAATGTTCCGTCGTTCATGCGGCGTGTGTCATTACTGCAATACTCGTCGTCCGTCGGATATTACCATTGCCGATTTCTGGGGATGGGATAAGACCGATCCTGAATTCAACAAAGATGACAAAGGAGTGTCGCTTGTGTTGCTGAATACCCCCAAAGGTGTCGAGATATTCAATGCTGTCAAGGATAAGTTGGATCTGCGTGAGGCCGCATTGGAGAATTGCCTTCAGCCGAATCTTAGACATCCGTCGGAAATCCATCCTAAACGTCTTCAATTTGAACGTGATTATAGGAGATTCGGCTTCAGGTATGTCTATAACATGTATGACGAAGACGGGCTGTTGTATAAAACCAAATACTTCCTTTATCATAAGATATTTGAACCTATAAGAAATTTGTCAAGATGAAGATCGGTATATTGACATTCCATAGCGCCGCAAATTATGGTGCTGTTTTGCAAGCATATGGATTGCAAGAGACATTGAAAAAACTGGGGCATATGGTCTATATAATAGATTACAAGCCCGAATATCTTAAAGCTCCATACAAAAATTGGACTTTTCAAAATGCGTCTTCACTGAATCTGTCTGCCAAGAATTTTGTACGAGCCCTTGCAGTTTATGGTATAAGGAGAGCAAGGAATAGAAAATTTGCCTATTTTGTTAATGAACACCTTAATCTGTTATCACTTGAAAAAATAGAGGATATGGAGGTTCTCATTGTTGGAAGTGATCAGATATGGAATCCCAATATAACCGCAGAAGAGTTTGACGAATATTTCACGTTAAACAAAATAACATCAGACAAGATCAAAATAGCCTATGCCGCCAGTGCCGGGAATGTTGACAATATAAGAAAAAAAGCCAACCAAGACTTTTTTAAAGCTTTAGGACGGTTTGATGCAATTAGCGTGAGAGAAGACAAATTAGGACATTTTTTGGGAGAAAACGGCATAAAGGTTAATGCATCGGTGCTTGATCCGGTACTATTGGCGGGCGCAAATGTGTTTGAGCCATTTACTAAAAAGTCATTGGTGCCTCAAGATCCTTATTTGCTGTATTTTACATTGTCACATGATAAGACTGTCTCACAATTGGCGAAAGATTTGGCGAGAAAGAAAGGCTTAAGATATGTGGAATGTTGCTCGATGGACGAAAGCCCGTTTTCCCTTAATTTGATACAATCGGCCTCTGTCGAAAAATTTTTGTCGTTGCTTAAATATTCGGCATTCACTGTCACCAATTCATTTCATGGCACGGCATTTTCAATCTTATTCAAAAAAGATTTTATATCCGTGGCAGATTCATTGAAATCTGCAGATAGGACTCGGTCCACATTGGAATCTTTAGGCCTTTTGGAAAGATTGGTTCTGTTGGATCGCAAATTTGAGAATAATTTCGAGCCGATTGATTATAATAAAGTAAATTACAGACATAATAAACTACAAGAACATTCCACTGCATTCATTATTAATGCATTAAGTCGTTTAAATTAATCAGATATAAACGATATCTGACATGTGAATAGAAAATTGTGATAAATTTGGATGATGTGCAATACATGAATACGGAACAAAATTCCAGCTCAATGATATCAGTTATCGTTCCGGTCTATAATTCCGAGAATTTGTTGGAAAGGTGTATAGATTCGATATTGGCGCAGACGTTTAAGGATTTCGAGCTGATTCTCGTAGACGACGGCTCTGAAGACAGCAGTGGATCAATTTGTGACCGCTACGCAAGATCAGATGCAAGAATCAGAGTAATCCACAAGTCTAATGGAGGGGTATCTTCGGCTCGGAATTCAGCCCTTAAAATTGCTAAGGGTCAATTCGTGGCGTTTTGTGATTCTGATGATTATGTTACAACAACATGGCTGCAGACATTTATTGACAATATAGGAGATAATGACATATGTATTCAGGCATATACGGATAGACTCGGCGATTTCCGGAAACCAAAACCCATCCCAGAATACCAGGGCACGGATTTGGCTATGTTGATTGAGCATCAAATTGAATATGAGGTATTAGGGTATGTTTTTGTGAAATTATTTCGCACGAGTATAATTCGCCGGTATGATATTAAATTTGATGAGGAAATCCATTATTGTGAGGATGAGCTGTTTGTTGTGGAATATTTAAAAAGATGCAATACCTATGTGACAATAAATAGAATCAACTATTTTTACACCCCTCCAACATCCATCCATAAATATAGAACCGATTACATATTGCCGGTATTTAAGATAATGTCTACTGTCCTTGAGATATATAAAAACAAGCCGACAATAGAGATAGTAAATCTACGTGGTTATCAAGTTAAAGATTACTTGATAAATCAGCTTACGTCCGACGGCAGGGCTCAAAAGGCGGCCACACAGCTATACAGAGCATTTTTCCGTGATTATCATTCAAACGGACTGAAAGATCGGATGTTATATTGTATTTTGGTGACGTGTGGCAATTTGGGTGTTTGGGGACGCAAAATATTTAGCCTCATTCATTTAAGATTAGTCCATTGAAAATTTGTGAGCGATGATACCCAAAATCATACATTTCTGCTGGTTTTCAGGCGATGAATATCCGTCTCTCATAAAGACCTGCATAAAGACCTGGAAGAAACGGCTTCCCGATTATGAGATCAGGCTATGGGATGCCTCCTCTTTTGACTTCGACAGCGTAAGGTATGTCAAAGAAGCTTTGGAGAACAAAAAGTATGCCTTTGTGTCAGACTACATACGTCTCTATGCCTTATATCATCACGGGGGGATATATCTCGATAGCGACGTGATGGTATTCAAGCGGTTGGATGAACTTCACAACCTCAGATTCTTCACCGGTGTGGAATACCGTTCCGGCGAAGAAGAGAAGTATTGGCTTGAGGCTGCCATAATGGGTGTCGAGCCAAAGAATGAAGTGATCAAAGAATGCATGGAGTTTTATGAGAGCCGCCCCTTCGTCAAGCCTAACGGTAAATTTGAGATGATTCCCGCTCCAAATGTGATAACTCCGGTCTTTCGCAAACATTATGGATGGACCCCTGGACCTGATGAGGTAGACCTTGCGGATGGGGTGAAGGTTTTCGGGACAAAACATATCCGAAATTCGGAATATTCCCAGTTCCCGCGTCCGATTTTCTATCATTGCAACAGCCAGTCATGGATCAAGATTGAGAGTTGGCGCGGTCCTGTATTCCGCTATTGCAAGGCCCACAATCTGCAGTATGAGTACAAACATTTCTCAATCGCGACCCAAAAATTGCTTAAAGTACTCCACCTGAAATAGCATTATCGGATGTTTCATGTAGCTTACGCAATAAACGAGCCTTACATAGACTATTGCCTTGTGTCTATGGTGTCATTGTTGGAAAACAATAAGGGCGCGTCCATTTGGTTTCACATACTGACTGACACTATTTCGGAGGGGGGAAAAGAAAAAATCATCGGGTTTCTTAAATCACGGAACGCGCAAGTCTCGTTCCACGAAGTCCCAGACTCGAAGGTCAGCAATCTGGCTCTGAATGGGTGGGGAAAATACGCATGGTATCGTCTTTTTCTTCCAGAGTTGGTAGAGTCAGATATCGACAGGATCCTCTATCTCGACACGGACACAATTGTGTGTGGCAGTCTGTCGGATCTTTTCGCGATGGATCTGTCAGGCGTTTCTCTTGCCGGCTGCATGGATATAATGGGATTCTATGACGGGATATTCAAACGGTTGGGTTATCCCAAGAAGTTCGGATATATTTGCAGTGGAGTCCTGTTGATGAACCTCGATTACTTCCGCCGCCACAGTCTAAGCCGCAAGATCATCGAATACTCATTGCAGCATCCCGAAAAGATAGATTTCCCGGATCAGGATTCGATCAATTGCGTGTGTCACCCTACAATGAAATTGCTTCCTCTCAAATATGACATGCTGGCTCCGTTTTTTACAAATGCCGGTTTCATAAAGTCTCATGAAGAAGAGGTCAAGGATATGTTGCATGACCCACGGATAATACATTATGCCGGATGCAATCCCTGGATAAAGCGTAAGGACAAGCACTATTATCATGACGAGTTCCGGAAGTATGCCGATATGGTTGGCGGAGTGACAGAGAAATATGGTAATCCGTGGCATATAAGAATAAGAATTTGGGTGAAGGGAATCTTGGGCCGAGCTGGTGTGTCGTGTTTCAAAGACTATATTCCCAAGAAGCCCTCGGATTTTTCATGCTTGAATAAGTTATATTGAAATGAAAAAAGAAAGAATAGTTTATATTGACTCAATGAGAGGACTGGCCATGTTCTTGGTGGTGGTATACCATTGCTGTGTCATGTCATTCTATCATAGTTCGACTTTGAACGATCTGATCAACCTCGCAGTCAGGATGCCTTTGTTTTTCTGTATAAGCGGCTTTTTCGTTCCCAATATGGTGGCCAAAGGATTTTCCAGAAGTCTGAAGTTGAAATGTGTCCATCTTCTTGTGCCGACAACGATAATGTTTTGCCTGTTTTGTTGGATTAAGCAACATGATTTTGTTGAGGCTATGCTTAGGGAAAGTAAATGGGGTTATTGGTTTGGTTATGTGCTCTTCTGTTTCTTTGTCATTTATCTCGCTACCGAAATGGCGAGTCGATTCCTGCGCCTCTCGACCCGGGGACGGATCTTGCTGCATGTAATTGTGGCATTCGTGATATTCGAGCTTGCGTTGATCTCGGGAAATCCGTCTTTTAATAATCCGGTATTTGAAATATTCAGCACGATCAAATTTTTTAATTATCCCTATTTCGTAATGGGGGCGATTTTGGCAAAATACCATAAGGTGGTATTTAACTACCTGAATAACAGTGACATACTGGGGGGGGGTAATTTTGGCGTACTTGGTCTCGCAAACATGCGTGGCGTTATATGGCACTGAATCTCTCGGATGGGCGACAGGTATTTGCCATTTGATGATAAGGATATTGGCGGTCGTGATAGTATGGATGTTTTTCTTCCGACATCAGGAAATGTGTGTCACTTCACGAATTGGCAAGTTCCTCTCACTTGTGGGACGTCGCTCGGTTGACGTTTATTATATTCATTTTTTCATACTGCCGGATGCTCTTTCCGAGTGGGGACAATATTTCGATTTTGTCGGGACACCTATCCTGGGTTTCCTATGTGCGTCCGTGTTGGCCATCCCTGTAACTTTGATCTCTTTGGGCCTCGGAGCCATCATAAGATTATCACCTTTGACGAGTACCATTATGCTGGGTGTCAGACCTAAAAACATTGTAGGTAAATTGAAGAATTGTCCCAACTGATAATTCCTGAAAAGAATGGACATAGCCTATTCGATCAACGAAAAATATGTCGACTATTGCCTTGTGTCGGTATGTTCGCTTTTGGAGAATAATCCGGGAGCAAACGTGAGGATCCACATATTGTATGATGACCTTTCACAAGGGGCCATATCGAAAATCCGCAGTTTTGTCACAGGCAGGGGGGCAATTGTGGAGCTGCATAAGGTGGAAGAGGAAACCGTTAGGGGACTTGTCCTTCAGGAATGGCCCAGAAGTGCATGGTATCGAATCTTCCTGCCGATGATATTAGGCGAAGAGGTTCACAGGGTTCTGTATCTGGATAGCGATACTGTGGTGGCCGGTCCGATTTCCGACCTTTTTGAGATAGACATGGAGGGGTATTCTTTGGCCGGTTGTGTGGACATAATGACCCTTGATGATGAGATATTCAATCGGCTTGAATATCCTAAAGACGCAGGCTATATCTGTTCAGGTGTTCTGTTGATGAATCTTGACTATTTCAGAGAGCATCAGGTGTCATCAACAATCCTCGGATATGCCCGAGACAATGCCGACAAGCTGAGATATCCCGATCAGGATGCCATCAATTATGTCTGTCGGGACTCAAAGATGCTTCTTCCCTTGAAATACGAGACGATGAACTCCTATTTCAGGAATGAAGAGTTTGTCTCCAAATACAAGGGGGATTTCGCCGGGATGATAGAGGATCCGAGAATTATCCATTATGCAGGCGTGCCTCCCTGGTTCATGGAGACCAATATCCATATCTATTCCCCGTTGTTCTGGCGTTATGCGCGGCAGGTAGGCGGAGTCAGACTTCAGCATTTCTCCAAAGGAATGACGATTGTCAAGAACATAGTGAAATACGGGCTGGGAAGATGCGGAGTCTCCCAATTTAGCGGCCATTGCAAGGTCAACCTGAAAAAATTCATCAAGAAACATAGGATAAGCCTTCAATCCTGACTTATTGTACATGATACCCAAAACGATACATTATTGTTGGTTCGGACGAGGTAAAAAACCTCATTTAATTCGTGAATGTCTCAAGACTTGGCGCGATGTCATGCCGGATTATGAGATCAAGGAATGGAACGAGGACAATTTCGATGTGAACGCCATCCCTTTTGTCAAGCAGGCGTATGAAGAGAAGAAATGGGCATTCGTCGCCGATGTGTGCCGTTTTTACGCATGTTATACCGAGGGGGGGATATACCTGGATACGGATGTCGAGGTTTTCAGACGTTTTGACAGGTTTCTCGACAATTCCTTTTTCATAGGAATCGAATATCAGGAGAATGCTGAGGTGTACCGACTTGGTGTGGACGCTTCGGTTTTTGGCTGTGAGAAAGGAAACGGATTTGCTCGGGAATGCCTTGACTATTATAACGACAAAGCATTCCGTTTGGAAGATGGACGAATAACCGGTGGGACCGTTCAGGCAATCTCATCGATAATCGCGGAGAAATACGGATTTAGAAGGGTTGATGAAAACCAGGTCTTAAATAACGGGGTCAATGTATTCTCAACCAAATATTTCTGTAATATAAGCAATAAGATTGATAAAAAGACAATTTATTCTCTTCATCATTTTGATGGTTCTTGGGTAGATTACAGTGACAGGGGGATTTTTTATCGTTTCTGCCGGAGGCATGATATGTTGCATGTCTATAAAGGATTGGAAAAATTGGTCCAAAAATTAAAGTGATGAAGGTACTTCAAGTAGTTCCATTCATAACTCCCGGCAGTGGACTGGGGAGATATGTCCTCAACCTGTCCTCAATCCTAAGTGAGTCAGGTCATGAGACAGCTGTCTTGACCACACACACACTTGATCCTGAATTTGAAAGGGAAGAACTGAAGAAACATGGGGCAGGATGTGCCGGGCAGTTGGGCAGTTGCGGGAAAATCAGGATGTATTGGAAGTGTAAACGTCTGATTGAAAGCTATAAGCCTGATATCTTGATAGTGAATTATGACGGGACGGCCCAGTTCGTTCTTCCATTCCTGAAGCATCGCCCGAAAGTGGTACATGTGCTTCATAACAACACGGAGGATTTTTATCGCGTGGCCTCTATAAACGGAGGGCTTGTGGATGGGTGGATCGCGCCAACGAGAGCGATCGCTGACAGGTTCAATGATTTTACTCATGGAAAATATTCCGCCAAGACAATCGTGATTCCTCATGGCGTTGAGATTCCGGCTGCCGAGCCGATAAAACAAAATTCAGTCCCGCAACTGATATTTGTCGGAGTGCATTACGAGCACAAAGGGGTTAAAATCTTACCGGAGATCATTGAAAAGCTCATTGAGAGAGGTCTGGAGTTCCATTTTACGATTGTGGGAGAAGGGGAACTGTCGAGGTGGCTGCATAACAGGCTTTGTGATCAAGTCAAAAAAAACATCGTTTCGTTTACCGGCATCATAACGCCCCGGGAGGTTTATGAATTATTGGCTAAAGCAGACATATTCGTGTATCCGACGCATATTGATGCTTTTGGCCTTGTGATTGCGGAGGCCATGATCAACGGGGCTGTCCCTGTGGTGACAGACTTGAAAGGGATAACCGACAATCTGATAGAAAACGGAAACGACGGCTATCTCCTGGCGCAGGATGATGTTGAGGAGTTTACCAACGTCATAGAAAGATTGCTGAAATGTCAGGAGAAACGATCAGAAATCAAAAACAATGCGAGGAAAAAGGCATTAAGCCGTTTTTCTTTGTCGAAGATGTCGGAAAATTATAACCAATATATCGATACGTTTGCCATGAATGGTAAAATACGATAATCTATATAGGATTCGATATTGATCATGAAGAAGGTCATCACATACGGGACTTACGACTTATTGCATCAGGGGCATGTCAACTTGCTGCGTAGAGCAAAAGCATTGGGTGATTATCTGATCGTAGGAGTGACTGCCGATGGTTTCGACAGGGACCGGGGAAAGTTGAATGTCCGGAACAATGTGCTGGAAAGAGTAGACTCTGTAAAAGCGACCGGGATAGCAGACGAAGTCATAATTGAAGAATATATTGGCCAGAAAATTGATGACATTCAGAAGTATGACATTGATATCTTTGCAATAGGCAGTGACTGGGAGGGTAAATTTGATTATCTTAATGAATTTTGCGAAGTAAGATATTTACCCAGGACGGAGGGGGTGAGTTCCACTCAGTTAAGAGCGAAACTTACTCCTGATGTCAAACTGGGAATAATCGGATGTGGACGTGTCGCCTCTCGATTTCCTGCTGAAGCTTCTGTCGTCAACGGCATAAATGTTGTCGGAGCCTTTGACACGAATCCTGTTGCCCTGGAGAAATACTGTGACGCGCATAATAATATCGAAGCCTGTTCAAGTCTTGCGGACTTATTAAGGAATGTGGAGGCGGTCTATGTGGCGACCCCTCATTTGACCCATTACGATATAATAAAGCAATCCCTCGAGGCCGGGGCCCATATCCTTTGTGAGACTCCGATGGTTCTGAAGGGTTCTCAGGCAAAGGAACTCTACAGATTGGCTCAGGATTCCGGACTCATTTTGATGGAAGCTAATAAAACCGCTCACTGTCCCGCCTTTAGACACTTGATAGTGATGATCAAGAGTGGTGTGATCGGACAGGTGGTGGATATTGAAGCCTCCTTGTCGAAATTATGGGATGATCAGAAATCATTGAGGGAATTCGATCCCGTACAGGCCGGCGGATCAATGTATGAACTCGCAAGTTATCCTTTGCTCCCGATCGTGAGGATAATGGGCTGCAATCCGCTTAACCTTAATTTGTATTCTCGATTTATTGAAGGTGTGGACATGTATACCAAAGGTGTGTTCCGGTATCCGACTGCCACATGCTCATTCAAAGTCGGTCTTGGTGTGAAGACCGAGGGAAATCTTGTGATTTCCGGCACGAAGGGATATGCATATGTCCCCGCGCCATGGTGGAAGACAGATTATTTCGAGCTGCGTTATGAAGATCAGAATTCCAACAAGAAGTTTTTTTACAAATGGGATGGAGCCGGATTGCGCTACGAGATACAGGAGTTCATATCCTGTATAATCAATAGAAGATTCTCCACTTCTCGACTACGCCGGAAAGAGTCGGTATTCATGGCTGATGTCATGGAGCAATTCACGAATGAAATTAATCTGTATAAGATATGAAGAATGCCTTGGTGGTTGGTGGCGCAAATGGCATAGGGCTTGCAATCGCAACGCTTCTTGCCGAAAGGGAGGATGTGGAAACAGTCTCCATAGTGGATCGCGTGCCTGTTGACGCTGCGTATGTCAAGCACAAATTCAGGATGGAGTTATTCGATCTTGAGAATGAAGACTATTCGTTTTTTGATAGTTTCAAGGATATCGATACATTAGTGATCACTGCGGGGTTCGGGCGGCTTTCATTGTTTGAGAATATTGACGAGAAAACAATAATATCAAGTTTTTCCGTGAATGCGATTGCTCCTATAAGAATCATACGGCATTTTTATAGTAAGCTCCTGGATGAAAAGGAATTTTATTGTGGGGTCATGGGGAGTATTGCCGGATTCATGTCCTCCCCGTTTTTCAGTGTGTACGGGGCGACAAAGGCTGCTCTCAAGATATTCATGGAAAGCGTTAACGTCGAGTTGGAAAAAAAGGGTACATGTAACAGGATTCTGAATGTCTCGCCGGGATCTATCAAAGGCACCGCTTTCAATAACGGAATGAATGATTTGTCACAGACATTACCTCTGGCCGGTGAGATCCTGGGAAAAATGGAAAATCACGAGGACCTGTTTATTCCTCGTTATGAAGAAGTTTTCAAACATGTGTTGAAGCGTTATCAATCGGATTTCCGGGCCGAAGGCCGGCATTCGTATGATTATAAACTTAATTCCGGAAGACTTTGACGTGGTGGTTCTTTAAATAAAGAAAGACACCAAAAAGCCGACGGGAAAAACATTGAAATAATAAGGCCAGTTAATACAAAATAATTTTGAACAGTTACTTACGATAATTGTTGAGATGCTTTCAAGATTAAAACAAAGAGCTTTAGATTCGTTGCTTTATGGTTACAGACATGTTTACATGCCTGTAAAAGGAAAACAACTAAGAAGAAAAAAGGTAATCAAGGTCGTTTTCCTGATATCTACATTAGGATCATGGAAAACAGAAAGCTTGTATTGCCGCATGAAACAGCATCCCGGATTCGATCCGCTGATAATGATTTACAATAACAGAGTCCCGGGAGCTGAGGATAGTAGGAAGCAGATTGCCGATTATTGTGAGAGTAAAGGTTATGGGTATAAAGTTATTGATGCCGGTTCAGAGTCGTGTTATAAATATTCCCATGCTGACATAATATTTTTTCAACAGCCTTATGAACCGACGCATTTGTTCCGGCATAATTTGAAAGCGTTGTTTTGTTATGTACATTACGGTTTCTGGGATATATTGGACGAATGGGCGTGGAATCTTCCCCTGCTTAAAAACTGTTGGCAAATATATTATGAGACGGAAGAGTCGCTAAAACTGTTCGAGTCTTTGTCCGGTCATGACATCAAAAACCAGTTTTTGACCGGATTCCCTATAATGGATGACATCATGAACATGAAATTCCATTTTAAGGATCCATGGTTAAAAACTGAAAGCAGGGATTTGAGAAGGAAGAAAATCATTTATGCGCCTCATCACTCTATTAATTCCGAGAATCCGTTCCAGTCATCAACTTTTCTGGAGACGGGAGAATTGATGCTTGAATTGGCCGAGAAATATTCAGATAAAGTGCAGTGGGCATTCAAGCCTCATCCAGGTCTTCATCCAAAGCTGTTAAAAGTCTGGGGAAAGGAAAAAACGGATGATTATTATGACCGTTGGAATAATTTGGAGTGGAGTCAGATAGAAAGAGGGCAATATATCGGTTTATTCAGGTATTCGGACGCATTGATACATGATTGCATATCCTTCACCATAGAATACATGCTCAATAATAAGCCTGCGCTATATTTGAGGGGAAGCGGTTCAATGCCGGGAGGCCACACGCCGATATTCAATGAAGCATTGAACTTGCATAAATTTGGGTATAACAGCACTGATATAGAGAATTTTATTATCAGCGTTATAAACGGACAAGATGATATGAAGCAACAGAGGAGTCAATTCATCCAAAGATGTGGCTCTGCGCTCCATTGTCGGACTGCGTCTGAGAACATAATCGAATGCATTCTGGGCAAATCATAAGAATGATGAGATCTGAAAAGTTGAAAATCGCCTTCCTCGACTATAGCGATATTTTTGCCGGGGCCGAGAGGGTGTTGCATTCTTATATCTCGAATTTTGACAGTGATAAATTTGAACCGATCTTGATTTTCCCCTATCCCAAGGAACATCACAAAAGTTACGGTAACCTGAATTGCAAGAAAGAATATCTGGTCGACAAGGCCAGATATTGGATGGGAAGATATTATTGGGATCATCCTGTCAGAGGAGCTGATTTTCTTGCCAGAACAATCTGGGGATGGAAATTGGCAGCGTTCCTGAAAAAAAACAAAGTTGACATCCTTCATGTGAACCTGTTGAGACCTGATTGCCTGATGTGGATTTTACCGTCAAAAATGTCTGGAATCAAAATTGTCGGTCATGTAAGAAGTCATGAAGATGAGTGGGTTTCTCCTGGTTCAGTCCAGAAATGTTGTGATGTTATCTGCTACGTGTCTGATTATTGTCGTTCGCGCAATACTAAAAACGGAGAGAAGGTTCATTGCGAAACGCTCTATGATTCCATAGATATCGAGTCGCTACACTCTCATCTCACCAAGCAAGAGGCGAAGCGATTGTTTGGGGTGACGTATGATTCGTTTTTAATCTCCTCCGTCGGACAATTGTGTGATTATAAGGGTCACGACAATGCGATAAAGGCATTTGGCATGATCGCGGACAAATATGATAAATCATGCTTGTTGATCGCGGGCGGAGGAGATGAAGAATATCTGAAATATTTGGAAGGTCTTGCCAATAGTTATCCTGATGAAATATCCGGCAGAATTAAATTTACCCGGACTCAGATATCAAATGTTTCAGATCTTTACCGCGCATCAGACCTTGTGCTTTCTTTGAGCAAAGGAGGTGAGGCATTCGGATTGGTTCCATATGAGGCCGCTCTTATTGGAACTCCGTTTATTGGTCCCAATTTAGGTGCCATTACTGAATTTGTTGCAAGTCATGATAACGGGCTATTGGTTGATACGGAAAACTTTAAAACGATCGCTGATGAAATCTGTTGGGCCATAGATCATCCTAGAGAATGTCATGATATGGTGAAAAAGCTGAGTGCAATAGTCATAGAGCGATTGACTCCACAAACAGCCGTCCGGAATCTGGAACAGATATACTGCAATCTAATCAATGGGCAAGCTTAAAGATTTATTTAAGAGAGGATCGATTTGGTATTTGCAAAGCAAAACCAAGGGTTTGGCTCAGATCAAGCTGAACGGTCCTGTCGTAATTCTTGTGCCGCATCCTGATGATGAGGTGTTCGGCTGCGGGGGACTGTTGGCACGAATGGTTACAGAAAATAATATTCCGCATCTGATCGTGCTCACAGGTGGTGGTGCGTCACATGCTTCTTGTTGTGATACTTCAAAAGAAGATATTATCAAAGCAAGGCGGTTGTTGACACGTGAAGCGGCCGGAGAAATCGGACTTCCTGAAGAATATATCCATGAGCTGGATTTCAAGGATGGACAGGTTACAGGTGATTTTGGAAATGAATATGAACGGCTGAAATCCTTATTAAAGGAATTAAACCCAAAGACAATCTTGATTCCGCATCATGGTGAGGGATGGCCTGACCATTTGGCTGCCGGTCAAATAGGTTTGGGACTTGCTCCGGAAGATATCGATATTTATGAATACTGCGTCTGGATGTGGTATTATCATCAAAGCCGCCTTGATTGGAACAATGCGTTCGTTTTGAGGATGACACCTGAAGAACATAGACGTAAACTTGCCGCCATCAAGGCATACTATAAGCCGACTGCCCCATGTGGTAAACCTTGGGTAGGAGTATTGCCTCCGCTTTTTGTAAAGGCAAATTCCACTGCCTGTGAACTTTATTTCAAAAAATCTTAACTCACTTCTATTTATATGGAACTCTGGCATCTAAACATAATATCCGATTGGGATGAAGTCTTTGACGCTAATTTCGTGGGTGAATGGAGGAAGAAGGCAGACAATTGGAAAGAAACGCATGTGTTCTTCCATCCAACCATCGCGAAAATATGGATTGATACTTATATGCCATTTCGTAAGATGAGTCCGATCTTTGTTGTCGGAAGGTCTAAATATGGCAATCAGGTTTTAATGCCGCTCGTGTTTTGGCGGCGAAATTGGCGCAATGCGTTCGTAAAGACGATAATACCTGTTGGGTATAGTGATTTTGACTATCATGATCCTATTTTCATGAACGATCCGACGGCTCAGGAACGCGCATCATTTTGGCAAGAATTGATCAGTCTGCTCAAGACTTTTAGCCCCGATGAAATTATTATTGATGGGATTGTAAGAACACCGGGTAATATTGATATGACTTGTGGAGAGGTCTGTCCCTATCTGTCGTTGCGGAATTTAAAAAATGGAGACGATTTGTTAGGCTTTCTTAAAACGAGCTTGCGGGGAGATATCAGACGTCAGATTAGGAGGATGTCTGAACAGGGTGAGCTTCGTCTGAAAATATATGATTCGTGGGATGAGGCCGAATCGACATTCAATAAATTCATGGCCGAGCACAGTGTGAAATGGCCAAATGCTTACAAGGCCCCAGGTTTCCATGTCAATTTGTTGCGTGAAGGGTTGCCCGGTGGCCTTGTGGAATTCTCTTCCCTGAATGTCGGCAATCGGCCCGTGGCGTGGCATTTGGGATTTAAGCATAATGGTATATATTACTATTACATGCCATGCGGAGACCCGGAATTCGCATCATATTCGCCTGTAAAGGTTCATCTTTTCAAACTTATCGAACACGTTATTGCGGCAAACTATAATGTGTTTGACCATCTTAGAGGTGACGAGAATTATAAATCGGGTTGGAGCGATGGCTTTAAACATGTAAATAATATCCATATGGAAATGTCGGCAATCGCCTCTCGGTTTAAGACCGGACTTTCTCGCTTTGCACATAAGCTAAGATAATGAAAGTGCTTGTTTGCATATCGTGTCTGCTCACGGGAGGGACCGAGATCCAGACTCTGAGTCTTGTGGAGGCTCTTGTCGCTGCGGGGCATAAACCTGTTGTCGCCTGTTATTTCGAGTATTCTCCCGAGATGGTGGTGAGATATGAGGAAGCCGGTGCCCAGGTCGAATTGATGTCGCCTGATGGGACTCGCCCAGCAGGGGTTTACCCGATTTTCCGGCATTTGCTGAGGGAATTCAGAAAGATCATCAAGAAGCACCACCATCCTGATGTGGCCCATGTCCAGTACATGGCTCCGGGAGCTTTGCCTGTTATCGCTTTACGGTTGCTGGGTGTGAAGAAGATTCTCGCCACAGCCCACACTTACGCGGATCTATATCCTTCGTTACGCCAGATTCATTGGCTTAATGAGCATGTGCTGACCGCATTCCAATGCATAACAATGTGTGCCGAGAGGTCCTTTTTCCAATCGTCACGCATGTTTGATCCCAACGTCAAGTTGAATAAACGAGGGAATCATTTCACGATCTACAACAATCTGCCTTCTTATATCGACATCTCCCAAAGTGGCCGTATGGGTGAGGCGAAGACCATCGGTGTGGTAAGCCGGCTGGAACCTGTCAAAGGAATGGACTTGGTAGTGCCGGCATTTGCCAGAGTGTTGAAATCACATCCGGCGATGAGACTGCTGGTAGTAGGGGATGGGTCTCAATTAAAGTTGATGGAACAACAAGTCAAAGAGTTGGGAATACCATCGTGGAAAGTGGAATTTACCGGTCGGCAGCCCCAGGACTCCCTGCAATCATATTATGACCGTATCGACATCCTTTTGATGCCCTCCCGCTCCGAAGGTTTCGGCCTTACCGCCATCGAGGGGATGGCTCGTGGATGCGTCCCTGTCGTCAGCAATGTCGGTGGACTCCCGGAAGTGGTGGAGGATGGTGTCTCTGGGATGCTGTTCTCTGCCGGGAATCAAGAGTCTTTCTACGAGGCTTTTGACAAGGCGTTCAAAGATTTCACGTCTCTCTCGGCCGGAGCAGTGAGGCGTGCTGCGGTTTTCAGCCGTGAGAGATATTTCGACCGGATCAAACAATTATACCGCCATATCTGAATATCAACGGTCTGACGCGGTGTCGCCTCTCTTATTCATTGGTCTCTTAACATGGTTTTACTTATAAATCTGATAGCAGCACTTCTGCTTTTCTGGTATCCGATCAAGATATATCGTTCGAAATCGGAACGTCCGGCGATTCATCCATTGGATGGGGACAGACTGATTGCCATAAATCCGGACCTTGACTTTTTGATATATAGCGTATTGACTGCGATGGTGTTTCTTGGTCCCCTCTCGCTCTGGAAATACGCTTATTGGGTGACGGCATTGCTTGTATTGGCTTTCACGAGATTGAAAATAAAATGGGATGCGATTGTTGTCAGCTATTTGATATTCATCCTGTGGGGCATAATCTCCGCCGCGTTTATTTCGGGAGCCAAGTTCCAAGGACTGATGATGGTCATCAAATACACCCTGCCGTTATTTTATTTATGGCTTGCCTATTCTGCCATAAGAGATAGCGATGACTTCCTGTATTTCCTTAAGGTCGTCTCGGTCGGGATGTGTGTCTATGCTCTGATAATAGGAGGATTCGCGGCCAAATTCTTGGGACCGTTGTATGGATTTCTGAATTTCGGCACGGGTGGATTGTTTGTCGCATATGCTCCTTTGGCCGATTATTTTTCCTCCCTGATAGTTGTGCCTCTGGCATTGTTTATTGTCACGGAAAAGAGGCTGTGGCTATGGGCTGTGATCTGGATATCTTTATCCACAATTCTTGAGACAGTCAGAACCGGATTGGGTGGTCTTTGCATAGCGGCCTCATTGCTGTTTTTGACGGTTTATAAATTGAAGGCGGTCCCGTGGGTCGCCGGGGTTCTGATCGCCGGAGTGGTGATAGTCTTCACTGTCCCGTCCTTTAGAGACAAAATGTTCTTGAATGAGGATGTGGAGATGACATCATTCTCGATAGACCAGGCCAATTTCGAGAACATCAGTAATAATGGACGTGAATTCCTGTGGGAGCTGAATATGCAGAAATTCTATTATCCCAACCCGACAATCGGAGCCGGACTCGGAGAATCCGGAGCATTCATGAAGAACCGGGAGGGATTGCATCTAATCCATAGCGATTACGTCCAGATGTTATGCGACCTGGGCAATGTCGGCATTGTCTTGTTCGGAGTGTTTGTGCTGGTTACTCTGTTTAAAATAATTGGCATATCATGGAGAAGGGGTTGCCCTAACATAGTCAGGCTTACCGGGGGTATGGCTTTAGGGAGCTGTGGCGGGGCATTTTTCTCTATGGGATTTGACAATGTCGTCACCTATGCCCAGCAGAGTTTCGTGTTGCCCTTTTTGATGATAGGATTATTTCTTAAGGCAAAAGATCTGTATGACAGCGGGGAATGGAGATAAGTTGATTTCGGTTGTGATACCTTTATACAACAAGCGAGACACGATAAAGGCCACAATACAGTCGGTGTTGAATCAGACATTTCAGGATTTTGAGATAGTGGTTGTAGATGACGGATCTACCGACGACTCCTGTGAGCTGGTAAGACAGATTGCCGATAAACGGGTGCGGATCATATCGCAGGCCAACCGGGGAGTCTCGGCCGCCCGCAACACAGGCATCAGGGAAAGCCGTGGTGGATTGATCGCGTTTTTGGATGCGGATGACCGATGGGACACGGAATATCTGGCCGGTCAGGTGGCTCTTATGGAAGCCTTCCCCGAATGTGGCGTGTTCGCCTCCAATTATAGATTCAGCGATTCTGACGGAAAGATATTCCCCACATCCATTAATAAGTTGAAACTGGACGAGGACAGAGGTGTACTTACTAACTATTTCGAAGTGGCCTCTTGCTCGAACTGCCCGATTTGGACTTCTGCCGTAATGGTTCGTAAGGAAGCATTGTTGAAGATAGGATGTTTCCCCGAAGGAATAAGCTCCGGCGAGGATCTGCTGACCTGGGCCAGGCTCGCGTGTGAAAACCGCGTGGCTTATAATCGAAAAGCATTGGCGACATATGTTATCCCGGCATCTTTAACAGACAAAAGTAAAGTGGGCAGGCCTCATGACAAAGTCGATTTGGTCGGTAAAGAACTGAAAAAACTGTATCATTACAACAAGTCTGTCAGAGGGCTGAGATCTTATCTGTCTTTCTGGCATAAAATGAGAGCCTCTGTTTCTGTCCGTTCGAATCGGCCGGCGAATGCCATATACGAGAGTCTTGTTGCCTTAAGTTATAGCCCTGTGAACAAGATGGCCATTGCCATAATCTTGTTAAGTCTTACCCCTGAAATATTAAGGAAACGGCTGCTGAAAGCCTTAGCGTGAGAATCCTATGAATAAATTGCTGTTTTTTGCCTCTGATTTCAAGATCGGACTATCTGAGCTTTTGTTGGATGAGCTTAAGGCAATTCATGATGCCGGAATACCATATGTGGCAGTTGCCGGGAGCAATGAGCAGATCCCGGGCCTTTGGGACAAAGCGGCTATGGCAAATGTCAATTTGATAAAAATTGACGGCTTGGACGAGCATCAGAATGCGGATCTGCTCAGAAAAAAGCTTAAAGGAATAATACTTGAACATGGGGTGGATTGCATTCATGTGCAGAACAACTGGCAGTTGTTTCTTGCCAATTATGCCCGGCTATCGATCGGCTCTCTTTTTTCTAAAAACAAAGGTCATAAGATTTCAATCATCTATACCTTGCATGGGTTCAGGAACAACCATCCGGTTAAATCAAAGATAGCCAAGGTCATCATAGGCACGGCCCTGCTTGTCGGGGCCGACAGAATCCAGTGCATGACACGGTTGCTCAAGTCAGAGTTCTCGTTGCTGTCATACAAGATCAGAGTTCTGCCTTTAGGAATAAGTGATGCCTGTTTTGTCGACACACCTGTGGCCGATGCCGCTGACGGACTGCGAATCATATATCCGGCTCTTTTCCGGGAAGGAAAGAATCAAGATTTGGTGATCAGGGCCTTCTCCCGATTCCTTAAAAAGGAAAGTTATTCCGGTTGTTCCCGTCTTGTTTTGCCCGGAGATGGCGAATTGCTCGATCATTGTAAAGACCTTGTCAAGGAATTGGGAATTGAGTCACGTGTGGTTTTCCCCGGAAGAATAACCCGCGATGAGGTCTTTCAACTTGTTTCGCGATGTAACGTCGCTATAATCGCGAGCCGGAGCGAGACTTTCGGGCAATGCATCGTAGAACCTTTCGTTATGGGCCGATGTGTGGTGTCGACCCCGGTGGGTATCGCCCCGGAGATTATTGGCAAGGAGAACGGATACCTGTTTGATTCCGAAGATGAATTGGTGGAAATTCTGGGAGGTATGAGCCGAGAGAAGGCATCTGTTGTGTCGATGGGGGAAAATAACCGTAAACAAGGTTTGAAATTCAGATGGGAAGCGATTATTGAAAGATATAAAAATGAATTGTATCCTTGCTGATCATGGGAAGAAAGTGGAAAATATTTAAAGCGATTCCATCCACGCTCTTTTTCAATCTGAGATACATGCCTTTCAGGGAAGCGGTTAAGTTACCTGTTTGGATCGCTTCCAATGTCAGGGTGAAAAGTATGTGGAGAGGAGGTTTGGTTTTGGGAGAATGTCGTCCGGGAATAGTCAGGATCGGATTCCATGAGGCCGACGGTGTAGATTGTTACGGGGGTAATACCGTTTTATGTATCAGGCGCGGTGGAAAGTGGATTGTCGAGAAAGACGTGCATGTAGGTCATGGAGCGATAGTACATGTTAATGAGGGAGGTTGCTTGGAAGTGGGATCAAATTTCGCTGTTTCAGGCACGACATCCATAATCTGTTCAAATAAGATTGTCATCGGGGAGGATGTGCAATTCAGTTGGAACTCATTGGTCATGGACTCCGACGCGCATAAAGTTTATGGCGTTGATGGCGTGCTTTCTTCTACCAATGGTGAGATTTCCATCGGCGACAAAGTATGGATCGCGGCCAATGTGACAATATTGAAAAACAGCAGCATAGGGAATAATTGCATAATTGCAAGCAATTCATTGGTAAATAGATCCATAAAGGAAAACGACTGCCTCATCGCCGGTGTGCCCGCAAAGTATATCAAGAAAATACTGAAATGGGAATTATAACACCCTCTAAGGTTGATCAGTTAATGTAAAACAAATTTGAGCAGTTACTTACATGCAAGATAATGTGTTGAAAATTAGGGAATTAAAAATGGGGGGGGGGTAAAAGCTCCTCGTATTCTCGTTCATTTGGGCTCGATCTTATCAGGGCGTTTGCTATCTTTGGGGTGATAGGCGGTCACTTTTTCTCGCTGCATACCCCTTTCTTGTCCTATCCCGTTTCGGGCATTTCTATGGTGCTGCAAGCCATTGCGATGTCTCTCCTTGAAGTCGGAGTCCCATTATTCATCATGTTGACGGGATATCTTAATTTGAATAAGACTATATCGAGAAAGTATTATTCGGGTATCTTTAGGGTTTTGATCGCTTATCTGTTTTTCGCAATATTATCACTCATACATATGAGATATTATCTCGGCTATGATCTGGGCTTATCAGAAGCTGTCGGGAAAATACTCAGTTTTGATGCCATACCTTATGGATGGTATGTTGAGATGTGGATAGGACTTTTCCTTTTAATACCGTTTCTTAACATCCTTTATAAAGGCTTGGAATCAAAAAATCATAAACGTCTCTTAATTGCGTCCTTGGCATTTTTGACATTCCTTCCCAAAGTGACTAATCGTTTTGGGTTACATCTCTTTCCCGATTATTGGATGGAGTGTTTTCCCCTGACTTATTTTTATTTGGGGGCATATATTAGAGAGTACGCTCCCAGAATAAACAAAATCATGGCTGTTGGCTGGATTCTGGCCATAGGGCTGATTTCGCCTGTATTCACAATGATGGTCAAACCGGGGAATGACATGATTTTCATATTGGGAGACACGTTCGGCCTTTTCGGAGCTGTCTCTGCTGTACTTGTGTTTCTTGTCTTATATGATATGGAATGCCGGGTTGGATGGGTCTGTAAGGCGGTATATTGGCTTTCGTTGTTGTCTCTCGACATATATCTATGCTGTTGGATATTCGATTCTATTATATACACTTGGTTCATTGGACGGTATTATGTCGACCAATCCTCGTTTGGATTGTTTTTCTTCATTATCGTTCCAGCTGTACTCTTCGGCTCGTTCGCTCTCGCGCTTGTCAAACGCTTGTTGTTTTCCCTCACTCCACTGAGAAAGTACTCATGAATGATACGCATCTCTGACTCTGATCTGACTCTAATTTGACTCTAAGATGTAATTAATATGAAAATCCTGTTGGTCCATAACGATTACGGTAAATACTCCGGGGAGGAAGCGGTAGTCGACAAAATGGATTCGATGTTTCATGGCCTCGGCCACGATGTCGCCCAATTGAGGATGACGACGGCTGCAGCTCGCGAGAACCTGGCCGGAAAGATCCGTGGCTTTGTCTCCGGTGTTTATTGCCCTTCTGGAGTGAAAGCGATGCGAGAGTCGCTTCGTAGGGATAGACCGGATGTCGTGAATGTTCATAACTTATATCCCTTTATATCGCCTGCGGCTCTGGTGGAGTGCCGGAAAGCGGGTGTGCCGGTTGTGATGACAGTTCACAATTTCCGTCTGATGTGTCCTACGGGGCTTTTCATGCGTGACGACGCGCCATGTGAGGATTGTCTTGAGAGAGGGAATGAATGGGGATGCGTACGTCATAACTGTGAGCACTCCATTCTGAAGTCAATAGGTTATGCCGCCCGCAATGCCGTGGCTCGTCGGGGAAATTATTACAGGGAATGTGTGAGCCATTTCGCTTGTATCACAGATTTCCAAAGAAAAAAAATGATTCAAGCCGGATTCCTGCGTGAGAAGATATCGGTGATCCCAAACTGCATTGATGTAGAGAGACTGTCTGTGGCGACTCCCGGGGATTATGTGGCTTACTGCGGCAGACTTAGCAGGGAGAAGGGGATTGACCTTATTCTTGAGGTGGCACGCCGGAATCCCGGGATTCCGTTTCGGTTGGCTGGTTCTGTCAGAGACACGGGATTGGTGAATGATTTGCCTGACAATGTAAAACTTGTAGGATATCTTTCCGGTCAATCGCTAAAGGATTTTTATGAGCATGCCCGGTTCTTTGTCATGGCATCGAGGTGGTATGAGGGATTCCCGATGACAATCCTTGAAGCAGCATCATGCTCCAAGACGATGGTGGCTCCCGATCATGGTGGCTTCAGCGAGATTGTCGGCGATAGTGGCGCAGCGAGGGGACTGCTTTTCCCCCCGGAAAATATCGAACGGCTTGATCAGCATGTAAGGGATCTCTGGCATAACCCCTCTCTGGCCATGAGGCTGGGGGAGAATGCCTGTAAGAATATAATCTCCAAATATTCGACTAATGTCATCGCGAAGGAATGGCAGTCACTTCTCGAACGGTTGATTGCCGATGGAGATCATCGTGTTCCAAACTAAAGTCTAAACTATTCAATACTTGAAACATTTGTGAAACGATTTTTCAACATTAATTATGAATTCGACCGGCAGGTGGTTCATGATCGGATAAACACGTGCATAAGGAATCGGGAGAAGGGATATGTTTGCGTTGCAGATGGGGTGATCCTCAATATCGCCAATCGCAGCCCATATTACCGAGAAGTGTTGGACGACGCAATGTTCTCGTTATGTGACAGCAGTTATGTGCCATTGTATATAAAATGGATACATGGCGATTGCTATCAACAATACTGCGGCAGCCAGATCTTCAAAGATGTTGTCTCTGAAAGCCGTTACAGAATGGCCTTTCTCGGCGCGTCACAAAAGGTCCTTGATGGTTTGAAGAAGCACTTGGCTGTCCTTAATCCGGAGGTGGAGGGGATGTTGTTCTATGAACTCCCATTCCTTGGGGTCTCGGATTTTGACTATCCGGCTATAGCAGACATGATAGAGAAAGATGGGGCCGACATAATCTGGATAGCTCTCGGCGCTCCCAAACAGGAGATATTCATGCACAATTTGCTTCCGCATTTGAAAAAAGGAGTGATGATTGCTGTGGGAGCCGCGTTCAAGTTCTTCAGCGGGGAAGATGTCAAGCGCGCCCCCGACTGGATGGTCGCACATCATTTGGAGTTCATACATCGATTGATCATGGAACCCCGCAAGCAAATCAAACGGTGTTCCTGGATTATGGCCACACTTCCCGGATTGCTCTGGAATGAATATCAGCGGAAGAACAGTGACAGATTCATTGCAAACGTCTGATTCCAGCCTTCTTACCTGTCAGTGTACCCCGGCTATGTGAGAGGCGAGTCTTTTGTAACGGGTCACAAGCGGCTAATAAAGAAAACAATGCTCTCCGACATCGATTGGAACAGGGATGTCGGAGAGCATTGTGATTTTTAACCAAAATATCTTTTTCACCAAGTAAGAGATTGACTTTATTGAGACAAAAATAAAGTCGATCTCTTACTGTTAATGGAAAGTGAGGTCACTCCACGTTGTGGAGAGTGTGGTCCATGCGGTGTTTTTTTGTTGACAGATAGAAACGGTCGTAGTCATTGGGAGCGATCTCGATCGGCACATTCTCCACCACCTCCAGACCGTAGCCTTCCAGTCCGACGCGCTTCACCGGGTTGTTTGATATCAGGCGCATTTTCTTTATTCCGAGTTCGTGGAGGATCTGGGCTCCAACACCGTAGTCGCGTTCGTCGGCTTTATGACCAAGATGGAGGTTGGCATCTACGGTATCCATACCCTGTTCTTGGAGTTTGTAGGCTCTGATCTTGTCCATAAGTCCGATTCCTCGACCTTCCTGGAGTAGGTAGATTACGGCTCCCCGGCCTTCCTCGTCGATCATCCGCAGGGCTTGATGGAGCTGTTCTCCGCAGTCACACCGCAGTGATCCGAAAATGTCGCCGGTGGCGCAGGAGGAGTGGACGCGGACAAGAACAGGTTCATCAGTGTTGACATCTCCCTTGATTATGGCGATATGCTCCAGTCCGTTGCTTTTCTGGCGGAAAGGGATTAGGCGGAAATTGCCGTAGGCGGTAGGCAGATTGACTTCTTCCCCTTTCTCGACGAGTGATTCCTGACGCAGGCGGTAAGCGATCAGGTCGCGTATGGAGATCAGCTTCAGTCCCCATTCGTCAGCACGTCGGCGCAGTTCCGGCAGACGTGCCATTGAGCCGTCATCGCTCATTATCTCCATCAGGGCGGCTGCAGGTTGCAGTCCGGCAATCCGGGCGAGATCCACGGCGGCTTCTGTGTGTCCGCTGCGACGCAATACTCCGGCATCCTGGGCATATAATGGGTTGATATGGCCGGGGCGACCGAATGTCTCGGGCTTGGAGGCAGGATCAGCCAGGGCGCGGATGGTGGCACATCGGTCATGGATCGATACCCCCGTCGAGCATCCGTCGAGTTTGTCGACTGTGATGGTGAAGGGTGTTCCCAGTACTGAAGTGTTGTCGGTTGTCTGCGGCTCAAGTCCCAGCTCTTTGCAGCGAGAGATCGTCAGTGGGGCGCATAGTACCCCCCGGGCGTTCTTGAGCATGAAATTGACTTGCTCCGGGGTTATCTTCTCGGCGGCGACAATGAGGTCTCCTTCATTCTCGCGGTCTTCGTCATCGACCACTATTATCATCTTGCCCTCCTTGAAATCGCGCAGGGCATCTTCGATCGTATCAAGCTTGATTTTATCAGCGTTCATCGTGGTTTGTGGGTTGTGGTTGATATTGGGTGGTGGCGGTTAGTCGCCCGGATGGTTATCTTTGGGTTGCTCCCCGATGATCTCCCGGCAAAGATCGGCGAGATCGTTGGTTGTCTGGGCTACTTGCGCCAGATTGCGGGGACTTACTTTGTAGGGATAGCTGTTGAGGAGACGTATTGCCTTTGGATTCTTGGAATTTGACAGGAAATCAATGGTCTCGTTCATCCGTGCCTGTAGCCGGTCAAAGCCCTTGTGGCGCAGAGTCAGGCGATAGGGCAGACGTTTCCATGCCGGAAGCGACTTCCACATCTCTGTAAGTTGTCTGCAATCCGCAAGCAATGGTTCCAGACGTTCCAGAGCTTCGCGGGGAGTGACATCCTCCATGGCATATTCCTTGACCTCCAGTTCGCGCTGCTGCTTGCCACGCAGTCTGCGGAAGAAATTCTTGTACGCATCTATGTTGAGCACAGCCGAGTCGCGCATGGCCTTGTATGTCAGGAAGACCCCTAATGGCAGCAATACGAATGAACTTAACCAGATCCCTTCCCAGACGGGCAACACTCCGTCACGGGCGAATTTGTAGCCGGTGTTGTCTATTATATAGTAGAATATGAATAGAAATACCGAGATCACCAGTGGGGTTCCGATTCCTCCTTTGCGGATGATCGCTCCCAAAGGCGCGCCGATGAAGAAGAACACGAGACAGGCGAAAGAAAGTGTGAACTTCTTGTGCATCTCTATTCCGTGACGACGTATTGTCGTGCGGTCCTCATCCATTACGTAGCTCTTGAACTCATATTCCTGTCGGATACTGCTGGCGCGGTTGGTGGCCATCGTGAGATAGGAGCGGGTTTTGGATGGATTTTCTTTGTAGAACAGGGAGTCGATATCGATCGGGGTGGCCATCGCGACTTCCGGTCGACGCATGCTGACAATCGTGTCGCCACGTTTCTCCTCGACATACTCCGAAACCCTGACATATGTGGAATGGCTGATGTCACGGGCGTAGATGCTCCCGATGGAGTCGACACGCTGCCCGACGGAATCTATGGTGGCCTGCAATTCGCTCATGTTCTTCCCGACATACTGGTTTCTCATCCCCGATTCATCCATGCGGTTGAAGTTGGCGTCGAAAGCGAGCAGTATCTCTTTTGTGTCGAACTGTTCGCGGCGATACGGCTGGTTGCCTTGGTTTACATTGCCCGAACTCTCGCGCAGGTTCTCGAACTGCTCCCCGTTGTGGAGCTGCAGGAAGAGATGGATCTTGTCGTCTGCCGATTTCAGATGGCCTGAATCGGCCAGGATGACCCGCGCGTTGTCAAACCCTCGCGAGACATCATAGATCATCATATTGTAGAGTGTCCCCCTTTCCCGGTCCTTGCTCTCCACATAAAAGTTGTAACCGGGAATCTGGGAATAGAATACCCCTTCGGGAATCTCCAGTTCCGGCGACTTCTGACGCATGGAGTAGAGGAGAGTCCACATCTTGGTCTGGGCTATAGGCAAGACGTTGTTCTGGAAAAAGAACGCTCCGACAGCCACAAATGAAATCAGGATGATCAGCGGGCTCATGACTTTCAACAGCGATATGCCGGAGGCTTTCATGGCTGTCAACTCGAATTTTTCCCCCAGGTTGCCGAATATCATCAATGAAGCCAGCAATATGGCCAGCGGGAGTGCCATCGGGACCATCGTCAAGGCAGCATAGAAAAACAGCTCACCGATCACATCGATAGTCAGCCCCTTTCCTACGAGATCGTCGATGTAACGCCAGAGGAATTGCATCAGGACGATAAACAGGCAGATGAAAAACGTCATCAGCAGCAGAGGCACATAGCTCCGCAACATATACAGGTATAGACGCTTTATCCTAAACATACCGCAAAGTTACGAATTATCGGTGTGAACAAAAAACTTTTTTATTCAGGAAAAAATCATTACCTTTGCAAAAATATACACATCCGGCCAATCCTGCGTTGAGCCGTCTTTTTATTATCCGGCTGTATGACATGAATACGATGCTCAAGGATGCTATCATTGTATCGTTAGCGAGGATTCTGGTGGCCACGCTGCCATTCGTCACTCTTGGTATGCTTGGGAATGACATTGTGTTGTATGTGTCCCTTGCGGTGGGGATGCTTGCGTTGGCCGCTTTGGTGGTGAGAGCGATCTCTCTGTCGGGGAAACGCCATGAGATCGTGGACGGGGACAGTTTTGGCGAATGCGTAGATGATCTCCTCTCATTTCCCTACGCCATAACCCTGTCGTCAACGATATTGGCTCTCAACGGAGTGGACGCGTCGCCTGGATTCTGGTTGTCTGCGGGTTTGGTGCCATTGACGGTTTTTGCCGCTTACCGCCGGAAGTCGGGCCAAGGGTAATTACCGGATGTTGGTCAAAAATCAAGATATACTAACGGAAAACTTATTTCAACAAGAGGTTATAACTATATGTCGTCATTTATTGCAGATCGGGTCGCTATGGATGGGCTCACATTCGATGATGTCCTTCTGATCCCCGCTTATTCCGAAGTGCTCCCCCGGAGCGTCAAACTTCAGACAAAGTTCTCCCGCAACATCGTTCTCAACGTTCCTTTGGTGTCGGCCGCGATGGATACCGTGACTGAGGCCAAGATGGCTATTGCTATCGCCCGTGAAGGGGGTATCGGGGTGATTCACAAAAACATGTCGATCGAGGAGCAGGCACGTCAGGTGCATGCCGTAAAACGCGCCGAGAACGGCATGATCTATGATCCTGTGACAATAATGCAAGGTTCGACGGTAGGAGATGCCCTGAAAATGATGGAGGAATACCATATCGGCGGTATTCCTGTTGTCGACGAGAAAGGGCTGCTCCGTGGTATCGTGACCAACCGAGACCTGCGTTTCGAGCGCGACCTGAACCGCAAGGTCGATGAGGTGATGACCTCCGAGAATCTTGTGACTACAGACCAGTCGACCAATCTTGAGGAGGCCGCTGATATACTTCAGAAGCATAAGATCGAGAAGCTTCCCGTCGTTGACAAGGATGGACGGCTGGTCGGTCTGGTGACTTACAAGGATATCACCAAGGCCAAAGACAAACCCTTTGCCTGCAAGGACTCACTGGGCCGTCTGCGTGTGGCTGCCGGGGTCGGAGTGACCGCTGACTCGATGGACCGTGTGGACGCTCTGGTCGCCGCCGGAGCAGACGCGATAGTGATTGACACCGCTCACGGCCATTCAAAAGGGGTTGTAGGCGTTTTACGTGCTGTCAAGGAAAAATATCCTGAAATCGATGTCGTTGTCGGCAACATTGCTACCGGCGAGGCTGCCCGCTATTTGGTCGAGAATGGCGCGGATGGGGTGAAAGTCGGCATTGGTCCAGGCTCGATATGCACCACCCGCATAATCGCCGGTGTCGGAGTGCCACAGCTTTCGGCTGTCTATGACGTGGCCAAGGCACTTGAAGGAACAGGTGTGCCTCTGATCGCTGATGGGGGTATCCGTTACAGCGGTGACATCGTCAAGGCTCTTGCAGCCGGAGGTTACTGTGTGATGCTCGGCGGAATGCTTGCCGGTGTAGAGGAATCTCCCGGCGATACCATCATCTATAATGGCCGTAAATACAAGTCATATCGTGGGATGGGTTCGCTCGAAGCTATGGAGAAAGGATCGAAGGATCGTTATTTCCAAGCCAATGAGACCGACACCAAAAAGCTTGTCCCCGAGGGCATTGCCGCACGAGTCCCTTATAAGGGATCTCTTTACGAGGTCGTTTACCAGATGCTTGGCGGTCTGCGTGCCGGCATGGGCTACTGCGGAGCTGCCGATATCGAAGCCCTTCACAAGGCACGTTTCACCCGCATAACCAACGCGGGTGTGGCAGAGAGCCATCCCCATGATGTGGCCATAACATCAGAGGCTCCCAACTATTCCGCCTCCAGCCGATAAGCGCCATCTCGGATCTCATTCGGGCATTCCCTGACAGGAAATCTGAAGAGAAATCCGAATGACTTAATAACTGCGGGATAAAACAAATTCCCGTTGTAAGACATTTATGAGAAGATGAGGAGTATGACGCGCCCTACATGGGTTGGCGTTTTCCTCATCTTCTTGTTTTATGAGCAGGGATTATAATCCCGACCAGAGTACTTAAATGCATGAAAGAAGACAATCGTCCGAAATTCACGACCAAATTCGGCGTGATCGCCGCTACGGTCGGTTCTGCCGTTGGCCTTGGTAATATATGGCGTTTCCCTTATGAGGCCGGTGCTCATGGGGGAGGTGCATTCCTCGCCGTCAACATACTGTGTGTCCTGCTGATAGGAATTCCGGTGGTATGCGCCGAGTTTCTGATGGGGCGATCATCTCGCCGCAATATATTCGGGGCAATGTCTGCGCTTGCTCCGAAAGGTGGCCGCTGGTGGCGGTTTGCCGGTATGCTTGGAGTTGTCAGCGGAACCCTTATACTGTCATTCTACGCGGTAGTGGCCGGCTGGACGCTGGAGTATCTTTTCCAGTCTGTCACAGGCAATCTGACTGCTCCTGATGTCAGAGACAGCCATGCGGAGTTCATGGGCTTCACCGCCGGCTGGCGATGTGTTTTCTGGACTGTCGTTCTCCTCGCTGTCAACACTGTCATAGTCTTGCGTGGCGTGCAGAAAGGGATCGAGAAGGTTTCAAACTGGATGATGCCCTTGCTTTTCGTCCTGCTCGTGATGATGGCCGTCAATTCCCTGATTCTTCCCGGAGCCAAAGAAGGGCTGTCATTTCTCTTCTGCCCGGATTTCAGTCATGTCGATTCCTCGACAGTCCTTTCTGCCCTCGGTCAGGCCTTCTTTTCGCTATCTGTCGGACTTGGCACGCTGACTGTCTACGGGAGTTATTTCCCCTCCCGGACCAAAATAGTCAAAAGTGCCTCGATAATGGCCGGACTCGACACGATGGTTGCTATCGTGGCCGGAGTGATCATCTTCCCTGCGGTTTTCTCATTCGGGATGGAACCGGCGGCAGGCCCTCAACTTGTCTTCGAGGTTCTCCCCGACATATTCCGTCAGATGACCGGAGGGGGGATATGGGCGGCTTTGTTCTTCCTTTTGCTTCTCATAGCCTCATTGACATCGACCATCTCGCTTAGCGAGACGGGAGTGGCATTCTGTGTCGAGCACTGGAATCTCGGTCGCGGGAAGGCTGTCGCCTTGACGCTTGGCATTGTGACATTTTTCGCGATATTCTGTGCGCTGTCGTTCGGCCCGTTGTCGGGTGCTACCCTGTGGGGCATGACTGTTTTTGACATATTCGACTATGTGACCAGCAACATATTCCTGCCTGTGGGAGGCATGCTTGTCTCGATATTTGTCGGCTGGATCGTTGACCGTGCGACAGTCGACCGTGAGCTTCGCCCCGCGTCGCGGTTCATACGTCGCTCCGTGATATTCCTGTTGCGGTATGTGTGTCCGGTGGCCATACTTGCAGTCTTCCTTAACAATCTTTTCGGTTGACCGGTATTATTCTAATTCACAAATAGCCCGGATCATCGATGGTTGATGGTCCGGGCTATCTGTTGTGTTGGAGACAAGATTGCCTGTCTTATCCGCCGGGCTTATTGAGGCAGCATCTCGTAAGCGGTTGCCTGTATGTAGTAGGTCGACAGATAAGGTTTCCCTTCAATGCTGTCGCGTTCGGCGATACGGCGGCGGTAATCGGCCATCTGGGCGGCGAAAGTCTCCACTTCCTCCTGGCCTGCAGCCTTGCGTTCGGTCTCGCAGCCTGTAGGCGCGTTGCTGAAATTGGCTGCCTCTTCAGCCCCTTGCTGTTCGGTGATGCGTTCGATCTGGCCTTGGCGGTTCATTTCAAGTTCACGGATGGTATTCTCGTCCAGGCGGCTTTCCATTACCACGCCTGTGACACGCAGCGGCTGATGGATCGTCTCCTGCGGGAATACATTTCCCATCTCCGGGGTGGCATCACAGCGGATCATGGTGTTGACATCCGATCCGAGTAGGAAGGCTTTGCGTCCACCATGCTTGCATAAATGCGAGACAACCCCCTCGATTGTTACACTCTGGCCCACAAAGGTTTCCGGATTGGCTAAAATGGTGTCTACGGTCAAAGAGTCAGAAACGCCGGATTCGGCTGTGGATTTCCCCGAGCATCCGGTGAGGGCGATCATCACAAGAGCGACCGCCAGATAGATTAAATTTGTCTTCATTTGGATTATTATTAAGTTGTTGTATATGAAGTATTCTAAACTTTTTCTTCACAGCGATTTTTAGACTATTCGTCACCCAATAGCAGGAATGGCAGAAAAGCGAATATTCCAAGCGGCAGGGTGAGCAATGCTCCGATTTTCATTGTCTTGTCTTTACGTCTGGCTGCCATGATCCATAAAGTCAGGGCAAGCAATAGTCCGAGAGGAAGAGCTTTCAGTGAGAAGTTCTTTATACGGGGATATGCCAGCGAGTCGTATGAAGATGTCATCGACAGAGTGTACGGGAAAACATATCCGGCGATTTTTGAAACCGTCGATGTCACTCGCGGGAAGTCGATCGAGCCTATGAGCCGGAGGCTGTCGGCATCGAACGCCCTCCATCGGCTTCCATCCGGGCCGGTGTATCTGACTGTGAGATTGAAAAGGCTTCCCATAACCATTATTGATTCCCGGCGTGGATCAATTTTCCCATTTTCCGAGGGCAACGGAATCGCTTTATGGCCATCAGATCTGATAACATATGGACGGTTTTCAGTGTCAGTCATTAATCCGAGGATCGACCTGTCGGACTCTTCCCAGATAAAAGCTTTAGAGGCTATGACATCTTCCGGCATATCGATTATGGCCACATATGGCCTTCCTCCACGTTGTTTGATGTGGAAAAGCTTCCCTTCGGAGTCAATCATCAGATACCCCTCGTCATAAGTTTTTTGGGAAGTGATGTTGGCTGACAGATCCTTGGCAGGGAAGCGGAATCCACGCGATTTCATCGCCTCCGTGAAACGTCGTGAGCGGTCCGAATTGACGGTGTTGTCTGATATTCTGATGAATTCTATTCCGTTGTCAGTGATACGGAAACCCTCCTTAGGATCGGAAAGCTCAACCCTTACCGGCATGGATTCCATCATCAGCCATATTCCGGGAAAGACCTTGTTGGTCTCGCGGGGAGAGCAGGTGAAGAATGCCTCATGGGTTTTGAGTTCATGAGCCGAGACAGCCTTTCCCGCAATAGTGTCAGGGAGAAGGTCATGGGCTACCAGTTGGCGGTAATAAAGTTGCGGCGCAAGGGAGTCACGGACCGATACCGGGATCCTGGTGCCCGAGCTCTCATTACCTCCAAACGCGTCAACGAGTGTGATTACAGGCTTCTCACCCGGAGCGGAACGGCTGACGATCCATTGGCTGCTGATCGGAGAGAACGCGCAGAATGGATCACTGGAAGCAGACGGGGTCAACAACGCGTAGAGCCACGGTAGGAACCAGCTCAACACTGTTATGGCGACGGCGTATAATATGATCTTGGATAACTTTGACATTGCTATGAAAGAATGGATGGGAATTAAGAAATCAGTCGATGAGTCCTTGCCGGAAGCGGACTATGGATCCTATGCAAAGCCACGTCAGCAACAACGTCACAACTATAGCGGGGAGCAGGACTCCATTGTATGCTCCGGGCATCGGCTGTATGAAATACAATGTGACCACTCCGGCCGCAATCAGCGCGAGGATCATACGCCGTTTCCATTTCCCTTCAAGACAGACGGCGGCTGAAAAGAAGTACGCTGTATAACCCGCGAGATACCAGGGGAGGGTGTTGAACAATACATAACATGTCATTTCCGGGGCGATGATCCGGCTGTAATAAACACCTATAGCCACAAATTGAATAAGATAGATGACAGTCAGCTCTCCGAATCCTGTGGCAAGCATTGTCATCAGCAATCTGTTCTGTGGGCATGGAAGGTGGAGGGTCAGTTTCAGCCGGTTCTGTTGCATCTCCGGCATCATCTGCGCCAGTCCGACAAGAAGACCGCATAGGAGCGGCACATATTTTATCGAGTCAGTGAATGTCTGGTCTTTCATCAGCATTATAAGCCAAACATGCTCGACACCGTGGGTGGTGATCACCCGGTTTATACCCAGGATGGCATATATGGTGAAAAATGCGGTGAGCCCGAGTGAGCACCAGAACGCCCGGCGCGTTTTCAGTATCTCCTTTGCCAGGATAGCTTTGGTCATATGGGGCGTATGTGAAGTAGTTGCCATACGTTTTTTAGTTGGAGTATATTGTTGTTCTAAAAGACATCCGATCAGTACCGGCCGGTCAGACCAATGAACGCGTCTTCAAGTGACTCGACATGATGGGAGGAAAGCGACAATGCGGCTATCCCTTTTTCCGCCAGTCTACGGCGCGTCTCATCTTGAGGAAGGAAAGAATAGAATTCGCGCCCGTCATGTCCTTCCCGGGGGCTGTAGATACCCTCGATATTGTCGGGAAGCGGCTCGTCTGCAGATGCCGCGACATATTCATACCGTCGCAGGTTTCTCATCAGATCGGCTACAGGCTGATGGGTCAGGATTTTCCCGTAGTCAAGAATGATACAGTCATCCACGAGCCTTTCAAGATCCTGGATGATATGGGAGGTCATGAACACAGTCTTGTTTTCCGACTTGACGAAATCGCGCAGGTAATCGACAAACAGGCGGCGATAGCCCGGATCAAGGCCAAGGGAAAAATCGTCAAGCACCAGCAGGTCAGCGTTCTGGGCCAGTATCAGTCCCAATGCCACCTGCGATCTTTGGCCGTTTGACATGGAGGAGATTTTCTGTCCGGGTGACACACGCAGCTTTTCCATAAGCCCATAGTATGCGTCGCGGTTCCACGCCGGATAGAAATTAGAGTAGAATTTCTCGATCTGCGAGATGGTCATAAAAGAATACTGTACATGGCCCTCGAGCAGAAGGGCGATCCGGCTTCGCGACTGCGGGAGGAGACGTGTGATCTCTTCTCCGAATATGCGGCATTCTCCTCCCTGCGGTTTTAGAAACCCCATTAGGATATTTATTGTGGTGGTTTTTCCCGTCCCGTTCTTTCCAAGCAGTCCGAGGATGCTCCCTTTGGGTACGTCGAAACTGAGATTCTCGTATATGAGCCGTCCCCGGCCATATCGTTGGGTGAGATTCTTGACGGATATTACATTTTCCATATAATAGGATCGGTTGTTTTGATTATTCATTCATCAGAAGCCGGATCACAGTTCGATCCCCACTGATAACAACAGATAATCGGCGGAACCGCATCTGCTGGCGAAATCGAGGTGTTTCCAGTCTGCGTGTATGAAGATGTCGTAATTCTTCACAGGGAAGGATATACGGGTTTGCAAGCCGTAGTCAGTCACATCTGATGTCGTAAGGGCGGTGTTCCTGATCACCATTCGCCCGATATCAGAGTCGGGATCTACCCCGTCGAGAGATATTTCCCGGAGAGAGGTGAACCGGCGGGATATTCCTGATGAGATTGTCAGTGTCACCCTGTTGCGGAATCCATGAGTCCATTGCGCATTGACCGCAGGTGTGATGCTCCGTGTCGCGACCTTGCGGTAAGGAGATCGGAGCAGTTCGGAATTTTCATCGAACAGGCCTGAGACAGTTGTTGTAAGATGGTCTTTCTCTCCAAGATCGATCTCTACATGGAAACGGACATGGATTTGCAGCAATTCCGCGAGGTAGTTCTCCCTTTCCCCGATTTTAGGGTAGCTGTTGCCGCTTGATGGACCCAGCAGGTTCTCCTTTCCGGCCTTGCGGTTATATCTTCCTGTAATGTAGATCCCATAGCGCAGCGAGCTGCCGAACATCATTCCGAAATCAGCTCCGATATCAGAGGTCGAAGTCCGTGTAAGTTCGAGATTGTTGAAATCGCGCAGGTACTGGCGGAGAGTCAGGTTGTTGAAATGGACTCCACCTATAATGGATCTTGCGGTCTCTTTTACAGGAAAAAGTGTTACCGCTCCCCCGAATCCGGCCCCGGAATATGCCGTGTTCCGGCTGCTATTACCCGAAAACCTCGGATAGAATGAGCCAAGGCCGGTCATGGCGTATGTCGGGATGTCGTTTGTCGGAGAATAGAATTCCAGTTGCGCGGTCTGGTTATAGATACGAAATTTGCCTGAAACCCCGATGGCGAGAGGGGAGGATCCCGGTCGGAAACTTCCTCCGACTGATCCTTTCAGGTCAGATACGACGATCTTGTCACGAGGGTCACGGCTACGGTGGTCGATAGCCGCTCTATATGAGGCTTCCACACCCCAGCTCCATCTGTGCCGCTTGCCCGCATATCCTCCTCCGAAGTCATAACTCTGATGTTTCAGGTCTCCACCGACAGGATCGCCGATTACATACGGGCCGACAAGGTCATAATCTGCAGAGTTGTTCCACATCACATCGCGCGTGGTCCCGGTCAGGAAGCGCGCATCTCCCCACACTGTGGTCCCGCTTCCGAGATGATGGTAAGAGCTGGCAGACAGACCGCCTGTCAAGTAACCGTCACCCATCTGAGCCGCTCGAGTCAATGCGGTATTCGCGTAATTCCCGTCAAGGCTGATTGTGGTTAGTGAGGAATCCTGCCGGAAAGGCATAGCTGCCGGGTTGGCGGATGTGATGGCATGACACAACCTGTCGGTTCCTCCGCAGGGGAGGATTGCCGACAGAATGACAAGGGATATGGCGGTCAGGCGCAAGATCATTTTGCTGCTTTCAGGATGAAATCAGAAGCGGAGTCGTCTGTATCCTGCAGGATCTCACGGCCGTCAACTGTGGTCATGGCTACCTTTCGGCTGAACTTCTTGCCGAAACGCTGCGGGTCGGAGTTCTTCTCGGAGATGCAGGCGTATGAGGCATCGATTGACGATGCGAGCGCTCCGCGTACATACATTTCGCGGTTGCCGAGGTTTACTCCGTCGAGGATCCACTCATTGGGAATGAGATATGCTTTCTCTTTGCGGAGCTGTTTGCCGGTGGCGGGATGTATGTAGTCATATGCTCCTTTGTAGTCGGCCAGATATTTATCGGCGGTCATTCCTTCGGGGAAGCGGACAAGGGCGTAGGAGCGGTTGCATTGGTTAGACATGATCCAGATCGTGTTGGAGTAGCTGAACCATTTGTCGAGGTTGGGAACAGAGGGATTGTCTGTGTCAAGGGCCACATCGTCATACCACTCGAAGTCTGCCCCGGTCATGTCGAGAGCGCCTTCAACCTGCGCGCTCCAGTCGATCGCCTGATCAGTGACAGTGATCGATTTGCCCGGCTCGATGGCCACATCATGTCCGTTTCCGGGAATAACCCAGACAACTCCGACAGTGAAGTTGACATCACGGTCATTTTCGGGAGTCAGTATATCGTAATCGTTGGCGCGGGAGTTGACGAAGTCAGACTCCACGATTGCCAGACCGTCGGCATACATCGTGACATCGGAGTTGTTGTATATGCGGATGAACGCGTCACGGATACCTCCCGTATGGGCGGCGTTATGAGATCCCGCCGCGTAGATCTCGCTTATGAGGAGACCTTGTGAGGGAGTCGATTTGAACCATGTGATGGCGAGATCCCGGTCTCCGGCGATGGTCACTGATGATCCGACCGTGCGCAGGGCGAGTTCCTTGTCAGAGCCGTCTTCGAGTGTCTGGGTGTAATTTACAATGCCGGAATAGTCATAGGTTCCGGTGGGGAGGAAGATATTGAGGGAAGCTGCAAGATGTTCGGCTGTGGCCGTATAGGTCTGGCGGGTGTTAAGCTCGGTGAATGTCACTGTCATATCCTGGAAATGGATTGAGTAGTGGTCCATTCCCTCCGGGAAAGTGCTCTGTAGAGTGATAAGGTTGGGTTGTTCTTCCGGCTCATCATTGTCGGAGCAGGAAACGAATCCTGCACACACTGCTATCGAAGCAAGAATAAATGAAATTTTTTTCATCATGGTTTGATATGTTTTAATATGTTGTTATTTGGATATGCTGAATTGTCATGTCTCGTTTATCTATCAGACCGTCATAGCCTTAGGTTTATCTCCATGCCGAAGTATGGAGAGGTGTAACGGCGTTGTATTGTCCCATACCGCTCATAGTCGGGAGTGATGCTTACCAGGCGGTTGACATACAGGGCGATTCCTATGCGGTCGTCCCAGAGTTTTTTCGTCGCCTTGAGGTTGAAGGCGGTCGCCAGCGGTATGCGGTTTTCGTCAAATGCGCTTTGCGAGTAACTTCTTATAAGCTGGGAGAGATAAGGGTCCAGCGCGGCCTCGGCGGTCCATTTGTGTATAGTCCCCTCGGCATCGACATATTCAAGCGGGATACCCGACCTCCATAGCTGCCGGTTTGAGGTGTACCACATGTTTTGTATCGAGAGCGAGATATTGAGCCGCAGGCGCGGAATGTCGGTGTCGAATGTGAAGTTTGTGTTGAAAGACTGATAGACGCTACCGTCAGGATCGTCATAGAATCCGGCGTAGTGGAGTTCTTTCCCGTTGACAATGATGGTCGGCTTGTACCATAATCCGTCGGAATTTGACAATGTTGTCTTGAACCATGCTCCATTGACAGTCAGACGGGTCCTTATGCCCGGGAAACGTCGGGTCGAGAGGGTGAACTCCACACCTTCCTTCTCCACCTTTGATGAATTGGTCGGCCGGCTGACCATTGCAATCTTTGTCTCTGTCGAATATGGCAGATTGTCGATCGATGGTGCGCCCCCGACAGAGGGATCATATCCCGAAGCGTCATATCGGTTGTATGTGTGGTATCTGACCTCGGTCGCCATACGGAACGCGTCGGTCATCCTCTCGCGGAAATATGTCACCGACAGGTTGTTCCCACTATAGGAGATATTGCCTCTTACCTCCCATTTGAGATTGCGGGCGGCTTTGATCGAGCGGTTGACTCTGTCATCTATGAATGTCTTGACATTCATGGTGCGCCATTCTTCCTTGTCATGGAAGTAGTTGAGTTGCACCTCGTCTGTGAACAGCAGATCCGGGAAAAGGTAGGCTGCAACAGGCATCTTTGTGTGTAATCCTGTACCTGCTCCGACCTCAAACACCATCGGTTCTCCGGCAACCGTCATATAGGGGAGAGTCCATTTCAGGTTGACTCGCGGATCGAAATACGGTCTCCATGAAAGGAAATAGCCCCCGTCGAGTCCGACAAGTTGGCTTTCGCGCAGTCCCGCCTGAAGATGGAGAGTATGGTCTCCAACATTTATCTCCGATTCATTCTCGATGTATGCCGACAATTGCTGAATGGCGGGGATATCGTTGAAAGGGCGCGGACGCGAAGTATTGCCGGCGGTCAGAGGATGTGACAGGTCGTAGACCTGACCTTCGCCGAAGTTTTTCGCTATGGTGTATTCCAATCCGGCTTTTAGCCATCCGGAAATCCTGTCGGAGCGATAGCGGAAACGGGATGCAAGCTTGACAAACGCCGAGAACGGCTTTCCGTAGACATCGAAGTCGGCCAAATACAACATCGGCAGATAGCCGACATAATTGTCTCCCGGAGTAGTAGACACCGGCAGCGGATAGAGCCGCGAGGAGGCCACGGTTTTCTGCTGACGCAGATGCTCATAGGCGTAGCTAACTCCCGTGGTCAGACTCGCGGAATTGAAAAAGCGGTTTTGTTGCGGACGGATCAGCAGTGTGTTGTTCCAGGACACACTGTTGATATCGCTGGTATAGTAATCGATGGTGTTGTTCACCGTAAGATCGGGATCGTTCTTGTCGCGTTCGAAAGTCCCGGTGTAATTTATCGAAGCATCCCATACAAGTTGCAGTCCTCTGATATCGCGGTTGAGATTGCTCCGGATTGAAAATGACGCGCGTTTGAAGTTCTCGCGGTTGTCGCGCGGATCTATCTTTGCGTCGAGATAGTCGGCGGATAGATTCATGCTCCACCCCTCGATCGGCATTTTGAATCCTTTGCCGACAAAAAACAGTTGGCTCTGCATGTCCGCTTTGAACCGCGCCTCTAAAGCTCTCACCCCCTGTTTGCGTTTGATCTTCACAAGACCTGAAGTCAGGTCCCCATACTCGACAGAGGGTATTCCTCTGACGATTTCCACACTCTCGATATCATCTGTCGGGATTGACCGCATGTCGACCCCTTTTCCTGTTGTCATCCGGCCGATACGGTTAGCGTCGGATGTGGTTTGCATTTCCGCAGATGTGTTGACCGGGACACCGTCAACCACAAAGGATGTTCCGAGCGATGAGGTGTCGTAACCATCGGGAGATGCCTGGGGTGCCTGACGCAAGTTGATTAGATTGGCTTTTCCCATGTCAGGATCTTTCGACACGAAACCGGGCAGCAACTCCACCAGGTCTGTGAAACTTGACGGTTGTATATGTGCCATCGCCTGCCGGTTGATAAGAGATGCGGATGTGACCCCTCGGCTTTCTCTCGCGGTGACTACGACCTCTCCGAGCTCTTTCCCTTTGATCCCCTCTGTAGCTTTCTCCCTCTTGTCGAACTCCGCGAGAAGGATAGAATCAACCCTTGCGATTGAATCGGTAGCCTCTTCTCTCGGGATGCTCCCTATAGGAGACATTGTCGGACAGATGGCTGACACAAGAACGCATATGGTGTAGAATCGGGGTATATTCACTTCGCTTGCCGGTTAAAGACAATGCAAAGTTACGTTTAAAATTTGGTTATTTTATTGATATTCAGTAAAATACCATAAATAGGGTAGTAGGCTTCCTTTTATTGTGGCTTTTATGGATAAAACTTTGTCGGAAAAATACCAGATATTTAGTATTGCGAATGTGTATGGCATGAAAAAAGCCCCCGTAAAGGAGGCTTCTTTCATATTCAGATCGGGATCAGGTTATTCGTAGATCAGTTCGACATCGTCGAGATACATCACGGACGGACCGCCTGTGAAATAGTCTCCCATCTTTGATGCCGAAGCAACCATGACGATGTTTGACGGGCGTACGTCGGTGCGCTTGTAATCGATCGGAATCACAACTTCGATCAGGCCGTCACCGGCTGTAGCCTCTGTGAAGACATGCTCACCATAGGCGATCACCTGGCTTCCGTCTTTGTCGAAGAGTGAGCGTTCTGACTTTTTGGTCTTGACAACCACGGGCCATGCCTCGTTGTTGTAAGCAGTCTTTGTACCATCGACAAGCGCAATGTAGATAATACCCTTGTCCATGTCTCCTTTCTTGACTCCATCGGGGTTGGAGCTGTCGGCATCAGTAACGCTTGAAGGGGTGTACTTGACCCATACGCGAAGGGCTTTAGGACGGGAACTGAAAGGACGACCCCAACCGAGGACTCCGTCAGTACCGTCGGTCTTCAGGTATTTTCCGATAAAGACATTTCCTGCCGCGAATTTTCCAATGAATCCTACTCCGACGAACTGGCTGCAAAGTTTGATGGATGAGTTTCCGCTGTGTTTCAGTTCGGTGTCTTGTAGTGTGATATTTTTGCTCATCGTGATCGAGCCGTGGTTTCCGCTGTCCCAGTAAAAATCATCGGGGGATACACCTGGAATCAACACGTTTTTCTCATTGGGATTGGTACACCAGTCCTCAAAGCTTGAATTGGGAAGCTGTGGCTCACCTTCGGTAGTCAGTTCCTGAATAGCGGTCGACTCAAAGTCATCGCAATAAGCGGCCACTTCATAGGTCGTGGCAGGGGAGAGGTCGGTGAGCGTCACGGTGAATGTCGTGCCTTCGGTGGTCTCGGCAGGAACTTTAGTCCACTGCTGGATGCCTTTGGCGCGATACATGATTCCGACGTTTGTCGCGTCGTCGCGCAGGATATTGCCGGAAACGACTGCCGAGCGGGATGTGGTCGTCATCGCTTCAGGATCAATATCCTGTACCATTACCTTGGCATTGGTCGGGATAACACGCATTGTGGCGTTGACAGTACGTCCGTTGGCATCAGTGACAGCCAGTCTGATGACGTAGTCTCCTTCGGGAAGCGAGTTGAGGAATTTCTTCTCGAAATTGAGCTTGATCTCGGAGAAACCGGTGTCGGCGTGCTTTTCGTAGGTATAGTTGATACCTGCGTTTTCGAGAATTGTTTTCACCCGATCGCTCATTCCGAACAGTTCGAAGTCATTGCCTCCAAGGTCGGTGATATTGGCGAACGCCTCGCTCTCGACCAAAACGGAAGTGATGTCAGCAGCGGCGGCGATCCAGAGAGAACGACGGGGAAGTTCTCCAACCAGACCGCTTACAGGCTGGGTAAGATCGAAGCTGATGCCGGATATTACCGGGGCGGAAGTTATCTCGATCGTGTCTTCGACATCGATCTCTGTCTCATCAACCTCAATGGTTATCCAGGCACCTCCGACAGGATCCTCTGCCTGATCATTGTGCTTGACGATCAGGTGGTACTCTGTGGCGCGGGCAACATCGGCGATTGTACCTTTGTATTCAAACGCGCTACCGTTGGAGGCAAGGGTTCCGCGCAAAGTGTAGACAAGGTCTTTAGACCGGGAATTGGTCATGAAGTAACCTTTTGCCTGTTGGTCGACCTTCTCCTGGGTGAACTCCAGAACACCGTCACGGGTGCCGGTCGATTTGTCATGACCGACCTCCAGAGTCATATCTGTAAGGAGCTCTTTGACTTTGTCGGAATATTCGACAGACACGAGGGTGTTGGCGATCTTGCAGTTGATGTTGACCTGTGTAGCCGATCCCTTGGTGATGTCGAATTCCTCGCGGCCTTTGAAGTAACGGTCATCCCAGGAGGCTGACACGGAGTCGCCGGCCCAGGCCTCAGCGACATAGTGGCCTGAGAGGAGGTCGATTCCACCTGCGGGCACCTCATCGATACCGTTGTATTTGTGAATGGCTCCCTTGGCGTTTGAAATCCAGATCAGTGTTTTCTTGGCCAACTCGTCGTTGGTCTGTCCGGCACGGGTTTTCACGACCACGTCGGAGTTGACTGTGGCCTTCAGCATCAGGCGGCCTTCACCATCCCCCTCTTCGTCGGGACGGAAGGTGTCGGAGCAGGCAGAAAGCGCTGCAATCGCCAGAAGCGAGGCACAATAGTTTATGTACTTTTTCATTGCTTTCTTCCTGAATTTATTTCCGTAACAATAGGGTCATCGACTTGGTATTGTTTTCCTTGTCAGTGACGGTGATATGGAATTTGTGGTCTCCAGCCTCGAAGATAAGAGGCACAAACTGTGTGATGTCGAAAGGAATATTCGTGATATCGTCACCTGTCACCTCGCTTCCTACCGGGAAGCCAAGGCCACGCAGACCTTCGGTGGTGTCTATAGTTTCACCTTCATCGTTCACGTATGTCGGAGGATATGCGAGGTCGAATTCAGCTTTGAGGCCTACACCCATAAGGAACTCATCGGTAAGCATGTCTGACTCGATCTTTACGTTGAGGTGAGCGAATCCGTTGGTGGATTCGATGTTGACAATAGCGTCCTTGACACCTGGTCCGTAGTTGTCGACCATATTCACACTTTCAAGATCAAGGTCGTCGCTGGTGAACTCTATCTTCCAGTCGCCGGGTACGGGAGGTGTGGGAGGATCAGGCTCGTCACCGCCGCCATCATCGAAATCCTCATCGCCGGGGCGGCCGGAATCATCGGTATTGTCCTCATACCAGCTGTAATCTGTCTCGATAGGCTCATCTTCTATGACAGTAGTGTCGACTGTGATCCCCTGGCCATCGTTGATGATTGTCCCGACCTCTTCGGGGGGAATGTTGGGGTTGCTGGTCAGGTCGAATGTGATTTTGCGGTGCTGTCCTTTGGCGACATTGTCGACAGTCTTGGTGAATGTCTCGGTGTGGCCGAGGATCGAAGCCGAGAAATCAATCCGCAGGGTCTCAAGGTTCTGCAAGGCGGCGAAGTAGCCTGAACGGGTTTCAGACGGAGTGAAGACCAGAGAGTTGTTCCCCTCGGATGTTATCTTCACGGTCACTTCGTCAGGATTGTCGAACGCGTTGAGAAGCTTGTCGGTGAACTTGACGGAAACGCGGATGTTGGCAAGTGTGCAGACAACGGTCTCCACCTCTGTCACTTTGTCAGCCTCGATAGTGAAGTTCTGCGATCCTTCGTAATAGGGAGCGTTCCATGCGGCAGGTTCAACCTCATGGGAACGGACAGTTACGGTATAGTTTCCGGCGGCGAATGTCGGGAGTTCTGGCATGGTGGTGTAGGTCCACCGGCTGACGGCGTTGCCGTTTTTGTCGGTCACTACCACAAGGAAGTTGGTAAGATCAATGGTTGCCCGTGATGCAGGTGCCTTCCGGGCCTTGGCCTGGGAGGAGCCGGTTGTGGCCGTATTGTTGTCGGTCACGATGGTTTCCGCTCCGTCAACATCCACTCCCATGGTGGAGGTACGGAGCTGACCCTGGCCATTGACATCCGGTCCCGGATTCCAGGTGTCGCACGCCGATAACCCGGCCAGCGCGGCAGCTGAAAGAAGGATGGAAAATATCTTGGTTTTCATATTTAAGGGTTGGCGTGATTAATAGTTGAGTTTGATATCGTCGATATAGAGCGACGAGCCGGTGAAGCGACCGTCAGTAGTATTGCCAAAACCTGGGAAATTCAGCCAGTCTTTGGATTTGTTTGTCACAGCTGTCGGATTACCGCTTGACTTGAATATTACTTGCAAAGATGCTGCAGGCGCGCATGGGACGGCATACAATGATGTAAGGTCAAGGGTTGCCTTGGTGTAGTCCCCCACCGCTTCAAGATTCATTTCTTTCTCTGCCAATACATTCCCGGCGTTGTCGAGAACTTTGATACAGGCATATCCGTAATCTGCGGCGTTCTTCTTGGTATATTTATACCAGAATTCAAGGTTGGCCGGACGATGAGCATATGAATGGCCGTAATTTGCAGTTTTGTTACCTGAATCGTATGATCCAAGATACAATTCTCCGACTGTTACGGATTTTGGCTGTGAAGAGCCGTTTGCATCATTCTTTCCCCAACCCACAGTTTCAATTATGGCAGCCAAAGAGCCTTTGTGTATGTCTGTAGTCTGACGGGTCCCGGAAAAAGCATTATAAGAAGAACCTGTGTGGTTGAACATGTTTGTGCCTGAACCTCCGGTAGAGGTTGTAAGCTCATTGAGAGTTCCCCATATTGAGGATTCTTTTGTCGCGCCGGGATATTCTATCCACCAGTATTGAGTCTGTCCGTCAGTACGCGACCATGATTCCATGCCGGAGTTTTCGAGCTGTTCGCCTATCTCTGTAGTAAAGGAATAGACCCGAGAGAGAACCCCGTCGCAAGTGGCGCGAACCAGATAGGTTTTCCCTCCTGTCAATCCTTTGACAAGGAAACGGTTGGTGGCGAGTTTGGATGAAGGAGCCGCGCTCCAGGTCTCACCGTTGTCTGCGGAGATCTCGAAAGTCACATTGGCCGGTTCCTCTGCGGAGCGGGAAGCTGTTCTGCGTTTGGCATTGGTTGCCGCACCGACATATTTGAGATCAAGAGCCGCCTGCCATCCATAGACACCGTTCTCAACAGCTTCAAGCGCATAGGGGCTTGTCTCATGTGCTACGGTGAAGTCGATCTTCAATGCTCCAAGTGAGAGGCGCATCGCCAAATCGGTATTGGAGGAGGGGACGGTTGCCACCACATGATATGTATTGCCTTCACGTGAAACCTGTTCACAGGAGGTGATGGGGCAGTTGTCCCAGGTGTTGCGCTCGTTCTTTGCCTGGAGAGTCAGACCGTCAAGGCTCGGGGCATTGGTCTCCACATCAAAGGCGAGCGTGGTGTCCCATTCAAAAATGGGGCTGACGGCTGCCACTGACAGGGTAGTGGTAACTGTCTCCACAGAGAAGCTGATGGGATATTCCGCCACGCGGGAGTTGCGGTCGCGTACCTGGATGGTGAAAGTCGACTTGTTGTCACCCCCCTCTACATATGCGATATTGGGGAAAAGATCGGTGAAATCGACGAGTGCCATCTTGTCGGGACGGCTTGTGCCGACTACCCTAAGCCCGAGGTCCTTCATCAGTGATATCGTGGAAGCGTTGCCGCTGACAAGGTCGATCTCCTTGGGCCATCCCTGTGATTCAAGGTAGGCGGAAGATGTGGTAAGGGTAATGCCGTCGATGCCTGCCTGGGCGATGGCTGTCACGCGGGTGTTCTTGTCGGATTTCTGTCCCTGCATTATGGCCCATGATTCCTCATTGCGGAATCCTTCGGGATTGAGGCGGGGAGCGGGAGCGTTGAGGATCGCGTCGCTAAGATCTATCTCGACATCTTCCATGTCGGTCATGTCATCATAGGTCAGCACAAGTACTCCTTCTCCGGCCTCACCGCTGTTGATGTCGAATTTCAGCAGGTAGCTGTGACGGGCTTCCGCCGTGAAGCTCTTGGGCTCAAGCGTGGCGGTGGTGCCGTTCTTCTTTGTTATGGTGATGGTTGCTGTCACCTGACCGGGAGCGAGGTAGACCGAGCGGGTCTCGCCGTCAGGATAGGCGATCTCGTTTCCAAGCTCCGAACGGAGAGAGAGGGAGTAGGATGCGAAATATTCGCGGAACATGTCAGACATTTCGGCTCTGACCATCGAGTTGGCCAAAGAGGCGGTCACGCTGACGGGAGTCGTCTTGTTTTCCTCGACGGTCAGTGTGGAGCTGCCGTAATAGTAGGGTTTCTCGAATCCTTCGTTCTCAAGGGTCCCATAGTAAGCCTCGATGGTGTATTTGCCTACGGGGACTGTCACCGGGTCGCTGAATTCGGAGACGGAGGCCCATTCACGGGAGAAAGAGCCTGACTCTGATGTTAGTTTCAGCGACAGGTCGGAAGCTGAAACCGACTGCGCTTCCGCGCGGGATGCGGGTGATGACTGCTTGTTGGCGGTGGAGGCCACGACATCGTCGTTGAGATCCACCGACACAAGGAGTTTCCCGTCCATGTCGGTTGTCGGACGGTAGTCGTCGCAGGAAACCAGCGAGCTTGTCAGCCCCAGGCCTCCGGCTGCGCCAAGCAGTCCGATCAGAAGTTGTTTCTTCATACCTTATTTTAATAAATACTATATTTCAAAAAACATGCCAATGTGAAATGAAGTCATCGCTGACTTTCCCGTCAAAAAAGACTTACATGCACTTAAACCGGCCTAATAAGTTCTATTAAGCCATAATCGCTACAAATTTACGCAAAAAATCTAAAACAAGGTCGCAAAAACCTTAAATTTATCAAAATTGAGAATAAAAAAAGCCTTACGACCAATTATCGTAGACGTAAGGCGTTGCGTTTTTGACACGACGGAAGTAGATTTTTTTACAGTATTCGAGGTGTCGGTTTGTATCAGTAGGGAGAGGTATGGTCATTGCTGAGAGTTGCTTTTGCCTGGGCCCGGGTTGTCGGGGCGTCTTGCCTGACGGTTGCCACCGTTGTTCCGTTTTTGTTTTGCACCCGTCGTGTGGTGACCTCCCTTGTTGTTTCGTGAGGCTCCGGTGCTATTCCTGCGTGACTTCTTGTCATCGGAGGTCCGGGCCGCGGATGCCGGGCGGTTTTCGGCCGGGATCTTTATTTTTAATGTGGATTCCACACGGGAGAATGCCCGGCGGTCTCGAGGTCCCACAAGGGTGGTTGCTTCTCCGTCGGCGTTCGCGCGGGCAGTGCGCCCTACGCGGTGGACGTAATCTTCCGGCTCGCGCGGGACATCATAATTGACTACAAGCATAACCTCGTCGATGTCGATTCCACGGGCAAGAAGGTCTGTGGCCACGATGACTTCGATACGTCCGCTGCGGAATCCGCGGATGGTTTCTTCGCGCTGTTGCTGGTCGAGATCGGAATGTATCTCGGCGGCTTTTATCCCGGTGCGGCGCAAGTCGCGGGCGAGATCCCTTACCCCATGTTTCGATGCGGCGAAGACGATCACTCTTTCTCCGCGCCGCTGTTTGAGGATGTCTGTCAGGATGCGTTGTTTGTCATCCTCGTAGCAGAAAATCGCCGATTGCTTGATTTTCTCTACAGGGCGTGACGGGGCGATTCTGACTTCGACCGGATTGTTTAGCAACGACTGGGCGAGCTTTCTTATCTTCGGTGGCATCGTGGCCGAGAACAGCAGGGTCTGCCGATCCGTGGGGAGCAGCTTGGCTATGGCCATGATGTCGTCATGGAAGCCCATGTCGAGCATCCGGTCGGCCTCGTCGAGGACGAAATATTTCACTTTTGAGAGATCAATGCCCCCCATCTGGAGAAGTGCCTGCAAGCGGCCGGGTGTGGCGATGACAACATCCGCCCCCTCTTTCATCCCTTTCTGCTGTCGGGCGAATCCGGCTCCGTCGGTGCCTCCGTAGACCGCGATGCTCGAAAGGGGCAGGTAATAACTGAATCCGTCCATCTGTCTCTCGATCTGCTGGGCCAGCTCGCGTGTCGGAGCCATGACTATGCAGTTTACAAAACCGTCTGCTTCCGGCAGCTCCGCGAGCAGGTCGATCACCGGCAGGAGGTATGCCGCAGTCTTGCCCGTTCCGGTCTGGGCAATGGCTATAAGATCGCGGCGGTCGAGCACCACCGGTATGGCTTGTTCCTGGATCGGGGTGCATTCCTCGAAGTGCATCGCGTAAAGGGCGTCGAGGAGATCGTCGCTCAAATCAAAGTCTTCAAATAACATAGCCGCAAAGTTACAAAAAAATTAACGAAAAATACCGCCTTTTCATAATAAAACCGCAGGGTAGCCGTTTACCTTATAGCGTCCGGACGTATGGGCGCGGAATAAGCCTAATCCATTTTATTATCCGTTCTAAAGATGAAAAAAGGACTCATATCGCTGTCAATCCTTCTGGGGGCTTCAATGTTCGCCCAGGCCAAGGGGCCGTCAGATCCCGTGCTGATGACCGTCGGGGGAAAGCCCGTGACTCTCAGCGAATTTGAATATCTTTATCACAAAAACAACGCCCAGCAGTCGTCTCCGCAGGAGATCGAGGAATACCTGAAACTGTTCATTCCCTACCGTCAGAAAGTGGCCGCTGCCGAGGAGATGGGGCTTGACAAGACCCAGGCTTTCGAGAATGAGTTCAATTCTTACCGCCGTGACCTTGCCGCTCCCTATATGGTTGACAAGTCTGTCGAGGACAGCATTCTCGCCGCGCAGTACGAAAGAATGAAAGAGGAGGTCGATGTCAGCCATATCATGGTGTTCTTCCAGTCGCCCGGCAAGACTCTCGAACAGAAAAAGGCGCTGATGGATTCCCTTCTGACTTGCATAGAGGCCGGCGAAAGCTTTGATTCACTCGCCGTCAAATATTCGGGAGATATGAATTCCGCCCGCAGAGGTGGGCGCATGGGCTACATCATGGCCAACCGTTTCCCCGCAGCTTTCGAGGACGCGGCCTATACTGTCCCGGTTGGAGGCCATTCGGGAGTGATAGCGTCTCCGATGGGATACCATATCGTTAAGGTGAATGACCGTCGCCCGGCCCGCGGACAGGTGCTGGTAGAGCATATTCTGCGTCTTACCCGTGGAAAATCACCGGAGGATGCCAGGGCACAGAAACACTATATAGACTCCCTGTATACCCTTGTGACCAACGGGGCAAGTTTTGAGGCTGTCGCAGCGGCCAATTCAGAAGATCCCGGTTCGGCTTCGCAGGGTGGCCGTCTTCCTTGGTTCGGTGTGGGGCAGATGGTCCCGCAGTTCGAGGAGGTGGCGTTCGCTCTTGCAGACAGCACGATATCCGAGCCTTTCGAGACCGCATACGGATACCATATCATCAAACGCCTCGAAGGGAAAGGCATCGAGCCGTTTGAGCAGGCCAAGCAGATGATACTTAATGTGATTTCCCGCGATGAGCGCGGTCAGTTGCCCGCGAAACGCCGTCTGGCCCAGCTTAAGAAGGAGTATGGCGCGAAAGTAGAGACCAAGGCTCTTGACAAGATAAAGAAACAGATAGAGGCTGCCGGAGGCGTTGACTCGGTGATGCTCGCCTCATTGCAGGCTTCCGATGTTGTCGTGGCCCGTGTTGGTAAAGACAAGCTCCCTCTTTCAGAAGTCATGTCGGAAGAGCTTCCCAATGGTTTCGCGGGTGACGCAGCCCAGCAGGTCGCCCAGTTGGAGGAAGCTGTTGAGCGTCATCTCGACGCGGCTGTGATCGAGACGAAACAGCGTCGACTCATGGAGGAGGAGCCATCATACCGTAACCTCGTCAATGAATACCGCGACGGCATGCTGATGTTCGAGATTCAGGATCGTAATGTGTGGTCCAAGGCCAAATCCGATCAGGAGGGGCTGGAGGCATTTTTCCGCGCCAACAAGGAAAATTATCGTTGGGACGGTCCGCGTTTCAAGTCGCGCATCATCTTCGCGGAGTCTGATTCCGTCTTGAATGAGGTAAACAAATATCTGCGGGAGAATCCTGTAGCTGCTGATTCCATTGCTGCCGAGCTGCGCAAGAAGTTCGGAAAAGAGGTGAAGGTTGAACGTGTTCTTGCCGCAAAGGGTGAGAATCCCATCACTGATTATCTTGGATTCGGGGCGGAGAAACCAGAACCCCAGGGTCGGTGGAAGGCTTATGAGGCATATCAGCCCAAACTTATTGAACAGCCTGAAGAGGCGGCTGATGTCCGTGGAGTCGTGATCACCGATTATCAGGACTTCCTTCTCAACCAGTGGCTTGAGGAGCTTGACAAGAAATATCCGGCGGTCGTAGACAAGAAAGTGCTGTCACGAGCCAAATAAACGACTTTTGATTGAATGAAAAAAGCAGTCCGACAGGTACATAGCCTGGAGGACTGCTTTTTTATATTGGTATGAGTCTGTTGTTTCCCGGAGAATTGCGGAGTTTTACGTCAGGGACACGGAGAGGGAATGAAATGATGATGTGAGGTGCACTCATGGACCGTGTGGTCCACGATTATATGCCGCGTCGCCATTCCCGAGATCACACTCATCTCATGGGAGACCAGAAGGATGGTGGTAGACAGCGGTAATGAACCGATCAGGTCATATAACCGTCCTTCAAATCTTTTGTCGATATAGCTCAATGGTTCGTCAAGGACAAGAATTGAAGGATGCGATATCAGGGCACGGCCGAGCAATGCCCTCTGTAGTTGCCCTCCCGATAGATTCCCGATAGTCTGGCGCGCCTGTTCGGCGAGATCGATTATGTCGAGGATTTCACGGACTCGATCTTTTATGAAGGATTCGGTTGCACTCTTGTCAGACAAAAGGCCGGATGCTATTACCTCTTCTACGGTGATCGGAAAGCGGGAATCGATCATATTCTTTTGTGGAAGATAGCCGATCGGCAATCGGTCGGTGGATTCTCCTCCTTGGGTCAGATATTCTACTTTGCCGGAAGTCGGCTCAAGCAGTTTCAATATTATCCTGAGAAGAGTCGTCTTGCCCCCTCCGTTAGGGCCGGTTATGGCTATGAAATCGCCACGGTCTACGGTGAGGTCGACTTTTGACAGGATCTCCTTTTGATTCCATTTAATACTGACATCCGACAGCTTGATGGCCGCAGAGCCATGCTCTCTTTTTACAGTAGGATTTGATGATATTGATAATGGTTCAGGCAGATCTTTCATCCGTGTTCGTGCTGCTATTATATATTAATGTGATTATAATAATTATTCTGTCTGTCATCTTAGAAAAGAGGGGAGACGTTCATTTTGCAGATGGAACCAGAGTGTAGGCTGCTTTACATACAGCTTCCTCAATGTCAGGTGACAGCGGTGTGATAATGACAGGTTCCAGTCCCGTCTCACGTGTGATGGTCAGTGACTGGCGGTTGTCGTATTCTCTTTGATAGAAAAAAGCCAAAGGCCTCTCCTCAATTACATGATCGAGCCGTGCCTGCAATCCGGTTATGGAGAATTCCTTGTGTTCCTGACCGACTGCGAGTTGCCTTAGTCCGTAATCGCGGGCAAAATAACTTAACGACGGATGCCATACGAGTATGGCTTTACCTTTGACCGATTCAAGTTGTGAGGAAAGCCGACGGTCAATGGAGTCAAGGCGGTGGTCGAGGCTGTCAAGCCGTGTCTTGAAGTAAAGGCTGTCATCGGGAAACCTCTCTGTCAAAGCCCGGCATGTGTTGCGTGCCATGATCCGGGCGTTGCGCAGGGATGTCCAGATATGCGGGTCATATGCGCCATTGTCTCCGTGGTGGCAGTCGAGGCCATCTTTGTGGCCATGGTCATGGGTCCCTTCGATCAAATCAATCGAGTCGGCAAGTTCCACTATCTTGATGCTGGGATTGGAGTCGCTGATAGTTTGGACTACCTTATCCTCAAAAGGGAGCAGTCCGACAGTCAGCAGGAATTCTGCCTGGGAGGCTTTCCGCAACTGGGCCATCGAGGGCTCGAAGGTCTCCGGGTCGGCCGACGCCGGAGCGATGCACTCTATGTCGACTTTGTCGCCTCCAATCCCTTTGACAAAGTATTCCAAAGGGGGAATGGTCACGACAACGACATTCCTGCCATTCCGTATGTCGTGGTTGTTCTTATCAGATGAGCAGCCGCATGTGAGAATCGACATTAATCCGACGGCTGCGTAAACAAGGAGTTTGATTCGCATCCTCCGGGTTATTGGTTATACACGATAGTATGGAGAATCATCACAAATCCGGTGGGATCGGGGAGCGGGCGGGATGTCATGAGCATCAGCGGCACTTCCGGTTGCCCGGCGCGATATGGCGGCTGCCAATAGGGGAAATCATCCATCGCTGTCATTCCGCATCTCTCGTAGAATTTCACTCGACTCGCTGCAATATCCGATTCTTCGGGCAGCTCCACCTCCAGCACCAACGCTCTGTCAGCTGCCATCGCGAGCAATTCTTTCATAACATCTGTTCCCAATCCTTTTCCACGCAATCGGGAGTTGATGGCGAAATGTTCGCAATACAAGACACCCGGGAGGTTCCAGAGAGTGATGAATCCTATCGGTTCGGAATTGTGTTGTAAAACATAAAAATTAAATACCGGTTCTTCGGCGTTTATGCGCAGGCACAACTCCGCCCATTCGCGCCTTTCGTTCTCCGGGAAAGCGGAATGGTATAAATCTTTGATTTCCAGTGGTATATTGGCGGTGGATGTTATTTTTTTAAATATTATTTCCATCTATGACGATATTTTATCCAACTACAAATATAGCCATTTTTTTGCAAAAGTGGCTCAAAAACCATCCTTGATATGAAATTTTAAGCAAAATAAATTTGGGATTTAAAATGTTTATTACTAAATTTGTATCGAAATGCGGTTGAGACTCTTAAGAGGAAACAAAAATCTTCCTAAAATTCAGCCGTATTTGCCAATCAAAGGGAATATTAAATTTAACCGATAATTACCATGGCCCGATTACAAATTGACAAACTGGACACCAAGATCCTCCAGATGCTCGTAGACAACGGAAGGAAGCCTTTCCTCGAAATCGCCCGCGAGTGTGGCGTCAGTGGCGCCGCAATCCATCAGCGTATAGCCAAACTCCAGGCCACCAATATCCTTGAGGGATCGCGTGCGCTTATCAAGCCCACTACCCTCGGTTATGACACTTGTGCGTTTGTCGGAATCTACCTCAAGGAAGCCGCCTCATTCGATGATATCATCGCTAAGTTGCGGACAGTTCCTGAAGTGACAGAGGTCCATTTCACCACAGGCCAATATGATATGCTCGTAAAAATCTATGCCCGTGACAACGAGCATCTTCTCCATTTAATTCACGACAAGCTTCAGCCGATGGGGCTGCTCCGTACCGAGACTATTGTCTCGTTCCGCGAAGTCTTCTCCCGCGCCCTTCCCGTCGAGAATAAGGAATAACAACCGATTTACGATCCGTTATACTACCTGCCGTCCTGTCAAGTATTTACTTGGCAGGACGGTAGTGTCTCTTTCCCTGAAGTCATTCAATCCCTTTCTTGTTAGCTCTACTGCGATCTTCCTGATTCGCGGCGTTGGAGCATGATCCTCACGAATGATTCCGGAAGGCGGACATTCCGAAGCTCCAGGGCTTTGTCAAAAAGGGGAGCGATCTCCTCGTCGGAGAATCCTGCTATGCCGCAACCTATCCGGGTGACATAGAAAGTGGTCTGACTACGCTGTCGGGCAAACCGGATGAAGTCATCTACATATGGTCTGATGGTTTCAATCCCTCCTTGCATCGTCGGTATGGCATATGATTGTCCCTGCATGCCGACACCTTGTCCCATTTTCGCTCCGAACAACCTGAGTGCTGTCCTTGCGGCACCGCCGGCATGGAGCCCTTTCAGGTTGCTACCAAACACGAAAACCTCATCCGGACCGAGGGATGATATATTTTCAGGGGTGTATACCAAGTTTTTCATCAGATATAAAAATAAAAAAAAGCTCCTGTGTTACAGGAGCTAATGTTGTCTTGGAGGGATTCGAACCCCCACAGGCGGAACCAGAATCCGACGTGCTACCATTACACCACAAGACAATCTGTTGTTTCAACTCTTGATGGTCTCGCTTGACCGGTTGATGTGGTTGTTGTCGTTTGACGTGTGCAAAGGTAGGGACTATTTTTAAACTGGCAAAATTTTTCCAAGACTTTTTTCAAAAAAACATAAAAAAAGGATTATTTCGGAGGAATGTCGTAACTTTGCGATGAACTCTATAAATGATAAAAATCATGCGTACATTGCTGTATGTCATCATATTGTTTGTGATTACGGGATGCTCTTGCTCGGGCTCGCGATACGGACGCGAACTTGACGAAGCTCAATCCTTATTGGAGGAGGATCCGTTGAAGGCGCTTGAGAGATTGAACGGTCTTGACGTGACAGCCTTTGATGACTCCTCTACGATAGCGCGTTGGGCGTTGCTCTATAGCGAGGCGATGGCTGCAAATGGGGTATATGCCCCGACTGACACGATCCCTGACATAGCGTCGGATTATTATTCAAACCATGGGGGTGAGGATGAACTTGAAAGAATAAAACTCGCCCGTCAGAGGCTTGAATCGCTGCCTGCCAATCCCGGTGAACGGATGTCTTTCTTCTCGGCCATGTATCTGGCCAAGGAAAGAGAGTGGCTGTTATATAAAGAAAGAGCGGACAGAGAGAAATATCTGTTAGCCGGATTTGCCGTAATAATGCTGGCAGGAATGATTATTGTAAGACAGAGAGGACGGTTGAGACTACGGTCGGTCCAATATGAGACTCTGATGGCGGAGGCTTCCGGATTGCGGGAAGGAATTTCCCGGGAGAGGTCGGTGTGTTCGGAGCTTGAATCGAAATTGTCATCAATCCTATCCCGACGGTTTGACACGATTGATGAACTTTGCGGCACTTACTATGAATCGCAAGGTACAAAAATCGAACGCAAGGCTGTTGCCGAGAAGGTAAAATCGCAGATCGATGCCTTGAAATCAGACAAAGAGATGTTGTCGGAAATGGAAAGATGTGTCAATGACTGCCGAGGCGGGATGATGGATATTCTGCGTGGTGAGTGGCCTGACATCAGATTGGAGGAATACAGGCTGATGTTGTATCTGTCATGCAATTTTTCCAACAGGACTATCGCATTGTTGTTAGGAGAAAGCCTTGATGTGGTGTACAAGCGGAAATCGCGTCTGAAAGCCAAGATAACCTCTTCCGGAATGTCTCATGCCTCCTTGTTTCTGACTGTTTTTTAAAGGAAGCTCGCTTATGGTTAACCTTGGTTGGCGATATCGGGGTTAAATGGCGTATAAATGCGTTTTGTCGCGTAAAATGGGTATTTTGTCTCAATGTGTGCGCGGGTTAATCGGAATTTCACTACCTTTGCAAGGTAAACAAAGGTTTTGATTTCTAAGGTATATTGAGATTGATGGCAATTAAAGCAAAGAAATGCCTAAGCAGTGTCGCGATCAGTCCCTTGGTATTGACTGGAATGACATTGGCCTGCACTCCCGCCTATGGAGGCAATATGCATGAGGCGGCGGAATCGCTTGAGGTTGACAGTCTGGCTGTCATAAGGGATGTCGCCGAGACCCCTGACCTTCAGGAAGAGTTGCAGGAAGTGGTGGTTACCGGTCAGTCGGCCCGACAGCGTATAACCGAAATCAGTCTCGGAGCCGAGCACCTTGAATTGAGCAAGCTCGCGGTCATTCCTGCCTTGTTCGGGGAGACAGATATCATAAAATCGATCACGTTGATGCCCGGTGTTCACGGAGAAGGGGAAGGAGCCGGTGGCTTTGAGGTGAGAGGTGGATCAGCGTCTCAGAATCTTGTGCAACTTGACGGCATAACATTGTACAATCCATCCCATGTGATGGGCATATTCTCAACATTCAATGATGACGCTATCGGGCGCGCTACCTTGTATAAAGGTCCGATTCCGGCCTCATTCGGAGGTGCGACCGCGTCAGTTCTTGACACATCCATCTCGCCGGGAGATATGGAGAGCTATCACGGCTCGGCCACAATCGGTCTGCTTGCCGCCAAGATCGCGGCGGAGGGGCCTGTTGTCAAAGACCGTCTCTCGTTCGCTGTGACCGCGCGGCGTTCATACGTAGACCTCTTCCTTAAGATGATCCCGCAATACAGTCACACGGTCATGAATTTCTATGATGTTACGGCCAAACTCCGATATCAGTCCGGTCATGGAGATTACGTTGACGTGTCGTTTATCGCCGGCCATGACAATATGGGGATAAGCGATCTGATGAAGATGGACTGGGGGAATCTCGGCGCGTCTGTAAGTTGGCTTGTTTCGAGAGGTGGGCCCTGGCGGTTCTCTACGACAGGGTCATTGACCAATTACACCGCCGATATGAGTATGTCTGTCATGCGGACAGACCAGAAACTCGATGAGTACATAAGGAATATCTCTCTGAACGGAAAGGCAATATATGCTTTCTCTGAAAACCAATCGCTGGAATTTGGATTGCGCTCGGAACTGATACGGGTAAAGTCAGCGGAGTTTCTTATAAACGACTATGTGAATGAAAAGGAAATCCGTTCGGGATGGCAGAATGCCATGTGGGCAACATATGAGGGGACATTTCGTGAACGGTTCTCGATATCGGCCGGAATAAGATTTAGCCTTTTCTCGGCTCTATCGGCTGATTGTTTCCACAGATATTCGGCCATTACCGGCCCAATGCCTGATTTTTCATCCAAAACATATTTTTCACCCGAGCCGAGGATCAGTCTGAAATATGACATGACGCGCAACCACAATATAAAGGCCGGTGTCAGCATGACAACCCAGAATCTCCACGCTATCCGATCGACCACGACAAGTTTCCCCTTTGACCGCTATGCCCTGACATCTGCCGGTGTGAAACCGGAAAAAGGGTTGCAATATGGAATCGGTTATACAGGGATGACTTCCGACGGTGACTATGACTGGTCTGCCGAGGGATATTGGAAATCCATAAGAAACATATATGATTTCCGGGATGGACGCACCATGTTTTCCCATGTGAATCTCGAAAGCTTAATCCTTGGCGGAAAGGGGCGTAGTTATGGTCTTGAACTGATGTTCAGAAAAAACTCCGGGCGATTGACGGGATGGATCTCATATTCATTGAGCCACACCCGGACTAAAATCCCCGGAATTAACGGGGGAAAATGGTATAACTCATCAAACGACCGTCGTAATGCCCTGGCTTTGGTGGCGATTTTCAAGATTGATGATCACTGGACTCTCTCCGGCTCATGGACTTTCTCTTCAGGGCAACCGTTGACCGCCCCGGATGTGAAATATGAGCTTGACGGCACGACATGTTACTATTATTCGGAGCGTAACGGCTATCTGACCCCATCCTCCCATCGTCTTGACCTTTCGGCCACATATACAAAACATGGGCGGCGGTTCACGACCCAATGGGCTTTCGGTCTTTACAACGCCTATAACCATTACAGTCCGTTTGTAGTCTACTTTGAGGATGACCCGACGAAACCATCCGGGACGCGGGCTGTCCAGCAGTCACTTTACGGCATTGTGCCGTCGGTTTCCTATACTTTGAAATTCTGATCAATATGAAAATCTGCAGATATATCTACGGATTGTCGGTTTTCTCCCTCTCGGCAATTTTCTTTTCTTGTGAGAAAGAACTTGATTTCGAGTATCACGACATATCGCCGTTGACTGTCATCGAAGGGGCTGTCACACAAGACGGCGCATCGGTCAGGATCACCCATACCACACCGATGGATGAGCCTATGAACCGGGTGGCAGTGACGGATGCCCGAGTGACTGTTCTTGACATTACCGACGGGACTTTGTCAGAGCTTGTCCCGGACAAATCCGGAAATTTCATTGGAGATCAGCCCGGGGTGGCAGGGCATCATTACCGCCTGTCGGTTGCTTACGACGGTAACGAATATTCGGCCACATCGGCTATGTTGCCTTCCGTGTCGATTTCAGCTATGGAGTTTCAATGGATAAAGATGCCATATGATTATGTCGCTGTCCTGCAAGTCTCTTTCTCGGATGATCCTGCGGTCAACGGCGATTGTTATTGGGTGAGGGTATACAGAAACGGGGAGGCTTACATGTGGTCGGTGATAGATGACGTGCTCGCGGTAAACGGTCAGATAGATGAAGTCATGATGACTTCGAGAAAAGATCTTTCCGAGGAAGAGGATGACACTGCGTTGCGCGATGGGGATATCGTGTCTGTAAAAGTGACACCTGTCAGCCGTGAGATTCATGATTACCTTGAGGCTATAAGCAACGGCACAAGTAACGGGCCGCAGATCTTTTCCGGTGATTTCTGCCTTGGATATTTCCTTGCCGCCTCGGTGGCTGAAGCTTCCGTAGTATTCCACCCCGATGAATTGACTGAATACAAATGATCGAATAGATGGCAGTTACATTTCAGAGCATAGGTTTGCGTGGATGAAATAATTGTGGTACATTTGTAAATGTAAGGTATTTATATGGACAGGCGAGATTTTATAAGAGCCGGCGTGTTGGGCGCATTCTCGGGATTGGTTATTCCCCCTCTCTCGGTTTTCGCTTCCAAGGATGATGGCCAGGAAGAAAGGAAAGTTCCCTTGGGGGCAGGAAAGAGGATTGTGATGCGGTTTTTTCCATACGAGCTTAAGCTAAGACACGCGTTCAATCTCGCGAAGTATTCCAGGACGACTACCCCGGATGTGCAGGTCGAGATCGGGTTTGACGGTCTTGTCGGTTATGGAGAGGCATCCATGCCGCCGTATCTTGGGGAGTCGGTAGAGTCAGTGACGGGGTTCCTGTCAAGGCTTGATCTTGGCCAGTTCACTGATCCGTTCAGAATCGAGGAGATACATGATTACATGGATTCTGTCGCGCCGGGCAACAATGCCGCAAAAGCGGCTGTTGACATCGCTCTCCATGATCTTACCGGGAAAATCATGGGGCAGCCGTGGTATAGGATCTGGGGACTTGATCCGGCGAAGGCTCCTGCGACATCTTTCACCATAGGTATCGACAAACCGGATATTGTCAGGACAAAAGTGGCGGAGGCTGCGCCTTACAAGGTCTTGAAGGTCAAGATGGGACTTGACAATGACAAGGAGCTTGTTGAAATCATAAGGGAATGCCGTCCTGAAGTGCCGATCTGCGTCGATGCCAATCAAGGGTGGGGTGACAAGGGAAAGGCCTTGGAAATGTGCCATTGGCTTTCCGAACGGGGATGTCTCTTTGTGGAACAGCCGATGGCGAAGGAGAATCTCGATGACGCGGCGTGGCTTACCGAAAGATCGCCGTTGCCTATCATTGCTGACGAGGCAGTAAAAAGGCTCCCTGATATCGCTCGCCTCAAGGGGGCTTATGATGGTATAAATATCAAGTTGATGAAATCTTGCGGAATGCATGAGGCGTATCAGATGGCGACCCTTGCGCGGGCTCTCGGAATGAAAGTCATGCTTGGCTGCATGACTGAGACATCATGCGCCGTGTCGGCAGCGGCGCAGCTTGCCCCTATGGCGGAATATGCCGATCTTGACGGCAATCTTCTTATTGCGAACGACAGATTCGATGGCATGAGAATCATTGATGGAAAAATAGTGTTGCCTGGCGATCGTCCGGGAATCGGTGTTACCCTCTTGTGATGGCGGTCGGAGATTTTGGTTTGCTCGGAGTGTTAACGTTGTTTAGTGCTTGTGGGCATTGTTTTGGCTCATGTCCGGTGTAATTTTGCAGATGAAAACTAAACCAATCAAACGACAGACAGTCATGGATTACGACCAGGATTACAGCAAACTTAACAACGCAGACAACAAATGGTATGATTTTGACGGTGTGGCGACGGCTCCGGCGAATCATGAATCTGCAACCATTCCATGCCAAATCTCTGAGAATGCAGAGCGTAGTCCGGCTACGCTCGACAACGAGGATTTTGATTGAACGATGGCGCAGACAGTCACGGTTGAAAAATTTTCAGGAAAAATTTGGAGCGAGTTGTTATAAATACATATCTTTGCATTAACCAAAGGGCAGCACTCTGCCCGGCGGTCTATCATCGAAAAAACAACTCAACAAATGATATTCAATTTCCGCATAGTTTCCGACGAAGTCGATAATTTCCGCCGTGAAATACAGATTGATGCCGATGCCACTTTCCTCGATTTCAAGAACGCTATCTGTGAGGCGGTTGGCTATGACAAAAACCAGATGTCTTCATTCTTCATCTGCGATGACCGATGGGAAAAAGAGAAAGAGATAACCATGGAAGACATGGGGACGGATTCCGCCCAGGAGGTATATCTCATGGAAGACAGCGTACTTTCCGATTTCATTGATGACGAAGGGCAAAGGCTGATGTTTACTTTCGATTATATGACAGACCGTTCTTTCTTTATTGAAATGAAGGAGCTTAAGACCGGTAGATCATTGAAGGATCCTGTCTGCTCGCTGGCTGTCGGAAAGGCTCCGTCACAGAATGTTGATCTTGATGAGTTTGAGGAAAAGACTGCCGCAAAAGCCAAAGCCGCTGCCGCTTCGGATGATCTCGGCGAGGACTTTTATGGTTCCGACTCATATAATGATGATGAGTTTGATGTGGCCGGTTTCGACGAGATGACTTTTGATGACAAATTCTGATTCCGGCAAGAAATCGATCCCGGAATACCTGAATGGACTGCGGCCCCGGAATTTTTTCCGGGGCCGCAGTCGTTGTTATTTATAAAGTTATTTATTACTGTTTGAAAATGGAGAGGGGAGTCAGGTTTTCGAGATTCAGTCAAAGTTGGTTACTGAATGCTCGAAATACCATTTCGCTGCGCGTTTGATAAACCGAATCATAGCTTTGATTTTTAGAGTTTTACCTTAGTTTTTAGTTTGAGACTTTGTAAATGAAACCTATTGGGGCGGCTCATTCGTGTAGGCCGCTATGTTGATGATACATCAGGATTTGAAACGTTTAATCCCTTATTTCTTATTACATAGTTTAATAACAACCGGAGGTCCCGGTAAGTTCGGACGGGGCGAAACGCATAACCGTCCGGTAGAATCACGCCGCAAAGGTAGCAATTATTTCCCACATGACAAAAATCAAGACGCTGAGCCAATTTTTTTGACCCAGCGTCGATATGATATCAGAGGATAGATGGATGCTTATTTGTCGCCGAAGAAACGGTTGTAGAGACCGGCGAAACCACGGCCGTGACGGGCTTCATCCTTGGCCATTTCATGGACTGTATCATGAATGGCATCGAGGTTGGCCTTCTTGGCGTTGGCGGCGATGCGCATCTTGTCGGCATTGGCTCCGGCCTCGGCGTGCATGCGTTTCTCGAGATTGGTCTTGGTGTCCCATACGCAATCGCCAAGGAGCTCGGCGAACTTGGAGGCGTGTTCGGCCTCTTCCCAAGCGTAGCGTTTGAATGCTTCGGCGATTTCGGGATAGCCTTCGCGGTCAGCTTGGCGCGACATGGCCAGATACATGCCGACTTCGGTGCATTCCCCCATGAAGTGGGCGTTGAGGTCTTTGATCATCTCCTCGTCGAGACCCTTGGCCACACCGATCTCATGTTCGGTCACGAACTGAAGGGCGGTTTCAGGATTGAGTTCCTCAAATTTGCTGCGGGGAGCGCCGCAGAGAGGGCACTTTTCAGGTGCTTCATCGCCTTCATGGACATAGCCGCAGACGGTGCAGATAAATTTCTTTTTCATAGCGAAACGTAAAGTTTTTAATCTATTGTCATATGATAGTCCCCATGACTGTCAGCCCTGGGATTCCGTTCACAAAGTTATGTAAAAACTTTTTACCGTCCAAATAAAAAATCCGGTCCCGGAATTCGTCTTTTCGACGCTCCGGAACCGGGAATTATTAATGAGGCTTGTCGTTTATTCTATGCCGATCAGCCATTGTGAGTCGAGGTAGGTGAACTCACCGACACCGGTCACTTCATAACGGGCCACGCAAGGCAGTGTGCGGTAGTTGCCTGCCGGAGTCAGCGCGTATGCATAGAAGTTTATGGTGTAGATTACCTGCAGCCCATCGATAGGTTTAGCTTCGGGATAGAATTCCGAAAGCACTGCGGGGAACACTTCGCGGTCGCAACGCTCTTCCATCGTGGCGATGATCTCCTCGTCGGTGTAGCCTTCCCATCCTGCCTCATATTGGGCACGGGCCGATGCTGCGCGCAGGTCGACATTGTTCTGGTAAGATGAGGTGCCGCAATAGTAGTCATTGTTTCCGTAGGATGTCACCCAGAACTTGCCTGACTTGATGGATGTGTCTCCCAGCGGAACACACTTGTTCTCATATACCCAGTCCACACAAGCCTGATAGAACGGTGCGGAGGCAGCCTGTCCCTTTCCATACGGAAGATTGATGGTCACATTGGGGTCGAACATCCACTTTCCTTCGGCGCGTACGAATTGTGATGTCTCGGTTTCAACTCCTGTGAAGCGCTTCCATTCCGAACCATTGTAGATGTATTCGGCGCAGGCATATCCGGAATTGTAATACAACACATACTTCACGTCGTCTGCCTTCGCGTACGGATACTTCAGGCGCAGGAATGTAGGCAGGTAGCTGTCAGGCTGAGACATGGATCCGTTGAGACCCATCTCTGTGTAGTCGCCGGGGTTAAGGACCACAAAGTTTTCGGGAACGGCCCATTTTGTCCCGTCAAAACGGTAGACTGCGTTTTTCTCCACGGTTTCCACGGGAGCTGCCAGAGAGAGAGGAGCGACAAGATTGCGGCTCTTGGCGGCGTTGGCCATGTTCTCGATATTATTGACAACGAAGTTGCAGTAGCGGCCGCCGGATATGCTTATGAACCATCCTGTGACTCTTACTTTCATGCCGTCAGTCAGTTCGGCCTTCTGGGCATCAGTTGCATAGTATATGGAGCCTTTGGCTGTCTCGGCTCCGGCAACCACGATGTTGATGTTATTGCCTGATACAGCCACATCTCCCGTTATCGTCCCGTAGACGGCGAGTTGGTTGGCGGGGCGTGTCAGGGCTGCGTCGAGGGCGGCTCCGTCAAAGACAACCGGGGAGGGGAATGAGTATTCCTGAGTGCCGACCTTGTCGATCGTCGCCCCCATTGCTATCTGGAGATTGTCTTTATAGGATGTGGCTTCCCCTTCAAGATGTAGCTGCGAGCCGACCGGGTATGTGGCCGGATCATATACGCTTCCCATGTAGACGAATATTGTACCTCCGAGATCGGTCAACACGAACCCCGAACCGCAGGCACCGCCTACGACACCGTCGATTGACACTCCGTCGCCGGGAGCTATGTCACCAAGGACATCAGACATTGTGAATCCTGCAGGCTCGTCTCCACCTCCGACATTGCCGAAGATGGGGTTCTGAGTTGCCTCATAATAGGATATTATGGCGTATTGTCCCTCCTGGGCATCCTGGCCGACAAGTTCCTTGATGGCGGCGGGAAGATAGCGCGACGCGGGCTTTTCAGGGGCGAAGCCAATGATGAAGTTCTCGTCGCTTTCCCAGACATTGTTCTTATAGAATTCCTCGCCAACCGACAGGTTCAACGCTCCTGCCGACTCTGTGACCTCTTCAGGAAGCCCTGTGGATACATTATAAGTCAGCCTTATCGACGATCCGTCGGTATAGACCATATATGGGGATGTCGAAGCCAGGAAAGCCGGGACATACTCGGCGGCTGTGATCTTGTCGGTGAAATATTTGTTGCCCGACAGCGCGGCCAATGCCTGCGCAACGTCGTTCTTCTCCGCAATGGCCTTGTTCTCCTTGTTGGAGGCGATCGCCGCGTAGTCTGCGTCAGTCAGGGTATATTCGATATTCTTTACCTCCGTGGGATTGAATGTGGCATCGAACCCGTCGAGATGGTCATTCCAGGCGTTTTCGTCGCATCCGGTCAGCGCGGCCATCGCTCCGATGGCAAGCAGCGGAAGATATATAGTTTTTTTCATCTCTATTCTTAGGTTTAGAAGTTAAGACGGAGCTTCAGCGAGTAGGTGCGTCCGAATGAATAGAACACGCGGAAGACATTGTCCCATGCGCCCGGTTCCTCGGTCTTGTTCCAAGCTGTAGTTACATAGTGGTAGTCACAGAGGTTATAGATATTTCCGCTAAGACGGGCATTGATACCACCGATCTCAAAGCTGTAACTTGCCGAAAGATCAAGCTGGTTGCCCCAGGGAATTCTCCAGGGATCGGGAACGTTGAGGTCGGTCCCGGGGTTGAAGTTGGAGGCTGTCACCTGATAGTCGGAATAGTTGCGGGCGTGGAAAGTCCAGTCTGCCCCTATGCGCCATCCCTTGAACGGGCGGAAAGTAGCCGATATGGCTCCTGTCGTCATGGCTGAGCCGCCGACTTTCACCCCTTTCTGGTTGAGTTTTGCCGACAGGTGGTCAGCTGCCATGATACCCGACGCGGGGGTGCCGTTGAGTGAGGAGATCGCGAAACCGCCGGGGCCATAGAAATAGCCGGTAGGATTGGAATCCCAGATGTAATCACCCAATGAGAGCATTCCCTCGAGGGTGAACCATGTGGTGGGCTGATATGTGGCCGCGATCTCGACACCCATATGCCGGGCATTTACACCCTGCATGTTGAATGAACCGTATTGGCCACTCATTTCGCCGAGCATCTGGACGGAGCGTGAAGTTGTCTTGTCTTTCCACTTGGTGAAATATCCGTTGACATCCACACTGAAAACGGGGGAGTGGTATCCATATCCGATTTCGAAAGAGATGATCTTCTCGTTTCTCGGATTTGGGTTGACCTGGTTAGAGTTCTGATTGGACAGGAAAACACCGCTGCTGAAGAAAGGCACGCGGCTGATGTAGCCTACGTTGAAGAACGCGTTGTTGTGACGGTCGATGTTGTAGTTGGATCCAAGTTTCACTGATCCGCCCATGAAGTTTTTCCAAGGACTCTTGGAGTGGGCCTCGTCAGCGTAGAAATGTTCGATGCGCTGATAGCCTGTATTGTTGAGCGATCCGGAAAGGACGATGTTCAACGCCTTGTCGAGCATCGAGTATTCACCTTGTAGGAAGATTCCTTCATTGTGGGTCACTCCGTCGAAGTTGCGGTACACGACATCTCCCACGCCGAGTTTCTGGTTGACCCAGGCTGTGTTGTTCTTGTTGAATATTTCCGAGTTGGCCGGTTGTACTCGTGAACGGTAGTAGTCATCAATGTAATATTCACCATCGAAGAGGTCTACGATCGTTGCTTTATGGAATGCCTTGTAATAGCGCATGTCAAGACCAGCGGTCAGATTGAGCTTGTTGTCAAGCAAGGAGTGTTTGTAGGTTGATACAAGTCCGTACCAGTTGTGGGAGTTGACATTGTCGGCCAATACCATGTTCGAACCTGTCTCTGAGTTCATGTTCATCAGCTGGATCTGGTCATAGGCGAAAGTGCCGTCAGGGTTGCGGAAAACAGTATTAAGTTTCCCGTCGGTGCATCCATACCATGAATCGCCGCTGAGAGTGGTGCCGTTGTAGCTTACAGAGCGTCCCATCCCTTTGTAGCCGCCGCCGTTGGCAAACGAGGCGTAAAGCACAGTTGTCAGTGACGACTTGTCGTTGATCTCCCAGATGTGGTTCAACGACAGTTGCGGCTTGTGGTAGTGGTTGTAATTCGCTCCGGTTGATTTCTTGCCGTTGAGCAGATAACCGAAGGAGGGATTGTAGCGATACTGGCTTTCGCCATCCATATATTGTTTCGCGGTGGTAGCCCATCCCTCGATGGTCAAACCATCGTAAGAGGAACGCTGCGCGTGGGTCTGGGGTGCGCCAAATGCGGTGAACGACAGCTGATGAGCGTCGTTGATACGCTTCGACACATTGATGAAGTAATTGTACGAGTTGTACCATGTGCCTTGTACATAGTTGTCATCGCTCCATCTGCGTGAGCCGAGGATTGTCACGGCCCAGCCGTTTTTCATGACACCGGTCGAAAGCTTGATACCGATCTGGTTCATGCCGTCATTGCCCATGCCGTACCAAACCGAACCGCCCTTCTTGGCATCGAGGCTCTGTGTGGTGATGTTGATTGTACCACCGACGGAGGGTGCCGATAGGAGGCCGGCTCCGAGACCACGCTGGGTCTGGATGGATGAGGCCACGTCGCTAAGTCCGGCCCAGTTGCTCCAGTAAACGCCTCCCCATTCCATGTCGTTGATGGGAATACCGTTGATCACCACGGCTACATTCTCGCTCTTGAAACCGCGCATGTTGGTCTTGGCATCTCCAAAACCACCACCTTCCTTTGTCGTCCATACGCCGGGGGTGGTCTTCAATACTTCCGGAAACTCCTGGTTTCCGAGTTTGAAGTCGATCTCGGCGGCGTTGATCTGTGAGAGGGCCACAGGTGTCTCGCGGGTGCGGGCCAGAGACTGAGTCACGACAACGTCGGCCAGCATCTGCGACTCAACCTCCATCAAGATTGTGCCGACATTGGCCTTGGCCGGAACGGTCAGGGGCTTGTAGCCGATAAACGATACCGTCAGGTCTTTGGTGCCACCAGGAACCTGTACTTTGAACTTGCCGTCGATGTCGGTGACTCCGAGGGCTTTCCCTCCGGTAGCGGAGATCGTAGCGCCGGTCACCGGCTCGTTTGTTTCATCGACGACAATACCCACTGACGTAAACGCGCCGGGTGCGGCGAAAGCCACGATGTTGGCCAGCCACAGCGCGATCAATGTTGAAAGTAGTTTTCTCATTGCGTTGTGAAATAATGGATTATGATTGTTTATAGATTTGACTATGTAGATCCGGCTTTTGAAGTTTTTAATACTACCGTTAAAAACTGTTGCAAAATTACATAATCAATCCTGCCCGTACAATAGCTGTACAACATATTTCCATTAAAATCACATTAAAAAGTCAGGAGTCAGTTCGCCCCGTCATCGAATGGCATCTCCGACATGTCTTTTATCTCCTGAACCTCCTGCATCCGCTGGGCCGGAGGTTCGTCATCATTGCGCATTATGACATACTGTTCGTAATAAGAGAGCAGAAGAGTGGTCAGGGGCAGAGCGATGATCATTCCTATCAGGCCGAAAAGAGATCCCCATATCGAAAGGCTAAGCAGGATGATGGCGGGATTCAGCCCCATAGCTTTACCCATGATACGCGGTGTAAGGATAAGGTCGGCGATGATCTGCACCAGCAGGAACACAGCCATGCATTCCCACCATTGCGTCCAGAAATGCACCCCGCTGTTGGCGGAGTCGACCAGACAAAGCAGTGTTACGGGGATGATCGACAGGTATTGGCAATATGGGATCATAAAAAGCACAGCCGTTCCCAAGCCGAGGACGATCGCCAAGGGTAGCCCGCAGACGGAAAAGCCGACGCAATAGATGACGGCTACGACACAGGCTATCAGTGCTTGTCCCCTGAAATAATGGTTCATGGAGTTTTTGATGTCATTGCCTATCTTGTAGGCGATAGGGCGGAAGCGGGGTGGAACCAGCAGCTTGAATCCTCTCATCAGCCGGTCATAATCGAGCATTATGAATATGACATAAAGAAATACTATCAGCCATGCGACCACTCCGAGAATGACATGGACTCCGCCGTGGATCACGGTCATGCCTTTGTCGATGATGCTACGTATGTCTTGCTGCATCAATGTGTGGGCCAGTTCCTCGAAGTCGATGTTGCTGCGGAGTATGTCGTGGATTTCAGGAGGAAGGTACTGGATCGAGACATCGGAGGTGGCATAATTGCGCAGCAGGTCGGCCATCTGGTGCATTTCCCTTATGATGGACGGCACACAGAAATAGGCGAGTATCCCGAAAAAGACAATGGCCTCGAACAGGGTCACGAATATGGCGGTTATCCTTCCTTTCAGCCTGAGAAGCGAGCGGTTGAACTGGACGAAGGGTTCGAAAAGGTATGCGATAAGACATGCCACACAGAAGGGCAGCAAAACATCTTTCAGCAAATCAAGCAACCATATTACAAACGCGAATATGGCGCAGCCGATAAGCAACCTGACAACACGGTCAAATGTATATGGACGGGATTGGGGTGACATCTCTTTAGCAAAATGAAATTGCGCAAAGTTAACAAAATATTGACAAATTTGACAGTCGTTTTATCCATACACCAAAAAAAATCACTACTTTTGCCAACGTAACAGGCAAAAAGCGCCTGTCACTTGTCAAAATCTGAACCACAAATCCTTGGACAATATGATGGGAAACATCAAAGTCAGGCTCTCGGTGCTCAATTTCCTTGAGTTCGCCGTTTGGGGAGCTTATCTCACCTGTATGGGAAATTATCTCGGACGCGCCGGGATGGGAGAGGAGATCTCCTGGTTTTATGCCATCCAGGGCATAGTATCGATATTCATGCCTACTTTGATGGGAATCGTGGCGGACAAATTCATCCAGCCGCAGAGACTTCTCGGCCTGTGTCATCTTGTCGCGGGGTTGGCAATGGTATTGCTGTGCTGGCTCGGGATACAGAGCGAGATGCCCGACAAGACGTTGTTCATAGCTGTCTATACGATCAGCGTGGCGTTCTACATGCCGACGCTTGCGTTGTCAAACACCACCGCGTTCACCATCCTGAAGGATCATAAGTTAGATACTGTCAAGGATTTTCCACCGATCAGAGTCCTTGGTACTGTGGGATTCATCGTGACCATGTGGTTTGTCAACTGCGCCACTTGGGAGGATGGCTCTTTCGGATTCACGTTCGCCCAGAATGATTACAAGTTCCAGTATACCTACATGCAGTTTCTTGTGTCAGGTGTCCTTAGTCTGTTGCTTTTCGCGTATTGTTTTACCTTGCCTCAATGCAAACTTGTCAGCAAGCCGAAACAGACACTGTCGGAGCAGCTCGGACTTAGCGCGTTCAAGCTTTTCAAGCAGCGCAAGATGGCATTGTTCTTCATCTTCTCGATGTTGCTTGGAATGTCGCTGCAGGTGACAAACGGTTTCGCCGGACCGTTCCTGACGAGTTTCAAGAGCAGCCAGATAGCGGAAATCGCCAACAGTTTTGCCGCCAACAATGCCACGATGCTTGTCTCGGTGTCGCAGGTCAGCGAGGCTCTCTGTATACTGCTTATCCCATTTTTCCTTAAAAGATTCGGTATAAAGACTGTGATGCTGATGGCCATGACGGCATGGGTTCTAAGGTTCGGCCTGTTCGGGATCGGAAGTCCGACCTTCCCCGGGGTTATACTTTTCTTCCTGTCATGTATAGTCTACGGCGTGGCTTTCGATTTCTTCAATGTTTCAGGAGGTCTGTATGTCGACAATGAATGTGATCCTTCAAACAAGGCTTCCGCCCAAGGGTTGTTCATGTTGATGACCAATGGTCTCGGCGCGACGATCGGCACATTGTCAGCCGGAGCTGTCGTGAACCATTATTGCCATTGGGAAAACGGAGTATTGGTCGGTGATTGGGACACTACGTGGTTGATCTTTGCAGGATATGCCTTGGTTGTCGCAGTCCTCTTCTTCCTCGTATTCAAGAATCCGGATAAAAAAGCTGGTGTTTCATTGGCGAAAGCTGCCGATGAAGACTCGCTACCTGATGGTTTTGTTGATGACAAAATGATCTGATCGGTGCCTTTTGATATATGATAAGGTTTTATTGTCCCGACATAGAGCAGAATCCCGTGATGCCGGAGATGGAATCGGGCCATTGTGTAAGAGTGCTGCGTCATCAGCCGGGAGATCTTCTGGAGGTCGTAGATGGGCGCGGTGGCCTTTATACGGTCAGGCTTGTCGATGCCCATCCCAAACGGGCAATGATCGAGATTGTCGAACGACGGGATTGCCCCTTTTATTGGGAAGGAAAACTCGTTGTCGGTGTCGCTCCGACAAAAAACATGGACCGTATGGAGTGGCTTGTCGAGAAAGGGACGGAAGTAGGGATGGATGGCTTTTTCCCCTTGCTTTGCCGTTTTTCCGAAAGGAAAGAGATCAAGAGGGAACGTCTTGAGAAAACTGCGGTCTCTGCCATGAAACAGAGCCTGAAAGCCACATTGCCGGAAATCGGGGAAATGACTCCCTTTGCCCGGTTCATAGATAAATATAAAGGATTTCCGGGAAAGTTCATCGCCCATTGTGTGGATGACGGTGAGCGTCGTCTGCTGTCGCGGGAATATCATCCCGGAGAGGATACTGTTATCCTTATCGGGCCGGAAGGGGATTTTTCCGCAGAGGAAATAAGAATGGCTCTTGATGCCGGATTTGTCCCCGTATCGCTCGGAGAGGCGCGTCTGCGGACCGAAACGGCGGCCTTGACAGCCTTGGAAACATTCCATATAGTAGGACAACTGAAAAAACAATGACAATGACATATAATAAGAAAATGCCGCTCCCCGGATATCTGACCTCCTCGCCGACAGGAAATTTCTTCCTGCTTGCCGGTCCGTGTGTGATAGAGGGGGAGAAAATGGCTCTCGAAATAGCCGAGAAGGTAGTCGAGGTGACTTCGCGTCTTGACATCCCTTATGTCTTCAAAGGGAGCTATCGTAAAGCCAATCGTTCCAGGATTGATTCTTTCACGGGGATTGGTGATCTGGAAGCTCTTAAGATCTTACGGAAAGTAGGGGAGACGTTCGGGATCCCTACTGTCACTGACATCCATACAGAACCGGAGGCGGAGATGGCGGCGGAATATGTCGATATGCTCCAGATTCCGGCTTTCCTGTGCAGGCAGACTACCCTGCTCGTGGCCGCAGCCAAGACCGTAAAGATGGTCAATATAAAGAAAGGGCAGTTTCTTTCCCCCGGAGCGATGGAGCATGCCATAAACAAGGTGCGCGATGCAGGGAATCCATATGTCGCTGTCACCGAACGAGGCACGACATTCGGCTATCAGGACCTGATAGTGGACTACCGAGGCATCCCGGAGATGAAACGAATGGGCTGTCCTGTGATCCTCGATGTCACTCATTCGTTGCAGCAGCCCAACCAGACGGCCGGAGTGACAGGAGGGCGTCCCGACATGATCGAGACAGTGGCGCGGGCCGGAATCGCTGCAGGTTGTGACGGGATATTCATCGAGACCCATCAGGACCCGTCTGTCGCCAAAAGCGACGGGGCCAACATGCTACGCCTTGATTTGCTGCCCGAACTTCTGGAAAAACTTACGGTATTGCGGATGGCGGTAAACGAGATTGATAAATAATGTCTGGAAATCCTAAGGCTATTCAGACTTATCATACTTGATAATTCTTCCAATTCAGAATATTTTCATAATGAAGAAATTGCTTACAGCTACAGTCGTGGCTGCTTCCATAGCGTCGATGGGACTCTCGGCCCAGCAGAAGTCGATCGACAATCCTATGACACAAGCGATGCTTGATGTCTATGCCAAGGAACTTGAGGCCAATCCCCGGGACGCGGAGATATATTTTCGCAGGGCCAACGAGTACTATAAGTTCAACCAATATCTGCGTGCGCTGGCCGATGTAGACAAAACATTGGAATATGCTCCTGTCAACAACCGTGACCTCCGCTTCCAGGCTTACATGCTCCGGGCTGACATTTATCAGATGCTCAACAATCACCAGAAGGCTCTGTCTGACTTTTCGGAAGCGTTGAAACTTGATCCCGCGTCATTCATGGCTCTATATCAGAAGGCCAACGAGGAATATGAACTTGGCGATTACGCTGCGGCCAAATCTGATTACACGCGTCTGCGCTCGACCAATCCGCGTAGCGTGGAGGCCCTTACCGGTCTGGCCAGAGTCGCTGTCAAGGAAAACAATCTGGCCCTCGCGTCGGAATACATGGATGGAGCCGTACAGATGATGTCGGCTGACAGTGACATATATATCCGTCGCGCTTCTGTGCGCCGCATGCAGGGAAACAATACCGGAGCGGTCGAGGACCTGTTGATGGCGATCTCCATCGATAACAATACTCGTGCTTTCCAGGAGTTGATCGACATCGCCAATGTCGACTATCCCGCTGTAATCAGCGGCCTTAGCACCTCGATATCCTATGCGCCCCAACAGGGAATGCTCTATTACATACGTGGTTTCATAGCGCAGGCTCATGACCATTATGCTGCCGCATTGGCTGATTACAGGAAACTTATCGACCAGAAGATGTATGAGTATGCGGGGCTGTACAACTCTATAGCCCAGTGTGAACTTGCTCTTTGCAAATATCCTAAGGCTCTTGACGACGTTGATTTCGCTATCTCCATGGATGGAGGGAAAAACGGGGAATTCTATGCTACGAAAGCCCGTATATTATATGCCCAGGGGAAAAATGAAGACGCGATGAAAGCTTTGCAGGATGCTTCTTCCAGAGGATATTCATCCGTCAATGCCCATGAACTTGAGGCTCTTGTCGATTTTGCGTCTGCCCGGTATGACAAAGCCAATGAGATTTTCGCCTCTATGGTCATTGATCAGCCGGAGGTGATGCGTAACTATATTTATCGCGCATGGGTCGTTGCCGAGGGCCTTAAGGAACCTGCCAACGCCTTGACACTCTACAACCGGGTGGTGTCGATGACTGCCGGCGAGAATCCCGGTTCGGATATGCCGGGAGCCGGTACTTCGGATGGAAAAATCCCGGCACTTGCCGCGATCCAGTCTTACAGAGGCTTCGCGTTGCTTTTCTCAGGCGATCGCGAGGGTGCTGTGAAATGGGCGGAGGATCTTCTACGTGACTACAGAGACACGGACGGCTACCTGAATTTCATGGTGGCATGTCTATACGCGCAGGCTTCAGCTGACTCTGCCCTCTCTTCATCTGAGAAATCATCTTTGACCGAACGGGCCATAAAGACGCTTGAGAAGTCGTTACAGCTCGGATATGGTAACCTTTATGAGATTTCTGTAGCAGATACAGGACGGGTTTCCCTCGCCCCGATCCGCAATGATTCCCATTTCAATGCGTTGCTTGCCCGTTACGCCCATCTATTTGAATGACCTCTGTCTTTTCGGGGTGTATTTCTCTTTTACCAGAAGATATGCATCTTTTACAAGATCGAGGATCTGCCGGTCGGATAGATCTCCGTTGAGGTCAATCTTGATCCAATGTCTCAGACTTCCGTTTATTGGGTCTGTGACAGCGGTTCTTGTCAGTTTTAACTCTGATATGACATCCGGATCCGCCTTGAGATCGACATATGAGAAATTATCGATGTCGATGAAGCAAAACATATGGCCGCAGACATAGAATACCAGAATGGAGTCATATCTGGCATTGAACTTTCCAAACGGGGTCTTTTCGGCAACGTCGCCGAGTGAAAGGCAGTATTCGCGAAATTTTATAATATCCATGATTGAACAGGCTCCGTATAGGCTCCGGAGTTAGCGGTCATCGATTATTAATGCAAGCAGGCAACCAAGGATAAATCCCATGGTTGCCTGCTTGTCATAAAGTATCGGGTGGGATCATTTATATTCGTCCCATGATTTTATCTGGATATCGGCAGGGGAGAGGGTCGTGAACGCGTCAATGAATGCCGAGGCCAGACGGGCATTGGTCAACAGGGGGATGTTGAGGTCGATGGCGGCACGTCTTACCTTGTAACCGTTGGAAAGTTCCGCAGAAGAAAGGTTCTTGGGCAGGTTGACCACAAGGTCTATCTTCTTGTCATGGAGAAGTTGCAGCACCTGCGGTTTGCTTTCCGGCTGTGTCGGCCAATACGCGCGTATCGCGGGTATACCGTTCTCGTTGAGGAAGCGGCAAGTGCCCTCAGTAGCGTAGATGGTGAAACCGTGGTTGTGGAGCCGGTGGGCGGCATCCAGCATGTCGGCTTTCTGCCTTGGTGTCCCCGTTGAAAGCAGCACTGTCTTACGAGGAATCTTGTACCCTACGGAAAGCATGGCTTTTAGAATCGCCTCGGATGTGTCGTCGCCGATACAGCCCACTTCGCCTGTTGAAGCCATGTCGACACCGAGCACCGGGTCTGCCCCTTGCAGGCGTGAGAAGCTGAACTGCGATGCCTTGATCCCGACATAGTCGAGGTCAAAGAGGCTCTTGTTGGGCTTTTCCACAGGCAGGCCAAGCATCACTTTTGTGGCCAGGTCTATGAAATTCAGCTTTATGACTTTCGAAACGAACGGGAAGCTTCGCGATGCGCGGAGATTACACTCGATCACCTTGATATCATTGTTCTTGGCCAGGAACTGGATGTTGAAGGGGCCTGATATGTCGAGCGCCTTGGCGATCTTTGTTGAGATCTTCTTGATGCGGCGCATTGTCTCCACATACAGCTTCTGTGGCGGGAACTGTATGGTTGCGTCCCCTGAATGCACTCCGGCATATTCGATATGTTCGGATATGGCGTATGCTTTGATTTCTCCGTTCTGGGCGACGGCATCCATCTCTATTTCCTTCGCATTCTGGATGAATTCCGAGACCACCACAGGATGCAGTTTGGAGACGTTGGCCGCAAGTCTCAGGAAACGATGAAGCTCATCTTCGTTGGAACATACATTCATGGCCGCTCCTGAAAGCACATAGCTCGGACGTACAAGCACCGGGAATCCGACCTCTTTTATGAACTCGTCTATGTCGGCGAAACTTGTCAGCTCGCGCCAGCGGGGCTGGTCTACTCCGATACGGTCGAGCATAGCCGAGAACTTGTGGCGGTCTTCGGCGTTGTCGATCGAGGAAGCGCGGGTACCGAGGATATTTACCCCCTCGTCATCAAGACGGGTGGCGAGATTGTTGGGTATCTGGCCACCGACAGAGAGGATAACTCCGTGAGGCGATTCAAGTTCGAGGATATCCATAACGCGCTCGAATGTGAGCTCGTCGAAGTAGAGGCGGTCACACATGTCGTAGTCGGTCGACACTGTTTCCGGATTGTAGTTGATCATGACCGACCTCCATCCTTGCTTTTTTACTGTCATCAGCGCGTTGACCGAGCACCAGTCGAATTCGACCGAACTGCCGATTCGGTATGCTCCCGATCCAAGGACCACTACCGAACGTTTGTCGCCGAGATAGTTGACATCGTTTGTCGATCCGTTGTAGGTCAGATACAGGTAGTTGGTCTGGGCCGGATACTCTGCGGCAAGGGTGTCGATCTGTTTCACGACCGGGACAATGCCGAAATCCTTTCGTATCTTCCTTACTCTCTGGTTGTCTGTTCCCGTCACGTCGAGTGATTCCTTCTTGACGGCACGTGCGATCTGGAAGTCGCTGAATCCCTGCTCTTTGGCTGTACGAAGGAGTCCTCCGGGCAGTTTCTCGATTTCATCAAAAGTCTTCAGCTCATTGTCTGTAACAATGATATTATGGAGTTTTTCAAGAAACCACCGGTCGATCTTGGTCAACTCATGGATGCGGTCGACAGTATAACCCTCCTGGAATGCCTTGGCGACAACAAAGATGCGCTTGTCGGTAGGTTCGGAGAGAGCCTGGTCTATATCGTCGATCTTCAGTTCGCGGTTCTCGACGAAGCCGTGCATTCCCTGACCGATCATTCGTAGTCCCTTCTGTATGACCTCCTCGAATGTGCGGCCGATCGCCATGACTTCTCCTACAGACTTCATTGAAGAGCCGATCTCACGGCGTACACCGTGGAATTTTCCAAGGTCCCATCTTGGTATCTTGCAGACTATATAGTCAAGGGCTGGCTCGAAGAATGCCGAAGTCTCGCGGGTAACGGAGTTTTTAAGATCAAACAGGCCATAACCGAGTCCGAGCTTGGCGGCTACGAATGCCAGAGGATAGCCGGTGGCTTTCGATGCGAGGGCAGATGAACGGCTGAGACGCGCATTGACTTCGATCACGCGATAGTCCATCGAATCGGGATCATAGGCATACTGGACGTTACATTCCCCGACGATACCGACATGTCGTATGATCTTGATGGCGAGCTGACGCAGGTAATGGTAATCGTCGTTAGACAGTGTCTGTGACGGAGCGACTACGATCGATTCCCCGGTATGGATACCAAGCGGATCGAAGTTCTCCATGTTGCAGACGGTTATACAGTTGTCGAAACGGTCGCGTACTACCTCATACTCTACCTCTTTCCACCCCTTCAGTGATTTTTCCACGAGTACCTGAGGAGAAAAAGAGAATGCTTTCTCGGTCAGGGCCACGAGCTGTTCAGGATTGTCGCAGAAGCCGCTCCCGAGTCCACCGAGGGCATACGCGGCTCTGACAATAACGGGGTAGCCAAGCTTTTCGGCAGCCGCGAGGGCTGCGTTTGTGGTCTCCACTGCCTGGCTCTTTATGGTCTTGACCTCTATTTCGTCGAGTTTTTTGACGAAAAGTTCACGGTCCTCAGTGTCTTTGATGGCTTGGACGGGGGTACCGAGCACTTCCACACCATATTTTTCCAGAACGCCGGAATCATACAGCTCCACGCCGCAGTTCAGCGCGGTCTGGCCGCCGAAACTAAGGAGTATGCCGTCAGGACGTTCTTTTTCTATCACCCTCTCCACGAAATATGGGGTGACGGGGAGGAAATATATTTTGTCGGCAAAGCCCTCTGAAGTCTGGACGGTGGCGATGTTGGGGTTGATGAGCACCGTCGTGATGCCCTCCTCTTTCATGGCTTTTAAAGCCTGGGAGCCTGAATAGTCGAATTCGCCGGCCTCGCCGATTTTCAACGCGCCGGAGCCGAGGAGGAGAACTTTCTTTATATTGGACTGATGGGGATTCATCATTGGTTTGGGTGTGATGTGGGACGGGATTGTTTTCAGAGCATTTCGATGAACTTGTCGAAGATGAACTCCGTGTCGCGCGGTCCGGAAGAGGCCTCCGGATGGAACTGAGCCGAGAAGAACGGTTTTTCCTTATGACGGATACCTTCGTTGGTGCCATCGTTCATGTTGGTGAACATCGGTTCCCATTCATCGGGCAATGTGGATTGGTCGACAGCGTAGCCATGATTCTGGGATGTCACATAGCAGGTGTTTGTCCCTTCGAGGCGTACCGGCTGGTTATGGCTTCTGTGGCCGTACTTTAGCTTGTATGTCTTGGCCCCGGCGGCTTTTGCTAGGAGTTGGTTTCCCATACAGATGCCGCATATCGGTTTGCCGATGGTCATCGCTTTGCGTATGTTGGCCACTGTCTCTTCCGCGAAATCGGGGTTGCCGGGACCATTCGATATGAACAGGCCGTTGTATGGTATGGTGTTGAAATCATAGTTCCATGGAACGAGGATCACTTTCACTCCACGTCTGGTCAGGCAACGGATGATGTTGTATTTTGTGCCGCAATCGACGAGCACCACGGTTTTCTCTCCTTGGCCATGAATCTCGACCTCTTTGCAGCTGACTTTGGCAATCAGGTTTTCTACATTCGGGTCGGAGAATTCCACCTCGTCGGGACGCTCGAAATAAATCTTTCCGAGCATTGATCCTTTCTCGCGCAGGTGCTTTGTCAATGCGCGGGTGTCGATGCCGTATATGCCGGGGATCTTTTCGTCGCGGAGCCATTGGTCAAGCGAACGTGTCGAAAGCCAATGGCTGGGCTCCCAGCTGTAATCCTGGGCGATGATGCCTCGGCAATGGATTTTCGAGCTTTCGAGAAATTCACTGACGGCGTCCTTCTCCCTTTCGGGGGGGACGCCGTAATTACCTAAAATAGGATAAGTGGTGACGAGAATTTGCCCCTCATATGAGGGGTCGGTCAGACTTTCTGGATAGCCGGTCATGGCGGTGTTGAACACCACTTCCCCTGCTGCGGGAGCTTCATGACCGAAAGACTTACCCTCGAAAAGGGTTCCGTCTTCAAGAAGCAGATATGCTTTGCGTGGACTGCGCATAAGTCGGTAAGTCGATAATGTGTTGAAAACCGTTTGCAAAGTTACTAATTTTTCCTGACATCCCTCCCAATGGGATGGAAAACTTTTCGTAACTTTGTCAGGGCCGTAGCAGGCTGCGCATCCCGAAAAAGGGTCTGCGTTTGATGGAAACTTCTGCAGTTGATTATGAATGAATTTGAATCATCGTTGGTTTTCAACAGGTCTGAACGCCTTCTTGGCCGGGATGTCATGTCGGTTCTTGCCGATACGCGAGTGATAATATTCGGTGTCGGCGGTGTCGGCAGCTGGACTGCAGAGGCGTTGGCCCGTAGCGGGGTCGGGCACATGACCATTGTCGATGCTGACCGCGTTTCTCCTACTAACATCAACCGTCAGGCTGAAGCTGACAGAGATACCATTGGCAAAGTAAAAGTAGACGCGATGAGAGATCTGCTTCTCTCTGTCGCTCCGCATATCGATGTCAAGGCATTTGAGATGGAATATAACGCCGATACGGCAGACTGTTTTGATCTGGAGGAATACGATTTCATCATAGACGCGATTGATTCACTCTCGGCAAAAGCATTGTTGATCCGCAATGCGACTGCTGCCGGGAACCCTGTCTTTTTCTCCTCGATGGGGGCGGCGTTGAAACTTGACCCGACCAAAATATCCGTGGCGGAATTCTGGAAAGTCGAGGGTTGCCCGCTCGCGGCGGCTTTGCGGCGCAGGTTCAGGAAATCCGGCGAGTTCCCCCGTAGGAAATTCCGTTGTGTCTACTCTCCCGAACTGCTGTCAAACAAAGGGGTCGCGGCAGACAATGATCCGGCAAGATCTTTCAATAAAGTCGCGGTCAACGGCTCCCTCTGCCACATCACTGCTATTTTCGGTATGACTCTCGCCGGACTTGTTATCGAAAATCTGGTCAATCGTGAAACAATGATCGGGCTATCGAAAACCTGTAATGTTCAGTGAATAGTTTCATTAGAAGAATTGTAGTAAGCTATTGAGCGGCGATATAAACGTTAAAATATGTTTTTGGGCAGAAATAAAGAAAAATTTCCGCAAAAAGTTTTGGAGAATCAAAAATTGTTTGTACCTTTGCTTCCGAAAAGCATCCAAGGCTTATTAAGACAATTTTGACATAGGTCGGTTGTCTTTAGGTCAGGAAATCGCCGCCGAGAGGTTCCGCCTGCTGACTAAGCTTGGGATGAGATGAATGTAAGTAAGATATAATCTCTACACTTAAGTTGCTTAGACAACTCTTTTAGAATCACAAATCTTGCCTTTTGGCTTTAATCCTGATGTTCCCGTGAGGGCACTTCAGGTTTTTTTATTGCCAAATTGGGCCGGATATACATTGCTTATGGAGTTGTATTTCAGGAGGCAGCAGATTTTATAGTTTCTGCCAGCGCTCATGAATATGATGTGAGCGTATATTCTCTATGGGAAATTGGTCCGGAATATACGCTGATGAGAAAGTGTGAATTCTGAAATACAGATTTATCAGTCCTCGGAGTAATGGCGCAGTACGCGGCGGTATGAGTTGAAGATCTTGGATTTGGAAACGAAACCGACATAATGGCCATCTTCATCTACGACCGGGAGGTTCCAGGCTCCGGTGTCATCGAATGTTTTCATAACCCGTTCCATAGAGTCGGTTGTCCGCAGTTTGGTGGTGGCGGAAGTCATGAAGCGGCTGACATGCAGGCGTTTGTAAAGATCCGGACGGAACATGATGTTGCGTATATCGTCGAGTAGCACTACCCCTATGAGATGCTTTTCCTGATCTATTACCGGGAAAAGGTTTCGGTTTGACTTCGATATCGTGTCGACCATCTGACGGAGATTCATGTCAGGTGAGACAGATAGGAAGTCGGTCTCGATCACGGAATTCATCTTCATCAGAGTCAAGACCGCCTTGTCTTTGTGGTGGGTCAGCAGTTCGCCGCGCCGCGCAAGACGCATCGTGTATATCGAGTAAGGCTCGAAGATCTTGATTGTGCCGTAAGATAGCGTGGAGACAACCAGCAATGGGAGGAACAGCTCGTATCCGCCTGTCATCTCGGCGGTAAGGAAAATACCCATCAGGGGAGCATGCATGACCCCCGACATCACTCCGGCCATACCCATAAGGGCGAAGTTCTTCACGGAGAGTTCCATGCCGAAACCGAGGTGGTTCAAAAGGAAAGCGAAGAAAAATCCTGTCATGCAGCCTACATACAGCGACGGGGCGAATGTACCGCCGACCCCGCCGCCGCCATTGGTGGCCGAAGTCGCAAACCCTTTGAGGGCGATTATAAGGCCGATGTATACGATGATAAACCAGACATCACCTCGATCGCCATAGAAGATAGATCCGTCGACAATCGATCCGGGATCTCCATTGAGCAATGAGTTGATCGATCCGTAGCCTTCGCCGTAGAGTGGCGGGAAAAGGAAGACGAGTGATGCGAGGATAGCTCCTCCCACAACAGTGCGTTGCCATTGTTTGAGGAGATATTTCTTGAAAAAGTTCTCCATCATGTTCATCACCCGTGTGAAATATAACGATACCAGTCCGCAGAAGATGCCAAGGGCGATGAAGAAGGGGAGTCGTTCCATTATGAACGGTTCGCTCTGTACGAAGAAGAATTCAAGGTCGTAACCTGTGAATATATATGCCACCGACGCGGCTGTGATCGACGCGATCAGCAACGGCATGACCGTAACTGTCGTCAGGTCGAGCATCAATACTTCAAGGGTGAACAACATGCCGGCTATCGGTGCCTTGAATATCCCCGCGATCCCTGCCGCGGCCCCGCAGCCGACAAGGATCATCAGCACTCGCGGGGAGAGACGGAACGCCTGGCCAAGGTTTGAGCCGATGGCCGCGCCGGTGTAGACGATCGGTCCCTCAGCCCCGACAGATCCGCCGAAGCCGATTGTGATTGAGGAGGCTACCACGGAGGTGTACATGTTGTGGGGTTTCAGGCGGCTCTTGTTTTGGGAAATGGAGTAGAGGACACGGGTCACACCGTGGGATATGTTGTCTTTCACCACGTATCTGACATACCAGCACGCGAGCAGGATGCCGATACATGGATAGATGATGTACAGGTAGTTCCCCTCGTCGACATTGACAAACACTGTCAGAGATCCGGATATGAAATGGATCAGCCATTTTAGTGTCATCGCCGCGATCCCGGCCAATATCCCGATTACCAGCGAAAGCAGAATGACAAGGGTCTTTTCCTTGATGTACTTCTCCCGCATTATGAGGATTTTCAGCCACAGGTCATGGACTGGTTTGCGCAGTCGGTTGGGTAAGTATGGATCTCGCATAAATTCAGATGAGTGGGTTCAGACACCCCGGCCTTTTATTACAGTGTTGACCGTGTGGAGGAGGATCTTGAGGTCAACCATCAGGGAGATATTCTCCAGATATATCAGATCGAAACGTGATCGCTCGACCATTTCATCGATGGTGGAAGCGTAGCCGTGTTTGACCATGCCCCATGATGTGATGCCGGGCCTTACTTGGTGGAGGAGAGAATAATAGGGGGCTTTTTTCAGGATCTGGCGTATGAAAAACTCGCGTTCGGGACGCGGGCCGACCAGAGACATCTCGCCTCGGAGCACATTTATGAATTGTGGCAGCTCGTCCAGACGGTATTTTCTCAACAGACGGCCCAGATGGGTTATACGACTGTCACCGTCAGAGGCGAGCCGTGGCCCTGATGGCTCGGCATCGGCGACCATTGTCCGGAATTTTATTATTTTGAAGGGTTTCTTGTGATAACCTATCCGTTCTTGTGTGTAAAACACCGGGCCTTTTGAATCCCGTCTGATCAGGGTCGCCAATATCAGGAATACCGGGGAGAGAATTACTAACGCGAGTAACGATACGGCGATGTCTCCGGCTCGTTTTAGATTTCGGGTCGAGTCTGCCATTCGCGCCGAACATATATCGATAAGTGGTTCACCCGCGATATCGCCGAGTTTATGTAACCGGCTGACGAGCTGGAGCGATGTGGGAGACACCAGAATCGGAATGTCGAGCGGGAACAACCGGTTGAGCACTGTTGAGAAATCTGCGGTCTTTCCTGCCGATGTGCCTTCGGGAATGATCAATGCAGTCAGACCGAGATTGTTTTTTGCCTCAGAAAGTTTTTCAAGGGAAAGGACAGGCAATCCGTCGAAAGAATCTTTGAATTTAGGATCTTCTTCACTTGGGTCGACATATGCCACGATCTTGAGGCCGCGTCCCGGGGTCGACTCGATTCTGTGGCGCAAGCTCTTTGCATCGGGGCTTATGCCCACTACGGCCATAGGACGTACGAGTGATCCCTGGTTTATCTTTCTTAACCCATATCGTGTGATGGTCAGCCTGACGATATATACTACTCCAAACAGGAGAGAGAACAATATGCAGAGCAGTTCGATATTGCTGGCTCTGTCGGGGATCGGGTCGTTGACCAGCGCGAGGAAAAAAATAATCACCGAACCGATGATGGCCGTGGATACAGTCGTCAGCAGTTCGTCGAGTCGTGACCTGAAAAGGGGGCGGTTGTAATATCCGGAAAGATAGTAAAGTCCCATCATCATCAGGGGAAAGAATATCTGTCCCAGGATGACGGGCCCAGCCGAGTAGTAGGCTCCGAAAGATGGGTAGCCGATCTCTTTAGGGGAGATTATCTGGATGTAGCGGATGATGTTGAACAGGTACCATGCCAAGGATGTCGCCAGATAGTCTCCGACGACATAACGCAAACGTTGGCATTTCTCTGTGTTCATCAGTTCAGGGTCTTAATATCTTGAACTCCCCGCCGGCAGAAAGGCGCATGACAGTCGACGGGCTATTGCGCCGGAGATCATCGCGGCGGTAATCCACGACATAATCCACTCCGGAAAGGATCGTTTCGGAGATCTCCGGGAAAAACGCGGGGGTCGGTTCTCCTGATACATTGGCCGAAGTGGAGACGAGCGGCCGATGCAGTCTGCGGCAGAGTCCGGCGGAAAAAGCCTCACGTGTGACACGTATTCCGACGCTGCCGTCTTCGCCAAGGAGAGCCGGGGCAAGGCGTGTTCCGTGGTCATAGACGATCGTAAGCGGGCGTTCGGAAAACTCGATAAGATCGCGGGCTATTTCAGGCACAGTCTCAACGTAACTGTAGATATCATCCACAGAGCCGACCAGGACGATCATCGCCTTGTGGTCGGCGCGGCGTTTGAGGTCGAACACCTTTTTCACTGCTTCCGGATTTGATGCATCGCATCCTACCCCCCAGACGGTGTCTGTGGGGTAAAGTATTATGCCCCCCCGTTTTACTATGGATGCAGCCTTGTCGATCTCTTCAAGCATTTTCTTATCAAGATCTGAGGCCATTTTCCTGTTGTCGTTTCTCTGTTTTTCCATTTTCAGCAAACAAAGTTAGCAAATACTCCGCAACTTGCAAAATCAGAAATAGCGGTCAGCGTGTGGCCCGTTCCTTGACGATGCCGTGACGGTAGGCATACAGCAAGCGAGACAATTCGTCGATCTGGACTTGCAGTTCATTGCCCTTGTCGGTGTCGCGTACACGTTGACGGTGGTTTGAGAGTTCAACGATCTGTGTGGTCCCGAGGATGTCGGCTGCCGAGGATATTGCCTCTTCTGTCGAGGTGAATGGCTCATGCTGGACGAGTTGCAGTCCGCGTGAATGGTATACAAGGGTATATCCGGCGATTCCGGTAGTTGTATGGTAGGCTTTGGCGAAACCTCCGTCGATCACCAGCAGGCGGCCGTCGGCACGGACCGGGCATTCCCCTTTGCCGACTTTCACAGGGACATGGCCGTTTATTATATGGCGGTGTTCTCCTTCCACTCCGAAAGCGTCGAGTATCATGTCACATATCTTTGGATCATCACGAAGTGTGTAATACGACCCTTTGGCCTCTTTGTGGGTCTCTTTATCGGCGATGAAGTAACGCTCGAATGTCGTCATTTTCGCTTTGTCAAACAGAGGTGAGCAGGGACCACACCAGAGATACCAGTAATAATCCGTCGCGAATTCCTTGCGCTCAGCCGGTGTGTCTTCGTTGAACGCGGCGCGCATGGTCATTCCGACACGGTGGAGCAATTCGCGGCCGCTGTATTTCTTTCCCTCCAGATCAACCTCCATCAAAGTGCCGTCAGGATTAAGCGGGACAGAGGCATGGAAAAGCAGGTTGGAATTGATTATGGTGTACAGGCATCCGTGGGAGAACATCAGGTCTACGTGACGGCGCAATTTGTCGCTGACAAGGAACGAATGGCGCAGTTTGGCGACGAGATTTTCCTCTTCGGGAGTCAGACGGTAGGGATCTTCCGGGTCTATGGTCGGGAAGTTGTTGTCGAGCAACGGATGGATTGTGCCGCTCAGCTCTATTGTCGCATGCGGAAGATTCATCTTATGGAGCAGTTTGCGTTCCTCCATCCCCCATTCAGGCCGCTTGTCAATAAGAGCGGCCTCGAGCTTGAACTGAATGATGGCGATGGCCTTGTGCATGCGTGCCATCAGCATCCGCGTCTTGTCATCGATGTCGTAATCCTCCGGCAGCTTGGGCATGAACTGCTTGCAATCGTCATCCGCGTATGTCTCCATCGCGAAAGTGGCCAGGGGGACAAGGTTGATCCCGTAACCATCCTCGAGGGTCGCCATGTTGCCGTAGCGCAAGGATATGCGGAGGACATTGGCGATACAGCACTCATTCCCGGCGGCGGCTCCGATCCATAGCGCGTCATGGTTGCCCCATTGCATGTCGAACCGTTCGTAAGTCATCAAGCGGTCCATTATTATATGTGCTCCCGGACCTCGGTCGTAGACATCTCCGAGTATATGGAGCCAGTCGATGCTAAGCTTCTGGATTACTTTTGAGATTGCGACGATGAAAGAGTCTGCCTGTCCCGTGGAAATGATCGTTTCGATGATCCTGGAATAATATGCCTGCTTGTCATAGTCGTCATGCTCCTCATGGAGAAGCTCCTCTATTATATAGGCGAATTCCTTGGGGAGGGTCTTTCTTACTTTCGACCGGGTGTATTTGGAGGAAACCGACCGGCAGACCTTCACCAGACGGTGTAACGTGACGTTGTAGAAATCCTCCATCTCCTCCTCCGTTTCCTTGATCTCCTCAAGTTTGCGCTCTGGATAATATATGAGGGTGCACAGACGGCGGATCTCCTCGTCGCGCATAGAGTTGTAGTATATCTCGTTGACTTTGCGGCGGATATTCCCCGATGCATTCCTGACTATATGGTCGAAAGCTTCATGCTCTCCATGAATGTCGGCTATGAAATGCTCGGTCCCCTTCGGGAGATTGAGTATGGCCTCAAGGTTGATGATCTCTGTGGAAGCTGCGCTGACGGTCGGGAAATTCTGGCTTAGAAGCTCCATCAGCCGTCTGTCTTTGGCAAAGCTCTCGGGAGTGAAATGAATTTGATTATCCATAGCTTGCAAGATTACATGAATGAACCAATGAAGCCATACCAACCTTTTATTAGATGACTTCAATGCAAATATAGGAAAGTATATCCGATGAAAAAAATATTTCTTAAAAAAATCGCGGCCTGTCATCAATTGCGATGACAGGCCGCGATTTTTCGGATCTTGCAATAATCAGAGTTCGCTGGCGGGAATCTCTATGTCGAAAGATTTGCCGGAGGGCTTGCCGGTGTATTTGAACACGATATTGGCATTTGCTTTGCGGCACATTTCCACCATTGCGGCGATCTCTTTGTCAGAGCCTGACAAGATGGCTTGCTTCATTGCGTCACGCATCTGCTCTTTTGCTCCGGAGAACTGCTGGATCGCATCGGGCCCGTAGATGGCCTCGTCTACCTCGACGTTGTAAACGACATTGTTGTCAGCATAATCGATCGAAACTATCGACATGCCGTAATCAGCTTGAACCGGGCACTGTTTGGTAGCTTCCTCGCAGGCTTTTTTCAGTTCGTCCTGGCTTGACGAGCAGGAAGAGATGGTTATGGCGAAGATCGCCATCAAGAACGAGAAAAGAATAGACTTCTTCATTGGAGTATGATTTAGAGATAAATAAATGAAGTATATTTCTAAACAAAAGAATCGCCAAAATCACATTAATCTGTTGATTTTAAGCGATTCCATTATAGAGCGGTAAACGAGGCTCGAACTCGCGACCCTCAGCTTGGGAAGCTGATGCTCTACCAACTGAGCTATTACCGCGTGATTTCGTTTTCGATTGCAAAGGTAATGCTTTTTTTGAATATGTCAAGGGAAAAATAGAATTTATTTTTGAATATGTCGCGAAAAAGCCGTTACTTTGCATCGGTAAGCCCTGAAACGCTATTTGGTTGCCTGAAAGAGCTGTTGAATGGCTCTTGGTTACCATATATTCCTTAACTTAGAATCATGAAAAGACTGTTTGTAGCTTCACTGATGGCTGTCACATTCGTTGCTTTTGAAGCTAAAATAAAACTCAACCCCATGATAGGCAGCAATATGGTATTGCAGCAAGACACCGAAGCCAGATTATGGGGAGATGCTACTCCATCCGGTGAGGTGGAAATCAGACCGTCGTGGAGCGATACGATTTTCTTGGCACGCGCAGATGCTGACGGCCGCTGGACTGTGAAGGTGCAGACTCCGAAAGGCTCTTATGACAAACATTCCGTTTCTTTTACAGACAAAGTCGACGGCGATGTGGCCAACATAGAAAATATCCTTGTAGGGGAAGTCTGGCTGGCTTCGGGGCAGTCAAACATGCAGATGCCATTGAAAGGTTATGAACCGTGTCCTGTAAACGGCGGATATGATGAAGTGGCGGAGTCTGCCCGCAGAGCCGGTTCCATCCGTTTTATCACAGTACCGTTGACTCAGAGTTATACTCCTGTCGATACAGTCGCTGCCTCATGGGTTGTGCCGTCTCCCAAGACCTCTCCGGAATTCAGTGCTGTAGGCTGGCATTTTGCCAAGCGGCTGTCAGATGTGCTGGATGTACCTGTCGGCATTGTCAGCGCGGCTTATGGAGGAGCGACTGTCGAGGGGTGGCTCCCCGAGGAAATAGTGAAAGGATATCCTGATATCAGTCTTGACCGGGACAGCATGGAGAGTATGGTTCACTATATGCGGCCGGTTTTGATGTATAACGCGATGTTCCTGCCGGTCAAAGACTATACATATAAAGGAATAATATGGTATCAGGGTTGTTCCAATGTCGATACCTGGCAGACATATGCCGATCGTCTGGCTACAATGGTCGGTCATTGGCGCGACATGATCGGGGAAGGGGAAATCCCTTTCTATGCAGTCGAGATCGCGCCGTTTGATTATGGCAATGATCGTTCGCCATATCTGCGCGAGGCGCAGTGGGACGCGGTGTCTAAGATCCCCAACAGCGGTATGGTCGCGACCAACGATATGGCGCAGCCTCATGAACGCCATAATATCCATCCTGCGGAAAAAAAGACTGTCGGGAATCGCCTCGGAAATCTTGCGCTGAACCGCTCCTATGGCCATAAACAGTTTCCGGTTGATTCTCCCCGCTTCAAAAGCCTCACACCACAGGGTGACAGGATCCGCGTTGACTTCCATGCCTATCGCGACGGACTATGCCGTAATTATGACATAAAGGGGTTTGAGATCGCAGGCGAAGACAAAATCTTCCATCCGGCAGAGGTCGTGGGCATTGATGACCAGAGGGCATATATAATATTGTCATCGCCTGATGTCGCAAAGCCGGTGCATGTCCGCTATTGCTTCCATGACTTCCAGCTCGGCAACTTCTGTGGAGCTGATTTCCTCCCCCTTGTGCCGTTCAGAAGTGACCGCTGATTGGCTTATCGTATTTAAAACCACTTACTTAGACAATATACTAACTCAAAAACAACATTGTGAACAAAACTTTTGCAACCATTGTCATGGGAGCGGCCATCGTCGCTTCTTTGGCGAGCTGTGGCGGAAAGAAATCCGCCGATGAGACAATAGGGAAAACGGAAGACACAGTCACTTCCCCGGTGGCCCCCCTTGTAGTGAATGGTCTTTATCTTTGTGACGCAGACGGCGACACGGTAGTGCTGAACGGCCCAAGTCTCGGATGGCATTCCAATTGGGGGCGTTTCTACAACGATTCGACGGTAATGGCCTTCAAGGAGAAATGGGGGGCAAACATAACCCGTGCTGCCATCGGAGCGCATACCTCCGGTGATGTCGTCAACTGCTATGATGCTGATTCCGCAGACGCGATGTCAAGACTGTATACTGTCATTGACGCGGCCATTGACAATGGAATGTATGTCATCTGCGACTGGCATTCCCATGAGAATCGGCTCAACGATGCCAAGAAATTTTTCAGTGCTGTCACAGACAAATATGGCGACACACCTAACATCCTTTATGAGATATGGAACGAGCCAACCGAGGTAGAGTGGCAGGAAATCAAAGACTATGCCAACGAGCTTATTCCTCTGATTCGGGAGAAAGCCCCCAATTCAGTGATAATCGTCGGCACTCCCCGGTGGGACCAGGATGTTGATCTCGCTTCCGAGTCTCCGCTCGAATTCGACAACTTGCTCTATTCCCTCCATTTCTATGCCGCAAGTCACGGTGATGAATATCGTGAGAAAGCTCTTAAGGCTATTTCAAACGGGCTGCCGCTTATCATCTCTGAATGTGGCTCTATGGAAAATACCGGCGATGGGCCGATCGGTTACGACTCATGGAATGAATGGGTCAAGCTCGCCGATGATCATAAGCTCTCAATGTTGATGTGGGATATTGCCGATAAAGAGGAAACCTGTTCGATGGTGACTCCCGATACGTCGGACAACGCCATGAATTGGACGGATGGTCAGTTGAAGGAATGGGCGAAACTCGCCATGAAGACGATCAAAACCCGAAACCACAAGGATTGATTGAGCTTTATAGACATGAAATAGACCACGCCGAAGAACCCTGCAAAAAAGGTGTTGTTCGGCGTGGCTCTTGTCTGAGGATGTGTGAATCTGTCAGTGATAAAAACTTGGATAGGTCTGATGACAATTATCAGCTGTTCTCGGTGCTTGTGTTTTTCCGATATTGAGCCGGGGTGATACCGTAAGTTTTGTTGAAATGGCTGTAATATGTGGCGCGTCTGACATATCCGGCCTCCTGGGCTATAGCATCGATCGTCCATTCAGGATGTTGCTTGATCAGATTGATCGAATATTCCACGCGTAATTTGTTGATATAATCATTTGGTGTCAGGCCGGTGTTTGTCTGCAGGAGTTGCATTATTTTGGCTCTTGACACGCCGCAAGCTTCGGCAAGAGAGTCTCTGTTGAGGTCCGGATTGGTGAAAATCCTTTCATCTATTATTTTCCGCTCAATTTGCTGAAACTCATTCTCCTTCGGGTCGACGCATATTTTCCCGCTTTTTTCAGCCATGAGCAACCGCTCGCGCTGCGCGGTCAACTCGTCGATTTGTTGGGCGGCTATGCGGTTGCGTCTTAGTGTGTTACGGTATTGCGCCCATAAGATCACCAATATGATCATCACCAATATGGCGGCTCCCGATGAGGCTATCAGTAACATCTGTCTTCGTTGCGACTGAGACTTTGATGCCTGCAACTCAAGTTCTTTTTCGTTGACGGCAAAGATTGTCGCGAGTTCCTGTGCCTTGCTGTTTTTCTCACGAAAGTACAGGCTGTCTTGGATCACAGACGCGCGTTCGAGCAGCAAATATCCGTCTTTTTGATTGCCGAGTCCGTATTTTGCTTTCGCATTGGAGACAAGCAAGCTGCGGAAATCATCATTGATGGTGTCTGCTTGTTCAAAGAGAGGAAATAGTGGCGCGGTGAATTCCAGTATTTTTGCCCATTGTCCCGATTCAAGGAGGTAGTCGGTTATGTATGCCCTGCCGATCACCGACTGCCCGTAAACGGTTGACATGAAATTTTCATAAGCTTCCTGAGCCGCGCGTGAATCTCCGGCCATGTAGGCTGATGATGCGATACGTGCATATGCGTAAGCCCTCTGTTGATCAGTGTAGCCCTCGGGTGCGCCTCCGAGCTCATCCATTCGATCTATGAGTTCAAGTCTGCGGAATCCTTCCGTCAGCGCCTCCCTGAATCGTCCATCGGCATACAACTCTACGACTTTTACCCCATAGGCCGCCGATACATTGGCAAGATCCCGTATGGAATTTGAACTGCTTCCGGAATCAATAACCTGCCGGAGATATTCATATCCCCGTTCTCTTTCCCCTATGTCGAACGAATTCTGCGCCATCGTGGTCAGGATATTCAGCTCGGCAGGCTTGTTTCCAATTTCTCTGGCGAGTACGATAGCTTGTGTGGCTGTACTGACACAACCCTGATAGTCTCCGTAATAGCGTTGTGCGCCTGATAACAACGTCAGAGCATTCAGCTGTTCATTGGGGTAGTTGGCTATTGAGTCACTTTTCAATGCTTCCAAAGCATAACGTTCCACCAGGGAGAACATCCGCTTCTCATTATAGGCAAGTCCCCGCAGGATTGCGATCCGGAACGGGGGCAATTCTTTCGGATGGATCGATTCGGCGCGATCAAGTATCTTCAAAACCGAATCTGGTTTGTCCACCACCATTGTGCGCAGACTTTGTGGCGACCAACTTTCCGTTGTATTTGCAGTTGCGTGGACTATACCTGCAGCCAGGCATGTTAAAATTATCAACCAGTGCTTCATGACGCAAAATTAGTTGAAATCCTTGAGATGGATAATGTCAGATATTCAAAAAATGGAGAATGTTTACATGAATGTAAGGCATTGATTAATAGGGTTTAGACAAAAACAGTACATGAAAAAGTACAAATTTTGCGCTATTTTTGAGTATGTTAGAGGAGATTCGGACAGATATAGTACAACTGCAGTATGATGAAATTTGTCATAGTTCAGACATATGTCGAACTTTGCGGAAATCAAAAAACAATTGATTTTTATGGCAAAGATCTTTGTAAAGACAGTATCGGCATTCTTGGGATTGGCGATATTGCTTCCTTTTGTTGGTTGTAAGGATGAGAAAGATCTTCCCGGCAATGAAGGTGATTATGCTGTGGAAATGGTTATCACTTTGTATTCCGAGGGAGACGAGTCCCATGTCAATCCTTTTGAGGTTTACCTCCTGCTTGACGGGGAAAAGGGGCTGCAGGAAACCGTGGTTCTTAACCGGGAATGGCGTAAGTCTTTGCGTTATGTGTCCGTCCCCGGAAAAGTCGGTGCGATTGTTGTGCCGTCATTTCCTGAAGGAGCTGTCCTTGACGGAAGTATAACCCTCAAATATACCGTTAAAATAGAGCTGGCTTTGCTTCGTGATGGGGAAATTATTGATTATAAGACGGAAAGCCGTTCCTCAGAGATGGCTTTGGATGATCATTTCACTCCGGATTCCGACTTTTCCGACTCTTATGTGTTTGATGTGACCACTGAAAAGATTGAGGAGGTTGTTGATGATGGTCTTCTTGATGATGATATTTCCTATTCGGAACCATTGCCTGACAAAGACAATGACAATGTGAAAATACGTGGCACACTTTATCTTATGCATCCTGTCGATGATTCCGAAGACAACCAATGTCTGCATGATAATCTTGTGGCGCGTTTCACGAATCGTGTCGATTGGAAGCATGATCGACTTGGCAAAGGGGATTACTTATACATAAAAGGGAATGACATCGCTTTGTCTGACCGGAAAGTCATCAAGGAAAGTCTTGACGAGGGCATGATCGTGCTTCTTGATGATATCGACAGCTTTGGCCAATTGAGTGGGTTTTGTGAGGAGATGGGAATATACAATCCCCTTAATGGAGAGAATCAGGGTATTCCAAACTCTATCTTTATACTTGCTGCATCCTCAAATCCTTTTTATTCGGCTGATAATGACAGCCGTTATAGCGGGCTTTTCTTCAAGGTTTCTCCTGTGGACCATAATGGGGAATTCATATCTGATTATTCCCAAGGAGAGATCGCCGACCGGGTGGCATCCATATTGAATGAAATCAACGCGAATACACCACTGAATACTCTCAATCTTTCAAGGGCCGAATCGCCTGCCAACCTTAAGACGCTGGTCAATGCCCACAAAGTGTTTCTCTGTGAAGGAGGATACTCCCATTCCCGGACAAAAGATGACTATCGTGGCAATTATGCCGATGACGAACAGAGCAATATCTACAATGTCGAGTTCGATGTCTGGAACGTGGCTTCCGGTGACCGCTACTATTATTATGTCCATCAGGAATTTCTCGGCTCATTCTCACAATGTTACAAGGGCGTGAGGTCGACTTGTGTGACAACCAACGGTTTTCATACGATGGCGAAAGTATGTGAATGGTATGGCGACAAGGTGACATTGACAACCATTCCGGGAGGCAATACAAGAGGGATGCAGATCCATCGCAATTCCCCGGCGACCACTAACACGTCCACCACATATACTTCCGGGTTCTCTTGGGATTTAAGCGGTGATGTAAGCTATTCACAGGGAAATGGATTGGGAGGCACAATTCATGGGGGAGTGGCCTTCAGCTCTTCGGAATCCTATACCAAAGAGGACATTTCGGTGATCAACAACTGTGTCCCCGGACAGAAACTCTCATGGTCATTCGATCTGAGGCACCCCAGCACATCCTTCAGTCCGGTGCGTGTCGCCGGCACCAATATGCGCGAAGGAGCCGCTGCGGGACGTTCAAGCCTTAACGTGGGGATGGATTACATAATCTCTTTCCCTATTTTGGCACAAGCACCTTCAGTAACTCTTTCCCTTGATGTCACCCTGCGCAGTTCCGCAGGTAAATGCGGATGTATATGCGGCGAGCGAGATCACACTGTTTCGTGTTCAAAGCCTATAGTGTTGCCGACGGTTGACAGTAAGTTTCTTTAGGTATAATCAATTTAACCATAGAAGTCTTATGATAAAAATCTTTATATGACTTCGTGATCATAATTAATAAAATCAAAAATGAAACAGATGCTTTTAAAAGCGATGTCAGTCCTTGTAGGACTGGCTATGTCCGTGGCTTTCGTAGGCTGTGGAGATGATGACAACAAGGATGAACCCAAGCCAGGGGGGGAGACTCAGGATGTGGTCGAGACTGTCGCGGTTGACTACAGTGTTTCTCTTGGAAAGGCTTATTGGGATTATTTTGATATCTCCGTCGAGTACACCACCCCTGCCGGTGAGGTGGTTGTCAAGACGATAACCCAGGCTTGGGAGGAGAAATACGAGGTCAGGCTTGCTCAGGTGGTTGAAAAATATGTTATGAAAGTCACCGCCACTCCAAAAGCAGATCATCCTGAGGTAACTGACGGAATGTATTACGACATGGCCACTAATATCCATGCTGAAGTGTCAGGTAAAACCAAGTCAGGAAAATATGATCCTGAGTTCGGATACGAAGGCTCAAACACCGGCAATTGGGAAGCCACATCCAAGGAAATGAATAGACGGCTTCAGCAGACAAATCTCCTGCTTGACTTCTCTTACAATGTCGTAAAGTAAGAGTGTCTTCTCTTTGCAGGTAGGATATTGTCTGATAGCCTGTGAAATAAAACAAATGGGATGGCGACAGTCAAGTCGCCATCCCATTTGTTTTGTTTCACAGATTATATTAGGGGGTCAGATCGTCGTTACATCATGCCTCCCATTCCTCCCATGCCACCCATTGCTGCCGGATTGGGGGCGGGAGTTTCTTCTTTTTTGTCGGCGATGACACACTCGGTTGTGAGGAACATTCCGGCGATAGAGGCTGCGTTCTCGAGTGCCACACGAGTTACCTTTGCGGGATCAATGACACCGGCTGCCATGAGATTCTCATAGACATCGGTGCGGGCATTGTAACCGTAGTCGGCGTTGCCTTCCTTGACTTTCTGCACTACAACAGCGCCTTCGACTCCGGCATTGGAGACGATCTGACGGAGGGGTTCTTCAATGGCGCGGAGAACAATGTGGATACCGGTATCCTCATCCTCGTTTGAGCCACGCAAGCCTTCGGCGTTCTTCATGGCGCGGATATAGGCCACGCCTCCACCGGGAACGATTCCTTCGGCGATTGCCGCGCGGGTCGCGGACAGCGCGTCATCGACACGGTCTTTCTTCTCTTTCATCTCAACTTCCGAGGGAGCGCCGATATGAAGTACGGCTACACCGCCTGCGAGCTTTGCCAGACGCTCCTGAAGTTTCTCGCGGTCATAGTCGCTCTTTGTCTGCTCGATCTGGGCTTTGATCTGAGCCACGCGTGACGCGATCTTGTCTTTGTCGCCTGCGCCATTGACGATAGTCGTGTTCTCTTTGTTGACAGTGACTTTCTCTGCCTTACCGAGGACTTCGAGGTTGGCGGCATCAAGACGCATACCCTTTTCCTCGCTGACGACAACGCCGCCTGTAAGGATGGCGATATCTTCAAGCATTTCCTTGCGACGGTCGCCGAAGCCGGGAGCTTTCACAGCGCAGACCTTCAGTGAGCCGCGCAGACGGTTGACAACAAGAGTTGCAAGTGCTTCCTGGTCTACATCCTCGGCTATGATCAACAGGCCGCGGCCGCTCTGGGCGGTTGCCTCCAGGATGGGGAGCATATCTTTGAGGTTGGAGATCTTCTTGTCGTAGAGAAGAATGTATGGTGACTCCATGACGCACTCCATCTTTTCTCCATCAGTGACGAAATAGGGGGAGATGTAACCACGGTCGAACTGCATGCCCTCAACGATATCAACTGTCGTTTCGGTTCCTTTAGCCTCGTCGACGGTGATGACACCCTCTTTCTTGACCTTCTTCATGGCCTCGGCGATAAGACGGCCGATTGCCTCGTCGTTGTTTGCCGAGATGCGGGCAACATCCTCGATTTTCTTGAAATCGTCGCCAACCTCTTCTGCCTGGACCTTGATCCCTTCTACGATGGCAGCCACAGCCTTGTCGATACCGCGCTTTACATCCATCGGGTTAGCCCCTGCGGCCACATTCTTGAGTCCGTGGGTGATGATAGCCTGGGCGAGCACGGTGGCGGTGGTTGTACCGTCGCCTGCGTCGTCACCGGTCTTGGAGGCGACCTCCTTGACCAACTGTGCTCCCATGTTCTGGAACGCGTCTTCCAGTTCAACCTCACGGGCGACAGTCACGCCGTCCTTTGTGATGTGGGGAGCACCATACTTTTTCTCAATTATGACATTGCGGCCTTTGGGACCAAGGGTTACTTTGACTGCGTCGGCCAGAGCGTCAACGCCTTTTTTGAGCTCTTCACGAGCCTTGATATCGAATTTTATTTCTTTAGCCATTGTTGTATGTTTTTAGGAGAGAGGTTCAGAGTAGCTTGGAATAATGATCTTTGGGTTGTCTTCCGGAGGATTTATTCAAAAACAGCCAACACGTCGGTCTGACGCATGATCAGGTATTTCTCCCCGTCGAGTTCGATTTCGGTACCGGCATATTTGCCATATAGCACCTTGTCACCTTCTTTGAGCACCATCTCCTCATCCTTGGTGCCTTTGCCTGCTGCGATGACAGTGCCTTTGAGGGGTTTCTCCTTGGCGGAGTCGGGAATGATGATGCCTGAAAGAGTCGTTTCTTCGGCCGGAGTGGGCTGAATCAGCACGCGGTCGGCCAGTGGTTTGAGTTTCATGATCGAAATATTGTAGTTTTTAGTTTCTTATTTTGTCTTTGAAAATTCTTTATCGATTTTCACTGTATGGTATTAGCGAAAACTGTGCCAAACTTGTGGCGACTGCCAAATTCGCTCTCGCAAATCTGCCAGATTAACATTCCTGACAGGCGAAAAGTTCACAGAAGAGTCCGTCAAATTTTCGTGGGGCAAATCATTAGGGGATAGTAAAAGGACGATGTGTCAATTTACTGACTCTTCGTCCTTTTTATGCATGCTTAGCCTAAAAATGTGTGGAAAGCGAGGTTTTACTCGGCTTCGGATTGGGATGCCTCGGCAGCGGTGGGTTTGAGCCAACGGTCGAGCCAACGGAAGAAGACGCGCTGCCACATGATGGCGTTCTGCGGCTTGAGGATCCAGTGGTTTTCGTCGGGGAAGATCAGCATCTCAGCGGGGACTCCGCGGAGACGGGCGGCGTTGAAGGCCATTTCTCCCTGTGAGGAGAGGATGCGGAAGTCATATTCGCCGTGGGTGACAAGGATGGGTGTGTCCCATTTGTCGACAAATTTGTGGGGGGAGTTGGCGAATGTGCGCTGGGCGACAGGATTGTTTTTGTCCCAGAATGCACCACCCATGTCCCAGTTGGCGAACCACATCTCTTCTGTCTCAAGATATTGAGCCTCCATGTTGAAGATTCCGGCATGGGCTATGAAAGCGGCGAAGCGTCCCTCATGTATGCCGGCGAGCATGTAAACCGAGAATCCGCCATAGCTTGCGCCGACAGCTCCTATATGATCACCGTCCACATAGGGCTGCTGCTTCATGTAGTCGACGGCCGAAAGGTAATCCTGCATGTTCTGACCGGGATAGTCTCCGGATATCTGGGCGTTCCATTCGGTGCCGAAGCCGGGGAGTCCGCGGCGGTTGGGTGCGATTACGATGTAGCCTTTGGACGCCATCAGCATCAGATTCCAGCGATAGCTCCAGAATTGGCTTACAGCCTGCTGCGGTCCTCCCTGACAGTAAAGGATGGCGGGGTATTTCTTTGTCTTGTCGAATTTCGGGGGATAGATGACCCAGGTGGTCATCTCCTTGCCGTCTGTGGTCGGCACCATCACCTTGTCGACTTTCGGTGCCTCGATCTGTCCGAGAATATCTTTGTTGACTTCGGTGATAGGGGTAGCCACATTTCCTGTCACCGAGAAAATCTCATTGGGATACAAGAACGAGTGGCGCATAGTTATCAAAGTCTTGCCATCGACGGGCGCGAGGGCGGCGTAATCGCAGATGTCCTGTTTGCCTGTCACGAAATCGACTTTACGGCTGTCGATGTCAATAGAGAAAATAGGTGTGACACCCTGACATGCGGCTATGAAATAAAGTTTCTTGCCGTCAGGATACCAGGCTATCTGGTCGACGGTATAATCCCAGTCGGCTGTCAGATCGGATTTCTCTCCCGTGGCCATGTTCATGACAAAAATGCGGTTCTTGTCGCTCTCATATCCGTCATGCTCCATCGAGAGCCATGCGAGCTTTGTGCCGTCGGGGGAGAACACCGGATTGGTGTCGTAGCCCATCATTCCCTCGGTCAGGTTGCGGGTCTCGCCTGATTCGAGGTTGTAGCAGTAAAGATCGGAGTTTGTCGAGAGGGCATATTCCATCCCTTCTTTCTTACGGCTGACATAAACCAGCTCGCGGGAGTCGGGAGACCATGCGAAAGATTCGATTCCTCCGAAAGGTTTCATCGGCGATTCGAAACGCTCTCCTTCCATTATGTCCTTTATATTGGTGAGACGATAATTGTCGAAGTCGGCGATGAAAGGATGGGGGATCTCTGTCACCCATTCATCCCAATGCTTGTACATCATGTCATCGATCAGACGGCCTGTCGCTTTGGTCAGGTCGGGATACACATCCTGGGCGGTGCGGTTGTACTTGACCGTGGAGACTATGACGACCTTCTTCCCGTCAGGAGATACTTTGAAGCCGCCGACACCGTTCTCAAGACGACTGACCACATGACGGTTGGTCCCGTCGGCATTCATTACCCAGAGCTGAGGCTTGCCGTCATGGGCGGCCACAAACGCGATCTTTCTGCCGTTGTCTATCCACACGGCTTCGGCTTCCGACTGGGCGGTCTTGGTAAGTCTCTTTACATCGGAGCCATCGAGATTCATTATGTAAAGCTCATTGTTGCTTTTGTTAAGCTCCACACTCTCATAGCTGACCCCGTAAAGCACTTTTTGGCCGTCGGGCGACACCTGCGGATTAGACACTCGTCCGAGAGCTTCCAGAGCATCAATGTCGAAGATTCCCGTGGCGGACTCGAAATCAGGCTTTTCGATCATTTCTTCCTGTTGTCCGCAACCTGTGGCCAAGGCCATAAGCGACGCGGCGGCGACGGGCAGAATAGATTTGTTCATGGTCATAATGTAATTAAAATGGGTAACGGATTCATCCCAGACCTATGGCGGGATGATTCTTCACGGCAAAGTTACATAAAGTTCAGCGAAATTTTTGTAATTTTGCGGGCAAAATCAATATTCAGACATCCTTACATGAAAGAATTAGCCTCAAAATACAACCCCGCCGAGGTTGAAGACAAATGGTATTCCTACTGGATGGAGCATAAACTTTTCAGTTCGAAGCCTGACGCGAGGGAGCCGTACACTATTGTCATACCTCCCCCAAACGTTACCGGTGTGCTTCATATGGGCCATATGCTCAATGAGACAATCCAGGATATACTTGTGCGTCGCGCCCGTATGCAGGGCAAGAACGCCTGCTGGGTACCGGGTACGGACCATGCGTCAATAGCAACCGAAACAAAGGTGATCGCCAAGCTGGCCGCGGAGGGGATAAAGAAGACCGATCTGACCCGCGAGGAGTTCCTTGAACATGCCTGGGACTGGACGCGCCATCACGGCGGCATCATCCTGCAGCAGCTCCGCAAACTCGGCGCGTCATGCGACTGGGACCGTACGGCCTTCACCATGGATCCGTTGCGTTCGGAGTCTGTCACAAAAGTTTTCTGTGACCTTTATGAAAAAGGGTTGATCTACCGTGGACTGCGTATGGTGAACTGGGATCCTGTCAACCGTACGGCAATCTCCGACGATGAGGTCTATTTCGTGCAGGAGCAGTCAAAGCTCTATTACCTCCGCTATTATCTGGCCGAAGGGGAGACTTCCGATGCGGTCAGCGAGGAAGGCGGCAATGTCGTCCATGTCGACAAGGATGGCCGCAAGTATGCCGTTGTGGCCACCACCCGCCCCGAGACTATCATGGGTGATACGGCGATGTGTATAAATCCAAAGGATCCGAAGAACGCCTGGCTTAAAGGAAAGAAAGTTGTAGTTCCTCTGGTCGGCCGCGTAATTCCAGTGATCGAGGACCGTTATGTGGAGGTTGATTTCGGCACAGGCTGTCTTAAGGTGACTCCTGCCCACGACAAGAACGACTATATGTTGGGCAAGACCCACAACCTGCCTTCGATCGACATATTCAATGATGACGCGACACTTTCGGAGGAGGCCGGACTCTATGTAGGGATGGACCGTTTCGATGTCCGTGAAAAGATCGCCGAGGATCTCCAGGCTGCCGGTCTGATGGAGAAGATCGAGGATTATGTCAACAATGTAGGATTCTCTGAAAGGACCAAGGTCGCCATAGAGCCTAAACTGTCTCTGCAATGGTTCGTAAACATGAAGCACTTTGCCGAGATTTCTCTTTCACCCGTGATGGACGACATTATAAAGTTCGTACCCGAGAAGTACAAGTCGACCTACCGTGTGTGGCTTGAGAACATACAGGACTGGTGTATCAGCCGTCAGCTCTGGTGGGGTCATCGTATCCCGGCTTATTATTATGTAGATCCGGCCGACTCCACCAAGGAGTCATTTGTTGTGGCCGAGTCGGAGGAAAAAGCGTTGGAGAAAGTCCGTGCCGTCACCGGGTGTCAGGACATATGCGCTTCCGATCTGACCCAGGATTCCGGCGCGCTCGACACATGGTTCTCTTCATGGTTGTGGCCCATAACCCTGTTTGACGGTATCAATAACCCCGGCAACGAGGAGATCAGTTACTACTATCCGACAGCGACGTTGGTGACAGGACCGGATATCATCTTCTTCTGGGTAGCCAGGATGATCATGGCCGGTTACGAGTATATAGGCAAGGAGCCGTTCAAGAATGTTTACTTCACGGGTATTGTCCGTGACAGTCTCGGACGAAAGATGAGCAAGTCGCTGGGCAACTCCCCTGATCCTCTGGAGCTGATCGCCAATTTTGGCGCGGATGGCGTACGACTCGGCCTGATGCTTTCAGCCCCTGCCGGCAACGACATACTCTTCGATGAGAAACTCTGTGAGACCGGCCGAAATTTCTCCAACAAGCTCTGGAATGTCTTCCGTCTTATTGCCGGATGGGAGACCGGCTCGTCAGAATCCTCAGACATCGAAATTTCTGTGTCAGACAAAGCCGCCATCGAATGGTTTGAGTCGCGTCTGTCATCTGCTATCGAAGAAGTCAACGACCTTATGGAAAAATTCCGCATTTCCGAGGCGGCCAATCTCTTGTACCGTCTGATCCGCGATGACTTCTCTTCCTCATACCTCGAAATGGTAAAGCCTGCCTATGGTACTCCTGTGGGCAAGGAGGTGTATCGCCATACAGTCGATTTCCTCGATTCATTGTTGCGTCTCCTTCACCCGTTCATGCCTTTTATCACCGAAGAGATCTGGCAGAATCTTGAGGAACGCCGACCGGGAGAATCACTGATGGTGCAGATGATGCCTCAGGTTACCAAAGCCGATCTCGGTTTGCTGAAAGAGATGGATTTCGCCCTGGAGTTGTTGACCGCAGTCCGCGGTGTCCGCGCTTCAAAGAATCTTCCTCAGCGTGATTCGCTCCGTCTGTTGGTGATCAACCGTCAATCAGGATTGTCTTCCGGAGTCGAGGCTTTGGTAATGAAGCTTGCCAATCTTTCGGAGATTGTTTCAGAGTCTGCAAAGCCCGAAGGGCCTGCCGCCGGATTCATAGTCGACACCACTGAGTTCGCTATACCTTTGGCAGCCAATATAGATGTCGAGGCAGAGCGCGCTAAGATCGAGAAGGAGATTGCCTATCACAGTGATTTCCTCCGCAAAATAGAGGCCAAGCTTGCCAACGAGCGGTTTGTCTCCAAGGCTCCCGCCGCCGTCATCGATGCGGAGCGTCGCAAACAATCTGATACGGTAGCGCGTCTTGACGCGTTGCGCGCCTCATTGGCCTCACTGGGCTAATGGGAGATGGGAGATGGGAGTAATGGGAAACCCGGGAGAACTGCAAGGTTAGTATCGACTTGCAGTTCTCCCGGGTTTCCCATTACTCCCATAGCTCCCATAATCCTACAATGGGAACATAAAAAGAGAGGGGCCTTCACAGGTGCCTCTCTCTCCATTCATCACATTATGCTTACAATTAAGTGCTATGTCACTCTTTTTTGCTGGTCCGCTATTAGAGCGGAATGCAATCTTGTTATCTCAAATGCTTGCTGTCTCTAATCTTTCGTTCTATTTGCTTGTTTGATATTATAACATGCTGGTTTCTGAAAGAGTTGAGATGTTTATGATTAATATCGTTTAATTAACGATTGTTTATTGTAGCGGCTGCTTTAGGAGGCACCACTCTGCGACTTAATATCGACCCTCGACTATGGGCCAGTCAATGATGTCCCATAGTTTCTCAAGGGCATCCTTGCGGCGATTCTGATAGTCGAGATAGTAGGCATGCTCCCATACATCGAATGTCAGGATAGGTGTGAGCCCTTGTGTCATTGGATTTTCGGCATTGGATCCCTGAGTGATGAAAAGCTTGCCGTCGTTGTCACGGGAAAGCCAGACCCAGCCGGATCCGAAGAGCTTGACACCGGCATCGACAAACTCTTTCTTGAAGTTGTCAAAAGATCCGAATTGCTTGTCGATCGCCTCTCGCAGTTCGCCGTCAGGTTCTCCTCCACCATCGGGAGAGAAGGAGAAGAAGTAGAATATATGATTCCACGCCTGCGAGGCATTGTTGAACAATGCTCCTTTCGAGTCGCGGATGATCTCTTCCAAAGGCAGTTCCTCGAATTCCGTCCCTTCGATCAGGGCATTGAGATTGTCGATGTAGGTCTTCTCATGCTTTCCATAATGGAAATCGACAGTACGGCGCGAGATAGAGGGCTCGAGCGCGTCATTGGCGTAGGGGAGCTGGGGTTGAGTGTATTTCATTTCTGATTATACGTTTAGGTTAGTAAAAAATTCAGTCTACTAATCTAACGTCATAACAGGTCAAATGTTCAGTTTCGGCTGCGCCTGCGCAATTTCCGTGCTATGGCGCGATGACGCTCGGCTTCTTCGGAATCGCCCATCTCCTCATGGAGAGATGCGAGCCTTTCATGAAGGGGAGATGACTTCGGATTGGCTTCTTCGGCGGCGAGCAGGTAGTTTAGTGCTTTGTAACGTTCTTCGTCAGGATCTTCCGATTTCAATGCAAGGAAGTAATGCAATTTGCCTATGGCGAAGAGCGCATCAAAATCATTAGGCTGTTCCTTCAGTATTTCTCCGAAACATTCTGCAGCAGTAAGATAGTCTCCCCCGTCCATGGCCGCCTCACCCTTGAGCCGCAGAGCGTCTTTGAGTCCCGGGGAAATTTTGAGAGCCTTGTCAAAATTGGCGATTGCCGCTCCGAAGTTTTCGTCTGACAGGCAGTCGAGCCCCATAGAGACATACTCTTTGGCTAAAGACAGGAACTTCGTATCAGCCTCCCGCAACCGCTTCTCGAGTTCAGCTATCTTTTCGGCAGCTTTGCCAAGATGATGCAACTTGTATTTGACAAGTCGGTTGACCGCAGGATTGCGCAACTCATCGCGGGCATACAGCCCCTCGGTGAAAAGATCGACTGCCTGCGAGAAGTCCCCTGCGTCGAAAGCCGATGCTGCCCGATGAAAACAATCGTCAGCCTTGGCTGCGGTCATTGCAGCGGAGTATATGGCCGGATTATTGAAAAGCCCGCTGAACGACCGTATCGCCGGATTGACGAAAAAGGAATATTGATTGATCTTTGACCGCAAGGTCAGGCCTTCGAGCGATTGGCAACGTGAAAGGGCCACATATGCCTGTCCGGCGGCGAAAGCCCCGCCCTCAAGGTCGATTATCACTCTGGGAAATGTCAGTCCTTGGCTTTTGTGTATGGTCAAGGCCCATGCCAGCCGCAGAGGATATTGGATGAAGGTGCCGAGGATCTCCTCCTCTATCTTCTTGGTTTTGGAATCATAACGATAGTTCACATTTTCCCATACTTCCCGGTTGACCATATGTGTCTGGCCGTTTTCGAGCATGACCTCTATGGAATTTTCAGTCAGGGAATGGATTTTGCCGACCGTACCGTTGACCCAGCGCTTTTCCGGATCGTTTCTGACAAACACTACTTGCGCCCCGACTTTGACCTCCAGCACCAGGGGGGCCGGAAGGGAATTTTCAGGAAACTTGTCTCGTATTTCGCCACGGAAACTATGTAGTTTGCGGCGCAGGCTTTCAAGACGTGATGTGTTTATGGAATCGACCGTGTCACGTTTGGGGGCGAGCGTCATGGTGAATTCCTTTTGTTTCGCGGCGATTCCTGCTCCGGGATCCACGCGCCCGTTAAGCATGGCGATATCTTCAGCCGATGCCATTCCTAACCTCATACGGTCAAGCATTGCGATGAATGTGGAGTCGGTCTGGCGGTATACCTTTTTCAGCTCTATGGGGACAAGGGTGAATTCCCGGAATACGCGTGCCGAGAAGAAGTAAAGGTTGGGGTAGAGGTCACGGAATATATCGCGCATATCAGATGTGACCACCGGCTCAAGTTGAAATATGTCCCCGACAAGTAACAGCTGCTTCCCTCCAAAAGGCTCCCGCAGACGACCTGAATATAGTCTGAGCACTTTATCGATGAAGTCAATTATGTCTGCCCTGACCATTGATACTTCGTCGATTACGATCAGCTCAAGCTCCTTGATAAGCTTCTGTTGCTCGGATGTGTGTCTTAGCCGCTGCCGCAGGTTTCGGATCTGCAACTCGGGATCGTCAGGCAGCAATGGTTTGAAAGGCAGATGGAAGAATGAATGTAGTGTGACTCCCCCTGCGTTTACCGCCGCTATTCCTGTCGGAGCCAGAACAACTGTCTTTTTCCTGGTGTGCTCCACTATATGACGCAGGAAAGTTGATTTCCCGGTTCCCGCTTTCCCGGTCATGAAAACCGATTGGCGCGTAAAGGAAATCAACTTCCAGATGTCCTGAAATTCAGGATTGTCAAGGTCTATTTGGGCTGCCATCTCAGGCTGACAGTCAGAAACGATATCCGATGGTGGCGACTATCTGCGAGGAGTTGGCTGTAAGGTTGGCCGTGGGGGCCTGGGTCCATACTCCGTCATAATCGACAAAGGGAGTGAAAGCGTTGAAAGTCGATGTGCGGTGCTTGTTGACATATGCCAGATCGAAATAGAAACCGCTGACTTTATAACCCAGTCCGAAGGTTATGTAGCGGGTCGAGTTATTCACCGAGTATGACGGATTGCTTCCGGCTGTCGACACCTCCATGCCACTCTTGTTCAGGTCGGTATTGGCGTTCTCCAGTTCCTCACCAGAGGCCGTGGAGGTGTGGTTGAACCCGGCACGGACGGAGAATTGCGGAGTGACACGGTATTCCGCTCCCACGCGTATGGTGCTTGTGCCCTTGTAATATCTGGCAATGTTATCGTTGTTGGCGGTCATATCGCTGCCGCCGTCATATTTGAGCTTCATGTCGCCATATGCGTCATATTGGTAATCAAGGCTGATGATCGCCCTGCCACCGATAACGCCGGCTACACCGGCCATCAGTTTCCACGGGGTGTTGAGCCGAAACTGATAGTCATCCCAGGGAGTGGCCTCCGTGCCGTTGAATTTGTAAGTGGGGTCAGAGGTCGTGAAGTTGAACGCCGTGCTGCCATAGCTTGAAGAGCTAGGGGAATAATAGGTAGGTGTATGGACGGCGATACCTATTCTTAATTCATTGACAGGCTTGATAATCGCTCCGATCTTGAAGTTGGCTCCAGTGCCGGAGACCTTTTTGAATGAATATAATTCGGAGTAATTGTCAGTACCGAGCTGATATCCGGCGGGGGAGTAGGGGACAAGGGCGCGGTCAATCTGTTCATTGTACCAATATTCCTGTGTGTAGTCGATATCGGTGATTCCCACGCCGATTCCCCAGTAAACGAGGTTCATGATGCTGCCTCCGAGGCTGATATTGTATTCGTCGGCATGACCTTTCTCCCGTATCTGGAAATCAGCAGAGCCGGAGGATGGGTTGACCTTGTTGCCAAGACCGTCTTCACCGCCGTGTTGCCACAATCCGCGGTATTGGTCTGACTCGAAAATCGTGTTTCCGTCGGCATATGTCTCGGCGTTTATCATGCCGGAATTGTAGAAAAGGACGCTCATCCAGTCGGGCGCGTTATAGTCGTAGTTGTCGTATGGATAAAGCGGCTTGTCGTCAGGTCCGACTTTCCACAGCAATGATGGATCCACACCGTTGGTTATCGATGCGATATAGTTTGACAAGGATGTCTGCATGTTTCCCAGACCGCCGGTATAGCTGCGGTTGAAACGGTATAACCGGTTGTAGGAAAATCCCCATGAGACACTGTTCTCCCTGTTGTTTCCGAAAAGCATTGTTCCCACATATCCTGCGCTGTTGAGGTTTGCGAGGGTCGAGCTTTGGGAATTGCTTCCTCCGTCCCAGGCCGTTTTGTCGGTGTTGATGTCTATTCCGAGGGTCAGACCGATGTCGCTTCCCCTGTACATTCCTATGCCGGCGGGATTTTGACCCAAGGCGGAGATGTCAGCACCGAGGGCTGTGAACGCGCCTCCCATCGACATGAACCTTGCCGAACCTCGCAGTTCGGTCTGCGACAAAGCCATGGCATCGACCGGACTTTGCGCGTAGGCTCCGGCAGCACAAAGGAGCGCGAATGAAGGTATGATGAGCTTTTTCATTTTGAAACGTTGTTGGTTGTGTTTAGGATTATTTTACGGAGAGAACCAAGTTTATGGGCAGGCCATTTCTACGGAATATCAACGGCTTCGATGTCCGCCGCCTCCTGAACGTCCTCCACCGGAATGTCCGCCGGAGCGGCCGCCGCCGGAATATCCCCCGGATGAATGGCCGGAGTTATAGTTGCTCGAACGGTTGGAATTATAGCTTCCGCTGTTGCGGGTTGACTGTGATGCGCCGAAGTTTCCACGGTTTGATGATCCGTTGGAATTACCCGCAGGACGTGTGTAACCGGAATTTCCTGCTCCGTAATTGCCGCCGGAGGGGCGATAACCGGCCGCACCGGTACCCATATGGGAATTACGGCCCGAGGAAGAGCCTCCGTAGTAGCCCCGATTGTCGGAAGGAGTCACAGTGCCGCCTGCTGCCGGGGGGCGATAGCCCGGACGGACAGACGAACCGGGTGTGGCATGGTCATAGCGTCCTCCCCGGTTGCCGCCCGCTCCATAATTATAGCCGGTAGAGCGCGGCCTGTGGGCGGCCGATGGCGATGGACGGTAGTAACCGCCTCCCCAATAACCCGGATAGTAGCCGGGATAATATCCGGGATAACCCCATCCCCAGGCCCACGATGGAGATGTCCATCCCCAGCCCCATGAGGGATAACCCCATGCCCATGAGGGGTAATTCCAATAGTATGGATAATTCCAGGAGTAATATGGCCATCCCCATGAATTATAATAACCGTAAGGATAACCTACGCCGAAGTTCACACTCAATGATGTTGTGGGGCTTGCGTTATATCCCACGTCATATCCGGTTGAGTATCCGGCGTTATAGATGTCGTTATAAGTGGATGCCCCATACTCCTGGGCTGCCAGCGACTGGCGGGCGACATCGGAGTCACCGAAACGCGCGAGGTGTTCGGTGGCAGACATCTCTTCAAATTCCCGAAGAGTTATCGAGTCGGGCATTGCCGAATATGAGCCACGGCGATTGTATTCGTCTACGTCCCGGGTTGATCCTCCCGAGGGCAGATATGTGTCGGCAGGCCGGAAAGCCCCCACGCTGTCCCAAGGGACATACGCCGCCCCGTCGTAGTAATACATTCCGGATGCAGGCAGCGTAGCGGCAGACCCGGAATAACGTTGCCCTGTGGCATCCTGTACTGGAGACGGTTTCACCGTTTTCGGAGTCTCTTTCCTCGCCTTGGAGGCATCATAATAAAGATCATCGTCATAATATCCTTGGGCCGAGGCCAGCAAGCCGGAGAGGCAGACCATACAGGAAAGCAACATGGCTTTCCGCATGCGGCATGACATGAATCCCGGTAATATGTGTCTGAGAGTTTTCATATCGATTGTCAGTTTCTTTGTGCTTTAGACTTGAAAACGCCGTCGTAGTTTAATCGTTGCCCAACAGCGCGGCTTGTAAGGGTGGATGCAAGACTATGATCCACAAAGATAGGACTTTTTTGTGTAGAAGACAAATTCCCGGTCAATTTGAAAGACACTTTAACAACCGGTCCGCGGAATGACGGTCATACCCTTTCAGCAGGCAGGCCCGGAAGATGGGTGGTATTGTCCACTTCTTCCGGGCCCGGTTCGTTTTCCTTCAAGTCTGCGGAGTCCGTCAGACAGTTGCCGGCATTATTCGTTCAATCTCGGTTTCATGTCGTAGGAGGTCATCGCGATGGTGAATCCCCAATAGATGAAAGCGAGGGCGGAAAGGAATGATACCATCATCATGTCCTGTGTCCATCCGGCCTCAAGGAAGAAGAAACCGATGATCAGTAGCAGGATGCCATTGATGAGGTACATCCACCAGTAGGTGTTGGACCGGGTCGACACAGAGGCGATTATCGAGGCCACACCCCAGAAGATAAATACGATGGCGAGGAAATAGGGGAAGACGATTTCTGACAGGATGACCGAGCGGACAAGCAGGAAACCGACAAACATGTCAATCACACCTCCGCATATCCACCATCCCCAGCCTCTGGGCCGGTTGACTCCGGCGGCAACACAAAGCTGGACGATACCGGCCATCACGAGCAGCCATCCGAAAATCTGTGAAGCTACGGCGAACCCGGCTGCCGGCCAGAACCAATAGGCGAAGCCACCGAGAACGAGCAGAATCCCTACAACGAGGACAATCCACCAATATTTGGTCTGTCCCCAGAAATTTAATGACAAGGCTTTCATAATATATACTTTTTGAAACAGTTATTGACTTTTTTGCTTTGTGATATTATAACAATGGTTAAACGTAAATGGTTGGTGGATTCCTGTAAATTTTGTAATTTTGCATTCCGACCGACAGGTCTGATATCCTGAATGTAAAATCGATTCCAATTGATATATCCAGATTCTTTTGAGTACAAGACCGGTTTCAATGCCGTAAGGAGCCGGATTTCCGAGCTATGCACTTCTGTGGCAGGTCGCGCCGAGGTGGCGACGATGTCTTTCATGACCGATCACGCGACCTTGTCGGAGGCGTTGGGTGCAGTCGAGGAGATGTCGCGGGCGATCTCGCCTGATGCAGGATTCTCACTCGGAGCGGTCCCTGATATCAACGAGCCGTTGACACGCGCCAAAGCGGAAGGCTCATTTCTGCGGGCTGAGGAGTTTTTGTTGGTGGCGAAGTCGATCGCTACCGCGTCGGAAGTCGTGTCGTTTTTCATTGCCGTAGGATCTGATTCCGCAGATCTTGAAAAGGAAGGCGCGGGCAGTCCTCTATATCCAATCTTACGATCCCAAGCTATTTTGCTTGATCCCCTGTCTGCTTTGATGAGGGAAATAGACCGGGTCATAGATCAATATGGCAATGTCCGAGACAACGCGTCGCCGGGGTTGTCTGAAATCAGGACAGAGTTGTCGCGCATTTCCGGCACTGCCAATGCCATTCTTAGACGAGTTATGGCCCGGGCGGTCGAGCAAGGACTTCTTGAGGCAGACGCGTCGCCGTCAGTCAGGGACGGCCGGCTTGTGATCCCGGTCCCGCCAATGAACAAGCGACGGATCCAGGGAATTGTGCATGACCAGTCGGCATCCGGCAAGACATATTTCATCGAACCGGCAGAGGTGGTCGAGATAAACAACCGCCAACGCCAATTGCAGCTTGAAGAACAGCGTGAGATCGCCCGTATTCTGTCGCAGTTGACGGCCTCATTGCGGCCTTTCATCCCCGTATTGAAAGAAAACACCGGGATTCTCGGCTGGTTTGATTTCGTTGTGGCCAAGGCAAAATATGCATTCGAGACAGGAGGCTTGTTACCCCGGATTTCCGACGGTCCGGAACTCGAATGGTACCATGCCGTGCATCCTGTGCTGCTCGCATCATTGCGGGCCAAAGGGAAGGAGGTAGTACCGCTTGACATAAGATTGACCCCGGAAGAGCGGATCCTTGTCATATCCGGCCCCAACGCCGGCGGAAAGTCGGTTTGTCTGAAAACAGTAGGCATAATCCAATACATGATGCAGTCGGGGGTTCTGCCTCCTGTGTATGAGAACTCAAGGATGGGAATATTCGAGGACATCTTCATCGATATCGGGGATGACCAGTCGATCTTGGATGACCTTTCGACATATTCCTCACATCTGCGTAACATGCGCCTGTTCCTTAAGAATGGCCGTAAGGGTTCATTGATGCTGATCGATGAGTTCGGGGCAGGAACAGAACCGCAGATTGGCGGAGCTATGGCCCAGGCTATACTCGGATCGCTCAATTCGTTGGGTATGTGGGGTGTTGTGACTACTCATTTCCAGAATCTCAAACTTTTTGCAAAGGACACCGACGGGTTGGTAAATGGTTCGATGCTGTATGACCGGCAGCAGCTTCGTCCGCTTTTCAAGCTGGCGATCGGCTCGCCGGGCAGCTCGTTCGCTCTTGAAATCGCCCGTACGGCGGGACTTCCCAAGGAGGTGATCGACAACGCCCGCGAGATTGCCGGGTCTGACTATGTGAACCTCGACAAATACCTGCTTGACATCGCCCGCGACAGGAGGTATTGGGAGAACAAACGTCTTGACATAAAACGTAAGGAGAAACAGCTCGAGCGTACTCTTGCCGGATATGAGGAGGATGCTGAAACCCTACGCTCCCATAGAAGGGAAATCATCGCGGAAGCCCGCGAGGAGGCCCGTAAGATACTGGATTCCTCTAATGCGTCTATCGAAAGGGCAATCAGGGAGATCCGGGAGGCACAGGCCGACAAGGAGCGGACTCGTGTGGCCCGCGAGAAGCTTTCAATGGAAAAGAAGGAGCTTGCTGACAGGCTTGCCGATGGTAAGGATGATTCCGGGAATCCGCTGCTTAAAAAGGCTCCCAAGCCCAAACAGCAACGGATGCGCAAGGAAAACCGCGACGTTCAGGAGCCGCTGCGTCCCGGCGATTTCGTCAAACTTGACGGAGGAGGAACGGTCGGGACAATAATCGAGATCGCAGGCAACAATGCGGTCTGTTCCTTCGGGATGTTGAAAACCATGGTAAAACTGGCCAGGCTTACCCGTACATTGAGCAAACCGGTCTCGGGAGTGAAATCCTCCTCATTCCTAAGCCGCTCGACTACAGACTCGTTGCGTGACCGCCAGCTGTCATTCAAGCCGGAGATTGATGTCAGGGGGATGAGAGCCGACGAGGCATTGCAGGCGGTGACATATTTCATGGATGATGCTATACAATTTCAGCAGTCACCCGTCAGGATACTTCATGGGACAGGCACAGGGGCGTTACGCCAGGCATTACGGCGATACCTTGACACAGTTCACGGAGTCGCGTCTTATTCCGACGAGGATGTCCGTTTCGGGGGAGCAGGAATCACGGTGGTCAACCTCCGGTAATAGCGGTGGAGGGCCTCTTGGAACTGAAATTGATGTACAACCGTACTGACCGGGCCTGTTTTTATCTCAAATATTGGGAAAAGCGGGAGAAAATTCGTAAATTTGCATGTTAAACCATAGATACCTCTATTTTTCATAGATATATAAGACCGACAATGAAGTTCACTGTATCCAGCCGGGCCTTGTATTCGACTCTTTCCGGAGTCAGCAAGACCATAAATTCCAAGAATACACTGACGGTGCTTGACAATTTCCTTTTGGAGCTTGATGCCGAGAAGGAGTTGCTGACCGTGACCGCCTCCGACACGGAGAACACCCTGGTAGCCCGTCTGGCAGTAAGCCAAGCCGATGAAAGCGGCCGCTTCCTGGCCAATGCCAAGAGACTTTGTGATATCGGCAAGGAGCTTCCCGCCGTGGATGTCGAGATCTCGGTGGATCTCGATTCATTGGCGATGCAGATTGATTTCCCCGGCGGGAAGTTCGATCTGGTGGCTCTCGATGCCAACCAGTATCCTGTCAGCAGTGATCCGTTGGCGGAAATCTCCGCCACTGACGGTGATACCCCCGCGGAGTTGCTGCTTCCCTCGTCAATGTTGATGGCCGGGATAGAGAATACTATTTTCGCGGTCGCCACCGATCAGATCCGTCCCCAACTGATGGGTATTCTCTGGGATGTCAAGCCTGACGGAATAATCTTCGTGGCCACCGATACCCGCAAACTTGTAAAATATGAGAACAAGACCGCCGCTCCCGGAATCGAACGGCGACTCATACTCCCGTTGAAACCGGCGGTACTTCTCAAGCAGCTTTTGGCAAAAGAGGAGGATGTCAAGGTTGTACTGACTGACAAGTCCGCTACTTTCACTACAGAGAAGATGACTCTTTCCTGCAGGCTGATAAAAGGGAATTTCCCCCCATATGAGCGTGTGATACCGGCAGACAACCCATATGTCGCCACCTTTGATCGAGAGTCCATACTGACGGCGGTACGTCGTGTCAGCGTGTGTGCTGATCCGGCTCATGGTCTGATGAAACTCCGCTTCACTCACGGTCTGCTGGAAATAAAGGTGGATGACACAAGCCATTCGACATTCGCCGTGGAGAAAGTGCCTTGTGACTATTCGGGACGTGACATCGTCATAGGTTTCTCCGCAGGCTACCTGATCGAGATCTTCAATACACTGCCCACGGAAAATATCCTCATGAAACTCGCTGATCCTTCACGTCCGGGAGTGTTCGTCCCGGAGGAGAATGCAGAGAACACGGAGCTGGTCATCATCCTCATGCCGATGACTGTGCAGGATTTCTGACAATATTTTCTAAAGGGTAGATGATAGCATCCGTTATTCAGGTTACCTACCTTTGAATAAGACACGGGCAATTTACGGTATGATTGCCTTGTTTTCATGAATAATAAAAATCCATTATGCGCGCCTGGTTATACGAATATCGGGCGCGTGTGATTAAGATAATGAAACTCAAGCTTGAAAAACCGGTCATGTTCTTCGATCTGGAGACCACCGGCACCGATATCCTGCGTGACAGGATTGTCGAGATCTCGATGATAAAAGTGATGCCTGACGGGACCGACATGCAACGGACAGTCAGGGTTAATCCCGGTTGTCCGATCCCTGCCGAGGCGACAGCCATACACCACATAACTGACGAGGATGTGGCTGACAAGCCGCCGTTCGCTGAAATCGCGAATGTGCTGGCCGACAGTTTTGCAGGTTGTGATCTCGCAGGATTCAATTCAAACAGGTTCGATATTCCGCTGTTGGCCGAAGAGTTTGCCCGCGCAGGAATTGATTTTGATTTTTCGGCGGCTCGTTTCATAGATGTCCAGACGATTTTCCACAAGAAAGAACAGCGAACACTTTCGGCGGCATACAAGTTTTATTGTAGCAAGGAGCTTGAGGGAGCGCATTCGGCCAATGCGGACACCAGGGCCACGTATGAGGTACTGATGGCACAGCTTGACATGTATGATGATCTTCCCAATGACGTGGCGTTGTTGTCGGAATATTCCGCCCAGACCAAGAATGTCGATCTGATGGGCAGGTTGATATATGACGACCAGCACCGCGAGGTCATCAATTTCGGGAAATACAAAGGTCATCTGGCTGCCGATGTGTTGCGCAGGGATCCCGGATATTTCAGCTGGATCCAACAGGGAGACTTCCCGTCGAACACCAAGCGGGCCTTCATGGCGATCAAGTTGCGTGCGCAGAAACGTTGAAAAAACACAAAAGGCGATACCCTCTATGGATAATCATCTTCAAGGTAAACATATAATTCTCGGTATTACGGGTGGCATCGCGGCTTATAAGTCGGCGATGCTTCTCCGTCTTTTGGTAAAAGCCGGAGCCGAGGTGCAGGTGGTGATGACCCCCGCCGCAAAGGAGTTCATCACTCCGGTGACAATGTCGGCACTGAGCGGAAAACCTGTGGTCAGTGAGTTCTTCACCGCCAACACAGGCGAATGGCATAGTCATGTTGATCTCGGCTTATGGGCCGACGCGATGGTGATAGCCCCCGCTACAGCATGCACTATAGGGAAAATGGCCAATGGTATCGCTGACAACATGCTCGTAACGACTTACTTGTCGGCCAAATCTCAGGTCTTCGTCGCTCCGGCTATGGATCTTGATATGATGGCTCATCCGTCAACTGTGGCAAACATAGGAAGATTACGGGAATATGGCAACATCATCATCGAACCGGCAGCGGGAGAACTTGCCTCGCATCTTGTCGGCAAAGGCCGTATGGAGGAGCCGGAAAACATTGTCGCCGTGCTTGCCGATTACTTCCGCCGCAAAGAGGCGCTTTCTCCTCTATCGGGCAAAAGGGTGGTCGTGACTGCCGGGCCGACTCGGGAAAAGATTGATCCAGTAAGGTTCATCTCCAATTATTCCACCGGCAAGATGGCTTATGCCATTGCTGATGAGCTCGCTTCCAGAGGTGCGGCTGTAACGGTGGTGTCCGGGCCGGTCTCCGTGGCTCCGTCGGATAGATCCGTGAAAGTAGTGGATGTCGAATCAGGCAGGGATATGGCCGCGGCATGCGAACGTATTTTCCCTGAATCGGATATCGCCGTCATGTGTGCCGCTGTGGCTGATTACACCGTAGAAGCTCCTTCGCCGACAAAAATAAAACGCGAAGGGAATCAACCTCCTGAAATCAGGCTGGTCAAGAATCCGGATATAGCCCGTAAGCTCGGCGCGATGAAACGGCCGGGACAGATTCTTGTCGGGTTCGCGCTTGAGACGGACAACGAGATGGAAAATGCCATCGACAAAATGGAACGCAAAAATCTCGATATGATTGTCCTCAATTCGCTTCGCGACAAAGGGGCCGGTTTCGCCACAGACACCAACAAAGTGACAGTGTTCACAAAGGGGGAGCCGGAACCGCAGTCTTTCCCTCTCAAGACCAAAAAAGAGGTGGCCGCTGATTTGGCGGACATAATCGAGCATCAGTTACAGGCTCTTTGAGCTTACAATGTTATTATGAAGATATTGTCGCCAAGAACCATATTGTCGGGAATGATGTCCCGTCTCATTCTGATAGCCGTATGTGTGTTCCGGATGTCAGATTGTTGCGCGCAGGAGTTGAATTGTCAGGTTGAAATCAATACCGATCAGGTGCAGGCCACCAACAAGAGTGTGTTCGACGCTCTGAAGGAAGCTGTCACCGAGTATATGAACGAGACCCACTTCACAAACCTGCAATATGCTACCAACGAGCGTATAGACTGTCGTATGTTCTTCACAATAAAGGAATACACAGACAACAAGATGGTGGGGGACTTGCAGGTGCAGGTGTCGCGTCCGGTCTACAACACCAGCTACACCACGACATTGCTTAATTTCAAGGACAACAAGATCGAATTTGAATATCAGGAAGGTGAACCTTTGACATTCAGCTTGAATACAATGGAAAGCCAGTTGACCGCCATTCTTAATTTCTATGCCTATCTGTTTATCGCCATCGACAGCGACTCATTCGCCCCTAATGGCGGCCAGGCGATGTTCGACCAGCTCGCGCAGATTGTTCAGATGGCGCAGTCGTCGGGTGAAAACGGCTGGAAGGCTTTTGAGGACAAACGGAACAGGTCGGCGGTACTTTCGGCTTTCACCGATCCCTCCACTTCGATCCTGCGGCGCATGCTGTATGATTATCACAGGCTCGGACTTGACGAGATGGCTTTGTCGCCTGACAAAGGACGGGCGAAAATAACGGAGTCGCTCGCCGGGTTGACGACTGTCATGGATGTTGACGGAATGTCTGTCGGGTTGTCGATTTTCAAAGATGCCAAACTCGATGAGCTGGTGAATATCTACACCAAGGCTTCCCAGACCGAGCGCGACAAGGTTGTCGAGATCCTTACTCCGATTTATCCCACCGAGATGAAGCGGATCAATATGATAAAGGCCGGGACAAACAAGGAAAAATAAAGACGATGATTGAGAATCTGCATATATCAAACTATGCCTTGATTGACCGGGTGGATATCGCGTTTCATCCCGGCTTCAACATAATAACCGGGGAGACCGGTGCCGGAAAATCCATCATGCTTGGTGCTCTCTCGTTGCTCCTCGGAGGCAGGGCGGATACGAAAGCTGTCCGCGATCCGAAATCCAAGTCTGTCATCGAGGCGACATTCTCGGTCAAGGGATACGGATCGCTTGAGGCCGTCTGTAAGGATAATGATGTGGACTGGGATCCACAACAGATGATCCTGAGGCGGGAAATCGCTCCCGGGGGCAGATCTCGGGCATTTGTAAATGACACGCCGGTGACGGTTGCTGTAATGCAGGAGATTGCCTTGCAGCTGGTCGACATACATTCACAACACCAGAACCTTCTGTTGATCTCACCTCCTTATCAGCTTAGGGTCATCGATTCGTTGGCGGGAAATGCCGACCGCCTTAAGAAATTCTCGGAGGCTTACGGCCGCTACCGACATGCGGTCAAGCATTACCAGGCGACACGACGTAACATAGAGCAGGCCCGTGACGAGGAGGAGTATCTGCGTTATCAGTTCCAGCAGCTTGCCGATGCGCGTCTTGAATCCGGCGAGCAGGACACCCTTGAACGCGAGAGGGAGGTGCTGATAAATATGGCCGACATAAAAGAGTCACTGCGAAGGTTGCTCGATGCTCTTGGCGACGGAGATGAGAATGTAGACACATTGTTGAAAAACGCTTACGACGAGGCTGACTCATTGACTGACCTGCTTGAAGGCACAGAGGGAATTACCGAGCGATTGCAGGCTCTTAGGGTGGAATGCCAGGACATTTATCAGACATTTACCGACGCGGACCGCCAGCTGTCGGCAGATCCACGGGAAATTGAGGCTGTCGAGGAGAGGCTCAATGAGATATATGACCTCGAACGCCGCCACAAGGTCGATTCCGTGGAAATGCTTATCGAGATCCGTGACAAAATGGAGGCCCGGCTACAAAGTCTGGACATGGGGGACCAGTCGGTGCATAATCTCGAACTGGCTGCCAAACGGGCTAAGAAAGAAGCTCTTGACATTGCCCGCGAAATATCCGCTGTGAGAAAAGAGACGGCGGTGGAGTTCGCCCGTATCCTGCGTGAGAAGGCGTTGCCATTGGGAATGAAAAATCTCCAGGTAGAAGTGACTGTCAAGGAAACCGAGCTGACCTCTACAGGGATCGATTTCATAGAATTCCTGTTCGCGTTCAACAAGAATCAGCAGCCTATGCCGGTCGGCAACACTGCCTCGGGAGGAGAGATATCCCGTCTTATGCTCTCTATAAAATCTATTGTCGCTGACAAGATGCAATTGCCGTCGATAATATTCGACGAGGTAGATACAGGTGTATCAGGCGATGTCGCCAACCGAATGGGGGAGATGATGCATGATATATCCCGCAATATACAGGTGATGGCCATCACCCATCTGCCGCAGGTTGCCGCTCAGGGGAATGCCCATTACAAAGTGTTCAAGGAGGATACCGACACTTCTACTGTGACCCGTGTAAAGGAATTGACAGATGACGAGCGTATCGATGAGTTGGCCGTGATGTTGTCAGGGTCAGCCGTGAATGATGCCGCCCGAGCCAACGCTCGGTCTCTACTCGGGCTTTGAACCCAGGGCCTTGATAAAAACTTTTTCTTCAAGAATAAAACAGCAATGCTTGACAAAAACGAATATATTTACGGACTCAGGGCTGTCATAGAGGCTATTGAGTCGGGAAAGGATATTGACAAGATCTTGGTCAGGAAAGATCTCTCGGGGGATTTGGCCAAGGAATTCTTTGAAGTGGCGAGACGATATGGTATCGTGTTGCAGAGGGTCCCTGCAGAGCGGATCGACCGTATAACACGTAAAAACCATCAGGGAGTGTTGGCCATATTGTCTTCGGTCACTTATCATTCGCTTGACAATCTTGTGCCGCAGTTGTATGAGGAGGGAAAGATGCCATTCATCGTCCTGCTTGACGGGGTGACAGATGTCCGCAACTTCGGAGCCATTGCCCGTACATGCGAGTGCGCGGGCGTTGATGCCATTGTCATACCGGAACGCGGAGGTGTCGGCGTTAACGGAGATGCGATGAAAACCTCTGCAGGAGCGTTGAACTATCTTCCCGTATGCCGGGAACGGTCAATCCTTTCTGCGGTCAGATTCCTGAAAGAAAATGGGTATCAGATCGTCTCAGCTACCGAGAAAGGCGCGCGCAACTATACCTGCGGAGATTATACCGGCCCTGTAGGGCTTGTCATGGGGGCGGAGGACATTGGGATCTCTCCTGAAATATTGCGTATTTCAGACACGCTCGCCGCCATTCCCCAGCGAGGAAAAATCGGTTCGCTCAATGTGTCAGTTGCTGCCGGTGTGATGATTTACGAGGTAGTACGGCAGCGACTGGCTGAGTGACAATCGCTTGGGAGGGATAAAGAGATAGGCTAATCAGTAATTTGCTATGTATAAAAAGATTGTTGCGGTGGTGATGACCTCACTTACCGCATTAGGCACATTTGTTATCTTCGGAGAGGAGAACAAAGTTGAAGACAAGGTAGACAGAATCCCCAAGATCCACGGGGTGTTCCGCGGACGATATGAAGGAGCATGGCCGGATTACAGTCAGAGATTTCAGGTGCGCAATGCCCGCGTCTCCCTTGAAGGGAAAATCCTTGCGGATCTTGATTATTATTTCCGTGTGGATTTATGTGACAGGGGTACGATGAAATTTCTTGACGGTTGGGCGCGGTGGCGGTTCGCGCGTGAATTTGCTGTTAAAGCCGGACGTTTCAGAGTGCCGTTCGCGGTAGACGCTTTCCGGGGCCCGGGCAGCTACATTTTCGCGAATCGTTCTTTTCTGGGCAAAAACATGGCCAATCTGCGGCAGGTCGGGGTACAAGTCGGATATTATGGCAAAACGTTGCCGCTGATTCTTGAAGCCGGCATATTCAACTCATCGACCGCATCTGACCAGGAAGTGTGGCAGAAAGATCTGGACTATGCTGTCAAAGCATCTTACGGTATCGGCAATGTAACCATATCAGGCAGTTTTCTTTCCATGAAGCCCAAGGGGGTCAGAATGAACATCGCAGACGGTTCGGTCAGCTGGAAATACAAGACTCTCTTGCTTGAAGGTGAATATCAGAATCTCCACTATTGCGGAAGCGAATACAAGAATGTCAATGCGTGGCTCGCGTTCGCGTCATATGGCATTCCTGTGAACTGGAATCCATTCAACATGTGGAGTTTCCACGGCCGTTTCGATTCAATGTCGGACCATTCGTCGGGAAGTCCGGATGCAGACGGTCGTCTTGTGACCGATGACGCAGCCCGCAGGCGTATGACATTAGGCACAACACTTTCCTGTAATGTGAAGAAAGTCAAAGCGGAGATCATACTTGATTATGAGAAATACTTCTTTGATTCAGGAGTCACGGTGCCGGTAGGAGAGGACAATAAGATTGTCGCCGAACTTGTCCTGAAATTCTGACCTGTCGGCGGGAACGGGTCATAATTGGTCAGGGGATATAAACCACCCGCATTCTGCAATCGCGGCAATCAAAATCGAGCCTGAAGCGTTTTCCCTCGGAAACAAGGAAGAGTGTTTCCGGAAGTTTCTTGCCTGATTTGTCTCGAAGGCAAGCCCCCAACTCTCTGCGCAGGCAATAGCGGGTTTCCATGACCCGCGTTTCCACGGTCGGCTTTCCTGTGGTTTCCAGAGACATGGGGATATCGACTGTTTTTTTGCCGGAGATATCGGCATAAAAATTGGCTGCTATCCTGTTTGAGATGTTGTCATGACGAGACAGTCTCTTGCCAGGCAGATTGGGGTGGGCCACAGATTTTCCGGGTTTCTCCTGATGATGGTTCATGAGCCTGGTGCTTTCAAGAAGATCAGTCGCTCTGCGTCTCAGACGAGACAGGGTAGAGGCGGGTATGAATATCCGACCGCATTCATCTTTGATGTCCACGGCGTTGAATATCGTGTCTCCAAGCTTGTCGAGTTCCTTATGTCGCCGTTGCTCCTGTGGACTTCGAGCCTCCTGGAGGTCATCTATTTCCTCCGCAACGCTCACTTCCAGTCCGGATTCATCACGCATGGAGATTACAATCTGGTTCGCCGCGAGACGTAGCCTGATGTGTATATCGATCTTTCGTGTGGCGGTTTTGCCCGACATCATATCCGAACGCTCTTTGTCTGCATTGCGGTAAAGGAGAGTCCCGGGCAAAAGATAGACTTCACCGGCAGGGAACAGGCGTGGCCCTTCGATGCGGTTAAGCCGGAATCCTTTGAACTCCCCGTCAGGGTTATAGAATCCCAGCCCATCGCCATTGTTGAGTTTGCATTCAAGTCTGGCGACAATCGCCTTCCCGGCTGTTTTCTCCACGACACCTACTCGTTTGCCTATCCATTTCGGAGAACCGAATGTTGCCATCGAAGCCGTTGCAGGAGTTTTCGAGGATAGAAAATAGTCTGTGAACCCCCGGTTGAAACTCAATTCCGGATCAGGAGTGAATGTAAGGCGTGATGTGCCATAGGAGGAACGTTTATACCGCCCGTGATTGGCGGCAATTATACGGTCGAGTTCCCGGCGATAGGCTCCTACGACATTCTTGACATAAGCTTCATCTTTGAGCCTTCCTTCTATTTTCAGTGAGACTGCCCCGGCATCCAGAAGTGATTCGAGATGGGCAAGGCGATTCATATCGCGGAGAGACAGCAAGTGTTTCCCTTTTACCAGCTTATGACCTTCCTTGTCTTCGAGATCGAATTTGAAGCGACAGACCTGGCAGCATTCTCCTCTGTTGGCACTACGTCCGGTTATGGCATAGCTTGCCTGGCAGTCGCCACTATAGCTGACACACAACGCCCCGTGAACGAATACCTCAAGGTCAGTCTTGACGGCGGCACGAATAGCCTTTATCTCATCAATAGTCAGTTCGCGCGCCAGCACGAGGCGGGTGAATCCGCATTCTTCAAGAAACCGTGCTTTAGCCGGATCGCGGGTGTCGCATTGGGTGGATGCATGTAGCGCGATCGGGGGCAACCCTTCCATTCGGGTCAAGGCAAGATCCTGTACGATCAATGCGTCAACCCCTATACGCCATAGCTCCCATATCATCTTCCTGACAGAATCAAGCTCGTTGTCATAGATGATAGTATTGACGGTAATATAAACCTTGACACCGAACCGATGGGCGTAACGGACAACGGCAGCAATCTCCTCCAAAGTGTTGCCTGCCTGCGAGCGGGCCCCGAAAGCTGCCGCTCCCATGTATATCGCATCCGCGCCATGATCAATGGCGGCGAAAGCCGTCGCTGCGTCGCGGGCAGGAGAAAGAAGTTCTATTTCAACAGGTTCAACCGTAGTAGCAGGGGCGGTCATAAAAGAATCAGAATTACAGGATTTTTGGAGTTTATGAATTTATTTTCCGAATCGTTTTAGAATTTTTGCCGGGACACCTCCGATCAAGCAATTGTCAGGAAATGATTTTGTCACCACGGCACCGGCGGCGACGGTGACATTGTTTCCTAACGATACTCCACCGATAATTATTGCGCCGGCTCCTATCCAACAGTTGTCACCAATGTAAACCGGTTTCGCGTATGTCTTGCAGAAATAGGCCTGCGGGGAGATTTCAAAATCAGGATTTCTTCTTTCCAGCCATTCGACAGGATGAGAAGCCGTATTTATCTGTACACCTGGGGCTATGAGCACATTGTTTCCGATTTCGATAGTGTTGCAATCTATCAAGGTGCAACGGTAATTGATTGACACATTGTCCCCAAGAAATATATTGCATCCAAAACCACAAATGAATCCGTCTCCGACCGAACAATTTTCTCCGACCGAACCAAACATTTCTTTCAGCATTGAATAACGTTGTGACCGTTGTTCATAAGGCAATGAGTTATATCGTTGCATCCAGCGAGTCGCAACGGCTTTCATTTGTATAAATGCATCATCATGACAGTCATAAAACTCACCTGCCATACATTTTTCAAGTTCAGTCATATAATCTTATCGTCTAAAGATCTTTGGATATCGGATCCGGCATTTATTTCCAACTGCAAATTTACATACAATACATGAAAACTCATACTGAAGGAGGCTTTTTGCGCAACTAAATTATCCGGAAATACAGCATATCCGTGATACAAAGATTCAATCTCGCCAATTTCTGACACACCTCTGACGAGGAAGATGGATGCCGAATGAGAATTCATCCTATGATTCCATTTATGTGGAATAAATTGATTAATTTTGCATGGTGAAACCCATTGGTTCACCGATTGCTTTGAGCAGGGCAAAACAAATTGAGAATAACAGACTAACATACATTTCATTATGAGTCTTTTTGCAAGATTGACAGCGAGGGCTAAAGACAACCTTCGCAAGATTGTTCTCCCGGAGGGAGACGAAACAAGAAATCTCACAGCCGCTGACCAGATTCTTGCGGACAATGTCGCAGAAATAATTCTGCTGGGAGATCCTGATGTGATCGGTGCTAAGGCTGCTGAACTGGGATTGGCGAATGTCGGGAAGGCGACAATTGTTAATCCCGATGATCCTGCTGTCATAGACAAATATGCTCCTCTTCTCTATGAGCTTAGAAAGAAGAAGGGGATGACCCCCGAGGAGGCGCGCAAAAAGGCCGCTGACATACTGTATCTCGGGGCTTTGATGGTCAAGGCCGGGGATGCTGACGGCATGGTGTCGGGTGCTGTCCATTCAACCGGCGATGTGCTGCGGGCTGCGTTCCAGGTGATCAAGACCGCTCCCGGAATCGACACCGTTTCCGGTGCATTCCTGATGTTGCTACCCAAAGACTCCCCCTACGGAGAGAATGGTATACTGGTTTTTGCCGATTGTGCGGTTGTTCCTGATCCTGACGCGCGGCAGCTTGCCCAGATTGCCGTCAGCGCGGCCCAGACTGCAGAGCGGGTGGCCGGGATCGAGCCACGGGTGGCTATCCTTTCATTCTCGACAAAAGGAAGCGCGAAACATGAACGCGTCGACAAGGTCATCGAGGCCACACGTATCGCTCATGAGATGGCTCCCGATCTGAAGATTGATGGAGAGCTGCAGGCTGATGCCGCGATGGTGCCTGTTGTCGGAGCGTTGAAAGCTCCTGACAGTGAGATCGCCGGAAAGGCAGACGTGTTGGTGTTCCCGTCCCTCGAAGTCGGCAACATCGCTTACAAGCTTGTACAACGTCTGGCCGGAGTGGAAGCTGTCGGGCCACTTCTGCAAGGTCTTGCTGCGCCTGTCAGCGACCTTTCAAGAGGCTGTTCGGCTGATGATATCTACAAGACCATCATCATGACCGCCAATCAATCGATAAAATAACACTGACAATAAACATACCCGGAATGAAAATACTCGTGCTCAACTGCGGAAGCAGTTCCGTGAAATACAAACTCATAGACACCGCCACCGATGAAGTGCTTGCTGAAGGTGGTGTGGAGAAAATAGGTCTCCCTGACGGATTCCTGAAATATAAACTCGCAGACGGATCCAAGGCGATCCGCGAACTCGGACTGGTAGACCACAAGGGGGCAGTCAAGGCAGTGCTTGACATCCTGACTGATCCTGAACTTGGGTGTATCAAGAGCTATTCTGAAATCGACGCGGTAGGCCACCGTGTGGTGCATGGCGCAGAGAAATTTTCAAAGAGTGTGCTGCTGACCGACGAGGTCATACAGCAAGTGAAAGATTGCTATGATCTTGCCCCGCTTCATAACCCTGCCAATGTCACAGGAATAGAAGCTGTGGAGGAAATCTTGCCAGGCATCAGGCAGGTAGGGGTGTTTGACACCGCTTTCCATCAGACAATGCCTCCCAAATCCTTCATGTATGCCCTTCCTTACAGATTCTACAAGGAGGATGGCGTACGGCGTTATGGTTTCCATGGCACGAGTCACAGGTATGTGTCGCAGCGTGTATGCGAGATCCTTGGTGTCGATATCAAGAGCCAGAAGATCATAACCTGCCATGTGGGAAACGGCGGTTCGATCACAGCTGTGCTATATGGTAAGAGCGTTGACACATCCATGGGGCTTACCCCGACCGAAGGTCTGATGATGGGCACGCGTGTGGGAGATGTTGATCCGGGAGCATTGGTCTTCCTGATGAAGAAACACAACCTTTCCGCTGACGATCTGCAGAAGATAATAAACAAAGAGAGCGGGGTCATGGGTGTTTCCGAATTATCTTCCGACATGAGGGAGATCGAAGCTGCAGACAAGGCCGGAAACGAACGCGCCCATCTCGCGCTTGAAATGTATGAGCAGAGGATCACAAAGTACATCGGAGCCTATGCCGCTGAAATGGGCGGTGTCGACATCATCGTCTTCACCGGTGGTGTGGGCGAAAATCAAACCGGTCTGCGTGGTAATGTCTGCCGCCCGTTGGCATTCATGGGTGTCGAGATTGACGAAGCTGTCAATGCTGTGACCCGTGGTACAGAGACTGTGATCTCTACTCCCGGATCAAAGGTTAAAGTGGTGGTGGTTCCTACTGACGAGGAGCTGATGATCGCCCGCGACACAGAGGCAATCGTGAACGCCTCGAAATAATACTGGTCTATGCTTGATTTCATAACGTGGAATGCCAATCCGGTGCTCTTCCATCTTGGCCCGCTGACGGTCAGGTGGTACGGGATGATGTTTGTCATCGGCTTTCTTCTCGGCTATAAGATCGTCGAACGGATGTTCAAACGGGAGGGCGCGCCAGAGAGCTGGCTCGGAATACTGTTGATTTATGTCATCATCGCGACCATTGTTGGCGCGCGTCTTGGCCATGTGTTCTTTTACGCGTGGGATTATTATTCGCAACATCCGATAGAAATACTGTATACATGGGAAGGCGGCCTTGCGAGTCATGGCGGTACTATCGGACTGATGATCGCAGTGATACTGTTTTCCATCTTTACGACAAAACGCACACCATTCTGGACTTATGACCGCCTGGTGATAGCTATCGCATTGGTGGGAGCGTTGATCCGGTTCGGAAACCTGATGAACCATGAGATCTACGGTCATCCGACAGACCTGCCATGGGGATTCCGTTTCATAACCAATCTTGGTCCGTGGATGGCCGGTGTGCAGGATCCGGTGTATTCATTGCCCTCGCATCCCACCCAGATATATGAGGCGCTATGCTATCTCGGCCTGTTCTGCCTGCTGATGTGGATGTATTGGAAAAAAAATGCGGGAGAACGTCCCGGATTGATTTTCGGTGTGTTCTTCATAGTCTTGTTCGGTACGCGTTTCCTGATAGAGTTCATAAAGAACCCGCAAGAGGACTTCGAGATAGGGATGACCCTCAACATGGGACAATGGTTATCGATACCGTTCATATTGATGGGAATAGGTTTTGTGGTGTATTCCATGATGACACCCAAGCTTAAAATCAGTTATCCCGACAAATTCGCGGAGGAGATCGAGGCAGACAAGAAAGGAAGCCATAAAAAGCAGCATTGATCCAATCTTGCCTTTGGATGCCCGATCATGACCAGACATATATTGTAGGAAAATCGACATCCGGACCGGATGTCGATTTTTTTGCGAGTTGTGTCACAAAACGGATGCCATGTGCGTCTATAGGATGTGACAATGAACAACGAAGAGTTCAAATCCCTGGTTATGCCTCATTACAGGACGATGTATGGGGTTGCTGTCGCCCTCTTGGGTGACAGCGATGGAGCGTCTGATGCAGTCCAGGACACGATTGTGCGTTTATGGGAGATCCGTCAGGAGCTTTATGATGTAAGGAATATCCGTGGATTTGTCATGAAGGTGACACGCAACATATGTCTGGATGCTATTCGCCGCATAAGGATATCTGCAGATATCTCTGACCCGGTTGTGGAGGCTTCCGTCGAGCATATGAATCTCAATGACCCTATTGCTGACAAGGACTCCCTGCGGCATGTGGAGCATTTGATGGCTGCGCTGCCTGAAAGTCAACGCAAGGTATTGATGCTCCGGGCATATGCGGATCTCGACAATGATGAGATCGCGGCGCAACTCGGAATCACGAATGAGACTGTGCGCCAACAGCTTTCAAGGGCCAGACGAACTCTTCGGAAGTTGTATAATTGTTAAATTCTTTCTCCATCTGCCATATGAAACCGACCGAGATAAGTAAAATACGGAAACTCATAGAGTTGTTTTATGCCGGGGAAACCACTCCCCGCCAGGAAGCGCAGCTCAGATGTCTCCTTGAGTCTGTCGAGGTAAAGATGTTGCCTGAAGACTTGAGGGCTGAAAAAGCTTTCATTTGCGTTGATGTTAAGCCTCCTGAAGGGTTGGAGGAGCGGCTTTCCGCGACTATAGATGCTTTAGCTGCTTTGGATAAAAATGTCAACAGTAACGAGGAAGACTGTCATTCCGCATTTGTTCCATCGGAGCATGCTACCAAGAGAAAATCCGACATTAAATGGAATATCATTATACGGTGGTGTTCATCGGTGGCAGCGGCAATAGTTCTCGGAGCTGTCTTTTTCCCGTTGTCGACAGTCTTTCCTGACAGAAATCATGACTTAAGGGCTATGGGTGACACGTACATGGCTACTCGTTTTACCCCCGACGCCGGATTTTTGGCGCAGCAGCTGTCTGTCACGGAATTACCGGAAATGAAAGTTGATCTGACATTGACAGAAGATGCCGTGACCTTGGAGAACAATGTCTCAGGACAAAAAAACAAGAGTAAACGTCGACATATGGCGCATGTCGCCAAAAAGAATATTACCTCAGGCATCGGTGCAAACGATCAAATCTCCGGCGTGGAGGTCAAAAGAGATGGAAAAATCAGGGAAATAACAGATCCTGAAGAGGCTCAAGCCTTGATCAACAGGGCGTTTTCGCGGGTGTACAGAAGCATGTCTATTGCCCAGTCGAGCATTAGCGGTGCTTCCCTTCCGTTTGCCGACAATGGGCGTATACTTGATAACGTATTACAATCTGAAAATAATCTTTGAAATCATGAAACGAGTGTTTTTACTGTTGACAATCCTGATAACATTGTCATTGCCTTTAGGATTATTCACCATGTTGCAACAGGCTCATGCGCAAGTGTTCAAAGAGCTTGCCGGATGTCCAGGAGTGGAGTCTGTAACTATTGGTAAATTCGCTATGAAGATTGCGAAAGGGATGGTAACATCGAAACACAATTTCATTCCAAAAGATGGTATAAAGAGTCTTGAGGGAATGGAAGTCATATCCGCTGACAGTAAGGAGGCAAAGGAAAATGTCCGTTCTGTGCTCGCGAAAATTATTGAAGAGGGAAAATATGAACCTCTTATTGAATCAAAGGAGTCGTATGAATCCTCATCTATCTATACCATATTGCCTGCCGAGGGGGAAAATGAAGACATTTGCCACAATATTCTTGTTGTCACCGAAAGCAGATGGGAGATTGAAGTCGTTCTTATCAAAGGCACATTTGACATAAATCGCATAGCCAAGAACGCTGTTTCCGGGGAATTGGAACCTCAGTTTCCGGGGCAGTAGAACAACTGCCGGCATAGGCATATGCATAGGCCTTTGACCCATTGATTCCGTGACGGAGATACTTCACATATAGAACAAGCCTTGAGAATCAGCGCATAAGCGTCTGGTTTCCAAGGCTTTCTTTGCGGAGCGACCGAGATTCGAACTCGGGATACGCTTTTGGCGTATACACGCTTTCCAGGCGTGCCTCTTCAGCCACTCGAGCATCGCTCCAATATGATTCTTTGTTTTTCTTTAGGAAAAATCTTGAATCTGTATTTCAGATATCAACTTTGTTGATTTCCGAGTGCAAAGGTAGGTTATATTTTTGAACTGACAAAATTTTCGCTCTCTTTTTTGGCAAAAAAGCTGTATCTTTGTAGCGTTTTATGGAGAAGATAGAATTTTGCGGATTGAATAGTTCAGGTGGTCTGAAGATAGAGATATTGCAGTTTTTGAAGACTGGATATGGATGGTTCAATGTGGCCATTTTAATTCTCTTGTCTTTGGTGAATATGGTTGTGACTGGAATTATATTTCCTGATTGGCATCTGGCGAATGACACATCTACTTATTTTGATACATGGAATTTATACCTTGAGGGGAGTCTGGAAGGGATTAGGACTCCGTTGTACCCGATTTTTATTGGTCCGTTCCAATCGGTAACCTATGGATGGTGGATAAATTTGCTGTTACAAAAGATAATAGGGATAATAGCATATTTTTATTTATGGCGATTAATGGGGCTTTTGTCGATCCCGGACAAATATAGGTTCTGGTGTCTTGTGTATCTTTTGCTAATGCCTATCCCATACATGATAGACTGGGACGGATTCCTGTTAACGGAATCCCTGTCACGTTCATTGATGGTGTTTTTCGTATGGAACACAGTGAGGTTCATTATGAGTCCAGATTTGCGACCGGCGATTTTGTCATCACTATTCCTGTTTTTATTGATTATGTTGCGCCCCGGTAACATATATTTGTTGCTTATGGTAGTTGTGATGTATGCCGTAATGATGTTTTGGAGAGGCTATGCACGTAAAACTGTTTACGGGTTATTGGCTGTGATAGTGTCAGGAGGGATTATTTATGGGTATAAATATATTACGGATCAGGCCACCGGAAATGGGCCGTTGACCTATGTCTCGGTTGTTAATAATCTTAATATGATAGTGTGTGCTGAAGTCGACAATCCAGACTATTACAAAGAGCCTGAAATGAGGTCCGCTTATGCGTTTTGTCGACAAAAGCTTGACAGCCTTAGGAATTCAGGCAAGGAGATCACATCTTGGACTTATTACGAAGAGGTGAAAAAGATTGATCCATTTTTGATTGAGACTCGGGATTTTATAAAAACGGCTATAAGAGAGAATGAGGATAAGATAGAAGAAAGGATAAGGACTCATTTCCGTTTAATGAATGGAAGTGATCTGATATCAATACGAAGGGTATCTCCGTTTAGGATACATGTCACCCGTATTCAAGTGAAGATACAGACTGCATGGGTCATTCTCGTGACATTTTTAATTTTTGGTATCAGTAAAATATGCCGTAAGGAGAGAATCGGTTGGGTGTGTATTTGGCTTTCGGGTATTGCTCTGGGTATGTATATTGTCTCCGGACTCGGAGCCTATAGTGATTGGAGCCGTCTGACATGGCCGGTGGTGCCTATAGTATGCCTCGCAGGCACCAAATTATTGGCGGAGGCGTGGAGTTTCGTGCAGGCTAAATGGAGATGGATGGCACGCGCAATAATTCGGCGGTAGGGAAATGATGGGCAAGGTAACGCTTTAGAAAGTGATATGTGTCATCCGCGATAAGCGGGTCGGTGTCGAAATAGGTGTTATACAATACGATCGGCATCTCAATATCACGATACTTTACGGCTTCGAATGACAACAAGGCATGATTTATTGAGCCAAGAGAAGAGTTCACTACCATTATCAATGGCAGTTTGCGTGTTGAGATGTAGTCAATTGTAAGGAAATCATCGGTGATAGGCACCATCAATCCTCCCGCACCCTCGACAAGAACAACATCATAACGTTTGTGTAGTTCTTCTGACGCTTTGTCAATTGTCTCAATATTGATTTCCCGGTTGTCAAGCCTGGCTGCCAATTGCGGAGAACATGGGTGGGTGAATATCAAAGGGGCTGTCATGTTGCCTGTCAAACAACCCGTCTTCTCGTCAGACTTGATGGGAAGGGTGTCTTCAGGCAACAGGCCGGTGTTCATAATATGACGGTGTACTTCGATATCCTCCGACATTCCGGTGTTGCCGGTCTGTATGAATTTCTGGGTGATTACAGATTTCCCTTTTTCCATAAGATGACGCGCATACCATCCGGTGCAATATGATTTGCCTGCGTCAGTGTGTATCCCGGAAACAAAATAGACCATAAGCTTCTGAATAGATTATCTCTTGGTTAATATCATGTAGACAGGGCAGAATGTCAAAGTGGCTTTTCCTTCGGAATCAAGCGGCCAATTTTCGAGCAGATAACGAGTCCGGGAGGGAGATGGGATGCCGGGTAGAGCGTTTACTCCTGTGAGCCGCAAGTGTCGCAAGGCCTCGGCCGGGGAGTCGAAACTAAGCGTTTCCGTATCTTTTTCCAGGATGGCAATGTCGAGGTCGCATTCCTTTGCTATTCTCTCCATCCATTCGGCCGATGGATATTTCAATCCGGTGCCTACAGTTTCTTGTATCTCCTTGAATGTTCCAGGACCATAATAAGACAACGCGATCACACCATCATCTCTCAGGGCATTTGCACATCGTTCCAGCATTGTTTTTGGGGAATTAAGCCATTGAAACATTGAGGATGAGAAGATTATGTCTCTCGATTTGTCTGAAAGACATTCCCTTGCAAATCCGATGCTTTCAGCATCGTCGTGGATAATCTCGACAATATGATTCTTGTCTGTGATGGAAGAATACTTGAGAGTGTCCGTGTCGGGGGAGGGGCTGATGTCTGTTAGAGTCACTAACCTGCAACTCGTGATGAAGTCCTTGATATACAAGTCAGTGAAAGTGCCGTCACCATATCCAAGTTCGATAACCGACATTTGTGATGCATTATATGCAGCGCTGCTTTTAAGTCTGCAAGTGTCGAATACGGAAATGAATCTGTCATAAAGTTTTCGTGCGGAAGCATGTTGTATTACCGCATTACGGGAGTATGTGAGTCCCGCCATGCTGAACTTGTCGCATACTTTCCTTTTGTCGATTATGAATGTCTCGATCAACCATTGGAAATCCGGAACATGTGGCATTCCTTTTATTGTGAAAATATCATGACCCTCCCATGAAGTGATTTGATTTTCAGGAGGGAAGATCCGGTCATCCATTCCAACTATGATCTTGTCCCATATGCTTCTACATATGTCTGACGTGGATGTGGACATAGATGCGAACCATCTCAGTTCGTCACGCAAATCTTCAATGTCGATTGTGACGGTTGACGCTTTGGCGTCAAGTTTGGCAAGCAGATCGCGCGAGCCTGCACTGCGGAGTCTGAATTTGGCGAAACTGTTTTCCGACAAGCCATTCAACGTGCCGTTGAATATCGAATACGGTATGCCACGCGAGTCATCGATGTGATGCTCTGTGCCGTTGACTGCCATGCACAGAGTCACAGGGATTTTAGTGCTGGCAAGGAACGCAGAGGCCGCTTTGACTCCGAATGACCAGCCTATAACTATCACTTCTCCACAATCTCTTTCATAATCTTTCCATTCCGTTCGGATGGTTTCAGCTATCTCGCGATCGATATCAGAGCCTGACAACCCCCTGTAACGGCTAAGAAGGAGGATGTTGAATCCCGGCTTATTAATTCCGGCAAAGGATTCCGGGGGGAATCCCCACCCGAGGAATATGATAAGCAGGGAATGGCTGTTGTCATGCCTTAGAAATAGCTTGTCCATTAATCAAGAAAGTGTGTCTGATTTTAGTGAGAATGATCAAATATGTGTCACGGCCGGTTGGAAGATTCAACCATCAGGATTCAAAACCGGAAGCAAATCACGAAGGGCGCGGTTGAGGGTGGTGATATCCTCTTCAGTCATAGCTGCCGAGAGGGAGAATCTCAAACGGTCGGTCCCCGGGGGTACTGTCGGTTTACGGATGGCCAAAGCCTTGATACCATAAAACATAAGCCTGTTGGATAGCTCTACGGCTTCTTTCGGGTCGCCGATTATCAATGGCTGTATATGAGAGATCCCGATTGGAATTACAGAGAATTGGCCAAGCACTTTCCGGAGGCTGATAGCGAGCTTTGACAGGTGTTCTCGCAACCTGTCGCCATGTAGGAGCTGCGAGAGGGTAAAACGGCTCCATGCGATCTGCATGGGAGGCAACGCTGTGGAGAAAATGAAACTACGGGCCGTGTTCACTAGAAAATCACGGGTTGAGGAGGATGTTATCGCGAATGCGCCCATCGAGGCGGCCGCCTTACCGAATGTGCCGATCACGAAATCGACATCCCACGGTGCTGAAGACTCGGCCACGAGTCCGAGGCCATGCGGGCCAAGGACTCCGAAGGCATGGGCTTCATCGACATATAAGGCCACATTCGGGAATTCTTTTTTTAAGCCAAGCAACATCTCCATGTCAGCTCGGTCTCCGTCCATAGAATAGACACTTTCGACAATCACCAGAACATGTCTATGTTCGGAGGAATGCTTTTTCAGCAGTTCATGCAGATGATTGTAATCATTATGACGAAAACGGGCGAATGGGGCTTTTGACAAAATCATGCCGTCAATGATCGAGGCATGCACCAGTTTGTCGGCGATTATGAAAGTGTCTTTCCCGGCTATGGCAGGTATCAGACCTGTGTTGGCATGATAACCCGAATTGAAAAGCAACGCTCCGGTGTCATCACCGCGCCGCTTTGAATATAACAGCTTCAAAGCCACCTCCAGATTGTCGTATTCTATCTGACGTGATGCGAGCAGCCTCGATGCCGAAGAGGTCATAGGTACTTTCATTGAGGCCGGATCGGCAAAAAAACGGGCTTGAAGCTCTGAGTCACTGCCGAGTCCCAGATAATCGTTTGTCGAGAAGTCTATCACTCCTTCATGTGTCATGCGTGGAATCTTGCGGAAATTCCCTTCCTGGCGGAGATTCTCGAGTTGTGCAGAAAAATCCATATCATTATAACAAACCAACCGGACATTTTTCATTATCACGCAGAATTCCCACCATCTCCTCACAAAGTGTGGAAAGGTCTTCCCGTGGAGTCACGTAGGGAGGCATTATGTATACATTACGGCCAAAAGGTCTAACCCATATCCCGCGTCTGACACATTCTTTCTGGAAGACACCGACGTTCACCGGTTTGTCTACTTCAACCACGCCGATGGATCCAAGCACTCTCACGTCGGTCACGCATGCAAGTTCTTTTGCCGGAGCCAACAGTCTTTTCATGTCGGTTTCCAGCCGTTTTACCGTAGCCTCCATATCCTGGGAGTTGAGCAAGTCAACCGAGGCGCATGCCACCGCGCATGCCAAAGGATTTGCCATGAACGTAGGCCCGTGCATCATGACACCGGCTTCTCCTCGCGAAATGGTGTCGGCGACATCTTTTGTCGTAAGCACTGCCGCCATTGTCATATAGCCGCCGGTGAGACACTTGCCAACACACATTATGTCCGGTTCCACTCCGGCATGTTCCCATGCGAACTGTCGTCCCGTCCGCCAGAATCCTGTGGCGATCTCGTCAAAAATCAGATAGACACCGTGACGGTCGCATAACTCACGAGCCTGGCGGAGATACTCGGGATGATAGAACCACATTCCTCCCGCTCCCTGCACGATCGGTTCGAGTATCACGGCGGCGATCTCATCGCTTTTATCTTCCAGGAGCTGTGACAAGGGCGTTATGTCATTCTGATCCCATTCGCCGTCGAAACGGCTTCGTGGCTGAGCTACAAAATATCTTACAGGCAACGCGCTTCCGAAGGCTCCATGCATTCCTGTGACCGGGTCGCACACGCTCATAGCGTTCCATGTGTCGCCGTGATAACCGGAGCGTATCGTGGCGAAATTTGTCTTGCGATGGGAGCCGCTGCGGCTGATAGCAGCCTGCACCGCCATTTTCATCGCCACTTCGACCGCAACAGATCCGGAATCGGCGTAAAAAATATTGTGCATCGATGGCGGGGCGATTGCCAAAAGCTTCTTGCCAAGCTCGATAGCCGGCTGATGGGTTATTCCTCCGAACATCACATGGCTCATGTTGTGCAGTTGACGGACAACAGCCTCGTTCAACACCGGATGGTTGTAACCGTGGCAGGCACACCACCACGATGACATGCCGTCTATAAGTTCCCGGCCATCAGCAAGTCTCAGACGGTTGTCATGGGCAGACACGATCTTGTAGGTCGGTAAAGGATCTATTGTGGATGTATATGGATGCCAGAGATGTTCCTTGTCCCAAGGGTCAAACAGAACAGAATTTTCTCCGGAAAGTTTCTCTTCAACTGTCATGTCATATAGCTTAAGTAACCGCAAAATTACGAAAAATGTTGAAAACTTTGTCTCTTGCCAGATCAATTGAATGGAATATTATGCCTAATTTCGCGACCGTAAACCAAGGAAAATACAACTATGCACCGTAAAGGTAAACTATATTTCAGGTATGGCACAATGGGTTCGGCCAAAACAGCCATGCTGCTGACGACGGCTTATAATTTCGAAGAACGCAATATGCGTTATCTTTGCATGAAGCCTGCCATCGACACGCGCGATGGGGAGAGTGTGATTCGTTCCCGTATCGGAATCGAGCGCGCTTGCCGATGGATATATCCGGAAACAAACCTCTATGAATTCGCGAAAAAATATTTCAAGGAGATCGGGGAGGTCGTCGATTGGTTTCTTGTGGATGAAGCGCAGTTCCTGACAGCGCGTCAGATCGACCAATTGTCGATGATCGTGGATGATTTCGGGTCGAATGTCATATGTTATGGTCTTCGGACAGACTTCAAGACCCACCTTTTCGAGGGATCCAAGCGGTTGTTTGAGATCGCAGACACTATTGATGAGATCAAATCCACATGTACATGCGGGCATAAGACGATCGTAAATGCTAGGATAGATTCAAATGGAGACATCATCACGGAGGGGGAGCAAGTCGAGATCGGTGGAGATGACCGATATATCGCAGTCTGCCGGAAATGTTGGAGAAACCGACGGATCGCCCAGGCCGAACGGTTGTCGCTGCCGTTTATCGAAGAGGATGAAGATGTGGAGACGGAGTAATGATCATCATAGCGTCTGACAAGTTCAAAGGGACTTTCAGTGCCGACGAGATATGTCGGATGATTGGTGGAAAAGTTGCCCGATTGTTTCCTGATGCGAGTATATCGCTTCTCCCGATGGCTGACGGTGGAGAGGGGACCTCACGGCTTTTGGCCGGGTTACATAATCTTCCGGAAATAACATGTCAGGGAATAGATCCATTTGGCAATACCACAGCATGGCGGCTTTACAGCGATGGTGAGACCGCAGCGGTAGAGTCTGCTGCGATTTTGGGGCGCGAGGCAACGGGAAATATTGTCAGGCCGCTATTAGCCTCTTCATTCCCGCTGGGACTCGTTTTGAGAAAGCTCGCCAATCAAGGCATCAGAAAAATATATGTCGGTGTCGGAGGAACGATGACAACTGACGGAGGTGGCGGCTTTCTGCAGGCGTTGGGATGGAGCTTTTATGATATAGAGGGGAATCCCATAGACAATATGATCAATCCGAGGTTGTTGCCTGAGATAGGAACAGCAGTTCCTCCTGATGTGAATGTTTTGTCAGGGATATCTGTTATCGGGCTTATGGATGTGGATGTCCCGCTGTTGCCGTCAGATGTTTCCAATGAAAGTATGTCTGCATTGTCTTTCGCTCCTCAGAAAGGGGTAGGATCGGGAGAGATTGGATTTCTTCGACAGGCTCTATCTAATTATCAGGAGGTAATACTGAAAGGAATTGGGAAACCTGAATCCCCGTGGCATTATTGTGGCGCAGGGGGAGGACTTGGTTTTGCGTTGCAGGTTGCCGGTTCGACAGCTGAACCGGGGGCTGCTGCTTTATGGAAAAGCAGTCTTAAGAGTCAAAATATCATCGCAGAAATGATAAGCCACATTTATACGGGGGAAGGATGTTTTGATTTGCAATCCTTGCAAGGAAAAGTGACCGGAACAATAATCGAATATGGTACACGCCTCTCCATACCTGTTACCGTTGTGTGTGGTCGTTGTGACTTGCCGGCTGACTTGTTGCCGGAAGGAGTGGATGTAGTGTTGCTGTCAGATTTCCTTTGAAGCGGATTTGTGTCGGAATGAATAAAAAGCATCCGCCCCCTATTGAGCGCGGATGCTTTTTATCGTGTGTGAGTTGTATGTCAGGCAGTCATTATTGGAGAGTACCGTTCTCAGCCTGCTGGATCATCTGCTGGTTTGCAGTGATATAAATCTCGACACGGCGGTTCTGCGCGCGGCCCGCGGGAGTATCATTAGATGCCACGTAGTCTGCCATAGGGATTCCCTGATAAGTCAGACGTGTGGGGGAGATGCCGCTGTCAACGAGGAAGCGGTCCACTGCCAGCGCGCGGCCATCAGCCACGCGGGTGTTCACTTGCAACGACCCCGTGTTGTCAGTGAAGCCGAAGATCTGAACGTTGGTTTCGGCATTCTGCTTCAAGGAAGCTGCGAACTGGGCAAGTTCGGTCTGTGCGCTTGCGCTTAACGTAGTGCCGTTGGTGGGGAAGAGGATGCCGCCGGGGAAAGTAACCTTGATGGCAGCCAGACCATTCTGGTCATCCACGCGTTCAACCTGTGCATTCTGGAGCTGTTCTTCAAGCTGCTTGGCTTGCTTGTCCATGCGGTTGCCGATCAAGGCTCCTGCTCCTGCGCCTACAGCCGTACCGATAGCGGCTCCGATTCCGGCTCCTTTGCCGCCACCAATCAGAGCTCCGAGTCCTGCGCCGAGGGCACCACCGCCTCCACCGCCAATCAGAGCGCCTTTCCCGGTATTTGTCATGGAATTACATCCTGTCAGCAGCATCCCTGCCGCTACGATACCGAGGCATAAAGTCTTCAATGCTTTCATGTTTAATAAATATTTAGTTGATGTTCAATTCGTTGTCAAATATCATACTCTTGTTTAAGCAATTATTCAAGGACATTTTAATTTGAAACAATCAAAACCCCCTTATTGTCGATTGCAACTGCAAAGTTAACGAATTTTATATAAATTTCATCATTCGTTTTCACAAAATTTGGAAAACCAGAATGAGTTGACTAACTTTGCGCCTGAATTGTTATATACATAACAAACAAGATTAATCATCATGCTTAAGAAAATTCTTTCGATTTCCGGCAAGCCCGGACTTTACCGCCTTGTGAGCCAAGGGCGAAATATGCTGATAGTGGAAAATATCGCCACCGGTCGCCGTCAGCCCGCATATGCTTCTGACAAAGTCGTATCACTTGGTGACATCGCCATATACACTAATGACTCCGATATGCCACTGACGGATGTCCTGGAGAAGGTGAAAGAGGCCAACGACGGTAAGGAAATCGATGTCAAGGCTATCGGCGACGATGCCAAGATACGCGAGTATTTCAAATCGATCCTGCCTGAATATGATGAGGATCGTGTCTACACTACCGATATCCGCAAACTTTTTTCATGGTATAACCAATTGATCGCCGCAGGTGTGACCGAGTTCAAAGATAACGAGATCGCCGAAGACCAGGCAGCTGAAGCCGCTGAAGCTGCGGATGCGGAATCAGTTGAAAAATAATCCACGCACGTTGGCGCGCCTATTTTGCATCTGGCGGCAACAATAGCGTGACTATCGACAATGATTTGCCCGGACACACTGTTTTTACTGCGTGTCCGGGCAATTCATTGTCGGATATTTCGTCACAGGCGGTTTGTCTCGTAGAAACGTAGGATACGATATCGTAGCAGATACTCGAAACGAGAGGAGATACGGGAAATCTCGACCCTGAAAAGATTGTTTTTGGCCTGCTCAAATTCGGTTGGAGTAGCGCGCCCGAGATCATATTTCTCGCGGGTGGCCTCGAATGACAGACGAGTCTTTTCCAACGTATGGCCCGCTGTCAGGTACTTGTCTCTTGCTCCTGTCGCCTGGGTGTATGCCAATTGGATTGTCTTGTAAAGATCGCTTTCGCGACGGTCAAGTTCCAATCTTGCCGTGGTTTCCTGAAGTTTGGCACGTCTTACGTTATTACGCGTGGAAAACGCGTCAAAAATCGGCAATGACAACCGGAAACCAAGATAAGTCGAGAAATTATTGCGCATCTGATTTCCGAAGGATGCATTGTCGTATCCTGCGACAGTGTAATAGCTCGATCCTATCGAAGCATCGAAAGAGAGACGGGGCATATATCCGCTGCGGGCATATGAGATCCTATCTTGAGCCGTGACTATGCCTTGTCTCGCGGAAAGAATGGAATTGTTATGTTCCAACGCACGGCTGTATACTATGTCAGGTCCGGGGATTTCAGGAGAATCCTCATCCAACGGTTCGATGTCGAATCCGTCGGCGGTCGGCAATTGCAACAGATTGGCAAGATTGACCAACGCGACCCTGACATCGTTTTCCGAGGTTATTACCTGTAGTCGGTCCTGGGCTTGCTGCGCCTCTGCGTCATACAGATAGGCTTCAGCCACCTTTCCGGCCTCGACGAGTGCCTGCTGACGCTCCACCTCGTAGGAGGAATATGCGAGTTGGGATTTCGCGCTTTCAGTGACCTCCTTGTTGTAAAGTACTTGGAGATACTGGGCCATTATGTTTAGAGTCAGATCATCCTTTGCCGCTTCAAACTCCATAAGATATTGTCGCAGGGAGGATTTGGCGACTTGGAGCTGTCTGACATCAGACAGTCCCTGAAACAACGGCAATGACATGGATATTCCCCATTGGAAATTGCTCGTGTTACGGTCGGCATAGGTGTTGTCGGAGGTCAGGCCGCGACCGAAATTGAATCCTTCCGAAGCAGTGGCCGAAAGGGTAGGAAGAAATGCGTCTTTGGCCGAAGTGATCTCCAGGTCAGCCTGCTCGACTTGTAGCCGGGAGTTTTTGATTGTCAGGTTGTTTTCGATCGCATAGTCAACGCAACGTTGAAGCGACCATATCTCATCGGCATAGGTTTTCCCGCAGACAGCGATTAAGATGAAAGCCGATAATGCTGTTTTTCTCATTGTGAATGCTTTTAGAGGGTGTTTAATAGCAGTTATAAGTAACTGTTCAAACGGCTTATCTGGACTCTTTCGGTTTGCCATCTTCCTTATTGCCGCGCAGGCGTGAATCGGAGGTGATAGAGGCCGGCTCAAGCAGCTCCACATTGATTCCGTTTGACAAGCCTGTCTTGATGGCTACCTTCCTGAATGTCTGGCGGGTGCCGTCGGTAGAGGTGAGAATGTAGACGAATGAGGAATCATTGGCATATTCTATGACACGTTCCGGGATGGCAAGCGCGTTCTCCGCTTTCTCCAATATCACAGTGGCATTCGCGCTGTATCCGGCGCGTAGTTTGGCATTTTCCGAGAATTTCAATGCAGCTTTCACCTCAAAAGTGTTGGTGCCGTTGTCATCAGTGGCCATAGGCGCGATTTTCTCGATTACCGCAGGATAATCAGAGCCTTGTATGGCTCCTACGGCGATTCTCACATTCATTCCCTCGCTTAAAAGATCCACCTCGGTCTCATCAATTTTCCCTTTGAAAATGAGGTCGGTCATGTCAGCTATCTTGGCGATTGTGGTGCCGTCGTTGAATGTGTTTGACTGGATCACGGAGCTTCCGACTTTTACAGGCACCTCCAGGACGAGGCCGGTGACGGTGGCGCGTACAAGGGTGTTTGATCCTTGCGTGTCAAAGGCAGACACCCCGTCACGTACGATTCTCAACTGGTCATTGGCCTGGTCGAGCTCTTGTTTTGCCCGTTCGTATGCGGCCACATCGGCCTCATACTTCTCGCGGCTCTCATATTTTTTGTCATACAGGGCTTTGGTGCGCTCATATGTCTGACGGGCCTCTTCCAGTGAGATCCTGGCAACCCGTATACGGTTTTCGGCAGAGGATAATTGCGTAGCCTCCGGTATCACTTTGATCTTGGCGATGACATCGCCATTGTTGACATGGTCGCCCGGCTCGACAAGGATCTCGCTTATGATTCCTGAAATCTGGGGCTTGATCTCAATCTCATCGCGTGGCTCGATGTCGCCTGTGAGGACGGTTGTCCGTTCGATCGTCTCGGTTTTCGGAGAGACGATCTCATATGTTGTCTCGCGACCTTTTGAGTTCAGGAAAAGATAGACGAATGTACCGACGAAGATGAGGGCGATTATTGTCCACATCAGGATTCTGAAAAACTTCTTCATGATTTGGGGGATATGCTGCTGTAGTTGTTTATTTATTCCTTTAATAAAAATCATTTGTCGTTTAGTGCCTCGATCGGCTTGATTCTCATGGCTTTGATCGCCGGGATCAATCCAGCGAGAGTGCCCAGGAGGATGAATATGCCGATTATCAGCAAAGCTTGCCATAAGGTCATCTGGAATCTCGGGACAGATGTCTCGTTGGTGGTCAGCATGGCGGTTATTCCGAGTGCCATGCATGCCAATGAGATACCCGCCATACCCGCGATCGCGGTCAGGGTGACTCCTTCAGAAAGGATCTGCACGGTAACATCGATGGGTTTCGCTCCGATGGCACGTCTGATCCCAAACTCCTGAGTGCGTTCTTTGACTATCACCCACATGATGTTGCCGATACCTATGATTCCCGCTACAAGAGTTGAAAGGCCGATGAACAACGCCAAGAAAGAGATAGCGAGAAAAAGTGTGTCGACTTTGGAAAACATGTCGGATATGTTGAGAAACCACATCGCGCTTTTGTCATTCGGATCAACCTGATGACGAGAATACAGTATACGGCGGATCTTGGATTCAAGTTCCGAGAAATCGGCCGAACGTCTTCCGACCATCATTATCAAGTCAACCTTGTCACCCCGGTTGAAACTTTTCTGGAATGTGGAGACAGGGATGATCACGACGTTGTCGATGCGGTCGTTCATCTGTATCTCGCTTGTCTGATAGGCGATCCCTATGATTGTGTATGAGATACCGTTGACAAGTATCGTCTTCCTGACAGGGGAGGACTCTCCCGGGAAAAGTTCGTTAGCGACCTTTTTGCCGACAACCGCAACTTTCCGTTGTAGTTTCACATCCGCCTCGTTTATGAAACGTCCGCTCTCTATATGTGGGAGCATGACCTCGGTGAAGGCTTCTTCCACTCCCCATACTTGCCCTGAAAAGCTGTGTCGGCCGTTACGGAAGCTTATGTTCCATTGAGATGACTGCGATGTGACAGTCTGTAGTTCCGGCAACAGGAGCCGCAGACGTTCGATATCGGTATGGTCGGCTTGCCACCTGCGTCCTTTGGCGTGGCCTTTATAAGGCATGGTTGTATTGCCGGGAAACAGTATCGCGCTGTTCGTCGCGAATCCTTCAAAATTCCTGCGCAGAAGGTCCTCGGCTCCACGGGCACCTCCCATGAGGCACGCCAGCATGAACACTCCCCAGAATATGCCGAAAGCGGTGAGGAAAGTCCTTGTCTTGTTTCGCGCGAGGGTAGAGCCTATCTCTTTCCAGTTCTCTATGTCGAAAAAAGGTATCTTCATTGGAAACATGATTTTGTTATTCGTCCCGCAATGCTTCGACCGGTTTGACTTTAAGGGCTTTGAGGGCCGGGAATAATCCGGCCATCGCGCCGGCTACAATCAGTACGACCGTTACTTGGGCGGCCATTGCCAGATCTACCCGGGCTCCTTCAAACATGCTGTCACCAATTCCCGAAGCAAGAAGTTCGGTAAGGGCGGTACCCATTACTATTCCTATATAACCGAACAGGGTGGTTATCACAATAGCCTCCACAAGTATTTGTGTCAGGATTTTCATAGGTTTGGCTCCGATCGCGCGACGTATTCCGATCTCATGGGTTCTCTCTTTTACGGAAACGAACATGATGTTGCTTATGCCGATAATACCGCTGAGCAGGGTGAGCAATCCAAGCACCCATACCCCGATGTTCAGGATACCGATCGCGCTTTGTACCGTCAGTGCCTGGGAAATGGCGTTCCATATCCATACGCCGGAATTATCCTCAGGATCAAAATCATGGGTGGCGGCCAAAGTATTACGGACAGATTTCTCAATCCCATCGGCTTCTGTTATTTCAGAGACATCATTAAGATGGAGGATAATTTCATCAATGTCATTGTCCCCGGAAGCGAATATACGCGCCGTAGTGTAGGGTATGTAAATTGTGCGGAACCGACCTTTGTACACTCCTACGACAAGAAACGAGAGGCCGGCGCAGTTTACTCTTTGGCCAACGGCATTCCGTCCATCGGGAGGGAAGAGTTGCTCGGCATATTCCTCGGGCAAAACCATGACTTTCGCGTTGTTATCGAGGTCTTTGTCGGAAATAAAACGCCCGTTGACGATTTCCAGCTGGTTCAGTCCAAGAGCGGATGGAAAAACGCCGGTATAACCCGCTGTCACATATGTTTTGTTGGTGGAGACTCCCGACTGTTTGCCGCTCAGTTCGGAAGAGACCTCCTTTATAGTATTTTTGTGTTCGCGATTTATGATAGAGATGTCGCTGTCTTTGAGCCTTATATCACGGCCTTCACGATATCCGTGATATGGTTTGGTGGTCACGCCGCCCCAGACGGATATTTTCTGGTTGCTGCTGTTTTGCATATCCTCCGCGAAAGAGCGCGTGATGCCGTTGGCCACACTTACCAGCGTTATGAGCATGAATATGCCCCAAGCCACCGACAACCCGGTCAGGGCTGTGCGCAGCTTGTTGTGACGCATTGTCTGTAATATTTCGTTCGCTAAATCAAACACGGCTGTATCAATTGCTTGTGATAATTGAGTTGTCAGGAATGATAAGGCCGTCAGAAATGCGGATGATGCGGTCACATTGTTTGCCTACTCCGGGATCATGAGTGACTATCACGATTGTCTTGCCCTCTTGCCGGTTCAGTTGCCGGAAAAGCTCCATCACATCACGGGATGTGGTCGAGTCGAGAGCGCCGGTAGGTTCGTCGGCAAGAATGATCGACGGATTGGTGATCATTGCTCGGGCTATGGCGACACGTTGTTTCTGTCCGCCTGACAATTCTCCGGGAAGATGATGTGAGCGGTCGGCAAGCCCCATTTTTTCAAGTTGCTCCATAGCGAGCAAGTTACGTTTGCGGCGGGAGACTCCCTGATAGAAAAGAGGCAATGCGACATTCTCGACCGCATTCTTGTAATTGATCAGATTGAACGATTGGAAAACGAATCCGATCATACGGTTGCGGTATTCCGCAGCGCGGTTCTCCGAAAGGTCCTTTATCAGTGTGCCGTCAAGGAGGTATTCTCCTGAATCATAATTATCAAGTATCCCGAGAATATTCAATAACGTTGATTTGCCTGAACCGGAAGCGCCCATTATGGAGACCAGTTCTCCTTTCTTAACATGGAGGTTTATGCCTTTGAGGACATGCAGTGGGACAGCGCCGGGATATGTTTTGTTAATGTCAGTAAGCTTGATCATAATGAATGTTGGGACGCGACATGCTTTTTGCGCGTTTACACAGACTTTGACGGCGAAAAATGATGATTGGTTGCAGGCCCATTGAAAAAATTTCCTTGCGCCTATTGCATATTCAAACGAATTGCCTTAATTTTGCGTTATAAAAATGAACGCGGGGGCTGGAGAGTCCCTAATGACGGCGATTTTGACAATTTAAAAATACATGATGATATTTGCCACACCAAAGTTGATTGGGAAACTCATCAAATTTTAATGAAATGCCGAGACAACCTCGCTTTCCAATGGCGGGCCCCGCCTCCTCCGGGAGGTTGCAGCCAATCTTTATGATTCCCTGCCAGGCGGATTACAAAGGACTGTGAGAACTCAAAACCTGTCTTTCGGAGTTTCATCGCATCCTTTGATGTGGCATCCTATAACAGGCCGGCCTCATACGGAATCACTACCGTATGAAGCCGGCCTGTTTTTTATTCGGTGTGCTGATTAAGAGGGTAATAACAGATGTTATTAAACACACTCTAATTATGGTTCAGAATGTCGCGGCAATGGAGAATCCCACTGCCGGGGCGCCGGTATTGCCGGGTGACGGTATAAGCAATGGCTGGGACTGGAGACAACCGGGGCCAAGACTGCGGCATGCCGACGGATGACTCAGCAATCCGACTATCTCGTTTACCGGATCAAGGAAAAAAGCGCAGATGTGGCCTATGACTTTCGATCCAAGTACATAATAGTCACGATCAACGATGAGGCGTTTAAGACGATAGAATCCTTCTCCCATGATACTGCCGACAAGGGGAGTGATGAAAAGATCCTGATATGACGGTCTTTCCATACATGCCTCGATACCGAATTCCCAGCCTATTGTCGAGATGCATGCGCTGTAAAGCATTGATTGCCAAAAATTGAATCCGCATGAACGGGCGGCCATGAAGTAGGCTGCTCCCGCGTAAGGATGAAGCACATAGTTGAACACGAATTTGTCATGATCCCATTCCGGCCCTTTCTTGAATATGTTCTGATACCATCTTTTCCAGAACGGATCTTGCCGTAGCTCGGCTCTGTTCCAGGATGTCGCGTCTTCCGGGAGACATTCAAGCACAAAAAGCGTGCCGACGAAAGCTCCGGCGTAAACAGCCGTATTGATCCACATTCCATGCCACCAGGGTTCGGAATAAGTCCATGATGCAGGACGGCTGTAAATCGTATGCGGCCGTCCGGTGATGGTGAATAATGTGTCGAGTCCCATAGGATTGCCATTTAGTGCCGGCGCTTCAGGAGGTGTGAAATCCTCGGAAGGGTTGTCCTCATCAACTCGGATGCCGGTTGTTGTGGATTTGACAATCAATTCGTTGTCGTCGACAATCTGAAGGGTATCGATATCCTGCGCCACGGCCGGAAAGGCCAATGCCGTAAGAGCGACTCCCATGAGAATTATGAGGAGAGCAAACTTAAGTTTAAGCTTCAGATGTGTTTTCGGATTCAATTTCATAATCCCTTAATAATAAAAGATACATACATAAAATAGTTGAACTCTGCTTGCCCGCATGATTGGCGGTTTGTTTAACATACAACGCCTGAGAGGGGAGCGAATGTTTACAAAAAGGAGATCTAAACCTTTTTGACAGACATAACGGATAAAAAAATTTCCGTACCTTTGTCGAGTGAAACCTGAAATGTTAATAGCGCGGAGATTGAGACTGACACCCTCTGACGGAGGGCGGCGCTCACCGGCGGTCGGGATCGCCATCGGCGGTGTCGCATTGGCGGTAATCGTGATGATGATCTCTATGGCAGTGGTGTTGGGATTTCAGGATGCCATCAAAAAGAAGGTTATAGGCTTTGAAGCTCCAATCACGATAGGACCTCTCGGCAAATATTATCAGCATGAGTCGAATACAGTAGACTTGTCTCCCGCTTTGCGTGACGCGATCCGCGAAGCCGTTCCCTCGGCGGTTTTCTCATTGGCCATAAGACAGCCTGTCGTATTGAAAACCGCTGACAATTTCGCAGGTGTAGTGTTGAACGCATATGGCTCCGGTCATGATTTTTCTTTCGAGAAGAATAACCTTCTCGAAGGTAGACTGCCTGAAAAGCCCACCGACATTGTCGTTTCATCCGTGACCGCCGCGAAGCTGAATCTGAAAACCGGCGACAAGCTTGACGGGTGCTTCTTTGTGGATGGTGCCTTGAAGTTGCGTAGGCTGACGGTAAGCGGTATATTTTCAAGTAATTTCGGAGATTATGACCGTCTTACCGCATATGGAGATTTCGAAATGCTTCATAAGTTGCGTCGAATTGGCGTTGATGAAGGGGATGCCATAGAGCTAAGGGAGATTCCGATTGAGGAGGTTACGGAAGCGTCGCTTGCGCTCCATAAGAGCCTTTCACAATGTTATGACTCCGGAGAATTGATTTCAGGGGTGAATATCACTACTGTTTTCGATTCAGGAGCGGTATATTTCAACTGGCTTGCCTTGTTGGATGCCAATGTGGTGGTGATTCTTGTAATAATGAGTCTTGTCAGCGGATTTACACTGATCAGTTGTGTGTTCATACTCATACTCCAGAGGGTAAGGATGATAGGTGTTTTGAAATCAATGGGGGCGACAGACAATCAGATACGTAGGATTTTCATGTTGCTTGGAGGTCGTGTTGTGGGTGTGGGATTGATCCTGGGAAACCTGATCGGGCTGGGGATGCTCTATCTTCAGTGCTATTTCCATATTGTGCCGCTTGATCCGGAAGCATACTTCCTCACATATGTCCCTGTTCAGCTGGATTGGAGCAATGTCTTGATGCTGAATGTCGGGGCATGCCTGTTGGCGACATTGCTGATGATTTTGCCTGCGTCACTGGTATCGCGTATCTCTCCGGCCAAGACCATACGTTATGAATGATCTGATATTTTAACCATTGTAAAGAATTATTTCGATTGCGGCCTTACTTTTTGGCCTGATTTTTGTTCAGTAAATATAAACCGGCTTTGGACCGCTGTTTTTTTATCAGTGTTTCAATATTTTTGCTAACTTTGCACATCAAATCGCTCAACTATTAGATGACTAAAACAACCACCGTCACCACTAAAAACGATACAATCCAGCTCCGTCCGATGATCATAGAGGGCATACAGGAGCGTAAAGGCCGTTCCATAACGGTCGTGGACATGTCTGGAATAGAATCGGCACCAGTGTCTGAATTCATAATCTGCCAAGGCAATTCAAGCCAGCAGGTGGCAGCCATTGCAGATTCCGTGAGAGACTATCTACTTGATAATTATGGGATAAAGCCTTATAATTATGACGGATATAGAAATGCGCAGTGGATTGTCATAGATTATGGCGACACTCTCGTACATGTATTCACCCGGGAAATGCGTCAGCTTTACAACCTTGAGGAATTGTGGGCCGACGCTCCGATCACAGAAATCCCTGATCTCGACTGACCAAGATGGCTTCACCTACTCCCCAGGGCAACCCAAAGAAAAAGCCCCAGATAAAGTTCAGCATGTATTGGATGTATGCTGTCATCCTGCTGTTTCTTTTCGCGATGTTTTATCTCGATGACAATTCGGTGACCAAGGAGGTCAATTATTCCGAATTCGAGAATTATATTACAGATTCTATAAATGCCCGGAATCATGGTATTACCAAGATTACCGTGGACAAGAAAAAGGGAAAGGCAGAGGCGCAGCTCTCTGATTCACTTGCCCGGCAGGTATTCCACCAGAGTCAATATAAGGATGGTGTCGACGCGGGGATAGTGACCACATTGCCATCGACAGATGAGTTCGCCCGTAAAATTGACGCATGGAAACAGCTGGGCCTTTACACAGGCCCGGTTGTCTATGACGAAGGATCTGATTTCACCTCTTTCCTCTGGACTTTCGGCCCGATATTGCTGCTGATAGGGTTCTGGTTCTTCATCATGAAGAGGATGAACTCTCGAGACGGCGGTGGCCCCGGTGGGGTCTTCAATGTCGGGAAATCTAAAGCACAGATGTTTGACAAGGATGGCCCTGTGAAGGTCACATTCAATGATGTGGCCGGGTTGTCTGAAGCCAAAACGGAGATAGAGGAGATCGTGGAATTCCTCAAGAATCCGCAACGGTATACCAATCTTGGTGGAAAGATACCCAAGGGAGCGTTGCTTGTCGGCCCTCCCGGAACCGGTAAGACGCTTCTTGCCAAGGCCGTGGCGGGAGAGGCCAATGTGCCGTTTTTCTCAATGTCCGGTTCGGATTTTGTGGAGATGTTTGTCGGTGTCGGAGCTTCGCGTGTCCGTGATCTTTTCCAGAAAGCCAAAGAGAAAGCTCCTTGTATCGTGTTCATTGACGAGATCGACGCAGTCGGGCGTGCCCGTGGGAAAAATCCCAACATGGGGGCTAACGATGAGCGTGAGAATACACTGAACCAACTTCTGACGGAGATGGATGGCTTCGGGACAAATAGCGGTGTGATCATTCTTGCTGCCACTAACCGTGCCGACATCCTTGACAAGGCGTTGTTGCGTGCAGGCCGTTTTGACCGTCAGATCTATGTCGAGTTTCCTGAGTTGAATGACCGAGTGGCGATTTTCAATGTCCACCTGAAAGGGATAAAAACGGATGAATCTGTAGATGTTGACCTGCTGGCTCGTCAGACACCGGGATTTTCCGGAGCCGATATCGCCAATGTCTGCAATGAGGCTGCGCTTATCGCCGCCAGACATGACAAGTCGGTTGTACAGAGGGAAGACTTCATCGCAGCTGTTGACCGTATAATCGGCGGTCTTGAGAAACGGTCGAAGATCACCACGGAGGAAGAAAAACGGTCAATAGCATGCCATGAAGCAGGCCATGCCACTGTCTCATGGCACCTGCGCTACGCCAACCCTCTGATTAAGGTTACGATCGTGCCTCGTGGCAAAGCTCTTGGAGCCGCATGGTATCTGCCGGAAGAACGCCAGATAACACCTACCCAGGCTCTCCTTGATGAGATGTGCGCTACCTTGGGAGGCCGAGCCGCCGAGGAACTGTTCCTGGGACATATCTCTACCGGAGCTGCCAACGATCTTGAGCGTGTGACCAAACAGGCTTATGCCATGGTCGTTTATTACGGCATGTCAAAGAACCTCCCCAATATATCCTATTACGATTCGACGGGGCAGGCTTACGGCTTTTCCAAGCCATACAGCGACCAGCGGGCCAAAGAGATTGACGAAGAGGTGTCGCGCATCATCAACGAGCAGTATGAACGGGCCAAACAGATCTTGCGGGAACAGGCTTCCGGCCATAACAAACTCTCTGAAGTGCTTTTCTCGCGTGAAGTGATTTTCACAGAGGATGTAGAGAAAATCTTCGGAAAGCGCAAATGGGTGTCGCGAACGGATGAGATTCTTGCCGCCCAGCAGGCTGCGGAAAAAGCCCAGAAGCAAGACAAAAAAGATGTTCAGGAAAAAGATGGTCACTCAGATTCCGAAGACAAGGATATCGAGGATGTTGAGGCGACTGAAGTCACGCTCAAAGCTACTCCTGAAACTTCCGGGGCAGAGCCTCCGGCAGACATCCCGCCAATCCCCAGACGCAAAGAGTGATTACCCATACTGATATTGTCAGGCCCGGCGCGTGAATAGCTTCCGGGCCTGATTTTGTTTTGAAGCAATTGCGGAAATTCGATAAAAGGCCTCACCGAACCATCGGTGAGGCCGTATAATAAGATGAAATGGGATCTTATTCAGTGATTGGTTAGAGTCTGCTTTCCCTTTCGGTGATCAAAGCATCTCCCATCGTGCAATCCTCAAGGCTGTCTTGTTTAGCCTGTATGCAGATATACACGAGGTTGTCGCTTTCAGATGTGTTTTTGATATTGCGGTCGCAGCCGGTCGCTACGCGTATCACGCTGCCTTCTCCGATAGGGAATACATTTTCGTCTACCTGAAAAGCACCTCTCCCGGAAAGGATGATATAGTTTTCCTCATTGGCTTTATGGCTGTGGAAGAAGGGTACGGCCTGCCCGGGCGCGAGTGTCCCGAATGAGATTTCGCATGATGTTTCTTTCAATTCGTCTTTTACGAATACTTTGCCATCGAAATCGGCAAGATTGCCGACGGTGCCGTGGGAGTATTTCTCACCATCGTTGAGTTTCTTGAACATGCTCATAGTTGTTGTTTTGAAATCTATATATTAACTTTGTATTTGAAATCCGATATCTTTTGGATAGTGCAAAGTTAGTGTGGCCGGATGACTTCTGCAAGAGGTTACGCAAAAGTCAGTCGGTTACTTTCGGGTTACTAAAATTGAAAATCAACGAGAAAAAAATGCAGAGAATATTAAAAAAATATTCCGATGTAGGGAATTGTCCGGTGAGAAATGTGATTTCCCATTTCAGCACGAAGTGGGGATTGCTCATATTGGCCATTCTCGGGGAGGTCCGCTGTCTGCGGTTCAACGAGCTACATCATGCGCTGCCGGACATATCTCCCAAGGTGCTTAGTTCGACATTAAAAACATTGGAGTGTGACGGTTTGATAAACCGGAAGCTATATCCGTCGGTTCCTCCGAAAGTCGAGTATTCCATCACTGACAAAGGAGACTCTCTCATGCCTATATTGAGCGACTTGATAAACTGGGGAATATCACAGCTCGGTCGATAATTGCAACCACAGCATCATTGTGCGATTTTGAGCCGAATGACATTTGTGTCGACCGAATTTACGGAGCCGACGATCTTTCATATTCAAGATGGAAGGATGATGACAGTGGTAATCTGCCGATTTGCGCGGATGAGAAATAAATGCTAACTTTGCAACATAAAGCGAAAGGAAAACTGGCATGAAGACATCCGTGGTAATCAGGTTTCTGGTGATCGGTCTGATCTGGGCAGGCGCATGTGGCATTCTCGTCGCGCGCATGTTAGCCGAAGGAACACCGGTCAATCTTATGACGGTCTTCCCGATCATTGCGTCCGGGATATGTGTCTTCGTCCCCTTATACAAGAAATATATCAGGAATGACAAGCAGCGATAAACAAATCGACAGCAGTTATTGCCCTATACTAAATCAAATAGATTCGCCGGCCGACCTTCGTGCGCTTCCTGTGACGGAGCTGCCGAGGCTTTGCGGTGATATCCGCCGATTCCTCATTGATTCCCTTGCTTCCAATCCGGGGCACTTTGCCTCAAGTATGGGAGCTGTGGAGCTTACCGTCGCGCTTCACTATGTGTTCAACACTCCTTATGACCGTATAGTCTGGGATGTGGGGCATCAGGCATATGGACACAAATTGCTGACCGGGCGACGTGACCGTTTTGCCACAAACCGCTGTCTCGACGGGCTTAGTGGATTTCCAAATCCTGAGGAAAGCGAATATGACACATTCATGGCCGGCCACGCTTCAAATTCCATTTCTGCTGCTCTCGGCATGGCTGTGGCGACAGAGCTCAACACCGATCGTCCTCCACGCAAGGTGGTCGCTGTGATAGGGGACGCGTCAATCTCAGGCGGTCTCGCTTTCGAGGGAATAAACAATGCCGCCAACACCCCTAACAATCTGCTGATCATCCTTAACGACAACAATATGTCGATTGACGCGAATGTGGGGGCTTTGCATGGGTATCTTGCACAAGTCACAACTTCACGGCGGTATAACAACCTGCGTTACAAGTTATACAAACTCCTTAAAAAAATCGGAATTGTTTCCGAGAAGCGTAAAGGATCGATATTGCGTTTCAATAATTCCCTCAAATCATTTCTCTCACATGAGCAGAATATATTTGAAGGATTGAATATCCGCTATTTCGGGCCGGTAGACGGTCATGATGTGGCCGGTCTGATAAAGACGCTTGACGATATAAAAGATATGACCGGTCCGAAAATCCTCCATGTAAAGACTGTTAAGGGAAAGGGTTATGCCCCTGCCGAGCAGAATCCGGCAGTCTGGCATGCACCAGGTAAATTTGACCCTGTTACCGGTGAGCGCGCAGAGGAAAAAGCCGCTGACAGGAAAGACCCCGGACCTCGCAAATTTCAGGATATATTCGGAGACACATTGCTCCAGCTCGCGCGTGAGGATGAATCAGTCATCGGTATAACAGCGGCAATGCCATCCGGGACCTCAATGTGTGTGATGCAAAAAGAGTTTCCACGCAGGGTGTTTGATGTGGGTATCTCCGAAGGTCATGCGGTAACATTCGCCGGTGGTCTTGCTAAAGAGGGCCTGCGACCATTTGTCGCCATATACTCCTCGTTTTTGCAAAGATCATACGACCAGATAATACATGATGTGTCGATACAACGCCTTCCGGTGACATTCTGCATCGACCGTGCCGGATTGGTAGGGGAGGACGGTGTGACACATCACGGTCTTTTTGACATAGCCTATCTTCGCCCTGTGCCGGGGTTGGTTATTGCCTCTCCAAGGGATGGTGATTCCTTACGCGACTTGCTGTTCACTGCCTCGCGTTTCGACGGCCCTATGGCCATAAGGTATCCCAGGGGGCGAAGCGAGAATCAGGAAACAGGCCGCCGTGCGCGTTGTCTGGAGATAGGACGTGGAGAGAAACTTGCTGACGGCGAAGACGTGACATTCATCTCTACCGGTCCGATTGCTTCGGAAGTAACAAAGGCGATTGCACTTTTGATATCGGGGGGCATTAAAGCCTCACATTATGACATGACCTTCATCAAACCAATAGATCGCGATTTGCTCAAAGAGGCGGTGGCCAAGAATGTTCCCATTGTCACAGTGGAGGATGGCACTATTGTCGGAGGGCTTGGTTCGGCTGTCGAGGAATATCTGCAAGCAGAAGGTTATCATGACATCCCTGTCAGAAAAATCGGTGTGCCTGACATGTTCGTGGCACAGGGTACTGTCTCCCAATTAAGAAAGCTGTGCGGAATGGATGCCGAATCCATTGCACAGACGGCGATGGCATTGGTGAATAAGAGCCGTGCGGTTGAAGAATATATTGTCCGATGAAAATCGTCATCGCCGGAGCCGGAGAAGTGGGCTCACATCTGGCAAAGTTGCTTTCACGTGAAGAACAGGATATCATTGTGCTCGACCGGGACAAGGATAAGCTAAGCCGATTGGACAGCAACTACAACCTGATGACGGTCAGTGGCTTGCCAACATCATTCAACGATCAGTGCCGGGCCGGAGTTGGGAGAGACTGCGACTTGTTTATCGCGGTGACTCCTTATGAGAACACCAATCTTATCGCCTGTGGCATAGCAAAGCATCTTGGGGCGCGGAAAACTGTCGGAAGAATCGACAATTACGAGTATCTTGATCCTGATAACCGCAGATTTTTCTCCGCAGTCGGGGTTGACCATCTCATATACCCTGAATATCTTGCCGCTCAAGAAATCTGTCAGGCATTGAAACGACCTTGGGCGCGCAATTGGTTTGAATTGCATGACGGAGAGCTGATACTCGTCGGGGTCAGGGTGAATGACAACGCTGCTCTGATCGGGCAACAGTTGCGAGATCTGACATACTCCCAACACAACTATCATGTGTCGGCCATAAAACGTCGTCATGAGACAATCATACCTCGTGGAGATGATGCGATCAGACCGGGTGACATCATATATTTCACTACTACACGCGAATATGTCAATGAGATACGCGATATCTGCGGCAAGAAAGATTTCAAGGTAAGAAATGTCATGATAATGGGTGGAGGAAGGATTGCTGTCCGTCTTGCCCACCTCGCTTCCGAGAAGTTTGACCTGACAATCATTGACGACGACATGGCGCTTTGCCGCCGTTTGCCGGAAAAATGCTCGGGCTGCAAAGTTAAAATCATTCACGGGGATGCCCGAAACAACGATGTGTTGCGTGAGGAAGGGATATCCAACATGGACGCATTCGTCGCCCTTACTGATTTTTCAGAGACAAACATCCTTGGCTGTCTTACTGCAAAAGAGTTTGGTGTCGACAAGACTGTTGCCGAGGTTGAGAACATACAGTTTATTTCGGAGGCAGAAGGACTTAACATCGGGACCGTCATAAATAAAAAACTTCTCGCCTCAAGCAAGATTTTCCAATTGTTGCTTGACGCGGATGAGTCAAGCTCAAAATTCATGGCTTTGGCTGATGCGGAAGTGGCGGAACTGGAGGCACGTCCCGGATCAAAGATAACCCGAGGCCCCGTCATGTCGTTGAAACTGGCCCGTGAAATGACTCTTGCCGGATTAATCCGTGACGGTAAAGGGATGCTGGTGACGGGACGTACTGTTATCCAGCCCGGAGACCATGTGTTGGTTTTCTGCCTTTCCGGATCAATCCACAAGATAGAGAAACTTTTCGGGTAGAGGGCCTTGTCGATCTCATGACTACAGACGATTCAATGTAAAGGCAAGCAATGGCGAGGAAAGAGTCGATAGTGAACTGGAAGATGCTGCTGAGGGTAGTCGGATGGCTTCTGCTTATAGAAGGTGTCTTCATGGCTATCCCTCTGCTCACCACATTGTTATACGGAGAGCCTTATATGCCGTTTCTCGTGGCAATAGTGGTCACAGCGGGAAGTGGCCTCCTTGCGACATGTGTCAAGCCGAAACGATTCGACATGGGCAAGCGTGAAGGTTTCCTGCTGACGGCCCTTGTATGGGTTGTCTTTTCGTTGTTTGGCATGATACCATTCATGTTGTGTCGTTCTCCATTGAATTTTTCTGATGCATTTTTTGAGGCCATGTCGGGGTTCACCACGACTGGAGCCACCACAATGCTTGACACAGAGGTCATAAGTCATGGTGTGCACCTCTGGCGATCGCTGATGCAATGGATAGGAGGCATGGGAATAATACTGTTCACCCTGGCGGTGCTGCCGATGCTCAATTCATCCGGCGGGATGCAGATGTTCAATGCCGAAGTGACGGGTATAACACATGAGAAACTTCGCCCGAGAGTAAGCGCCACGGCCAAACGTTTATGGCTGGTTTATTTTCTTTTGACTCTACTTCTCGGCGTTCTTTACTGGGTTGGACCGATGGACGCGTTCGACAGTCTTTGTCACGCCTTGTCAACGATGTCGACAGGTGGCTTTTCGACAAAAGCGGAAGCTTTGCAGGCGTGGGACTCGCTGTATGTCAAGGTCGTGACCACAGTCTTCATGTTTGTCGGCGGAATAAATTTCGCGCTTATATTCAGAGCTTCGACAGGCCAGTTCCGCGCGGTATGGAGAAATGAGGTGTTCCGGCTGTATGTATGGGTGATAGTGGTGATGTTTGTTGTTTTCGATGTGGCTATTTTAGTCAATCCAAATGTGCCGAATACGGTTGACTCATTGACCATAGATCCATTGTTCCAGATAGTTTCGACGTTGTCATCCACCGGTTACACTGTGTCAAATTTCGATGGATGGGGTGCATTCCTGTTAGGAGCGGTGATCATCATGATGTTTGTCGGAGCTTGCGCCGGATCAACCGCCGGCGGAGCGAAGCTCGACAGGATTGTCTTGCTGTGGAAAAACTCTAGGAATGAGCTTTACCGCTGCATATATCCCAATCACATATTGTCGGTTGATGTCAACCGAAATGCGGCTGCTCCGGAAATAATAAACAAAGTGATGGTCTTTTTGAGCCTGTATATCGGAATAATTATACTCGGCGGAGCCTTGCTGACTATCTGCGGGGCTTCTTTGAGCGACGCTTACTTCTCTGCATTCGCGTGTGTCAGCAATTCGGGACTTGACGCTGCGATTTCACAGAATGGCGGAGCTTACGCCCAGATCTCCGACGCCGGCAAATGGATTTTGTCATTTCTGATGTTGACCGGACGTCTGGAAATTTTCACTGTCTTGGTCATCCTGACACCGAGATTCTGGACAAAATGACCTGAAGATCATGTAGTCATTGTCTCCATTCCATGTGTTGTTGTCAATCGTGATGATAAGGCTCATTCCGCTGTATGGTCATGGCTCGATAAAGTTGTTCGACAAAGAACAAACGGACCATTTCATGAGGGAAAGTCATTTTTGACAACGACAGTTTCTCGTTGGAACGGGCGTATACCTCCGGTGAGAAACCGTAAGGTCCTCCAACAATGAAAAACAGTTGCTTGGGAACTGTCTGGGCTTTTCTTTCAAGATTTTGTGAAAACTCGCGTGATGTCATTTCGCGTCCGTGTTCGTCAAGGAGGACCACATAGTCGCCAGGCTGTATGCGGGAAAGCATCATTTCTCCTTCGGCCTCTTTTTGTTTCTGTTCAGAGAGTTTGCGGGAGGTCTTGACATCCGGCAACTCTGCGATATCGAAAGGGATATAGCGGTTGACGCGCCGCGAATACTCCTCAATTCCGGAGCGCAAATTGACCGAGGATGTTTTGCCGACTACCATCAGGGTTATTTTCATGATTGTTTGTTAAGTTGGGGTTTAATTAGTAATTTTGCAGTTGAAACAATTATTCACAGATTCATGAAAACCCGCGAAGAACTTATAGATGACCTGCTGACTCTTGCTTTTGCGGAGGATGTGGGTGATGGTGACGCGACAACCCTTTCCACAATTCCTGCCGATGAGAATGGGGCGCAGCATCTCCTTGTGAAGGAGGAGGGAATACTTGCCGGAGTGGAAATCGCCCGGAAAGTGTTCGAGAAATTCGACCCTTCCTTGAAGATGACAGTGTATATCAATGACGGTGCCCATGTCAAACCCGGCGATATTGCCTTCAAGGTTGAAGGCCGCGTCAGATCGCTGTTGCAGACCGAACGTCTGATGCTTAACATCATGCAACGTATGAGTGGGATTGCCACACAGACTGCTCGGTATCAGGAGCGGCTTGCCGGACTCAAAGCCAAGGTCATTGATACCCGCAAGACGACTCCCGGACTTCGTGTCCTCGAAAAAGAGGCCGTCAGGATCGGTGGAGGCGGGAATCACCGTATGGGACTCTATGACATGATTCTTATAAAGGACAATCATGTCGATTTTGCCGGAGGCATACCGCAGGCTGTCAATGCGGCGAAAGAATGGATGAAAGCCAATGGTAAAAATCTGCGTATAGAGGTAGAGACCCGCAACACCGACGAGATCCGCCAGGCTCTGGCTGCAGGGATTGACCGTATAATGCTTGACAATTTTAACCCGGAGCAGACAGCGGAGGCGGTCAAGCTGATAAATGGACAAACTGAAGTCGAGTCTTCCGGTGGCATCACCCTCGACACCCTGCGGGCATACGGCGAGGCCGGAGTCGACTTCATATCGGTAGGGGCGTTGACCCATTCTGTCAAAGGTCTTGACATGTCTTTCAAAGCGTGCTGACCTCCCCGGCGAGTTCGGCCAAAGAGTTGACAATCCTGTCGGCCTTTCCTTTAAGGGAACCGGCAGGATTGGTCGTGGCCAATCCGATCACATGCGCGCCCGCGCGTCGGCCCGCTTCCAGGCCCTGAAATGAATCCTCGAACACTATGCATTCTTCGGGGGTACAGCCGGCTTTTCTTGCTCCGATTATATAGGGTTCGGGATCGGGTTTCGATCGCGAGACATCTGCTGCCGTAACTATAGCGTCGAAATGGCTTCTGAAGCCGGGATGCTGTGCAAACAGGAAATTCATTTTCTTGTCATCACTGCTGGTTACGATCACAGTCTTCATTCCGGATGCTTTCAAGGAGTCGACAAACTCCAACGCCCCCGGAAATATCGGGTATATGATCTCATTCTCAAACTGATGCAACATACGGTCAATGTCTGCTCTGACTTTCGGATCAGGGAAGTATGTCGTAAGAATGTCATTGAGTGTTGTGCCCTTGATGTCATAGGCGAAAGTAGGGGAAGGTAGATGATGTGTCTTGCCGACTTTTTCCCAGAAACCCGTATAGAGCGTCTCACTGTCGATCAATACTCCGTCGAGGTCAAACAAAGCTGCCTTATACTTCATGAATGTATCTTTGATTTTATTTAGGCCACAAAGTTACAAACATTCCCTGAATAAGCCGAATTATGGTGACACTTTCGTATGATAGGGAGGACTTGGCATTATCACCATTGCAAAACAGATCATAATAGGTTAAACATACTTTAAGTGAGTCAAGATAGTCAAAAAGAGATTTCCGCAAAGAACCCGATGTCGCTTGGCACTCTTCCGATCGGCAAATTGCTGATGGAATACTCAGTGCCGGCTATTATCGCGTCGGTGGCGATGTCATTGTATAATATAATAGACAGTATTTTCATAGGACGTGGAGTCGGGCCGATGGCGATAGCAGGGCTTGCGATAACGTTCCCGCTTATGAACCTTGTCGTCGCGTTCTGTACGCTCATAGCTGTGGGGGGCGCGACAATAAGCTCGATCTTCCTTGGTCAGAAAAATATATCCAGAGCGACTGATGTGATCAACAATGTGTTGGTATTGTGTTTGATCCATGCGCTGGTGTTCGGAGGATTATGCCTGCTCTTCCTCGACCCTATCCTGTCTCTTTTCGGGGCCACGGAGGAAACGATTCCTTATGCACGCGAGTTCATGAGGGTGATACTTTACGGAATGCCTGTGACCTATGTGTTTATAGGACTTAACAATCTAATGAGAGCCACCGGTTATCCTAAGAAAGCAATGATATCGGCTCTGTTGTCTGTGTTTGTCAACATCATACTTTGTCCGATATTCATATATGTACTTGACTGGGGTATAGCCGGAGCTGCCTTCGCGTCGGTGTGCGGCCAATTCGCGGCATTTATCTGGGTGACGATACATTTCTGCTCAAAGAGCAGTTTCGTGCATTTCAAGAGATCAAACCGGTGGTTCACACCGTCAATCATCAAGAGGATTTATTCCATCGGCCTTTCCCCTTTCCTGATGAATGTGACAGCCTGCGTCGTGGTCGTGTTTCTAAACAAGGCATTGCTTGATTATGGAGGATCCGATGGGAATCTTGCTGTGGGAGCCTACGGGATTCTCAACCGGACGACCATGTTTTTTGTGATGGTGGTGTTCGGTGTAACGCAGGGAATGCAGCCTATACTGGGGTTCAATTATGGAGCGAACCAATGGGATCGCGTTCAGAAGACCCTGATGAAGGGAATCTGGATCGGAGTAGGCATCACGGTGATCGGGTGCCTGGTCACAGAATGCTTCCCTGACACCATAAGCAGGATGTTCACTACAGATCCGCGCCTGATAGAGATCGCCAACAACGGTTTCAGGATATATTTCATGTTTTATCCTGTGGTCGGATGTCAGATTGTCATCCAGAATTATTTCCAGTCTATTGGTAAACCTGCTATCTCGATATTTCTTTCATTGACCAGACAGCTGTTGTTCCTGTTGCCATTCCTGTGGTTCTTTCCCCGTATGTGGGGAATCAAGGGTGTGTGGGCATCGATGTGCGGATCGGATCTGCTCGCATTCATAGTGGCTGTCATAACGTTGCTCGTGGTTATTCATCGCCATAAGAAGGAAATGGCGGTCAGAACTGCTCCCTCCAATATATAAATAAATCCCTTTCTTTATGTCAAAAACAACACTTCAGGTAAGAGTTGATCCTGAAATCGCATATGTTCATCTGCGGCTGTTGGCCGAGATGTCGACCCGTCTTGGAATTGACATCAATCGTATTAAAGATATAAGAATCGTCAAACGGTCAATTGATGCCCGTCAACGTCGGGTTATGGTCAATCTGACCGTGGATGTGTTTATCGATGAGGAAGCTACGTCGGAAGATTCACTTCTGCGGCCGGTGGGATACTGCGCATTGGGCGATGACGCGCCATCTGCGATTGTTGTGGGCGCTGGTCCTGCGGGCCTTTTTGCTGCGTTGCGCCTTATCGAGGCCGGGGTAAAACCTGTTCTCCTCGAACGAGGCAAGAGTGTCGGAGACAGAGGGAAGGATATGGCCCGAATTGCGCGTGAGGGGGTCGTTGACCCTGATTCTAATTATTGTTTTGGTGAAGGTGGGGCCGGTGCATATTCTGATGGCAAGCTGTATACCCGGAGCAAAAAGCGCGGGCCGGTTGACAAGATATTGAATGTGCTTGTTCAACATGGGGCAAAAGAGGATATCCTTGTTGACGCTCATCCTCATATCGGGACAGACCGTCTTCCGCAGGTCATCAAAGCTATTCGAGAGACCATATTGAGATGTGGGGGAGAGGTGAGATTCCAGACCCGTGTCGACCGTCTGATTGTCAAGGAAGGGAAAACAGTAGGTGTGGAGACTGCGTCCGGGGAGCAGATCACCGGCCCTGTGATTCTTGCCACGGGACATTCCGCGCGCGATGTGTATCGATTCCTTGACAGTGAGAATATAAAGATTGAACCTAAAGGGATTGCGGTCGGCGTGAGGGTGGAGCATCCGCAGGAACTGATTGACAGGATACAGTATCATAGTCCCAAAGGGAGGGGAAAATATCTTCCTGCCGCGGAATATTCAATGTTGACCCGAGTGGATGATCGTGGAGTTTACTCGTTTTGCATGTGTCCGGGCGGCTTTATAATTCCTGCTGCCACAGCCCCTGGACAATTGGTGGTCAACGGTATGTCGCCTGCTTCCCGGGGAACCAGATGGGCCAACTCAGGGATGGTCGTGGAGGTATTGCCGGAAGATCTGCATGAATATGACTCTTACGGGAATCTGAAAGTGATGAAGTTTCAGGAAGAGATTGAGACTCGTTTTTCAGATGACTCAAATGGGACACAAAATGCTCCGGCTCAGCGACTGACTGATTTTGTTGACGGACGACTTTCAAAATCTCTTCCCACAACATCCTATGCGGCGGGGATTCATCCGGCTCGTGTTGATAAACTTTTACCGGAGTTTGTGTCAAGCCGACTTAGAAAGGGTTTCATTGAGTTCGGGAAAAAATCGAGGGGATTCCTTACAGCGGAGGCGGCTGTGATAGGGGCGGAGACACGTACATCATCTCCCGTCAGGATCCCGCGCGATCCGGAAACCTTGGCTCATGTGGAAATCGATGGGTTGTATCCCTGCGGTGAGGGAGCGGGATATGCCGGCGGCATCGTGTCAGCGGCTATTGACGGAGACCGTTGTGCGGCATCGCTTGCTTCTGAATTGAAAAAGCAAGCAGAATGACATGGTGATCCGGTTTGTAACCGGCAAGCCGGATCAACTTTCTTCGGGAAGCCCTTCGGCATATACCTCCCATTCGGGATCTTCTTCGGCCTCGAACTCCAAGGGGAGAACGGGCATCGATGCTAATGCCTGATTGATTTTTTTGTTGAATATCCCCAGACTTGATGTCTGGAAAACCCATTCGCGTCGGTCATCGCCGGTTGAAATTTCGGTCAAGACTGCTATCGGGTCTTTTTTGAATACATCTTCCATAAGGATGGTGGCCTGTTCCATCTGTTCCGAGACGGATTCATCCGGCATTCCGTCGTTTCCGCCGTCATATGGCCACGCGATGGTTATCCGGTAAATAAAACGCGGATTACTACGGAATTTGTCGACATCGGTTCTTACGGTGACGATAATTGTGCGATCGTTTTCCGTGCTTTCCGCCGGATATGTCAGCCATTGGCCTTGCAGATCTGTCATATGGAGTATTAATCTATCGTTGCTTGCGGGAATTATCCGGTCCCCTAAGGCTTTTAACTTTTTATTATTCGGCAAATATACGGAATGTTGGCGATATTTCGTAAATTTGTCGATGGAAAAAGGGTACCAGTCCCTGCGATTTATGAAACAAAGAATAGTTTTTTTAATATTCCCGATATTGACATTCATTTCCGGGACGATTCCGGCAATGGGACAAATCAATGCCGAGCAAATTGTCAAGGTGGGGCAGAATGCGCTCTATTTTGATGATTATGTCTTGTCAATACAATATTTCAACCGGGCCATCGCGGCGAAACCATATCTTGCGCAACCTTATTTTTTCAGAGCTATCGCCAAGTTGAATCTTGAGGATTACAGAGGGGCGGAGGCCGATGCCACGGAGGCGATCGAGCGCAACCCGTTCATTCCAGAGGCGTATGAGGTAAGAGGTGTAGCCCGTCAGAATACCGGACAATACCGGGGAGCGGTGGAGGATTACGAGCATGCCTCACAGCTTTTGCCTAACAATCGCAACCTTATGTTCAACAAGGCTTTGGCCTTGCAACAACTGGAGGAGCCGGATAGCGCGTTGGCGGTGTTTGATCGGCTATTGGAATTGCATCCGGGTTATGCCAATGCGTATGTGGCCCGAGGTAGATTGAAAGCGGAACTGGCCGACACGGTCGGGGCGATGGCCGATCTTGACCATGCGTTGGATATCTCCAATAAGCTCGCATACGCCTATGTCATAAGGGCTTCTTTGTTAATGGTATCTCCCGAAGAGTATGACAAGGCGGAAGCAGATATTTCCGAGGCTATCAGACTGGAGCCGAAAGAGGGGAATCTGTATGTCAATCGCGCGTTTTTAAGATATAACAGGGATGATTATTTCGGAGCGATGGCGGATTATGACTATGCAATACAGCTTGATCCCCTAAATGCTGCCGCGATTTACAATCGTGGTCTGCTGAGGATGGAGAGCCGCGACAATGACCGCGCAATCATGGATTTCTCGCGTGTGCTTGAACTTGATCCGGAGGATTACAGGGCATTGTACAACAGGGTATTGTTATATTCCGATACTCGAAATTACGCTGCCGCGCTTGAGGATGTCAACCGACTGATCGAACGTTTCCCCGAATTGCCCGAAGCACTTTATATGAGATCTGACATTTATCGTCGGCAAGGGAAAATGGGTGCGGCTGAAGCTGATTACAAGCGGGCATTGGCTATGGCGAAAGCTCTTCCTCCCGACGGGGTACCTGCGGAAGGCTCCGCGTCCTTGGCAGAGAGGGGCAATACGGCCGGTGGAAGTGGGGAAGTGCAGAAATCTGATAATGAAGAGGAGTTGTCTCCCGAAAGTGTGGCACGTCGTTTCACGGCTTTGCGTACCATCGACAATGAGGTCGATCTTCAGCAGGATTTCGTAAGCCAAGGTATCAGAGGCAAGGTGCAGGACCATGATCGCCGGATTTCTCTCGAACCGATGTTTTCTCTTGGGTATTATTCTTCCTCGACCAATACTGCAACCGATGCGAGAAGCTATATCAAGGAGGTTGATGACCTTAACGCTACGCGTATGTTGCCGTTTCTTGTCATGGTTGGCAACCGGGGGCTTACCCCTTCCGATGAGCAATTGCTTGATCGGCATTTCCAGTCGGTGGAAAACTACAACAGGTCAATGGCGGTGAACGAACCTCGCGCGATAGATTTTTTTGGCCGTGCGATGGATTACGTCACACTGCGCAATTATCAGGCTGCGATTGCCGATCTTGACCGCGCGATCGCTATGACTCCCGACTTTGCGCTGGCTTACTTGCTCCGGGGTGTTGCGCGCCATGACATGCTCATGTCGGGGGGTGAGACATCCTCGCATTCTGTTTCCGGATTTTCCACGGGGATAGGTACTGCGGGGCAGTCGCCGGATATGAAGATGGAACTTAGGAATGTCATTTCTGATTTCGACAGGGCTGCCGACCTGTCGCCACGGCTGGCGTTCGCCCACTATGACAAGGGGAACGCTTTGGTTGAACTTGGAGACTTGACTTCGGCGATGGCGGCATACCGCAAGGCGTTGGAACTTAAGCCGGATTTCGGAGAGGCATATTATAACCTCGCATATGTCTATTTCCAGCTCGGAAATCGTCAGGAGGGAGCGGCGAATCTCTCAAAGGCAGGAGAGCTGGGTGTAGTGCCCTCATATAATCTTCTGAAAAGGATGCATTGACAATATCTGCGTTTCTGTAGACGGCTTATGTAGGAAAGCAAGACCTCCCCGATTCATCTGGATTTGAATCAGGGAGGTCTTGCTTGATCGCGCGATGATGCGCCGGTCAGACTCTTGGGGTCGAGCGACGGTTCCGGCGTGTCTTTATATGCGGCCGAAGATTGGCGGCTGCTTGCCTGTGTTGGGTAGATACGTTGGCGAAAGGGGAGTTGTCAGCCGATTCCCCTTGTTTCACGCCACGATTGTAGATGGCGGCAAGAATACGGTTATAAAAAGCTCGTGTGGAATCCTGTAGCCCCTCCTTTGAAAGATATTTGTCAAAACCTTCTATCACTTCCGTGTTTAGATTTCGGAACAGTATGTCATCGCGGTTTGTGGCTTGGAGGTATTGCCGGAATCGTGAGACAGCGACTTTGTACTTGTCTACTCTTGAAGGGGATTGTCCGGATTCTTTCTCCTGCCGGATGATTTTTTCCGCATAATCAAGGAATCGTCTTTCTCCTTCAACCATACGGTCCCGTTCAAGCGACATGACCGCGCCGGTCAACGTTGCTATCACTGTAGACACTCTATCACGGAAGTCTCTCGCCTCTCGAGTTTCCCCTTTCAATATCGCCGGATCCATCTCCTTGGAAAAGCCATGACAGGTCAACTCTTGCCAGACCACGTCGCTGATCCCCGGGGCATCAAAAGTCCAGGTAAGCTTATTATCTCCGCTACCGACAGCAATACGGGCTTGTCGTCTTGGTGAATCTGTCAATAAGATTTCTGCGGTCATCATATCCGTATATCAAGAATGAGAATAACATCAGAGAGAGAACTGATTTATTTTCTCGCTCATCTGTCAGAAACAGATATTGTAATCCTCTTTAAGTATCTGTCTCATTTTTTGCGGGTCGTTGCCGCTCTTCCGCTTTATCTCCAGGACCTTTGCATCCACAAGAGTTCGGTACCACCAGCCCTGTATGAAGCTGAATAAAAATCCCTCTTTCCCCTCCATAAATGCTCTCTTGAGAAAATATCGATATAGGAAATATGCCGTTGAGCGCCAGAAAAGCGGTTGACGCGCATATTTATGCTTCTTGTTTCTTTTCTCAACCGCTTGTCGCGACAGCTCTTTCTCTCCATCGGTAGCTGCTGCCCCTGTTATGCCATATTCGATATCAAGCAAATCTGCAGCTTCCCTGACGGCATAATTGACATGCTTATGGCAGAACCACGACAAGTTGTTGAGGTTGTGGTCACAGAAATCATTCTCAAACTCCACGATCTGTCCCTCCGACAGTTGGATGTGTTCATCCATCAGTCGCTGTTCACATCGCCCCTTGCCATAACGGAAAAGTCTCAGGAGCTTGACAGGATAAATTCCCCGTTTCATCCACTTCCCCATGAAAATATGCCGCCGGTTCATCACAACCCCGCTTACATCCTCCGCCATCTCAGGCAACTTCTGCTTTATCTCCTCCACCAACTCCGGCAAAAGATACTCGTCGGCATCCAGTCGCAAAACCCATTTGGTGTCGGACGGAAGATGATCCAGCCCCCAGTTGAATTGAGCCGCGTAATTGTTGGTCCATTTATTTTGTAAGACCGAGACCTTGGAGTATCGCTTTGCTATCTCAAGTGTCCTGTCGGTTGAAAAACTGTCAATTACGTAAATCGCCTTGGCAATCGGGAGAACGTTCTCAATACACCGTTCCAAGTGTAATTCCTCATCCTTAGTCAGAATAATGACAGTAATGTCAGTCATCTCTAATAACTCTCTTTTTGATGAATTTTGCGGGATTGCCGCCCACAACAGTCCACGGCTCCACATCCTTAAACACGGCAGCTCTGGCTCCTACTACTGCTCCCTCACCGATGGTCACACCCATGTTGACGAAAGCGTCTGCTGCAATCCAGGAAAATGAGTTAATGCAAATTGTAGCTGTAATCAATGGATTGTTAGTGTTAGTAATGTCATGAGAAGCCGTGCATAGGTATGCTCCTTGGGAAATACAAACTTTTGTTTTAAGTATAATCCTGTCGACACTGTAAATCTGAGCTTTGGGGCCTATATGGGGCACAAAACGAAGCGTTGCTTGATAAGGTCAGTACGTTTTGAAGTAAAGCCTTTTGATTTCAGATAGTTATGATGTTTGGTTCTGTTGTTGAGGTCAAAAACGAAACGTTCCAAAAGTTTACATAGGCTTACGTGGCGTTTAATTTTCGTGGCAAAAAGTTTACATGGCGATTACCGGAGACTTGCGCGTCATCAGCGAGAGGTTTACATGGTAGAGTAGGGGAGTGGGATGGTTGATGGTGGTCGGCTTTGCGCCGATTTTTTTGTGTAGAGGTCAATAAATTATTTTATAATAATATGCCATATATCTATTATTTGGTATATTTGCAGTATCAAATTAAAGAGGTATGGCGAAAGTTATTCATGTTCATCTGACGCATCCCATCGAGGGTACAAGGCGTAAGGATTGGTATTTCAGCAGTATAAAGGCCGTTTTTACCGTGTTTACGGCTGAACAGGTCGGTGCGACCTATAATTATCTACGGCATGCAGGGCTGTCCGGGAATGGCTCAATCATCACTAAACGCGCCATAATCAAGCAATCTACGCTTATATCGGGTGGGAGTGGCGCAGATTATAATAATGGCGTTTGAACGGCCTTAGAGGGCAAATAAAACAGCATTCGGAGGGTATTGTCGGCATTGCGCCGATGATGCCCTATTTTTATGCCTGAACGGTTCGATTTTGGGCAAATTTTGGCATTAGATGGACTTTTAGGTGGACAGATTAGGTGGACAAATTTCTAAACTTAGGTGGACAGGTTTCAGTCCGTTGCGGTGCAAATAGCTGAGGGTAGCAAAATATGGTTGCTCAAAAATGAAATGTTAAAATCGGGGGTTCGATACGAAGCAAATAACCCCCTTGTTTTTGAGAATGATTTTGTATAAGTATTTAAAATCAGTGAGTTAATTAAAATTACGCTCTTTAGGGTGGGGGTGAGTGCCAAAATTGGGTGCGGGAGAGGTGTGGATGGGTGGTCGGGGAGGATCAATTTAGTATGGGCATGAAAACGAAGCGTACAACAGTATGAAGAGCGTTTGAATGCGTAAACCTTTGATAATTCGGTAAGTAGGTGATGACAGTAGGGTAGAGGGGTGGAAAACGAAACGCAC
>JAETNS010000041.1 GCA_021772015.1 Prevotellaceae bacterium | reverse complement strand
TCGATCCGTCCACACTCAGCCGGGAATCAGCTGGGAGCGGTACGGCACAGTCTGCCGGGACCGGAGACGCGCTGCTCGACTGGTGGAATGGCGACTGGTACGGCTGGTGGATTATGACGGGCTGTTCGGGCTACTACGAGGATAAGGGTATGGAGGGTGCTTGGTGGGATATCTGTGGCGCCGTTGACATCGGTGCAGACGGCATGGGCACCGTCATCCTCTGGGATGGGGACTACACAAAATCGGAGCCTATGGTTTCCGCATCGGTCAGCCTCAGTGGCAATGGGACCAGTATATATGGCACTATGATGTCCGAGGGCGGCTCCTTCACGGATATTGCGCTTAAGCACGCGGACTGGATTGTTGATCCGGGGCTGGCGGACTACGGAGACATGATCCACATTGACGGTGATTATGAAAACAGCGGGGATGAATTCCACTATGATATCTATCTGCGCCCATGGGGAACCTATTGGGTCGATGTGGACGAGGAGGATTTGCCTGATCTTTATGATACCTGGTATCTGCCTCTGATTGAGGCGGGCAAGCCAATGCCGGACAGCCTTGATTCAGATGCTCCGGAATCGAATTTGGGTGGAAACACAGCCGGAGGGGACGGCATCGTGACAGAAGAACAGGTGCAAAAGGGCTATGTCTGGATGAACGATGTCAATAAAAATATTTTCGACACCACCTACGAGGAGGTTGTCGCTTACTTCGGCGTGGAAGGTGAGTTTGTCAAGGAAGAGTACAGCGACCACATGAAGGCAAACTACCGCTACTATAAGTGGATCTCTGCGGACAATGACTCGCATTTCATCTACGTCAATTTCAAGGAAGAGGAGACGGGCGTTTATGAGGTAAGCGGTTTCAACACCAGCGGCTTCTCCGGCAAGGAAGCCATCGCGAAGTATCTCGACATCGTGAAGGCAGAGGCCGCCGAAGAGAACAAGGCCGCCTCTGCGAACGCTGCGATGAAGGACTTCTCCGCGAAGGTTGCCATGTTTGCCCACGATGAGATCAACATAACAATCAAGACGACCGTTCCGGATAGCGGGTGGTCGTATGACGAGGGGAAGTGCTGTCTGGTGGAAAACGACGATCCCACCGCGTTCGGCGCAGGCAGCATCCGGTTTGAGGTCAGGAAAAAGCTGGAGGACTTCGACTTCTACAAGGAGAAGTTCGAAAACTATCAGGATATAGAAGACCGCGTGATCGGCGGCATCACCTTCCACGGCCGCACCTATAAGTACATCGGCTACGAATGGATTGAGTATATCACGCAGATTGACGACACCCGCGCCCTTTCCATCGGCCTGCGGAATATGGACTGCGTCCAGGGAACGATGCCCGACATCATTCTCACCAACATGAAGTTCCAGTAGCGCGGGTCTTCG
>JAETNS010000040.1 GCA_021772015.1 Prevotellaceae bacterium | reverse complement strand
TTGTGGAATCGTTGATGTCGTTCTTTCTAATCAACGATATCCGGTTGAACTTACCCATGGGGTGGGTCCCTTTTCAATTGCTCTACCTGGGTCCCTTTTCAAATGTTAGATGCATTATCTTTCTCACTTTGGTGGCTGTGGCTCTGAAATACTCGGTAAGCCTGATTGCCTTCGACACGGTGTCGGCTGATATTGTCAGCTCTCCCTCGCCACACGCCCAGTGTGCCGCCTGTAATATCAGGCAGAAACGGACAGCGTATATCTCCAGTTTGCTGGCGATAGCCCTGACGGTGTCGCTCTGTCCGGCATTGCAGCGGTCGGTCGTCGCGTTCTGCCAGTCGAACAGGAGGTCTATTGCCTCTTGTGTAAAGCCAAGCATACGGGGGACAAAATAGCCGTTTGCGTCAACCTCTGTGGAATGAGACATCAGTTTCTGCAACACCGCTTTCCATTCTTCGGTCATGGGGAATGTGGGGAGTCTGCGTTCCTTGTTCCATTTGCCCATATCCTGATTGACCGGGATAACGAAGAGGATTCTCTCAAGAAAACCGTTTGACGAGCGACTGTTGGAGGCGAGTTCCCAAAGGATTTCCGGCTGAATGGTGCCGCAGACGCAGATGAAAGGACGGCGGATGAAGATACCGCTTGCACTACTCTTGCGGTCGGCCATGGCAAATTTATGGCTGAACACCGACATCCAGAATTCGGATTCCGAACCGTTGTTATAGCGGTTGAAATTCTTGAACCAACCTGAAAACTCATCTGACACAAGGCACAGACCGCGTTTGTTCTGCGAGTGGATACGGTGGACTGCCTCGGGCGTTATGTCGGAGATGATGAACCTCTCTCTCTCCGGCTCACGTGGATTCGGGTCGAGTCCCTGCTCGGCTCTTTTCTTGGCGGGGACATTCAGCGTGTCGAGATATTGGCGCATGTCTTTCTCGAACTGCGCTGCCATTTCGGAATCGTGGTCGATAAGCGGCTGCATGGCATAACTCAACGGATGTGACTTGCAGGCACCGGGTCTGCCGACAAGTGCGAGAAAAAGGATGGCGTTCTCCTTCCAGCCGGGGATATGCTCCACCATCATCGTGTTGCCTATGGCTGTGGCTACCGCCACAAGCATCGAGGGCGCGAGATAATCCTCCGGGAAACCGATTGTGGCTCTGGCCTCACGGACTATGCGCTGCATCTTGTATGGCAGCACGTCGATGGGGAAATCTGTCCCGGTGTTGCGTCCTGTGGTTTCCTGCTCCGTTTCCTGACCGGATGCACGGAGTTTCTCCATCTCGCTGATGATGGCATCAGGGGTAATCATTTTTTCTTTCATCGCTTACCCCCTTCTATGTTGTATTCCAAAATTCTCGTTGAGATTTAGAAAAGATTAACGTTAAAAATCAATTGCTTATATTTCTGTGCCGATTGTGTAGGCACAAAAGAGTCATGATCG
>JAETNS010000039.1 GCA_021772015.1 Prevotellaceae bacterium | reverse complement strand
AAATGCTCCTTTATGTACCCGGCATACATCTCATAGGCGGAAATAGATGTGCATCCAACGGCGACCTTCCCCTTTGTCCGGCGTATCATCCGGCCTATGTGATGGACCTTACCCGGGTATTCATCACCATAATAACCCTCGATAAGATGCGGGACCGAACAGGCTTTTATCAGCAGCTTGATCTGGCGCATGAGCCGAAGCCCCGCGTCCTTCTTCGTATCGCCCGTACTGTTGTAGTAAAGCTCGCATATACGGCAGAATTCCTCTATTATCACACGGTAGACCTCCCGTTCTCCAGGTGAAGGTATGACCGTCTGCGTCTTGACATCATATTTCTCGCCGGCGAAATCCCTGAACTTGCGCGTGATGATTGTCTTGCCTATAAGCTCGAAAAGCGAGTCCTTGTTATAAATGTCCTGGTTCTGCTTCTCAATCCCGAACACTGTCGCTTTTCCGGGACAATGGCACGACTTGAAGAGCACATGCCCCCTGAAAGCCGGGAACGGTTCTCCGTAATGGTCGTTGGAATCGCTCTCAATCTCCTTATCGCGGTTCTGCTTATATACCCGTGGACTCCAACAGGTCATGTTGACAGAATTGTTATACAGCAACTCGAACTGGCTGTAAAGTTCCGCTATGTTGTTCCGGGTGGTGGTGCCGGTGTCAAGGATCTTGTATTTCACTCGGCGGAATATGGCGAGTATATATCTCGTTCTCTGTGATACGGGATTGGTAATCTCATCCGACTCGTCGAATATGAGGCACAGCCTCCGGGCCGACAGCTTGATGAACTTCATGAGATATCGTTTCAGCTTGCAGAGCATGGAGGTCGATACTATCAGGAATGTTCCGGCGGGGATATTCTCAAAATCGGTATAGCTCCGCAGCAATCTGTATGGTTCGCGGTTGTTTCTCAGAAACGGCTCCCATGTCATATTCGTGGCGATTGCCGGGGCGAGGACAATGACATTCCGGACCTTGTTGAATTTCAGAAGATACTTCGCCCGTTGGTAGACTGCCGCTGTCTTGCCGGATCCCTGCTGCCAGTTGAGCAGGGCGTACCGTTTCTGCAACACGAGGTTCAGGTCGTGCTTTTGCAGGTTTGTGAACTCGCACACATCCATGTCCTTGTTCACGAAAGTCACCCTGTCAAGATATTCGGCCAGTTCCGGCAGCGGCTCCATGTTCTCGAATATCCGGCTCTGAAGATTATATCTGTGCCGCTTTTTGCGTATCAGCTGCATTGCGGCTTTATATTGGAGTAAGTTCGCCTCTGTCGGTTCTTCCGGTATTGGAAGCTCCGCGCGTTCCAATATCAGGTCGTTGATACCTGCGGCATTGCGGACGCCCTTGTCAAGGAGACGGGGAGCGTATGCCTTGAGTTTGAATCCGTAGGATGTCTTGACGAGCGCTATTTCCTTGCGACGAACGGTGTTCTGGTTACGGATATACCGCTGTATAACCGACAGCACTTTGTTAGGTGTGAGTTTCTTGCGTTCCCATTC
>JAETNS010000003.1 GCA_021772015.1 Prevotellaceae bacterium | reverse complement strand
CCCGATTCATTTTTCGGGAAATCATAAGCGACTACCATCTTACCCGATACAGGGGATTGGTAACACTTGAATGACGCTCCTTCAAAAGGAATTACAAATTCAGCGGAATTAGGGAACTCCGTATAACCTTGGTCTTCCCAAAAAGTTGTCACGTTTAATGACGGGGTACAGAATATCTGAAAATATTCTTTCACCAGTCTGTCATCGGCACTTCGCCCCAAAGCATAACCTGGGCCATCCACGCTGATGTAAGCCAGCGGTAAAATTCCATCCTTGAAATTTTCATCCATTTCAAAGACTCCGGACTCTCCATCGGCACTGATTGAGAGTCTCGTTCTTCCTAACTCAAAAGGAGGAGGTGGAACAGGAGTTGGTCTTATAAGTTCTTCATTGGAACACCCCCCAACACATGAGGCTGCAACAAGGCAAAGAAATATCAATTGAATCTTGAAAAGAATTCTTGCTCCCATAATCTTATCTGTTTGGTTTTGTTATTTTTATATATTTCAGGTCTTTATAGCCCTTATTACTTTTCTTAAGGATGGGCTGGAATGCCACATACCATCCATTCTTATTTCCGTCCCATCCCCAGTTAAAATGATGCAAGCTGGATCTCCCTTTCTCTGCACTCTGAATTCTCCACATCTGCATTGGGTTTTCTGGAGTAGGAGCCTCTGAAGTAGCATAATAATGTATGTACTCAATATGTTTGTTGCCATCACACACCCATGCATGACCAAAGCCTTCCGTACCCAGAGGCTTTCCAGTAACCACCAGGATCTCGTTTTCATAAATCCTTGTCTTATCAGACATGTCATACCATTGTGTAGAGACATTCTTTGATCCGAATATCTGAATAGCGGCTTTAAGAATTCCTTCACTCGTCATTCCGGTATTCAATTGATCCAAGTACGAAGCTTCTCCATAGTCTCCAATGATCCGACATAGAGTCGCCACCATATCATGGGCAATGGTCACGTTGGACTCATTACAACGCCAGTCCGGATTCTGAGCCAAATGGTAATCCTTATTAGAGGTCCACATTTTATGATGAGATATTTCATTCCAATCAAAATGGTATATCTGTCCTACCCCCGGTCTGATCTTGTAAAGCCAATCTGGATATCTATATGTCACACAAACTTGAGCCAATGCTGTTGTAGCACAGCCGCATACACCATTGTAAAAGTAGTAGCCTTCACAATTGGATGCAGAAATATTTTCTTTATTACCGTAGCCTTGCCCCCATAGATGCTGAACTTGGGGTGGAAGAATAAATTTAGAGATTGTCTCATTCCACTCTCTTTGCTGAAGCAGTCCCAAACCGGGATCATCAGGGTCATCGGGATCATCCTTTCCCGGATCTTTCGGGCCAATAATTATTATAGGTGGATTTATTGAGGGAGGATCAATCCCCGGACCAAGCGGCAAGGTATCACGTTTTATTATTAGGAGAGAATCAATACCATCGATTTTTCCACCTAAAGTCGCGGTATCAACAGGTGTCGGAGGCAACGACGCGACATATTCACGAGCTGTTTCCATCCACATGTCAAAAGCCGGAACGGACTCCGCGTCGGGATCGGATTCGGGATAGTAGTGGCCTTGGGAGGTAACGGCGAGGAGTTCGTCGACGGCGCGGGTAGCTGCGATAACCGCGAAACCTTGGTCATCCTCAAAGTTCACGACATAAAGCAGTGTGTCGGAACCGCTCGACCGTGAAGCGGGACCGCGGACGATCTCGACAGGACGACTGCAGTCGACCACCGAGCGTCCACGCGATGAGCGTGACTCAGGGGTAGCGTCGCCATAAAATTCCTCATAGGCACGTTGGGCTATGTCTATGGCCTCCTGCGGAGAGCGCATCAGAGGATTACGAGATGTTGTTTTCTCGGTCGGCCTTTCTTCCGGCATACCGGGAGCGTTCTCCTCGCATGAGAGGAGGCCCGCGGCAATAGCTGTTGCCGGTAGCACCATAGCAAAGAGAAATTGCCGGAGGTTGCTGATTGGTTTACGTTTCATGTGATTGCTATGTTGGTTACTGATTGGGGCCACACGGAGTGTAGTGACCTCATGTCGCAAAGTTAAAGTTTTTAAACAAATTTGCAAACTTTTTCAGTTACAATTTGATTACATGCGTTATTTTTTTATTTCTCTCGCAGATTACACGGATCAATGGCCGCTAACATTCTTACTGCATAATAAACCCCGGCTGATCCACGGGTACATATGGAAGCATAACAACCTTTATCTGCGTAATCTGCGTAATCTGCGAGAGAATGGAGATTGGGAAATATTTTTTTGGAGATTGGAGAAAGTTCATTAAATTTGCGGTGAAGAATCTCTGACGAGACAAACGGGTCGTCGGAGAGTCTTCAGACAAGAGGGGTGCCCCTGCATGGCTGAGATTATACCCTGTGAACTTGACGCGGTCAATACCGCCGGAAGGACTTGTCATCTTTTCCCGCTCGCCGATCACCGGCCTGCCAGACAAATTTCCTGATAGTTTACATGTTGATTGACTTGCCGTCAGAACCCCCACCCCGGTTTGGTTTTGACTCTAACTTCATATCCATATGAAAATTATCATCAACAAAAAGGAATCTGAAATTGCCAAGGACACTACCCTTGCTGAATTGATAAGGGACAACAATATGACGATGACAGGAATCGCGGTAGCAATAAACGGCAAAGTCGTAAGACGGGGTGAGTGGGAGACCACCCTGCTCTCCGACGGGATGGAGATAACTGTCATCAGCGCGGTCTGCGGAGGATGAAAATAATCATCATAACATCCCCCGACCATGTCGCGAATGAAACCGGGTCAATCATAAAGCTGCTCGACAGCGGACTGATCCACCGTGTACATCTGCGCAAGCCGTCGCTCGACGAGACCCGTACAAGACTTCTGATAGAATCTGTTCCCGACGAATACCGCTCCGCCATAAGCCTCCACGATCATTTCAATCTCGCGAAAGAATATGGCATCGGAGGAATCCACCTCAATTCGCGACATCCCGAAGTCCCTTACGGATTTTCACATGGACTGACAAGCTGTTCATGCCACTCCATACAGGATGTCAACCGCGCCATAAGGGAGCTATCCACCGATTATTGTTTCCTAAGTCCTGTTTTCGACAGTGTGTCGAAAACAGGGTATAAAGGGAGGATAACATCCGATGATTGCCGGCAACTCGCAACAGAAGGACTCCTTGACGGGAAGGTGTTCGCCCTGTCAGGCGTGACCCCTGAAAAGATCCCTCTGCTCAAAGAGGCCGGATTCAAGGGAGCTGCGATACTTGGAGCTGCATGGAGCGTTCCTGACATAACCGATTTTCTAAATAAGCTAAAGAATTATCTATGAAAAGAAGTTCCGGACATACTATTCCCTGGTATGATGATTTCCGATTACAGTTTATCACCAACGGAAACAACATCGCCTCGACTGTAGACGGAGCCGTATCGGCATTACGCGGAGGATGCAAGTGGGTACAGTTACGTATGAAGGAGTCCCCTGACGAAGAGATTCTTGAGGCGGCGCGACTGATCCGGCCTCTATGTCACGACTGTCACGCTGTTTTCATCCTCGATGACCATGCCGAACTGGTCGAAGCTGCCGGAGCGGATGGCGTACACCTCGGGAAAAACGATATCCCCCCTGACAAAGCGCGTGAAATGCTTGGAGAGGGGAAGATAATCGGATCCACGGCAAACTGCCTCGACGATATCAGACAGGCGGTATCGCTGGGGGCGGATTATATCGGACTGGGGCCATTCCGCTTCACCACAACGAAGCGCAATCTTAGTCCGGTGCTTGGCCTTGACGGCTACAAATCGATCCTTTCTGAATGCCGCCGGGAAGGGATAAACCTCCCCGTTGTGGCGATCGGAGGAATAAGATACGACGACATAGACGCGCTCTTCCCCACCGGAGTAGACGGCATAGCCGTAAGCGGATCGATAATAAATGCCGACAATCCCGGTGAAGAGACCGCCAGGTGGGTCTCTGCAATAATAACGTCAACCCAACAACAAAACAAAATATGAAGCCATTGATACTTGGAGGGCGCGAATTCAGATCACGCCTCTTCGTAGGAACGGGAAAGTTCCAGTCAAACACCATCATGAGGGAGGCGATTCTCGCGTCAGGAACAGAAATGGTGACCGTAGCCCTGAAGAGGGTCGACATGTCGAATCCCGCCGATGACCTGCTAAGCCATGTGAAAGCAGATCACATTTGCCTGCTGCCGAACACTTCCGGCACCCGCAACGCGAAGGAAGCGGTCTTGGCCGCTCAGCTCGCCCGCGAGGCTTTCGAGACCGATTTCATAAAACTTGAGATACATCCCGATCCGAAGTACCTGCTTCCCGACCCGATCGAGACACTTAAGGCGACCGAAGAACTCGCGAAGATGGGTTTTGTCGTGCTTCCTTATATCCAGGCCGACCCTGTCCTCTGCAAACTTCTTGAAGATGCCGGGACAGCTGCCGTCATGCCTTTGGGCGCACCGATCGGCACAAACAAGGGGATAGTCACCCGCGACTTGATCGAGATCATAATCGAAGAGAGCTGCGTGCCGGTGGTCGTTGACGCAGGCCTGGGAGCCCCCTCCCATGCCACAGAGGCGATGGAGATGGGCGCGGACGCGGTGTTGGTCAACACCGCGATCGCCGTCGCAGGTGATCCTGTCAGCATGGCACGTGCTTTCGCCAAGGGGGTGGAAGCAGGCCGCGAGGCATATGAAGCCGGTCTGGGAGCACGAAGCCGGAGGGCCGTCGCGAGCAGTCCGCTGACATCTTTCCTTGACTGATAACAGCTTGATCAAAAAACATCTACCGTCTTCAAGCAATCGAAATCATAGCTCTGAAATGTTTTCTGAAGAATTAAAACAATACGATTGGACGCAGACCACCTCCGAGATAATGTCAAAGACCGCCTCGGATGTTGAAGCAGCCCTCGGCAGAAAGCACCCCGACATCAATGACTTCATGGCTCTGGTGTCTCCCGCCGCTGCTCCCTATCTTGAAGAGATGGCATGTCTGAGCCGGCAGCTGACCTTACGTCGTTTCGGCAAGACAATTTCGATGTATATCCCGCTTTACATCACCAACGCCTGCACCAACTCTTGTGTCTACTGCGGATTCAACCGTCACAATCTTATACCGAGGGTCGTCCTTACCCCTCAACAGATAGAGGCGGAATGCAAGGCTATCAGGGAACTGGGGCCTTTCGAGAATCTTCTGATAGTTACCGGGGAGCATCCAAAACTTGCCGGGACCGATTATCTGGAGCAGGCGTTGAGAATCTGCCGCCCATATTTCAACAACCTGACTATAGAGGTGATGCCACTGCCTTCGGAAGATTACCTGCGCCTGACCCGGTCGGGACTGAACGGAGTGGTATGCTTCCAGGAGACCTACAACCGCGACCGATACAAGGTCTATCATCCTGCCGGAATGAAATCCAACTTCGAGTGGAGGCTTAACGGGTATGACCGTATGGGACAAGCCGGAGTGCACAAGATCGGGATGGGAGTGCTGATCGGGCTGGAGGACTGGCGCACCGATGTCACTATGATGGCACGCCACCTCAAGTATCTCCGCAAGCGTTACTGGCAAACCCGATTCAGTGTCAATTTCCCACGTATGCGTCCGTCGGAGAGCGGATTTCAGCCCAATGTGGTGATGACCGACCGGGAGCTGGCCCAGCTGACCTTTGCATTCCGCATCTTCGACAATGATGTCGACATATCATATTCCACCCGCGAAGCTCCCGCCCTGCGCGATAACATGCTGTCGCTTGGAGTGACATCGATGAGTGCGGGAAGCAAGACCGATCCCGGAGGCTACCACACATATCCGCAGGCTCTCGAACAATTCGCAGTCAGCGACGAGCGTTCCCCGAGGGATGTTGAGAGCGCGATCCGGTCTCATGGCTATGAGGCGGTCTGGAAAGACTGGGACAAGGTCTTTGACTGATCCGCTGACAAATAAAATAATCAACAAATCCCATGAATATTCTGACTGAAAAAGACCGCCTGCGATATTCGCGCCAGACGATGCTTCCGCAAATAGGAGAAGAGGGGCAACGCAAGCTCCTCGATTCGTCTGTTCTGGTTGTCGGAATCGGAGGTCTGGGATCCGCAACCGTGACCTATCTGACAGTAGCCGGAGTAGGACGGATAGGCCTGTGTGACGCCGACCGGGTATCTTTGTCAAACCTCCAGCGGCAAGTGCTTTACACGGAGGAAGAGGTCGGGCATCCTAAAGCCGTGCGGGCAGCCGCGAGGCTTCGGTCACAATCACCCGGCATACGTTTCGACATATACCCTGACGGCCTTACCCTTGAAAACGCGGAAAAAATCATCAGAGAATATGACCTGGTGGTTGACTGCACCGACAATTTCCCGACAAGATACCTGATTGATGACACTTGCGCGCGTCTTTACATCCCTTGGATATATGGATCTATCGGGGAATTTCACGGCCAGATCGCGGTAATGAACCACCGGAGGGGCAGACGTTACACCGACCTTTATCCGGACCGGGAAATACTCTGTTCGCTTCCTCATACAACCGCCGGGGTGATCGGTCCGGTTCCCGGCACAATCGGGGCGTTGGAAGCATCGGAAGCACTTAAGGTCTTGACCGGGAGCGGCGAGCCGCTTGACGGAAGACTGTTCACCATAGATCTGCTTTCAATGACAACCTCGATAATCGAATTTTGACCAGTTACTTAACAATCTGACATATGGCTAAATGGAGTGAAATGGCCTGGCAAGCCGCATTGCCGGTCTACAACAAGATTCTTGAACTTCCTTTCATAAAGGAATTATGCGCCGGCACTCTCGACCGGGAAACTTTCAATCGATATCTGCGGCAGGATGCCCTATATATCGAGAACTATTCGCGGGTACTGGCAAACATAGCCTCCCGATTGCCGAAAATGGATCAGGTAGCGTCGTTTCTTGACTTTGCAAAAGACGGTGTAGCCGTCGAGGAGGAGATGCATCGCTCTTATCTCGCTGACACAGACATGAACCGGGTGACCAAAAGTCCGGCCTGTCTGCTTTATTGCTCGCTGCTCTCCGCCCAGACAACCGCCCCGGTGGAGGTGGCGGCGGCAGCCATACTGCCATGTTTCTGGGTTTACCACGAGGTTGGCAGACATATAAAGGCCAACAGCGCGGAGGGGAATCCATATCAGAAATGGATCGACACTTACGACAACCCGTGGTTCGACAAATCAAACGACAGGGCCATAGAGATATGCGACCAACTCGCAGAAAATGCCTCGGCAGAGACCCGTGAGGCTATGACCCGGATCTATGTCGCCGCGACCCGCATGGAATGGATGTTCTGGGAAAGCGCTTACAGCGGAGAGGATTGGAAGATATGAACAAAGGCTGCAATACACAAATATCTTCGGAGAGACTGACCTATACCCGTTGCCTGTCGATCGCCGGGAGCGATCCCAGCGGGGGCGCGGGTATACAGGCCGATCTAAAGACTTTCTCCGCATTGGGCTGTTATGGCATGACAGCTATCGTCGCCGTTGTGGATGAAAACACTGTCGGAGTCACGGGGGTTCATCCCGTCCCCGTAGATTTCGTCACAGGGCAAATACGCTCATGCCTCGATGACATAGGGGCGGACGCGGTGAAGATAGGAATGCTCCACAGTTCCGAATTGATCCGCGCAGTCCATGACACTCTCCGGGAATACCCGATCGTCAACATTGTTCTGGATCCCGTGATGGTGGCAACATCTGGCGACCCGTTGCTTCAGAAGGAAGCCATCGCCACACTGCGTGACCAACTTGTCCCCGTTGCAAGGGTGATAACTCCCAACATCCCGGAGGCCGAGATCCTCCTTGGGCGCAAGCTGGTCTCGAACAGACAGCTCCCGGACGCGGCCCGCGAGTTGTCTCAAGGAGGACAAGTCTCTGTATTCCTGAAAGCGGGCCATCTTGAGTCAGACATGCTGACCGACATACTGTATGACGCGGAGACCGACACCATCCACTTGATGGAATCGCCTAAGATCGCCACCCGCAACACACATGGCACAGGCTGCACACTCTCCTCGGCGATTGCCTCTTACCTCGCCCAAGGATGCCCACTGCCGGATGCGTGCCGGCGCGCAAAGAATTACATCACCGCAGCTATCAAATCCGGCTCACATTACAGTATCGGTCATGGCCACGGACCTGTCAATCATTTCCACCTCCTCTGGCACGACTGAAAAGAGATGGGTGTAGAGAAAAGCCCTACTATATAAAAAACATCGCGGGACACGTCTGACATAAATTAAATCAGACGTGTCCCGCGATGTTTTTAAATATGTTGGTGTGTCATTTTTAACATTGACACAGCGTCAGGCAAGTGTCATATACCGAGATCGGCGCGTACGGCCTTGATCTTGGCTTTGGCGGCTTCTTCAGCCTTGTGGTATTCCTCACGGGTCTTCATCTCGCCGCGCACCTCGATATAGAATTTGATCTTGGGCTCGGTTCCGGAAGGACGGACAGATATCTTTGAGCCGTCTTCAGTGAAATACTGGAGGACATTGGAGGTTGTCGGGAAGTCGAGTTTCTTGACCTCATTGCACTTGAGGCAGGTCTCATTGAGGGTAAGGTAATCCTTGACGCAGACAACGGGGCTTCCGGCGAGGCTCTTGGGAGGATTCTCGCGGAAATTCTTCATCATGGCCTGAATCTCATCAGCACCGGATTTGCCCGGACGGACTACCGAGATGCCAAGTTCATGTGAATAGCCATACTTGACATAGATATCCTGAAGCATCTCCATGAACGACAAGCCCTGCTCCTTGGCCCACGCGAGACACTCGGCCATAAGGGAGATGGCCGAAACAGAATCCTTGTCGCGGCAGAAAGTCTCGGCCAGGAAACCGTAAGATTCCTCACCACCACCGAGATAGCGGGCAGTGGCCTCATTCTCGCGGATTACGGAGGCGATCCATTTGAAGCCGGTATAGCAATCATACATCTTGATGTTGTTGGCATCAGCGATGCGTTTGATAGTCTCGGTAGTCACAATGGTCTTCACGACATATTCGTTGCCGGTCAGCTTGCCAAGCTCGGCGTTACGGGTCATGAGGTAGTTCAGGAGAACGAGCACGATCTGGTTTCCGTTGACAAGGACGTACTCGCCGTCAGTGTCGCGGATGACACAACCTATGCGGTCTGCGTCAGGATCGGAAGCGACAACAAGATCTGCCTCGACCTCCTTGGCCTTTGCGACAGCCATTGCCATGGCTGAGGCGTTTTCGGGATTGGGGGATTCGACTGTGGGGAAGTCGCCCGAGGGGATATCCTGCTCGGGGACATGGATGATGTTGGTGAAGCCGTAATTCCGGAGCGAGTCAGGCACGAGTTTCACGCCGGTGCCGTGGATGGGGGTATAGACAATCTTGAGATCTTTGTGACGCTCGATCACGTCGGGAGATAGAGAGAGGCCTTTGATCGCTGTGAGAAACTTGTTGTCGATATCCTCTCCTATGATCTGGATCAGGTCGGGATTACCCTGGAATTTGATATCACCGACCGATTTGATGGCATTGACATGGTTGATGATATTGACATCATGGGGAGCGATGATCTGCGCGCCGTCAGCCCAATATGCCTTGTAACCATTGTATTCCTTGGGATTGTGGGAGGCGGTGATGTTAACGCCGCTCTGGCAGCCCAGTTCACGGATGGCGAACGAAAGTTCGGGTGTGGGACGGAAACTGTCGAAGAGGTAAGCCTTGATACCGTTGGCCGAGAAGATGTTTGCGACGATTTCAGCGAATTTACGCGAATTGTTGCGGACATCATGCCCGACAGCCACCGATATCTGGTCAAGGTCAGCGAAAGCTTCTTTGAGGTAGTTGGCCAGCCCTTGGGTTGCAGCTCCTACGGTATAGATATTCATGCGGTTGGTACCGGGTCCCATGATACCACGGAGGCCGCCTGTACCGAATTCAAGATCACGGTAAAAAGCCTCGATCAGGGGGGTGGGATCCTCCGCCTCGAGCATCTGCTTGACTTCAGCGCGGGTTGCCTCGTCATATTGTTCGGAGAGCCATACCTGGGCTCTTTCCTTCACTGTCTTGAGGAGTTCCTGGTTTTCCATTTTAATCTGTTAGGGAGTGGATATATGTATTGTTTTTAGTTGTTGGATTAGTAGTGTCTTTCTGCAAAGTTAACGATTTAAGTTAAATTCACCAACTATTTCAGCGTTTTTCTATGTGCTACCGGGGCGGTCTAAACCACTGCGGTCATTGAGGCGGCAGCTCTTTTCCCTTTTGGCATAAAAGACACCAAGAGAGGCAGGGAATGCCATTATGGCGACATTCCCGCCTCCCTTTATAACGTCAGAAGAAACCGGATGGTTCTGTGGCTATGCTCAATTGCAGGCATAAAGGGCAGACGCGGCTGAAGCAGCCACTGTCTGACGGTAAGCCATCAACCCTTGGTCGGAAAGTTCTACAAGCTGCGCTCCACCGTCAGGTGTCAGCATCTCTACATGGGTCTCATCCACGAATGTCATGAATTTAACCGGCTGGGCACCATTGGCAGACGCGCTCCAGGAGTTGTCATCAGCGTCAAAGTCGAGACGGACCACCGACCCGTCGTTTTCGGAGGTGATAGTGTAGCCCTTGCCGTCACAATCGACAAGATAACGCCCGTCGGCACCGTCAATGACCGAACGCCCCTGTGCCACCGGATTGCTTCCGCTCCAGAATTCGATCGAGTTGAGCACCAGAATGTCTGCAAGACCGGTCACCTCGTAAACCGGTATGATCCAGAAACAGAAAAACACAAGTTCGTTTACAAACTTGTTGCCGATCTGGTTGTTCCAGCTTAACAGCTTATTGGAGAGAGCGAAAGATCCGATACAGGATGTGAATGTGAATGATGCGAGAAGCGCAAGCACCACGGCTACTGAAAAATAACGTTTTCTCATCGTTACTATTTTGTATGTTAGAGACTTTGTGACTAATAAACAAGCGGACGAGAGAGTTATACATGAGTTTCGGGAACAGCCGTCATGGGAGACGACCCGTCAGAATGACAACACTCATATCTCAGGAGTTGTTCATTTCTCCGGAATTTTTTGTCTGAAACGATCAAGAAGAGCTGTTACCTTTCTGACATAGGCCACAGTATGGCGTCCCCCGAAATAACCGTTGCGGCAGACCGGATCGGAATAATATTCAGGATTGGCTTTCATCAGTAGCGCCTGCTCGACATTGCCGTCCCACACCTGGGGGTCGCGTCCGTATTTCCCGGCAAGAGTTATCGCGTCATAAACATGCCCGATCCCGGAATTATAGGCCGCAATGACAAATTTGAGCCTCTCTTTCCGATCGGAGACTTTCTTTGACAGAGACCTGTCAAGATCAGCCAGTATACGGGCGGCCGCTTCTATATTAGCCCTGGGATCCTCGATCTTGTCAAGAGGCAGACCGTAGGCTACCGCTGAGCGCGGCATTATCTGCATAAGGCCGCGCGCACCGGCCCATGAGACAAGATGATTGTTGAATCCGCTTTCGGCATATCCGACAGCAGCCAGCACTCGCCAATCCCACCCGATTCTGCCGGAGGCTTCTTTGAAAATCGCGTCATATGGAGAAATCACCCCCTTCGAAAGATCCAGTGAAATATTTCCTGAAAAGTCAATGTCGCCGTTTTTGCTCAACTCGAAATAACGTTTCAGCAACTCTGCCTGACGGCGTTTGGGAGATTCCTGGTGAAACCATGCGTCGACCGAATCGGCCAGCCATTCGTTGCCGGGAGCGACTCCCCACGAGGCTTTCTGGGGGAAACTCAAGGGCAACGAGACATCGAGGTCGCGATAATATGTCTTGTTTATGCGGGCGATGTCGCTGTCAACAACGGTCAATGGGATCGATCCGTCTGACACCATCCCGACAAGATCCTCGGTTATCAATGTGTCCTTGTCGACCTTATGGATGTTTATGCCCCCGCCAAGCTCACTGTCGAGATTACGCAGTCTGTATTCATATTTCGAGCCTGCCTCAACGTAGACATCGCGCCCGACAAGCTGGGTCTCGTCAGTGATTTCAGGCTTGCCATCCTTCAGCGGCTGGACAAGCACCTGCGTGGTGATGTACTCCGGGCCACAGGCCACTACCTTCTGCTTGTATTCAGCTGTGACAGGTATCTCGTAAGCGGCCAGATCGACCTCTCCGGAATCGAGCATCTCGACAAGACGACTCATCGAAGTAGCGACTGTAAGATCAATGACCATATCTTTGTCTTCCGCCCATTGCGAGACAAGGTTATAGTCATATCCCATCTCCTGATCTCGATACAGGAAATATGAGGTCGGGCTGTAAAGCGTCGCGACGCGCAACGTGTCAGGCAACGGACGATCTTCCGGGGCGGTTTCCCCATCTGTCTTGATCTCCTTACGGGACGAACATCCCGCGAAGACCGATGACGCGGCCAACAGGCCTATCACCATTAAAGGGAGCAAGCGGCGCGACAACATCACGGAGTGTCTGGCTGGATCAATACTCAAATGTCCCGTATTCGCCGGAAATTGTCAGACGGTTGGCGGGAGCATCCTCCACACGTCCTATTACGCGGGCCTCGATACCGAAACTCTCGGAGATGGAGATGACTTTCTCAGCCACATCGGGCGCGACATAAATCTCCATCCTGTGTCCCATGTTGAATACTTTGTACATCTCGCGCCAATCTGTCTGGCTCTGCTCGCGGATCAACGCGAACAGCGGCGGCACCGGGAACAGGTTGTCTTTTATCACATGTTTGTTTTCCACAAAATGCAGGACCTTGGTCTGCGCGCCTCCGGTACAATGCACCATACCGTGGATTTCAGGGCGCATGGCGGCAAGAAGCTCCTTTATCACAGGAGCATATGTGCGCGTGGGGGAAAGGACAAGCTTTCCGGCATCGAGGGGCGTGCCTTCTACAAGGTCTGTCAGTCCGACATGACCGCTATAAGCGAGATCTTCGGGCATTCCACCGTCATATGTCTCGGGATATTTTTCGGCTACTTCCTTGGCGAAGACATCATGGCGGGCAGAGGTCAGGCCATTGCTTCCCATTCCTCCGTTATACTCATCCTCATAGGTAGCCCTGCCTGAGGATGAGAGGCCGACAATCACATCGCCACCCCGGATGTTCGCGTTGTCAACGACATCGCCACGGCGCATGCGGCAAGTGACAGTCGAGTCGACAATGATAGTCCTGACAAGATCACCGACATCGGCGGTCTCGCCTCCTGTGGAGTAGATGCCGATTCCAAGCGAACGCATCCGGGCGAGCAATTCTTCCGTGCCGTTGATTATCGCGGCGATCACCTCGCCGGGAATCAACCGCTTGTTACGGCCTATTGTGGAGGACACAAGAATGTTATCAGTGGCTCCCACACAAAGCAGGTCGTCGATGTTCATGACCAGCGCGTCCTGGGCGATACCGCGCCATACCGACAAGTCTCCCGTCTCGCGCCAATAAGCATAAGCGAGAGACGACTTTGTGCCGGCTCCGTCAGCGTGCATGATATTGCACCAGTCGGGATCTCCACCGAGAATGTCGGGTATTATCTTACAGAACGCCTTGGGATAAAGCCCTTTGTCTACATTCTTGATGGCGTTGTGGACATCTTCTTTCGCGGCCGAGACACCGCGCATCATATATCGTTCGTTGGAAGTCATAATCTTATGGAATCTTTGTTAACAGGCAAGTACCGCCAATGCGAGCATGTAAGCCAATGTCGCCGGCACAACGAGCAGGAGGGAATCAATGCGGTCAAGTATCCCCCCGTGGCCGGGAAGTATGTTGCCGGAATCTTTCACCCCCAAGGTCCTCTTGACAAGCGACTCGACAAGATCACCCCATGTGCCGAAAACGCATACCACTGCGCCAAGGCCGAGCATCTGCCATAGATTCATGCCACGGAAGTCTTCAGGGAAACAGAAAGAGAAAATCCCTGCGGCGACAAGACAGAAAAACAGACCGCCGAAAAATCCCTCCCATGATTTCTTGGGTGAGATCCGCTCGAATAGTTTATGTCGACCTATCAGGGAACCCACACAGAAGGCTCCGGTGTCGCTCAACCAGATGAGGATGAACACCGACAGCACGAACACCGGTGAGGTCAGGCTGTAAAGCCATCCTAACAGACACATCGGCAACGCGACATACAATTGCCCCATGAACGAATGCGCGTAATGGGCAAGAGAGTCTCCGTCCTGGACATACAATTGCGCCACAAGTCTGGCAAGAAGATAGACTATATAGGCGAACAGGAATGTCGAGAGGTTCCATGAAGCCAGAAATCCCGGCAACATGTTGGCCGACGAGATCACCGAACCGGCAGAGATAAGGAATATCGCCCCGAGTATGTCAAGCAGCCCGGTCGTGTTTGAGATGCGCCCTTTGTTGGATATGCGGTTGAATTCGTTGATACCCAATACGCCAAAAAGCAGCGTCAGCCCCCAGAACCATAGACGGCCTCCGAAGATGGCACCGACTATTACCGCTATATAAAGCAGCCCGGTCAAGGAGCGTGTCAGAACATTTTTCATTTACAGTGATATTTCGATGACAACGCAAAATTAACAATTTTACCCCACCCGACAAAATTTATAATACCACTTTTACGGCAGCATCTCCTGTATGGAGGATGTAGACTCCATGCTGCAAAGGGGTTGAATCCACCCTTATACCTTGCATGGTATGAATTCGGCAGGAATGCTCACGGGCATATTCCATCAATGACTCTCCGGTCAGTGGAGAAGGCAGCGGCGGAAGTTGCGCCGCAGTCCCATCCGGGCGGACACTCTCAACACCGGCCCCTGCCAGAATGGAGCGTAACCCTTCATAGGAATTTAGCACACCTCTGCCCCATCGCTGATTCCACGAATCAACAGTCGGAGCTGTGGCTGTAGACAATATCGTACGCTTGATTTCCTCTGGGGAAACAGTCGGGTCGGCCTGAAGCCACAACGCGCAGATTCCGGCCACATACGGTGAAGACATGGAGGTGCCGGATGCGGATTTCCAGTAATAATCCACTCCATCAATATTCTCGACAAGACTGCTCGAAGGGATCTGATCAGGGTGCGATTCCATATAAGGAGTGGAGACTGACGATACAAGCCACGCCCCCGGCGCGACAATATCGGGGAGAGGTCCGTTGACAGCCTTGGTGGAAAGGGAGGAAAACTGCGCCACCGAGCCAACCTCATAGTCTCCCCGGCCATCTTCACCATTGAGTTGAGGCCATGAGTTACGGGAACACATTGCCCCTACTCCGATCACTCCTTTTCCGGTCACGAAGTCATTCACGACACCGTCCGAGCCGAAATAGGCAAACTCGGGATAACCGGGTACAGACCGAAAGCGCAGTGCGTCTGAGGAGTACCCGGTCATTTTCTGACCTTTTCTACCGGTGACCTCCAGTCCCACGAGATACCTTTCCGAAAGTTTCCCGTCACCAAGAGGCAGATTCTCGACTTTCAGATAGACCAGGCCATTGAACCGCCCGTTTTCGGGATTGACCTCCGTAGTGAGGGTCACAGCTCCGTCAAGCAATCCGGCAAACTCAACACTCACATTCCCGGTATTCCCATCCGCTCCGGCCTCCTCAAGTTTTTCAGGAGAAGATGCGATTGTATATCTTGAATCAGGATTCTCTGACGACACCGATGGGAACTCCTCGCGTAGAACGGCCCTCTTCGTCTCGCGGTCATAGACGATCACCGCGAAGCCAAATGTCGAGGCATCTCCTCCCCACACATCAATATAACCTTCCGTTTTAGCCGGACTCCAGGTAGGGACATCCTGCACAGCTGTCGCTGTCGCGCAATCCTCGGGAAATACACAATCCCAGATCCCGGCCCGTAATCCGTCATTTCCGGCAGATATACAGATAACCGCCTCTTTTGAAAGAAGTTCAAGATACTGGCAAAACAATGATGTGCCGTCATGAGGACCAAGGCTCGCACTGACAGACATGTTTATTACGGCCGGCTTGCCGACACTACGGGCATAACCGACCACATCCTCCATCCCCGCAAGTAACAACGCGTCGTAAAGCACACTGGTGGTGGCTACTATCTCTGACTCCGTGGCAATCCCCCAATATGGGTTCCCTTTATACCCTCCGGACATGATACCGGCGACGTGGGTGGCATGCCACTGTTCGGGATCATCTGTGACCCACTCTCCAATCTCATCCGGGGTATCAAGACGTACCATTTCATCAGGCGACATACCGTAGTCTGTCAACAACATCACCCGGGATTTCCCGGTGAGCGGATTTTTAAATGCCGGATTGTTGGGATCAAAACCGGTATCTGCAAACCCAGTGACCACACCTTTGCCGGTGTATACCTCCGGCAATCCGGCCGAGGCCGCTATTTCAGGGAACCCGGTAAACAGCCTCGCGCGGTCAAGCACCGGCACACATACCTGCCCTCCCTCAAGCCGCGAGACCTCCCCAAGCGCCGCAATCTCCGACAGCCTGTCCAAAGGGACATATGCCAGCACAAAAGGCCCGCGACGGTAAAGCTCTACCACGCCGTCAGGCACATTTACATCGGGACTCGACAGTTTGATTACCAATGGTATGTAACGGCTGTCTTCCTGTACCCCCCGCCATCCGCCTTTTCGGGATGAGGACTGTGAGGAATACACGACATCCGTCAGCATAGGTGAGACAACACCACCCGTGACCGGATTGCATATCATAGAAAGCAACCCGAAAACAAAAATGGTCAACTGCCTGCGGTTTCTGGCAAAAAAATATGATGGATGGTTCATTATTAAAATGCTTGATATTCTATAATACCGAAAGGCAGAAGAGCCCTGCGAAGTGATCAGATGTCATCCTCCCCTGAACGTTTTTCAATAGCTCGCCCAATGATCATCAACACCGATCCGACCATGACCACTCCACATAATGACAATGAGGCGATCCAGCCGGCAAATGCGGCGACACCGATTATCATTGTCAGAAGATAAGCGATGATTATGCCGAGTGTGATTATAAAACCTGTCCAGAAAATTGTCTTGCCTGTTTTCATCTTTGTCTGATATTACGGGAAAACATGATCCCGATGTTTTGAATTTTGGATAAAAGCAGCCTGCCGCGCCAAGTGACAGGCTTCTTTACCAATTAAAAGCACTTTTTAACAGACAAAGTTCAGCAACTTCCGCGATTTAACAACTGCGGAACACAAGTTCGACAGGATTCTCAGTCCTCTCCAATTCCCATCCAAGATTTTCCTGACGTGACGCAAGGAGAAAATGGCAATAGGCGATCCCCATGTCAATGGCCGAAAAACGATTGTCAACGACACAACGGAACGACACAGCGGTTGACTTCAAGCCATCGGGAGTGATGGAAATCTCCACTTTCCCCCTCCAGGGCTGGGAATTAGATGATGACGGGGCAAGTCTGACGGCCTCCAATACTCTGCGCAGCGGAGAGTCCTGGGGAAGCGTTCTCGATATCTTCAGATTTTTTCGCGCATCGTCATCAACAGGCACAAAATTTGTAGTGTCAATCACATCAAAAAGGGAATCGAATGGCCGGCGTGTATCTGCCTTGACGATGCGTCTCATCATTCTTTCAGAAAAACGTCTTTTTTCTGTCGGATGACCGACGGGGGAGACAATCGAGACCTCTTTCCCACTCTCAAGCGGGCCAAACACGTCGGTGAATGGTCCGCGTCGGAAAGTTCCCCCCAGCCAACATGTCCCCAACCCCATCTCTGTCATTTTCAATATGAGGGATTCAAACATGAATCCTGCTTGCAACTGCTCTGCAGTCGTCTTTCCGGATGCCATGACAAGAAATTGTCTGGCTCCCGTTATGAATCCGTATGTCCCAAGCCTTCCCTCTGCCTCATCATTGTCGACAAGGCGGATAGCGGGGAGCGCGACATCATCAAAAAGGGGCGACAGCCCGGCAATCTCCTCTATGATTCTTGCGTTTGTGGCCTTGTCTATATGTAATCCATTGAAAGTCCGGCAGGAATGTCGCTGGCGGACAATGTCTTGTAGATTCATGGCAATAGTAGGGGTTGTTAAAGCCGACAAAAGCGTCCTGCACGTTTCCGGGCGGGACACTTCTGTCGTCTTGAGGATTTGGAAGGAAGCCAATAACAGCTTCTCCTATTTGGCTACGGTTAAAAATAATTTCAACCTGTTAAGCAACTGTTCAAAATAATTTTGAACAGCACTTAATTAAGGATTAAGGGTTTCGATATATTTCTGCAGCTCTTCAGAAGGCTGGATCTCATAGAAACGCTCGAACATCTTCTTGGCCTCTTCGAGGTTGTGGTTGGTCACGTAGTAGTTGCCGAGACGGCCAAGCACCTGGACGTATATTGCCTGACGGTTCTGGAGATTCGCGGGATCGGAATCAAGAGCGGCAAGGGTCTCAAGGTCAGCCTGGGCTACAAGATCACTTATCTCGTTCTGATTTGCTACAAGAAGGATGCGTGCGCGATGGTTCAGCACCAGAGGATGGGTCGGGGTCATCTCCTTGACACGGTTGATAGCGGCAAGAGCTTTTTCCGAAGAAGCTTTCCACTCGGGATTCTCGACTTTCTGCTGGGCGGAAGAGAGGGCGTTCCAACGGAGCGCGAGAGCAAGCAGATCGTTGGGGTCGACATCGTCACCCTGGAGATCGATATACTTCTGCATCACATCTGCGGCATCCTGGAATCGCAGACCGTGGTTGTAAGCCTGCGAGAGGTCTTTGAGCAGGGAGGTTTTCTCGGGATCAACCTTGACGGCATTCTCATACATGACGATAGCGAGTGAATCCTTGCCCATGTCTGTGAGGAGTTCGCCATACTGCGAGTAATCCTGTGAGTTTACCTGGGCCTTGGGATTGGCGAGCAACGCTTCAGCGGCATTGACAGCGGCGATAGTGTCGCCCATGGCCTTCTTGTTATAGAACTGCATGCGCTGCATGTAGAAGTTTCCGGGATCGTCAGCGAGGATCTGGGTTGCCAGATCATAGCTTTCAGGGTAACGCTGGGCGAAGAAAAGAAGACCTACCAGACGCTGCTTGTCTTTCTGGAAGGAGTTGGGATTCTGGATATAAGCCTCATACTGCTTGGCGGCGTTGGTAAGCTGGTTCGCATCATACAGCTTCTCGGCCAGCTCGCGCTGCACGAGGGCGGAATTCGGCTGGTAAGTCAGGAGCTCACGAAGCTTGTCGATAGCGGCTTTCTCATTGACCTTGAAGATAACGCGCGCATATTTCACATAAGCTTCGGGGTGGGCATCCTTTGCGTTCTTTGACTCATGGTCGAATGTGGCGGCCATCTCATACATTCCGGCGGCATCGCCGACATTGGTGCCGGCAAGGCGGTCCCCCTCAAGTATGAAAGGTGCCGGAGCTGTATTCTTCGACTGCTTCTTGATGTCGGCAAGCCATTTGTCGATTTCCTTGGCATATGTCACAGGGTTGGCCTCGAAATATGCGCGGGGGATTTCGGTCAGGATGTCGGCATCCTTTTTGGCAAGACCTTTGGCTTTTTTGAAATAGTCTTCGGCAGCCTTGGTGTCACCTGCGGCAAGAGCGAGGGAACCGAGACCGACATAGTTGTAACCATTGTCGGGATTGGCGGCGACACCCTTGTCAAACATGGCCTTGGCCTGCGCTTTGTCACCCTGCTGCAGGGCTATCTGGCCGAGGTAATAGTAGGCGGTCGCCTGATCGGTGCCTGGCTGCGCGAGGGTGTTGTTGAGGATGATGGCTGCCTCTTCGGGCTGGTCGGCGCGGAAGTATTCGACACCATCCATGTATCCCTCGGCTGACATCGACATCGCTCCGCCGAGGAGCAAGGAGAACAGAAGTTTGAATTTCATCTCTTTTTATGTTTTTGCGTTATTACTGTTTTTCCATTGTCTTAATTGATTTCCACCTGACGATGGCTGACCAAAGCAGGTAGCACCCCTGTGGTCTGGATCAGCTTCTGTCCCTGGAATGAAGTGACAAATGAGAAGAAGCCGTTGGCAAGACTGCCGGAAGCCCCGGTGTTGATCATGTAGATGGAGCGGAATAGAGGATAGCTCCCATCGAAAATATATGCCTGGTATGGTTTGACGGCCACCAGCGAACTGTCGCGACGGATCGGAAGGACCTTCACTTCATTTGTGAACTGGGTTGTCGTCGTGTCGTCTGCCTCCAAGGTCTTGAACTTCTCTTCAGTGGTCAGATCTGCGGTTTTCAGGTCTGTGGATATCCAGCTGACTCCGACAAGGCCGATGGCGTTCCGACGGTTTTTCACCGCTTCAAACACCGCAGGAATCGTCTGGGCGGAATAGACATTGGCGGGGAATTTCTTACCATCCATCAGCGAGTCTGCCATGTATTTCACCACACTCGAACCGCTATGGTCGAATATGACCTGTATATTGCCGAGCTTCGAGGGCCAGATCTGATCCCATTGGGTCACTTCTCCGGTCAGGATTTCACGCAATTCTTTGATCGACAGGTTCTCTACCGGATTATCGGGATTGACGATCACCGCGATCGCATCGACAGCGATTTTCTTGGTCTTGGCCACTCGCTTGCGCTCTCTGAGGTAGCGGATCTGGTCTTTGGTCAGTTCACGCGACACAACGGCCACACGGGCATTGCCAAGCACGACAGAGTCAATGACGGCTTTCTCGTCCATATAATACGGGAGCACCGAGGCATACGGGTAACAAAACTCAAATACCTCGATCTCCTCCTGTATTATATTCTCAAACGACGCGTCACAAGCCATCACGAGAGTGCCAGAGGTGGCGGAGTTTCCTTTGGGAGCTTCCTTGCGACCACCTTTGGATGTGCATCCGGCAAAAACGGACACCACCAAAGCCAACACCGCCGTAACCGCTATGACCTTATGTCTGCTCATATTTTATACAAAATTGCTTGACGCAAAGTTACACTATTTTTCAATATCCACGAAATATTTTTTCGCGGCAGGATGGCTCACACCCGTCAGATGGAGCTGTCTATGCCCCAGAACTGCCTGATAGCCCTCCAGATGCCATAGATTATGAATGCTATTCCTCCGATCCATCTCAACCACTGCAGGATACCGGGTCCCCAGTCGAAGAAATTTATCAGGAGCAACACACCCATGCCCACATAGACTATTATCATGATGATCCCGAACACCACCCTCATAGTGGAGGGAACCATTGATTTTCTTTCATCATCTCGTTCCATAATAAAAAAGTTGAATTAGTTCGTTCTTGACAAAGTTCCTTTATAGTTCAACATCCGCCTCCCGCGAAAGTTCGCCAAGGGCCTCTGCAGGAGCATATGGAGAGAGACAAAAAGCTTACGCGCCATAAAATTAGCGATTTTCGCGGAAGTGCGGCGACCGTCATCCTTTAATTTAATTTTCGTTAACATCGATGGGCAACTTTCACACATCTTTTTTACATAACTTTGTGTTGAATAAGAAAAACCAAGCAATGCTTCCACCTCTCGCAGAACGCCTAAGGCCGAAATCGATCGATGAATATATCGGGCAGTCACATCTGGTAGCCCCCGGAGCCATCATCCGACGGATGATAGACTCCGGCAATGTCAGCTCGTTCATTCTCTGGGGACCTCCCGGCGTTGGAAAAACCACATTGGCGAAAATCATTGCCAACACTACCGAAAGCCCGTTTTATACCCTTTCCGCCGTAAGTGCCGGTGTAAAGGAGGTCAGGGAGGTGATAGAAAGATGCAAGGCTGATGCCCGCAGCATGTTCTCCAAAGGCCGTCCGATACTGTTCATCGATGAAATCCACCGTTTCAGCAAGTCGCAACAAGACAGCCTTCTCGGAGCCGTGGAAAACGGTACTGTCACTCTCATAGGGGCAACCACTGAAAACCCTTCTTTCGAGGTCATCCGCCCCCTGCTTTCCAGAGCTCAGGTCTACACCCTCAGGCCATTGGAGGCACCGGAGCTGCAGACCCTGCTCGACCGGGCCATAAATGAAGACGAGATCCTTAAGAAACGGAATGTTAAGGTTGAGGAGACTACTGCCCTTTTCCGTTTCTCGGGGGGAGACGCGAGAAAACTGCTAAACATTCTCGACCTGCTGGAGCAATCCACCGCATTCGGCCAACCGATGGTGATAAACGACAAAATCGTGACCGAACGGCTTCAGGAGAATCCTGCCGCCTATGACAAGCAAGGCGACATGCACTACGACATCATTTCCGCTTTCATAAAAAGCATCCGTGGCAGCGATCCCGACGCGGGGATCTACTGGCTCGCAAGGATGATCGCGGGAGGAGAGGATCCGGAGTTCATAGCCCGGCGGCTCGTGATCCTCGCGGCGGAAGATATAGGGCTGGCCAATCCCAACGCGCTGCTGCTCGCCAACACGACCTATGATGTCATCCATAAGATAGGAATGCCGGAAGGGAGGATACCGTTGGCCGAGTGCGTGATATACCTCGCCACCTCCCCGAAAAGCAACTCTGCTTATAAAGCGATCGACGCGGCCCTGGCCGAAGTCCACCGATCAGGCGACCTGCCGGTCCCGCTCCATATCCGCAACGCGCCTACATCACTGATGAAGAAAATGGGTTACGGAGCCGACTACAAGTATGCCCATGATTATCCCGGGAACTTCGTCATCCAGCAATTTCTTCCCGACACCATTAAAACAGCCCGTTTCTGGAATCCATGCCGCAACCCGGCTGAGGACCGTGCCGCCCTCCTCCAGCAACAACGCTGGAATCCCTCCCCCTCCAGTCCGACTTCCCCCGACAACAAATAAGACTCTAAGAGGGTGTTTAATAACAGTTGTTAAATTCTAACCGTTCAAGGGTGAATAATGAAATCAGAGTTAAACTCATCGCATATTTTGGTCAGTTTTGCCTTTTTCGATCGTCGTGATGCCCGCATCACTTCCTCCTCAAAAGACTAAACTGCCTCAAAATATGCTCGTTAGAATTTAACATCTGTTATTAAACACCCTCTAAGATTTTCATTGGAATTTCGCATTTGCCGGTTGGTCCGGACAAATTTAAAAATTTCCCGAATAAGGTTTGGAAATTAGGAATCCATTGCCTAACTTTGCGAAAACAAGCAACGAATCGTCATGGTTCTTGCCCATTATCACATAAAAATTCACCAAGATGAAGAAGCACAACTTCTATGCCGGCCCGTCGATCATGAGCCAGTACACCATCAAGCACACCGCTGACGCGGTGCTGGATTTCGCTAACACCGGCCTGTCAATCCTCGAAGTCTCTCACCGCTCAAAGGAGTTCCAGGCCGTGATGGATGAGGCTCAGGCCCTGGTGAAAGAGCTCCTTGAAGTGCCGGAAGGCTACAGCGTGCTGTTCCTTGGCGGAGGAGCCTCCCTCCAGTTCGCCATGGTGCCTTACAATCTTCTGAAGAAGAAAGCAGCTTATCTCGACACCGGCGTGTGGGCTCACAAAGCGGTCAAAGAAGCCAAGCTTTTCGGCGACGTTGATGTGGTGGCTTCTTCCGAAGACAAGAACTACAATTATATTCCCAAGGATTACGTTGTACCTGCCGACGCTGACTATTTCCATTACACAACCAACAACACCATCTACGGCACGGAAATCCGCAAGGATCCCGAAGTCGGTGTGCGCCTCGTGTCAGACATGTCGTCAGATATCTTCTCACGCCCGGTGGATGTATCGAAATATGACCTGATCTATGCCGGCGCGCAGAAGAACCTTGCCCCAGCCGGCGCGACGATCGTCATTGTCCGTGACGAGGTTGTCCAGAATCCCTGCCGTCCCATCCCGACGATGCTCAACTACAAGACCCATATCGACAAGGGATCGATGTTCAACACCCCTCCCGTGCTTCCGATATTCTCCGCTCTCCAGACCCTCCGCTATTACAAGGAGCTGGGAGGCATCAAGGTTTTGGAAAAAATGGATCTCGACAAGGCAGCTCTCCTCTATGAGGCCATCGACTCATCGAAGATCTTCCAGGCGACCGTGCCCGACCATGCCGACCGCTCGATCATGAATGTCTGCTTCGTGCTCAAACCCGAATACGCCGACCAGGAGAAAGCTTTCATGGAATTTGCGACATCAAAAGGGATTGTCGGCATAAAGGGACACCGCTCTGTGGGCGGCTTCCGCGCATCACTCTACAACGCGCTCCCCATAGAGAGCGTGAAAGTGCTTGTTGAGGCGATGAAGGAATTTCAGGATAAACTCTGAAGCCATCTGTACATATCACCAATCAAGGATATCAACAACAAAAAGTCCAGATGACATGAAAGTATTGGTAGCAACCGAAAAACCGTTCGCGCCTGTTGCAGTAGACGGCATACGCAAGGTGGTTGAAGAAGCCGGTCATGAACTTGCCCTTCTTGAAAAATATGCTTCGCGTCAGGAGCTGCTTGACGCGGTAAAGGAAGCCGACGCGCTTATCATACGTTCCGACAAAATCGACAACGAAGTGTTCGACGCAGCTTCCCGGCTCAAGATCGTAGTTCGCGCCGGAGCCGGTTACGACAATGTGGACCTCGCCGCCGCGACCGCCCATGATGTCTGTGTGGAGAACACCCCCGGCCAGAACTCAAACGCCGTTGCCGAACTTGTGTTCGGGATGACAGTGATGGCCGTCCGCAATATGTATAACGGCACATCCGGCACTGAACTTAAAGGCAAGAAACTCGGAATACATGCCTTCGGCCAGGTAGGCCGTAATGTCGCCCGTATCGCCAAAGGATTCGGCATGGAGGTGTCCGCCCTTGACCCATATTGCCCGGATGAAGTGATCACCGCAGCCGGAGTGTCCCCCGTCAAGACAGTAGAGGAACTTTACAGCGACAACCAGATCGTGTCGCTCCATATCCCCGCTACAGCCGAGACCCGAGGCTCCGTAGGATATGACCTTGTCATGAAACTTCCAAAAAACGGCGTTCTGGTCAACACCGCCCGCAAAGAAGTCATCGATGAGGAAGGGCTGCGCAAGGCCTTGGCCGAGCGTCCCGACATCAAATATGTCGCTGACGTGAAACCAGACAATGCACCTGTCCTTGAAGAGGAATTCGCAGGCCGCGTCTTCTTCACACCCAAGAAGATGGGCGCGCAAACCGCAGAAGCAAACATCAACGCCGGCATAGCTGCAGCGCGTCAGATTGTCGACTTCTTCCGTGACGGGTCCGCTCCCTTCCGTGTAAACAAATAACTCATGCCCGAAAAAGAAATCGGACAACGACCTCAACTGCTGCGGTTGCCGCGAATAAGCGACAACCGCGGCAGTCTCACATTCCTGCAGCACCCATCCACAGCTCCATTCCCCATAAAACGTGTATTTTATCTTTATGGAATGCCTCCCGGCTCTCAACGCGGAGGTCACGCCCATATGCGCGAACATCAGCTGCTGATAGCCCTTGCCGGAAGTTTCAATGTCAAAGTCTTCGACGGCAAGACCTGGGAGACATATGTCTTGGACAGCCCGGAGGTAGGCCTGTACCTACCCCCTCCATATTGGCGAGACCTCGAAGAATTCTCTGCAGGCGCAGTATGCCTCACGCTAAGCTCCACCGAGTTTGATCCGGACGAATACCTCTCCCCTCTCGATGATTATCTCGAATATCTGGCCACCTGTCAACCCCCGGAATAAGTGACCTACAACATGCGATACATATTTTCTCGTATCTGTTACGCATTTTATTCTCCATCTTTCGCATAAATTATCCATAAGCCACATAAAACCTGATCGTTTTATTTTTATTTGCAAGCTTCAGAAATAATGCCTACCTTTGCACAGTATAAATACTGACCATTGTTCCCGTAGTTCAATGGATAGAATATCGGATTCCGGTTCCGACGATTAGGGTTCGACTCCCTACGGGAATACTGCAGGGGCTGCCAGAAGGCGGCTCCTTTTCCTATCTTGTCTTTAGACGGCCTTAATTTACAGAACTTTATTCAACGGCACAATACGCCACGGATAATCTTGTCAACCTCCCTGTTGGCAATGGCAGATGCCCGATTGATGATGGCCGACTGGCGGTCTTTGTCGCCGGAAACCTGCGCTTTGGTATGCGTCAGGGCGAAAATAATCGATTCAGGCTCATGCTCGGTAAAATAGAGACGCACTCCTGTGTCCTTTCGCATTTCGTAGAGATGCTCGTTACCTTTCCCCTTACATTTCTTGATCCTATTGTCATCGGCCCGTACCGGCATAAGAATGTCGGCATTCCAATAATCAGACACCATACCCATCAGTGACTCCTGGTCCACAACGGCTAATTCGCGAAACGAATCTTTGAACTCTTCGGAAAGAAACACATTGTGATGCTCCAATGAGTTTTGCAACAATTTAAGACGGCGGCTGACTTTCTCTTCCCCGGAAAGAGCTTCGATCGCCTCCTGATTATCACCACAATGCGAATCGATTATGCGCATCGCTATCTTATTGAAATTCCGACCATGAAAATTTGCCAACGAAAGATATTCCCCATCAGTCCCATTCAGGGTCACAACAGTTTCCGACAGGACCTCATTTAACGGGATGGACAATAACAGCCAGCCTTTCATGGCCGGGACGCGGAGATGAGATGCCTCAACATTATCGAGACTGTAGCCAATATCTATCTCTTCAGCGGTTTTGTACACGTCTTCTATCTCATAGAACACACTGTCAGGATATTTTTGAAACAAGATCAAAGCCAAACGCTTAACATCTTTGTCACCACATCCCTTTATGAGGTCGGCAAGAGTGGTGGAGGCAATTTTTGTCTCGGCCGGCGGATTATGGCTAATGATATAATTTTCTATCTCAAGTTCTTCCCTGCGCCGCAAACGTGAAAAATTCCTGATCAGCGTCTCAAACATCAATTGAATGTCGATGTCATCGTTGATCTTTTCGGGCAAAGCGTCATTGAAATAGAATGTGGTCATAACAATTCCTCCGCGTTGGTCTCAAACTGATCGAAAAGTCCTTTAGGCCAGAAGGTCAGCTTGCCGTCAGGTTTCAAAAGCGGTGAACTTATCTGTGTCGAGCCATCGCTGTTTAGTTCAAGCCAATGAATTGCCACATGATCCGAAAAGTATGGATGTCGCTTTGTAAAGACTCTTACCCCATCGAAAAAATGGTCGGAATGAGTTTCAATTATGACCTGGCAACCACTATCGGCGACCAGACAAGCCAGAAACGCAAGCTCGGTCTGCCCTTTGGGATGAAGATGGGCTTCGGGATTCTCTATCACAACCACACTTCCGGGATTAACAGATCCGATAAGCAATGCGGCGATCACCGGTAATATGTAGCTTAGGCCGAAACCGACATTCGTGGAACGATGTCCGTTGAAAGTCGCAAACGACGAATCGGTCTTGCGTTGCAGCTCATGGTTGAACTTCACGCCCGGAGAAATGGATGACAACCAACCACGCAGATTGAAGTATAACGAATCTCCTTCTGATTTTGGATGGCGGAGCGAGTCGGGAAGCACCACATCCTGGTATTCATCGATAACCTTGAGAACGTTTTCACCATTTTCCCCTATATGATTGTCCTGAAAGATCGGAATTGATGTGCGAGGGCCGAAACGAGCCGCCGACACATAAACGATCTCTGGAAATCCGGCCGACATCTCTTTGGAGCAATTGGGGGTGAATCTCACACTTTTCCCTACTCCTTCCATTATATAATCAGCTGTGAGGGAAAACGGCTCCTTGACAAAGATATTCTGCAACTCCTCCACAGAGCCATGTCCTTCGAGCAACGGCGACTCCAATCCACGGGCTTGGTGGTCGAGGATCCTCAATGCCTGTATCACACTGCTTTTCCCACTGCTATTCAGGCCTGTAAGCAGCGTCAGCTTGTTCAATGAGACTGACTTGTCTACGATTGATTTGAATCCTTTTATATGCAGATCGGTAATCATGGGTCAGAATGAATATTATCTGGAATATCTGTGTGTCAGATTTGATAAATCCGTGAACCGGGAAGATACCGATGAATGCTTCATGCTGTCATTTGAGATGATCTTCCTGAACGCATCATTATCAATTATATTCCGATAGTCAGCCATAAACCTCTCGCGGTTTTTAAGCAATCTCTCAAACTCTATATCCGAAATGCCGCTGAGTATTATCCCCCAAGTCTCAAACAACGATTTGTTGATAGGTCGACGGCGATCATTGCCTATGCTCTTTCTGAATGCATGCTGGCCAAACAGCCGGGTGGCGCGTTTCATAGCGATCATGAACCGTCTGGATATCTCGTCAAAATCGCGGACGCGAATATCCTCCCTCGACAGGCCGCGTTCTACCGAAAGCTTATTGAATTCCTTGGTTTCAAGTGTTGGGAGCGAATTAAGTATTATCATTGTGTCGGAAAGCCACGTGTCGATGGCCTGTGTGCGGCGGTATGTGTCATAGGGACGAACCAAAAAAGCCACGAAACGCAACACAAGCTCCTGATCCTCCATACGTAGCGGACGGATCGAGTTACAGGTAGCCTCCTTGAATTCCTCCGAACCGGCAAGCTCCTTCAATAACCGTGTAGCGTTGCCCGTATAAAGCGCATTGCGGATCTCCTGAAAGCTCAGCCGGAGGCCACCGGTGTTTATTCGCTTGAAAATATTGCGCTTGACCTCTTCATGAGTTCCGGGATTAATGACGGTAAAGGAAAACTCCGCTTCCAATATTCTATTGAATAAATGTGTTGGAAGCTCACACATGCGGCAACCCTCATAATCCTTCCAAAACTCAAGGCCGGTAAGTCTGAAACCATGATACTTGAACTTTACATCTCCGGTTTTCATATATTCATCCCCGAGGATAAAGTCGCGGAAGGTTGAGATGCGCTGCAGACCATCGACAACTGTCCAGTTTGACTTTTCGTCGGCGGCCACATAAAACATCGGCAAGGGAATTTTCAGCATCAACGACTCTATGAGTTGCGACCGCCGCTGCAGATCCCACACTTCGTTACGCTGGAAATCAGGATTGAGTCGTATCGTCTTTTGAGACAGACGACGCAAAAGCGTCTCCATCGGCACAGGTTTGGTGTCTATGGAAATCTCTTCGGGATCAAACGGATCGGTCAGCTTAACTTCCTCTTCAATCTCCGGTTCTATCCCTATCTGATTGTCAGTATCTGTCTCTTCGGCAACTCTGTACCTGTCAATGTCGATAGTCTGCATTTTGCAAAAAAATTGTTTCTATTTACAAAGATAAACAATAGCTTTCGGCTATGCAAATATTTTATTCATGTCGATTTCAGATAGGTGCAATAAACCTTATCATGATCACAAACATCCGATCATCGAAGTCAACGCCGCCAGAATGAAGGAAGAAGCAAGACCAGGAAGGTGAACAGCTCCAGACGGCCCACGAGCATCACTCCGACCAACAGCCATTTTACCACCGCAGGGAGAAACGCGAACGATCCTTCCGCGCCGGTCACTCCATAACCGAGGCCATTGCAGCCAATGCATGAGACGACCATAAAAAGGGAGTCAGTAAGACTGTAGCCGAACAATGTTATGAATGCGGTGGATATCGCGATTGTCAACAGATACAAGGAGACAAATGCCGATATGCGCGAGACAAGGCTGTTTTGAAGAGCGCTGCCATTGATGCTGACGACATATGTCCGTTTCGGGAATACCGTCTTCTTTATTTCATTGGTGAGGTTTCGCCACATGACAGCGACACGGTCGATCTTCAATCCGCCTGATGTTGATCCGCTGCAAGCACCGCAAGTCATCAACAACAGTGTCATGAAAAGGGCGAACGAACCCCAGCCTTCCGCTCCATTTATTGAGAAACCGGTTGATGTCATGGCCGAAAGCACATGGAACAGAGGATAAAACAACATGTTGTCAACCGACAGCTCCTCTCCCCGGATCAAGGCTGACAAGAGGAATAACAGATAGACAACCAGGACTGTCACGGAGAAGAATCTGAACACATCGTTCCTAAGGAATTCCTTAATACCTTTCCGCCAGCCGGCATACAAGAGCATGAAATTCATGCCGGCCACGAACATCACAATGATAATAACCCCCATCACATAATCTGAATCCCAATAGGAGATCCCCGCATTGCGGGTAGAGAAGCCTCCGGTGGCAATCGCGGCGAATGTCTGGCAAACACTGTCAAACAGATTCATCGGACCGGCCCACAACAACAGGATAGAGGCCAAGGTCAATGTGGCATACACACCCCATATCGACAAGGCGGTCTGTCGTATACGTGGATGAAGCTTACCCTGCGTTATGCCGGTTGCCTCGGCATTGAACATGGATATTCCGGTGGCCTTGTTGAATTCCGGCAGAACCGCAAGCATGAAAAAAATGATCCCCAGCCCTCCTATCCATTGGGTGAATGCCCGCCAGAAAAGGATTCCGTGAGACTGGGCCTCTACATCCGTTATCACGCTCGCGCCGGTAGTGGTGAATCCTGAAATGACCTCGAACATCGCGTCTGTGAAACATAGCGGAGTCGACGACAGCATGAAAGGGATCATCCCGAACAAACCGAAGACGATCCAGACCAAGGCGGTTATTATGAAGCCTTCGCGGCTGCGTATGGCTTTGGAGCCCCCCTTTGTCAAAAACTCGGCGAGTCCTCCCACCACTGATGCTGCCGCTATAGCGACAACGAAACCTCGCCAGTCATTCTCCCCATACAACAGACAGATAACAAGAGGCAGAACCATAAGCAATGCCTCGATCAGCAACAGCCGTCCGAGAATCTTGACGATCGAACCAACTTTAACGGAAGTGCTCATCTGTCAATTCATTTCATTTGAAAAGTTTCTCTATCCGCCCGATTGAACCGGAGAGGCAAAAGATAACTACATGGTCACCGGGCAGAATCCTCGTATGGCCGCCGACAAGCTGACCGGCCCCGTCCCTGACCAAGCCGGCGATCGTGACTCCCTTCGGAAGTGACAGTCCGGCAATCTGCTGCGACACGATCTTTGTGCCTTCGGAAACTTTCATCTCTGTGACCTCCGCTTTGTCAAGCGACAGACAACGGGTCGTGGCGACGTTGGAGTCAAGAACTACACTTAACACTTTCCCCGCGTTAAGCAATTTCTTGTTGACGATTTTGTCAATCGAAAGACTCTCCGCCTCGGGCAAATACTGCAATTCCTCTATCCTGGCCAAGGTACTGCTTACCCCATGCTCCCTGGCAACCATGCAGGAGACTATATTTGTCTCCGAACTTCCCGTGAGGGCGAGGAAGATATCGCATCCGTCAATCCCCTCCTCTTTCAGAGTCGCGACATTATTCGCAGACGCGTTTACCACCACTGTCTTGGGAAACTTCTCCGCCACTTTACGACATCGTCCGGCATCCGGCTCGATTACTGTCACATCATATTTCGATCCAAGCAATTCCAGAAGGTTTTCCGTAACCCTCCCGCCGCCGGTAATCATTATTCTCCGGGCTTTGGCGACCCGTTTTCCACACAATCCCGGAAGGAGATCGATGTTGGCAGGCAAAACGGCGAAATAAATCGTGTCACCTTCGAGCAACTTGTCATCTCCTCCGGGAATGATTATATCATTGCCGCGTTTTATCGCAGCCACATGAAACAGCCGGGGATTATTGTCAAGATCACGAAGATACATACCGCAAAGAGAGCCACTGCCTTCCATCCTCACACCGACAACATACAGCTCTCCGCGATGAAACCTCAGCCACTCGCTGACCCAGTTATGCTCGATAAACGCCTTTGCCTCGACCGCCGCGAGTTTTTCCGGGAAAATAGTCAGGTCGACCCCGTGTTGCCTCAATATCTCATCGGCTTTGGGAGTGGCGAACTCCGGATTGTCAACCCTGGCCACACACCTGCGCGCGCCACACCCCTTCGCCATCTCACAGGCTATTATGTTGACTGTCTCATCGGGGGTCACGGCCACGAATATATTGGCGCTGTCAACCCCGCATCTCAACAGGTCGGGGATCGACATCGGGTCTCCCTCAAAAGTCATGAAGTTGTCCACCGCCTCAAGTTCGGCAAGATGCTCCTTGTCGTGTCCGATCAATACTACATCTTGGTTCTCAACCGACAGCATCCGGGCCAGATGGGTCCCGGTCTCGCCGTCTCCGGCTATTATGATTCTCATTTATGTTTCTGGATGAAGATTGATATGTTTCAACGCGTCAGCCTGCCAAGTTGTTTTGTCAACACAAAATTAAAAAAAATCCCCGGAATCGGCAAATTCCGGGGATTACACGCTGTAACGCCTTTGATCGACAGCCTTATCCGGCAATCATCTTTATGATCTTGTGAATCGGCTTACCCGATTTGTCGCGTCCGGAGAGAGTTGCCACGTACAATCCGGGCAACAATTCGGTTTCGACCTGGACGGCAGTTCCGTTTGAAGGCAGACTATCATAGAACGCCGTCAATGCGCCGGTGACATCATGTATACTCAATGACAGATCGCTCGTTCCCTCCGGTACGTAATAAGTTATAACATTGCCGGAATAGGCCAATGTCATTGCCTGTTGTTGATATGGCTTCTCAAGCTGGCTAAGTATGACATCATTATCTATTATCATCGTATAATTGCCAGTGGGCGAGATTCTCGGTAGCCTGACATACAATTTGTCTCCGACCTTGGCATAGCTCGGAATATTGTCCTCGGCCTTGACCTCATCCAACGACGCCAGCTGCTGGAATCCGTCCGCGCTGTAGCTCCCCAGCGAAACCTCGGCCCGGTGGATGTCACTGGGGGATATGAGCCTTGGGCTGGAAACGCCGTCACGATAGTCGTGGATGCATAAGAGTATGTCCTGCGGTTCTCCATCGTAGATATTGTCCCAACCGTTTCCTTCACGCTCGATACTGATGCTCATCTCTCCGCTTAGGCTTTTGCCGGCCGTGAAATTGGTCACTACATAATTCCCGTCCTTGATCGACGTTGAGCTGATGTGATCATCATCATAAAACATTCCTTGGTCTGGCTTGTCGCCATAAGAGGGGAAATAATCGACGGTGATACGATTGGTCTCGATCTCAGCCGTGCTGGTGAACGTGTCTTGTCGGTAACGGGTAACGAATGATCCACGCCGCATGAAGTGGGGCAATGTGCTCGGCGAAGCCGAATATGTCATCGAGACATGCCCCGGATAGATAGTGGTGAAATCATTCATATCAAGCCATTCACCTTCGGGGAAAGTTATTGTCCTGGAATCGTTTTCGCTAAGCACAGGGGCTACAAACACGTCAGGGCCCCAATAATAAGCATCAATGCAATTGGCGAGCACAGACTTGTCGGCATCGTCAAAATTGGCCGGACGGGCAATCGGGGTTCCAAAGCGGCTATAGGTATATGACTGAGTGTAAGTATAAGGCAGATAGGCGTATCGCAGGTTTATGGCGTCGCGCACATCGTCACGGACTTCTCTGTAAACATCCTGCCATACCTCAGGCACATGGGTGGAATGGGTACGCATCGCCGGATAGAAGACCCCCAGCTGCACCCACCTGCGGTAGAGTTGAGGATTTGAACCGCCATTGGTCGAGAAACCTCCTATGTCACTGCCAAGATAGCTGACTCCCGACATCGCTCCGCTGACCAAGGCAGGGACCTGAGCCTTGAGACCATTCCAAGAGCGGGAAATGTCACCTGTCCACGGGAATGTGTTGAACCGCTGCATACCGGAGGTGCCGGCTCGCGGCATGAGCATGTGACGCATGTCCGGACGACATTCTTTAAGCGCGTCAAGGACGAATTCACACCATAGATTGCCATACTCGTTATGGACCTGATTGATGTCCCCCTCCTGATATTGGCTCTCGGGGTCATGTTTTTCCGGCTCTCCAAGGTCAAGCCACCAGCCGTCTATACCCTCGAGCGTCCGTTTTTTATAAAGATCCTTAAACCAATTGACCGCATCCGGGTTTGTCACGTCAAGGAGTCCGACATGCTCTGAATTCAGCCAGCCCATACCCTCGACATGATCGTCTGAGAAGAATCCATGGGATTTCATATACTCGTAGTTGCCGGAATTGCTCGTGAAGAATGGTTCCGTGATGACGATGGAATGTACATTCTGGTTCCGGAAATTGCTTATCATCTCCGTCGGAGCGTTATAACGATCCGTATCCCAGTCAATACGGCCCATCTTTTGTGTTCCGCCCTGCCAATGTATGTCAAACACAATGGCATCAATCGGGATATTTATGTCCTTTGTCTTACGTATGGTCTCTTCAGCCTCGTTGCGGCTTTCGAAACTGAACTTAGAGGTGATGTAGCCCAAAGCCCAGTATGGGGGAAGTTCCTGCAGACCGGTCAGACGGGTGTAATTCTCGACTGCTTTCCGCATGGAGCCATGACCGTCTGTCATATCTCCTCCGCCAATGAAATAATACGCGATGGGATTCTTGCTTTTGCTGGTGTAGCAAGAGCCTGTAGCGGTAGGAATGATTGAGGCATTGCGGTAATGGTCGTCGAAATAAAGCCCGTAGCCTTTCGTCGAGACATAGAATGGGATGCAGATGTTGTGGGGATGGCTTGTCCCCTGCCCCCAGTTGCCGGTCTGGGTATTGTTCATTATCATCGTGGCTCCCTCCCAGTTTGTGCGGTTGCCATTATAGCCACCACCATAAAAAGCCTCGTCTTCCATCCCTTGGAAAGTCGCCTTGATATTGCCGACGCGATTTGACAAGCCTGAAAGCTCGGCAAGGTACAGATTGTCGTATCTGTCGTGGAATGAGACCTTTGATGCCGCCTTCTCTACATGAACCTTCAGACCGCCATCGATCACGACAACATATTCCAGGTCGTTTTCCTCGATGTTGAAATCCGGATTGGTGAAACTCTCCTCGCTGACCGAAATTGAACGACGTTCGGTGGTCACCGATGCTCCTGATGGAAGCGTGAAAACCTTGACGACCTGTTCTGAGACAGGAGTGAGCTTCAGAGTACCTTTCTCGGCAGAGAAAAGGACTGAGCCGTCGGCTATAGTATAGCCCGAGCATGCACCAAGCCCTTCTGTCGGATCTGCGATCTGGCGAAGATTAAGGAACTGGTCTGCGCTATGTTGCTTCACCGAGCCGTCAGCATTACGGAATATGAAACCTAATTTGGTGAAAACCTGGTCATCCGCGGCACCAAACCACTGGGCGAGGGAAGGCTCGAATGACAACGAATAGAGATTCGGCCTGTCCGCATCACGCTCCATTTTGAACTTCTCGCCCGGATTGCCCCAGTTCGGGACACCGAACCATTGGCTGTCGTTAGTGTCTTTCTCCACAAGACCCGCGTAGAGGTAAATATCATCCGTGTCTTTCAGTTTACTGTCCGCGACATATGTCTTGTTGAAATACAGAGTGACTTTCTGAAGCTGCGACGGAGTTGCCGGATCAAACCAAAATTCCTTTTCAGGAAGCGTGTTGGTGACATCGTATGAGGAATAATCCCCTTTGTCACCGCTTGTGGTGTACACATGCCCGTTGACCACCGAGAAGCGTGCCGTCGGATTGACCTCCTGTCCGTTCGATTCCAGGTAAAAATAACATGTCAATGAAACGCGTTCGGGCGCGGTGAAAGAGAAATCATGTACAGAGCTGTTGAGAAACGACTCCATCTCCCCTCCGATCTCTCCATAACCGATGATTTTGACGTTCACATTGTCCCACGAATCCTTGTTGTGGAAATATATCTTATAATCAGTCAATTCTCCGGACTGATCGTAATCGTCAATGTTGCCATAGATCACATCGTCCACATCTGTCGTAGAGTTTTTTTCGGCATAACCGAACACCTGGTCGGCGAACTTGGTTTTGTCTCCCATGTAATCTTTCGACTGATTGCCCTTCCCATCAGTGAAGATGACCCCTTTAGTCTCATCGTTGACATCATAATACCATATATTCACCAATTCCGGTCGTCCGGTATAGGCAATCATGTCTTTTCCGGGCCACGCCGGATCTTCGAAACCACCTGACGGATTCCAATAATAAACCTTGGGCTGAGTCCATTGGGTCGAGGAATTATCATAGTAAACCCTGTAAGCCAATGACGGGATGTGCGTGACGAGCATGACGGCCATCACCACCACATACCGCGAAATAAATTTGATCATTGTATGAAAAATAATGAATGTATGAAGATTACTAAAATTCAATAAGAGTTATCAGTTTTCCACGGCTTATAAACCGACAATTATCAAAAAGCCATCGATTCCATCGTGCCTCACGACAGTCGAAGACTCTTGTCTCTACATTTTCCGAATGCAAAATTACAAATTATCTCCAAATTTATAACCGATTGACATCGTTTAAATGCCCCTTCAATGTGTGTTTTTTTGACTGTTAAGGGGTTTAAGAACTTTAAAGCCCTTAAACCCCTTAAATGATGGGTTCTCATTCGAGAACAAGCATAGTCCAGTAGTCAAGCGAGGGGACGGTTACCCTCAGGGAGCGTCCCTGCTGGGTGAATTCGAGGGATCGCGGCACACAGGCATCCATGTCGGGTGTGGCAACCCATACACGCGACACCATCCGGTCACAGTCTATGTCAAGGGAGATATCAGTCTGGCGTTCCGGGCGCGGCATGTCGGCATTGACATCTCGCCAGCTCAGCGAATTGACATTCCTGAAATTCAGCAGATGATAGACCATCGCCCCGTGATTGGTCTCCTTCCCATGTATCACTACCTTGCGCGGTTGTGGACCGAGCACATAATTCCATGTCGACAGTTGATGGCCGGAAATGGAGGTTATCGTCGGGGTAAGCTCGCGGCTGGTGTCATATATGTAGTTCTCATATGCGGTAATGAAATCATAATAACGGGTGATCGCCTGCGTCAGCTCTGCGTCCATCTTAAGGTTGGTATTGGGGAAATACTCATTGCAAAGCATGTTCCCTCCGGTCCCAAGTTCAAGATGCGATCCTCCGAGGGCAAAAATGCAGGCATCTGTCAGAAGGACTCCGGGGGTATTGAATGTCTTGCCGGGATTGGCCACCCCGTAGTCGTAATTCATATAATTGGCGAAAATCGTCCGCATGTCGTTTCCTCCGGCCTGCTTGTTGTCGAAAATCACCCAATATATGTCCATGAAATCAGATTCCGCCCCCCATAATTCGCTGTAACAAGCGTCGATCACTCCGGAGGAAGCGATCTGCGACGCGCCATGTTTGGAGACGGAGTTCATGATAAGCGACTTCGACGGATGGCGTTGCTTGAAAGCTTTCAACAATGACGGGAACCTGTCTGCCATAAGATGGCGGTTGCCCCAGTAATCATATATGTAGCCGTCCTCCCGCTGCCCTACCTGATCGACCTGGAAACCGTCAAAGTCAAGGTTGCGGTAGACTTCATCATTCCGGTCACACAGATAATTCTGCCATTCGGAGTTGCCCGGATCGACAAACGTTATGTTGCTTTTCCAACCATCAGGCAGCATATGATAATCTTTCCTGGAATGGTTCTGGTCGAAATAATAATACCATTCCTCCTTGACTCCGTCAGCGGCCGCGCCGGCGTTTTCCAATGCCCCGAAACCAAGGTTATAGAAAAGAGCCTTCATGTTATAACCATGTTGTGTCTCTATGAATTTCCTGACGACATTGAGCGAGACCTTGTTGTTGGCGATATCGGTATATTCCGCGTCGCCGCAATAAGGATGATGATGTTTCCAATGCCAGTCTTGAAACTGCACCACATTGATGTGGCGGCGGTTCAGGAAAGCGACATCTCCGGGAATATATTGCTCCTTGCCGGGTTCATACCACGCCGTATAACCGTTGCGCGGGAAACGTTTCCAATGGGAAGAGACATCAACGGCTATCGACCCGAGTATCTGCTCGCGTCCCTCCCCGTCAAGACGGTAAACATCCACCAGATACCCTTTGTAATCAGTTGCCGGAGGTGTCCAGGAACGCCATTCCTGTTTAAGGGGATCATCTCTCAACACCTCCACACCATGACGATAACGGATTCTTGCACCGGGATAAGCGGCAAAATTAGCCGTCTGGATCCATACGGTTTCCCCGGGTTTGTAGCAAGCCTTGTCTGTCCATAAATCAAAACCAGCGATATCAGGCTGTGACGATGCCAACTGTCGGGCCGGATAATCATGGATATCCGAGCCGTCCTGTATATCATAAGCCCAGTTCTCTGACGATGGGAAATCCTTATGCCCACGGGGAGCGAGCGGAGCAGCCTGCTCGTTCCCATCACCATAATCGGCGAAACTTATTTTATCACCTTCCCCTATGGCAATCACACCGGCATGGAAATCTCCCGATGGAGATTGACACATCTGGGTCGCATTGGCCGGAGGACATTCATTTCCCGATGCCGAAGTGCCGATCCATACGCCGCTACGCCATTGTCCGGCAACGCTTCCACATCCGGCCAAAAGGCTTATGGCCACGAGAATTGTATTTTTATAGATCATCTGGATGAAATCTTGAAAATATTATTGTCGACTCTGACGATATAGGTTCCGGGCGCAACCCGACATGGGGAATCACACCCCATAAAGCGGCCGGAGACATCATAAACGGCCACACTCGTGAAGTCGCCTTCGACTGTTATCTCCCCGCCGATGGCCTTCACCCGGGGCAGAACATCCATCACCGTTTCCACCGATGATGTCACATGACGTTTGGCTGACAGATAAGGGATATTACCTGAAAAGTCTGCGTTAACCTGATATTGCCCGTCTTCGGGGACAACATAACTGTAACCATGCATAGGCGACAGGTTGGAAGTGGCAGAAGTTATGTCCGTGTCTACATTAGGGGAAATGGCCGAAGCCTCCCACGATGCAGGATTGGATGACAATTTGTAATATTTCCCTCTCCTGAGATCCACGATCGACGAGAAGCGGTCATTACCCTGCGCATTAAGCTCCATACAGTCCGCACCGGATTCGCCGATATAGAGGCGTGAAGGGACCGGACCAAAATGAACCCGGCGAGCCCCCCTGTCAATAGCCGCGAGATAGCGTCCGGGGATCGAGCGGAAGCCTCCCGTAAGATCAGGCTCGGCATCCATCGTGACATCCATGCCGAAAAAACGCCCACCACCCTCATTCTTGAACTTGAACGCATACAGTCCGGCTCTGGGAACCAAATATTTGAAATCGACGAAATTACCTCCTTGGTCGTGATCGGATGTGTTGAAAATCATTTGATGGCCTCCGGGGGTGATGAGGTCCCCCTCGTAAGGCGCGTTGTAACAAGGAGTCCAGTCAAACGCCCCGTCAGCAAGGATTTTCAATTCGCCGGCACGCAACTGTCCCCTCCAGCTCACATTCCCCTCATCGTCAGCAAACACGGGAATGACATCATCAAGAGACCATCCCTTTGCAGCAGGCCCGACAAAGGCAAGAGCCGGACGACGGAAATTGACCTTCATATTGCCGAGATCGACAATGATCCTCACATATCCAGGGGTCTCATTGACAAACTTATTGTCAGACCAATGCTTATAATAAAGGTCATATTTGACCCCGGTATCAAACACCAGTCCGGGCGACGAGGTGACTATCGAGCTGTCCCAGTCTCCGCGCGTGTTCAGGAACTTAAGCTCTCCTTTTCCAAGCCAGCCGTCCCAAAGGAAGCAGTTGTTGCCGATAGCAACCATCTCTTCCGGCAATTTCTCATTCCAACCTCCGGGAGTCGCGTCTCCGACCAGATACAACCGGAGGTAATTTATCTCAGCCCTGACAGGCACCGTTAAGATGCCTGCCACGGCCAAGACCATGATCAAAAAGCGTCTGACACTCATCGTTTGACGAATCTTACTGATTTGTTATTCGCATTGGCCACATACACCCCCACGGGCAGCGCGGAGATATCAACAGTGGCGGCATTGGCAGCGACACGCAGACGGTTGACGACAGACCCGTTGACGGAATATATGGTCAACCAGCCGATCTCTCCATTCGCGCTGACTTTAAGTGTCCCTTCCGACGGAGTTGCGTTTACCCTGAGACTGAAATCATCAGATTCTTCCTGTCCGACATTCTCCACTCCGCTCGGTATGTCCTCGGAGTTTATACGTATGATATTGGATTTCGCGCTCAACCATTTGTTGTCTGCCGTGTTCTTGCGGGTGGTTTCTATCTTGTAACGGTAACGCCCGGCAGGTAGAGAGGTCGGATCGACGATGTCTATGTTTCCGAAATCTTTCCTGGGCACACCTTCCTCCCCGAGATCCTTTGACTCGACAAGAACCGGATCACCCTCCACTCCTTCATCATCAATAGCTATACGATATACCTTGTAGGCTGTAACGTTGCCATACACCCTGTTGTCGACATCCTCTGTCATTCCTATCAGGGGAATATAGAAATTATAGCTTGCATGGTTTTCCCCTGATTTGGTGATTGTAATGTTAGGGCCGCTCTCCTCCTGATAGAAAATGATCACGGAAGCCCCTTCATTACCCTTGTATGCGAAACCGTTTTTGAGATTGAACCATATCTCAACCCGTTTGAAGTAACGGCGTTCGGGGTGCTCCTTGTATTCATCCCTGATCACACCGTTCTTGTCTACTTTCGGATTGGTGAAGGTGTCGGTAGAAGGCAGTCCGTAACCTATGCCGAAGTTGGCCGCAGGGACATCCTCGAAAATCGTGTAGGCCAGGATCTTGTCTGCCTGAAAATATGCCGTGCAATCCTCTGCGTTTCTGCCATGACCGCCATTGCTGCGGAACCAGCGGGTATAGTTTGTACCGTTGTCTTCAAACTCATAATTAGTGGCAGAGCCTCCCCAGCCACACCAGATCTTGAACATTCCTTCCATCCACATGTCTTCCACGACAAAACATGCCCGGTCTTCCGACGGTATTGAAATGACATCGTCAAGACTGTTAGCCGCCATGTCATTGCGCCCTATGCTCTCATCGCCTGACGGTTCACGGAAATAAGTATGCAAGACTTCGGGGCGTTCATCGCCGCCGCTGTCAATACCGATACGCTGTCCGAATTGATCGGCATGAGTGATGTCGGGATTATACACGAAAGTGATATTGTTGGAAGTATATTCGAAATCATCCCCGAAATTGAAATATGACGGATGAGGACGGAGCCAGTCACGCGTAAAACTCGTATGATATATATACTCTCCATTGCCGTCGACATACGGTCTTGCGGAATTGTCATACTGGATCCATGATTCACTCCATTCCGAGCCATTGTAACCGGGCTGATTGTTAAGCGGGGAAGTCACACCGTTCTCGCCATATGTGACATGGCGGTTCTTGATGCCCCCTCCGACAAGCGAGAAAGTTCTGATCTCAGCCAAAGCACGGGCCGAGGTGTTAAGTCCCTCAAACCTGATATGGGAGGGATGGCCCTCTTCGTCTACAGACAATACGATGGAGTTGACGCGTGAAGGCAAAGACTGTATATGCTCCACATCATTGTAGCCGTCAGGGGTAAGGATATGGATCAGACGGAGCTTCATCGCATCCCAGCCTCCATGCTGCACATTCGGTGAGGTACGCTTTATGTCATTGTAACGGGTATCGGTGTACTTGCCGTCGAGACAGCCGTTCTTGCCGGTCGAAGGAAGAAGCGCAAGGGGTAACTCACGCGTAACCTCCTGGTCATTGTTGCGGGGATCGATCTTTGACTCCACGCCCAGATCTGTATGGGAATATCCCCTGTAGGTCTGCATCACATAATCTTCATAATTATCTACCTCACCGACCATGACATACCCATTGTAAAGGGCACGCGTGGGGATAGCGAATGTACCGTCTCCTCTGGGTATGAACTCCCATTCAGGCTGTAATCGCCATGCGCCCATACGCTGTCCGACAAGGAAATAATGTTTGCGGCCATCATTGAAATCAGTCTCCGTCAGAGGCATGTGGGCATCAAACGGTCCGGAGACAGAAACACGAGGAGAGCCGTCAGTCATCTCAAGGACAACCGTGTAATATCCCGAAGCGGAAACATTGACATCAGCAGACACAAGCGAGCCGATTCGTCCCCTTATCGTCTGTCCTCCATTCAAGTAGACCCTCCGGCGTATGAAACGGCCATCCTCCGCATCCTGCTGAGCGAATTCAATGGCTGTCCCTGCCGCGTCCCCCTCAAGAATGGGAGCCTGCCATACAAGATTGTATGAAGGATTGGGGCCATTGAAAGTGACAGAGGCCGAGTACCATCCGGTTTTGTCAGAACGTAGGGTGGAGACCACATCCCCGTCAATCTTCACTTCCGTTGAAAATCCTGAAGACAACCAGTTTAAACCGTTATTGTCGACATAAGAAAGAGAGGATTCATCATAGTCAAGAGCGCATAAGCCCTCGTACCAGACGCTTTGACGGCCTGAAAGTTCCATACAAAGAGTGCCGTCACCGGCATCGCTGGGACGTACAACCACATTTCTGAAACCGGAAGCGTCAACCCTGAAATCGGCCCCGGTATTTATCACCCGCATATAAGCAGTGGAATTATCGGCCAGAGTTGTGTTCTCCCAACTGTCTGAACCGTAATATTTCCCGTCGGCCACCACCTTGAAAAGATTGTCATTGCCGCTACGGAAAAAGACATGCTTGCGTGAGTACCGACCATCTCCTTCCGAAGTAAGGACCGGATTCTGACCGTCATTGCTCCATGACGAAAGCACACCGGGACCGACAAGAAACACAGACTTTGCATGAAGGAAAAACTTGACAGCCTTGGTGGCCGCATCGACAAATACATTGTAAGTTCCCGCGACGAGATCACGCTCTTCATGGGTGGACTGGTTGGGGTCTCCCACCGTCCATTGCGAATCACCATCGGAGGACGTCATGAACTCCCCTTTGGATTTTTTGAAAAGGAAGAAACGGGAATCGAATCCTTGCGCTCCTCCTTTATCGACAAACATCTTGAAACTGTCGGGGTGATCAAAATCGCCTCCCGTCAAAGCCATACTGCCCCAATAATGGTCAGGATAATCGTTTGAATTCCTTAGAGCGAAAGCGTCATCAATGCTCCAACCGGCCGGTGTCGCGCTTCCGACCATGTAAAGGGCATCCATACGATTGATCTTTACTTGATTGTCATTGAGATTGGCCTCTAAATAATATATACCGGGAGTAGCGACCTTGAACTGATCTCCTTTTCCTCGGTTCAATGTCATCCATTGGTCATTGGCGATGGTCTCTCCGGAAAATGCGGCTCCATAATAATTCTCCTCGACCCAATCCTTGTCAGGTTGCAGACGGAAAGTGCCGCCCTTCTCATTGTCGAGATAACAGACTGTCACATAGACATTAGACCCGGCTGCAGTCTCCTTCATCTCTATCATGTTGTCGAGAGACCACCCCGTGGGAGTCCCCTCGCCGATCAGGTATAGATGATCCCAGGCCATAGCTGGCATAAACGCCAGAGAGGCCATGACTGATATCATGTTTCTACGCAGTATTCTTTTCATTATATGGTCAGGTTAAAGCATACGAAAGATAGGAATGTGTCGGGAGAGAACGTCGGAGCCTCCCTCCCGGCACACTCTTGATTTGCAGGAATCTTAAGGCGTTTTAAGGATTAATGTGGAGTGGATCAGAAACGTACTTTGGTAGCGGTTCCGTCAGCGGAGACCTTGATCACCAGGCTTCCGGCCACAGGAGCATCAACACGACGGCCTTCGATGGTATAATATGCAACCGGGAGATCTTCAACAGCGCCGGCAGTAATTTCCGATATACCAGACTGGCCGGCTTCGGTGATAGAGATCACATTGGTTGCCAGATTGGCTTTCACGTCATAATTGCCTGCGGTAGAAATGCTCCACTGGTTGTCTCCATCAGCATTCGGCATCATCTTCGTGGGATCGGCGGGATCGGCGAAGTACCAGTATCGGGCATCCCAGGTGCCGGATCCTTTGAGGGCGGTGGCTATTTTGAAAGAGCCCTCCTGCATGGAGGCGTTGGAAACACTGAATTCATACGGCGCGGCGGGGTTCTGCAGCATAGCCAGTCCCTTGTCGACGGCATACCCTGTCGACAAAGCCGACCCGACGATAAAGATCGAAGCATAACGAACCTGTGTCTCCTGATAAGCCGATTTGACAATAGTGGCCTCAAGCGACTCTGTGTCCACTGTGATGAGATAATTGGCCGACTCGGTCACATGTATCTTGAAGTCATCTCCATCGCCGGTCAGCACGAGAGCTACTTTCCCATCCGCGTCAGGAGTGGCATCAGCCGTCGCTGCGCGGTATTCCATATTGCCGAAATCATAGGTGGTAAGGAACTTGAAGTCCTTGTCAGCCTCCAGATACATTGTCCCGGAATAGATTTTCGAGTCATCGGCCGGTGCGAGAAGGGCGGTAGCATCGTCGGTGCTCCAACCTGAAGGGGTTGCATCTCCGAGCACCCAGAGCAGGTCGGTTCTTCCTTGAGCTGAAACGTTGGCGGCAGTCACGACGCAAGCGGCTGCGATAGCAATTTTGGTAAAGATTTTCATGTCGGTAAAATATATGAATGGTTTATGTTTTTTCAATTCAAACTATCTTGAAAATCACTTCATTGCGAGGGAGTTGTCGATCGGTTTGATCGAGACCGCATAGCCTCCACCGGGAGCGGCCTTGAGCTTCAGGCGAGTCTTGGAGTCGACCTTTTTGGTAGATATAGTGTAAGCCTGTCGGTTTGTCGCGTAATGCGCGTCAGGAGCGTCTGCGTAGACAGTCGCCACATATTTCCGACCCGGGTCAAGGAAATCGAGCTTAAGATCAGAGGCGTGTCCCTCTTCGCCGGCAGTGCATCCGAGATACCATTCATCGGAATCCTTGTCCTTGCGGGCCACAGTGACATATCGTCCCGGTTCAGCTTCAAGATAATGGCTCTCGGCCCAGTCCACAGGCACATCCTTTATAAACTGGAATGCGTCGAGATATCGGGAATAGACCTCAGGGGTGTCGGCGGCCATCTGCAGCGGGCTGTACATAGTGACATACAGCGCGAGCTGGCGGGCGAGAGTACTGTTGAAATTACCGGCACTGTTGGGGTTGACCTTCTTCATGTCAAGTTCGAAGATTCCGGGAGTGTAATCCATCGGTCCGCCTTGAAGACGAGTGAAAGGAAGGACGGTTGTATGTGAAGGCTTGTTTCCGGCAAAGGCTTCATATTCAGTGCCCCTCGCGCTCTCGTTGCCGATAAGGTTTGGATAGGTCCGGCAAAGACCGGTGGGACGGACAGCCTCGTGGGCGTTGACCATGATCTTATGTTTGGCGGCCTCGGTCACAGCATAAAGGTAATGGTTGTTGAGCCACTGGCCGTAATGATGTTCCCCACGGGGAATCATGTTCCCGACATACCCCGTCTTCACGGAATTATAACCATATTTCTCCATCAGCTGATAAGCCTGCTCCATATGGCGCTCATAGTTGCGGACCGACCCGGAGGTCTCATGGTGCATCATCAACTTCACCCCCTTTGAGGCGGCATATTTGTTGAGCATGTCGATATCGAAATCAGGGTAAGGGGTCACGAAATCGAAGACATAATCTTTGGAGTGACCAAACCAGTCCTCCCAGCCGACATTCCAGCCCTCGACCAGCACCTGGTCGAATCCATGCTCGGCAGCGAAGTCGATGTACTTCTTCACATTGTCATTGTTGGCCGGATGTCGTCCGTGGGGTTTGGTCTGAGAGTAGTCGAGCCTGTCAAGTTTCACTGACGGGAGATCATAGGTGTATGACCATTCCTTTCCGCCTCCGATCATCTCCCACCAGACACCGACATATTTCACCGGCTTTATCCATGAGGTGTCTTCATAAGCGCATGGCTCGTTGAGATTGAGTATGAGATTCGAGGAGAGCATGTCGCGGGCATCATCGCTCACAATGACGGTACGCCAGGGGGTATGGGCCGGGCATTGCATATGCCCCTTGTTTCCCTGTGCGTCAGGGGTAAGCCACGACTCGAAGACAAAATTCCTGTCATCAAGATTGAGGTGCATGCACGAGTAATCCACCAAGGCGGCCTCATGGAGATTGATATACAATCCGTCATTAGTCTTCATCTGGAGGGATGTCTGCACGCCCGTCGGAGAGAACTGGGTCTGCGAGGCATTGCTGCATATCGCCCCGGCCATCTTGTCACGAATTTCCGACAAGCGGCTTTCGGTATAATCATACTCCTGGGTATCATAGTCCCCTGCGATCCACCAGGCGGTATGATCACCCGTCATGGCGAATTGTGTTTTCTCCTCCTTGATAATGAAGTAAACCAGATTGCTCTGCAAAGGGAACTCATAACGCAGTCCCATCCCGTCATCATACACCCGGAAACGGAGATTCATCAGTCGGCCTGTCGAGGGCTGCCGCATCTCGACCAGAAGCTCATTGTAATTGTTGCGGATCTCGCTGCTCTCTCCCCAAACAGGTTTCCAGGTCTCGTCAAAAGAGGACGTTGAGGTGGAGACTATCTCGAATCCATCCATGAGGTCAGCACCGTCGGCCAACTGCAGACCAAGTGTGGATGGCTTTACCACAGGCTTCCCCTTGTATGACACATTGTAGGTCGGCACACCTTTTATGACATCGGCTTCAACCGTCACCAATCCAGAAGGAGAGGTAATTTCGGCGGCAGACGCTACATTGAAAGCAAGGCTCAGGCTGGCTGCAGCGACTGCTGCAGTCGAAAACAAAGCGTATTTCATTAATTATTAAGCTATTGCGTAAAAGTTGGAGTTATTTTGAAAGGCGGATGATTTTACACCCGTGGGCTGGAACCGTAGCCGACACCAGATTCGCGGTACCTTCATCGGCATGCCGCCAGAGATCACGGATTTTCCATTCTCCCTGGATACCGAGATCCGAGAATTTGACATTATACGCAACAGAATTGTCACCACGGTTGAAGAGTCCCACGACCCAATCACCGTTTGACATCTGGCCATACCAGATCTGATTGTTGGCATCTGTCACATTCGGGCTAAGCGGCTTCCCGACAAAACGGTCAGCGTTAAGGGCAAGGATCTCGTCATTGGTGTAGAACTTCATATCGTTTCCGATAGTAGACTCCTGGTCAGCCACCGTCACCGGACCGCCGGCCATCAGCTGGAGGGATATTACGGTCTCCTTCTCCGCGTCGGTGTCGAACTTGTTAAGCCTGATGAAGTCACCGTCGAGTATCACCCTTTCACGGCCGGATATATGCGACCAGTAGACGAACCCGTCAAACATATTCATACAGTTGGGCCAATTGGCGTAGACCTTCCCTTTGTCGGCAGCCGAGCAGTGCCACCAGCCACCACCGCCGGTATCGGCCACGATCCTCACCATGTTTCCGTAAGCTGCCTCAAGCTCCGCGTCATTATACATATGGGGCATTACCAGAGAGGTGAAGATCCCATATTTTTTGGCAGACTCCGCGATATAGGCCAATGCACGGGCATAAGAGGGGCGGCCATAGCCACGGCCGACCACACCGATATTGCGGTCTTTGCCATCCTCATACCATGACAGGAAGTCCATACGGATGTAATCAATGCCAAGGTCGGCATAATGTTTGAAGAAACCGTCGATATACTCTCTTGCTCCGGGATTCTCAGCCACAACCCACTGAAACCACATATCCTCCGTCGACGGATTGAGTACTGTGGTAGTCCCATTGTAGGTGAGTCCACCGAAAGTATAGTCCGTGCCTTCGATCTTGGTCTCTGACGGCCCGTGGATCCAGAGAGGATTGTCATACACCCCGACTTTCAAACCTTTGGCTTTCGCCCTGGCCACAAGATCTTTGAGCGAAGTCGACCCGTAATGGGTCATGTATCCTGTCTCATCTTTGGCGAGCATCGGAATGAAGCCGTCTGTGCAGACCATGTCATATCCGTGAGGCTTCAGCTCGGTGGCCACCCAGTCGATGATCTCATCCCACTGGGCGGGGGTGATGTCCATGTCTCCATTGGATACACCTGCCAGCTCCTGCTCATAGCAGTATTCATATACGCTCCAATAGAGGGGAGCCTTGTTTTTGTGGATACCCTCCACGACGGGAAGTTCCGGAAGCTCGTAAACGGGAGGACGGCGCATCTCGATCTCATCGCTACACGACGCAAAAAGCATCGAGACAGCCACGCCGGCCGATATCATGATCTTTTTCATCAGTATCTTTGGAATAATCGTTCAAAATTATTTTTACAATCAGAAAGACAAATCACATCAGTCAAGTGAAGTGACGGCGATAGTCAGGTTCTGCAAGTCAAAAGTCAGGCGGTAATGTCCGGCCTCGGTGACTTTCCATTTGTCGTCAGGATCCGTCGTGTAGACGAAATCGGGGGAAGCGACACCCTGGCGGGAAATCTCACAGCCATTGTATGACGGACGGAGGAAAGGACAGGAGAATGTGCCGTCAGGCTCCAGACAGGCTTTCATCTCCCCTGTCGAGAGATTCCCCTCCCATATGAAGATATAGCCATTGTCGGCAGAGCGGGTAAACGCCGTGGCGTCATCCATGCTCCATCCTCCGGGAGTCGCGTCGCCGATCATATAGAGGGTCGCGCTCTCAATAGGATCCTTCTCGTCATCACCCGGTCCCGGCTCATCTCCATCAAGCTTTGTGACGGCGATTTTCCAGTTCTCAAGATCAAAAACTATGCGGTAACGGCCTGCTTCAGTGATCTTCCACTGGTCATCAGGCGCAGTGGTGTAGACAAAATCCGGGGAAGCCACTCCATTGGAGGAGATCTCCACATCAGCCGATGCCGGACGGATAAACGGACAAGAGAATGTGCCGTCAGGCTCCAGACAGGCTTTCATCGACCCGGTCACAAGATCACCTTCCCAAGTGAAGATATATTTGTTTGAGGAGGAAACGGTAAACGCCGTAGCGTCATCCATGCTCCATCCGCCGGGGGTAGCGTCGCCGATCATATAGAGGGTCGGGGTCTCGATCGGATTCTTCTCATTGACGATCTCTTCGACAAACTCACCCTTGACAGTCCATTTCTCAAGGTCGAAAGTCAGATGGTATATACCGGGATCGGCGACCTTCCATTTATTGTCGGGAGCGGTCGTGTAAACGAAACCGTCCTCCTCGAAACCATCTTTGGTCAGTTTCTGGCCATCGGAAGCAGGACGGACGAAAGGCACATCCCAGCTGCCGGTCGATGTGCAGGCTTTGAAATCTCCGCCTGTCAGAGGGCCGGTGTATTCATATATGAACTCCGATTTCTTCTCAGCCTGTACGGGAGCATCTATGTTCCAGCCGTTGGCTGTCGCATCACCCACAAGGAACAATGCCTCGGCAACGATAGGCTCGATCTCCGGAGCAGGCTGACCGCCAAGATAGGCTGTCGACATGTTCCAGTTGCGCAGATCGAAGGTCAATTGATAGACACCTGCTTCCGTGACTTTCCACTTCTCGTCAGGATCGCCGGCGTGCATCTGGAAAGTAGCGGCTACAATCGGCGTGGAATTGATTTCCGTGCCGTTGGAAAGCGGGCGGATGAAACCGGCATCCCAGCTGCCGGTGGTCAGGCATAGCTTCATCTCACCGGTGTTGAGCGTGCCCTCCCAAGTAAACACAAGGGGATCTTCTGCAGTGGGAGTCAACGGAGTCGGTGAGTCGATGCTCCAGCCATTCGGAGTCGCGTCGCCGACCATATAAAGGGTCGAAGTCTTTATAGGAAGGTTCCCGTCGATTATGACCAGATCTTTCTCACCGTCACATGAGGCCAATGTCACGGTCATCGTGATCGCGGCCAAAGCGGGAAATATGTTTTTGAGTTTCATGGATACGACTGTTCAATGTTGTTATATAGTGACCGGTGTCGCCGTCATCAGTTGCTGTAACCGGGATTCTGTTTCAACGCCGGGTTGGAGTTGAGAATAGGACGCATGATCGGGAAAATCTCGGTGTGACGACCTGCATCTGGTGTCTTGTCCCACCATGTGCCGGTGGAGAACTTTCCGAAACGTATCAGATCGATACGACGGCGGCTCTCGGCGAAAAACTCGCGGCCCCACTCGTCGAGCATCTCCTTCTCGTTGAGTTCTGCTTTTCCTTCAGGAGCATACAATACATCCTGAAGATTCTCTGCGGGATAGTTGCGGCGACGCACACTGTTGAGCAATTTGGCCGCGTCGGATTTCTTGCCCGAGCGGAGTTTGCATTCCGCCAACGAATAGATTACCTCCGGGAGGCGGATCTCGGTGTAGTCGCTCTCCATCTGATGGGAATCGTCATCACTGTAGAAAGGATATTTGGCGAAATGCCAGCCTGAATTGTGGTCTCCGTTCATGAGGTTGCTGGTCTTGTTGGCCGGCCATTTGTCGGGGGCCATTGCCTGGAAGTTGCCGACAGCGTCACGGATATAGAGATCATAGGGCTGCTCGGGAGCACGGACACGTTTCTTCTGGCCATCCTCGTCGATATATTCAAGATAGCCGAAGAGGAACATACCCTCCCTTTTGTTGTCGCCGAGGTTGCGGTATAGTTTCATGCGCTCGTCACCAGGATACTTGCGGAAATTCTGGATCGGCATTCCCAGCTCATAAGTATAGAGGTCACCATTGAGGTCATAGCTGGGAGAAGCGGCATATTTGGTATTATGGTCGCCACCTTTGGCCTTGCGGTCGTTGAAATAGTAACGGGCGCGGGCCGGCACGGTCCACCAGTAGGTGTCGCCCTGATAATGCCAGTAGGAATAACCCTGCGAGCCGGGGAACCCGAAAATCACCTCGTCACAGGTGTCGTTGTTCCAGTCGAAAGCCGCATCCCACCGGTCTGCGACCTGATAGGCTCCATAGACCCCGTCAAGGATATCCTGGGCGACTTTCTCGCAATCGGAATAGCGGTTCTCACCGATATACACCTCCGCGTTGAGGTAAAGACGGACAAGAAGCGCGGCGGCTCCGGCCTGGGTCCATTGCCCCTGGATATTGGCGTTGGTGCCAAGGCTTTCCTTCTTGGTGAGAAGAGACAGACAGTCTTTAAGCTCATTCTCCACGAAATCAAAGACAACTTTCGGCTCCACCTGCCCGTCGGAGTTCAGAGAGACATCATTGAAGCTCACAGCCAGGGGAATGTTGCGGAACGCGTCAAGCAGGCGGATATAGAACCATGCGCGGAGAGCGCGACACTGGGCGTTGATATTGTCGAATTCAGGCTGGGAAAAGCCGAATTTCGCCGGATCAAGTGTGGCAAGGTCCTCGATGACGTAATTACATTGCATGATTCCCTGGAAACAGCCGTTCCACTCGGTCTGCGCGTCACCGCCATCCTCGACATTCCAGTCATGGTAATGTAGCCTGCGCCATTTTCCGCCGTCATCCCACCAGCCGTCGCGAGTCGGTGTGATCAGCTGGTCAGCCGACAGCTCATTGAGCACATGACGGCTCTGGATGCTCCAATAGGCATGTTCAAACGGACGGAACGCCGCGCGGATGACATCATTCTTGGTGTTGTAGTAGTTTTGCGTGCCGACCTGATCGTAGAGAGTCTCGTCCAGATTGGTGCAACCGGCGAGAGCCACAAGTCCCAGGGTCGCGGACGCTATATGTCTGAGAAATTTCATTTTAATTTCAGATGGTTTAAGAATAAGGTAAGGTTTAGAAATCAAGCTGCAGTCCGACAATAAACTGTCGTGTCGACGGATAATATGTCCTCGAGCCTTGGCCGCCGGGGGTCAGTCCGTTGACCTGGTAGGTGGAGGGATCCACACCGCTGAACTTGGTGATAGTGAAGACATTCTTCACCGTCCCGTAGACTCTCACACGGTCAAGGAACCGGAGCTTCGGAGTCGGCAAGGTGTAGCCCAAGGTCAGCATGTCGAGCTTGAAGTAGTCCCCGCGCTCCAGGAAATAGTCTGTGACAACCGGGTTGACATCAGGCGATATGTCGAAGTTCTTGCCGTAAGCCTTGCGGAGCATATTGCCGGAGAAATTACGTGTCCCGTAATAGAAATCATGGATGTTGAAGATGTCAAATCCGAATGCTCCCCTGAAGAACAGGGCCAGGTCGAAGTTCTTGTAACGGAAGTTATGGCTTGTAGACAATGTGAATTTCGGCATACCGTTGCCCACGATACGACGGTCTTCGTCAGTAGCCTGCGAGGCGCGGATGATATCATTGTCCTTGTCGTAGACCAGCCACTCCCCTTCCGGAGTTATCCCGGCATATTTCCACATATAGAAATTACCGAGCGACTCCCCCTTCTCGATACGCTGGAGGTTGTAGAAAGGATAGGGATCTTCTGTCGAGCAGACGTTGTAGAAATCCTGCCCGATATACTGCGAGTTGCTGAAATCGACAAACTTGTTGCTCATCGCCGTCCCTATGACATTGAAGCTGTAGGAAAAATCCTTGGTGTTGACAGCGTTGAAGGTGATGTCGAACTCAAATCCGGTATTCTTCATCGTCCCGACATTGACAAAGGTCTCGTCGAACAGATAGGGAGGCACCGACACTTTGTAGTTACCCAACAGATCCTGCTGACGGCGGTTGAAGTAGTTGAGCGAACCATAAAGACGGTTGTTGAAGAGCGAGAAGTCAAGGCCTATGTTCCAGTTCTTTCCCTTCTCCCAGCGGAGATCGGGATTGACATTCTTGCCCGGGCCCCATACCTGGAAATATTTCCCGTTGTAATAGTAGTAACCGAAACCGCCCATGGTGTTGAGCGAAAGATAGCTGTCGAAGTCCTGATTACCGGTCACACCGTAGTCGGCGCGGATTTTCAGGTCGTCGATCCAACGCAGCCCGCTCATGAACTTCTCCTGCGAGATACGCCATCCGGCAGACACGGCGGGGAAGTTGCCCCACTTGTGGTTCTTTCCGAATTTCGAGGATCCTTCATGACGCAGGGAGGCGGTCAGAAGATATTTCCCGTCAAAGTCATAGCTGACACGCCCGAAAAATGAAATCAGCTTGGAGTCATTGCGATAGCTTCCCATCAAGACCTCACCCTCCTCCTTGGCCAGCTCGCCCGAACCAAGATTGTCTGCTCCCAGACCGTCATTGGGGAAATCCTTGTTCTCGGCGTTGAAACCGGAATATTGGGAATATTGATAGGAATAACCCACCATTGCCTTGATATTGTGCTTGTCGATATGGGTGTTGTAATTGGTCAGCCATTCGACAACATATTGGCGCTCCTTTGAATAAGAGCGGCTGGCCTCACCTTCATAACCGTTGTTGACAGCCAATGTGGAAGTCGACGGACGGAACCATGTGTTGTTGTTGCTGTATTGATGGTCGGCGAACATCACCTGGGTTGTCAGGTGATGGATGCTCTGGCCGTCCTTCGCAAAAAGAGGCAGGAGATTGAGCTTGAGTGTTCCGTCCCAGTCAAGGAGCTTGGTGTCAGCCTGGTCCTTCTCAAGCTTCATCAACTCTACCGGGTTGCTGCCGACGACCTGTCCCTGGAAATTGTAATACATGTTGGGATTCTCGGGATCCATGATCGGAGTCGTAGGGTTGGCCTCGATGGCGTTGCGGAACACCGACCAGTCGGCATTGTTGCGGTAGATGATACGGGGAGCGACATTGATATTTATCGTGAACAGGCCACCCTTGGTGGTATGCATCACCGACGCACGCGCGCCGTATTCCTCTCGGCTCGAACGGAGGTCGATACCATTGGCCCTGCGGTAGTCGGCACTGACACGGTAATTGCTGCGCTCGTTGCCGCCACTTATGGTCAGGGTATGTTGCTGGGTGAAACCTGTACGGGTGACTGCATCAAGCCAATCTTCATTGCCACCGAGGTCGACACCGCGATCACCCCAGCCCAGACGCACCTCACGGTAATCCTGCGCGGTCATCATGTCGAGTTCTTTATTGACAACATCCCAAGCCAAAGTCCCGGAATAGGATGTATGGGTCGCGCCGTCCTTGCTGCCTTTCTTGGTGGTGACAAGGATGACACCGTTTGAACCGCGTGTACCATAGATGGCCGATGCCGCGCCATCCTTTAATATGTCGAAAGAGGCGATATCATTGGGGTTGATGTTGGTCAGATTGCCGCCGGGGACTCCGTCGATAACGATCAGCGGGCCGAGACCGGCCGAGCGGGAGGAGACACCTCGGATCTGTATGCTGGCCTGATTGTTGGGATCGCCTGCACCCGTATTGGTAATCGAGACTCCGGGCACCTTTCCCTGGATCATCATTGAGGGATCAAGGGAGCTTACCGAAAGGAAATCCTTCTCGCTCACATGGGAGATAGCCGAGGTCAGCTCCTTCTTGTCCATGGTGCCGTAACCGATGACCACCACCTCGTCAAGAACGGCGGAATTCTCTTTCATTATGACCTTGATATCACTACGGCCATTCACAGCCACTGACTGAGTCTCATAACCGATATAAGATACTCTCAGTTTGCTTTTGGCATCAGCAGTCACTGCGAAATTTCCATCGATATCAGTGGAAGTGCCGGTCTTGGTTCCCTCGACGATGACGCTCGCGCCTATGATAGGCTCCCCGTCGGGATCGGTAACCGTTCCTTTAACATTAAGCTGCTGGGCTGTCACAAACTGTAGCCCTAATGCCAACAGCAAAAAGGAAATCAGTTTCCTGACATGATTCCTGCATTTTTTCATTGATAAGATTTTTTGGTTAAATAATCGTTAGGCAAGTTTTTCTGCAAAGTTATACATAGAAAAAAAGGTTGTCAATGGCCTATACAAAAAAAGTAGCGATTTTCGAGTATTACTTAACTGGTAATCAATATATTAATTATAAACGGGGGGGGTAAATAATATAGTGGATTTTAAACCCGAAAAGTCGTTTTTCACCCCTGCTTCCCCCACAAATGCAGGAGATATATAGCGAGTTTTTCAATCTGAAGTATTATAGAGTCATCGTTCGGAGCGACCGATCAACAAGACTTGTTTCTCCAGTTGCGAACGGTCTCCGGCAGCCTTGTTGCGGACTCTGGTACGATAATTATAGATGGTCGTGAGGGAATATCGCAGGAATTTGGCTATGCGGTCACTGTCGGTTATACCCAGACGTATGAGGGCGAAAATCCGTAATTCGGTATTAAGCGAACCCGGCCTCTTGGGGATAATGGCTTCCTCGGGCAAAAGCAGTTTGTTGAAATCCTCAACAAAAGTCGGGAACAACTTGAGGAAAGTCTCGTCGAAATTGCCATAGAAAGATTTCAACTCGTCATCTATCGCTGCCGAAGATTTGACCATTTTCTTAAGCTCATCGGTTTTGCCCGAAGAGGCCATCTTGGAGATCGACTTGCGGTAGGTGTCAAGACGCTCGATATACTCCAGACATTGATCCATGTAACGGCCGATGTATGTCTCTTTCACACGGGAGTTCTCGGCAATCGAACGGTTGGCCTCACACAATTCCCGGTTGGATTCCGTGAGCTTTGAGTTAAGTATGTCGAGCCGTTGATTGTTTTCTTCGATGGTCTTCTTCGCTGCAGCTATGTTTCTCATCTGCTTGCGTATGAAAAATATCGCGGCAAGCAACGACAGCGATATGACCGTGATTATGGCCAAAGCCCATTGCAGCGACCTTTTCTGGTCCTTTATGGCATTGAGGTAAATGCCGTTGACCATCGGATAGGTTTCGTTAAGCTCAATGATACGATGGCGGGCATTGCTCTTGGTCGCGTCATCGACACAAACATTCAGGAAGTTGTATGCCCTGTCGAGATCCCCTTCGCGGTAGAGCAGCAACGCCAGCTCCCGAAGCGATATATACTCCCTGACCGCGCTCTTCATGTCGGAGATAGATGACACCAACAACTGCTCTTTCTGTGATTTGGTCTCCCCCATTATCCCATATGATTCCGACAACGTCCAGGCGCATATGGCCTTGTCATGCTCGGAAAGTTCATGGCTGTCCATGAACTCCGTCATCACGGAGACCGCCTCCGCCGGACGGCCATGTATATTAAGCTGGTCGGCCCTTGAAATGGCAAACGCCAGTGATCCGGGGTCATTGACCATCATAAGGGAGTCGCGGTAAGCATCCGTGAGCTGCAGATAACGCTTGCGTTCCGGCTCGAAAGCGGAATAATCCGATAACCTGCCGTACAATGTCCTCATCACATAATAATAGAAGGGAACAAGGTAATCGGGCAGCTCCTCTTTTGAGACACCTTCCATTATTTCTATCACTTCGGAATACATTCCTATGGCACTGAGAGCAACAGCGCGATTCATGCGGGCCGTGCAGATCCTGACCGGATCCCCGATACGACGCGCCACCGACTCGCGCTCCAGACTGTACACCAGTGCCGAGTCGGTATTGTAAGGGATATACTCATCAATGAGTGTGCCGAGGATATCAAATCTCGATATGTCATTTCTGGCAGAGAAATAATCTCTTTTCAGGCCTGACAAGCGGTTCTCCTTGATCTCGAAATAATGGCTCCGGTTTGCGACCACGGTGTCAAGCTGGGCCATCAATGAGTCAATACGCGTAGCTCCCCGGCCTTGCATCTTCACGCCGGCCACGAACACCAGACACAATATGAGAGAAACGATTCTTCCCATCAATCATACAACGAGGAGAAATCCCGCTTATTGCCTGCGTACCGGTCTCGGTAAATTATTTTTCAGTAACAGTTATTCGACTGCCTATGACAAAAAAAGCGATGTGCCATGATCACGGCACATCGCAAATCGTTGTTAAACGGGGTGTTTGATGACATTGCCATCAAATCCATAAAGTCTAATCTCAGCCCTGGTATTCCGACATATCGGCAGGTTTCACTGTTGCTACGAAAGCGGCATTACGGGCCACGTCAGCCATTCCGAGGTTAACATAGACCTTGGCACTCTTGACCAGCTCCTCTGCGGCTTCCTTGACAGCCTCATTCTCGGATGATAGATTACGGGAAGCGTCGGTCACAAGAAGATAACCCATTACGCAATCACCGGCCATCTCTACCAGACGACGAGCCATGAAATCAGTGTACTCGGTCTCATTGACAGCCTTGACAGCCTCGACGGCTTCCTGATACTTGGAGAACATCACATCGAGCATCTTCTTCTGGGTAGCAAGCTGCGGAGCGATCTCCATTGCCTGATATCCTTCAATGAGCTGGGCGTAGGTGCCGGTCAGGACGTGGCGGATGGCAGCAACGACCTGAAGCTGAGTGGTACCCTCATAGATGGAGGTGATACGGGCATCACGGTAGACACGCTCACAGGCGTAATCCTTCATGAAACCTGAGCCGCCATGAATCTGGATGCAATCATATGCGTTCTGGTTGCAGTATTCGGAAGTCAGCCCCTTGGCGAGCGGAGTGCATGCGTCGGCAAGCTTGTTGTAGAGTTTCATCTCCTTGCGCTCGTCGGGAGTGAGCGAACGCTCGCGGGCGATATCCTCGTAAGCCTTGTAGAGGTCTACATAACGCGCGGTCTCATAAAGCAGACAGCGTGAAGCGTCGAGTTTGGCTTTCATTGTGGCGAGAATCTCGCGGACAGCCGGGAACTCGATTATTGCCTTGCCGAACTGCTTGCGGTCGCGGGCATACGCGTCGGCCTCGCGGTAGGCGATCTCGCTGACACCTACGCTCTGGGCGGCGATACCGAGACGCGCACCGTTCATCAGGGCCATGACATACTTGATAAGGCCCAGACGGCGGGAGCCGCAAAGCTCGGCCTTGGCGTTCTTGTAGACAAGCTCGCATGTCGGGGATCCCTTGATTCCCATTTTGTTCTCGATGCGGCGTACATCCACTCCACCCTGACGTTTGTCATAGATGAACATCGACAGTCCGCGGCCATCCTTTGTGCCGTTCTCCGAACGGGCCAGCACCAGATGGATGTCAGCGTCACCGTTGGTGATGAAACGCTTAACACCGTTGAGCCGCCATGATCCGTCAGGCATTTCGGTGGCCTTCAGCATCACCGACTGGAGGTCGGATCCGGCATCCGGCTCGGTGAGGTCCATCGACATGGTCTCTCCCTGACACACGCGGGGTATGTAACGCTCGCGCTGCTCTTCAGAACCGAACTCATACAGGGTCTCGGCGCAATCCTGGAGACCCCAGAGGTTCTCAAAGCCGGTGTCGGCGCGGCTGACGATGTCAGCAGCCATGATATAGGGAGTGATGGGGAAATTCAGGCCACCGTAACGGCGGGGCATAGACATCCCCATCAAGCCGGCCTTGCGGCAGGCATCAAGATTCTGCTGTGTGCCGGATGCATAAGAGACACGTCCGTTCTCAACCTTCGGGCCTTCATGGTCGACCCCTTCGGCGTTCTCCGCGATTGTCGTGCCGCAGAGTTCACCCACGATTTCAAGCACGCGGTCATAGTTGTCCATAGCGTCGGCGAAATCGACAGGCGCATAATCAAACTTGTCTGCGTCGGCGAAGTCACGCTCCTTCAGGCTGACGATTTTCTGCATCAGCGGGTGCTGGAGATGGAGCTTCAGCGCCTTGTTGTCTGTATAGAAGTTAGCCATTACTTCGAGTTTTTCTTATAATACTTGATGAGTTTGGGAACGATCTCCTCATAGTTGCCTGTGATGACATAGTCGGCGATCGTGTTGATCGGGGCATTGGGATCGTTGTTGATGGAGATGATGATCGAGCTGTCCTGCATTCCGGCGATATGCTGGATCTGACCGGAGATACCGCAAGCGATATAAAGCTTGGGACGCACGGTCACGCCGGTCTGGCCGACCTGACGGGCATGTTCGGTAAACCCTGCGTCGACAGCCGCGCGGGTCGCGCCCACCTCCGCGCCAAGTACCGACGCAAGCTCATGAAGCATGTCGAATCCTTCTTTGGATCCAACTCCATAACCGCCGGCAACGATTATCGACGCGTTCTTGATGTTTATCTTGGATTTCTCGATATGACGGTCGATGATCTCCACCACGAAGTCCTCATCCTTGACATATTTCTTCGCGTCAAGCTTGACAACCTCCCCTTTGTGATTGGGGTTGAAGACCTCTTTCTTCATAACGCCCTCGCGGACTGTGGCCATCTGCGGACGACAGTCGGGATTGACGATCGTGGCGACGATATTTCCGCCGAATGCAGGGCGGATCTGATAGAGAAGGTTCTGGTATTCCTTGCCGGTCTTGGGATCTTTGTGGTCACCGATCACAAGCGAGGTGCAGTCGGCGGTCAGACCGCTGTGGAGACATGAGCTGACACGGGGACCGAGATCGCGGCCGATGCAGGTAGCTCCCATCAGACAGATCTGTGGCTCTATCTCACGGAAGAGGTTGATCAGCACTGCCGCATGGGGATTGGAGGTATAGGGATAGAGACGTTTGTCCTCTACCTTGTAGACCATGTCGACACCATAGGGGAAAAGCTGCTTCTCGATGCCTGCGAGCTTGTCGCCGATGACCACGGCTTCAAGCTTCACACCGAGTTCGGTGGCGAGCTGACGCCCCTTGGTCAGGAGCTCAAGGCTGACATCGGCCACCTTGCCGTCCTCATATTCGCAATAGACGATGAGGTTGTTCTTATCTTTTTGCATTGGGATGTTCTTTTTTTGGATTAGCCGATGGTATGGTTGGCGATAAGCTCCTTGATGAGCTGTTCGATCTGCTCGTCATTGTTTTCCAGCGAGAGGCTCTGTTTGGCTGTGAAGACCACATTCTCGATGGCTTTCACCTTTGTGGGAGATCCGGCCATGCCGATCTGCTGGGGATCAGCCTCGACGAAGGCTGCGCCCCATTCCTGGATATTGAGGTTGGGACGTTTCTCCACGATGGCTTTCTGCTTGTCGTCGAGTTTCGCCTTCTCGGAGGGAGAAACGGCATACTTGTATTGCATCACACGCTTGGCGTTGCGCGGACGGCATTCGGCGGCCGAACCGTTGACAGTCACCACACAGGGCAGCGGGGCCTTGACGGTCTCCACTCCTGACTCCAGACGACGCTTTACGATGACTTTTCCATCTTTGATGTCGAGGATTTCCTCGGCATATGTAACCTGGGGAATACCAAGCTTCTCGGCGATCTGGGGACCTACCTGGGCGGTGTCGCCGTCAATGGCCTGACGACCGCAAAGCACGATGTCGTAATTGCCTATTTTCTTGACTGCCTGAGCCAGAGAGTAGGAAGTTGCCAGTGTGTCGGCACCTCCGAGGAGACGGTCTGTGAGGACAATGCCGTTGTCAGCACCGCGGAAGATCCCCTCGCGCACAACTTCGGCCGCACGGGGCAGACCCATGGTGAGCATTGTGATGGTGGATCCGGGATTCTCGTCCTTCAGGCGCAAAGCCTGCTCAAGGGCGTTGAGGTCCTCGGGGTTGAAGATGGCGGGCAACGCTGCGCGGTTGATGGTGCCGTCTTCTTTCATGGCATCTTTTCCCACGTTGCGGGTGTCAGGCACCTGCTTGGCAAGAACAATGATGTTTAAACTCATGATTGTATTTATTATATTTCGAAATATATTTCTTGTAGATTGTCAACGGGTTTTCGACTCGATCCATTTGCGGGCATTGACAAACGCGTCGATCCAGGGAGTGACCTCGTTGTTGCGGCGGTTGTGGGGATAGAAGCCACACTGCCAGGGGAAGATCGCTCTTTCGAGGTGGGGCATCATCGCTAAGTGACGGCCATCAGGAGAGGCAATAGCAGCGACTGCTCCACGACTGCCGTTGGGATTTGCCGGATATGAGGCATAGTTGTACTTGGCGGCGATGTTGTAATCCTTCAACGAACCGGGCAGGTTGAACCGGCCCTCTCCATGGGCAACCCAGATACCGAGTTTCATTCCTGCGAGAGATCCAAGCATCACAGAGTTGTTTTTCGGGATTGTAAGGCCGAGGAACTGTGACTCGAACTTGTGGCTGACATTGTGTTCCATCGACGGACGGCCTTTTCCTGCTGAAGGTATGAGGCCGAGCTCGACCATCAGCTGACAGCCGTTGCAGATACCGAGCGAAAGGGTGTCGTCGCGGTCATAGAATATCTTGAGAGTAGCCTTGGCGGTATCGTTCCAGAGGAATCCTGAAGCCCATCCTTTGGCAGAACCGAGCACGTCGGAGTTGGAGAATCCACCACAGAATACAATCATGTTGACATCCTCCAGGGTCTCGCGGCCGCTCATCAGGTCTGTCATATGCACATCCTTTACATCAAAGCCGGCGAGATACAGCGAATAAGCCATCTCACGGTCTCCGTTGACACCTTTCTCCCTGATTATCGCGGCTTTGATTCCTGTCATGCCGTCACGGCGGTAAGCAAGTCCGCGGGAGGCCAACGATCCGTCGAATGAGGCGGGAATGGCATAACGCAACGGTTGCTTCTTGTAATTCTCGAAGCGCGAAGCGGCGCATTCCTTGCCGCTCTGGATGCGGTCAAGCAGATATGACGGCTCAAACCAGCGGTCACGCAGATGATCCACACCAAGGAGGCGTTCTTCCCCATAATGCTCGATCAACAATACTCTCTCATCAGAGGGTTTACCAATGAGGAAGTGCTTTACTCCGGCATCTTTGAGTATCTTCTCGACAGATTCTTTCTTTGATTCCTCAAACTGGATCAGGACAGCAGGGTTCTCGGCGAAAAGTATCTTCACAAGATCTGTCTCACCGTTGAGCAGGAATCCGGCAGTGGTGAACTCCAGGCCTCCGGCTGTGTTGGAGAACAGCATCTCCAGCATGGCGGTCACAAGACCTCCGGCAGAGACATCATGAAGAGCCAACAGCTTACGTCCTTTCACAAGCTTCTGGACGGCGGCGAAAGCGGCGGCGAATTTCACGGGATCCTTCACCGTCGGAGCGTCCGAACCGATGCGGTTCAATGCCTGGGCGAATGCCGATCCCCCCAGACGCAACGAGTCGGAAGAGAAGTCTATATAATATAGTAATGTGTTCTTTTTGTTTTTAAGCACAGGGCTTACGGTACGGCGCACATCCCCGGTCTGTCCGGCAGCGGAAATGATGACGGTGCCGGGAGCGAAGACCTTGTCTTCCCCGTATTTCTGCGTCATGGAGAGGGAGTCCTTGCCTGTGGGGATATTGATACCGAGGGCGCAGGCGAAATCCGAACAAGCCTCCACGGCCTTGTATAGGGCTGCATCCTCGCCTGCATTCTTGCATGGCCACATCCAGTTGGCCGACAATGAGACGCTCTTCAATCCCTTGTCGAGCTGCGCGCCGACGATATTTGTCAACGCCTCGGCCACAGCCATGACAGATCCTTTCGCGGAGTCGGCGAGAGCAACCTGAGGAGCATGGCCGATCGAAGTGGCGATACCGCTGCGCCCGGTGTAATCAAGAGCGACGACACCGCAGTCGCTCAACGGCAACTGCAACTCACCCTGACATTGCTGACGGGCGACCTTGCCGGTGACAGAGCGGTCGACCTTGTTGGTCAGCCAGTCTTTGCAGGCGACTGCCTCTAAAGACAGGACATCCTCGACATATTGAAGGAGATTAGCCTCGTTGTATTCAGGATCTTTGTAGATCAGATCCACTGTCGTATCGGTCATGACCGTCTTGGGGGAATTGCCGAACATGTCGGCCATCTCAAGGTCAATAGGTTTGACACCTTTGCTGTCAGAGAATACAAAACGGTCATCGCCGGTGGTCTCCCCTACGACATACATCGGAGCGCGTTCGCGTTGGGCGACACGCTCGACATAAGGTATATCTTCTGCCTTGATGACCAAGCCCATGCGCTCCTGGCTCTCGTTGCCGACAATCTCCTTGGCCGACAAGGTTGGATCCCCCACCGGCAGAGCGTCTATGTCTATGCGACCTCCGGTGGCTTCAACAAGCTCCGAAAGGGCATTGAGATGGCCGCCGGCACCGTGGTCATGGATTGACACGACAGGGTTTGAATCACTTTCGGCAAGGGCGCGGATGACATTGGCGACTCGTTTCTGCATCTCGGGGTTGGCGCGCTGTACGGCGTTAAGCTCGATGGAGTTGTCATACTGGCCTGTCTCAACTGACGAGACCGCTCCTCCGCCCATACCGATACGGTAGTTGTCGCCACCCATGACAACAACTTTCTCTCCGGCGACGGGAGTACCTTTTATGGCATCTTTCTTTGCGGCGAAGCCCACACCTCCGGCAAGCATTATCACCTTGTCATAGGCGTATTTGCGCTCATTCTCCTCATGCTCGAATGTCAGCAGTGAACCGCAGATGAGCGGCTGACCGAACTTGTTGCCGAAATCTGATGCGCCGTTTGAGGCTTTGATAAGGATTTCGGCGGGAGTCTGATAGAGCCATACGCGGGGATTCATCATCAGCTCCCAACGGTGTTCGGGGCTGAGACGGGGATATGAGGTCATGTAGACAGCCGTTCCCGCAATCGGGAGGGAAGCCTTTCCTCCACCAAGACGGTCGCGGATCTCACCACCGGTACCGGTTGCGGCCCCGTTGAACGGCTCAACTGTGGTCGGGAAATTATGTGTCTCTGCCTTGAGGGAGATGACGGTATTGACATCCTTGACTTCGAAATAATCCGGACGGTCGGGATTGACCGGATAGAACTGATCAACCTTCGGGCCTTCAAGGAATGCGACATTGTCTTTGTATGCCGATACAAGCCCGTTGGGATTTTCCTGGGAAGTCTTCTTGATGAGCTTGAACAGCGACATGGGCTTCTCTTCCCCGTCAATGACGAATGTGCCGTTGAAGATCTTGTGACGGCAATGCTCTGAATTGACCTGCGAGAAACCGAAGACCTCGGAATCAGTCAACGGGCGGCCCAATTTCTTGGCCAAAGATTCCAGGTATGCCTCCTCATCCGGGCTAAGAGCCAATCCTTCACGAAGATTATACTCATGGATGTTATCAATTCTGACGATGGGATCAGGCTTGCGATTGATCGCGAACACTTTTGAATTGAGGCCGTCATATAGGCGTGAGAGCATCCTGTCATAAACAGGCTCCTCGCCGTCGGCAACGCGCTCGAACTGCTCGATACGGGAGATTCCTGCCAACCCCATGTTCTGGGTGATCTCGACAGCGTTGGTACTCCACGGAGTGATCATCTCACGGCGAGGACCGACGAAGCGTCCCTTCACTGAAGTGGCCGACAGGGCTTTGGCTCCGGAAAAAGCCCATGCAAGTTTCTCTAATTCAGCCGAAGAGAGCTTGTGGTCTGTCTCTACGGCGAAGAAGGTGTTCGCCCCCTTCTTGAAGAATTGAACCATATGTATAGTTATATGAAATGTTTCCGAATGGTCTTAAAACTCATAATCCACGCATGCCCTTGACTCCTTGTGGCCGGCCAGAAGCCCGGCAGCAGCCATATGTGACGGATGCCTGGCATAGGTGTCGACATCTGCCATTGAGGGCACGACAGCGGTCAGCACAACATCCCACGACTCGGCAGGATTTTCATTCAACCCCACCTCCATCGACTGAAGGACATCGATCTCGGAGGGGAGTTTCAACAGGGCGTCACGGAAAGCGGAAGCTACTTCGCGCCTCTCCTGGGGAGTCCCTGAAAGTTTGAACATCACTATATGTTTTACCATAAGAGTTGGGATTTTGATGTTTTCGGTTTGGATTTAAAGGCTTGACTCTAAAAATGGATTCATGTCTCAGGCTTTTGCATAAAGTCGTTCGCGGGTGGCGGCGACCTTCTCGTCTGTTATATAGTCGTCGTAATCCATCATCTTGTCTATGATGCCGTTGGGAGTCAGCTCTATGATGCGGTTGCAGACTGTCTGGATGAACTCGTGGTCATGGCTTGACAGGAGGATGACCCCCTTGAAACCCTGAAGGGTATTGTTGAACGCCTGGATTGACTCAAGGTCAAGATGGTTTGTCGGGGAGTCAAGCACCATGGTGTTGGCATTGCGAAGCATCATGCGCGATATCATGCAACGCATTTTTTCTCCTCCCGACAGAACCGAGGCTTTTTTCAGCACCTCCTCCCCGGAAAACAGCATCTTGCCGAGGAATCCTTTCAGATATATCTCTGACGAATCGTCTGAGAACTGGCAGAGCCAGTCGACGAGATTGAGGTCTGTATTGAAATACTTGGAATTGTCAAGCGGAAGGTATGCGGTGGTTATCGTCTGACCCCAGTCATAACTTCCTTCGTCAGCCTTGCGGTTGCCCATGATGATCTCGAACAACGCGGTCATGGCACGGGGATCATGGCTAAGGAAAGCGACCTTGTCACCCTTCTCTATCTGGAAGTTGACATCCTTGAACAATACCTCGCCGTCAACAGACGCAGCGAGCCCGTGTACTTCAAGGATCTTGTTACCGACCTCACGCTCCGGGGTGAATATTATCCCCGGATAGCGGCGCGATGACGGCTGGATCTCCTCGATGTTGAGCTTCTCGAGCATCTTCTTGCGGGATGTGGTCTGCTTCGATTTGGCGACATTGGCCGAGAACCGCTGTATGAACTCCAGCAGCTCCTTGCGCTTCTCCTCCGCCTTCTTGTTCTGCTGCTGTTGCTGGCGCAGAGCGAGCTGTGAAGACTCATACCAGAAGGAATAGTTTCCGGCAAAGAGGGTCAGTTTGTTATAATCGATGTCAAGAGTGTGGGTGCAGACGGAATCAAGGAAGTGACGGTCATGGCTTACAACCAGCACTGTGTTCTCAAACTTTGAGAGATAATCCTCCAGCCATGCAACAGTCTCCAGGTCGAGGTCATTGGTAGGCTCGTCGAGCAGAAGATTGTCAGGATTGCCAAACAACGCTTTCGCCAGCAGGACGCGGACCTTTTCATTTCCCGAGAGGTCACGCATCAGCATGTAATGACGGTCCTCCTTTATCCCCAGCCCGCTCAGAAGGGCGGCAGCGTCACTCTCGGCGTTCCAGCCTTCGAGCTCCGCGAATTTCTCCTCCAGTTCGGAGGCACGGATCCCGTCGGCATCCGAGAAATCAGGTTTCGCATAAAGGGCATCTTTCTCCTGTATGATATCCCACAGCACTGTATGTCCCTGAAGGACGGTGTTCATTACCGTACAGTCATCAAACTTGAAGTGATCCTGCTCCAGGACGCTCATGCGTTCTCCGGGGCCCATCGAGACTGTCCCGTGGGTCGGTGAGAGCTGGTCAGACAGTATCCTCATCAAGGTTGACTTCCCGGCGCCGTTGGCTCCGATGATACCATAACAGTTGCCGGGGGTGAATTTCAGGTTAACATCCTGAAACAAAACTCTTTTACCAAATTGTATGCCTAAGTTGTTGACAGCTATCATTGCAAGGGATGAAATGTAATTGGCGGAGGGTTCCCTCCAGACAATTTTTCGCAAAATTACGAAAATTTCCCCTTTCAGCCAAAATCACACCTAAAAAGTTGTCTCTGAAATTGCGCCACGCCCCTTTGATTAAAGATCTTATTGAAGTTAGGAAGTCTTTTTTACATGGGATTCTCGGAAGAGCGGGTTTGCCCCATAAATGAAAAGCCCGCGTCATCACGACGCGGACTTCTCACATTTATTTTCGGTCTGGTCTACAAGAGAGTACCCCTCTTTTCATATCCTGACCGAAATTTACACACAATGAATAAAATAATTCGGTGCATGAAGCACCATTTTGATTCCCTTACGATCAGTTATTCTTTACACAACCCAATAGACAGGGGCCATACAACTTCGGGAAGTCCATATCGCCATCCGACTGCCATCATGGCTTGCGTACTGCAAAGGTACGATTTTTATCCAATATACAAAACACCGCTAATGTTGCGTATTTGACACAATAACGAAGTAATTTTAGTCACACCCCTCTTCATGCCGGCAGTCTCGCACTCCATATCACATACTTAAGTCTACACACAGTTTTTTCAGGCTCTTGAAAAAAAATAAATTTTGCAATTAGAAAAAAAATATGTAACTTTGCACCGCTTTCCGATTTACAAAGGGGAGCGATTCGGGGCGTAGCGCAGTCCGGTAGCGCACCTGGTTTGGGACCAGGTGGTCGCTGGTTCGAATCCAGTCACCCCGACCTTTTCAGATCAACCATATTCGCCTGATTCTCAAAAGTTTCAGGCGATTTAATTTATTATGTCAGTTCAAAGAGGGATCGACAGGCCCGGTATCAGGTAATTCTCATGGCTGGTGGCCGCCACACGTATCTTGTCATGAATTTCAGACATGGAATTTATATGGTCGACACTATCATTCAACCTATTGCGTTTTGCCCTGTCATCCGCCGATGAAAACAGCGTGGGCTGTATGGCTTCTTGCGGGATAATGTCGGTTATGATCACTCCGGCCCTACGATATGACAATCCTTCCCGATATATATCATCAAGCGCATCAATGGATTGGCTGACCAGAGTAAGCTGGTCATTGGTAGGCTCCTCCAGTTGCCGATATACTGAATTACAGTATTGCCGCGAATCTTTCAGATATGAATTCGTCTGAATGAAAACAGATATCCCTTTCGCGGCCGAACGCTGTCGCCGTAGTTTGAGCGAAGCTTTTGACATGAAGAGCGACACCAATTCACGAAGTTGCGGGAGATCGCTTACAGAAGAGGCGAATGTCCTTGTGGTGCAGATCTGTTTTTTCACATCAGCCTCCGGATCTTTCTCGACACAAGCCACTCCGTTCAGCTCGCGCCAAGTCCGCTGTCCGGTGACATTGACAACCCGTCGGATGTCAGATTCAGGCATATCGGCAAATTCCAGAGCCGATCCTATCCCGATTTTTTTCAATCTCGCCACAAGATGACGGCCGATACCCCAGATGTCGCCCACTTCCATCTTTCGGAGAGCATCACGACGGCGCTCCTCGGAGTCGATCATGTATACTGCCCTTTGGGCGGGATTCTTTTTCGCGACACGTGCCGCGACTTTGGCCAACGTTTTTGTAGGAGCGATTCCAAGAGATGTCGGGATCCCCACATCACGTCTGACCTTTATGACTATCTCACGGGCCATCTTCTCCACATTCTCCGGCTCCATGTCGGGGAAATGTATGAAAGCCTCGTCGATGGAATATACCTCGATATCAGTTCCGACCGACTCTATTGTCGACATTACCCGCGCTGACAGGTCTCCATACAGACGGTGATTGCCGGGGATGACCACGACATCATGACGACGCATAAGATCGCGGGCCTTGAAAACCGGCAATCCCCTCATGATACCAAGAGCCTTGGCCTCGCCTGACATCGCCACGACGCATCCGCCATTGTTCCCGGCCACCACAACCGGCCGGCCGACAAGCGCCGGGGCGAACACCCGCTCACACGACACGAAGAAGTTGTTGCAGTCGATCAGTCCGACGAGCTTCATACGAATTTCTGTATGATCAACATCATCACGACACCGGCCACCAAAGCATAGGTGGATTCTTTCTGAAATCCATGGGAATGAGTTTCAGGGATCATCTCGTCGGATATCACATACAACATCGCGCCACCAGCCATACCGAGCATCGCGGGTAGAAGCAATTCGGAAATGTTTCCGAGGAAATATCCGGCGAACACCCCTGCGATCTCAAGCAATGCTATCGCGAGAGCGATAAAAACGACTCTCATGAATTTCGCCCCGACAACCATAAGGGGAGTGACGACAACCATCCCTTCAGGGATATTCTGCAAAGCGATAGCGAGGGTAATGGCAAGTGAATTGCCCGTATTGGTTCCCCCGAGAGCAATCCCCGTGGCGATTCCTTCGGGGAATTTATGTATGGCTATCGCCATGACGAACAACAACACCTTGTTGACTGTCGAGGAACCGCGATGAGCTTCCGGATCTATCCCCGAGAAATTATGCAGATGAGGAGTAAAAAAGTCAAGGAAACCGACCAGAACGACTCCGGACACGACTCCGGCCACCACCTGCCACACATCATACCCGCCTACCGCCTCAAAACCGGGCAGAATCAGGCACACCAATGCCGCGGCAAGCATCATTCCCGCGCAGAACCCCAGGAATATGTCATTCCATTTATGGGGAATCCGCCTGAACAACAATCCGACGGCAGATCCCAGCAACGAGGACAACCCCAGCCCCCCGGCACATAACAACACGATAGTATCCATTCTCACGTCGGATTTCTCATATCAAGCCGAAAGCGTCAGAAGTTGTAGCCTACCGAGAGGTTGAAGAGGTTGCGGCGGATATTACGGCGAAGGTCCACAGCGTATGGACCGGCCTGGATGACCGACGCGCTTTTCATCTTGGTTATGCCGACAGATCCGCCGATGCTCATGTAGTAACGCTGATAGGTGATACCGACCCCGAAGTTCCATTGCAGGTCGAAATGCTTGAAACCTCCGGTCCCGAACGCGTCTACCGAGGTGGATTTTACCGTCTGGCCTCCAGGGGTGATGACCTCATTCTGATGGTAGCGGGCGACAAGGCTGAGATTGAACTGCGGCCCGGTGAAAGCATGGAGCGACAGATCTCCGGCGAGGTCGAAATGATAACCGATATTCAATGGCACACGGAAACCGAAGTTGCGCAGCGTACCATCTACCTGATACAGCTTGTTATACTCGTTCTCATTGCCTTCGGAATCAGTCTGGGTGTAGGAATAATTTTCAAGATGGACAGTCCCGAAAGTGTTGTAGAACAGATAAAGGGCTGGCTCAAAGTAGAGATTCGCCACGACGGGGATGTCGTAGACCGCCCCGACGGCAAATCCCGGCTTGTTGCTGAACATCGCGCCGCCATTGGCGGCCGATGATATGTCAAGGCCGGCCCTGACACCGAAGAAAGTGCGGTTTTCAGGGTTGTCGAACATGTAGCTCTGGGCATCAACGGCCATTGTGGAGGCTACCGCCGCCAAGGAGAGAGCCATGAGAGTTTTCTTAAAGATCATGATAACGTTCTTGGATAGTGTCAGTTTTTACTTGCCATGAAGGGATGCGCCGATCAGTAATCATACATAAGTTCGAGATCATCAAGACACATCACCGCGCCGTCACCTCCGGTGAAATAGTCTCCGTATTTGCTTGAAGAAGCTACTACCAGAAGATAACGTGGCCTACGGTCGGTGGCAGTGTATTCAAGTGTGATGTCGAACGGGATGTATTGTGGCACATCTTCCCCGCATTGCATTTTGCCATAGGCCACAACGTATGAGGCGGATGGGTCAAAGAGGTTTTTGTTTTTAGGATTGGTACGACACTCGAACGGCTCCGGTGAATCAATCAACGCACACCAGACTATGCAAGTGTCAGGCTCTCCTATCAGATTCTGATATTCCGCGCTCGCCTTGTTGATGGGAGCGGTCTTGTAATTGAAGTATCCGCGAAGTCGCGTGGGGCGTTCGGTAAACTCCCTGCCGAACTGCAACACGCCGTTTGTGCCGTCAGTACGCAGATAAGAGCCGATGAACACACTGCCGGCGGCAATCTTGCCGATCACGCCGACACCGACAAATTTTGTCTGCAGCATCGCCGCCTGCCCCGTCCCGGATGAGGTGGAATTTGTCGGGATCACATTGCTCTGGCCAAGAGTGGCCGCCCCCTTGTTTCCTGTGTCCCAATACGGGGTCTCCCCTTCTCCCCAGGGCTGCCATACCGATCCGTTCTTTGACCAGGATGAAAGGGAGGTATTGGGCACCTGGACGATAGAGCCGGTGGTGAACCTCACTTCGTCACCATACTCCTCGCCGCTGTAAGTGCGGGCCTCATATTCCGTGTCGGGATTAAGGTTGACGAGGCGCGCGTTGAAGGTTGCCCCAGTGTTTGTCACCCAGGCGGCAGGAGCTTTTATCCACTCCTGTGTTCCGCGCAGACGATACTCCACGCCATTGTCCGCTCCATCTATTCCGTTTCCATAAACCCACGCTACATTTGTCCAGGCATCGGCCCGGAGGGTCTGCACATTTGACTTGACCTCCTCTCCGATGATAGTCCAGATACTTTCCTCGCCATAAGCCACCACTTTCACCTCCACCGGCCGGGTAAGATCTATCGTCTCCCCCTCCAGAGCCGGGGTGGTCAGCGAATTGACCGGTCCGAGTTTCATTGTCAGCACCTTTACATTCTTCAAGCCGCCGTCTCTTGATGAGACATTCACTTTCACACGACGGCCTCCGACATCTATTATCGCGGCTCCCACCTGATTCTCGACCGTGAAATACCGCTCTATTGTCTGGATCCCTTTTATCACCCAGTCATAATCCTGGTAAAGCGAAAGAGTGCAGATATAATAATCAGCCAGATTGATCGGGCTGTCGAAGTTTCCCTTGGACAGTTGCGCCCCCTCTGTGATCGTGTAAGAAGTTATGTCTACTGCCTTTATGTTTACCTCCTCTCCGAAAGTCAGGGTGACCATCCTGTCATTTACATTTATCTCCGCCGGTTTTGTCAGCCCATCCGCCTCCATTGTCAGGAAATCAGGCTGTATGCGGGGATAAGGGATGTCATTCTTCAGGCAGCCGGCAAAGACAAAAGCCAGAGAGGCCGAGATCATCAGGCTGCGCAAGAGACGGCATATGGATCTACCGGTTCGTGGCATTCTTTTCATTCTTGCTCCCATTATGAATCAGATGAAGACGGCCATGCCGAAATTGATGTTGAAGATGTTGAATTTGAAATTGGCTCCGGAGGTAAAACGGGTTCCCTCCTCCACTCCGTTGGTCTGTTGCTTCTCATGGTGGACCTTGATTCCGAAAACACCGAAACTTACGTTGAAGCTCACATAATCCATTATGAAGACACAAACTCCGGGAGAAAAGTTCAGGGCGGCTGTCATCGAGTTGGTCCTGGTATCGCGCAGCTCTCCGGCATAATAGCGCTTGAAACGGGAGGAACCGGATCCAAACGACAGATCGACATCATTGAACACCCCGAAACGCCTGTCGCGGCCAAGCCCCACATAATTGCGGTATGACACGGATGTCGAATAACTTTGCTCATAATAGCTGATGTCTTTCAGATTGAAATTCATGTCGTCACTGAAATCGACCCCCATGCTCGGAAGGTCAAGGTTACGGCGCACATAAATGAATTTCAACCCTATCGACTGGTTGTTACGGAAAAAATATGTGATGGATGGCTGGAGAGAATAGGCCTTGATGTTGAAATCGAGATCTTTGATCACAGACAGGAGCTGCACATCATCAGTGGAGAACTGGCCGTAGGAGGCCATCAGGCCGAACGACCACTGCCCTTTCGGTATAAACAGATAATTGTAAAGTCCGCGGTTGTATCGTCCGTAATTATTCTGGGGAATGATGATCGACACGGTGTCGCCACCTACTATGACCGTCTCGTCGATTTCATCACTGTCAACGACCGTCGAGTCCACCGGTATCTTCTCCCCTTTGGTCAGGGAGCCAAGCAAAGGGATCGCGTCGGCAAATCCGCGGTCGGAGGCTTTGGAGCCTGTCGCGAAGGCCAGCACCGCGACAATCAGGCCAAATATAATCAGAATCAGTTTCCTTATCATGAATGTCACGGTTTTTACAGGTAGAAGGCCACCCCGAAGGTTATCGAAAACAGATTTATTTTGAAATTGGCCTGTTTCGACTCCCGCGAGGCGATATAGACCTGATCGGTCTTGGAGGTGGTGTGGGAGTAATTGAATCCGAGCACCCCTACATTGACCTCTATGGCGGAATAGTTGTTAAGAAACATGACCATGCCGGGGGCAAGCCCGACATTCATGTTCCAGCTCTTGTCGAACGTGCCGGTCAGATCCTTGCCCCGGCCGTTTATGATCTTTGACTCTCCTCCTCCAAACTGTAGCTGGACTTCGTTGAAGAAGCCGAACCGATGGCTGCGCCCCAGACTTATGTAATTGCGGAAACATGCCATGGCGGAATAATTATGGGATATCTGGTAGAGATTGTCCATCGAATAATCATTCTCCGAATCAATGACCACCCGCGCCTGGTCAAGACGGGTACGCGTTCTTGTGTAAGCCATTTTCCCTCCGGCGCAAAGATTGTCTTTGAAACAATACATCAGCATCGGGCTGACCTTGAATGTGTACGCGTCTCCTGACACATCCTCAATTATAAAGAACTGATAGTTCTCCTGGTTTGATTGTGAGAAACTCACACTCACACCTGTGATCCATTGTCCTTTGGGTATGAAGGATATCTGCTCCAGTCCGCGCTTGAACTCAACCTGGGCGCATATCGCGCCACCGGCCGAAACGACAGCCATGACGAGGATTATCAATATCTTTTTTACCATTGTTTTCATCAATGTTCCTTGAAACGTGACTTGCCGATGGTTGCCGGCTTTAATGATTTTTAGCTTAATATTAGTCACAATATCCTAAAAATCAAACTATTGTATTGGTCAGAACATAATCATCCCGACTGCACATACAAAATTTCCGTAAAGTTACGTCTTTTTGGCGGAAGGAGGAAGCAAGCCAATGTTAAAGTTTTTAACAATGCTTTGTCGCCCAACTCCACGACTTTTATGCCTGTGTTGAAAAAGAATTTGTTAATTTTGTCGATGATTTCCCTACTTTACTCTATTCTTTAATGTTATATAAGGTATGAAAAAGATTGTAATGACTCTTCTGGCTCTCTTCATCCTCTCGGTGCCCGTGATGCGGGCCGAACCCGACATACGCGACTTGCTCGGCGGCCTCGCTGGAGGATCATCCTCCGACTCCTCACAGTCGGGCAATGCCTTGGGCGACGCGTTGGGAAGCCTTGTATCAGGGCTTCTTGGCGGAGGTAAGCTGTCGGAGACTGACTTGGCGGGAATATACAAGTACAAGGAGCCTGCCATCACTTTCAAAAGCGACAATCTCCTCCAGAAAGCCGGAGGTGTGGCAATGGCAGCAACAATCGTCAACAAGCTTGCCCCATATTACGACCGCGCCGGAATGCAGAATCTCGTGGTCACTCTTACCCCCGAAAAGAATTTCGAGTTCGCGTTGGGACGAGTCAAGCTTTCAGGAACTTTCCACCGCGACTCCACACAGACCTCGTCGAATTCCTTCATATTCACATTCAAGGCATTGGGAAAGATAGGCATAGGCACGATCGCCGCCGATGTTCAACGTTCCGGCAACGGCATAATCATAACCTTCGATGCATCCAAGCTGCTGACACTGATGAATGCAGTGGCAAAGCTGACAGGCAAGCAGACCCTTCAGGCGGCCGCAGGATTCCTCAACAGTTATGACGGGCTGAACTGCGGATTCTCCCTGACAAAGACGGCGAATGTGAATCCGGCTTCCGGAGCAACCACGCCTGCCGGAAATGACGGAAAGTCCACCCCGGCCTCATCCGACTCGACCGGCTCCGGCGGCCTCGGCTCTTTGCTGGAAATGCTAAAACGACGTTGATCACATAACCGGACTTGTCATACAGACAGATGTCAGAAGGATTGGCAGGAATAAGACGGCGATGGCAACGGGCGAAACACGCCTATATGCGATTCAATGCCCGGTTCGTGCCGGCGATCCGTCTTGGCGGCAATATCCTCGCCGTGCTGGCATTCATCGCATCACTCATATGCCTGACAGGTCTTGTGGTATATTTCGGATTCGACCACACGGAGGCTGATTTCCGCATACTCTCGCGAATCCTGCGCGCCTGCCAGATAGTCTTCATCATCAATGTCATCTACGGATTGACGCTGATGGCGCGCCAGACATTGCGCCAGACAAAGATAATAAAATGGATTGTCGACCTGGCGGTCCTCGTGACCCTGCTCCCTTTGGCATATCCTCGTCCTGAACATCCGTGGATCGGGATACTCGACAGCATTCTATACTCCAACAAGCTGCTGTTCACGGTCTTGGGCGCATATTCCGTTGTCGACGTATCATTCGGCATAATCAAGATACTTGGCCGGCGCACCAATCCTTCGCTGATATTGTCGGCAAGCTTCCTGTTGTTCATACTGATCGGCTCATTGCTGCTGATGATGCCCCGTTGCACTTATGGCGGGATCGAGTATGTCGACGCGCTGTTTGTCTCGACATCAGCCGTCTGCATAACCGGACTGACATCTGTCGACCTACCGTCGACATTCACTCCTACCGGCCTTCTTGTATTGGCAGTGTTGATACAGACCGGAGGACTTGGGGTCATGACGTTCACCAGTTTCTTCGCATTGTTTTTCAGCGGCAGCACATCCATCTACAGCCAGCTCATGGTCCGCGACATGATCTATTCCAAGACCCTCAGTTCATTGATCCCTACATTGCTGTATATCCTCGGATTCACCCTGGCAATAGAGCTAATTGGAGCGGCGGCGATATTTCTATCAGTACATGATACCCTCGGAATGACCATCGAGGAGGAACTGATATTTTCCGGTTTCCACTCCTTGTCGGCTTTCTGCAACGCCGGATTCTCAAACGTGGAGGGAGGGCTGTCCAGTCCGCTTCTGTTAAGGTCAAACCAATGGATATATGTCATCATCACATTGCTTGTGACAGCCGGAGGAATCGGCTTCCCGATACTGATGAATTTCCGGCAGGCGTTCGTACGCAGATTGAAACGGGCGTGGTGTTGGCTGCGCCGCCGCGCCATTCCCCGTATGCCGGTCCATGTCTACGACCTGAACACTAAGATCGTCCTGGTCACCTCGGCATGGCTTACCGTGGTCTCGACACTGTTGTTTTTCCTATTCGAGTATGACAACACCCTTGAAGGGATGTCGATGACCGACAAGCTGATCCAATCCTGGTTCAACTCCTCCGTGCCCCGCTCTTCAGGATTCTCCTCTGTAAATCCGGCAGGATTCATGAATGTCACCATACTGATGTTCCTCCTGCTAATGTGGATTGGCGGCGCGTCACAGTCTACGGCCGGTGGTATCAAGGTCAACACCTTCGCCACCATGCTTTTAAACCTGAAAGCCATAATACTCGGACGTGACCGCGTGACGGTATATGACCGCGAGATCGCCATCCCTTCTGTCCGGCGCGCCCACGCCGTGATAGGCCTGTCGATAATCACCTTGTTTTCATACTCGATCCTGCTCGTCGGATTCGAACCTGGGCTGTCTCCGAAAGCACTGGTCTATGAGGCGACATCCGCCCTTTTCACGGTCGGATCGTCACTTGGAATCACCGGAGAACTGTCAATGCCGTCGAAAATCCTGTTATGCACCGCCATGTTTCTTGGCCGGGTAGGCATAATATCCTTGCTGATCGGAGTTGTGGGAACCCACAACGATCCCCCTTTCCGTCGTCCATCTGACAATATAATCATAAACTGAACCCAACATGCGCTACCTTATCATCGGACTTGGAATATATGGCTCAAACCTTGCCCGTGATCTTACAGACATGGGCCATGAGGTAATCGGAGCAGACCTTCGCGCCACTAATGTGGAGGCCATAAAGGAGTATATCTCCACAGCCTACATCCTCGATTCGACCGACGAGGCATCGCTTTCGGCGTTGCCCCTCAAAAATGTAGACCTTGTAATAGTGGCCATAGGAGAGAATTTCGGCGCAAGCGTCAAGACTGTGGCTCTCCTACGAAAAATCGGGGTAAGGAAAATATACGCCCGCGCCATCGACGAGCTTCATCAGTCAATCCTCGAAGGATTGAAAGTCGAACGGATCCTCACGCCGGAGCAACGCGCGGCTCATGACCTTGTGAATGAAATGGAACTTAGTTCCACCGTCGCTACGCTCCGGATTGGCCGCGACACTTTCGCCATGCGTTTCCGCGCCCCGGATATATTCCATCACATGAGATATTCCGATATCACTCCTGACACATTGCATGGCCTGCGGTTGATCGCCGCCGCGCGCCCGTCATCCCATGACAATATCCTCGGCATATCCCACGACGTGATGGAGTCGCTTACTCTTCCGGATCCTGCCGACTCCACACGTGACTCCACATCCGGCAATGACATCAGGGTGGAACCGGGCGACATGCTGCTTTGTCTGGGGACAACCGCGGCTTACAAATCCCTGTTCCGCGCCCTAAACTGACGAAAACCGGGCCGAACGGCTACCCCATCTAAAAATATCACCCCCCCGCCCTATGGGGCGAAAAACAAGACACTGCGCCAAATTTGATTTTGACACAGTGTCTTTTTTCTATCATCAGGCCCTACTGAAGCCGTAGCGGCCCTTGATGGATCTTTTTAATTATTTCACCATCACAACCTTGGCAGTGTTACCCTGGCGGCGTATGTAAAGCCCGTCCTGAGGCTCTGCGACGCGGATTCCCTGGAGATTGAAATACTCCACGGGAGCATTGGCATCAAACTCGCTGTCTGCCATGACATCATCAATGCCGCCAAGCTGGGTCGCGTTGATCATGCAGGCGTTCTCGACAACCTGGGTCTTACGGTTGATAAGGTAAACGATCGCATTGAGATTATCCTTGTTGGAGATCTTGCTCGCAGCGAGGAATTTCATCTCGTAGCTGAAGTCATATTCCTTGCCCTGTTCAACCGCCTCGGGAATCGATCCGGTGATACCGCGGCTTGTGTTGTACTGACGGGCCACGTCATTATACATGGTCTCGACTACCGAAGGTTTGTTTCCCCAACCGGGCAGCGTCGAACCGGAGGCACCGTTTTTCTGCTCATAAGGACCTACATGGTCTTCAGTGACACCGAAGGCCAGGATGTAATCTTCGGCCGCCTTGTCGTTGTCAAACGAGAAGCTTGTCTTGGTGTCGAAGATAATTCCGCTCTTGGCGGAGTTGAAGCGGGCTGTCGCTGTCACCTTCGCGGGAGCGGGATAAGACTGGAATTTCTCGATCTCCGCAAAACATTTGTCGGTGGGATACATGGTCTCTATGTAGGTCAGACGGTTCATTATCGCTGTAGGATATGAGCCGCCATAAACCTGATCGATGGCAGAATAGGAGGGAGATACCATTTGATCACCATTGTGGATACCGACAGGGATTACCGAACCGTCAGTGTATGCCTCACGTATAGCCTCCATCATGACCAGACCTCGGGGACAGTTCGGGCACCATGTGCCGGTGAACTCCTCGACGACAACATTGCGCAGGAATCCTTTGCCGGTAGGGATTATCTGGATTTCAGAAGTTGCCGTAGCTGATTGCGAGTTGTTGGTGTTACCATTGACCTTGGTTACAGTCACGGTGACAGGGACTTTCTCAAGAGAAGGTATGGCATAGCTTATATTGTCGATCGTCGCCATGCCTTGGCTGCCATAGTTCAACGGTTTGGGGACAGAGAATTCCACTGTCTCAGGTGCGTTCTCACCAACCACGACCTCTGCCTCAAATGATGACACTCCGTTGGAAGCGTTGTTGCCCACAACAAACGACAGAGAGAAGTCCTCTCCCTGGTAGGCGCTGGGCTGCACCTCAAGCATTGAGACATCAACCTCATCCTTCGGCAGATTGTCGCCTGAAATAACCGCGCCGAGGCAAGGGAAACCTACCTGGTTTGCAAAATTGTCAAACTCCCACTCGGGGTTGTCATCCGCCGAAGTCTTGGGAGCCTGCAAGCCGATCCATCCGCCCGACATGTCATTGCCATGATCAGCGGCATCGACAATTATGGTAAGATCATTGGCAGATGTCAATGGATAATAATAGCCTACATAGAAAGGCTTGCCAGCCTCGATGGTATAGGGAGTAGTAAGGTCAAACTCCACCAGTATAAGCCCGTCGGCGGGAAGATCGACGGTCTGGGTATAGAACGGCTCGAAATTCTGCAAGTCATATGTCAGGAAGAGCGTCGCTTTTTTGATCGTGTTGACCGCTACCTGCGAGGATGATTCCGCCTCATTCATGCCGGTGTAGAAAAAGACACCGTCGATATTGTTGCCGGCGAATTTCTGTACCAACTCGGGAGTCATCTGGAATGCCTGGGCTATTTTCATCCCTACTTTCTGGTTATTGAAACCAAGATAGGTATAAGGGGAATAGGCCGGGGTGTAATGCATCGAGGAAGCCTCATCCGCAGCTCTGCGCGGGCCGTCCATGACGATGTTGGCTTCAGGGAACGCGCCACCTGACTGGAAACCGGGGCCGAGAGGAACCGCGATACGCTGAGGTTCCACAGACAAAGACAAAGCCGATGAGCCGAAAGCCACTATCGCCGTCAATAATGTCAGTAAAGTTTTTTTCATAATTGTTCGATGTAATAGGGCATTGAATAACCCCTGTTAAATTATTTCACGAATATTTTGCCGGAATGTCCGTCAAGCGTATAAAGATAGACACCCTTGACCAGACCATTGGTGGGAAGAAGTCCATTCCCTTCAAGAGAAGCTTTCATCACACAGATTCCATCTACTGTGTAGAGAGCGAAATCCTTAGCGGAAGTCAGACCATACTCTATGCCGGCTGATGTGAGGCGGATCTCATCCGACATCTCCACCCGGCTTACCAAGGCTGCGGAAGGCCCCATGACGACAGTAAACTCGATCGGTCCCGAATCAGCACCTGTGACAGTGAATTTTGTCACCACGTCGGGAACGGTCGCCCCCTCATACTCCATGTTCATGTACTCAAACTCAAGAGCGAACTTCTGGCCTTTGCGCAAGGTAAGGTTATCTTTGACGACGGTCTCTCCTATCTGGCAATTGGTGCCGGCACACATCTGGATATTATGGCCCGACGTGCAAACCGCAGTAACGGATACGTTGTTTGTGGTGAAATCGCTTTCGACATACAGTTTGGGATCCATTTTGATATCCCACACTCCCGATTCATATTCCTCGGCCTGGTAGTCGGAAAAATAAGCCGTGGAGCCGGGAGTGATCTCTTTGTCACCCATATAGACTTTCAGGGAGACGGCCTGCGCGGAAAAAGCCGCGAGACAGGCCAGAAACAGGTAGAGTTTTCTCATATCTTATGAATATTGTTTTGATTTGCGTTCAAACATTTGAGCGGATGAGGGCATTCTCACGAAATCTCTCGGTAAGACAGCCTGTCAGGGCTGCACCTTGCATCTGGCGACCTGGGCTATACCACCGTCAGCCTGGCGTATGAAAGCCACGATCGACAGATTGGCGGCCACCCATTTCTCCTTTTCGGTATCGCGTATGGCCATCTTGTAGGAATTCTCTTTCCTGACATTGGCCTGGAGATTGACATTCTCTCCGTCAATCCCGTTTACCGCAGCGCGGTATACATGGTTATGGACGTAATCGGGAATGGTGCCGAGATCCTTGTCAAGCTGACGCGCCACTATGCCATCCTCAATTACCCATAGCTGGAGCGTCCCCTGCATGTCGGCCACAGGCCGCAAGACACATTCGATGTCGATCATCGTAGGGGTATCGGGATCAATCGCGGCCGAAAGCTCGATGGCGACCGATGCGTCGCGTTTCAGCTCTTCCCTGACTGCGTCGCTCCATTCCCCTGTATTGAGAGCTCCACTGCGGCCATTGACGACACCCTTGGGCCATTCGTCAATGCCATATCGGTCATTATAGGTGTTGCCTTCAGGCTGCATCAGGCCGGGACGACGCGCCGTGCTCGATATGCCGAAACCACCGGCATGTATGCTGACCGGTATAAGTGCGTCGGGATATTGTCTTGTCAAAGTCTCGATCTCACGATGGGCTGCCGGGCAATTCACACAGTTCTGACCCGTGAAATCTTCCAGCAAGACCGCGCGTTGGGGCGTGACGCTCTCTATGGGAATGAACCGTTCATCCTCGCTGATATCCGAGCATGATACCAGAGGGAGGAATGTCAGAAGGGAGAGAAAGAATTTCTTTATCATAGAATACGATTAGAAAGTGTAAGAATAGGATATCTGGAAGCCATGAGTGGCAGGAACCTTGCGGCATACACCGCCGGAGCAGTTGAACCCTTCTCGGGTTCGGCCATAGCTCACCATAAGGCGGTTTGACCGGTAATTGCCGGTGACTCCGAAATTATAATAATGGGTACCGGTGGAGCCGCAGTTCCACATGTCGCTCACCGTAACCATAATGTAAGGAGCGACCGACAGCTCGAGCAGACCATAAAGCCAGTCGCGTTCATCCTGGCAAGTCTGCAGGTATTGCAACTCGTTGCGAAGAGTGAAACGCCTGTCGATTTTCCATTTGGTGTCGACTACGAATATGTTTGACTTGACGCGTCCACCCTCCCCTTCGATCACGGTCTTGTTGTACATCTGGTTCATGTACATGAAATTCTGGGTGACACTCTGTGACCATTTCTTCTCGACCTGGAGATTGACATCATGGTAATAAGCCTCCCCCATGCCGAAGAAAGTAGTCTTCGGACCATCAGTGCCGATAATCGTGTTGCCCACCAATGGTTCGGGGAACTTCCTGTCAAGACCGCGGATATAGCTGAAATTCAATTTCACTTTAGTGCCATAACGGCCTCCGAAGGGGGTATGACGCTTGAAATTGTAAGCGAACGTCCCCTGGAAAGCCCATTCTCCGGGAGCCGCCTGGGTGGCGTAAGGATACAATGCCGGCAAGGCGTATGTATGGAGATATGCGAAAGCAGGCATGTTGTTGAGGAAACATGAGGTACCTGACATCATGCGCTGGCTTCGGAAGGCCATGTTCTCACTGCGTTTGGCCTGCAACAGCGCACTGATCCCTGATTTGGACCATGACGCGCTCAGCATCACAGCCGTCCCTTTGCCATACGTGTAGTCATTGTCAAACGAAGGGTCCTGGCCTTTCCAGGCAAATTCCCCCATCACGTCGAAGTTACCTTTGCGGAAGTGGGAACGCAAATCAAACGCGCTCACATTCTCCGGAGCGTTCAGCCTGTAGTCGACACCCGAGATGGTCTGGCCGGGAGTGGTCTCGCGCTTGAGCACATATGACGCGCCGAAGGTCCATGTCAGGTTACGATTGCCCAGCCCTTTGAAAACCTGCTCAAGCGACAGTTCGGCATCCGCGCCGTACACCTGAGAGGATGTCTTCCAGTCCCAGTAATGACGCTGCACACCGCCAAGGGCTGTCACACGCAGGCCCGGGACCGCAGTCACACGCAGGCGACCTCCACGGATGGCATTGTCGATACCCAGAGAACGTTCCTCGTAAGTACGCAGTATGAAACCGCTGCCAAACTGCTCGTAGAAGTCACCGGCCGTAAGCTCGAAGCCCTTGTAGCGGCCTTTGGCATAGATATGGGGCACACCCCAGCCGCTGAAGTCCTTCTCATAGCCCGGTAACGGCCATTTCATGAACTCAAACCTGACACCTGCGTCGACATAACGGCTTATCATGTTAAGATCAGCGTAGGTGTTGAACAGGATGTCGTGGTCATATTTGCCGGTATTGATAGTTTCATCCTCCTGGGGGAAAAGCACATCGGCCTGCACACTGCCGTGAAGGGCGACACCGTTGTCCCCCCCGATATTGATCGCGTATGAAGAGAGAGCGGTCGCGCAGACAGCCGCGGTGGTGAACAGTTTGCGTGGTTTCATCACTCTTCCTTATTTTCCGAGGTTGCGGATTGTCTCGATTATCTCGCTCTCCGAGCCGTCTGTATATCCCGAATGTGACATCACCACTTTCCCCTGACCGTCAAGGACGAGCACGTGAGGAACAGCCTGAAGCCCCAGAGCCTTGAAAAATTCGCTGTTGGGATCAAGCAGCGTCACATACTCCCATCCTTCGGCATCAACCAATGGACGCACCTTTGACGAGTTCTGGGCATCGTCGATGCTCACTATGTACATTTTCACTCCGGTCTCATCCTGCCAGTCGGGATAAACCTCATGGATGGCTTTCAGCTCCCTCATGCAGGGCTTGCACCAGGTGGCGAAGAAACTTATTATTACCGGGTTCCCGTCATTTGATATCTCAGACATGTTCACGGTCTTACCGTGGATGTCCTTCAACTGGATAGACGGGAGCTGGGCGGAAACGCGTGACGCGAATGTCATGGACAACAATCCGAGCAACAGAATTACAAGACGGTTCATGGATATGTTTTTTTGATCGGTGTTATTTATAGCAGGTATTCACCGCAAGGGATGTCTCGCACCCTTGCGGTGAATCAGTATGAAAGTCTGTTTTACTTCACAGCCTTGATCGCGGTCACGCTGCCATCGGCATAGGTGGCCTTGATGACATAGACTCCACGGGCGAAATCACAGGAGACGTTGGCTCCGGGATTGGCGACACGGAGCAGGCATACACCGCCGAGATCATAAACGGCAAGCTCGGCCACACCCTCTCCGACAGTGAGGTCACCATTGGCTTCAAAAGCGACCACACCCTTGTTGTCAGCCTTCACAGAGGATATACCTGCGGAATCACGGAAGTCAAACAGGTAGCTCTCGGGGGCAAAGTCGCCCCAGGTCGAGTTGGTCCAGGAAGCGATCACTTTCATGTCGCGCGACGCAACCGGCAGCCCGGTGAAAGTCACGGTCTTGATTACAACCTGATCTGTCTCCCAGTCATATACTTCAGTCTCATGGGTCATGTTGAGATCAACCCATTCCTTGATCGACTCACCCTTGCCACAAAGATAGTCATATAAGCTGATATACTCGCCATCCTTCAGCAGGTAGCCGTTAAAACATCTCGAATCGGGATCAACATCCGCTGCCAGCACATAGCCGTCGGCCCATGCCTTCGCGCTTAGCTGGAGGCTGTCGTATTTGGTGATCTCATCGCCTTCCAGGCTGATGACCCATACATAGTCAACAGGGACAGGCATCCAGCTTGTCGGATCGGAGTCATCCTCATAGAAGTTGGTCATGGCGAAAGCTTTGCCGTCCGGGCTAAGAGCGATCTGGTTGAACTCGAAGTTGGGCGACGAGTCATAAATCTGCCAGTAAGCCTCGTCGAAAGCATTGTATTTTTCAGACCACACAAGATAAGCAGCGTCATAAGCTTCCTTGGCAGCCTCATATTCAGCGCGGTTCTCGGGCGACATGAAATCGACATACTCGGGGTAAAGCTCCGGGTCATAACCTGAAGCGACCCAAGCATCAAATGCCTCCTGATAAGCGGCCTTTTCCTCATCATTGAGGTACGAGGTCGGCTGGGGACGTTCGGGGGATTCGCCGGGGTTCTCCGGCATGACAACATGGTTGGGATTAATGAGGCTCTCGGTAGGAAGGGTGTAGCTCCACTCTCCGTCAGCGCCCTGAGTGTAGACAATCGGATAGTGGAAAGTTCCACGGCAATCGACGATCTGTCCGACCACTGTGCGACCGTCATCACTGATGGCCACAGCCGTGATATACTGCGGAGCACGGCCTGTGAAATCCAGCTCCGGATGGGGCAGGATTACATACTCCCCATACGAGCCGTCGGCCTGACGGTCCCATACGGCAGGCAAGACCATAGTGACATCCTCCATTGTCATCTCGACAATGTCGAGATTGCCGCATATGCGGCTGCCATCCGGAGTGATACCGTTGGCGCTGCCATTGACATCTCCGGCATCGCCGTTGTAAAGCTCTTTCCACTCGCCATTATGGTAATAGCATGCCTTTCCGGTGGCTTCAGTCTGACACAGGAGCAATCCGTCATCGCTCAGGACATTGCCCATCCCCAGATTGTAATACGGGGAGCCGACCTCTCCGGCCTGAAAAACTACTTCCTCGCCTGTCTCGATGTTGATCAGCACAACTGTCCCATACACTTCGGAGACAGCCCATTTCCCATTGGGCGACACATTCTGGATAGCGGTATTGCTATAGAATGCCGGTTCTTTCTGCTCAGCCCCGCACACTGCGACGGCTGCGGCAGCCATTGACAAGAAAAGTAAAGATTTTTTCATTCAGAAATATTTAATGATTAGAGATACTGAAGCTTTAAATTCATGGATGTCGTCTAAGATAATCCCTTAAAGCCATAAATAAGCATATATACCTTTGATAAAATACAAACGTACATGCAAAGTAATGTAAAAAAAATCAAACTTGCAAATAAAAACTAAAAAAACAGCGGGAGTCGCGTTCTGCGACTCCCGCCTAAAAATATCATTTGAATGCCGCCACAAAGCCACTGAAACTTTCAACACAGCAACCCTACGGCAACCGCTGACATGTCATTGACCGAGATAGGTCTTCAACAGGCGCGACTTCTGCCCTTTCAGCCGACGGATGGCTTTTTCCTTTATCTGACGGACACGTTCACGCGTTAGGTCGAATTTAGCCCCGATCTCCTCAAGCGTCATCTCCTGACACCCTATGCCGAAGAACATCTTCAGTATCTCGCGCTCGCGCTCATGAAGCTGACGCAACGCCCTGTCGACCTCCTTTGACAACGATTCCTGGTTGAGTGTAGCGTCGGCCATCGGACTGTCATCATTGGTGAGCACGTCAAGAAGCGAGTTGTCCTCACCCTCGACAAACGGCGCGTCAACGGAAATATGCCGTCCGGAAACTTTCAATGTGTCAGCCACCTTGTCGACAGGGACATCAAGCGTCTCGGCCAGTTCCTCCGGGGAGGGGCGGCGCTCATTCTCCTGCTCAAATTTGGATAAGGCCTTTGAGATCTTGTTGAGCGACCCTACCTGGTTCAGCGGCAGGCGCACGATGCGGCTCTGCTCGGCAAGCGCCTGGAGTATCGACTGACGGATCCACCACACGGCATAGGATATGAATTTGAAGCCTCGGGTCTCGTCAAACTTCTGGGCCGCCTTGATCAAGCCGAGATTCCCCTCATTGATCAAGTCGGGAAGACTTAGACCCTGGTTCTGGTACTGCTTGGCGACCGACACAACGAACCGCAGGTTCGCACGGGTCAGCTTTTCCAGCGCGGCCTGGTCCCCCTCGCGGATGCGCTGGGCCAGTTCTACCTCCTGTTCAACAGTGATAAGGTCTTCACGTCCAATCTCCTGAAGATACTTGTCGAGCGACGCGCTCTCTCGATTGGTGATCGATTTGGATATCTTTAATTGTCTCATGCTCTGTATTGTAGTCTGAACGCCCCGTAAGCCGGGACACCATACACGAAAAAGCAGACCCCGGCGGCAGGGCCATACCTCTCAATTTGCAAATTTAACGTTTTATTTCCACAAATAATTGCAGCCGCGATGTTAAAATATATTAACACCCCGTGAAAAGAAAAAGCCAGCGCATTCTGCACTGGCCGTCCTCGTCAGGAGCCGCGAGTGGGACTCGAACCCACGACCTTTTCGTTACGAATGAAATGCTCTACCGACTGAGCTATTGCGGCTGGAATGGACCGGAGCCATCATCGCGCTCCGTTTTCACACTGCAAAGTTACTAATTTTTTCACAACCTGACAAAACATCACCACGATTTTCACAGAAAATCAGCAGTGCTTTTCTGGAAAGGTGGAGATATGTCCTCTTGACAGGTCCGTAGCCTGAACGCCCCCGAAAACAAAACCCGGATCGCAGACAAAGCTGCGATCCGGGTTGAATCAGTGTTTGATCTTATTGTGATCTATATTACTTGCGGTTCATGTCGAAAAGCTTGACGGCTTTCATCTTACCGCTCTTGTTCTTACGGTAGTCAAGACCCTTGGCCGGATTTACGGCTGCGGCAGTGACATAGTTGGCGGGAGCGGCGGCCGGGGAGGTAAGCACAAGCTTACATCCGGGAGTGCCTTCGACGGCGCAGTCGAAACCACCGACTGAATAGCCTTCCGAGTCAACCGCGAGAGCCATTGCGTTAGGCATGTTGATCACGCCATTGACGAACGTGTCATTCTGTCCGGCGGCAATCAGCTGAGCCTTTGTCTTACGGTACTGCTCTGATACAACAGTAGTGTAGTAGTATCCTGCATTGGTCATGTAAGCTGCCAGGAATTCACCGTCGAGTTCCATCCAGTTACCGGTGTCAGCAGGTTTCACAAGAACGAATTCGGCATCGGAGCAGTCGATCTGGATGTCAAAGTCCTCATCCTGGGGATTCGGCTCAACCCAATAGTTGGTGTAGGGATTGACCATACGGTAGAGGTAAGGATTGTCGACATTCTGCTGCACGGGAACCTCATAGGTCACAGGATCCATTCCGTTGGCAACGGAGATCATCGCGTCGCTGTATGAGCACATGCCCAGGTCATTCCATTCACGTTTACCCTGGCCGCCGGGGAAGATGATCACCAGAGAGCCATCGCTGCCTGTGGTATACCCGTCGGTGTAGACGTAGAAGTGGTCGGGAGCAAACTCGATATAGTCTACATATGTGACACCGCCCGATACAAAGTCTGTCCTGGTGCCAAGACCATATCCGGCATTGGATTCGCCATCAAGCGTCTCATTGAGGATCGTACCGGCAGCACGGTCAAACAGGGAGATATCGCTGTAATCCGCGCTGAGGGTGTAGTAAGTGTTGAAATTGGGAAGCGGGTTGCCCAACTTGTCAGACAGGTAGACATTCTCAGGATCGGTGGCATTGATATACATGTAGATATCGCCTGTGCCATGATACTGGAAGTCATCGCCGGTCGAGTTCTGGGGAGCACCGGCATACGGATTGAGGATACGGTACATACCGGGTTTCAGAGGATTGCCCTGTATATCCACCTCCCATACGGGATCTGCGCCTGTCACATTGAAGCCGGAATAAAGAGCGTCATCCTTCCAAGTCGCGGATGTCTCACCCTTGGGTCCCACGACAGCCTGCCAGGGAACGTAGAGGGCGATGTATTCTGCCTGGGTGATGAAATACTCGCTCGGAGCACCCTGGGTGGTGAAGTCAAACTTGTATTCCGTACCTGCGTTGGCCGCCATCGTCTCCCAGGGGTACACGATCTCGATCACTGCAGATCCCTCCCCGGCGGGGAATGTCACGGGAATGGCAGCCGAACCCTGGCCGTTCTGCGCCTGGAAAGCGACAGTCTGGCCATTGGCGAGCTTGTAAGAGAAGAAGTCACCGTTGACCTTGCAATCGATATTCACTGTCTCCTCGCCCGAAGTGTTCGCGCGGTAGACAGGCACCGAGAAAGATGTCTGGTTCTCGTCTATGATGACCGAGCCATCATAGTCCATGGAGAAGTAGGCCGGAGGAGTGGCCACCGGCGCGGCCGGCGTGTAGTCCTGCTCTGCGGCTTTGTCACACGCCGAGAACATCAGGGCGAGCAAGCCAAGGCCCATGGTTGATTTATAGAGTTTCATATCTTTGAATTGTCGAAATTAGGAAATTTCTGTTAACGTTGTCTAAACCGATCAATCACGGATCAAATGTCAGGAACGGCTACAGGTACGGAAGCACTGTTGCTCACGTTACCGATGGCAGGATTGGCCTGAGCCTCACGGACGTTGATCTCGTAAAGCAGAACGGGGTCATCAGGAGCCACTACAAAAACCAACGAGGGATCATAGCCTCCGCCTCGGCGGTCGACACCTTTCTGGAAACGCATCATGTCAAAGTAGCTGAAGCCTTCACCCCAAAGCTCGATACGACGCTGTTTCCAAAGTTCGTCAAGGAAGATTTCCTTTGACTGGGCGTTGCAGGTGTAACCGGGCTGACGGTAAGCTGCGACAAAGTTGGTCAGAGTCTGGCCGCCGGCGGTCGGATTGCGCATGCCCTGTGCCTCTGCGAGCATGAGGTAAAGTTCCTCGACACGCATCATCGGGACATCCTCGGCATTGATTGTACCGCCGGGCTCGTCATTGTAAGCTCCGAACTTGACCTGCATGTAGGGGGAGTACTCAGCCAGTTTGTATTCAGTGCGCTTGTTAAGATACTCGGCGTAATTCGACGGTAGCGTCTTGGGAGCGGTTGTGCCGTTGAACCACCAGTTCTTGCGAACATCGGCGGAGGAGATAGACTCGTAGAGTTTCTTGTTGATGCAACGGTATGCGCCTGCACCGGGATAGCACAAAGAGCCGTGCCAGGGCAACATCTGTCCGCCCCAACCGATCAATTTCGTGAGGCCCGAGTTAGGATCTGTGTAGAAGCCCCACATCCAGGCCTTGTCATTGATATTCACGATACCGGGCTTGGAGACATCCTCCTGTGAATAGGGAGCAAGTCCTTCTTTGCCGGCGAGGTCGATAGCTTTGAGGACATCCTGCTCGGCGGCGGCATAATCCTGAATAAGCAGGTTGGCGCGGGTGCGCAAGCCATACACGACAGCCTGGTTCACGAAGGTCTTGATCTGTGATCCGGAAGCCATCGTGCCACGGGTTACCTGGGCAGCTTCTGCCTTGTCAAGAAGGCTGATCGCCTCGGTGAAGTCACCGATGATCTGGGCATAGATCTGTGTGCCGGTTGCACGGGGCATACCATTCTGTGAAGCCTCGTCAAGGTTGAGGTCGGTGATCACAGGCACGGTCGGAGCCTCGGGATTCTTAGCGTATGTGAACTGGCAGAGCTGCGCGAGGTTGAGGTATGCGTAACCACGGTAAGCAAGAGCCTGCGCGCGGAAATACTGCATCTTGGCATCCTCGATCGCGGGATCAATCAGAGCGCATACGGAATTACATGAGGCAATCATATTGTAGAAAGTGTTCCACACGATATAATTGTCAAAGTAGTTTCCGGCGAAGTCACTCATCTCCATGGCAGCGGTGTACCACTGGTAGCCGAGGAGAGCCGAAGGCATGTCCTGACATCTGTGATCGAGGATCATAAAGATAGAAGGAACACCGAAATCGGAGTCCACGCGCGGGTCACCGTTCCAGATGGCCAACGAGGATGACACCATGTTTGGCAGCGCGTTGACCGACGCAGATATCATGTCGGGGTTGTCCTCGATGATCTGCTTCTTCTGGTCGGCTGTGACATAGGTGGACAATGGTTCCTGCTGGAGGTCGTTACAGGCCGAAAGGGCTACTGCGGCGACCGAGAGGGCAAAAAGGGATTTTATGGTTTTCATAATGAAAAGTCGTGTTAAATCGTTTTTAGAAAACAACCTTGATACCACCCGAGATAGTGCGGACCACTGAATATGAAGCATATGTGCCGGTTGCGGTCATGCTCATACGGGGATCCAGACCTTTACGTTTGCTCCACAGGGCCACGTTGTCGGCCACGCCATAGATGCGGACAGACTCGATGCCGAGCTTGGTAGTCCATTTTGACGGTATTGTGTAGCCGATGGTGATATTGTTGAGTGACAGGTAGTTTGAACTTACAAGGTTGAAATCCGTCCACTGATCGCCAAGGTTGTAGGCAGCCTGCGCGTCAAGCTTGGGGATGTTGGTGTTACGGTTCTCGGGAGTCCACGCGTTGAGCATGTCGGTGTGGAAGTTGGTACCCAGCGAACCGATCTCTCCGGGATGGGTCAGAGTACCGTAGCCCTGGTCGAATGTGCGTCCACCGATCTGGTAGCTGAACTGCACGCCCAGATCAAAGCCGTAGAACTTGACCGTTGTTCCGAAACCACCGTAGATCGGGGGCATGTTGTTGCCGGAAGCCTTACGGTTGTTTGCGAAAGCGTGATCGTAGTTGTTGGTCTTGTACTGCTCATCCTTGTAGAGATTGTCGCCGTTAGCGTCCTTGACAGCATTTCCTTCAGCGTCAAGAATGGGATCACGGGTCCAGTAAAGAGGCTCACCGTTTTCAGGATTCACACCGGCATACTGCACGAGGTAGTAGTTGTAACGAGACTCACCCTCTTTCCAGATGGTCATGCCGTTGAGGATCTTGCCATGACAGTCTTTGTTGAGCTTGAGGATCTTGTTGCGGATCCAGGTAAGGTTGGCATTGATGTCCCAGGTGATATGACGGTTGCTGATCGGGCGGTAGTTAAGCTCGACCTCGATACCGTAGTTCTTCATAGAGCCGACATTCATAGGATAGCTGGAGTATCCGAGCGACGGAGCGGTGGGCTTGTTGTAAAGCATGTCGGAGGTCTGACGCTGGAAATACTCTACGGTACCGGCGATCTTGCCCTGGAAGAAGCTGAAGTCGACACCGGCATTGAGCGCGTTGGATGTCTCCCATGTGATATCGGGATTACCCTTGTAATAAAGCTCTCCGTCAGACCAGGAATTTTCTCCCACAACGTTGTACTGGTCCTGATAAGGATAATACATCTGGTAGCCATTGTGGAGGAGTGCGTCGTTACCCTGCTGTCCGAAAGAGAACTTGACTTTCAGCAGATCGAGCCATGTGGCGGTTGACTGCATGAATTTCTCTTTTGACATGTCCCAGGCAGCTGAGAGGGAGTAGAAGTTACCCCAGCGTTTGTCGGGAGCGAAGCGTGAAGACGCGTCACGACGATATGACACACTGAAGAAGTAACGTGAGTCGTAGTCATAGTTGATACGGCCGAAGATACCACGGGTGGTGTAGTTGGTGGGATTGCCACCGGCAGAACGACGCTGCGAGTTGTTAAGGGTATTGTTAACCGCCCAGCTGTCAGGATTGTACAAGTTATAGCCTACGGCGTAAAGGGACTCTGCGTTCAGATCATAGCTCTCGTAACCGAGAAGGTAGTCGAGATGATGAACATCAAACAGAGTGTGGCGATAAGAAGCGAGAGCCTGGAGGTTCAGGGCGCGGGTGCGGGCAAAAGTCTGGGCGGCCATACCTCCAAAAGCCTCCGTAGAGCCGTAATAGGGAGAGCCTATGTCATGGTTACGGGTGTTGTCGAGGAAGTATCCCACGTTACCTGTGATGTTAAGGTTCTCGATGGGGGTCACGGTAGCATACCATTTGGCATTGAGGATATCCATAAGGACAGTGGATGTGTCATATATGAACGAGCTGGCAGCGTTACCGCCTGACATGTAACGACGGTTGGTGTCGAGAGCGTATTTGCCATCACCATAATCATAGATGGGACGCCCGTTGCGGGGATCGCGCATCAGGGATCCGTCGGCGTTGCGGACATACATGGGGTACACGGGAGCCACGAAATCGCAGAACTGGAACGCGTTGTTGGCTGTACCGCCGTCGGTATCCTGACCCGAAGGCCATCCTGACTTGACATGGTTGTAGCCGATGCTCGCACCGACAGTGAGCCATTTCTTAGCCTGATAATCGGCCGACACACGACCGGAGATACGGTTGTAGTTAGAACCATTCACGATACCTTCGTCTCCGAGATAACCGAAGCTGCCGTAGAATTTGAAGCGGTCAGTACCGCCTGAAACAGTCACATTGTATTCCTGACGCAGACCGGTGCGGAATGTCTCGTTGGCCCAGTCATCGGGGATGAAATAGTTCTTGCCGTTGGAATAGCCGAGGGTCGCGGCGGGGTTGAGTTTCCCGTTGGTGCCGATCATCTGCTGTCCGGCAGGGATGTTCCAGATCTGGTATCCGGGGCCGAAAGCGCTGTACATGTCCTTGTTGGCAAGCGTATGGGCTGTGGCAGCGTCAACACCCTGATGATAGAGGTAGCCGTTGCGGAGGGCCTGGTAAGCCATCTCGGTATACATGGCGGGATCCTTGATCACGTCATATGAGCCGAGCTCGCGTGAGTTGCCTCCCCATTTTGCATCGACAGTGACCTTCGCGTCACCTTCCTTACCTGACTTGGTGGTGATAAGGATGACACCATTGGCACCACGGGCACCATAGAGGGCTGCGGAGGCTGCGTCCTTGAGGACGGTCATTGACTCGATATCGTTGGTATTGAGGGAAGCGATGTCACCGTTGAACGGCATGCCGTCAACCACATAAAGAGGCTGGGTGCCGGCGTTGAGCGACCCGACACCACGGATGTATACCATGGGGGACTCACCCGGCTGACCGTTGGTTGTGATGATCTGCGCGCCGGCGACAGCACCTGCGAGGGCACTGACAGCGTTGGTCACCTGGCGCTGTTCGATCTGCTCGGCCTTAACCACCGAGGCAGACCCGGTGTAGGCGCTCTTCTTGGCCGTACCGTAAGCGACGACCATGACCTCGTCAAGGTTGTTTTCTGAATTGTCGAGCTTGACAGTGATGTCCTGTCCGGCGGGAACCGTCTGCTCGATCATCCCGACGTAAGAAATCTTAAGCTTGGTCACCGAAGATGGAACAGTCAGAGTGAACTTACCGTCAAGGTCAGTCGAAGTACCATGACCGCCGCCAACCGGAAGGATGGTCGCCCCGGGAAGAGGCTCGTCATCGCCGGCATAAACGACCGTGCCGGACACGACCTTGGTCTGCGCGATCGCGCACACGGTCATGAGAAGCACTGTCGTCATCAATAGAAACAGCTTTTTCATACACTAAAGATTATTAAACATAAATTTTGATAAATTTCCTTATCCGTGGCCAAGGGGCAAAAACCACGTTTTAAGCCCTTTGGCAATAAACACTTATTATCAGAGTAAAATCTTTCTCTTCATCTTAACATCTGAAACCATCATTCGGCAAAAAGCACACCTATTTGCCACTGGTATTTTGCAAAGGTACGACAAAATGTCAAAAAAACAAACATTTGGTAAACAAATTTCACCGCAGTTAACAAAAAATCTTGTCATTGCGGCAGGCCGCCAGACAGCTCCCGGACATTAACCCCCTAAATATTTGCAGATTACCCATCATGTATCACATGCAAACTGTCATCAAACATTAAAAATCCTGTCATTTTTGCATTTTTAATCGTCGCGGCATGGTTATTATGCAGGAATTTACTAACTTTGCCAATCAAGGTGTCGATTGCTTGCCGGCATCTCATAGTCTTATCAGACCTCACATTTCAAATCAAGACACATTAATAATATATTCCAATTAATATATATTCCCCTCGAAGAGAATTCACAGAGAACGCATCTCATTCGCTACGCGCCTGACAACCCGCCCGCCAGCGGTGAGACCATAGCGATATCACATTGGAAAAAAGAAAAAACAAACATTATAAACAACAGGATGAAGAAACTTTTACTCTGCGGGGCTCTGGCGACCGGGTGTTGCCTGGCCTCAGCGGCCCAAAGCAAGATCAACAACGCCGGTTATCTCCAGATTGACGAGTTCAACCAAGTCCGTCAGGAGATGGCCAAGGTCTCGCCACAACGCGCCGCGGCTCTCAACAAGAATGTGACCGTCTACGTCACCCTTGCCGACGGAGCCACCACTGCCGACCTCGAGGCAATGGGAATAAACGTCCTTGACTCGACAGCCAACATGGCCATCATCTCCCTCCCCATCTCTCAGGTGGAGGCCCTGGCCAAAGAGGAGTTTGTGAAGTATATCGATTTCGGCTACCAGGCCGCGCCCATGATGGACCAGGCCCGCGAACTCTCATTCATGGCCGGGGTGCATGAAGGCACCGCCCAGGGCCTGACAAAGGGTTATCGTGGAGCCGGCGTGTATGTCGGGCTTTACGACATGGGCCTTGACCCCAACCACGTGAATTTCACCGATCATTCGGGAAAATCCCGCGTGAAAGCCGTCTATCTGTCAACCGGCGGCAAGGTGTCTCCCTACGACACACCCGACGCTGTCTCACGCTTCACAACCGACGCGCGCGACGAGAGCCACGGGACCCACGTGCTGGGCACCATCGCCGGACGTGACGATGTAAACGGCAACTACGCCTACTCAGAAGGGACCACCACCCGTCTCGCCGAAGGCGCAATCCCCTACTACGGAATCGCCCCTGACGCGACTATCCTTGTCGGCTGCGGCGACTTCGACGACGCGTCAATCAACGCCGGCATCGGTGCTGTGATCGACCGGGCCAAACAAGACGGCAAACCGGTGATCGTCAATCTGTCGCTCGGCCATAACCGAGGCAGCCACGACCCACGCGAGACTGTCAACCAGTATCTTGACTCACGCGCCCGCGACGCGATAATCGTAGTGGCTGCCGGCAACGAGGGAGGATCACAGATGTCGGTGGAGAGGGAATTCACCCGCGCGACAACGCTCCGCACCACTCTTGTGCCGGACGGATACAACAGCACCCCCAAAGACCAGATCTATTACAGCGCGGAGTTCTGGAACAACGACGGCACCCCCTTCACAGGCCAGCTCGTGCTGTTCGACAAAGTATCGCGCAAAGTAGTTTCTTCCCAGAATATCACCGGCGAATCAGGCAGCCTGACCTGGAACGGCAACTCAGACCCCGTCTTCGCATCCGGCTTTGAGAGCGGGTCATCCATCTCCGCAAGATGGGGGAAAGACCCCTCCACAGGCCGATTCAACCTGTCAATGAGCAACCGCACCCAGTCCAAGACCGGCGACATAATCTTCGGTGTCAGCATCAACGGCACAACAGGCATGAGAATCAACGGCTACTGTGACGCTTACAACGGGCTTTCACAGTCGGAGGTACGCTTCGCAAGCGCGACAGGATGGCCCGGATCAGTGACCGGCACAGATGTCGGCTCGATCAACGGCATGGCATGCGGTGTGAACACCATCTCCGTGGGAGCATGGGTATCGCGCACCGCTGTCCCCAACCTCGCCGGGGGAAAGACAACACATAACGCCGGCGAAGGTGTAGGATCAATCGCCAACTTCTCCTCCTACGGCAAATCAGGCGACGGCCGCCAGCTCCCCATCGTATGTGCCCCCGGCGCACAGATCATCTCATCTGTAAGCCGCTATTGGGTGGAAACCGCAAAGGGACCCAAGGAAAACACATGGAGCGCAAAAGCCCAGCACAACGGAGCGACCCATCCCTGGTACTACATGCAAGGGACATCGATGGCATGCCCCTTTGTCTCGGGGACTCTCGCCCTGTGGCTTGAGGCATGTCCCGGAATGCGTGGCACAGAGGCGCAGCAGATCATAGCCGCCACCTCGACCAAGGATGCATACACCACTGACGCAGAACGTTGGGGCGCAGGCAAGATCAATGTCCTCGCCGGCCTCAAAGAGGCGATCAAAATGAGCGCGTCAATCGAAAGCACTCTTGTCGACAATGCCGACCAGAACCTGATCGTCGTGTCAAAAGGCGGCAAACAGTTTGAGGTAAGCTGCCCCGGAGTCAACAACCTCGCCTGCTCGCTCTACAACATGCAGGGAGCTGCCGTGGCAACAGCCGGTTCCTCAAGCGACACCATCGACCTTGACGCGTCATCGCTTCACAACGGAGTCTATGTGCTGTCGGTCAACGCCGCCGGTCAGAAGCTTTCCCGCAAGCTGGTCATCAAATAACGACGCGTCCCCTCTATAAACAACTGCCGCAGACAGCCATCTTTGAGAAAAAGCCTGACTGTCAGTGATTGGAATCCCTCACGGGAAATCAAACTTAAATAGGACCTGAATCCAAATTTGGATTCAGGTCCTATTTTTTGGCGTATTTGTCATATCTTTACAGCTTGGCGGAGCGAAATTCAGTAAAAATCACCGATAATTCGTAACTTTGCAGAAAATTATGCCCAAGCCGCCCATATACACATTACACACATGCCGGAAGACGGCACAAGAATTTCGCCGCAGACCTTTCGGGAAATTCCTGACCTCCATATTGTTATGGCTGGCGCTCGCCACGGCGGGTACGCAACAGGCATCAGCGGTGTTTCTTAATCTCGACTCGATAGCGTCGTGGGGCAAATTCCCGCGCTTCTGCGTGAACACATACCGCTGGGGAGATCATTTCTTCAACAATTACGACTCGACGTATGTCCAGGGGTCGGGCTACCGCTTCAATGTCAAGTTCAAGACCGACAGCTGGCTCGACTCATATGATTTCAGATTCACCGACGACTACAAGATGGGCTTCGACTCAAGACCGTCGACATCAATGGGTCTCTGGCTTACATACATGGCTGTGTCTGTGGGCTATGATATGAATGTCAGCAAGTTTTTCAACGCTGACACCGGGGCCAGAAAGCGATTCGGATTTCAGTTCAACTGCTCATTGTTCGGGGCTGAATACTACTCGATAACCAATGACTCCTACATGAAAATCAACCGTCTCGGCTATCCCGGAGAAACACGCCATGTGGATATCCCCTTCCACGGGTTCCATTCCGACAGCTGGGGCATCAACCTGTATTATTTTTTCAATCACAGGCATTACTCCCAGGCGGCAGCCTTCTCCTACTCCAAGATACAGGTAAAAAGCTCCGGATCGCTTTATGCGGGGTTCTCTTATTGGAAGCAGAACTATGACATGGACTTCGCCGGGATCTTCGACGACCAGCCGGAAGCCAACAAGCTCCCCCCTGAATGGGACAACCATTACCGCGTCAGCAACAAAAACTACGCGCTGAAGATCGGTTACGCATACAACTGGGTATTCCACAAGGGTTGGTGTCTGGGAGTATCCGAAGCACCGACAATCGGGGTTCGCGTCGGGTATATCATTGATCCGTCACACCAACGGACATCTTTCTCACTAAGCAACCGGCTGAAAGCATCGCTGATCTACAATCATGACAAGAGGTGGTTCTTCGGCATCGTAGGCAATGTTGACACCAACCTTGTCTATGACAAACAACACACATTCCTGGCCAACAACATGTCTCTCGAAGCATCGGCCGGATTCCGTTTCAACCTCTGGTAGGAAGCTGCCGGAAAACAGATTATCCCACACGACACAATCATGCGACCGATGACTCATGGCGAGATTCGCGGCACACTGGTCCTTTTATTCATCATGGGGGCAGTGGTGATGTTCACATATATAACTGACCGTCAGGAAGTAGACCATAAAGCGTCACTGCCATCACACGGCCTGAGCCAATCTCTTTCCATCCGGGCGATCGACTCACTGCAAATCATAGAGAGGGCCGCGCGCTATCAGGAAGCTTCAACCCCAGACTCCCTACAAAGTACTGACCGGAAATCAGCCGGAACAACATCTAAAAGACACATGTCATCCAAAAGGAAACACCGGTCATCAGGCAAACCGGCGCGCCGCCATCATTCACCAAGTCCAAGCCCCCTCGACCGACCTATTTAGGAAAAACCCAGAGGTTTGTCTGAAACAAACTACTTGGAGGATGTTTGATAACAACTGTTATCCCTACCTTTACAATATCCTTCTTTTCAACTGCTTACACAGCAAACCAAACAAAGCACAGGCGTGAATCCCTTAATCAGAATCCACGCCTGTGCTTTATTTTTACCAACAGCCTTCACACCCTATCTGCGGAAGGCAGATATCAGGCGGCGCGACAGTGGCTGTTTCTCATTTCTTCTTGCGATCGCCGTAGCGGGAGAGGAACTTGTCGACGCGGCCTGCGGTGTCGACGAGTTTCTGCTTGCCGGTAAAGAAGGGGTGGGAAGAGGAGGTGATTTCAAGCTTCACGAGGGGATAGGTCTCGCCGTCTACTTCGATAGTCTCCTTTGCGGCCACGGTCGAATGGGTGATGAAGATCTCATCGTTCGACATATCTTTGAAAACTACTTTGCGATAGTTGGAAGGATGGATGTCTTTTTTCATTTTATCTGCGGGTTGTTATTGTTTTCAGTACTGTCTGGAAGCGTCGCTGGTAGGGCGACTTTTAGTAATGGCCTGCAAATTTAGGCATTTTTCATTTAACAGCCAAACCTTTGCGTGAAAAATATTTATACCCGCTTTATTTGCCTTTCCCGAAGATTATTATTACTTTTGTATCAAAACCGAGACGGGGAGATATCACCCACGCTTCGGGCAACGCTGTCCGGGCGATCTCCAAACTTATAAACCAGACCTTGCAATGAAGAGAAAGTCACCACTGGCCGCATTGGCGGCCGCATCACTGGCACTAACCGCCGCCGCATACGGGAATTTTGACAAGACCGGCAACCGGATCGACTGCGGCCGGCAGATATCCGAAGAGTCTGACACTCTGAAAGCCGATTCCATCGGATTCGGCTTCATAGATGTCAAAGTCCTCCCTCACACCTCCGTCAAAGACCAGAACAAAAGCGGGACATGCTGGTGTTTCGCCTCGACCTCTTTCATCGAGGATGAGATACTGCGCAATGGAGGCGACTCGCTTGACCTTAGCGAGATGTTCACAGTCCGCCAATGCTACCTTGACAAGGCCGACCGTTACATCCGTCTTTACGGCCAGACCAATTTCGCCGCCGGCGGATCGGCCCTCGACGTGCCTTATGTGTGGAGCCGATATGGAGCCATCCCGGAGGAATTCTACACCGGCCTGCAATACGGCGAGGAGAAACATGTACACGGCGAACTTGACGCGGTACTCAAGGCATACCTTGACGCGGTGAAGTCAAATCCCAACAAGAAGATATCTACCGCCTGGCGCAAAGGCTACGAGGCGATCCTTGACGCGTACCTCGGGAAAGTGCCTGAGACATTCACCGTAAACGGCAAGACCTACACCCCTGCCAGCTATGCGGAGTCGCTGCCCGTCAAAATGGATGATTATGTCTCGATAACCTCCTTCACCCACCATCCCTTCTACGAGGAGTTTGCCGTCGAGGTCCCCGACAACTGGATATGGGCCAAATCGCTCAACCTCCCCATGGAGGAGATGAAGGCTGTAGTGGACAACGCGATCGAGAAAGGCTATCCTGTCGTATGGTCTGCCGATGTGAGCGAAGGAGGATTCAAATGGTATGAGGGCTACGCCGTGATGCCCAAAGAGACCGACGCCGCCGACCTCGAAGGCTCCGAGCTTTCTCGCTGGGTAAAGCTGAGCGACAAAGACCGCCAGGCAGCCCGCTTCGATTTCAAGGAGCCGGTGGCCGAGATGGAGATCACCCAGGAAATACGCCAGCAGATGTTCGACTCCCAGGAGACCACAGACGACCACGGGATGGAAATCATAGGCACAGCCCGCGACAAGAACGGCAACCGCTACTACAAGGTCAAGAACTCATGGGACACCAACCAGGTATATGACGGCTATTTCTATGTGTCAGAGCCTTATTTCCTGGCAAAGACAATCAATATCCTCGTCAACAAAGAGGCCATCCCCAAGGATATCGCAAAAAAAGCAAAGTAACTGGTCAAAATTATTTTGAACAATTACTTAAGAAATAATCCCACAAAACCGTTCGACCGGATGTTATCATGACAGCGGAGCATGATGCTCCGCTGTCATGTTTGGATAGATTTCCACCAAACCACCGGAAAATTGAGCTGTGATCTCTGCCATATAGCGCGCCTTAAGGCAATCATGTTGCCTGTAATGCTTATCGTTGCCCTGCTCCTGCCCACAGGATGCGGGAAAGAGACCGCGCGCACTGAGGAGCCGATCGCCCATAACGAGGCTTTCGACATATGGCCTGACAGCATCGACCTCCACGACGGGGTTGTGTTACGCGTAATGTCTGACACTGTAATGCAGGTCAGGGTAAGCGGGAACGTCCTCGACACCATCATCGCCGGAAAGGAAGCAGCCGGACGGATGACTTTCAGCTCTGATTATCCATTGCTTGATTTTCTATACCGTCTCGAAGCCTCATATCCCGCGCCCGGACGTTATGGACCCCAGACTCCCTACGAGATTTATCTTAACCCGCTCCAGAATGACTCAGCAAAGATCATGATGGAGGGAAGGCTCCGCAACGGACTGGTTGTGCCTTATGAGAACCGCCATACCGGCTGGCCAACGGTCAACTCCAATGCCGAATGGCTTCTGGCCGCGTCGGAATTATGGCTTGCCACAGGAGATCCACAATGGGAAAAGACAGTAAGGCAGACGGCACGCAACATAATTGCCTCCGACAGAAGAATATCATACAACCCATCCACCGGCCTTTTCACCGGGATTCCCCGTTATATGGCCTCCGCAGCCGGGATGTTCCCAAACTGGATGACCCAGGCTGACATTTTCCAACAGTCCACCTTAGGAGTGAATGCGGCCTATGCAGGGGGCATGGCGAATCTCGGGTTATCATCCAGTGACTCCCTTACGGGATCATTGAAAAGCCTTATGTGGATCCCAAACATGGGATATTTCAGCGCGACGGCATACGGGACACCTCTCTGTCCGCTTCCCCTGCAGTCGACCGACAATCTCGCCCAGGCAGTGGCCATTCTTTCCGGGATACTCCCCGACGCTATGGCTGACGCTATCGTAAAGAAGACTCCGTCAGGTTTCTTCGGGGTCTCACACTATCAGCCCGCACTTCCTCCTGCAAGCGGGGAGACAAGGGAGGAGATCTCCCCTGCCCTGTTGCAGTCGGCATGGACCGCCGCGACCGCCACTTGCGGCAACGAGGCGGCATACTCATGCGCCGTGGGGGCGTTGATGGCCCTGGAGGGTAAACGCCTGCTTGGCTACCGACACCTGACACCGTCATTCCGTTCGACATTCACCACCCTGATTCTCCGAGGGCTGCTTGGACTCAGATTCAAGGAGGATGGTGTGTTCTTCGCCCCTTATGTCCCCGAGAATCTGCCCGGAGAGAAAACGATAGGCAATCTCCGTTACCGCGACGCTCTGCTTGACATAAAGATAACCGGCACCGGAAAAGCCATATCGACATTCACCATCGACGGGAAGCCGTCGGGACCATTCCTGGATGCTTCTCTGAAGGGGAAACACTCCATCTCCATCACCCTCGCGGGCGCGTCGGCAGATCCGGGATTCGTGAATCTCCGGGAAAACACCCCGATGGCACCGCTTCCTCCGGTCGTGGAATGGACAGCTGAACGTCAGGCAAAAATCCATACGGGGTCATTACCTGCAAATCTCCCCGACAACTCTCTGACCGAGACTGACCGTGAATTTCTTGAGGAGAAAAGCGGTGAGTGTCGTCTGGTCTACATAAACGGAATCCTGCAGGAAGAGATATTCAGGGACACATACCGGCTGTATAACGCCCCAAAGCTTGCAATCGTGCAGTTCACTGCGTTGGTCAACAGCGAATTATCCGGATTCAGCAGCAAGCCGTATCTCTACCTTCCCTCGCAGCAACGCACATCCATCTACGCGTCCTCTATCGCAAAAAGCGGCACCAAGATATTGGAGGACAAGAAGTTGGCCGCGAAATTCGTGGAGTCGACCCGTTTCCGCAACCGGAACATCGGATTTGATTTCAACGCTCCCCGTTCAGGGAGATATATCGTCGATGTCCATTACGCCAATGGGTTGGGAATTGTCAACACGCAACGCAAGACAGCCTTGCGCAGCCTCCGGGTCAACAGCAAAGAGGCGGGCATATTCATATTCCCGCAGCTTTCCCCCGCCACCACGCGCCATGGCGACAATGAGTCATGGCAGGAGATGACAGTATGGAGCAATTCGCTGATCATAACCCTGGAGAAAGGCACAAACCGTATCGAACTGCGCTATTACCAGCCGTCACCGGTCTACGCCGATCCCAATTCCAATGTGGTGTTGTTCGACATAATAAGGCTCACCCCGGCGGATTAGCCTGTCAGCACGCTATCAAACCGAATCAATATCAATTATGTTTAACTTGCATTCATATCATCCATGAAAAAACTGGCTATGATTTCGCTAAGCATCCTCGCGGGAGCCGCGAGTCTTTTCGGAGCCAAGAAAGCCCCGATGGTCACCAATGTCGAGCCGCCATACTGGTGGGTCGGAATGTCAGACACGACGTTGCAGGTGATGGTCACCGGCCCGGATATCGCGGCCGCCGACGTTACAGCCGATTATCCGGGCGTGACACTCAAAGAAGCGGTGTCACTCGACAGTCCGAACTATAAACTTCTTTATTTCGACATCTCCCCGGAGACAAATCCGGGGAAGATGGATCTGAAATTCACTCTCGGATCAAGAAAGGCCAACATTCCTTACGAGCTGAAGGCCCGCACAAAAAGAGGGGAGGAATACACCGGTTTTGACGCGTCAGACGTTTTGTATCTTCTCATGCCCGACCGCTTCGCCCAAGGCGACATTGACGCGGCCAAATCGATGGAAGGCCTTGACTACCCGATAGGGGCGGACCGCGCCGACCATAACGGGCGACACGGGGGCAATATCCGGGGAATAATCGATAACCTCGATTATATAGACACCCTCGGGGTCACGGCCATCTGGAGCTGCCCTGTGCTGGAGAATGACATGCCCGGAGGAAGCTACCACGGCTACGCCACAACCGACTATTACCGTATCGACCCGCGCTTTGGCTCGAACGAGCAGTGGCAGGAGCTTGTATCCGAAGCCAACAAACGGAGCATCAAGGTCGTGATGGATATGATCTTCAATCACGCGGGCATCAATCATCCCTGGATGGCCGATATGCCCTCGAAAGACTGGTTCAACCATCCCGAAGGGAAGGAGACAACCAATTTCCGCCTGTCGACAATCCATGACCCTTATGTGTCTGACTATGATCTTGACCACACGGTAAACGGGTGGTTCGTGACAGCCATGCCTGACCTTAACCAGCGCAATCCCCATCTGATGAAGTATCTTATCCAGAACTCCATCTGGTGGATAGAGTCATCAAAAATCAACGGGATCAGGATGGATACCTATCCCTATGCCGACCTTGACGGGATGGCTTCATGGGCGAAAGCCGTACTGACGGAGTATCCGAATTTCAACATAGTCGGCGAATGCTGGTATGGAAATGAAGCCGGATCCGCGTTCTGGCAGAAAGGCAACCGCATAAATCCCAAAAAGACTGAGCTCCCGACAGTGATGGACTTCATGATTTCCATCAACGGGCACAAATACTTCGACCAGGAAACCGATCCCTGGAATGGCCTCAACCACCTTTACGATCATCTGGCGATGGATTTCCTATATCCCGATCCACAGAAGGTGCTGACTTTCCTTGACAATCATGACACCGACCGCTTCCTGCTGGCCGAGCCTGACTCGCTCGGATCATGGAAACAGGCCATAGCGTTCCTGTTGACCTCAAGGGGCATACCCCAACTTTACTACGGCACTGAATTGCTGATGAACGGCAGCAAGGAGGGATCGGACGGATATGTCAGGCGAGACTTCCCCGGCGGTTTTCCCGGCGACACAGTCAATGCATTCACTGCTGAAGGACGCACCCCTCTCCAGAATGAAGCGTGGGACTACCTGTCGAAGCTCCTCCATTGGCGACGCGGTGAAGCCAACGATGTGATCGCCAAAGGATCGCTTAAGCATTTCATGCCCCAGAACGGCATGTATGTCTATCGCCGCAAACTTGGCGACAAGGAGGTGACGGTGCTCATGAACGGAACATCAAAGCCTCTGACTGTCACAATGGAGCGCACGGTCGAGATTCTGCCGTACGGTACCCGTCTCCATGACATGATTTCAGGCGAAGATGTCACCATCGCCGAGGAGATGACCTTCTCTCCCCGACAGGTGATGATATTACAGAACTTCTGACAATGAAAAAGATAGGCATTCTTTCCGACACACACTCATGTTGGGACGACCGTTTCGCGACTCATTTCGCGGGATGTGATGAGATATGGCATGCGGGAGACATCGGCTGCGTCGATGTCATCCGCCGCCTTGAAGAGGTATGCCCGGTGGTACGGGCGGTCCACGGCAATATCGACTATGGCGAGACGCGCCGTTACTTCCCCTCTGTCCAGCAATTCAAAGTGGAGGACACGAATGTCTTCATGACCCACATAGGCGGTTATCCCGGACGTTACCAGCCCGGGATAACCCGGATGCTGCGTGACGCGCACGCCCGGATATTTGTCTGCGGCCACAGCCATATCCTCAAAGTAATGTTCGACCCGACACTCGACTGCCTGCACATAAATCCCGGAGCCGCAGGTCATCATGGATGGCAGTCGAAGCGCACCTTGGTCAGGCTCGACATAGACGGCCAGACCCCGTCAAACCTGGAAGTGATAGAGTTAGGCACGCTTAAAATCTGAAACGCAAACAATTACTTGTAATGATCAAGAAAAAATTCTTACTGATTATCGGCTGTGTGTTGCTCCTGATGGCTACTGTCACATCATGCAAGACAACTGAAGAAAACTACCGCAAAGCTTACGACGCGGCCATCGAAAAGCAAAACGAAGGCTACACTGCCGACGAATTGCTCGGCATGGCACGCGAGGAAGCCATACCCCGGACAGTCTTCAACGGAGACTCCATCCCCCTGAAAGGAGTGTATGTCAACACCGTCAAACTTGATCCCCCGGTGGAGGCCGCGTTACGTTACAACATCATTGTGGCGACATTCAAGCAAAAGTTCAATGCGATGTCTGTGCTCGACAGACTCCGGCAGAAAGGATATCAAGACGGCCGGTTGCTGATTGACAAAGACCAGACTTATTATGTGGCCGCCTACACGACCGACTCTCTCGGTAAAGCGGTCGAAACACTCCGCGAGATTGAGAAATCATCTCCCGTGGCGATGAAATCCCCCTGTCCCTACATATTACGCAGACCATGATCCGGAAATGACTTCATTGGCTCGGGGGTCCTCGAAACCGGTGACTCCCCGCGATAATAAAACGAAGAGGACCCCGCAAGTGATGTGTGACTTGCGGGGCCCTCTTCGTTTTACGAAAAATATAAGGCCACGGAGGCCGATTGATTTTTACTTGTCCTGTACGAGGGTAAAGAGGATATCCTTCTCATCCTCCGGATTGGTCTGTACATCGATCTTGCCTTCGCGGGCAAGCCATCCGATGGCTGCAAACACTTCCTTGTCTTTCAGCTTGGTCTCTTTCTTGAGCTGCTTCAGACCAACTACGACATCTTTGTCGTTGAGGGCGGTCCAGACGAGGCCGGCCCAGGTTCCAATTGCTTCTGCGTTCATTGTCAGTTGAATTAAACTATTATACATTCAGCGGGGACTGCCCGCTTGCGAAAAGATTCACAAATGATTCATTTGGATACGATTGCGCTGCAAAATTATGTAATTTTTTGAAAATAACCTAATTATGAGGCCCATATTTTATCCTTTTAGCTTATAACGTTTTGCAACCCTTTATGGTTCAAGATTTTACGAATTAACTATTTTAACAGATTTTTTCGTAACTTTGCAGTCTGACGGGTGTTTCCTTTAACAGGAGTGTCAACACCGTAACTGCTCAACGACCACAATGGCGAAACCCAAAAGAAACAACAGCGCGACGACCGAAATCCCGATTCGCAAAGGGCTGGTGATAAAAAACACCGGATCATGGTATGAAGTCCTCCTTGACAAGGCCGATGATGATGCCCGGGATGCAAATTTCAGCGCCGGAAAAGAGACCATTGCCTGCAAAGTCAAAGGTAATTTCCGACTGAAAGGCATACGGACAACCAATCCTGTCGCGGTGGGAGACCGGGTAGGTGTGCTTGTAAACCCCGATGGGTCAGCCTACATAACCGAGATCGACCCACGGCGGAATTACATAATAAGACGCGCGAGCAATCTGTCGAAAGAAGCAAGCATATTGGCGGCGAATCTCGACGGGGCCATGCTCGTAGTGTCTCTTAAACACCCGACCACCTCTACCAATTTCATAGACCGCTTCCTCGCGACAGCGGAAGCATACAGGGTTGAAGCAACTCTGGTAATAAACAAAATCGACCTCCTCGAAGACCCCGAAGACAAGGAGTTGCTTGAAGCGGTCGCCTGGCTATACCGCTCGATCGGCTACCGCGTGATCGATGTGTCATCTATTTCGGGAGATGGTATTGATCAGGTCAAAGAAGCGCTTAAGAGCCGTACAACACTCGTGTCAGGCAATTCAGGGGTAGGGAAATCCACGCTCATAAACAAACTGATCCCGGGACTCGACCTCAAGACTGCCGCCATTTCCGATGTGCATGACCAAGGAATCCATACCACGACTTTCTCCGAGATGTTCCCGTTGCCTTTCGGAGGTTGGATAATAGACACCCCCGGCGTGAGAGGTTTCGGCACTATCGAGATGGGAGTCAACGAAGTCTCACATTATTTCCCGGAAATATTCAAAGCTGCCGCCAACTGCCGTTTCGGCGATTGCACCCATACCCATGAACCGGGATGCGCCGTTTTGCGCGCTATCGAGAACGGGGAGATAGCCCGGTCGCGCTACAGTTCCTACCTGTCGATCCTCAATGACTCGGATGAGGGGAAATACCGCGCTCCCCAATGATCACAATTTCAAAAGCCGCCTTACACCCGGTATTTTCATCAACAGCCATCCGAAAGCGATGGACAGCACGGCGTTCATCACTACCCATAATATCGCCCCGAGAGTCTCAGGCAATGCGAATGCATAACTTTCAACCATATTCTGACATACAGGACCTAACATATACGCCGGCATAAACACAAAAGCCATCTCAACGAGAAAACGGTTCTCGAACTTTTGCTTTATGAAATAGGTGAAGACCGACACCACAAACAGAATCACAGGTAGCGAGGCATAACCATACTCACAATACCAAACGCCTCTCTTCAATACTATCATATTCAAGAACACAAAGCATACGGCAGCCATTACAAATATAATCGGCATTTTTCCAAAAACTTTGAAAATCCGATATCTTTTGATCAAGCCCCCTATGCAAAAATATCCTATCCAGTTCCAAAGCCTGAATGTCTGCCATATCTCCATTTCTCTGGGCACACCCTCGATTGGCCGAACAACACTTACAAAAAACACCCCTGACATAACAACCATGCACACCAGTCCAAGCCATAGAAACAACTTCTTGTCACGGTTATACACATTGTTTATCACAGGATAGGCCAGATAGACCAGACATAATCCACCGACAAACCACAATATGGAATAGTCGCCCCTCTGTACAAGATTAAGGACGAATTGCCTTGGGATGCCCGTAACAACAATCCTATTTCCAAAGAGAATCCAGCTCAGCAGCAACACAAGTAGATACAATAGAAATGCGACCTTCAATAGGGCAAACACTTTCCTGAAAGCATAACGATAATCTGAATTTGTCCGGCCAAGCAGCTGATAACCGCTGACCGTGAAAAACATCGGAATGGCCAGCACACCCATGCAATAGACAAATCGTGTCACAGACCAAAGTGAATTCATCTGAGTATGGAAATAATAACTCTCGGCACAATGGAGGCAAAGGACTCCTATTAGACTCAACAGTTTAAGCGCATCCAGAGCCTGGATGCGCTTACTGCCTGTGACAGTCACAGGGCGATTTTCCGCCAATATGGCTTTGATTACAGAATCGTAAGTCATGGTCTTTAAGGGTGGCTGTATTTTTCAGTCGGTGAATTTGCTTGTGAAAATCGAATCCACCTTCTGGTTTATTATAAGGTCAAGGAGGTCAATGGTGGAAGATGGCACAGGAGCATCGGCGGAGACTTCGCTTGTCGTCCCGGGCAAATCACCTTCACTGACCGGAAGGGCCGGGATATCCGGAATTGCCGGCATCCCTTGCAGTTCCGGTGCCGCCGAGGCCGGAGGGAGAACAACTTCAGGCATAGCCGGAGAAACGCCCGGAGGGGGCGGAGGCAATGATTGGGTCTCTTTTTTCCCTTTGCCGGATGACGCGAAAGCTCTGGATGCTTTGTCGACACGGGCACCGGTGAAATACCTGTCTCCCCAATAGCCGGAATCAAATCCGCTGACCATGACCCCTCGGCTCGAAGAGGCATGTATCATCCGTCCCTCCCCTATGTAAAGGCCTACATGAGAAACCTTGTCATCGCTCTTCTCCGGCGCAAAAAACACAAGGTCACCGGGACGCATCTTGTTTCGGGCCACTTTCGTACAGAATCTGACCTGCTCACGGGTCGAGCGCGGAATTTTCACACCGCAGACATTCCCGTACAACCGCATAACCAGCCCGGAACAATCGGTGCCTGACTTTGAGTCCCCTCCATATTGATATTTTGTCCCGATCCACCCCCGGGCCTCATTTATCAAAGCCTTTGCCATCGGATCCGTGATGGTCTTGGCGTAATCCTCCAATGAGAATGAACCGACAGCGGAAGCCTGGCCTGATCCACCTCTGACCGAACCGCGCGATGACTTGCAGCCTGTCAGCAACGACAAAGCGGCCAACATGACAGATACGATTACAAGAAGCCGGTTACGAGCCATTTCAGAAGCAAAAATCACTTTTCAGACCATCCGGGGAACTCCCGGATTTCGTTTCCACAAAAATACTCACTTTAGACTGCCCTGCAAAATCCCCCGGAATTTTTTCACAGTTTTATGCAACTTTTTTCCCAATTTTACACTCTAATCAACCAAACTGCAATTTCTAAAGAAACAATATTACCACATTACCACTTATCCGATGGAGATTCTAAAGGTAGACAACGTCAGCAAGCGATACACCAACCATACCGCCCTCGATGACGTATCCCTCTCGGTCCCACAAGGGACCATCTACGGGCTGCTTGGCCCGAACGGTGCCGGAAAGACGACACTGATCCGAATAATAAATCATATAACCGCCCCTGATACCGGTTCTGTGGAGTTCATGGGACATCCGCTGACGGCCAACGACGTGGTCAATATCGGCTATCTGCCGGAGGAGCGCGGACTTTACAAAAAAATGCGCGTCGGAGACCAGGCTCTCTTCTTCGCCAAGTTAAAAGGACTTAAGACGCGCGAGGCCACAGCCGAACTGCGCAAATGGTTTGACCGCTTCGGCATATCCGACTGGTGGAACCGCAAGGTCGAGGAGCTGTCAAAAGGCATGGCGCAAAAAGTACAGTTCATCGTGACAGTGCTCCACAAGCCGAAACTGCTGATATTCGACGAGCCATTCTCCGGTTTCGATCCCATCAACGCCGACCTGCTCAAAAACGAGATCCTGCGCCTGCGCGACGAAGGCGCGACTGTCATATTCTCCACCCACAACATGGAGAGCGTCGAGTCGCTGTGTGACAACATCACCCTGATCAACCGTTCCCGCAACATACTTTCAGGTAATGTCAACGAGATCCGTTCCGCGATGGGACGCGGGCGTTACCGCCTTGCGTTCGAAGGCAATCCCGACGAGTTGCTTTCAGCCTTGGGCGAGCGTGTGATGGACCACTCTTTCGAGAAAGAGGTCAACTCCCCTGTCACAGAGGCAAAGCTTTTGTTGAGACCCGATGTCTCCATGCGGGAAACTATCGCTCTGGCCAATGACGCTGTCGAGCTGGTAAGCTTCGACCGCGCACTCCCTTCAATGAACGAAATTTTCATCCATACCGTCAAGAACAATGAACAATAATCTCGGAATAATCATCCGCCGCGAATTCATGGAGCGTGTCGGCAAAAAAAGTTTCATCTTCACCACACTGCTGATGCCGGTGCTGATGCTCGTGATGATGTCGCTGCCTGCCCTTATCGCGATATTCTCAACCCCCTCCGACAAAACAATCGCCGTATGCGACCTTAGCGGCACAGTGATGCCTGTCCTGGAAAAATCCGGGCAGGAACATCTGACATTCGTCCCGGTCTCTGCTCCGGCAGACTCCGCGATCCATCACTCCGAATATTACGGTGTGCTCTCCATCCCCGCCGACATCGTCGACCGCCCCTCGTCAGCTATCCTGTTTATCCACGAGGGGGGATCCGTAGAGACCGAGAGCACCATACGAAACCTTATCAAAGACGCTGTCAGAGACCGGAGGATGCAGGCCTATGACATCGACAACCTGCAACAGATACTTGACGAGACCAACGTCGATGTCTCATTGCAGACTATCCGCGTCGACGAGGAAGGGGGCGAGGAAGCCACCTCCTCATCCCTCTCATTCGGGATCGGCCTTTTCATGACATTCATCCTGTACATGTTCCTGCTGATGTATGGCCAGCTCGTCATGACCTCCATCATCGAGGAGAAGAACAACCGCGTCCTCGAACTGGTAGTGTCTTCCGTCAAGCCTGTCCACTTGATGCTCGGGAAGATATTCGGGGTCGGCCTCGTCGCCGTGGTGCAGATAATAATCTGGGGAGTACTGTTGTGCCTGATGTCGGCGTTCCTGCTTCCGGCCCTAATACCTGACGGAGTAGGCGAGCAGGTGGCCATGCTCAATGCCGGCAGCATCCCGACAGGGGCTGACACACTCGACCCCGAACTGCTCAGTGCCATCTCTCTGTTCAGCTCAGTGGGATATATCGCTAAACTCTTCGGATTCATACTTATATTCCTGATAGGCGGATTCCTGTTCTACGCCTCGATCTTCGCCGCCATAGGGTCAGCCGTAGACAATATACAGGATGCCTCCCAGCTGACCTCATTCGCCGTGATACCGATCGTCATAGGGCTCGTCATCGGCATGACAGCCGGCTCCGATCCCAACTCCACTCTTGCTTTCTGGACCTCGATCATCCCGTTCACCTCCCCGATGGTGATGCTTATGCGTGTGCCATTCGGAATACCGTCATGGGAAATATGGCTCGCGGTAGGGATATTGTATCTCTCTTTCCTGGCCATGGTGTGGCTCGCCGCCAAGATATACCGCATCGGCATATTCATGTACGGCAAGAAACCATCCGTACGAGACCTTATCCGCTGGGCCCGCTACAAATGATTCCGGACCCTTTGTCACGTCACCTTTGGATTGGCCTGACTGCGTGGAATCCGCGCAATCAGGTCAATCCAAGGAAGTTCGGCAACTTTTTTGACAAAAAATTTGCCCAGCCCGAAAAAAATTGCTTACTTTGCACTCTGTTTTGTGGCTCCTCCTTGAAAGCCGGGAGAAAGATGCAGCTCCGGGTGATATGAGAATTGAGATGGCGGCCATGCAACCATGTATTAATCAAGAAATCACAATAAACAGCCATGTCAAAAATTTGTCAGATCACAGGCAAAAAAGCGATTACAGGTAATAACGTATCGCACTCGAAACGCCGCACAAAGCGCCGCTTCAATGTGAACCTCTTCAACCGCAAGTTCTACTGGGTAGAACAAGACACTTGGATCCTCCTGACTGTCTCTGCCGCAGGTCTCCGCACCATCAACAAGATGGGCCTCGACGCAGCCCTCAAGCAGGCAAATGAAAAGGGTTATTTAACTGAAATCAAAACATTAGACATCTAAACGAAAATGGCAAAGAAAGCTAAAGGCAATCGCGTGCAGGTAATCCTCGAATGCACCGAACATAAGGCCAGCGGAATGCCCGGCACCTCCCGCTACATCACCACCAAGAACCGCAAGAACACGACCGAGCGTCTTGAGCTGAAGAAATACAACCCCATCCTCAAGCGCGTCACCGTCCACAAGGAAATCAAATAAAAATCTAATCTTCTCAATTCCACCAAGATATGGCAAAGAAAACCGTTGCATCGCTGCAGAAAGGCGAAGGCCGTACCTACTCCAAGGTCATTAAGATGGTGAAATCGCCCAAGACCGGCGCATACACCTTCCAGGAGCAGATGGTCCCCAACGACGCAGTCCAGAGCATCCTGAAATAACATCTCACGGGGTCGCTTTCCGCGACTTCCGACGAGGGGAACCACTCCATATGTTTCCCCGCAAGCAGCCTGCCGCATCACGCGCAGGCTGTTTTCATTTGTCATGAACGACGCTGCTGCCGGATATCAACAAAACCGGCCTTCTTCATCAAAATTACACCCGTTTTCAGACAGGAACACACAAAACACTTGACTTTCGCACCACCATTGTTTAACTTTGCAACAGAATCAATCAACTATCGATCTGAATACAACAAACAACCTACTGATATGGAAACTACCAACACCCCCGGCTTCGTTCCCGTCAATGCCGATCCCATGAAGAACAGATGCGGCGCGCCCGCAGGATGCACCCCCGAGAAAAAAGAGGATAAAAACGCCCCTAAAAATTCAGACACCACCGGCAACGCAGCCAAAGTAGCTGCCGGAGCCGTCGCAGGAGCCGGTGTCGTCTTTGGGGCACAGGCCGCCGCCAACGTATTGCCTGACGATCTTGACGCGAGCATCATCCTCGATGGAGCAACCGACGCTGTTGAGAACATCACTTCAGCCCCTGCCCCGGCTCAACACAATCCCGCCTCTACAGCCAGCGATATCCTCGAAAATGAAGAGAATGACAATAACGAGGATGAAGAGGAGGAATTCAACGTAGAAGACATACGCCTTGAACTTGACGAGGAGGGAGAGATAGTCTCCATCAACCACAATACCGAACATCTTCCCGAGATATTCGAAGTCGAGACTGACGAACCTCTACTCGCCGAGATTGATGATCCAATCCCATACCCCGATGGCCTTGACGAAAACGGTATGCCGTTCGGGAACCCGTATGCCACTGATGAGATCGAAATTGATGAGCCATCCTTCACAGATGACATTGACATCGACCTGGCCTCCGACGATTCAGGCGACATCATCGACATCATCTGACAACAGCTCTCTTCTCCCCTCTCCCCGATACTTCCACCACAAACGAAATTGCAATGAAAAAAGCCATATTGGCCCTATTTCTGGCCACCGCCTCACTCGCCTGCCCGACCTCGATGTCAGCCAAACAGACCCTGTCCGAGGCAACCGACTCCATAAAGAACATCTACAAACAAGCCCAGGCCGGCGACGCGAACGCCCAGGTGACCGTCGGAGGATGGTTCTACCAAGGACGGCATGTCGACCAGAATTATGACACAGCCGCCCAATGGTGGGCAAAAGCCGCCAAAGCCGGCAACACAAAGGCTATCGGATTCCTCGGCCTGTGCTACCAAGGCGGACGCGGTGTCACCCGCGACTCGATACGCGCCGCCGGACTATACACACGCTCCCTTAAAGAAGGCAACAAGGAGCTGATGAAAAGCCTGATAGAGTCTGCCGACAAAGGCAACCTCTTCTCGACCGTATTCGTCGCCCAGTGCTACCAGAAAGGACTCGGAGTCAAGAAAGACAACTACAAGGCTGCCGCCTATTATGAAAAAGCCGCCAAGAAAGGCTCTGTAGATGCAGACCGCGAACTCGGACTTATGCTGCTCAACAACAAACAGGCATCAGAAGCCGTGAAATATTTCAAGGCGGGAGCCGCCAAAGGTGATCTTTCCTCCACATTCTATTATGGCAAGCTTCTCACCGAAGGCAAAGGCGTGGCCAAGGATCCAACCCAGGGAATGATCTACATGCAGAAAGCCGCCGAGGCCGGATTCGCCAACGCGCAGCTTTATCTGGGACGCGCATACTACGAAGGTGTCGGCGTACGCAAATCACCCGAGACCGGCTACTCATGGATGCTGAAAGCTGCCCGCAACGGCAACTCGAACGCCATGTACCAGACAGCCATGAAAGAAGTGGCAGGAGACGGGACTCCACTTGATTACGAGGAAGCATGCCTCTGGTTCGGCAAAGCTGTAGCCAACCACCACGGCAAGGCGTTCAAAAAAGCATTCGAGGCAGATGGTGACCTCCACGGATCCCCCTTCCTGACATTCATGCAGGCCAAAGAGGCCATCGCCACCGGCAAATTCGACATCGCCCTGAAAAAGGCCAAAGAGTTGCAGAAATCAAAGACAGCCGCCGTCTCGGCCACCGGCACAGCCCTTGAAGGGATCATCCTTTGCCACAAGGATTACGCCAAACGCAACCTGAAAAAAGGAGCGAAACTGCTCGAAAAAGCCTCACAGGCAGGCAACGCCACCGCCAAATATGTCCTGGCCGGGATGTACGAGACAGGCACCGGTGTAGATAAAGACTCCTCCAAGGCCATTGAGCTGCTGACCGCTTCCGCGAAACTCGGCAATGCCCAAGCCCAGTCCTACCTGGGAGACATGCTCTATGAAGGGCGTGGAGTAAAGAAAGATTACGCCAAAGCCGTCAAATGCTACCAGACGGCCGGCCCCTTGATCACCGAAAGCGCCGCGAAGCATTTCGCCGCCTGCTATGAGAACGGCTACGGCGGTTTGAAAGCTGACAAAGAGAAAGCCAATGAAATCCTGAAAGCAGATCATTCCTCCACCCTCGGACTGCTCACCAAGCTTCTCCCACGCTGATCCCTTACACACCTCTTACCTGCTGACGCTGTGTCAAAATTCAAAATTTTGGCGCAGCGTCCAACTTTTTAAGAAAATTTCACGCATAATTTGGGAATCACAGAGTTTTGAGTTATTTTTGCAGTAATTTTCCGCGTAATAAATTATGCTCAAGAATTTTTTCATATCGATGCTCGGCGCGATTGCCGGGTTCTGGATCTCAATGATGTTATTTGTCATTGTCGGAATAACCGTGGTTATCGGTTCGGCAGCATCGGCAATGATCAACTCCTCCACCACCAACTCAGGCACAATCGAGAAGGAATCAGTGTTGAGGATATGCTTTGATTCCCAAATAGAGGAACGCCCGGCACCCCGCGACTTCGAGTCCGTGCTGAACAACACCCCGGATGCCCAGACCCTTGTGAATATCCTGCGCGCCATACGCGCGGCCAAAGAGGATGACCGCATCGAAGGAATATACCTCAAATGCGACGGTTCTTCAGCCGGATTCGCCACACGCGAAGCGATAGCCCGCGCTTTAGTCGACTTCAAGGAGTCGTCCGGAAAATGGGTGATGGCATATGCCGACAACTACACGCAAGGAGACTATTACATGGCCTCCTGCGCCGATTATCTATATCTCAACCCCGTCGGAGGGGTGGATGTCAGAGGTGTCACATCCTCCATCCCATTCTTCAAAGGGCTTCTCGACAAGATCGGAGTAGAGATGCAGGTCTTCAAAGTCGGCACATACAAAAGTGCTGTCGAGCCTTATATCCTTGACAACATGAGCGATGCCAACCGCGAGATGACCCAGTATTTCCTAAACAACCTCTGGAACGGAGTAGCCTCCAGGATCGCCGAGAACAGAGGGGTGAAAATTGAGACCGTCAACCAATGGGCAGACTCCCTCGTGGTCTTCGAGAGCGCCCAGACACTCGTCGACCTGAAAGTTGTCGACGCGCTCAAATACGCCGACGAAGTCGAGCAGGAACTGAAAGGTCTGACCAATGTGAAGAAAGGCAAAGATCTGCGCATGGTTGACTATTCGGTCTACAACGCCTCCGCCGAAGCTCCCCACGAAAAGAAAGAAGACAATAAAATAGCCATCTATTACGCTTGTGGCGACATCACCGACAATGGCAACGGCGGCATATCGGCAGAAAAAGTCGTGCCGGACATCCTCGCGCTGGCCGAGGACGAAGATATAGACGCACTCGTGCTGCGCGTCAATTCCGGCGGAGGCTCGGCCTACGCTTCCGAACAGATATGGCACGCACTGGAGGTCTTCAAGTCGAAAGGCAAGACCTTCTATGTGTCGATGGGAGACTACGCAGCCTCCGGAGGCTATTATATCTCATGCGGAGCTGAAAAGATATATGCCGAACCATCGACCCTGACAGGATCGATCGGCATATTCGGGATGATACCATGCGCCAAGCAGCTCTTCAACGACAAGCTCGGAGTAAACTTCGGGATAGTCTCGACCAATGCCAACGGCGCGTTCCCCTCGCTCGTCGAACCCGCCACTCCTTTCCAGGCCGGAAAGTTACAGGAAGCCATAAACCGTGGATACGAGCTGTTCACAAGCCGGTGTGCCGAAGGCCGCCATCTTTCCCAGGACTCCATCAAGGCGGTAGGAGAAGGACGTGTATGGGACGGCCGCACTGCCAAGAAGTTCGGCCTTGTGGATGATCTCGGTGGCCTGCAGGCCACGGTTGACGCGCTGGCCAAGAAGCTAAACTACAAGAAATATCAGATCGTCGTATATCCGGAGGTCGAGAAATCATTCTGGGACGTGTTGGCTGAAATGCCCACCCAGGTCAAAGCCCGCGCCCTGCGCGAGGAACTCGGCTCATATTATCCGGTTTACATGGAGCTGAAACGTCTTGAAAACCTTGAACCCGTACAGGCCCGCATGATGCCGATCACTCTGCTGTGACGAAAAACAAGATCATATCAAACCTTTTGCTGCTCCCCGCGTCAAAGCTCTATGGCCTGGGGATAGGGATACGCAACCTTATGTTCAAGTGGCGCATCCTTAAACAGCGGGAGTTTGACGTGCCTGTAGTGGTGGTGGGCAACCTTGCCGTCGGAGGCACCGGGAAGACTCCGCATGTGGAATATATCATAGACCTGCTGAAATTCAAATACCATATCGGCATGATTTCACGGGGCTACAAACGCAAGACCAAAGGTTTTGTACTGGCCACACGCCGGTCCACACCTCTCGACATCGGAGACGAGCCGTATCAGATCTACCAGAAATTCGGACGCGACATATCCGTGGCCGTATGTGAGGACCGCTGTGCCGGAATCGAGGAATTGCTGCGCATTGACCCGAAGATCAATCTGATAGTCCTCGATGACGCTTATCAGCACCGTTATGTGAAACCGACCGTCTCTATAGTGCTGACCGATTTCAACGCGCCGGTATTCACCGATTCCCTTCTGCCTTACGGCCGGTTGCGCGAACCGATGGGGGCGATCTACCGTGCCGACATGGTAGTTGTCACAAAATGCCCGGAACGGCTAAAGGCGATTGAATACCGGATATTCAAGAACAGCCTGAAACTGTTCCCCTACCAGGGATTGTTCTTCTCGGCAATAGATTACTCCCCTCTTCAGCCACTTTTTCCCGACGAGGCTCTGCAGCCTCCCTACCTGAGCTGGCTGACAGAGGCCGACGCGATACTCGCAGTCTCCGGCATCGCCAATCCGAAGCCGTTTGTCCGCTATCTGCGCAGTTCCCACGCCCGCGTGAAAGTCAAGCAATATCCCGACCATCACAATTTCACCCGACGTGACCTCGAATCACTCCTGAAACGCTTCAACGAGATCGAAGGAGAGCGCAAACTGCTGATCACCACCGAAAAAGACGCAGTCCGCCTGATCAACAACCCTTATTTCCCCCAGGAGCTGAAAGATTGCGCCTATTATCTCCCTGTAAAGGTGAAATTCGATCCGCATAATGTCGACACCTTCGATGACGAGTTGCAGAAGCTTCTCCTCAACTCCATCAAATAGACAAACCGCTCCCGGAAAACGAACCATCTCTCCATCCCATACGTTTCAACCCAATAACGCCCTGCCGGATGCTTATTCTGGCAGGACAAGCAAACCTTACCAGCACCATGTTAGAAAAAATCAACCAGACAGCCGAATTTTTCCGCTCAAAAGTGAGCGACATGCCTAAGATCGCAATAATCCTCGGGACAGGACTCGGACCTATCGCCGAGCTTATCGAGGACAAGACGGTCATCCCCTACTCCCAGATTCCCAACTTCCCCGTCTCCACTGTCGAAGGTCACAGCGGAAACTTCATTTTCGGCAACCTCGCCGGCAAACGCGTAATGGCGATGCAAGGCCGTTTCCACTATTATGAAGGCTACGACATGAAAACCGTCACATTCCCCGTCCGGGTAATGCGCGCCCTCGGGGTCGAGACCCTGATCGTCTCCAACGCCGCCGGAGGAATGAACAAGGAGTTTCTTGTCGGAGATGTCATGGTCATCACCGACCACATCAACCTTTTCCCGGAGAATCCACTGCGCGGAAAGAACTACAACGAGCTTGGCACCCGCTTCCCGGCCATGACCGAGGCTTACTCCAAACGGCTTGTCGCCATTGCCGACGAGATAGCAAGAGAGAAGAGCATACGGCTGATGCACGGCGTGTATGTCGGGACAACCGGGCCCACATTCGAGACACCGGCCGAATATGAGTATTTCCGCGTCATCGGCGGAGACGCTGTCGGGATGTCTACCGTGCCTGAAGTCATCGTGGCAAACCACGGAGGTATGGAAGTGTTCGGTCTGTCAGTAATCACCGATCTCGGCGGCAAGGATATCACCCAGGTTCCGACCCATGAGGAGGTGCAGCAGGCAGCCATCACCGCCGAACCGGTCACAAAGATGCTCGTACACGAACTTGTATCGCGCCTCTGATCCACGAATTCTGCTGATTTAAGCAAAAAAACATCAATGGACGAAAAAGCAACAGAAATATCCTCGCTCGGCGAGTTCGGGCTTATCGACCTCCTGACTCGCGACTTCCCTCTGCGCAACGCCTCCTCTCTCAAAGGAGTCGGTGACGACTGCGCCGTGATGGAATACAAAGACTCTGAGGTACTGGTCTCCACCGACCTCCTCGTTGAGGGGATTCATTTCGACCTGACATATGTCCCGCTCAAACATCTCGGCTACAAAGCTGCCGTGGTGAACTTCTCCGACATATACGCCATGAACGGACATCCCCGTCAGATCACCGTCTCGCTGGCCATATCGCGACGGTTTACAGTCGAGCATATGGAGGAACTGTATGCCGGCATCCGTCTGGCCTGCGATATCTACGGCGTTGACCTCGTCGGAGGGGACACCACGTCATCCCGTTCAGGGCTGGTCATCTCGATCACAGCCATCGGCGACGCGCCCAAAGACCGCATCGTCTATCGCTCGGGAGCCAAGGACACAGATCTGATTTGTGTGTCAGGAGATCTCGGAGCCGCTTACATGGGTCTGCAGCTCCTCGAAAGAGAGAAAGTCGCCTCGGCCGGACAAAAGGATTTCATTCCGCAATTCGGAGGAAAAGAATACCTGATCGAACGGCAATTGAAGCCGGAGGCGCGCCGCGATGTTATCGAGAATCTCGCAAAGCATGGTATCGTCCCGACCTCGATGATGGACATTTCCGACGGGCTTTCATCCGAACTGCTCCATATCTGCAAAGCCTCCGATGTAGGCTGCCGCGTATATGAAGACCGCATCCCGATCGACTACCAGACCGCCCTCATGGCAGAAGAACTGAACATGAATCTCGTCACGGCGGCGATGAACGGCGGCGAGGATTACGAACTGCTCTTCACCGTACCCCTCCACGCCCATGAGGAGATAAAGAAAATCCCCGGCGTGAAAGTCATCGGCCATGTCACCAAGCCCTCCCTTGGAGCATATCTCGTCACCCGCGACGGAGCCGAAATCCCGATCCGCGCCCAAGGCTGGAATCCTCTCGCCGGATAATAGCATACGCAATAATTAAAAGTGTCATTGTTTACCATTGCAATGACACTTTTCTTCATATTTAAACATTAAGCAGTCGTTGAATATCAGTTTTATCCATCAATCACCCGAGGCATTTGATAAACCGCGAATAATTTACGCTCTAAATAATTTGTAGGAATGAATAAGATTTATTAACTTTGCGAACATCACCGAACAAAACCTATATTTGGAGGTTCGCGTGTGAGACAAGACACTATGTCTTACGCATGGTATTTTCCGATTAATGCTATCATAACATTCTAAACCATAAATTAGTATGAGAAAGTGCTATTACAGATTCGCTTGCGCCGTCGTCCTGGCGGGAGCAATGGGTACGATGTCTACTTCCTGCTCAGATGACGAGAAAGACTATCCCTACGACATCTATTTCACCGGCCCACAGGCTCCTGTCGTAGTGGCCGGGGCAAAAGCCACAGTAGCTCCCGGAGAAGGCTCATCAGCTTTCAATGTCACATTCGACGCAGCTTCCAACTGGCAGATTTCCGCTAAAGATTTCTCCAATCAAGACCAGGTGGCCGACTGGGTGAGATTCTTCGCAAACAGCGGGGAAGAAGGCAGCCAGCTGTTGGGTGTCTACCTCACCGCCAACACAACCGGCAAAGACCGCGCCGCAGTCATCTCGATCTCCTGCAATGGGAAAAGCGAAGCTTTCACCCTCGTGCAGCAGTCGGACTTTGCTGTGCCCAACCCCAATGTCGCTTCAATCAGCCCTTACAAGACCATCACAAAGGTTGAATATTACGCTGCCGGAGCAACCACTCCCAACAAGACAATAGACTTCGTCTATGATGCCAACGGCGTGCTCTCCACTGAGAATATCACAGAAGTAAAGGGTGACGACCGTATACACTACGGATACGCCATCACAACCGACAGCCGTACAACCCAGGCCACTGTCGGCCTCAACAAGATAACCGTGACCGATGCCGAGAAAATCTCCAACGGGGAAACTTTCGCCGTGATCAACGGTCAAGTTGCCATCGGCTACAATGTGCTGACAATCATGGAGGGAGCAGCATCCCACATAATCAACTTCGGCTATAACCAAGGCTTCGCGAACCGCATTGCCGGCGCAGGTGTCGACTGCGACTTCGCTTGGACCGGCGGCAATCTCACCTCAATCAAGAATGCCGGTGCCACAACCACTGCAGTATACGGAACCGAGCCCAATGATTGCAACCTCGACCTGAACTGGTTCGTAGGGCTTGAGTCAGCATCAGCCGGCGTGACAACAGGCAGCAACGCCCTTGGCGCGATGAACCTGCTGGGCAAACGTTCCGCCAACCTGATCTCATCAGCAGGAGGCGAGAACTTCGTATATGCCGACGGAGCCACCAACGAAAACAACGAAACTGTAAGCGGTCTGACAATCACCACGTCTTCCCACCGCACCATCAAAGTGTTCTTCGCCAACTAAGCGTTAATTCACCGGAATTTATAAAAGGCTGTGTCGTAATTTAAATATTACGGCGCAGCCTTTTTGTTGCGGGTTAGGGAGGATTTTCGTAATTTTGTGGCCTCTTAATGACTCCATTTTTTAACCTGGCCGCCACGGCGGCATAATGAACATCCACATGCCTGAAGTTTCTCGGCGAGGCACAGAGATGCCCGCCTCCCCCATACGACGACTCGTGCCGCTCGCCAACAAGGCCAAGGCGCGGGGAACAAAAGTCTATCACCTTAACATCGGACAGCCGGATATCCCTACCCCTGCCGAAGGTCTTGACGCACTTAAACATATTGACCGCACCGTACTGGAATACAGCCCTTCGGAGGGACTGTTGTCTCTGCGCGAGAAGCTGCGGGAATACTACAAGCGGTACAACATCGATGTCGACACAGATGACATCATCGTGACCACCGGCGGCTCGGAAGCTGTCTTGTTCGCTTTCATGGCCTGCCTCGACCCCGGCGATGAGATAATTGTACCCGAACCGGCATACGCCAACTACATGGCGTTCGCCATCTCTGCCGGAGCGAAGATCGTCACCATACCATCCTCTATCGACGAGGGGTTCGCATTGCCACCGATGGAGCGGTTCGAGGCACTGATCACTTCCCGCACCAAAGGGATCCTTATCTGCAATCCCAACAACCCGACCGGCTATCTCTATACGATGAAAGAGATGGTGCAGTTGCGGGATATAGTCAAAAAACATGATCTTTTTCTGTTCTCCGACGAGGTCTACCGTGAGTTCTGCTATACCGGCGCGCCTTATATCTCGGCTTTCCATCTGCCCGGCATCGAGGAACAGGTCGTACTGATCGACTCCGTATCGAAGCGTTACAACGAATGCGGCATACGCGTGGGAGCATTGATAACCAAGCACAAGGAACTTAAGAAAAATATCATGAAGTTCTGCCAGGCCCGTCTCAGCCCTCCACTGTTGGGGCAGCTGGTGGCAGAGGCTTCGATCGACACCCCCTCGGAATACATGCTGCAGACCTACAACGAGTATGTGGAAAGACGCAAGTTTCTCATCGACGAACTGAACAAGATCCCCGGATGCTACTCCCCTATCCCTATGGGAGCATTCTACACCGTGGCACGGCTGCCGGTCGACGATGCCGACCGTTTCTGCGCATGGTGTCTGGAGGAATTCGAGCATGAGGGGCAGACCGTCTTCATGGCCCCCGCATCAGGCTTCTACACCACCCCGGGAATGGGTAAAAACGAGGTCCGCATAGCCTATGTCCTCGAAAAGGAGGAGCTGCGCAAAGCCATAAATGTATTGCGGCTCGCCCTGGAGGCATATCCGGGTAGAACCCTCTGAGGGGCTTCTCGGAAAACAAACCTCATTTTTAACACATAGGCAGGTTGAGAATTTAAATATTTTTTATAACTTTGGAGTGATAATCAATATTCCGGCGGAAATACGGTAGTGTTCCGTCTGTCTTTACCTTATTCATCATACCTGTCATGGCTAAAATTTGTCTCAACTCACGCGACGAGCTCATAATCCTCGACCTCGACAAGGTGGCATATTTCCAGGCCAACGGAAATTACACTCAGCTGACATACCTCAGCGGTCAGAAACAGTTGCTGACTTTAGGGCTGTCGAAAATCGAGGCTGTGATCCGCGCCGCCACTCCTGCCGGCCTCAAAAGCTCCTTCCTGCGTCTGGGCCGAAGCCTTATTGTCAACAAACGGCTTATCATCACAATATCCGTGCCAAAGCAAAAGCTCTATCTTGGCGACTACGACAACCATCTGTTCGGTCTGACCGTCCCCAAGCCGTTGCTCAAAGCCCTAAAAGAGGAGATCGCCTCCTCATACTCGGCCGCGCCGCGCCAGACAGCCAACGAAAAAGGCACAAATCATCAATAACAAACGTCAGACCTGCTATCCGTCATGCCATATGAGATAATCATCGGCCGGAATGGCCAGCAACCTTTCACCATTCCCGGCACATGCGAGGCCGTAAGCCACCAGCACGCCCTTTTCACTGTCGATGACAACGGGAACTGGTTTATAGAGGACATCAAAGGGCCTCACGGCAATGGGACTTTTGTACAGGATGTGAACGGTGAGTTCAGAAGAATCCAGAAAAAGATGATCGACCGCGACTCTATCATCAGACTCGGTTGCGGCGGCCACAACAGCTTCACGTTTTTCGCCAACCGCATCATCGCCCCCGACAATTTCTCCTATGAGTTCGATCTGCTTCACCACCGGCTGCGCGCTCTGCAGCAAGAACAAGCCGCCCTTGAGGCCATTAACGAGAAAAAGGCGAAGAAGATCAAGACCATACGCGCTGCCAGCGGAGTCATTACCTTAGGGCTTCTGGCCTATGCGGCGGTAATGAAGTCTCCCGCCGGATTCGCCCCCGCTGCGATCTCGGGAGCAGTGACCGCCCTGCTGCCCGCTCCCGACCAGAAACATCTAAAGGCCCTCGCTGAAAAGAAAAAAGCGATCCTGGTGTGTCCCAAATGCTTCTCTCCGATCAGCGAGACAGCGGTCAACAACCGCGTATGCCCCTTATGCAAGGCCAAGGGCTGACAATACCATAAGCATCAACCAATAAGACATCCACAAACACAGACATGAAACGATTCATACTTAGCCTCGTCGCGATTCTCTCGCTTTCCATTCTATCGCTCCAGGCACGCACATATGTGCTCGCCGTAGGTGTCTCCAAACAAGGGATGGAGGTAAACGACCTCGCCCAGACCACCAAAGACGCAAAGGCGTTCAAAAAACTGATGGAGTCTCACTCCAAAGACATAACTCTTCTGACATCCAAATACGCCACCCGCTCAAAGATACTATCAACACTGAAAAAAATCGCTGCGGCCGCCACGAAGGATGATCGCGTTTATTTCTATTTCAGCGGACACGGAGGGGAAGGTGTGATCTGCGCGTATGACCAGACCGTCACCTATGAAGATATCGTGAAGTCGGTAGCCGACACCAAATCGCCTATGGTGGTGTGTTTCATCGATGCATGCCATTCGGGATCTGCCGTTACCGAGATCGGTAACGCCGCCGCCATGTCGGGCAAGAAAAACATCGCGTTCTTCACAGGGTGTCGTCCTTCGGAATATTCATATGAGAATCCTTTTGTCGGAGCCGGATTTTTCACACAAAGCCTTATAAAAGGGATGCGCGGCAAATGCGACGCAGACGGCGACAAGCGGATCACGGTGAAAGAGCTGTTCAAGTACTGCTACAATGATGTGGTCACGCGCAGCCAGGGGCAACAACATCCCCAGCTTATCGCGCCTGAGAAAATCCAGAACGCCGCGCTGATAAAGTGGAAATAAAAACCTCACTGTTCACCCATAAACAGCTACGGTTAAAACAGATTCGCCCCAAAGGCTTGACTTCTGCATCCGTCTGATGTAAATTTGCATCAGAAACAACAAAAAGTCACTCACCATGGATACCATCAATCTCAACTCTCCACAGGCGGAACAGCAGCTCAACAACCAGACAACGATCCCTGCCACTCCCGTCACCCCTCCCGCCGGAGCCCCCGTGCCTCCTCCTCCCGCGCCTCGCTACCGCCAGGCGAACCCGCCCATGAACGGCCAGCGTCCGGCACCGCAGACCGCAGGCAATGACACAGGCAAGAAAGTTGCCGTTGCCGTCGGGGCAGCTGCGGTCGCCGGAGGGACCACCGCAGCAGCCATGACCATGCTCGACGGGACAGAAGAGGAGATTTCCCTTGATGACCAGATTGTCGACGCGGCCAGCCAGCTTGTCTCGGAGGCAGGCCATCCTGACCCGCAGCCGGAACAACCGACATCTCCGTCAGGCAACTCCGGCAGCACATCTCCCGGCAATACCGGCGGAGGACAGACCCCTCCGGCTCCCTCTACCGATAATATTCCCGATCCGGACCCGATTCCCGATCCTGAACCTGATCCTGATCCCATCCCCGATCCGGAGCCGGATCCTGACCCCGAACCGATCGATCCGTTCGAGCCGGAAGATATAGATGATCCTGAAGACATTGACTCTATCGCAGACTCCCTGATAGCCCAGGAGGAGATAGACCCGGAGGATATCGACGCTGATGATATCTTCTCTTTCAACGGAGTCGAGACTGTATACACTGTCGACGGAGACGAGGAGGTACACGCCAGCTTCTCGACCGACACAGGTTACGACCTTGTCATGATCGACATCGACAATGACGGGCTTTTCGACAAGATCGAGACCCCTGACGGATATTTCGTCGATGATGCCTCCCAGTACGGCCTGACTGTCTCAGACGCCGAAAACATGGCGCAAGGTGAGGGATACCTTGCCCAGAGCGAGGCCGAGACCGAACATTTCGAAGAGACACTGGGCGATGATTACCTTGATGACATAATCGAGGTTTGATTTTCCCGATATCTTAACTGCCATACCCTGATTGCCAGACAACAGCCTCACCCTGTAGCCTAATATGTCACAACAGATAGTCAAACTACGATGTCCTAACCCTTTATGCCAGCATATTGTCGGAGTGAAACGCCCCGACAAGCCCGGCAGATACAAGCTGACATGCCCTCGTTGCGGCACCAAAATCCCGTTGGTCGTCCAGGATACTAACTTCCCCGGACCACAGCCTCCGGTACCCCCAACTCCTCCAACGCCCCCTTCTCCCCCCTCCCCTCCTGTCCCCAACAACATGTTCCAGCAACCCAAGGAGACAAAAGGGGATTTCCTTAAAGGGGCGATGATGAGCATACCATGCGCGTTCGGATGCGGCTATGTCCATCGGGAAATCCCGTTGCAGGTTGGCCAGAACATGTTTCAGTGTCCCACATGCAAGGGACGTACGATATATCAGGCCCGCGATAAGACCAAATATATCAAACCGGGAGAGTATCAGGCATTCAGAGGAAAACTGACAATGTTGCGTCGGGGTTGGTTCAACAAGGAATTCAAACTGAATCCCGGATCTAATATCGTAGGCCGCTATGACTCCGATCCGTCAGGCAACAGCGACATATCCATCTCTGATGATCCCTCGATGAGCCGTCGGTCGATCGACATACGGGTGGAACACAGCGATGTAAACGGTTACATGTTCCAGCTCCGCGTGCTTCGCGCCACAAACCCGGTGCTTGTCAACCATGAGCCGCTTATGCCGGGAGAGGATTTCGCGCTGAATTTCGGCGACAGTATAATACTTGGCAAGACCCAGTTCCGGTTTGACAAGGATGTATGACCGCCACCCCCCGGAGCTGCCCACACATTTGAATAAACACCCCTGAAAACGATGTCTGACTATATCATTCCCGCTCCCGCGCTGTCATTCTGCCAACGCGGGACGCGTCACGAACAACAGGATGCCCGGTTTCCCGACCAGGATTTTCCTCCTCCCGGAGCGCGTACATTCTTAGTCTGCGACGGAGTTGGTGGCGAGGCCGACGGAGCTGTGGCTTCCCTGACCGTCTGCAAGGCATTCGCAGATTTCATGGCAGGCTATGCCAATCCCGCCTATGAGTTCACCCAGCGTTCTTTCCGTGATGCGATCAGCTTCGCCTATCACCGGCTGCTTAAAGCCATCGGTGAACGTGGCTCCGACATGGCCACGACCCTGACGTTCCTCCATTTCAACGCAGACAATGCCATCGTGGCCCATATGGGAGACTCGCGGGTCTACCAGATCAGGCCCAAGGTCGGAATACTCTACCGCACCAGCGACCATTCCCTGGTCAATGTGCTGGTCCATGCCGGCAATCTCACGCCGGAGGAGGCTATCAACCATCCGAAAGGGAATGTCATCACCCGTTGCATGAGCTACGCCGAACCGGGAGCGGAGCCTTCAGCCGCGGATGTCATCATGCTTACTGACATCGAGCCGGGCGACTACTTCCTGTTGTGTACCGACGGTGTAGTCCATCAGATCGATGACCAATACCTGACAGACCTCTTCTCGGCCGCGATCACTGATGAGGAGAAGCTCGCCGCCCTGGCCAATGTCAGCAAGGACTCATCCGACAACAACACGGCCATCATCGTCAGAGTAGCCGATGCCCCGCGTCAGGCCTCCGCTGTAGGCGAGATGACCCCGAATGAAGAAATCGAGCCTGTCAGGCCATCAATCCCCGAGCCTGCCAGGCCGACATGCCAGATAGATGTCCCCGGTCCGGAAATCAACCGTGTCGCCCCTGACAACGCTCTCCCCCTCCACAAAAAGGTCGGCAACCGCCTGCGCGACCTCTTCACCTGACACAATGCGACTGACATGACCGACACAGGCCTGTCAGGCTTCAATATCACTTTCCCATTTAATTTAATAGCTTAATTGCCACTATTTAAGGTTGCTGTCTGATTTTTCCTGTCGGCAGCAACCTTTTTGGCACAATGTTTGTTTCATTAATGAATCGCAACGGAGAAACCGGTGACAGTCTCACCCCCTTTTCCCCATCTTACACAACTGAAACAACAACATAAAAACTATACAACTATGGGAAAAATCATAGGCATCGACTTAGGCACGACCAATTCATGCGTGGCCGTCCTTGAAGGCAAGGATCCGGTCGTAATACCCAACTCTGAAGGACGCAACACCACACCTTCCGTGGTGGCTTTCGACAAGAATGGCGAGCGCAAGGTCGGTGATCCTGCCAAACGTCAGGCCATAACCAATCCCCAGGGAACGATCTACTCAATCAAACGTTTCATGGGTGAAACCTACGATCAGGTACAGAAAGAAATCGAGCGCGTGCCTTACAAGGTTGTCCGCTCGGCCAACAACACACCCCGTGTCGAAGTCGACGGGCGTGAATATACCCCGCAGGAAATCTCCGCGATGATTCTCCAGAAGATGAAGAAGACCGCAGAGGATTACCTGGGCCAGGAAGTCAAGGAAGCCGTGATCACCGTTCCGGCATATTTCAATGACTCCCAGCGTCAGGCCACCAAGGAAGCCGGCGAGATCGCCGGTCTTACCGTAAGACGTATCGTCAACGAGCCTACAGCCGCAGCCCTCGCCTATGGCCTCGACAAGAGCGACAAGGATCAGAAGATCGCGGTGTTCGACCTCGGAGGCGGAACATTCGATATCTCCATCCTCGAACTTGGCGACGGCGTGTTTGAAGTGAAATCGACCAACGGCGACACACACCTTGGTGGTGATGACTTCGACCATGTGATAATCGACTGGCTCGCCGACGAGTTCCTCAAAGATGAAGGTGTAGACCTCCGTCAGGATCCTATGGCTCTCCAGCGTCTCAAGGAGGCTGCTGAGAAAGCCAAGATCGAGCTTTCCTCGACCACTTCCACCGAGATCAACCTTCCCTATATCATGCCGGTCAACGGTATTCCAAAGCACCTTGTGAAGACCCTGACCCGCGCTAAATTCGAACAGCTTGCCGACAAGCTCATCAATGCCACCATCGCTCCCTGCGAACAGGCGTTGAAGGATGCAGGCCTCAAAGCTTCCGACATCAATGAGGTAATCCTCGTCGGCGGTTCGACCCGTATCCCCGCCATCCAGCAGATCGTGGAGAAATTCTTCGGCAAAGCGCCTTCAAAGGGTGTAAATCCCGACGAAGTCGTTGCCGTCGGCGCAGCTATCCAGGGAGGAGTCCTCTCCGGTGATGTCAAGGATGTGCTTCTTCTCGACGTTGTGCCTCTGTCGGTCGGTATCGAGACCCTTGGCGGTGTGATGACCAAACTGATCGAAGCCAACACGACCATCCCGACCCGCAAGAGCGAGACATTCTCAACCGCAGCCGACAACCAGCCTTCTGTTGAGATTCATGTCCTCCAGGGCGAACGCCCCATGGCCAAGGATGACAAGACCCTCGGCAAGTTCCATCTCGACGGCATTGCTCCCGCACCGCGTGGCATACCTCAGATCGAAGTCACTTTCGAGATCGATGCCAACGGTATCCTGAACGTGTCTGCCAAGGATAAGGCTACCGGCAAAGAGCAGAGCATCCGTATCGAAGCCTCTTCCGGCCTGACCGACGAAGAGATCAAGCGTATGAAAGCCGAGGCAGAGGCTAACGCCGCCGCTGATGCCAAAGAGAAAGAGCGCATCGATACCCTCAACAAGGCCGACGCTATCATCTTCCAGACCGAGAAGCAGCTCTCCGAGCTTGGCGACAAGATTCCCGCCGACAAAAAAGCAGCAATCGAGGCAGCTGTCAACAAACTGAAAGATGCCCACAAGGCACAGGATGTCGCCGCATGCGAGACAGCCATCAAGGAAATCGAGACCACATTCGGCGCAGCCCAGCAGGACATCCTCAACGCCCAGGCACAGGCTCAGGCCAACGCCAATCCCGGCGCGGGAGCCAACCCCGGAGCCCAGCAAGGTCCGTCGGCCGGCGGTGACGACCATGTGACCGATGTTGACTTCGAGGAAGTGAAGTAACCAACACAATACACCGCATACCATACTTGCCAACGGCGGTCACAGCGCAAGCGACTCCGCCGTTGGCTTTTTATCTTTAGAGATTCTAAAATTTTTCCAAAAGACTTTAGACGATCTCTTAAAAACACCTTTTTTTAAAATGGACGAAAAACAGACTGTACTGGATGCCATGCGCAAAGCCGGAGAACCGGTAGCCGCAGGAAAAGTTGCCGAACTTACCGGACTCGACCGCAAAGTGGTCGACAAGGCGTTCGCCGAGCTCAAGAAAGAGGGAGCTATCGTCTCCCCGGTCCGCTGCAAGTGGACTCCCGCATAATCCGAAACAAAACTGCCGGATAACTCCACCATAGGAATCCGGATTACAACACAGACTATTCACAGAACAGGCTGCGCACCAAAAGTTTTTTTATAATAAACCATTGGTGTGCAGCCTTATTTTTTGTAACTTTGAAGCTGACAACTAAAATCTAAAGACGATGTCTGATGCAGAAATGAACAGTTACAGGCTGACCTCGATGGAGGAACCGGGCGACGAGCGCATGGCCCAGATCATGCGCGAGGTTGCCGAGGATGCCCGTGAAAATTCCCGCCGGGCTGCCGAGCGTGTGGCTGCCGGAATCGAGACCGCAACAACTAACGCTCGTATACAAGTCGAGAATACACTAAATCGACTTCGCAATGGTAACAAGTGAACACCGCCCTGTTCTGATTGTTATTGCAGGGCCTAACGGGTCCGGCAAGACTTCAGTGACTTCAAAAATTCTCCATCACAAATGGTTAGAGGATTCAGAATACATTAATCCTGACAATGTAGCTCGTGATGTATTCGGAGATTGGAACAAACTTGAATCTGTAATCAGAGCAGCTAACTATTGTGCGGATTGGCGTGAAAGATGTCTTAGGAAGCGAAAGAGTCATATCTTTGAGACTGTCATGTCCGCCAGTGACAAGGTCGACTATATCCTTCGTGCCAAAGACATCGGGTTCTTTATAAGACTATTTTTTGTATCAACTGAATCTCCGGCAATCAACGCAAAGCGCGTCGCAAATCGAGTGTTAAATGGCGGCCACGATGTACCCATTCCCAAAATCATATCTCGTTACGACAAATCGATTGCCAACTGTATAGCTCTTGCACCATACGTTGACCGGCTCTATATCTATGACAACTCTATAGAGGATGCAGAAGCTCAACTTTTGTTTCGGATGGGTGATGGAAAGTTAATAAAACAGTATGTCAAGGACATCCCCTCGTGGGCTTTACAAATCCTTCCAAAATAAAGGAACAACTATAGAGACGACGCAATTCTTGATTATAAAGACAGACAAAGGAACAGAAAGAACATAAATCTTTGTTGTTCTTTTTGGAAGTTTGGAAAATAGTTCAGCGCCCCGGAAGCTCTTCAAGGCTTTCGGGGCGCTGGTTTTATCGGGGATCATAGGGGCTGATGGCCCCTATGATCAAATAGGAATTACAAGGGTCAGCGGACTACGACTTTGACGGTCGAGCGGTTGACGGTGACGAGGTAGATGCCGGAGAGGACATTGACGCGGGCGTTGCCTTCGGCGTTGTACAAGGTCTTGCCATCGGTGGATACGATCGTGACAGTCTTGCCTGCGGCTCCGCTGACGATGATCTGTTTCCCTTCGACAAAGACTTTGACAGCACCGGCGGCAAATATGTCATCAATGCCGGACTTGGCGATGGTCACTGCATTGGAAACCTCAGACTCACCACGGTTGTAGACCGCTGTCACATGATACATGTGATCGGCGGTGTCCTCAACAGGATGAGTGTAGGTGTTGGTGGTGACAGGCTCGTTGTTGAGTTTCAGGCCGTCGCAGTACACATTGTATCCTACAATCTCGAGGCCGATGGTAGCATCAGCGGCAAGGTATTCTACATCATCGAGCATGAACATCATTCCGTCATCTGAAACAACGCGGATGGCGAAACGAAGCGCACCTTCGGGAAGATCGAACGAGAACTCACCCCAGCCGTCAGTGCGGACCACACGGTAATTGTAACCCGGATTGTTGAATTCCTCGATCTGTACGAAGTCATCAGGATTAACTGAATTCCGGGTCGAATACCATACCTGGATCAACTCACTGTAGTTGATCGAGCAGTTCTTTCCTTTGAAGGTGACAGTCTGGGCGATACCCTTGAGCTCGGGAGAAATGGCCCAGTCATCGGAGGGTACAAGCTGCTGAGGATTATCACCGATAGCATAGATCGAGCCGAGATACTGGTTGCCGCTGGCGGCACGGTATTCCTTGGCATAAGCGGTGCTGGAGAAATTCTCGTGGGATCCGTCAATCACCATGAACGCGAGATGGTCGACGGTGCCTTCATAGTTGGGGATTTCGATATTTCCGAGATTTCCCGACGGGCGGTCATCACGGTCGACAAATGTCCATCCCTCATATTCCTTGCAGAAAGGCTCGTAATCCTCGAACGACTCGAATGTAGGATCAAACGGAAGCTCTTCATTCACGATGGCATCCCATGTAAGCAGATTACCCTCATCCTTTGCTTCACCTACGAGATTCTTTACAGTGGGCAACGTGCTCTCCTGGCGGGTGACAGTCACAGAAACAGGAGTGACATTGTTGCTAAGGTCGAGATCAGCGTCATAGACCACACGGGCGGTGTATTCCACCGACTTCTCGCCGGCCATCGAGATCGTCTGCTCAAAGGCAACGGTAGCCTGTTCACCTGCCGGTAGAGCATCGACAGCCTTGGAATCCACCACTTCGCCATTACCAAGAAGCTCGACTGTAAAGTTCCGTGCCTCAAGACGGCCCACATTCTCCACGACAGCCTGAACCTCGAACGGCACTCCGGCTACTACGCTCTTCGGGCCGGCCACTGACACGGCTCCAAGGTCATAATCGGGCATATCCACAATCTTCATATTATCGAAGAAGCAGTAGACAAGTCCGTCAGAGTGATAACGGATAATCAGCTGAATGGTCTTGCCGCGATACGCCTCCAGTTCGACCACCTTCTTTGTCCAGAGATTATCGGTGTCTTCCGCGTAATCGATTGTTGCCGCCAGAGATTCCTCTCCTTCACATATGACAAGGATTTCAAGCTTGGTCTTGTCGGTGTCGGTGATTTTCCATGTATAGAAAGAGAACACCGGATGAGCAGCCTCGGCGAGATCGATCTTGCCAAGTATGAAGTCGCCACGGCCCTTGCCCGTGCCGAGAGTGGCGCTTGAGCTTACACGCTCACCGTAGAAGAACTGGCCGTCACCATCCTGTGAAGTGACTGAACTCATCTCGCCATCAGCCTTCATTCCAAACTCACAGCCATCCCAAGGATCGATTCCGACGATATAGTTCGCCACATCATCCACACAGCTCATGGCCACAGGGAGCTTATAGGCAGGCCCGACAGGCACAAGCCCGGCACCGGCCAGATATTCGCCTGCGACTCCGCGATTGACGGTCTCAACCCCTATCTGCACAAATGTCTGGGGAGCATCCTCCGGCTGAGCCTGGAAAGTATAAGTGAGATCGGCAACAGGCTGCTCATTGAGTAGCTTCCAGCCTTCAGCTTCATTGTCATAGAGATAGATATTATAAGCCAGATTGGCCTCATAGAGCGGATTGCCGTCGACATCCTCCGTGGCGTGGGGCCATGAGAGGGTAAGCTCACCACATTTGGCGGGATTCTCGACCACTTTCACAGAGGCGGGCGGATTAGGCAGGTTGGGGCCTACATATGAAGACGCGGAGACGCTGCGCCCCTTCTCTCCGGCAGTAGTGAGCGATTCAATGGTATATGTGTATCTTCCGGCAGCGGGAACCTGATCCTCTATGCTTAGGGCGGTATTGCCATCAACACTCTTTTCGGTCACAAGCTCACCATCGCGAAGCACGCGGACAGTCATCTTGCCTGTGTAGGGATTGCCTACAACATTCAACGCCGAAGTCTTGAACTCAATGACAGCCTTAAGGTCGCCCTTGATATCGGGGATAACACGGAGATCGGTGACAGCATCAGGAGCCGTCGCGCCGTAAGGAGCGGAAACAGTGTAACGGGAAAGGTAGAGATCCCACTGGCCGGGATCGCTAACAGCATGGAAACCGATATAGTACTCCCCTGTAGTTGCGGGAACAATCGGAGCTTCCATTGTCATGTCAGATCCGCCAAGAGTGGTTGTCTCCACCAAAGTGACTGTCATTGACTTGGCATCAGCAGTGCTACCCATCTTTATTTCAATCTTTTCAGGGTATTTGTCGCCATAAGCCCGTGCCACTGCTGCGAAGTCATAAGCTTTGCCTGCCTCAAGGTAAATAGCGGGCGAGAAGAGCCAGTCATCGGCAGTCTTGCTGTTGCTATAAGAATATAGGGTACCTTTCGAGGAGGTGAACTTCCAGGTCTTGCCGTCTCCGTTGGCATCGACAATCGAATGCTGGTTGAAGAGATCCTCGCTCTTCATGTCCATGTCAAGGGGTGCATTGTAATGACCGAGATAAACGGTGTTTGACATCACGGTTCTGGAGATCTTTGTGTCATACTTGGCTACCACACCGAAGCTGAAGCCTGTGAACGACTCCGGAGCAGCCTGAGGTTTCGTCCAGCTCTCACCGGCCACATCAGAGGCAATCACGTTTCCTTCTGAGTCAACGATGTCATACTTGACCTCGGCGGGATCGAGATAACCGCCGTCGGAGGATGCTGTCACAGCACTCCAAGTGACCGTGAAATTCCCGTCGGCATAAACGAGGTTAACATTTCGGGGCGCATCGGGCGTGCCTTTACCAATATAGCATGAAGCCTTGGCCTGGTTTGACTCTCCGGCATCGTTGGTGGCGACAGCGGCAAAAGCAATCATGCCGCTCTCATCCATAGCTTTCGATGTCTCTATGGTAGCGCCGGCTGTCGCATTGCCACTCAGGATTTCCACACCATTGGCATAGATCTTGTATCCCATTTCAGTACCGGCAACGTCGGTGCCGTCGTAAAGTTCTGTAGGAAGCGTTAGCGTGAACTCCGCGTCAAGCGATCCGTCTGTACACGTCACAGAGAATGTCGGCGCGGCCGGGGCCTTGTCGGGAGCCTGGAAGGGGATATACATTCCGACCACCTCTTCTCCATGCTCGAATTCAGAGATGACGGCAGACTCTGCCGTAGCAGGATTGATCTCGCAGAGACCCGCCTCGGCATCATTGCAATACGCCAGTATGATAGTGTTGTCCTTGTCATTATAGGCCGCGGAACTCATATAATAAAGTGACGGACAATCAGTAGACCCCACGACCTCCATTTCTCCGGTCTCCTTATTGATCTTGTAAAGGATTCCATTTAGGTCGATTCCATAAGCCTGCCCGAACTTATCAATGGCTATCCCCCTGAAGGAAAAATCCATATCGGCAATTTTCACGACTTTTCTTGCCTGAAGGTCAAGATAGCCCCAGTGACGATATATCTCTCCGTAATAATCCCCGGAGAAACAGCCGTAGACACGGCCGGTAGTGGTATCGTAAGCCACATCAGTTGCCTTCAGAGGTATATCGTCCCATTCTATAAGGTCGATCTGCCCATTGGTGGCTGTGTCATACACATAAAGGTCATATCCCATGACATAGCTGCCATAAGCAACCTCATACATTGTGTAAACTTTACCCTCCCCGTCATAAAAACTGTATTGGGGCGATGGTGTATTGAACAAACATTGCGAGAAGCCTCCGCCAATTGACACAGGCAACTTATAAACGCCGATGTCCATTGTTGTTGGAGTCCAGGTGCTACTGTAAATCACAGTACCATAGACATTGAGAGATGCTGACACACGGCTTGCCGTAGTGGCTGACCGCAACGCCTTGGCGTTTGCCATCCTGACCGGTGAGGCCGGGAGAGTAAAAGCCTGCGAAGCCGGAGTGGAAATCCTCTTGACCCCGTTTGCGAGACTCAAGCCACGGTTTTCACCCGAAGCCACGGCGCGCGATGTCTCTGGTGATTTCCGGGAGTCATCCGACGCGAATCTGGTCTGCGCCAGAGGCGCGGCAGTCGCCGACATGGCAATCCCGAGAGTCATCACACTCGAGAGCAGAAACGATAACGTTTTTACCATAATGTAATTGTTAGATGGGAAATATGATTAGTGATTGAAGTGGCTGGTGAACTCACAATTTTGCAACATCCACGAAATCTACGCAATGATTTGTGGCAACAAAGCAACAAAAATGATGTCATTTTGCAAAGAAAACATATAGGTTGGCTCTCTTTTTGCCATATTTTTCCTTGCGCGGTAAAGTTAACATTTATTCAATACATTTCCAAAATAATGTCCATAAATTACAAAAAAAATTCCGTATATTTGCTCCCGGCATATTTCCCACATGCCAGCTTGAATCTTTTACCCCAATAACCAGTCTTTGTTTTTATAAGTAACTGGTCAAAATTATCTTAATGTTTTGCCGAGGGGATTTTTGAGGGGATTTTCATCAAGGAGGAATGAGTGTAGCGAGCTACACGATTAACGACGAGATGGAAAGACACCAAAAAGCCACCGGGAAAACATTGAAATAATGAGATCGGTTAATATAAAATAATTTTGAACAGTTACTTAACACTAATCATACCAATTATGAGCATTACCCCATCTCGGATCCTCCTGACCGCTGTACTGGCTACGTCGGGAAGCATCATCGGAGTGACAGCCCGGCAACAAACCCCTCCCGCAGAAATCTATGCGTCTGTCTACAGCGCGAACTCATGGAAAGAAGCGCAGTTCGAGGAGATCGGAATGTACCGGTTCTCCCCGTCGGGTTATGACCGTCAGCTTGTCATGCAGGATCCATATCTTGACGCAAGTGGAGGAGGTGTTATGACCGACGATTTCTATTTCTGCACATCTGAAATGGATTTCGGGTCATGGACCAGTGTAACCCATTACATATTCAATCCTGACACCTGGCAGGAGATAGAGTCACTTGCCGACGGTTACAGCGGGGCCGTCGCCACCGACATGACTTACGATCCGCTGACAGCAAAAGTCTACGGCTGTTTCAACAATGACTCCGAAGACGGATATGTCTACGGGACACTTGATGTCACAAACGGCGAACGTTTCGAGATCGCGGCCATAGATATTCCATGGATCGCCTGCAGTGTCGACAAAGGAGGCAATCTCTACGCAGTCGACATGACCGGAGATCTGTTCAAAGTGAAAAAAGAGAATGGCCAGACCACTCTTCTTGGCAATCTCGGAGTGACAGCCTCACGCCGTTCGTCCGGCGCGATCGACCCAAGGACAGGAATATTCTATGTCGTGGTCACGAATACAGTCGAAGATCCGTCGGTCGACTATGTCAAGAACCAGAGCTCGCTCTACGCCATCGACATACCGTCATGCACGGCCACGAAACTGTATGACCTCGCCGACGGGGAAGCTGTCGGAGGAATGTATATTCCGGGGCCTGTAGCCGAGGATGGCGCTCCGGCCGCCCCCACCGACCTTAAGCTTACGTTTGTCAACGGATCGTTGACGGGGACCGCGCAATTCACAGTCCCCGCGACAACTTTTGATGGCAATCCCGCCGAAGGGGAGGTTTCATACACCCTACGTGCGAACGGATCTTTGATCGGACAAGGGAAAACCGCTTTCGGAGCTACCCCCTCTTTTGAAGTCACCCTTCCCGAAGCCGGCAACTATGAGATCGAACTTGTGCTCTCCAATGCCGTCGGCAAAAGCCCCAAGGTAAAGCAATCGATGTGGATAGGGGAAGACCTGCCGTTGGCGATAACCAATGTCAACCTTACATACTCCGACGGGAAATTCAACCTTACATGGGATGCCCCGGCCGGTAGCCAGAATGGCGGATACTACGATCCGGAAGCTGTGAGATATACCGTGACGCGCCTCCCTGACAATGAGATCGTCGCCCGGGAAACAGCCGAAACCTCCATCACCGACGCGGTAGAAATGCCCCAGACCCTCACGATCTACAGCTACGAGGTTAGAGCCACATACAAAGGGGTATCGATGCTTGCCGTCACCTCCAATATCTGGAGGCTCGGTTACATGCCGTTGCCATACTCGCATGATTTCACCGATGAGGAATCAATGGCAGACTACACTGTCATTGACGCGAACAACGACCGCGCCGAATGGTACCGCGAATATGACTGGTATATCGAAGCCACAGACGAGTCTGTGGCCGTGGCCTGCTATCCCTACTCCTCTTCATCTGACGCCGACGACTGGCTTGTCACCCCTCCGCTGCGATTCGAGGCCGGCAAGCGTTATTCCTTGACATTCAATGTTATGTGCCAGAGCGAGGATTACGAGGAACGCCTTGGAGTATATCTTGGCAAAGCCCCCGCAGCGGAAGCGCTGACCCAGACAATCATCGCTCCAAAAGGAATCGTATCAGCAGTCCCAACTCCCGAGACCACAAGCTTCTCCGTGGAGGAGACAGGTGTCTACTACATCGGCTTCCATGCCTGCAGTGACGCGGACAAAGCCGGTATCGGAATACGCGACCTCAAGGTCGACACCTCACAGGCTGCTCATGATATCAAAGCCTCGGGCATCACAGTCGAGCCGGAGATCAATCCCGGATCGGCTACCGAGATCATAGTATCGGTAGAGAACACAGGATCTGAGGAAGCCGCCTTCGATGTCGAACTGTTCCGCAACGGCGAGAAAACCGACACTAAACATATCGACAGTCTTCCCGCAGGTGAAAGCCTGGAAGTGAAATTCGAGGAGATCCTCTCACCTTTCCATCCCTCTACCCTGCAATACCATGCCGTAGTCGTGTACGCCGATGACGAGAACCCGGATGACAACACCACTTCTGTTGTCAACACCACTCTCCGCCTTCTCGACAATCCTGTCGCCACAGGTCTTTCCGCCGAAGTCGCCGACGGTAATGTCGCTTTGAGCTGGGTCGCTCCCGTCTTGGCGGCATCCGCTCCCGGCGAAGCTGTAACGGATGATTTCGAAAGCTATACCCCCTGGGCGATCGATGGCGCGGGTGACTGGAAGTTTGTCAGCCTCGACGGCGCGCCCGCAAATCCGATGGAACTTGCGCCTGAAATCCCCCATCTCGACGGCACGGAGGATATCGCCTATATCGTCACCGACAACGCCGGTCTCGACAGCTCTTTCGCGGCCCATTCCGGCAGCAAGTACCTGATGGCAGTCTACAATGATGATTACAATGACGACTGGGTTATCTCCCCGGAACTTAGCGGGGAAGCCCAGGCCATCACTTTCTGGGGAAAGAGCTATGATGACTATTATCTGGAGAACATAACGGTAATGTATTCGACAGGCAGCGACAATATCGATGAATTCCAATATGCTGATGACGGCACATATGACGAGATTTCCGCTGAATGGACCCAATATTCAGCTACTCTCCCCGAAGGAGCCAGATATTTCGCCATCGGGTATGTCTCGGAATGCAAGGTGGCTTTCCTGCTCGACGACATCACTTACATTCCGGCTGCGTCAGAGCCATCTGTCACGATCATAGGCTATAATCTTTACCGCAACCGGCAGAAGCTAAACGAATTGCCGATCACCGCGACGGAATATACAGACCCGGATGTACCTGAAGGAGACCACACCTATCATATCACTACCGTATGCACTCATGGTGAGACCGTTCCCGGCGAAGGCCTCCCTGTCACCGTCCGCAAATCCGGCATCAACGGTATCGAGTCCTCATCGGCGGCTTCATCAGTACGCGTAATAGGCCACGAAATTATGATTGCTAATCCGCTCCACGCCCAAGTCGCTGTTCATGGTATTGACGGACGCGTATTCCACACCTCCGACGCTCCACAACAGACAGTGACCGTTCCGGCCGGAGTCTACGTTGTTACCGTCGGTCGCAATGCCACCAAAGTGATCGTCATGTGACCGGACATCCCCTACTTCCGCTCTCAGGCGGAATGATATGAAAGAAGCCATCTGAATCCCGATTTTATGATTCAGATGGCTTCTTTGGCTTCTATATTCCAAAGGGGATATCCTTGGCTACCACTATCCCCTTGCTGTCGACAATGTAGACCGATGGGAGCGACGGCAGCCAGAACAGGTCATCAAGCTCATCCGGGTCAGCCACAGTGACGGATATCCATCCTGACGGCAACGGTCTTGACCGGTCTGTCACACTGACGGCGACAATCGTATCGGTCCGGTTTCCGGCGCTCCAAAGACGTGTGATAAGGTATTCACATGTCTCGCAATCAGGGTCATAGAACAGCAGCATAATATTATCCGCCACTGCCAGGCCTTTTATCATCTCTCTCATCGAGACAGCTTCGCCATCTCTTTCCAAGACAAGATCGGCGATAACCTCCCCCGGACTGTTCTTTCTCACATTCTCCAGCAAAAAAGCCGCGCGTTCACGCCGCGCCGAATGTTTCCCGGCCGGTTCGCCGGCTGTCATGCATACAAGATACTCCTCCAGTATGCGCGGAGAATAAAGAGGAGATCCCGGTTCGCCGAGATATTCGACCACCAACTTGTCAGGGCCGTCAGACGCCAAAACCGAATCAAGGCATTCCCAACCGCCGACACGGACTATGCTGTCGACATGCCCCATGACATACAGGAAATCCACGATCATCTGCTCTTTTTGGTCACCATCAAGATCCTTGACATCAACATCGTCCCAGAAATGCAATATATGATCCGCAAGCAGACTGCCATCCACTGTCTCCGCGGCAGTGTCAGCATGAACTTTTTCTTCCACTGTGGCCACACCGCCGACAGCTGATCCACCACAGGCGGTGACAACCAATCCAAAAGCCAAAAGGCTAATCGCGTCTGACATTGACATAATACGGCAGAATATATTGTTGTCCTTTGTTGGCGATTCTCACACAGAAATTTCCGGCGGAATTGTTCGGCACTCGGCCTACAATCCCACTGTTGTCTATCTTTGATGTATCATAGGCTCTGTCTTCCACAGAAGATGTGTTCATATTGAATGTGGCTGTGAACATCCCCCCTTCTATACCGTCGGCCGGGGAATACTCCCGCCAATCCAATCTCCACTCATAAGAAATCACCTCGTCGGTGGTCGCTCCTGAAAAAGCAGATTTACCCGTGGCGACAGTCAGCGGGGAACCGCCGGCGGCATAGATGTTCTGCTTGTCACTCTCGAATGTCAGGACAAGAGGAAACAAAGTCCGGGCCAGGCCGGAAGGGAGATTGAAACTTATCGAAAAAACATCTCTTATCGACACTCCCGGAGAGGTGGCTGTAACCTGACTGAATTCCCACGGACGCCTCAACATGAAGGTCACAGACCTACCCAGCCCGGCAACCCCTCCACTGTAATAGATCCTTAAATTCTGCTCATAACGCCGGCTGTCAGCCGGAAGATCACGTGTCGACAATGTCAGCACATACCATCCGTCTGCGTTCTTGGAAAGAGAAGATGTCTCTATGACCTCCCCCGGCAACTCGATAGTCTTGGACGAAAATTGCGAGACTCCCCCCATGTCAAATTCCACAGAAGGATCAGCAAGATCATATATCTTCAGCTTCGACGCGTCAAACGCCATCCCTTCGGGAGTCGTATATCGAAACCTGAACGAATAATCCGTTGTCTTTTCAGTGAATACCACACGGGTCGAACTGACCTCTATCATTTCTCCTCCATAACCTATCGAAAACAGGTCTCGGGTCACGACCGAAGCCGAAAGGTTGTTGTGAGCCGCGCCGTTCATCGCCTCGATCAGGGTCGGCGATCCTTTTCCCCCGACCTCTGTTATATAGACCGTATATTGGAAATTGCGTAACATATCATAAAACCCGAATTTGCCATCCTTGTCACGACCGATGTCGATCTTGTAGTAACAGCGTTCACCTTTGTATTCACCGGCCACAATGACGTATGTCACCATCACATCACCACCGGCGGAGGTAATCGAGCTTTGTGATCGCTCATATATGTAACACGGTGTGTCGGGATCGCCGCCTGCAAATTTCGCCTCCGAAACGTCGAGTGCAGCGCGCACCTCCTCCTCCGTGACACATGTCATGTCGAGGTCTCCTCCTGCCGGATTCACACCCATATACCCCTGTGCTATGATCTCATCGTAATCAAGCAGCCCATTGTCAGGATTGAAAAACGACGCGAAAAGATGGTCGCGGTATATATACGGGGCTATAGTCCCGGAGTTTGGACGATTGACCACCGTGTAGCCCAAGAGCTTGAAAACCCCGGGATCCGCCGAGCTACTCACCGACAGTTTCACGAAATTGCGTATGAGTTTCACCTCGAGGTGCATGTCCTCGGTTATCGAATCCAGTTCCTTGATTCCCCAGTACGCGTCAGTGTCACCGGCCACGACCAGGGCAGGCATCACAGTCGTTTCCCCCGCCATTGCCGAGATATAGTCTCCCCCCGCGATATCATGCAGATCCGGGGCGGATGTGACAACGAAATGAAGCCGGCGCGGCCGGGTGGAGCTGTATATGTTGCTGACCTTGAAGTAGACTCTTTTGTTCACCTGATCAATATCCACCACCGAAATATCCTCCGGCCCTATGAACTGGAGCATAACACCCGACGGATCAAAGACAAACAGATTGACATGCAGATCGTTGAGAAGCTCCTCCACCGTAGGCTCATCACCCATCCCCCTTGACTCTCCGGCAAAGTTCATTTCAGGCAACATGACACCTGCAACAAGATCAACCGTTTGGGCATCCGATTCCGTAACGCCGGGATTAGCCGGAAGAGCAGGTTCATCACAACCCGACAGGATTATCATGCCAAGCAACCATATGAATACCAATATCTTTTTCATTTCAACCATTTCCTATTAGATAACCGTCCTTTGAAATCATCTGGTTTTCACACCACGCGCGCGGATGCGGTCTCCCCATACAAACTGACGTTTGTTTGTCAGCGTGTCTGAGCCCCAGAACCATTCATCGTACACGCAACGGACCGCCCGGCGGTCTGTGGAGGAGACACTCACCACGGTCACGGACGGATTTTCCGTGTCATTGTTGACATCCACCCCTCCCGAGGCACACCAGTAATTGGCGGTCGCACCCTCCGATCCAAACAGATAAGGGATATACTGCTTGTTTGACAACCGTGATATGTATTCGATTTCGGCCACGGTCGGAAGCCTCCACCGTCCGGCCGGACGGCCATCCTCCTGATATGAGGCGCATCGTCGCTCGGCTCCGTCACGGTAAAGCTGGTAAGTGACACCCCATTGTGATGCCACTCTTAATTTTGGAGCGATGAATCGTGTCTTGTCCGCACTGCGGTCAGCCGGATAATAGTTGCGCAGCCGGTTGTTGTTTCTGTCCGCCATGCTCCATGCGGCCATAGCGGCAGATGAGCCGCTGACATTCAGATTGTCGACTTCGCGTGTACGCGGGTCGGCGATGATGTAGTCATCACCTTCGGAGAACTTCGACAGGCTCAGTATGTATGTATTCCGGTTCTTGACATAAGCGGCTTCATCATGACGTGATCCGATCCAATAATGCCTCTGGGTGGCATCATTAGGAGCATTGCTGTTAAGATAACCTCTGTAATCGTGATTCCACCTGTTTCCGTAGTCATAGGTGGTATTGTTGTCATTTATGAACCGCGTCCCTGAAGCTGTAAGCTGGGTCGTTATATATATGGCCGGTATCTGGGTCACGACAATCTCGACATGTGATGCGGGATCAGCGGGATCAGCATCCGTATGACGTATCCTTATAGTGAACGTATAAGCGTTGAGGGCCGTTTCATCCTTGATGACCGCCCTGCCGTTCTCCCAGGCAAGATGGAATATGTCGCGGGCCAATTCGATGGTTGAGGCAGTCGGATCAACGGTTATTCCGGCGAAATCTGTCGCCGGATTGTATGCCCCGACATCCGAATAACGATAACTGCCACTCGCGGGCGACAATGGTATTTTGCGGTCTGTGTTTTCCTTGAAATCGCGCCAGGAAAGATAGACCGACTCGATCTCCACGGGATGGGAAGAGTTGTAAGGGATCGAGATGGACCTCTCGTTCTCCATACGGTATGAGTAAGCGTCAAGCCTCGAGTCATAATCATTGCTGTTGAGAAGCAGGTACCGTATCTCCTTAATGTCAGTCGGCAAGGTCTGCACATTCCATTCCATCGCGTAGTTCCAGTCAAACAACATGTCGACGGGGGTCTGGATGGATGTTCCCCCCAGACGGCTTATTGTTACGCGCATGTCATAACAAGTGTTGCGCGCCATCTCGCTCTTGGCGGGCTGCACATTAAGCCGGTAATAGGTCACGACGTTATGAGTCGCCCCGGTCTTGTCATGGTAATACCATGGCACTGCCAGAGTCAGGAAACAGTTACCTTTGGGAGAAAACGGATCCCACTTGCTCGGATAGCTGTAAAACGGTATCTCCTGCGTGTACTTGTATTTTGGCTGTGCCGGCTGATAGAGGAACGCCGACCCGATCCCCTCCGCCGAATATATCTCGTTGGAATACAGGGATTCCTCATCCACCACCGACGGCGCGGTGTTGAGGGGCGATTTCATGACCCCGTTGGAGATCCATAGATGAATCTCGCTCCCCCTCGAATGATAACGGACCGTCTCCTCCCGGGTAGAGCCATCGAAAGGATCAACTATGGTCTGGACAACATCGATCCAATCAGGGAGATCGACCGCCAAGGTCAGTTTGGCCGCCGCCCGTTCCAACGATACCGTCCCGGTAGCCAGGCGGGTTTCCCGGTTGAGAGTGATGACTGCGGTACCGTCCATCATGAAACGGTCCTGAATCCGGGTCTTGTCGAAGCCACTACTAATGACCGTGTTTTTCAAAGCTGTCAGAGTCTTCACGCCTCCGATAGCCGCCTCATCAACATTCGCCACCGCGTAGACCAGACATCTGTCACCATCAGGGCCGAACAGTCCGCCATCAAGGAGGCAATCATCAGGAAAAGCAAGACGTATGTCGCGGCCATACGAGAAACCGTCAGTGACGATCACGTCATACATATATTCGCTAACGGAGTCGTCATGATCTTTCTCCCGGAAGAAAAACAGATGTAGCGACTCCACTTTGTATTCATTAAGCGGATCTGCCGCAGCTCTCGACCCGGCCAACGGGACAGTCACTGAAAGACTGAATCCACCGGGGATCGCGTCAGGTTCTCCCTTCGGACTTCGGTCCTCACATCCGGCCAGCAATAAAACGGCGATCAATGAGGCGATAATGACCTGTATGTATCTTGTCATATGTCAGTGGCTGTTTTTAAATTATATAATACCAGTAGGTCACATCCTGTTTTCCCGGTAAATGATAAACCGGGAACTCATACGGGATGTCAAAGGAGCATAGATGATATTGCCGTCGACAGTCCTCACCTCCACGACCAGTTCGGCCCAGTGGCGATATGGATCGGCAAGGCCTTTTCCCCTCACACGGATGACGGCCTCCTCCCCTACCGGCCCTTCAGCGAAGACTTTGGCGGCGACGGGATTTCCATCCGGGTCAACATCCACAAATTCAAAGGCATCCACCCCGTTCTCTCCCGGAATAAAATACGCTTTCCAGGTCGCGCCTTTCGGGGAAATGATGTGGAAACGCCCTGTGGCATATGCGGTAGAGCCGTTCAATATCGACAGCTGTTCCTCCAACGTCCCGTTATATGTCTCTGTGGTGACGGCGAAATCCCTGCTGTCATATTCCCACTCAAGGAATCCGTCAGGCTCCATGCTGACAATGTTGTCAAGCTCGAATTCGTCTGTCTTGACGTTCCAGTCACTGACAGTGACGGTCAGGTCGGCGATAGTGTTCAGGGCGTGCACGTCAAACCTGTATATGTGGTTACGGACAAGATCACGGCCGATCTCTCCGCTGAACCGTTCAAGCCCGATTTCAAACTGCCTCGGCTCACCGCCCGGCTCAAGCAACGCCGTGACGCGAAACCTCACATCTTTTGTCGCCGCCTCCGGGCAATACAACCGATAGAGACCGTTTGCCGCAGGGAGGGCAGACATAGGCTCCCCGGTCAAAGGAGCCGGATGGATATTGGCATATTTCAGTCCGGCAGGATAGTCGTCGAAAGCAGGCCGCAGATAGCCATGATCGGCCCATGCTACCATCTCCACCGCTGTAACGCGTGGATATCTCTCCCCATCGGCGGATACGGAAGAGTTTGCGATCTTGTCGGAGACTTCGATCTTACACAGGCTCCTAAGCATATCGATCTCACCGGCAGAGGGCGCATCCAGTCCCTGTGTCAGCAAGGACTTTGGAAGGACAAAGCCTTTTATGCCATACATGGGGATTCCACCCGTGGCAGTCGGTATATATTCCGGTGACAACCTGAAAAACTCAGCGATGTCGGCTACACGGGTAACTCCGGGAGAATAAGTGATATACTCTCCTCCCGCGCTATGGAGGTTGGCAAGGATCATGACTGTGAAAGGAACATCCGCGTCATCCGCGAATTTGTCGAAATAATCATGAGTGAAGGCCACAGAGAGGGTATAATAACCGTCGTTGGCCGTCGTGCCACCTTTGTAATCAAGGTATGAGGGTATCACAGACTTCAGAAGCACACCGCTCTGGTCGAACAGCAGGACGCGTAAGTCTTCGATGGAAAGGATTCGCTCGGCGATATCCACGGCGTCCTCCTCCCACACACCCGGAGCGCGTGACGGGGAGCCGTCTGAAGTATGTATTCTGAACTTGAAGGTTATCGCGCGGCCGTCGCCCGGTTCAGGGAGAGGAATATCCCCCTCTTCGGGCGATGAGCATGAGCCAACTGTCATAGCGATGAGCAATGACAGCAGCCATCGTAGCGATATTTCAAGCGGTCTCACCATTCCTGGAACTGCACCGGGAGTGTCGCCCAATTGTTGATGTAGATCATCGCGGCGCGATCCCAGTTGTTGTTTTTGTCAAGTATGAAAGTCATTGTGTAGTCATCCTGCCTGTCGAGATATTCCTGATCAGACATGGAGGAATGGAACTCCCCCTTGTAAAGCAACAGGTTCCTTTCCAGGGGGATTGATATTATCCGTTCGCCGTCTGCCTCGCGCCATACTTCGAGACGCGACACAGCTCCGTCTACAAGTCTCCCCACCGACAGTTCGGCCGACAGCGCAGATTGGACAGCTACCCCCGGTAGATCTGTCTCGGCGATTACAGGAGTGACATGCCAGGGGATGTATGCCACCTCTCGTTTGGCATCAGTAGTGTTGTCAAATGCCATCTCGCCATTGGCTGATGTGACACGGATAGAGAAACCGGATTCATCCATCGGAGAGCCGTCAAGGTTAAGCAATATGACATTCAGTCTGTTGGTATTCTTTGTAAGACTCATCACAACCGTCTGCGGCGACATCGTCGCGGTCTCATTGTTATCTGTGAAGCTGACATTTGAGACAAGTCCGTGGAAAAGATCGTCGAGACGGCGGCGGCTGGTTCCGTCGGGAGCATCAAGGGTCACGCTCTGGTGTTCAAGACTACCCGCTGTCGGGTCGGCATAGTCGAAAGAATCTCTTCCGGCCATGCCGCCCCAGCAGAGGATGTCATATCTGCCGGGAGGTATCGGGAGCGTCACTATGTAGTCGCCTGAAGCCAATGCTTCTCCCGACTCCTCATGACGCAACACCTCCCGGCCTGTCTCATGATCGAACACCTTTATATCGACAGACTTCACCTGTCGGGCAAACGCGTCGGCATAAAGCATGTTGCGGTCGAAAACGATCTTCAGCCGATAGTCGTTGGGACATTCGGGAAAATCTTCAGTGACGCAACCGGTCAGCAGGAGCGCGGCCAGCACAGGATAGCAGTTTCTTATCAGGTGTCTTATGTTCATTGGTCAATTATTCATCACCGGACAAATCACCACTCCCATTTCTGGGTAGGCAATGTGGCCCATTTCTGGATGTTCACACGGATGTTGACCGCATAGCTTACTTTGTCGGTAGGGGGCAGCAGCGGATCATCGGCGGAGATTATGCCGGTCCCAAGCCCGGCGATATTGTCGATCTGGATGGTGTAGACATGGTTGCGGACAACGCCGAAGTCTCCGGTCTGCATCTTGCTCCAGTCCCAGTCAGCCAAAGGCTTGGTGGCATTCTCGTTGTCGCTGCGCTGCCATCCCCAGTGCTGTATGGGGGCGCTGAAGAAGGCCATTCCGTTGACATAGGCGTGAGCGCCGCCGAGATTCTGGTAAAGGAGACGGTTGGCCTTGGTCACGGTCTCGGGAGAATTGATCTCCACATATGACTGCGCTTCGGAATCGTAGTAATAGAAACCGCTGTTTACGGCATTGATCTGGAGGGTGACAAGGTCACCGCCGACTTTCAAGCCGTTGCGGACATCTTTTCTGGGATGCTCGACAGTGAAGATATTGGCTCCAGGAGCAAGATCTGCCTCTCTGACAGGCGCATATCCTGAGCCTGATTTCTTTAATATGATCGACTGGGTCGATATAAGACGATCATGGATAGACATTAATCCGGCGATATCACCGTCATTGGCACAATAGAATTGCGGTTTGCCATTGTCATCCTTCTGGTAGGTATAGAAAGTTGTCGCGTTGCCATTGATCTTGTATTGTCCCACAAGCACCACTGATGGCACGGATGCCAGAGGCAGATATTGTTCGGGCATGTCAGCACCTGTCAGACGTGTGCCTTTCAAGGTTGTCTCCATGACATACTGCGATGTGTTTACGGCTGCGGAAGCGGAATTGAACGAGGAGTAATACACCGTATAAGGATATTCCGCCTCGTCGAGTATGTCATCGGCGACTATCGGGTAGTTGTTGTCGTAATACGCCGGAGTCCGGGTCCAGAAAGACCTGAAATGCTCGGGACGGTTCCAACCGGCAAACAGTATGGCATCCATCTCCTCGAAAGTGGAGTAGGTCGGATCAAGGTCGGAAGTGGCGCGATAGGATTTCAGGAAGTAGAATGATTTCTCGAAAGAGTTCATCCCCCACCCTTTGGGTTCGAAAGTGAGGCTGATCCCGTTTCCGGCATCATATTCCTTGACAGCCCCGTCTGCGATATTGAAGCTGACCTTGGCGGCATAACGCTCGACATAAATGTCGATGGTCACCTCCTCGAGTTGCGCCTCCGACATATTGTCGAGATCGGTCTGGGTCAACAGCTTGTTGGTATCGAACGGAGTGGCCATTATCAACTGGTTGTCAAGGCCGGAGACCTCATCCCTGCCGTAATATACGGAATTGTTCATGCCAAGATATCTGTCACCTCCGTCTTCTGGGCTATAGAAGCTGTCGAGAAGCCTTTTCTGGGCATCCATCATGGATTTGTTCTCATAATAGCTGGCATTGACAGCGTTTACGATACAGATTACATAGGTCGGCATCTTCTCCCCCTGCACAAGATTCACGGGGATATTGGTCTCATAAAAACCATGTACCGAGGGATTGGTCACGCCTGTCGTAGTGGGATCGACAGCCGTGGTCAACGACAGGGGGATATGGCTGTGATAGTTCTTGTCCGCGTCATAAAGATAGAAGTCTATCGTGCGGATCTTGTTCTCCTCCGGGGTGCCGTTGGCATAGTCGTTGTCACCGTCGCCGATGGCACGGGAGGAACGTCCTGACTCCGTGGCGGGATTGACCAGATTGACTTTCAGATATCTGACCTCTGTCTGTCCGGCCACCGGAGAGTCAGTCTTTTCCGTGGTCGAAGGCTCGTCCGCAGAGCAGGCTCCGAGGAGAAGCAGGGGTAATCCCAACAGGATTGATTTGAATAATTTCTCCATTGTTGTCTGGATATTGATTAGAAAAATAGATTATTGATGTCTTGTTTTTATGTCAAGTTGATGAATTGCCTCGGAAGCCACGTTCACACCCCTCGATCCGGCGCGCTCGAACCATGCACGCGCTTCTTCATACCGATGTTGAGTAGCAGCTACTACCCCTCTGGCATAATCAGCTTCAGGAGACGAGGGGATATCGACAAGAAGCATAGCGGCATAGTCTGTATTTCCATCCCGGATTGCCCGGTTGACCTCATGAAGGGCATCTCTTTCATCAGGCTTATATCGGTGTTCATACTCGATCTTATATTCGGTGCGGCGCAATGAAGGCAACATCTCGCGGGCTATGACCGGCCATGAGGCGGCATGCCGTTTCAAAGCCCGTTCTTTCCGGTCGGGAGACATCGTGCCGTCAATTATTTCCAGCAATTGAACACGGTCGGACAGCTCTGAAAGAGCTATCTCATTGCGCAGTCCCTCCCAGTCCTCAGCCACAAATCTGACTGAGACCAGGCTGTCAGTTATTGAACGCATACTCACGAGATGATCTCTCAAAGAGATGGTCCGATTTCTGGCAAGCTTCTCATTATTGTCATACGGGCCTTCAGGGGAGGCATAGCCGACAAGCGTCACTGAAGTAACTTCCATGTCAAGGTCATTCCTGACCGAATCAAGTTTGGCGACAATGGATTCTATCTCACGGGCATTATCGCCATAAGAGAGGTCGATGCCGGTCTTGTTTACAGGAAAGGCCACGCGCGCCACCCCTACAAGATTCTCGGCCACCACATCAATGTCGGGGATCTCGACAAGCGGGAAGTCAAATTCAGGAAAACTGTCAACCGCCGTCTGAACCTCGATAACAGGTTCCTGCTCCGGCATGGGATCCACAAACGGGTTCTCCTCCGGAGCCGGCAGCTCGACCGGTTTCTTCTTGCCTCCGAAATAATAAACAAGGTTGACGGCCGCCTTGGTGGGACCTATGTAATTACGGTCACGTGTGGCTATCTTGTGTCCGCATTGGGCGCAGGGATATTTGTCGTAATGGTAACGCGCGTAGCCCACGGCGATCTCCGCTTCCAATCCCCAGTGACGGCCAAATCGCCATGTATGACCGTAGCCGACACCAATTCCGTAGGCATGTCCTTGTCTGCGGTATCCGCCCAGGGTAGTATTGAATTCCCCGCCCAGCAAATGAGTCGCGAGGAAATGTTTACGGAAGCTGTCGCCTAACCAGTATCTTGCTTCCGGCTGTATGAGCCAATGTTTCCATTGCTTTCCATTTGACAACTTCCAGTTGTTATAGTCGAAAGAGATCTCCAATGACCATTTAGGGGCCAGACGCAATTCCGCACCGACATTGACATTCAACAAAGCGTCATACAACAAATTGGTTTTGACTGCGAACGGGCTATGCGTCCGGGCCGACACTCCGGAAGAGAAAACCAACAGGATCAGTATTTGCAGGATTCGTTTCATCATGTGATTTTTTACATGCCTATGTCACCGGCGGATTGTATATAATAATCATGTGTCGAAAGGCAAGGTCAAAGATTCGTAGATTATAGATTGCCATATTGAGCGTGCAAAGTTACTTTCCGGACTCATATATTAGCAATAGATTCAATAGATACACAATAGATTTCGTATCGGGGGGGGTAAAAATCATACAAAATAAACATTAATTTTAAAGCATTTTATTTAATTTTGTATTGAAAAGGTTCAAACCGGGAAATCCTCACGGTGTAAGCCCCCAATTTACCCCACTGCTTTTTTAATGACTTTTTTCACCCGTACATAATTACCACACCCTAATCCGACGCGATAAATGAGACTCTCGGCAATCATTGTTTCCGCGATAACTGTGATGTTATCATTAGTATCATCTTGCTCTGAAAGTAATGCTTCAAAGGATACGGAGAGTGCCGTATACCCTGATACATCATCATTGTCTTATCAGGCATGGAAAATGAGAAACGACGGAGAGCCTTCGGAAAAATTCATCGCCAAACAGATAGAGGCTGTCGAGCAGATGAGACGCGGCGAATCGAATAATGACCCTGTCGAGGTGTTGGAGCAAATGGGATTCTTCTATAACGTGATCGGAGACTACGCTTCCTCCATAAGATATTACAAGGAAGCAGAGGATTCACTGCGGGCCAAACCGATTTCTGCCCGCGACGAGGGAGCGATCCAGCTCTTCGCCGACATAGGGTCGCTTTACGCTTTGCTCGGAATAACTGAAACTGCCCTGGAATACAGCGACAGCGCGATAGCGGAGAGCAAACGCCAAAACGGGCTGATGTTAAGTGATGTCTATAGGTTTCGGGCCGATATCTACCAACTTGAATATGAGGTGGACAGTGCTTCTCATTGTTATGACATGGCGCTTGAGGCCATCAATAACGGTCCTACACGTGCCGACAAGGATGTATTAAGGGCAATGGTATTGGGAGAAAAAGCATACCTGATGCTGGTAGCCTATGCCGACAATCCTGATTCAGTTGCGTGGAGCGTCCGGACCCTCGAACAGGTTGTTGACTACGATGAGATCGATCCTTCAAACCGTTATTTCTCTCTGGGCTATGGATACACCCTGCAAGGCCGACCCGACAAAGGATTGCCGCTGATGCGGAAAGCCCGGGAGGAATTCAAGGAGCAAGGGGATATTGAGTTGCTCAATGCCGCCAACGGGGTACTGATGAAGGCATATGCCGGCAACGGTATGTATCATGAGATGGCCGAGCTTTTCCCGGAATATGAGCAAGTGGCCGACTCCTTCCTGCGAGTCGAAAAGGCAAATGCACTTATAGGAGCCATTGTAAAGCATGACTTGAAAACCGCTGAAGACCGTAACACGATCCTCGCATTGCAACTGGAGGTGGAACGCGACGAGTCATTTCTTTTCTACAGTATCGGTTCGTTGATTCTTGTGTCATTGGTCCTGTGTTCGATAATCCTGTTGTTACGCAACAGGCTCCTCAATCAGAAACGTATCATGCAGGAACGCGAACTTCTGAATCTCAATCAATCCAACACTCTTTTGACAGAAAGAGTCGACACACTTGAAAAGGACTTGTCTGCCGGAATGAACTCCAACAGCACCATCCTCTCATCGCCGCAGCTCATAACAGGTCAGGAGGAAGGTAAATTCCGCCGGGCGTTCAATGTCCTGTATCCAAAATTCATTCCCTCCCTTAAGCAGGAGTTCCCGGCTCTTTCCTCAAACGACGAACTCCTTTGCATGCTCCTCTACCTGAAACACACGACCGAGGAAATATCTGTTTATCTCGGAATTTCCCGCCCATCAGTCAACTCGGCGCGCTACCGACTCCGCACCAAGTTCAAACTCCCCAAATCCGAAGATCTCGACACCTTCCTCACCTCACGCCCGGGCTAAGCTTCTCTACTCTCTCCCGTCATTTCCTCTCTCCTATTTCTCCCCTTTCCCTCTTCCGACGCTCCCCCGCTACCCCTCATGCCTGTTTCTATGCCTTCCCATCCAAGGCAGTCCAGTGCCGGAGCAAAGCGACGGTTTCCCAAAAGTCCCCCTCGACTCTCAATCTTCTTACCGATAAAGCCCGAGGGGGCCTGCGCTTATCCGCGCAGGCCCCCTCGGGCTTTTATTGATTCAATACCGTCAGGCTATAAATCCAAACAAATTGGAGAGACTGGCGGCGTTGAAAATGGAGTCGTAGAAGAAGCTTACTATTCCGAGGAGGATTATGCCAAGCACAGTCACCCAAAGGCTAACCCGCTCGGTACATGTTGAACGGAACTTCTCGATCTGCGGTTCTTCGGGAGAGATATACATTGCCTTGACAACCAGCAGATAATAGTAAAGTGAGATGATCGTGTTTATCAAAGCGATCAATACCAGTATGTAGATCGCGATGGATCCCTGGTTGATAGCCGACGTGAAGATGAAGAACTTGCTGAAGAATCCGGCGAAAGGCGGGATACCGGCCAGCGAGAACATCGCCAGGGTCATCGAGAAAGAGAGCCACGGATTGGTCTTCGACAGGCCGTTGTAGTCGGTCATCTCTACCTTGCCGGTCTTGTTCTCGATAGCACCGATCACGCCGAAGGCGGCGAGGTTCGAGAAGATGTAGACGAGGATGTAATACATCATTGCAGCGAGCCCCATCTCATTGCATCCGACAATGCCGAGCATGATATATCCGGCCTGGGATATGGAAGAGAAAGCCAGGAAGCGTTTCATGTTCTTCTGGCGGATGGCAAAGAGGTTACCGACAGTGATGGTCGCGATAATCAGCGCATAAAGCATCCATTCCCATACCTCACTATAGAACTGGCCGAAAGCCTGGACGAGTATCACGAGAAACGCGAATGCGGCCGCGCCTTTGGAGATAACCGACAGGTAGGAAGTGACAGGAGTCGGGGCACCTTGGTAAACATCGGCGGTCCAGAGATGGAAAGGCACAAGAGAAAGCTTGAAACCGATACCGGAAATCACAAACGCGAGGGCCACCACCAGCATGGTATTGCTCTGTGAGCCGAGCTGCATCGCTATGTCCTCGAAATAAAGCGAGCCGGAAAGCCCGTAGACAAACGACAGGCCCATCATGAATATCGCCGAAGAGAATACTGCGGTCATAAGATATTTGACAGCGGCCTCATGGCTCTCATAACGGTTCTTGTCGAAAGCGACCATAGCGGCCAGAGGCAGCGAGGCGGATTCAAGACCGATGAGGAACAGGAGGAAATGACGGGCTGAGATCATCAGATACATGCCGAAGAGGGTCACAAGCAACAGCTCGTAATACTCACCTCGCCGTACCTTCTGGAAATCGGAGTTGACCCATGAGGTTGCCTGCACGAGTACTATCAACACACCGATATTAAGAATGTTCTTGATCATCGCGCATACGGGGGAGGTGACATACATCCCGGCAAACGCGTCTACGTTTCCTGCCACACCGCCCCAGATGAAGCTCCATACGGTGAACAAGAGGAAAAGCGTGGTTGTGACCGCCGATGTGGCGCCCAACGCCTTTCGGGGCATGAACGTATCATAGAGGAATACCAACAGGAAAACCACAAGCAGGGCTATCTCCTGTTTCATTGCCAAAAATTGAGAGTAATCCATGTGTCAGAATTAGTTTCTTCCGTGACAACTGCCGTCAACTGTCAGTTGAGGCCGATGGCGTGGAATATTTCGGGGCTGAAGGTGAAACGAATAAGGCTCTCGAAGAAGTTGGGGAAGCAACCGATCGCGGCCACACTTACAATGAGCGTAACGACAGAGAGGCGTTCCCACCAGGTCGCGTCGGTCAACTCGGCATGATGAGGATCCTGGACCGGGCCGAAAAGCAGCTTGCCGACAACGCGGAGGATATAGACGGCGGTGATCACGATCGAGCAGCATGCCACGATTGTGAAGACGCGGTGGAACATGTCGGTATGCTCGAACGAGCCGACGAATATCGTCATCTCGGCGACGAAGCCCGACAGACCGGGAAGTCCGAGCGAGGCCATACCGGCGATGACATACCCGACACCGAGGAAGGGAATGATTTTCATCAGACCACCCATAAGACGGATATCACGCGTATGTGTGCGGCCATAGATCATACCGATCAGGGCGAAGAACAGGGCTGTCATCAGACCGTGGGAAAGCATCTGCATGATGGCTCCGGTGAGAGCCGTCGTGTTGATCATGAGGATGGCGAACAGCACCATGCCGCAGTGGCTTACCGAAGAATAAGCGTTGATATATTTGAGGTCGGTCTGCACACAGGCGGAGAACGCTCCGTATACTACCGAGATACCCGTCAGAATGAGGAATATCCATGCCAGATCATTAGCGGCCTGGGGCATGAGATACATGGCGACGCGGAAACATCCGTAACCTCCCAGTTTCATCAACACTCCGGCATGAAGCATTGACACAGCTGTCGGGGCGCAGGCGTGACCGTCAGGGCTCCATGTGTGGAAGGGGAACATCGCCCCGAGCACACCGAAACCGACGAAGCACATCGGGAAGAGGAAATACTGCCATCCGGTCGAAATGCTGGCGTTCTGCGAGATCTCAAGGATGTTCCAGGTGAGCTGGCTCCCCTCGGGAGCGGAATGGAAGTAGATCCCGATAAGACTGAGCATCAGGAAGGCAGAACCTCCCATCAGCATCAGGGTAAGCTTCATCGCGGAATATTCCTTGCGGCCTGTTCCCCAGACCCCGATAAGCAGGTACATAGGGATAAGGGCGACCTCATAAAACATGAACATCGTGAAGAGGTCGATGGAGATGAAGAAGCCGAAAACTCCGGTCGAGAGGAGTATGAGCCACATGAAGAAGTGGCGTGCATCATCTATTTTCCAAGAGGCGAATGATCCGGCGAAGACGATTATCGAGGAGAGAATCAACATCGCGATCGAGACTCCGTCGACTCCGACGGCGAGCTTGATATTGAGCGGCTCGAACCATGTCCATTCCCCGCGTAAAAGCATCTCCTCCATGTTGCCTGCCGCGCGCAGGGCGAGGTAATCGCAAAGCACCCAGACGCTCAGGCCCATCAGCAGGATAGATCCCGCGACGGCTACGGCGCGGACCTGCCTGATGTTTTTGCAGATGGCGAAACCGGCCAGCATCAGCAGGGGTATCACCACGAAGTAAATCAGAAGGTTTGAAAACATCTCTGTTTCTGTATTTCTATTATACTATATTTTCACTGTAAGGAACCGGAACCTGTCGGTCAGAACAGACAGATGGCGGTGATCGCTCCGAGAAGGACTACCCCGAACAGGTAGATCCAGACATAAAGCTGGATATTGCCCGACTGGAGTCCGCGGATGGCATACGATATGCGCTGCGTTACCCAGGCCATGCCGTCCATCGAACCGTCGATGACATGACGGTCAAACCATGCGATCGGCTTGGAAATGCAACCGAAAATGATCTTGTGGGTGATGAACATATAAAGCTCGTCCCAGTAGAAGCGGTGGTAACACCAGTCCCACAGGCGCGGCAGCGCGTTCTTCATCTTTGCAGGGAGAGGGTTCTCTTTCTTGTACATCACGGTGGCGATCAGGATCGCGATAATGGCCACTGCAAGGCTGATCGAAGCCACGCTCCAGTCTAATGCGCCGAGGTTGGTGAAGAAGTTGACTGACTCGAACATCGGGTGGCCGTTCCATGTCACAAGGTTGCCCATGGGGACGAATCCTGCCACACATGAGATCAGGGCGAGGATGACCAACGGGAGGGTCATGGTCCACGGCTGATCATGAGGAGCATGGTGTCCCTCATGCACTTTGTGTTCCTTCCACCAGAAAATGAGGTAGTAGAGACGGAACATGTAGAAAGCTGTCAGACCGGCTACCGCCGACATCCAGATATACCAGAAAATCGACTGGCCGAAGACTGCCGTGAGAATCTCATCCTTGGAGAAGAACCCGGCGAAAGGTATGATACCCGCAATGGCCAGACAGCCTACAAGGAATGTGATGTGGGTCACAGGCATGTATTTCCGCAGGCCGTGCATGTCGGTGTAGTCGTTGGAGCCGATGGCATGGATGAGGGCACCCGCGCAGAGGAAGAGCAACGCCTTGAACATGGCGTGGGTGAACAGATGGAACATAGCGGCCATATAGCCCAGTCCGTGGTGGAACTCCGGTCGGGCGACACCGAGGGAAACCATCATGAAAGCGATCTGCGAGATGGTCGAGAAAGCAAGCACGCGTTTGATGTCGACCTGTGTGCAGGCAACCATCGCTGCGTAGAAAGCTGTGATCGCGCCGACAACCGTCACGATATTCAGGGCGACCTCCTCCATGAGGTAGAGGGGGAACAGACGGGCCACCAGGAACACACCGGCTACAACCATAGTAGCGGCGTGGATAAGAGCCGAGACGGGGGTCGGGCCCTCCATAGCGTCGGGAAGCCAGATATGCAGGGGCATCATTGCCGACTTACCCATACCGCCCATGAAGATGAGCACCAAAGCCCATGTCAGGACAGATCCTCCCATAAAGACAGGAGCGGGGGATGTGGCTATCCAGTTGCGGACACCTTCTGATGTAGTCAGGTCGATCTGGTAGACATTGGTCATCCCCTCAACCCCGACAGAGGTGAAATTGGTGAAGTCGAAAGTGCCGGTATAGAAGCTCAGGATCAGGATACCGATCAGGAAGCCAAGGTCGGCGAAACGGGTCACGATGAATGCCTTCTTAGAGGCGGAAACAGCCGACGGTTTGGTATAATAGAAACCGATCAGCAGGTAGGAAGAGGCTCCTACAAGCTCCCAGAAGATATACATCTGGAAGATATTGGTCGCTACTACCAGACCCAGCATCGAGAAGCTGAACAGGGAAAGGAATGCGTAGAAACGCTGGAAACCGGTCTCCCATACTCCGTGATGGTCACGCATGTAACCGTTGCTGTAGAGATGGACCATGAACGAGATGGTCGTGATCACGACAAGCAACAGCGCGGAAATCGGATCAAGCAGGAAGCCTAACCGGATCACCAGTGAGTCGGTGAACGCGAGCCAGTCCCAGTTGAAAATCACACTCTGCAGGCGTATCCCCTCCTCGTTTATGAACTCGGAGGAGCCTGAGAAGAAATAAGTGAACGCGGTGATGTAGGCCAGCACCATGGTCACTCCCATACCGAGAGTGCCGAGGATGCCTGCGGTGCGGTGTGCCATCTTGTGGCCGAAAAGTCCCAGCACCAGGAACATCGCCAGGGGCAAAGCCAGGATAATGATAGGTATTACAGGTTCCATGTCGGTGCTTAGAATTTCATTTTCGTTACATCATCGACATCTATCTTTTCCGACACACGGAAGACATTGATTATGATGGCGATGGCCAACGCTGTCTCGGCGGCAGCCAGAGCGATGGCAAACAATGTGAAGAACATGCCTTCAAGCTCTCCGGGGAAGAGGAAGCGGTTGAAGACAACGAAGTTTATGTCGACCGCGTTGAGCATCAGCTCCAATGAGATGAGCATCGCGATCATGTTCTTGCGGGTGATAAAGCCGTAAACACCGCAGCAGAACATCAACAGGCTCGGAATCAGATACCAGAGAATTGTAAGTTCCATTTTCGCGGGGTTTAGTTTTTATTTTTACGTGCCACGACGACACCTCCGATTATACATGCAAGCAGCAACACACTGACAGCCTCGAAGGGGAGGAGATACTGGCCGTGAGCCGTACCCATCAGCGTCTCGCCGATTTCACTCATTGGGGGATTCTCGCCCTGGGGTAGCGCCGACCAGAAATTGCAGCGGCTTACCAGGGAATAACCTGCGACAATCAGGAGCAACAACGCCCCGGTAAGCCCGAGAGCGCGTTTCCTGGAGGCAAGTTTGGCACTGTTGTCGCCCGGATGGCTCGTCAGGAGTATTGAGAAGACGAACAGGACCACGATACCGCCCGCGTACACCGCAATCTGAACCGCGCCAAGAAACTCGTAATCGAGTTTGAAATAAAGAGCTGCGGTGGCAAAAAGGGTGAAGAGCAGGTAGGTCGCGGCGCGCAGGATCTTGCGCGTGGTGACAGCAAACACCGAGCAGATGACAATCGTCAGAGCGATTACCACATAAACGATGATACTTCCTACTGATTCCATATTGTTTTTTTACTTTTTCTAATGGGATTTGGAGGGACTTGCGTCAGGCATTCCCTTTCTCGGCTTTGAGTTTGGCGGCTTTTTCCAAAGCGGCTTTGACCTTGGCGATCTTTTCGGAATCACCTGTGGCCTCGGCGGCGGCGAGGGCCTTCTTGGCTTTCTCGTCAAGCTCGACAGCGGGAGCTGCAGCAGGAGCTTGCGCGGCCTTCATCTTGGCGGCCTTTTCCAAAGCGGCTTTGACCTTGGCGATCTTTTCGGGATCACCTGTGGCCTCGGCGGCGGCGAGGGCCTTCTTGGCTTTCTCGTCGAGCTCGACAGCGGGAACGGCAGTCCCGGGGGCTGCAGCCTTCTTGGCGGCAGCGGCAGCCTTGGCAGCCTCTATCTTCGCCTTTTTCTCGGCTTCAAATTTTGCTATCTGCTCGGGAGTAGGCTTGGGTTCGGGCTTTTCGGGAAGATAATTCAACTGCTTCACAAGCTTGGAGCGGGTGAAGACAGCTTGCTCGAAGTCGTTGCTGAACTCGATTGCGTTTGTCGGACAGGTCTGCACACAGAGCTGACAGAAAGTGCAACTGCCAAGGTCATAGACATAGCGGTCGAGTTTCTTTTTCTTTTTGCCGTCCCATGTGTCGACCATCTTAGTCTCGATGGTGATCGTTCCGTTAGGACAGTTTCTCTCGCAGGTACCGCAGGCTATGCACTTGTGGTTCCCCTCCTTGTCATAGATGAACTGGAGGGTGGCGCGGAAACGCTGGGCCACATGCATCTCCTCTCGGTTGTCGGGATATTTCTCAGTGATCTTAGGGGTGACAAATTCCTTGCCGGTCACTTCGAGACCTTTGACAAGGCTGGCCACTCCTTTTCCCAGACCTGAAAAATAATCTTTAATACTACCCATATTGGTTTTAAGCGATATGATAATGTCTGTTATTATTCGTGGATCACTTCACCTGGCCGCCGAGAATGTCGAGCAACTCGGTCGTGATGGCCTGCTGGCGAAGTTTGTTGAACTCAAGCTGCAACTGATCGTGGAGCTTCTTGGCGTTGTCGTTGGCGCTCTGCATGGCCATCACGCGGGCAGCCTGCTCGCTGGCCCTGTTTTCAGTGAAAATGTCTTGCATGACCGCCAGCAGATACATTGGCAATACTTTGGCGAAAATCGCGTCGGGCGAAGGCTCGAATATGTATGGCCTGGATGTCACATCTTTTGTAACGTCGGCAAAGGTCTCTGATGTCACAGGCAGCAGCCGCGAGGATTCGATCCTCTGTCGGCTGACAGATTTATATGACATATAGAGGACATCGATCAGATCGAATTCTCCTGACAGGAAGCTGTCGCGCAGGCTCCAGGTGAAGTCGCGGACCTCTGTGGTCTTCGAGTCAACACCTTTCGGGAGCCTCACATCAACTCCGGGAATCTGTATCTTGGCGGCAGCCTTGGCCATCTTCGCCCCTACAGGGACAACCGATATCTTCACACTCTCGCCGAATACCTGACGGTATTCACCCAGTCTGGCAAGCAGCTGTTTGAAGATGTTTATATTATATGCGCCACAAAGGCCGTCATCCGATCCCCATACGACAACGGCGAGATGTCCCACTGTATCGCGGGGGGTCATCAGCGGCGAATCGAAGATGGCATCCGAACCAAGCAGATTGCCGATGATAGTCTCTACCTGGTCGCGGTAGGGACGCAGCTGCCGGAGCGCGCCCTCGGCCTTGTGCATCTTCGCCGACGAGATCATCTTCATCGCGCCGGTGATTTTCTCGGAGGAAGCCACCGAGCCGATTCTGCCTTTTAGTTCTCTTAATGTTGCCATTAACGGATTTTTGCGGGGATCAGGTTAAATATTGTTCGATTGGGTTCTGTCGGTTGACGGGTCAGGCGTAACGCTGGGCTACCTCGCTGGCGGCCTCCGTCAGCTTGGCGGTGCAGTCGTCAGTAAGCTGCCCTGACTTGATGACATCAAGCACGTCTGCCTGATATTTGGCGTGGAGGAGCTGCAGAAGTCCCTGCTGGAACTCGGCGACTTTTTCCACCGGGACATTAGACAGCAAGCCATTGACACCACAATAGATGACGGCAACCTCGTCCTCGACAGCCCAAGGCTTGTATTGAGGCTGGATCAGAAGCTGCTCGTTCTTGCGGCCACGGTCAATGACGCGGGCGGTAACCGGGTCAATGTCGCCACCGAATTTGGTGAAGGACTCCAGCTCACGGAACTGCGCCTGGTCGATCTTCAGCGTACCGGCTACTTTCTTCATCGATTTTATCTGGGCGTTACCGCCGACACGCGACACGGAGATACCCACATTGATTGCCGGGCGGATACCACGGTTGAAAAGGGCTGTCTCCAGATAAATCTGGCCGTCGGTGATAGAGATGACATTGGTCGGGATATAAGCCGAAACGTCTCCGGCCTGAGTCTCGATGATGGGGAGAGCTGTCAACGAACCGCCGCCTTTCACCATCGGCTTGAGGATCTCCGGCAGATCGTTCATCTTCTCGGCCACCTCCTGGTTGTCAATGATCTTTGCGGCACGTTCGAGAAGACGCGAATGTAGATAGAAGATGTCACCGGGATATGCCTCACGCCCCGAGGGACGCTTCAATACCAGCGATATCTCGCGGTATGCGACAGCCTGCTTCGACAGGTCATCGTATATGATGAGGGCATCGCGGCCGGTGTCGCGGATAAACTCGCCGATAGCCACTCCGGCAAACGGGGAGTAATAGCGCATGGCTGCCGAGTCGGAAGCGGTGGCGGCCACCACGCAGGTATAGTCAAGGGCGCCATGCTGACGTAAAGTCTCCACGATCGCAGCCACGGATGAAGCCTTCTGGCCGATGGCGACGTAGATACAATAGACAGGCTTGCCGTCCTCGTAATTCTTTCTCTGGTTGATGATAGTGTCGATGGCGATGGCTGTCTTTCCGATCTGGCGGTCACCAATGATAAGCTCGCGCTGTCCGCGACCTATGGGCACCATCGAGTCTACCGCCTTGATTCCGGTCTGAAGCGGCTGCTTGACCGACTGGCGGAAAATCACTCCGGGAGCCTTGCGCTCCAACGGCATGCGGTAGAGCTTCCCTTCGATCGGTCCGCGACCGTCGATCGGCTCTCCGAGAATATTGATGACGCGGCCGAAAAGCCCCTCCCCTACCGGGATGGAGGCGATCTCGCCCGTACGGCGGACGGTCATGTTTTCGGTCACTTTATTGACATTGTTGAGCAGGATGACCCCGACGTTGCTCTCCTCGAGGTTGAGGGCGACACCTTTCACGCCGTTCTCAAACTCGACAAGCTCGTTGGCACAGACATTGTCAAGGCCGTAGACGTGGGCGACCCCGTCGCCGACTTCCAGAACGGTTCCTACCTCTTCGAACGCAACCGACTTGTTGACATTCTCAAGCTGTTGCTTCAAAACTTCCGATATCTCACTTGGATTAATCATTTGTCCAAAAGTTGTTATGAGCCATTCTAAGCTTTCATGGGGCGGTCAAGCCTGCTTCAAAAGCTTTAATCGCAATTGTTTAAGTTCGTTCTTTACCGAGGCGTCGAGACGCTCGTTGTCAATGTCGACCGTGAATCCGCCGATCAGCTCCGGGTCTGTCGAGAAAGAGCCTTCCATTTTCCCTCCGTTGAGGTGAGACTCGATCAGACGCGTCAGTCTCTGCCGTTCAGGAGCATCAAGAGGCTTGGCCGACACAACCGTCACCTTATATATCCTGTTCTCCTTGCGGTAGATGTCGCAATAGGCGCGGGCGATGGCTGCCGCCATCGACAGACGTTTGTTCTGCCTCAACAGTTTCAGGAAATCTCCGTATACCTCTTCTGTCTTGGTGTCGGAGATCTCCGAAGTCTCCTTGCCGGAAACCGGCAACCCGACGGATGCGGCGGTCTTCAACAAGCTGACTTTCTCCTCTTCTCCCACGAAAGGATTGGCAACAGTGGATTCAAGGGCCGGATTGTCGGCAAAACTCCGACCGAGGTTGCCCATGAGACGGTAAAGTCCCCGGTCGGCTCCTTTCTCACAAGCGAACTTGTAGAGAGCCTTTGCGTAGCGTTTGGGAATCAAACCTTCGTTCATTGCGATATTGGATTACAATGGGGTCCTCAGTTGTCAGTTCTGACTTTCAATTTCGTCAAGGTAACTGTTGACAAGCTTCTTCTGGGCGGCATCGTCAGAAAGCTGCCCGCGTGTGACCTTCCCGGCAATCTGCAAGGCTACACGGCTGACCTCGTCGCGGAGATTCTGCTCGGCCTCGCGCCTGCTTTGCTCTATGGAAAGTTTGGCGGCATCTTTTTCTTTCTGCGCCTCCTTCTTGGCTTCCTCGCGGGCATCCTCGATGATCCTGGATTTCATGCGGTTTGCCTCGGCGATTATGTCAGCCTCCTTGTGGCGCGCCTCCTGAATCTGGCGGTCAGCTTCAAGCTGGGCGTTGTCAAGCTGTTCCTTGGCATTCTGAGCATACTCAACACCCTTATCTATAAGGTCGGCACGGCCGTCAATGCCCTTCATGATAGCGGGCCAGGCGAATTTCCACAGGATGAAAAACAATATGGCGAACGCCACAAACATCCAGATGGTCAAGCCAAAATCAACTTTGAAAAGTTCCATAGTCAAACAACCTCATTGTTAAGGGTTAAGCATTTGTTTTTGAATCCGGCGGCCATTACAGCCGCTGGTCAAGCCTTGACCGAGGAGACATCCCGCAGGCGTCTCCATCGGTCAGCAAGGTTTACACGAACAGGGCGAGAATGCAGACGATGACCGCAAACAGAGCCACACCTTCGATAAGGGCGGCGATCACAATCATGTTCGAGCGGATGTCGCCGGCAGCTTCGGGCTGGCGTGCGATGGCCTCCATGGCGGAAGCACCAATCTTACCGATACCGATACCGGCAGCGATTGCGGCGATACCGGCGCCTACGGATGCACCAAGGCCAAGAAGAGCCTCGACTGCTGCTAAAATCATTGCTAACATAGCGAAGAGTTTTTTATTTGTGGGTTAATAATTTTTACTGTTTGTTTACTGCGGTTGCCGCAACGGCTTTTGGTGTGTCCGCCGCCTTGTCAGTATCATGATGGGCGGCTCCATGCTCCTCATGTTTGGCCTGGGCCAAAGAGATGAATATCGTGGAGAGCATCGTGAACACATAAGCCTGGATGAAGCTGACCAGCACATCGATCAGGAGCATGAACACGGAAAAGGCGATCGATATCGCAGCCGTGCCTGAGGCTACGGCGACTCCCATGCTTGCGAATATGAAGATCAGCAACGTCAGGATCAGCACGATCATATGGCCTCCCATCATGTTGGCGAACAAACGTACCGTAAGTGCCGCAGGCTTTGTGAAGATTCCGAAGACCTCAATCACCTGCATGATGGGGAGGGGGAATTTGAGCCAAATGGGAACATCTGGCCAGAAAATCTCTTTCCAGTACACCTTTGTTCCGAAGACATTGGTCATCACAAAGGTCATTATGGCGAGAACCATAGTGACCGCGATGTTGCCGGTGACATTGGCCCCGCCGGGGAACACAACGATCAATCCCAGCAGATTCATGAAGAATATGAAGAAGAAGACCGTCAGCAGATAGGGGGCGAATTTGGCCGCTTTCTCCTTGAGAGTGGGCTTTATGACCCCGGCATATATGAATTCAACCAGAGCCTCGATCGCGCCTGTCATCTTCCGGGGAGCCTTGAAGGGGTTATGCTTATGCCAGCGGGCAAGTTTCAAGAGCAACAGCACCACAATCAGACAAGCGATGAAAATCGCGCAGACATTCTTCGTGATCGAAAAATCCCAGGGCTTGTATTCCTGACCGTCGATTATCTCGACAAGCTTTCCTTTATAATCACCCTCGGTAGCGATTTTGAAAGTAGCGTTGCCGTCGGTGTATTCCTCCCCATGTGTCACACGGGATGAGGAAAAGACATGCAATCCGTCCTTACCCCAGACGATAACCGGCAGGGGTATACGTTTGTGGTGGTTGAAAGGCACTTCCCAACCATATCCGTCACCAAGGTGCTCGAAGATGGTCTCCTTGATGTCGAACTTGTGCTCGTCGGCCTCTTCGGCGGCATTGTCGAGAGCCTGCTCCACCTTCTCTTCAAGGGAGGGGGAAGCCTGCGCGGCGCGTATCGCCGAGACGGTGTCCTGCGCGACAAGATTATCGGCCGAGGCTACGGCCCATCCTGTCATCAGAACCAATATCAAAAGCAACTTCTTCATTTTGGAAGCCAAAAGATTGTCTTTGGTGAACTGTCAGTAAATGCAGACGGATACGACATCATGGTCGATGTCGACTATTCCGCCCTCGACCTCTATCTCATGACGCTCATTGCCCTCGGCATACTTTACTTTCCCCTTTACGAGGGTCGAAACCAGCGAAGCATGGCGCGGCAGGACAGTGAACTGCCCCATCTCTCCGGGGAGGGTGACCGATGAGGCCTCTCCTTCAAAAAGCACTTTTTCTGCTGAAATTATCTTGAGAACCATAAATAGAGTCGTCTGTTGGGATATTGTCAACGGGACGGAGAGAAGGATTCAATCCATCCCGGAAGCATCTATATCTTACTTTACTTCGGCGAGGAGTTTCTTTCCCTTCTCGATAGCATCATCGATGGTGCCGACATTGAGGAATGCCTGCTCGGGATATTCGTCCATCTCGCCGGAAAGAATCATCTTGAAACCACGGATCGTCTCGCTCAGGGGGACCATCACGCCGGGAATGCCGGTAAACTGCTCGGCAACATGGAAAGGTTGCGAGAGGAAACGCTGGGCACGGCGGGCGCGGGCGACAACGAGTTTGTCCTCATCGGAAAGCTCGTCCACACCAAGGATGGCGATGATATCCTGAAGTTCGTTGTATTTCTGGAGCAACTGCTTGACAGCCTGCGCGGTATTGTAATGATCCTCACCTATGATGTTCGGATCAAGGATACGGGAGGTCGATTCCAGAGGATCGACGGCCGGGTAGATACCAAGCTCCGTGATCTTACGGGAGAGCACCGTGGTAGCGTCAAGGAAGTTGAAGGTCGTGGCCGGCGCAGGGTCGGTCAAGTCGTCGGCAGGAACGTAGATGGCCTGCACGGAAGTGATCGAACCGTTCTTGGTAGAGGTGATACGCTCCTGTAGAGCACCCATCTCGGAAGCCAGGGTCGGCTGGTATCCCACAGCCGAAGGCATGCGGCCAAGAAGAGCCGACACCTCCGAACCTGCCTGGGTGAAACGGAAGATATTGTCGATAAACAGAAGGATGTCCTTTCCTCCTCCGTCCTGGTCGCGGAACTGCTCGGCAACGGTAAGACCGGTCAGGGCCACACGCAGACGTGCTCCCGGAGGCTCATTCATCTGGCCGAACACGAGGGCGGCCTGTGACTGCGCCACCTCTTTCATGTCGACATCCTCAATGGGCCATCCCCCTTTGAGCATGCTCTCTTCAAATTTCTTGCCATATTTGATAACGCCACTCTCGATCATCTCGTGAAGGAGGTCGTTACCCTCGCGGGTACGTTCGCCGACACCGGTGAAAACGGAGAATCCGTTATGGCCTTTGGCGATATTGTTGATGAGCTCCATGATAAGCACGGTCTTTCCCACACCGGCACCACCGAAGAGACCGATCTTGCCACCCTTGCTGTAAGGCTCGAGAAGGTCGATGACCTTGATACCGGTGTAAAGGATCTCGGTACCGATGGTCAGATCCTCGAATTCGGGCGCGGGCTGATGGATCGGGCGCAGGTTGTCGCGGTCGAGAGCCGGAAGGTTGTCGATGGCATCGCCGATCACGTTCAGCAGACGCCCTTTGACCTGGTCACCGGTCGGAACGGCGATCGGACGGCCGAGGGAGTCAACACGCAGACCGCGTTGCAGACCATCTGTGCTCTCCATAGCCACACAGCGGACAGTGTCCTCGCCGATATGCTGCTCCACTTCGAGAATCAGCTGCGAACCGTCGGGACGGTCAACCTTCAAAGCCGTGAAAATCGGCGGGAGGATGTTCTGGTCCCCCTCGAAGATAACATCGACCACCGGGCCGATTACCTGGGCTATTTTTCCGTAATTGTCGCTCATCTTATTGCGAGTTAATGCGTTTTGTTTTGTCAGATTCTGGGTATTACTGGGGAAGCTGTCCGAAATACAATCCTTCCACCACGATCCACACCATCAGCGCGAGGTTGACGAGATTGATGGGAAGGAGGTATTTCCATTCAAGTGTAAGCAACTGGTCAATACGCAGACGGGGATAAGTCCACTTGAACCAGATGATGATGAATGAGATTATGAAAGCCTTGCCGAGGAACCAGACAACCGAGGGGATGTAGCCCATGATCTCATTGAATCCGTCCCATCCGGCAACACGGAAGGGCATCCACCCACCGAAGAACAGAAGTGTGGCGACACCGGAGACAATAAACAGGTTGAGGTACTCGGCCAAGTAAAAGAAGCCGAAATGTATACCGGAATATTCCGTATGGTATCCGGCTGTAAGCTCGCTTTCAGCCTCGGGGAGGTCGAACGGGCCACGGTTTGTCTCGGCGGTCCCCGCGATCATGTAGATCACGAATGCGATCAGAGCCGGGATGTGGGCCGAAAAGATAAACCAGTGATCAGCCTGAGCCTCCACGATCTTGCCGACATCCATGGTGCCAGCGAACACTACCATTGTCAGTATCGAGAGGCCGACAGACAACTCGTAGCTGACCATCTGGGCACCCGAACGCAGCGCGCCGATAAGTGTGAACTTGTTGTTTGACGACCAACCGGCCAGCAATATGCCGAGCACACCGATTGAGGAACAGGCCAGCAGGAAGAATATACCGATATTGAAATCGATGATCTGCAGGCCGTTGCCCCAGGGGAGCACCGCGAAGCAAAGCACAGAGGCGATAATGACCAGATATGGAGCCAACGCGAAAAGGAACTTGTCGATATGGTTGAGCGATATAAGCTCCTTGATAAGGATCTTGAACATATCGGCGACACTCTGCAACAGTCCCCAAGGCCCTACACGGTTGGGGCCGAGTCGACACTGGAAGTAGGCACATATCTTACGCTCGTAGAGTATGTAGAACAACGCCAGCACAGAGTAGACCAGCAACAGCCCCACTCCTACAAGCAAGCACTCCAGGGTAGTAGCGAGCCATGAGGGCATGAAGTTGTTTAGCATCGTGTCGAACCAAGTCGCGAGGCTGCTGAAATTATCTATTGTGTAATTACTCATGACAAGTAATGTGATTGGATATCAGTTGTTTTCGTTTCTAAGTGTATTCCCGTCACTGGCAACATCAGCGGTCCATGTCAGGCACGATGTAGTCCATGGAACCGCCTATGGTTATCAGGTCGGCGATTTTCTGACCACGGGTGATATGATCTACGACAGCAGCCGCAGGGAGGCCGGGTGTCACCAGTTTCAGGCGGTAAGGCTTGGCTGCGCCATCGCTCTCGATATATACTCCGAAAAGACCACGGCAGCCCTCGACGACCTGGAACCAATGGCCGACAGGCAACTTGAGGACTTTGGGCACTTTCGCGCAGTATTCCCCTTCGGGAAGCATCTCAAGCAATTGTTCAAGGATCCCCTTTGACTGAAGGATCTCATCCACACGGTTCTGGAAACGGGCAAGCGAATCACCCTCCGAACGTACCACCTGGTCAAACTTGATTTCAGGATAAACGCTGTAGGGATGAGTCTTGCGGACATCACAAGCCCAGCCGGAAGCACGTCCGGAGGGGCCGGTTATTGCCCATGACTTCGCATCCTCGTTGGAAAGCACACCTACGTTTTTCAAACGGTTATGGGCGATGACATTCCCGGTGAACAGTTTGTTGTATTCGGCGACATTCTTGGGAAGGACTTCGAGAAGTGCCTTGACATCCTTGATGAAATCAGGATCGAGATCGGCCATCACGCCGCCGAGGCAGGCGTAGTTGAAGGTCATGCGGGCACCACATGTCTTCTCCATTATGTCAAGCACCTGCTCGCGGACACGCAATGTGTAGAACAGCATCGTGGTCGCTCCGAGGTCCATACAGAAAGTACCGATGAAAAGGCAGTGGGATGCGATACGCGACAACTCATCCATCATCACTCGGATGACCTGGGCACGGCGGGGAACCTCGATTCCCGCAGCTTTCTCAATAGCCAGGCAAAGACCGTGGTGATAATTATGGGCGGAGAAATAGTCGAGACGATCCATGAAATGGAGTGTCTGCATGTATCCCAGATCCTCGCAAAGCTTTTCAACTCCACGATGGATGTAGCCCATGTATACATCAATTTTCTGGATGGTCTCCCCATCGACAGCCGTGCGGAAGCGCAACACACCATGAGTAGCGGGGTGCTGCGGACCAATATTTACCACGAAGTCGTCCTCCTTGAATATTCGGGGACGTTCATGCTTGATCGAGCCGTCAGGCTGCTCCACCCAAGTGTCTGTATGGTCGGTCTGCCGCTCATTCTCAATAGAGACGGGATTGATCTCAGGGTTTGCGTCATAATCCTTGCGCAGGGGATAGCCCACCCAGTCTATATTGAGGAACAGACGGCGCATGTCGGGATTGTTGACAAATATAATCCCGTAGAAGTCATATACTTCACGCTCATAGATGCCGGCGATACGATAAAGGTCGGCAATAGAGTGGATCATCGGGTTGTCACGGTCGGTGGTCTGCACCTTCACCGAGACGAACTCCTTTGATGTCGACGAAGTCAGATAATAGACACATCCCAGGGAGGAGACCCAGTCCATGCCGACAATGGTCACGAGATAATCGAAACCGCAGTCGTCACGGAGCGTCTTGACCAGACCATGTAGTTTGGCATCGGGGATGTTGACCAGCAAAATCTCTCCCTCCTCGAAAGCAGCTTCGGGGAAGAGACGCGAGATTTTTTCCTGCAAGTTAGCCATGTATGTCGTATGATGGTTTATCAGTCAATGTTTGCCGCTGCATTATCCTCGATGGGATGGGCGGCGAGAAATTCCTTCTGGTTCTCCTTCCGGTTCTTTCCACCGAAGAAGCGTTCCACCTTTATCTTGCGCGAAAGCTGCATTATCGAGTAGATCATGGCCTCGGGACGCGGAGGACAGCCGGGACAGAAGACATCAACGGGAACGATATCCTCGATACCCTTTGCCACATGATAGCTTTTGCGGAAAGGTCCGCCGGATATGGCGCAAGAGCCGCATGCGATGACATATTTCGGCTCGGCGAGCTGGTCATAAAGGCGGCGGAAGACAGGCACCATACGGTGGACGATCGTACCGGCGACCATCATGAAGTCAGCCTGACGGGGCGAGGCGCGGGCAACTTCCCAGCCGAATCGCGCCATGTCAAAACGGGCGGCTCCAAGCGACACGAATTCAATGCCGCAGCAACTGGTGGCGAAGGTGAGCGGCCAGAGCGAGTTTGAACGCCCCCAGTTGATAAGTTTGTCAAGCGAACCGACGAGCACGTTGGTCCCTGACTCACGAAGCTCTGTCATGAGCTTCTCGATATATTCATTGTCTTTCCAGGCATCGTAAGGCAGACCCTGGGCAGTCACTTGTTTCATTTCCATTCAAGCGCTCCTTTCCGCCAGGCGTAAACAAGACCCAGCACTAAGATTGCGAAAAAGACAGCGACACAGAGCACTCCCTCACCTCCGAGGGCACGCATCTTGACGGCCCAAGGGAAAAGAAAGACTGTCTCCACGTCGAACATCAGGAAGAGAATCGCGAAAAGATAGTAGCCGACATGAAAACGGGCCATAGACTCGCCACGGGTCGGGATACCACACTCATAAGCCTCTCCCTTCTGGGGATTGAAGGAGCGGGGAGAAATAAGGCCAGCGAGCCACATGGCCAGCCAGACAAGCCCTGCTCCGGTGAGCAGCGCCACTATGGCGAACACTACGGCATCGATGCCAAAAATTCCTAAAGATATCATGAACTATTTTGTTGTGATTCCTGGTCTTTGGGAGTCGCCCGGCGCGGCGTATGCCCCTGCCGGCTCCCTTTAGGGTTAAAAACGGGATTATGTCAAGGTTCCTTAATCAAAGACACGGCCTAAGCCAATTGCAAAGAAAAAGTCTTAACCGATTGGTTTTAAGCAAGCTGCGATCGGCATCGCAAACCGGATCTTTTTCAGGCACGAATTTACGGGTACAAAGATAGGGATTTTTTGGTAATCAATGGTTAAAAAATGTCCACAAATTTATATTGACATCCAAATTCCTCCAAAAACTCCTGTATGGACACATGTCTCACGAGGGGCAATCATTTACATCGCGTGAAATACAACATACGGTTAGATCCCATCATCTCCTCCCTCTCAAGAATCCCGGTACTGAAAGGCATCACAGGGGCGGGGTGGGTACCCTTTTTCCCAAGCACCACAGGAGAGATTTCAACGCGCAGGGAATCCCACATGCCGCTCTCAAGAAGAGCCGTCAGATAACGCGGGCCGGCCTCGACAAGCACCGAGGTAATGCCGAATTCCGAGAAGATGCCCCCGAACGGATCATCATCAGCTATCACCACGGGGAGATTACGATCATCCGTCTTATCATCCGTCCCATTCCGGACATCTTCTATTCTTACAGCCGATGACATGAGCCGGCAATCAGCAGAAAGCGAACCTCGCCGGTCAATTATGAACGGTCGCGGAGGCCTGCCATCCCAACCTCGCAATGACAGTCGCGGATTATCGGCATTCACCGTAGCGGCGGTGGTCAGTATCGCCTCGTTTTCCCCTCTCAGTTTCATGGTAGACAATCGTGTCATGGGATTCGAGAAAGCATATGCCGGCTCCTTCCGGCCTCTTTCCGCATCCATGAATCCATCGGCTGATTGCGCCCATTTCAGGGTTATGTAAGGTCGGCGGAGGGTCTGGGCGGTGAAAAACACACGGTTAAGATCAACCGACTCATCGGCGAGCACTCCGGTCACTACCTCTGCCCCGGCGTTGCGTATCATCTCGATACCTCGGCCGTTGACCTTGGGATTAGGATCTCCGGCTCCTACCACCACGCGTGGGATCCCTGTGTCGACAATCAATTTGGCGCATGGAGGAGTCTTGCCATAATGCGAACAAGGCTCCAAGGTCACATAAATAGTCGAGTCCTTCAGCAAATGACGGTCGCAGTCCTTGACAGAGGCTATCGCGTTTACCTCGGCATGACCCTGACCGCAACGGCGGTGCCAACCCTCCCCTATCACTCTGCCGTCATAGGCGACTATTACCGCCCCGACCATCGGATTCGGAGCCGTGAAACCTCTTCCGTTGGCAGCCAGGCTCAACGCCCGGCGCATATATGACTCATTTACCTCCATAAATATCAGGAGCATTAAGCGTCACAGCCTCCCCCTCGTTGCCATATCTGTCATAAGGGGCGACAGCATACCAGTATCCTTTCAGCACATTCATGGGAAGCTCGAAATTGTTACCGTATGTGATTCCGACTATATATTTGCCGTCAAAATTAGGGCCATCCTGAGCCAGAGCGTCGATAGGCCCGACATCCATCGGAATAGCATAACAGACATATCGTCCCTGCCCCCGGTCAAACCAGCTGAGAGAGTTGTCATTCCTGACGAGATTCTTGACCTTTTCCATGACAGGAGCCTGCTTCCATGTCATGGGAGGCATCAAAGCCCGGGAGGAATACTCGTTCATGGCCAACTCTCCGGCCAGGCCAAGGGCCTTTTTCCCGGTGAGATGAGCAGCCGAATAGAAGACCTGGCCGGCAGGAATCCCCTCCTTGCGCGCCGCCAGACGATTAAGCGACACCTCTGCACGCTGTTCTTTCCAGGCGGCATCACCGGCGGGAAGGCTCGGCACATTCTGGCTCACAAACAGATGGCGGCCGAAATGGCGCGCCACGCCGGCCCACCATTCGACCAACGGCCCGAACGGATTGGTGGCATGGTCTCTCGGCCAATAGATCTGCGGGGAGACATAATCCACGCTCCCGTCGGCCAGCCAGCGCAACGGGTCGCAATAAATGTCGTCATACATCCAGTCGTTGCCTACAGAGGGCGGCTCAAGGCCATGTTCGGCTGCCGCCCGGCCATTGCCACCGGCAACTCCAGCCGGAGCCACTCCGAACCTCACCCACGGTTTCTCCTCCTGTATCATACCGTAAACCTCCGATATGGCTGTGGCCACATTCCCCCGGCGACGGTTTCCCTCCTCGACCGGATCAGCCCCTTCAGCAACCGGGAATTTCTCGGGATAAAAGTAGTCATCAAACACCAGGCCGTCGACATCATAGTTTCTGACGATCTCGCGGCACACCTCGACAATATGCTTTCTCGCGTCGGGATTTCCGGGATCAAGTATAGACACACCTTTCACAGTGGCCTTCCGTTTGGGGGCGGCTTTACGCTTACCTTTCTTTCCGGCACGCGCCTTACCTTTGGGCGCAGGGGAAGTGACGGTCTTGAGATGAGACAACACCCACTCGTTTTCGATCGCGCGACGATCGGCCGGAGTAGATGGCAGATTGGCCGAGGATGAGAATCTGAAAGGATTTACCCACGCGTGCAATTCGAGTCCGCGCGCGTGACATTCCTTGATGGCGAACGCCAGGGGGTCCCATCCTTTTGCAGGAGCGACACCGCGCCCACCGGTCAGATAGGCGCTCCACGGCTCAAACGACGACTTGTAAAGAGCATCAGCCATCGGCCTGACTTGCAGCAATACGGCATTGAAACCTGACGAAGCCGCCATGTCGAGCAGAGAGATCATCTCTTTTTTCTGCGCATCGGCAGTAGCCGGAGTCGCGCCGGTGGTTGAAGGCCAGTCTATTCCATAGACAGTCGCCACCCACAATCCACGCATCTCATGTTTTGGATCGGCAGAGACAGACAAAGCCATCCATGACAAACCCAGGAGCGTCAGAAGACAGGCACATCTGATTCTGACAGACATAAGAAACCTACTAACCATCATCTCCGATCAGTCTATTTTTACAATGGACCCTCCTGAATGAGCCGCCACGATGGGATTGTATTGGCTCTGCGCCTGGGCCACCCCCGAAGCAAAGTCACCGGCCTGGGAAGCAAAGAGGTCATAGGTCAGACGATAGACACCTCTCGGCAGAAAATCGATGAATATATTGGTCTGCGAGTCGCGGTTCTCCCGGTAAAAATACAGCCCTTCTGCCACTATCGGACGTGGCAGTTGCTCAACCGGTTCAAGTCCGGCGGCCCGGAGATCTTCGATCACCACATAAGAGAGATCATCCTCAACCCGGAGTGTCAGCTCGACTCTTACGCGGTCTCCGACCTTGAAATCATTTGCGGGGATCCATTCTGTCCCGTTGAAGACACAAAGCGACTTCTCGATCGAGATCTCCTGGCAGTCGGCTGATTTTATGGAATCCATCGGAAGATGACGCATCATCACCACTCCGCCGACTGACGGGTAATCGGCCTGGCGATCAATAGTCATCGTCACAGCCTTGTCAAGCATAGGGGTTATCTGTCGGGTGAATGCCCCGGTCGCATACTCCGCTCCATCAGTCACAAGAAGCCTGTCGCCGATATGGATGGCAGTCCCACGGGTATTGACTTTCAGCGGTTTGCCGCTTGTGAGAATCGAGGCGATCACCTGAGTGGTAGCGACAGCGTTGCCCCAGTCATTGTTAGTCTTGTTCAAGATCAGCCATTGACGTATTTTCTCGACATCCGCGCAATCAGGCTCGACAGCGTTGAAAGCGTCAAGTATTATCGAGGTGAGACCGATACGGTCATAGCTCCAGAGAGTCACATAACGGTCAAGTTGCTGCCACCACATGCCCCGTTCGGGTGTTGAGGTGGAATATTCGCGCAACGAGGCTATCACCTGCCGCGCCGTCGCGTTATAACCGTGGTTGGAAAGGATCAAGGCATACACACCTTTCATCGGCACAGAGGAAGCTTTCCACTTGGAAAGAGCTTTCTGCACTTCCGCCTCTATTACGCGGGAGGCAGCCGTCGAGGGTTTGACAGCGGGGAACTTGTCACGGATCGACACATACAGCCAGTAATCCGATTCAGGATACTTCCGGAAATCTTTGGCCGTCTCACGGTCGAGATATTCCAAAGCCCCCTTGATCATCTTGTTAAGGCGCGCGTCAGATGGAAGCCAACCCATGCGGGTAAGGTCGCCAAGCTCGTCAAGGATCACCTGTGTGGCCCATAGAGATACCTGCGGGTAATTGTCTGACCATGACCATCCCCCGTCAATATAGGTCTGTGACAAGCGGTCGATGGCAGCGGAAATCACCTGACGGGTCTCCCCTTTGTCAAACAGCAAGGCAAGCCGTTGCATCCTCTCAGTGTCACTCAATGCTTCCGATACCCAAGGAGTCGAATTGAGAAGCATGCTTTTAAGTTCCCCGTTCTTCTCCAGAGAGGAAACCAGAGCGGAATCCTCGGGATTCTCCAGCCATCGGCGCAGAACACGCGCGATTTCCGGGTTGTCACGCATTATCCCGTCAGCCACAGCCGCCGAAAACAACGCTGCTGATGCCTCGACGGAAGAGTTGATCTTCGACTGCCGCAGTCCGGGAAGAGCCGAAACCACCTGCCAGGAGGGATTCTCTGTAAAATTGAGATAGGCCCGATCATCACCCTCCATCGCCGGCAGCTGCAAAGAGAATGACGACTGATCGGGAGCGATATAGAACATCTCCGACTCAACGACATCCTGTTCTGACGGAAGCACCGGAAGAAGAGTCTGCTCCCCGTCGGCATAGTCGCCCGCGACAGCCCTGACCCGATATATCAAGCCTGTCCCCCCTATGGGAGCGACGATACCGAGCTTGGCAACGCCGGAGCCCATAGGTTGAAGCTCCAATAAGCTTTCCTCACGGCGGACAGACCTGCCGTCTGACGCGGAGATCACCTCCGAGACAACATTCACAGTCCGCAACGAGTCGGTGTTGTTCATTATGGAGGCCGCCAGCACGACCGTATCCCCAGTCCGCAAGAAACGCGGTGCGTTCTGCGATACCATAACCGGTTTGGATGAAACAATCTCGGCGGATGCGGTGGATGTCAACAGTTCCTTGTTATAGGCCATCGCCCGGAGGATCCAGGTAGTGTTCGCGTCCGGTACCTCATAGCTGATCTCCAGCGATCCGTCCTCGGCTGTCGTCAATGTCGGGCGGAAAAATGCCAGAGGGATCTCCGAGGGGCGATATGTCTCCTTGGCTTCCTTTTCCTTAGCTTCAGAAACCTCTATCACCTCACCATGCTCATACACTTGGTTGAGGCCATCACCGTTATCCATGTCTGCCATTACGCCATCGGTCGCCCCGGCTGCGGTCTCGACCACCGACTCCATCAAAACTTCATCCTCGGCCTCCTCCTTGGCAGCAGCCATGGCGGAAGTCTTGTACATCTGCCTTGCTCCACGGATACGAATGTTTCCATATCCTCCCCCGGTGAAGCTCATGCCGTATAACTGGAAGGATGGAACACCCATCATATAACCATCTTTGTAGCGGAAATCTTTCGAGACTGAAGAGGGGAACTCATTGAAATTCCAGCCATTTGACACCATGTTCCAACCCGGCGACGAGAATGAAGTCATAACAAGAGGATTAGCCGCCAAGACATCGATAGCCTTGTTTGACATGTCGAGGAAAACCGCGCTGCGTGCGGTCGCTCCGTCTGACGGTTTCACTCGGAATGTCACCTTCTCCTGCTTACCCGGAATCACCTTGTCGCGGAAGGTCTCTATCTCGATTTTGATCGATTTGTTGGAAGCGGCTCCCTTGACGGTTGTCTCATACCGCCATGAATCGAAATCTTTCACGCAGTCAAGGCTGACAATCCCTTTTTCAGCCCCTGGGGGAAGCGAGATCATGATCTCCTGCATTCCCTTTTTCGGGGTCAGCCAACGTTTTTCAACGATCTTGCCCGGATACACGGTGACGATCATCCTGACATTGGCATCCTGACAAGCCGAACCCAATATAATCTTGGCGTTCCCGTTCTCGTCTGCCTGCAAATCACCCGAGGGCACCCATAATGGACGGTCGAGAGGACAGATCTCATCCTGGGGCCGATATACTATCACATTGCATGGAGCGGCCGGATAGGCCATAAGTGTGTCAACCGGGGCAAACTCAATCGAGTAGCTGCCTGTCGTCAGTTTCCCGATCATGTCCTTCAAAGAGCCGGTCTTGGTCACACCCTCGGCGACAATCGTGGAATCACGTCTCACGGTATATCTGATATCAAGAGACTTGGAGTCACCGTTAGCATCCTTTGCTTCCACCGACGCGGAGAAACTCCGGGCGACATTTATCTGGGCGGGAATAGAGGCGACTATCCCCAAAGGTTTACCCATGTTGAACGAGCTTGTCATCGTACGGGTCTCGCCATCGGCGGATGTGACCTCTATGTCACAGACAAATATCCCTCCGGGAGCCGGACTTGAGGCTATCGCCGAGGCCGGGATCTCTACTGAGAATTTACCCTCACTGTCGGTAGTGGTCTCAACCGTGAAAAATACCGGCGACACAGTCTTCCACCACCAGAATCCCTGCTGGACTTTCAATGAGGCTTTAACGGCAGCTTCTGAAATCGGGAAACCGGAATAAGCGACAGCCTTTCCTTGGACGGAAGCACTGTCATTGATGGATACCGGCCGATTGACTGCCAATTGCTCGACCTCGAAAGTCGGCAATTTGTAGTCACTTACCGTAAATGAGGCGTAACCTTGGAAATCAATCACCGGAGACGCACCCTGCGCGCTCCCCGCACGAAGTTGGAAATTGCCTGTCAGGCCGGAGGAGGGAAGGGTGAATTTCCCCTCGGCACGTCCCCAGGAGTCAGTCGTCACATAAAGTGTGTCGACCGGCTGATAGTTGGCATCACGCAATTCAACACCGATCCTACGTCCTGCGACAATCTCGCGGTTGCGAGGATGAGTCTCATAAGCGACCAGAGCGAACTCCACCTCGTCGCCGGGACGGTACAGCCCCAATGACGTGAAGATATCCATGTTCACCACAGGAGCGTCATCCACACCATAAGGGGTCGACACGGAGATTCCGGGAGCGAATCTGTCATTGCCCTTGGAGACAGAGAGCATTCCGTATTCTTTTACTGTCAGCTGTTTCTCTCCGAGCGCGTCAGTAGCCCCTGATATCTGCGTGTCCGCCGACCGCCTTGACCAAGGTCTGAAATGGAAGCGGGCGTTCTCCATCGGTTTTCCTGTTGTTGCGTCGACCACCCACCCCGAAGTTGATTCTCCGGCGACAAATGTCGAAAGCGAAAGGTCACTGCATCTTATCAACCGCAGACTGCCTGTCTCATACTTCCCGTCAACCGAGATCCTGACCACATACAGCCCATAATCGGGGAAAGTGATGGTTGTATCAGCGGTATCTGAAAACGGGATCGCTTTTTCAAATGTCAATGTCCTGGTTTCTATCGCGTTGCCGAGATTACCGTTTTTGACCCAGTTGTCACCGGCATCTATACCTGCTCGGGAACTGACATTGAAAACATCGAGTTTCACAGTCTTGCCGTTGTCTGATTGGACCCTGAGAGTCACAGGACGGCCGGGAGCGACTTCCGAAGGTATCTTGAAAGAAGCCGACGGCATGGCCAGACGGTTGATCTGGTTGTCTATGTCATTTATCAGGAAACTGCCGGGGAAACGGCTTTTGTAATCGATCAGGAGAGGATATATCTCCTTAGCGTCCGAACCGGAGGAGAAACCGTCCGCGGCCTTATCGAGGAAGAGACCGGCGAACTCGTCATCTTTATGGAGGTCATAAAGACGCAACATCTCGCGGGTAAAGGCCGAGGGTTTGGCCGTGGAGCCGAGACCGGATCTTCTCGGATCAGGACCCGATGCGGAGAACAGATATGAGTTGACAAATTTCCTCGCAGCGATCTCCTCTACATACAGCGGAGCCGGGTCGTCTGCATGGAAATCGATCAAGGCGGAATATATTCCAAGGATCATCCCCAGAGGCCTGCAAGTCGGCCCGGGGCGGAGGGTCGGATCACAAGGATTCTCCAGAAGCTTGTCATTCAACACATTCATACGTTGAGCCGAAGCGAATGCATTGAGATTGTCTATACCAATAACGGCCACAAAATCAAACAATGTCGGATAAAACCGAAGGTCTTCGTCACTGACCTCCACTATTCCCGCGAAATCTTTCAGCGACAATTTCTTAAGTGCCGACGCGTCAGCCAATGAAGCCTGTGTCAGAGTCATTACCTTGTCAAGGAACTGGCGGCCATTCCACAGTTTGTAATCCTCACCGGTACCGGCAACGGGGTCACGGCGGTCATATGTCCACCTGTCGGAATTATAGATCTGAGTGTATATTTTGGCCGAAAGCGAGTTTAGCAAAGCTCTCGCTGCGGGATCTTTCTCCTTGGCGGCGAGATCGGCGACTTGGGAAAGCACCGCAGGAAGGGAATCGGTGTTGACCTGGGCTTTGGCCAGCCCCAGGCGTATCATGGCATTGACCACCCCCTTGCCGTCATCTGCTTTCAGGGCAGCCCGCAGATCGGCGGCAGCGGTTTTCTCTACTTTCGCCGGGAAAGCGAAATCAGGGTTGGCTCCCTGACCAAAAAATGGATTCAGCAACATAACGGAGAGTATGAGTGTGAACCTGAAAAAAGCGATTCGGTTTAACTGCTTAACTGGCTTCATATATGATTGTTCAAGATTGAGTTCGACCGGCATATTGAAACGCCGCGACGCGCCGTGATTTGCCCGCGACAAGAGCGAGGCAAACGCAGCACGCCGCGTCAGATAAACATCAGACTTATGCCTGAATGTTCAATTTAGCACTATTGTCGTCAGGAAATCATTTGTTGTCCCTGTCGGCGGCTTTCCCTTTCGCGCGAAGACGATGGTGCTGCCTCATGATTTCCCTGTTGAATTGACGTTCGACCGCTTTCAGGCGGAAAAGCTGTTTGCTGGAAAGTATCTCTTTGAACTTGTCCATGTACTCACGTTCAAGCTGGGCAGACCTTACAGCAGCGTCAAACATCGCCTCCGTCGCCTTTTCATATTCAAGATCCGACGCGTTCGGAAGATCGGCCACCCGGCGTTCCATTGATCTTGCATCGTCATTGATCTTGGCCTCCTGGTCCTCCATCTCTTCATACAGAGGATAGAACTTGGTCTGCTGTTCACGCGTAAGCTCAAGCTCCTTTGTTAGATAAATCCGCTTGTACTGGCGCATTTCTGTCATCCACTGCTCGCGTTCACCGCGATTTTGCGGGGCAGCCCATGACGCGACAGAAGCGGCCATCGAAAGCCAGAGCAACGAAACGAGAGTCAATATCCTAATACTCATAACAACTTGTTGTTTTATGCGACACTCAAACTACAACCGGTGATCAAAGGGAGAGTTCCTCAAGGGAGTCTGCGGGCATCATGTCTTCGACCGCTATGCTGTCGCTATACATCTCCTCCAGCACTTCTCGTCCGGACACATCGTCACGCAGATACTCGTAAATGAATGTGTCATCCGACAACGCGCTCGAAAGCACTTCGTTGTTGTCGATCGACAAGTCCATTCCTCCGGCAGGAGTGAGCATCGAGAACATCTTTACCATGCACCAGACCCCGGCAAACATTGCCGCCATATAGACAAACGGCCTCACTTTTTCCCAGAAAGAGCGGGGTGCCTGAAGCTTACGCGGAGATTCCGCATCCTCGTTAAAGGGAAGCATACCTTCCATCCGCTGCTGGAAATCGGCAAAATAGCCCTCGGGGACAGTCATACCGTCCTTCCGGCCTATCTTGTCAAGTATATTTTCCTTCTCAATTTTCATAGCAGTTGTTTTTGAAGCTGTCGCTTTTCGAGATTTTGACTCGCGGTGATCTGAAAGGTTTAAACTCTGTTTAATATTTTTGCGATTGTATGGACGAATGACGCTACCGGATCAAGCCGGCAATCAGTCATTGTCGGCGAAATATTGCTCGATTTTCTTCACGGCGAGATGATACGACGCTTTGAGCGCCCCCACGGAGGTCCCGAGAATCTCTGACATCTGGTCATATTTCAGCTCGTCATAATATTTCATATTGAAGACCAGCCGCTGTTTCTCCGGCAGGGAGGCGACTGCCTTTCTAAGTTTGAGAGCCAACGCGTCTCCGTCTACATACTCGTCGCTCTCGATGAGGTTGACAAGATGACTTTCCTCATTGTCTATACTGATACTCAACCGCTTGCGCTCTTTGGCGAGGAATGTTATCGACTCGTTCAAGGCTATCTTGTATAGCCACGTCGACAGTTTAGCGTCGCCACGGAAGCCCTCTACCGACTGCCATGCCTTCAGAAATGTGTTCTGGAGGATGTCATTCGCGTCATCATGGCTTTCGACCATACGACGTATCTGCCAGTACAACGGCTCGGAATACTGCCGCATGACATCATTGAACGCCTCCCGGCAAGTCTGTGGTTGCCGGAGCCGTTCGATGAGGCTTGAGTCTTCGCGGGGTTGTTCTTTTGCCATTGACAATCGTTTTGAGCCTCAAAATTAACAATTAAATTCGGTTTTAGCCAAATCGCATCTGTTTTTTTACAATTTATTTACGTTTTCCCTGACTAAAAACATCAACCGGTTATCGTAAGGCGTATCGACCACGATGTTTCATATCTCGGGGAAAAATCGTAACTTTGCATCGGATAAGTGATACCGAAAGACAAAACATCCACCGGGCCACCACAAAGCCTTGGATTGCAGATTCCCGCATGCGACACTTCGTTTCAGCCATATTATTGTTGACATCAGCTTCACTACCAGGCTATATGCTGGCGGTTTCCCCGTCGGCAACCGATTCTACGGGCATAGTGCAGTCACAGAAGAATGTGGTGCTGAACGAGGTCTCCGTGACAGCCATAAAGGGGGGGGAGCACCCGAACGCCGATGAAGCCGTGACATACATAGGCAGCGGAGCGGTCGAGACATACGATCTCGTAAACCTCCGGGAAGCCTCCGCCCTCGCGCCCAACTTCTATATTCCTGCCTACGGGTCGAGGATGACATCTTCCATATACGTACGCGGACTGGGTACCCGCATCGACCAGCCGGTCGTCGGACTGAACATCGACAATATCCCTATAATAAACAAGGACAACTTCGATTTCGACCTTGCCGACATAGACAGGGTCGAGATATTGCGAGGACCGCAGAACATACTGTATGGCCGCAACACCATGGGCGGCCTTGTCAATATCTACACCGTCTCTCCCCTCTCTTTCGAGGGGATCAGGGCGAAAGTGTCTTACGGCAACCATAACACATGGCGCGCGTCGGCGGGGATATATGACAAACTGTCAGGGAAGCTCGGGATGTCGCTCACAGGCGAACTGTCAGGCTCGGACGGTTTTTTTCGCAACAGTCACAACAACAGCAAGACAGGCCACGAGAGACTGGGCGCATTGCGCTGGAAGACAGCCTTCCGCCCGACAGGAAAAGTGATCGTCGAAAACACAGCCATGCTCACACGCGGCCACCAGAAAGGTTACCCGTACATGAATGCCGCGACTGACAGGATCGCCTACAATGACACCTGTTATTACAGCCGCCTCTCATTCGTGGACGGACTCACGGTCAAGCATTCATTCAAGGGGATCACATTCTCCTCCATAATGAGCGCGCAATATCTCGATGATGACATGGTGCTCGACCAGGATTTCACGGAGGAGGATTATTTCACGCTCCGCCAGAAACGCAAGGAATGGGCCTTTACCGGCGATTTTGTGGCCCGCGGGCCGCAGGGCGGAAAATATACCTGGCTCACCGGAGTGTTCGGCTTCTACCGCAGGACAAGGATGGATGCTCCCGTCACATTCAAAGAGACAGGTATAAACAATCTCATAGCAGCCAACCGCAACAACGCCAACCCATACTACCCTATCGCCTGGAATGAGCCGTCATTCACCTTGGGCAGCAATTTCACGATGCCTTCCGGAGGGATGTCGGTCTATCATGAAAGCGCCCTCAAACTTGGAGCATTCACAGCCACCGTCGGGCTGCGTTTCGACTGGGAGCGGACAAACCTTGATTTCCGCAGTTTCTGCAACACCGCATACACCGTCTATGACAACACAAACCCGACTGTATCCCCTTTACCCATCTTCCGCAATGCTTCGGTAGAGATCGACGAAAGGGGACACATCTCACATGACTACACACAGTTGCTTCCGAAATTCTCTCTCTCATACCAATTGCCCGGAAGTATCGGAAATATTTATGCGTCCGCCACAAAAGGTTACAAGGCCGGAGGCTACAACACCCAGATGTTCTCTGACTTCCTGCAACAAAAGATCATGACAGAGATGGGGCTGGCCGAGCAATATGATGTCGACCAGACTGTGTCATACCGCCCGGAAACCGACTGGAATTTTGAGGTCGGGGCGCATCTGCAGCTGCTGGACCGGCAGTTGGCTCTGGACCTCGCGGCGTTCTGGATAAATGTCGACAACCAGCAGGTCACGATGTTTCCTGAAGGCAGCATCACGGGGCGCATAATGGCAAATGCCGGACGCGCGCGTTCGCGAGGGGTTGAACTATCGGCGACATACAGCTCCCCACACGGATGGTTTACACGAGGGGCATACGGATTCACTGACGCGCGGTTCCTGGAATTTGACAACGGACGCGCCGATTACTCAGGCAACCGCATACCCTACGCTCCCTCCAATACACTCTTTCTTGGCGCCGGCTATTCACGCCCGCTTACAGGATTTATAGACAGCATTTCCATCCAAGCCAACACGCGAGGCACGGGAAGCATATGGTGGGACGAGGCCAACACCGTCAGACAACCCTTCTACATGTTGCTCAATGCCTCCGTGGCCGCCACACATGACAATTTCAGGCTGGAACTCTGGGCCGACAACATTACGGCCACGCAATATGCGACCTTTTATTTCGTTTCAATAGGGAACGCGTTCCTCCAGCGGGGAAATGGCTTCTCAATAGGGGCTTCCCTAAGCTGGCAAATGGATCTGTGACACAAAAAATCAACATAAACAATCGATAAAAAACATGAAATTTCTTAAATTCCTCTTACTCCCTCTCCTGGCGTTGCCTGCCCTGATCCTCCCCTCTTGCAGTAATGACGATCCCAAAGGCAACACCCAGGCGTTGACAATCCAGTCTTCACTGAACTACATATCTGTCTATGACCGCACTGCTGACAAGCTGACCGTCTTCTCCGGAGCAAACTACGGAGTGCTCGTCAATCTTGACCAGCTCACGATGCAGCTCAATGTCAACGACCTGCAATATGATTCCGACCAACGCGCCATCTCTTTCTCCTTGCCCGAACTGAGGATGAACATCACTCAGACAGGGTGGAAGCTCCAGCATGCCGAGACAATGCAGATACAGACAGGCGCTTCAACGGTCAATGTGGCCAATCTTGACATTGATTTCGTGCTCCGCTCAGACGGCCTGCAGAATCTCGTATCCATCAAGTTCCTTCTCGACAGCCGTTACGAGATAACAACCTTGTTCACCCACAGCCAGTTTATCGGCGAGACCAAGTCGACCGATATCGACAATCCCGCCAAGGATCCTTTCTCGACAAAACAGTCACGTTACCTTGTGACTTTCGACGGTAAGACAAAGAAAGCCGAGGTACAGATCGCCTATCCCAAATTCCTTGACACTATGCCCTCGAACCTCGGTGTCATGAGATTCCCCGATATACCGCTGACCTACACTAACGACGGCTTCACTTTCAAGATAAGCAGTCTCGTACCGAAAATCGGCAACGACCCGTATCCCGCTTTCGAGATCACCAACCTCGAAGGAAAGGTAGTGGCCGGGAAGACTCTCTCTCTAACCTTCGAGTGCCGGAAATTCAACCGCAAAGTTACCATCGACGGAACCGCCTACTGACCCACTGCGGCCTCTGGCTGCCTGTCGGGATCTTGACAAACATCCACGTCACGTCGCGGTTCTTTCTCCCCGGGAGAAGGAACCGTGACGCGGCAGTTTCAGGAAGCCCCGTATACAGCATATTCCACTCCTCCCAAACAATACTGCAATGAATAACGACTTCGTCAAACGAAAAATCTGCATTGTCACCTCGACACGCGCCGATTGGGGGCTTCTCAGCAGCGTAGCCCGTGAATTGCGGGCTTACGAGACTGTCGAATTGCAGATCATAGCCACCAACATGCACCTTGACCCGCGATACGGGATGACTGTCGAGGAGATCATCGAGGATGGCTTCCGTGTTGACGAACGGGTTGAGATGAACTCGCGGAGCAGTTCGGCTGTCGACACGGCCGTTGCCACAGGCAAATGTCTTGGAGGAATGGCTAAAGCCCTTAACCGTCTCAGCCCCGACATACTCGTAATCCTCGGAGACAGATACGAGATGCTCGCTGTCGCCACCGCCGCGACCATCATGAGGATCCCCATCGCCCACATCGCCGGGGGGGAGATCTCCGAAGGGGCGTTCGACGACAACATCCGGCATGCGCTGACAAAACTGTCCACCCTCCATTTCACCGCGACAGACGCTTACCGTAACCGCGTGATCTCGATGGGAGAGAACCCCGATCACGTCTTCAACACGGGAGCCTTGGGAGTATATAATATCATCCATGAGCCGGTAATCCCCAAGGCGGATCTTGAAAAATTCATCGGCATCGACATAAACGCATCCACCCTGCTTGTCACTTTGCATCCTGCGACGATGGATCCGGTGCCGGTGGAAGAGCGGTGCGAAGCTCTCCTGAATGCCCTTGACGGCTTCATAGCCTCGCATATAATCTTCACATATCCCAACAATGACCCGGAAGGAGAGGTAATCATACGGAAGATAAACGAATATGCTTCCAGATATCCGGGCCGTGTGGCGGTCGTGCCCTCCCTCGGCCGTCGCCGTTACCTTTCTACGCTCCATTTCGTCAGCGCGGTCGTGGGCAACTCCTCCAGCGGGATAGTGGAAGTGCCGACCATGAGAATCCCGACCGTCGATATCGGCATACGTCAGCAAGGGCGTATAGCGGCAACCTCTGTTATCCATTGCGAGGGAGAAGCCGATCAGATCCATCAAGCCATATCCTTCGCGCTTTCACCCGCCGGAAAAAGGCTGGCTCTGGAGACAGACAATCCTTACGCCAAGCGTGACACTGTCAGCCGAATCGTCGACAAGCTGGCGACCATACGCCTTGACGAACTTTCCTCCAAGCGGTTTATGGATCCTTATCCGATATTGAATGTGCCGACATTCAAGAATGATACAGACTTGAAAGACTTATGACAGACCTTGACACCCCGGCAGAGAACCGCCGCCCCATTTTCGTGATACCGGCGCGAGGAGGCAGCAAAGGGATCCCGATGAAAAACATCGTCGATCTCTGTGGACGGCCACTGATAGCCTATTCCATCGACGCGGCCATTGGTACAATCGACATGCTCAATGCCATGCTCCCGGAAGACCGGTGGCTCAAAACTGACCGCATCATTGTCTCGACAGACTCTCCTGAAATAGCAGCCAAGGCCGGGGAAGAGGGAATACAAGTGCCGTTCCTGCGTCCGGCCGCACTTTCAACCGACACCGCAGGCTCTCGCGAGGTAATACTCCACGCGATGGATTATGCCGACAGCCGGGGGATTGACTATGACTGCGTCGTGCTTCTTCAGCCCACCTCGCCGTTCCGCGACAGCGGCCATGTCATGGAGGCTCTGCATCTTTTCAATCCGACAGACACAGACATGGTGGTATCGGTCTGCCGGGCATCAGCCAATCCCTACTACAATTGTTTCGAGACAGATGCCGCCACCGGCTATCTCCACATCTCGAAAGGAGACGGCCTGCTGACACGCCGCCAGGATGCGCCGCCGGCATGGGAATACAACGGAGCTGTATATGTGATCAGTCCGTCGGCTATCCGCAATATGCCATTGGGGGCGTTTGGCAAAAGGATCCCATACGAAATGTCGGCGGAGGATTCCGTCGACATAGACACTCCTCTCGACCTGACCGTGGCGAGAGCCATTATGGAGTCACGTATCAGATCAACAATAGACCACTCCTCCGATAATACAAGTCATAAGTAACTGAAACAAGCTTTTCGACATGAACAGCCATATCATTGACTCCGGTTCCACTATATTACAAGCCCTTGAGCAGCTCAATGGGCTTACTGACGGAGTGATGACACTTGTGGTAACCGACTCTGCCGGTGGGGTGCAGGGGACACTGACCGACGGAGACATACGCCGCGCGCTTCTGAAAGGGGCGACACTCGACAGCCATGTCGGAAACGCCGCCCATCACAATTATTCCTGGATATCCCCCGATTCCCCGGTAGAAAAAATCAAAGAGGCAAGACTCAAAGGTATACATCTGTTGCCGGTCATAGAACACGGCAGGTTGATCAAGCTGCTCGACCTGACAAAGACCGAGACACTGTTACCTCTCAGCGCGATACTTATGGCCGGAGGAAAGGGGGAACGGTTGCGCCCGATGACCCTCACCACCCCGAAGCCCCTGCTTGAGATAGACGGGATGCCGATAATAGACTACAATGTCCGAAACCTCGCCCGCGCCGGCATAACCGATGTCACTGTGACCACCCGTTATCTCGCCCCGCAGATCATAGAGCATTTTTCCAGACCTGTGTTCGGCATCAACGTCAAATGTGTGGTCGAGCAGGAACCGCTCGGGACAATAGGGGCGGCCTCTCTTGTCAGCCGTGACCCGGATGGTGACACTCTGGTGATGAATTCCGACCTGCTCACAACTCTTTCCCTCGAAGAAATGTTCTTATTACATAAGTCAGAACAAGCAGAGGTGACTATCGCCGCCATCCCCTACTCGGTATCCGTGCCATACGCCATTCTGGCCACCAACGGCCGACAGGTGATGTCTCTTGAGGAGAAGCCCACTTATTCCTACTACGCAAACGGCGGGATATACATCTTCTCCAACAGATTGCTTGACTCGATAGCGCCGTCGACACCCACCGATGCCCCGGAACTTATCGAGAAAGCGATCGCTCAAGGGAAGAAAGTGGTCTTTTTTCCAATAGACGGTACTTGGATCGACATAGGTTCGCCGGCCGATTTCCGACACGCGGAGGAGCTTATGCGCCACCACCGGGCTATGGGCCGGTTCTGACAATCAACGTTCAACTAACCATACGAATACACTTCATATAATGGCAGACTCCAACTTCATAGACTACGTCAAGATTCTTTGCCGGAGCGGCAAGGGGGGAGCCGGATCGGCTCATTTCTACCGTGCCAAATATATCCCCAAGGGAGGACCCGACGGGGGTGACGGAGGCCGTGGCGGCCATGTCATCCTCCGGGGCAACAAGAACATGTGGACTCTCCTGCCACTCAAATACCGCCGCCATGTATTCGCCGGCAATGGCCAGAACGGATCAGGCGGACGCAGCTTCGGCAAGGACGGCGAAGACCAGATAATCGAAGTGCCTTGCGGCACAGTCGTTTTTGATTCGGAGACGGGTCAGTTCCTCTGTGAGATCACAGAGGATGGTCAGGAAGTGAAGCTCCTCAAAGGAGGAAAAGGTGGTCTGGGCAACTGGCACTTCAAATCGGCCACCAACCGCACCCCCCGTTACGCCCAGCCGGGAGAACCTGCCATAGAGCGCAGCGTGGTCCTTGAGCTTAAACTTCTCGCTGATGTGGGTCTCGTCGGCTTCCCGAATGCCGGGAAATCGACGTTGCTGTCATCACTGTCGGCTGCGCGCCCGAAAATAGCCGACTATCCTTTCACGACCATGGAGCCGCAACTCGGTATTGTGGATTATCGCGGCAACCGGTCATTCGTGATGGCCGATATCCCCGGTATCATCGAGGGCGCGAGCGAGGGAAAAGGGCTCGGCCTGCGTTTCCTGCGCCATATCGAGCGCAATGCCGTATTGCTCTTCATGGTTCCGGCTGACGCTGATGATATCGCCCGTGAATATGAAGTGTTGCTTGAAGAGTTGCGCCGTTTCAATCCGCAGCTCGTCGACAAACAACGAGTGCTGGCCATCTCCAAAAGCGATATGCTCGATGACGAACTGAAAGCGGAGATCGAGCCGACCCTCCCGACCGACATTCCTCATGTGTTCATCTCAGCGGTCACCGGCGAAGGATTGACCGAACTTAAAGACGCTCTCTGGAAAGCCATCAATGACGATGCCAACCGTATTGAGGAGACCCCGATAACCCACCGTCCCCTCGACGGTCACCATCGTGTCCGTGAAGAGGATGATTTCATCTTCTCCCCCGAACCTATTGAAGACCAGGAAGAAGCACCCGACGCGGGAGGCCGTATGGTTGACGACATCGAATATGATGACGGCGGAGATTTCGACTACGACGAACTCAACGACATCGACGATCTTGACAACGAGGGGGAATATCCCGAACATTTCGACCCCACCACCCTCGACGAGTACTCCCATCTCTACGACGACCTCTACGAGGCTTCCGACGACGGCCAGCCCATCAAAAAGCATTGAGCCGCCCCCATTAAGCAGCCGCAATTGAGCAGACGCCCCCATCCATTCCTCCCCCTCCTGCTGAAAACCAAAAATCCGCCAAATCCGGATGCAAATCCGTGTATTTGGCGGATTTAAAAATTTGTATTATATTTGCACCGCAATAGTTCGCAAAAGCCAATCGGAGCCATGTGGACGATTGCATATTGTCACTATAGTGTTACCATAGTGACGACATTTCGAAAAGCGTTTACGCGACGTTCTTTCTGACACTCGGAAATCTGGAAAATTTCAATTGGAGTCAGGACTGCGCAACGGTAGACGCTCATGTGGGTATGTATCCTATGGTGTCAGGTTCATGTGTAATGAGCCTCCATCTTATGCATATTCTGCGTGAGGTCACTGCGTTGTCTGTTTTACTCCAATGGGCAATTCCAGAGCCTCCGAGTGTGAGACGGATGACAAGTATGGCTCTCACGCTTTGTTTTTTATGGTGCGACTCTGGGGAGCGGGGAAGCTTACAATTAAAAAGAACATGAAAAAATTTGTTCTGCTGTTTTTTGCCATACTGTTCGTATGGCTTCCTGTCTCGGCTGCGTCATTAGGCGAATGTGTTTATGAGGGTTTCAGATACTCTCTGCAAGACAACGGGTTTTGTACGTTGACAGCACCCGCAGGCCCGCGATCAGAAGTGAGCGGAGATATTGTCATCCCTGCAATCGTGAACCACAAAGGAAGATCTTACCGTGTGTTAACCATAGGTACGAAAGCGTTTTACAAATGCCTGAACCTCAGATCTGTGGAAATCCCATATTCAGTAAAGGGCATTAGACAATCGGCATTTGAGGGATGTAAGAAACTCGAATCAATCCACAGCTCTTCTGCTACGACTATACTCAACCCCTCCTCTTATGCCTTTAAAGACTGCTCAAATCTTTCTGTAATAACCAATATTGAGTTCTCCATTAATCTTGATCCATCCTTTATGTATGCTGATAGGTGTGAAGGAGTGTTCCAAAATTGCTCAAAGTTAAAGACAATCGATTTTACTTATGACACGAACAATGTCAGCCCTTATTTTTTTCAGGGATGTTCGGAGCTGTCTGATATCACACTTCCTCCAAGCGTAAAGACCATAGAGAGGAGTGCTTTTGAAGGATGCCGTAATCTTAAATCTATCAATCTCAATGACGGTGTAGTCTCCATAGACCAGCACGCATTTGCTTGGAGTGGGCTTACGTCAGTAAATCTTTCAGGGACAGTATCATTCCTGTCTGCAAGTCCTTTCCTGGGTTGTCATGAACTAAAAGAGGTCTATATTGGTGATAAGTTGGTGGAATCTAATAGTTATAGCTCTCCATTTCTCCAATGTATAAACCTTAACCAGATAACCGTATCAGACGACAACCCCGTACTCTTTTCAAGAGACAACTGCTTGTATATGCAAGAACATGATGAAGACAGCAATAATCATTATTTCTATCTTATAACGGCACGTTCCGATATGGAGACATACACTATTCCAGCAGATTTTAACGGGTTCCTCAATAATTTCAACATGGATTATTACATAGGAATTTTAAGCAGTTGCACAAAATTGACCAGTATTAATAATCTGTCCAGATGGAATTATATGGATTGTGGAGGAGTAATATTAGGCTACCTTCAGTCGCATAATTATTGTAGCGTTATACAAATTTATGGTCCAAATAGATCGCTACATATTCCGTTCACATATGATGGTGAACAAGTAGGCGAAGGACTCGACTATGGAAGTTTAATAGGATCCTATAATATAGAATCTGTAATATTCGGAGACGATTTTATGGATGATAAGATCTGCACATTTGATTACTGCACAGCCTTGAAAACAGTTAGAATTCCTGATACTGTAAAAAGCATCAGTGGATTTAACGGATGTACCTCTTTTGAATCTATACAGGGCTGTAATAATCTGGAGTTTATTCAGGGATTTAATGATTGTACAAGCCTTGAGCCCAATCTTGTCTTGCCATCACATTTAAAAAGTATCGACGGGTTTGATAACTGCACCAGCCTTAAGTCTGTCGTTTTTCCCGATGGAATGGAAAAAATCTGGGGATTCGATGGGTGCCATAATTTAACGGTAGTTAAGATTCCTTGTAACGTCAAAACCGTTAGTGGATTCGACGACTGTATGAATCTGTCAACTCTGAGTTTACCTGATGGACTTGAAAGCTTGCGTGGATTTTCGTCAACATCGCTTGCTTCGGTAAAGACACCGGAAAGCTGCAGGACGATTGAAGATGCTTTTAACAGTTGTGACAACCTTGAAAATGTCGAGTTTTCCGATGGTCTGACCGAGATAAGGAAAAGCTTTTCTTTCTGTGACAAACTTAAATCAATCACATTCCCCAACACTCTGAAAACCATAACAGGTTTCAACAATTGCTACAACCTCGGATCTGTCAAATTAGGTATTAACGTACAGACTCTTGGTTCAAATTCTTATTCCGACTCATTCGCCTTCAATTATTGTCCCAATTTGAAGAGATTTGTCTCAAGTGTAAAACTCGAAGATTTCGGATCGGCATTTACCGGGGATTATTTTGACGAGTTTGTTATTGGTCCGAGTGTCAAAAAAAGTTGTGACATAATCAACAATGCTAAAAAGATCTATTCCACCGCGCTCATCCCTCCCACGATAGAAAACAGTCAGGTATATGACGGGAATGCCGAGCTGTATATTCGTTCCGAAGCTTACGATGCATATATGAAGACATCCCCCTGGAAACAAATCCCGGCTGAAAAGGTACACCGCCTCAATGAAATCAAAATGGTAAATCTTGATGTTGAGGCCGTCAAGGCAAACCCGGGTCACTCTTTCAGGATCACATACACGTTGCAGCCTGCCGATGCCGATCTGTCTTATGTTTACTGGCGCTCCTCCAATCCGGAGATCGCGACTGTTGATGAAGATGGCCTTGTGACCTTTACCCAACCACAAGATTCATGGCAGACACAGTCTGCAATGCCTCAATCTACTACCTACGAAGAGAATGACAACAATGTGATTTGTGAAATTCAAGCTTACACGCTTTACAGTACAGAGCCGGTCGCCATTGTGAAAATATTGGATCCGAGTTCGAGCATAGAGGGAATAAATGGAAATGAAATCCCGGAAACAGCTGACGTATATAATCTCCAAGGTATATTGATTCGTAAGAACGCCACCCGAACCGAGTTAGATCTTCTCCCGTCCGGAATTTATATTTACGGCGGATTGAAAATCAAGATTGACTGACATTGGTTATGTAATTGACCAATTAGCCAGTTGTAGAACGCGATATCAGGAAATTATAATCAGCCAACTTTTGGTGTTTTGCCGAAAGTTGGCTAATTTTGTGGCAGACACAGGAACAAAAATTCTCAATAAGTTACTTATGTCTGTAAATAAAGTGATTTTGGTAGGAAACGTAGGGAAAAATCCGGAAATCAGATATATCGATTCCCGCCCATGCGCGACCTTCTCACTGGCCACCAGTGAGAAGGTCACCCCCACTGAGAATAAATCAAAGCTGACACATTCATGGTTCCACTCAACGACAAAGGCAATATAGATTTCTGTTTGAGGTAAAACCTAATTAATGGTATTAAAAAAACAGTGATCTCAACCCAAAGGACTTATATACAACAAAAGCAAAATTCCTATTTGGTTATAATCAAATAAACTCTTAAAGTCTCATAACATGAATATTGTGTATTTAATTGGCAATGGCTTTGACAGAAACTTGAATCTTAAAACAGGTTATAAGAGTTTCTATAAATATTACATGCAACAGGGAACATCTATCCCTGCAATCAAACAGCTAAAATCGGAAATTGACTCCAATCTTGAGAATTGGGCTGACATGGAGGAGGCTTTGGGCAAATATCTCAAAAAAGTGACGAGCGATGAAGATGCTAAATCCATACATAATGATTTATTAGAACATCTACAAAAATATATTTACGCTGAGAATAGTAGATTCAATCCTCAAAATTCATATCGAAGTGATTTTTTCGCAGAATTATTTTATCCCATAAAATCATTACGAAGAAATCAGCAAACCAAATTGACGAATGGCGTACTACGAACGAATCAAACTCGTGATCTATATATAATAACTTTTAATTACACGGAAACAATAGAAAAGTTATTAAACTACAAAGGTGAATCAGCAACCGCATTCTCGTATGGATCTAATATCAGTAGATTGATTGAAATTGAACACATTCATGGTTACTGTGATCCAGATAAAGGTCGAATGGCTTTAGGACTGGACAATGAAAGTCAAATTCATAATCCAATTTTATCTAGCTCCAAAAGTGTATGTTATCGATATCTTAAACCTACATATAATTCTCTATTTGGAGAGGAACACCATAGAAAGTGTTTGAGATGGATAAATGTAGCCAACTTTATTGTCATATTCGGAATGTCAATTGGCATTTCTGACCAAACTTGGTGGAATGCTATTGGGAAAAGGCTTTTAACCTCAGACGCAATTTTACTTTATTTTTACCATGAAGGATTTGAGTTACATAACAATAATGCCCCTGAATTTCAAGAACAAGTTGATAGCATAAAGGATGAATTGTTACCAAAACTGGGAATAGATGATATCTCGAATGAAGATGTAAGAGGCAGAATCTATATCTCTTGTTGTAAAACAATGTTCAAATACGGAGTCATTGAAAAAACGAAGGATTAAATAATTCGTAGTATGTCCGAATTTGACGAATATATAGTGCATGGTGAGCCAGGGCAGCGGGAGAAGGCGGATGCTTGGCAAACGGCTATCGGCTTACAGGATGTCGATGGGCTTAAGGTGTCACCGTATCTTGTCGAAACAGCACGCCGACATATCGAAGGGGATGTCAGCATCGATGAGGCACGAGCCCTTATCAAGCAGTATTATCAAACAAAGTCTGCTCATGATGCCGTTGATGAAGAGGCAGATGTGGCGAGCAGCAATATAGCGAAAATCATCAATGAACCGTCGTTTGCTTTTTCTGTGGTCGGACTCATCACGATTCATAAAAGAATATTTGATGGGATATTCAAGTTCGCGGGCAAGATCCGCGATGTGGATATCTCCAAGAGAGAATGGGTGTTGGGGGGAGATGCATCGGTCAGTTATCAGCCGGCTTTCAATCTTAGAGAAGCTATTGAGTATGACCTCAACAGGGAAAAGGAGTTTGATTATACCGGGCTACAAATAAATGAAACAATCCGACACCTTTCCCGTTTCATTGCCGACCTTTGGCAGATACACCCTTTCAGAGAGGGAAATACCCGAACGACGGCTGTTTTCCTGATAAAATACCTTCGTTCTATGGGTGTACCGGCTTCAAACGAAATGTTCAAACATCATTCATGGTATTTTCGCAACGCTCTTGTTCGTGCATCATATAAAGGTCTGAATATTCAACCGACAACTGAGTTTGTTGAGCTATTTCTCCGGAATGTGATTCTTGGTGAGTCAAACGAACTTAGTAACCGCTCAATGCTTGCAAGTATCAGTGCCCCCAAGATTCAAAGTATCACGAATGTCGCTCCAAAGTCTCAATTTGATACTTTTAATTGCACTTTGGAAGAATTATCAGTTCTCCGATTGATAACAGATAATCCCAAAATCACCCAGACAGCACTGGCAGAAAGAGTCAGGAAATCAACAGCTACCGTAAAACGAATCACCTCCTCGCTCGTGGAACGTGGCATTCTTATTCGCAGGAATGGACGCAGGAATGGTTGGTGGGAGATACACAAAGCGAATGTCTGATGAACAGATTCTGACACATCACCTAATAATCTCTTGAAGCAAATGAGTTATGGCAAAGACTGATAATAAACCGGCATTTGTGAAACGTGATACCATTATTGCGGGCAAGAAGTATGCGCAGCTCTTAAGTAGGTTGAAAGAGCGTTTCCGCAGGTCACAGATAAAGGCTGCGGTAAAGGTCAACACGTCCATGCTGGAATATTACTGGTATATGGGGCAAGATATATCAAGGCTTCATGAAGCCGCCAAATGGGGAAGCGCGTTCTTCGATTGCCTGAGTCTTGACCTCAAGACGGCTTTTCCCGGTCAGACAGGCTTTTCCGTCACCAACATCAAGTATGCCAAACGATGGTATGAGTTTTATAATCAAAGGGATGCAATTCGTCAACAAGTTGTTGACGAATTTGAGATGCCTACGGATTTTGGTATGATACCTTGGGGACATCACATAGAGATTTTCACTCGTAGCAAGTCTGTCAGCGAGGCTCTTTTCTATGTCGAGGAGACTATACGAAATAGTTGGAGCAGGGCTGAACTTGGCGTGGAGATAGATAACGACCTGTATGGGAAACAAGGTCATGCCATCACCAACTTCGATGAGAAGTTGCCTGCTCCATATAGCGGTCTCGCGAAAGCTATATTGAAAAGTCCGTATGATTTCAGATTCATCGACAAGAAAATTACTACCGAGAAACAGTTGGAAGATGAACTTGCGGCTAATATTACCAGATTCCTACTTGAATTAGGACAAGGGTTCGCATATGTCGGTCGTCAGATGGAATTGAAGATGCCGGGAGGCCAGACATTCATTCCCGATATGATATTCTATCACACGAGGCTCAAATCATATATCGTATGTGAGTTGAAGGTAGTGCCGTTCATCCCTGACTTTGCAGGAAAGTTGAATTTCTATGTTTCGGCAGTTGATGAACTGATGAAACAGTCTGATGACAACCCGACAATAGGATTGCTGATCTGTAAATCTAAAGATGACACAGTAGTTGAATGGTCTTTTCGAGGAATGAATCAGCCACTCGGAGTTGCCGAGTATCAACTCAAGGAATTCATTTCCGAGAAAGCCGCAAAGTTGCTCCCTTCCGAGGCTGAATTGCAGAATATCATCAATACTTATGATGAAGTATCGGATGATTGAAAATTAAAAAATAAGGGGTGACTGACATTATCGGGCAATCTGATAACGCGATATCAGGAAATTATAATCAGCCAACTTTTGGTGTTTTGCCGAAAGTTGGCTAATTTTGTGGCAGACACAGGAACAAAAATTCTCAATAAGTTACTTATGTCTGTGAATAAAGTGATTTTGGTAGGAAACGTAGGGAAAAATCCGGAAATCAGATATATCGATTCCCGCCCATGCGCGACCTTCTCGCTGGCTACCAGTGAGAGGGGCTATCGGACTGCCAACGGGATAGATGTCCCGGAGCGCACCGAATGGCACAACATTGTCATGTGGGACCGTGCCGCGGAGACCGCCGAACGTTACATCACCAAAGGCACCAAACTGTATATCGAGGGGAAACTGCGTACCCGCGACTGGCAGGATTTCAACGCCATAAAACATCGTATCACTGAAGTCTATGTCGACTCGTTCGACATACTGTCACGCCCCGCTTCCGGGGCAACAGCCTCCCCTTAGAGGCCAAAACGTGTTATAGTCCAAGAAGTAGATATCAGCCTCACATGGGACTGTAACCCCATAAACCAGAAAACAAATCACATTCCTGATAAATGAAAACAGTAAAGAACTTTCCTCCGGCGGAAGATGCCGAAATCCGCAACCCGGAGATGTCGCCCGAGGCCGATCCCGTCGAACTGCCTGAAAACGCGTTCCGGGAACTTGCCGCCGACGAGCAGTACAGGCCGTTGATGCATCCGGCCCGCAACTATCCCGAAGTGACCGCATATTCCGTCACACTCGGCCTGATACTCTGCGTGATATTCAGCGCGGCCGCCGCCTATCTCGGACTCAAAGTGGGCCAGGTGTTCGAGGCCGCGATACCGATCGCCATCATCGCCGTCGGGCTTTCAGGAGCACTGGGTAAAAAGAATGCCTTGGGGCAGAATGTCATCATACAATCCATCGGAGCCTGCTCCGGAGTGATTGTAGCCGGAGCGATCTTCACCCTCCCGGCCTTGTATATCCTGCAGGCAAAATACCCCGAGATAACCGTCAACTTCCTCCAGATATTCCTAAGCTCGCTTCTGGGAGGTGTGCTCGGCATACTGTTCTTCATCCCTTTCAGGAAATATTTCGTGAAGGACATGCACGGGAAATATCCTTTCCCTGAAGCCACCGCCACCACGCAGGTGCTCGCCAGCGGACAAAGCGCCGGAGCCGCCGGAGGATCACAGGCCAAGACACTTGTCATAGCCTCACTGATCGGCGGTATCTACGACTATGTGGTCGAGACCTTTGGCTTCTGGGCCGGGACACTCTCAACCACCGTCAGCCAATGGGGACAGGCCGTCGCCGCCAAGACAAAACTCGTATTGAGCTGCAACACCGGTGCGGCAGTGCTTGGCCTCGGCTATATCATCGGATTGAAATACGCGTTCATAATCACAGCCGGCTCCCTCTTCGCCTGGTGGGTGATCGTGCCGCTGATGGGCACATACGGCAACGCGGAAATCACAGCGATGGCTCCCGAAGCGATATTCGGCAATTATGTCAGAATGATCGGCATCGGAGGTATCGCGATGGCCGGAGTCATCGGTATCATCAAGTCATGGCCGATCATCAAGCAGGCTGTCGGACTCGCCGGCCGCGAATTCAAAGGGGGATCCTCCGGCGAGGCCAAGCCGGTACGCTGGCAGCTCGATATCTCGATGAAACATATCGTGTTCTTCATCGCCATAGCCCTTGTGGCCGTGCTGATCTTCTTCTGGTTCGGTGTGATCCACAACTGGTGGCAGGCACTCGTAGCCTGGATCGTCGTGACATTCATCGCATTCCTCTTCACGACCGTGGCAGCCAACGCTATAGCCATCGTCGGCTCAAACCCCGTCTCGGGAATGACCCTGATGACCCTTATCATCGCGTCGGCGATCTTCGTAGGGATCGGCCTCAGCGGCACCTCCGGCATAGTCGCCTCGATGGTGATCGGCGGCGTTGTCTGCACAGCTCTCTCAATGGCCGGAGGATTTGTCACCGACCTTAAAGTAGGTTACTGGCTCGGAACCACCCCCAAGAAACAAGAGCAATGGAAGTTCCTCGGCACACTCGTCTCGGCAGCCACCGTCGGCGGCGTTATTCTGGTGCTTAATCAGGTATATGGTTTCGACCCGGACGCGCCCAATTCCCTTGTCGCCCCCCAGGCCAACGCAATGGCCAAGGTTATCGAACCTCTTATGATGGGAGGTGACACCCCCTGGATTCTCTATATGGTCGGTGTTATTCTCGCCCTCCTGCTCAACTGGCTCGGTGTGCCTGTGCTCGCTTTCTGTCTCGGCATGTTCATCCCCTTGTCGCTCAACACTCCGTTGTTGATCGGCGGAGCGATATCCTGGTTCGTCGCCAACAGTTCAAAAGACAAAGAGACAAATGACGCGCGTCGCGACCGTGGCACCCTCATCGCATCAGGACTTATCGCCGGAGGCGCATTGTTCGGCGTGTTCGCAGCTCTTACCCGTTTCTGCGGATTTGAATACATCTGCCCGCTTGAAGCCGGTACTCTCCAGATCCTCGGCATCGTGGCATACGTCGCCCTTATCGCCTATCTTTGGTTTGATTCGCTCCGCGCGAAGAAACTCTGACCCTGTCACAGCCACATAGCTTGAACCGCAAGATCCTTCGTCTGGCGATCCCTTCGATCGCCGCCAATATAACCACTCCCCTTCTGGCCCTGGTGGATACCGCCATCGTGGGCCATATGGGGAGTGAGCTTTACATCGCCGCGATAGCCGTCGGCGGTGTGATGTTCAATATGCTTTACTGGCTCTTCTCTTTCCTGCGGGGAGGGACATCCGGTCTTTCGGCACAAGCCTGTGGAGCCAATGACCAACGGGCCTCCACCCTCGTTCTGCGACGGTCGCTCATTGTTGCCATAAGTGCGGGATTGCTGATGATCCTTTTCCAACAGCCTGTTTTCAATCTGTTATCATGGTTTTTGGACGCAGATAGAGAGACGAGCCGCCTGGCATCGACATATTTCCACATCCTCATATATGGAGCACCAGCCGTCCTGGGCAACTACGCCATGTCAGGATGGTTTCTGGGAATGCAAAACTCCAAAATGCTGTTGTGGGTTTCCCTGATCATCAACCTCGTCAATATATTGTCGAGCCTGCTGTTAGTCTATGGTGTCGGAATAGGAATCGCAGGGGTAGCGACAGGATCGCTTATCGCCCAATGGACAGGCTTCGCCGCCGGATTTCTCTTCTTGCGACGATACAGGCTGACACATGTCACCATCCGAGACATACTCCGCTGGAAAGAGCTGAGACGTTTTTTCAGCGTCAACATAGATGTCATGTTACGGACCGTTTGTCTGATCGCCGTGACCTTATGGTTCACCCGCGCAGGTTCCATGCAAGGGCCATTGATACTGGCGGTCAACACCCTTCTCATGCAACTGTTCCTGCTGTTCTCATACATGATGGACGGATTCGCGTTTGCCGGGGAAGCATTGGTAGGACGTTTTGTCGGCGCTTCCGACTGGTCGGACCTGCGCCTTTGTGTAAGACAACTGTTTGTATGGGGGACAGCATGGGCCGGAATCTTCACCATCATCTACTTCCTTGGAGGAGAAAGCTTTCTTGGCCTGCTGAGTGACAACTCACAGGTCATTGCCGCCTCACGCGAATATTCTGTCTGGGCGGTCTCTATCCCTTTCGCGGGATTTGCGGCTTTTGCCTGGGACGGCGTGTTCATAGGAGCCACGATGACGCGCGGTCTGCTACTGTCAATGTTCGGAGCGATGGCGATATTCTTCGCCACATACTTCTTCCTCTTCCCGGTGATGGGGAACCACGCCCTGTGGCTCGCCTTCATCCTCTACCTCGCCGCACGTGGTCTCCTGCAGACCGTAATATTCCTTCGCCACCGCTGGCAATAAGAGATGTCGCGGGAAATAATCACCTCCAACCCAAGATCATCAGCACTTGTCATTGGGCGAACAGTTCGTCGATGCGTTGCTGTGAGACACCATGACGACGGGCGAGAGCGGCATCAGCTTTAGCGTCATCCTCGCGATACTGCAACAAATGCAGGTATGCCCGGCAATAATACAATTCCCCGTCTTCGGGATCAAGTTCAAGACCGCGCCCTATATCATCTGACGCCTCGGCCAGATCCCCCTTGGCCAGCCGACACATCGCGCGCCCGGTGTAATACTCCGCTTTCTCAACCTTCTTGATCAGGCGGTTGTAATATGAGATCGACTCGGCGTATTTCCCTTGATTGCTGTACATGACCGCAAGAACCAGAAGTGTGTTTGGATCTTCCGGACGAAGACGCTCGATCACATTGAAATCTGCTTTCGCGCCGATTGAGTCTCCATGAGTAAAGCGCAGATAGCCACGGTTGAAATAAGCGTCATAGTTCAGGGAATCCATCTCTATGACCTTGTCATAGTCTTTCATAGCGTCCTGCTCTCGCCCCATGTGGCGCAGGATCTTCGCCCGGTTGTTGAGGATCACAGTGGAAGCGGGGGCTATCGCTCTTGCCTCCGAGAGAGTGTGTAGCGCCAAGGAATCTTCCCCCCGGTAGAACTGGAACATGCCGACATTTGAAAGCAGCAACACGTTTTGCGGATTTGACGGTTCGCTCTGCATCGCGGCACGAAGCAGCTCCTCCGCGCGGTTCCAGTCCTGTTTCTTGACCGCCTCGTCGGCCAGGTCGATATATTTTATGTAATCACTCGCGGAGATCACTATCGCCGTAAGCAAGATGGCCGATACCACCGACAATATTTTTCGCATGATTATTTCCTCCTGTTAATTCCTTTAAACCCTATGTATTATAATGTTTTATATAAACCTATAGCCGACGGCCTCATTCAAGTTTCTTTCCTTTCAGAAACGCGAACACCTCTTTCTGGATCACAGAATCAAGCAACGCATTTATGGCTGTATATGCGACCACGCATGTCAAACCTTGGCAAAGAAGCAAAGTCCAGCAGCCCTCTATGAACAATGACTCTATCCATAATAATGCCATGATGGCCAGTGTCTCCACAAGATAGGGCAGACTGTCACCGAGGAATGATCCAACCGAACGCCCGCTGACGGGTGCGGTCTTGACAACCATAACTCCCCAGCTGACAGCAGACGCAAGGATCTGCCCCGCAAGGAGCAATTTAATGCCGAATACGACATCCTCCCCTCTTTCCATCCCCACAAACGGCAATGTCACCAAGAGAAGTACCAACGCAGCCCCGTCGCGCAACGTCTCCATCGCCACCACAAGCCTGGTTCTGGCGAGGGCTATGACATAATTGTTATACAATGATGTCAGGACAGTGAAGACTCCACGGATCAACAGAAGCTGGAACAGGACTATCGAAGCATCCCATTTGTCACCAAACAGACAATGGAAAATCGAAGTCGCCATGACGATGAGAAAGCCCATCGCCGGAAACAGCAGATATGAGGTGAAACGGTTCATCTTGGAGGTGATGCGCGCGAACCGCTCCGGATCATCCTGAACCGCAGACAAAGCGGGCAGAAACGAAGATGTCAGCACCTGCGAGAGAGAGCTGATCCCCATCTTGCTCCATTTGTCTGCCTGCGTGTAATAGCCCAATGGCACGAGGCCGGCCCTGTTTCCTATGAAAAACGAATATATGTTTTGGAAAAGCACATTGAGAAAGGAGGAGACCATCATCCCGCTTCCCACTGAAAAAAATGAGCGCAGCGAATCCCATGAGAACTTCATAAGTGGTGTCCAGCCCGAAGTCAGCCATAAGACAAGACTCTTTGTGAAGTTTAGCGAGAGGGTCTGCCATACGATGGCCCATGCCCCGAAACCGGCCACGGCCAGCCATATACCGACGATCGCGCCCGCGAAAAGCCCGACGGCATTAGACACCGCCACCATCCTGACCTCCATGCGCTTCATCAGCCTGTTGGTCTGCACGATAGCCGTAGCGTTGAGAATGAAGCCCAGAAACATCACCCGGCTCAGGGGGATTATGCGCCTGTCTCCTTGGAAACTGTCGGCAATAAGGGGGGCGCACACAAAAAGAATAAGATATATTATTGTGGCGACTCCAAGATTGAACCACAAGACCGTGGAGTAATCGAGCCTCGTAGGTGATTTACGCTGGATCAAGGCATAGGAGAATCCACTGTCGACAAAAAGCGACGCGAACGCCTGAAACACCAACACCGCCCCGACCAGACCGAAATCTTCCTGATCGAGCAGGCGTGCCAACACGATCCCGGTGACAGCATAAAGCAATTGCTGGGATACCTTGTCGATGACATTCCATTTCACCGACCTGGCGGTCTTTGTCTTCAGTCCGGACTCCACGTCATTCAATCTCGGCCGCCCCCTCCGCTTCGCCGCCGCGTCTGACATCAGCCTTTGCGGAAGTGTCGCCGGTTGACTCCTCGGTTATCTTACCGTCAGCATCCATTCTGAAAATCTTCACACCCATGCTGTAGTTCTTGACCTTCGCCGGATTCCCCTTGTAATACAATTTCCCGGGGAACATCCCTTTGATTGTCAGCTGGTCCGTGACCCATATCCCTGTGGTGCCGGTGCCGAAGAAACGACACGAGGCTTCGACCGCCTCCAGACCGTCAGCCTGTATCGATCCAACCCCGGTATTGCTGAATGAGGCCTTGCCACATTTCCCGGTGACAACGAGCTGCCCGTTGCCGGTTTTTATGGCCCCGTCAAACTTGCTGCAATGTATGTCCTTGACCACCAGTCGGCCATTTCCTATGACCGTAGCCTTGAATTCCGGGCAGGCTGCCACTGATGAGACAATAACAGTTGAATCGCCATTATTCTGGGCCTGGTTAAGAAACTTCGAGTACACTTTCACCACAGGCAGCCCCTCGAGCAGTTCCCCTTCACCATGAAACTGCTTCTGGATCAGCAGCCGGTCTTTCTTCGAGAAATCGAATATCAGCTGATCAGCCACCGAGCGTGATGTCTCATAAACAGCCATTCCGGCTGAATCTTCGCTGCAATTGTATTCCACATTGATGCCGTCATCCACGACAAGCCGGGTGAAATCACCGACTTTCAACTCATAACGGTGTGTTTCCTCTGCCAGCACACATGACATGGCCGCATGCAAAGCCACAAAAAGTATAAGAAATTGCTTTTTCACAGATCGTATGGTTGTATAATTAGAGAGTGAGTTAATAACAGCCCGGTCATTCCGGCCCTTTGTTGTATATGTTTTCCTCGACATCGGCTATGATATCGAAAAGCTCTTGCTTTGTCTCGGCCCGCAGCATCCTGATACGCGTCTCCCGGAAAAAAGGTATCCCTTTGAACAACGAACTGACAGCGAGATGGCGGCGTATGTGAAGAATACCCCTGTACTCGTCGATACGGTCGATGCTCTCGTCTATCTGACGGCGCAGGATGTCAAACTTCGCGGAAACTGACAACGGATCCCTGACCTCACCATAAAGCAGTGTCTGCTTCATGTCACTGAAGATCCAGGGATTTCCGATCGCCGCCCGTCCGACCATCACTCCGTCAACGCCATATCGGTCAAACGCCTCGACCAGTCTTTCAGGTGTGGTGATGTCGCCGTTGCCGATGACCGGGATTTTAAGGCGCGGATTGGCCTTGACCTTTCCTATCATCTCCCAGTCAGCCTCACCGTTGTACATCTGCGAACGTGTGCGGCCATGTACCGTAAGGGCCTGTATGCCGCAATCCTGCAACTGTTCGGCGAGATCGACTATTATCTTCGATTCATGGTCCCACCCCAGACGCGTCTTCACTGTCACGGGAATCCTGACAGCCTTCACCACCTCCCGGGTGATCTCAAGCATCTTGGGGATGTCACGCAACATCCCGGCACCGGCTCCTTTCCCGGCAACTTTCTTCACCGGGCAGCCGAAATTTATGTCAAGAATATCAGGGTGAGCCTGCTCAACCATCCGGGCAGCCTCCACCATCGGGCCGACCTCGCGTCCGTAAATCTGGATCGCCGTCGGACGCTCCGCGTCATGTATGGAGAGCTTGCGGGTGGTAGCCGCTATATTGCGTATCAGCGCGTCGGCCGAAACGAATTCAGAATATGTCATATCGGCCCCCAGCTCTTTGCAGATCAGGCGGAAAGACTGGTCGGTGACATCCTCCATCGGAGCGAGCATCACCGGCCTCCGGCCAAGGTCGACATCTCCTATTCTCATGTTTACTCCTTTGCAATCGTAAAGTTACAAAAATCTCTTATAGAAATCAACCGCGCTGCCGGCGATAGATACTTAAAGGCCAACAATTACGCGATTTTAACAAATCGCAACCGCATATGAATGGTCATCCCAGCGACAAGACCGAACACCGGTCAGGCGACAACATCCGCGCCACGCCGGTGACTGCCTCGGGAGTTATCGCCGCCACACTCTCTTCCATCTCGCAGCGCGACCTGACTCGCCCGGTCATCAGCAATGCCCTTCCTGTCGACAATATCACCTGCTCGAGATTTTCCGACGCGACAAGCATCTGACCGAGATACTGCTTTTTGGCCGCCGACAGCATTCTTGGAGTCAACGGCTTCTCAGCCAGGACTGATAACTCGCGCCATACCAGGTCAAGACAACGGTCGCGGTCATGGGGATCACATCCGAAATAGATGTTGAAGAGCCCGCAGTCACTGAACATCGTTGTCGAAGCCTCAACGGTGTAGACCAGTCCGCGCCTTTCTCTGAGTGCGATGTTCAGGCGGGAATTCATTCCCGGCCCTCCAAGTATGTTTGTCACCAAGGCGATGACATCCCGGCTGTCAGAATCCAAGCCGGGAAGCGCGCTTCCGATCACAGTGTGGCATTGGTGGGTATCGATCTCCCTTCGGATATCAAAACGAGGCAACTCCAGCGGCTTCTTACGGCAAAGAGCAGTTCCCTCACCTCTCATGAAGGCGAAACCGCTGCTGACCTTGGCCAACACCTTTGCAGGGCTTTCAGGACCAAGGTAATAGGCCACCATCCGCAGACCATGAAAATTGGAAAGCAGGTAATTCCTGCAGACCTCGGTGGTAAACCCGTCAAGGTCCTTGTCTGTGCCAAGTATGTTATGGCCCAGCTGGCTTCCCTTGAAAAAAAGATCCTCGAAATCATCATACACCGCCTCGGAGGGTGAATCAAGATAACTGTCGATCTCATCCCTGACCACCTCCCTCTCCTTGTCGATCTCGCCGGAAGGAAAACGGGAATCGGTCAGAAGGTCGGCGATCAAGTCGATGGCCCGTGAAAGATTACCTCGCGGAAACACGGAGTAGATATTGGTCTCCTCTTTGGAGGTAAAAGCGTTCAGGTCTCCTCCGACAGCCTCCATGCGGTTGATGACATGACATGCCCGTCTGCGGCCTGTGCCTTTGAATATGGTGTGCTCGACAAAATGCGCCAGTCCGTACTCCCCTTCCCTTTCATCCCGGCTGCCGGCGTTGACCGCCACGCCGAAATACTCCAGCACAAGAGGTGCTCTGCGGCACACAAGGCGCATGCCGCATGACAACTCGAATATCTCTGTCTCCAGCTCTTTCATAGTCAATTTATCCGGCCATCAGATCTCATCAGAGCGATCAGACGGTCTACAGCTTCGTCGGAAGGGATATTCTTTTCCACCAGCTCTTTGCCTCGGTAAAGGCTCACATTACCGACACCCGCACCGACATATCCGTAATCAGCGTCGGCCATTTCCCCGGGGCCGTTGACAATACACCCCATCACGGCGATTTTCAGCCCCGGATACATCGAGGTCGCCTCTTTCACACGCGCTACGGTCTGTTGCAGATCAAACATGGTACGTCCGCAACCCGGACATGAGACAAACTCGGTTTTGGTCACGCGTCGGCGGGAAGCCTGCAGTATGCCCAAAGACAGGCGCGAAAGTGACTCCCGGTCCATCTTAGACGATTTTATCTCCAGACCGTCAATCAGACCATCAAGTGACAATGCCCCGAAATCTGCAGAGGCACGTATCACGGTCTGTTCCGGGGTCGCGTCACCATAATCGATGGAGGCGATCACCGGATTCGTCAGCCCTGACCGCCATAACAGATGTATCGCAGAGGACAGGTCTGCCAATGGGTTGGCATGACAGGATGAAAGTACAATCACATTTCCACCTATAGCTTCAAGACCACCCGGTGTCCCGATCGCCGACCGCAATTCTTCCGTAGAAAAACGCGCCAACGATTTCTCATCGACCGGGTCATAACCCGACACAACCGGCAGGGAGTCACCTCCGACTATGCCGATTTTCTCCGTAGGACGTTTTACAGGTGACAACTCATCATAACCGGGAGCGCGTTGGCCGTCGACAGACGGAGCATCCCGACGTAATGAGATATACTCCACAAGCTCGCGAGCCACAGGGATTTCCGCCTCGGGAGCCTCGCTAAGGGAAACCCGGATCGTGTCACCGATCCCTTCGGCGAGCAACGTACCGATCCCGACAGCCGACCGTATGCGGCCATCTTCTCCGTCACCGGCCTCTGTCACTCCCAGATGGAGAGGGAAACTCATCCCCTCCAGGTCCATTGCCTTGACAAGACGGCGTACTGTCTCGACCATGATGACCGTGTTGGAAGCTTTGATCGATATGACAATGTCATGAAAATCATGGGCGACGGCCACCCGCAGGAACTCCATCGCGCTCTCGACCATCCCGGATGGAGTATCGCCGTAACGGCTCATTATGCGGTCTGAAAGCGAACCATGATTGACCCCGATACGGATGGCGGTCCCATGCGCCTTGCAGAGATCCAGAAAGGGGACAAACCTGTCTTCTATTTTTTTCAGCTCACGGGCATACTCCTCGTCGGTGTACTCCAGCTTGCGGAATGTACGTCCGGGATCGACAAAGTTTCCCGGATTGATTCTGACCTTCTCCACATGCCGGGCAGCCTCTTCCGCCGCTTTGGGGTTGAAATGTATGTCAGCCACCAGCGGTATGTCACATCCGCGCTCCCTGAGACGGCGACGGATCTCACCCAGATTGGCGGCTTCTCTCACCCCTTGCGCGGTCAGGCGGTCTATATCGGCCCCTGCTTCGGCAATTCGTTCCACCTGCGTCACCGACGCTTCGGTATCCATTGTGGAGGTGTTGTTCATCGATTGCAGGCGGACAGGGAAGTCGCTTCCTATGCATACGTTCCCCACACGGGTTGTCGTCGTCTTACGGCGGCGGTAATCAAAGACACTCATCATTCAGGTATATAACTCAGTTTGTCTTGAAGTCATATTTTATTTCCGAGAGGGCCTCGTTGGCCTTCACAATCTTGCCGCTTAGTTCGGCGGTCCATGCGTGGTAGCGGCCGGCGAGGGTTTCATCCGACAATGACAGCATCCTGACGGCGAGGACGGCGGCATTCATGGCTCCGTCTATGCCGACTGTGGCCACCGGGATAGCAGGCGGCATCTGCACAATCGAATAAAGCGCGTCGGTGCCCTGCAACGTGGCCGACAGAGGCACACCGATGACCGGCAACTCGGTTATCGCGGCAATGACTCCGGGAAGAGCGGCCGCCATCCCGGCACCTGCGATTATGACTTTCACACCTCTTGAAGCGGCGTTCCGGGCGAAATCGGCCACCTCCTCAGGCGTGCGATGGGCTGACAGGGCAAGCATCTCGAACGGCACTTCCATCTGGTTAAGGAAATCGGCGGCTTTCTTCATCACGGGAAGATCTGATGTGCTTCCCATTATAATACTGACTGTAGGTTTCATATGATTGGTTTGATCGGATAATCGTTATAATGCAATGGTGACAACTGTCACAGGCGTGTCACCTGGAATATCATCGGCAACAACAGTACCCAGAAAGCTCCGTTGACAAATCCGGCCGCTACCTGGAGCAATGTGTGGCGCGAAAGGATGACCCTTGACGCGCAAACAAGTCCTGACAGAAATATCGCCAGCAGGAACTCCCATTGCAGCTCATATATACTGTTGCCGCTAAGCATCAGATAGAACACCAGAGAGCATAAGCCCCCCATACCGGTCGCATGGCCCGAGATCTTCCACCAGCGGTTCACAACCGTGAGGACAACCAGAGCTACCGCTCCCCCGATCAGAAACAGGGAAAGCCATGCCGGAGCGTTGATATGGTTGAGGTATATGGCCAGCCCCAGGAAACAGGCGGTCTCTATTATATATGGCCATGTCCGGTCTTTACGGTCATTGAGCCGGGGGTCACTGATCACTTTCAGTCTCGACAATATGAATATGCCTATGACAGGTATAACCACTGTCGCGAGAAATGTCTCCAATATGACAGTCAGCTTCGTGACCGTCGGAATAAAACACAGGAACGACAGTATCATAGCCAAGGCGACCCCATAGGTCGCCATAAGCAGCGGAGAGAAGATTGTCGAAAGAACGCTTGCCGCGCCATTGATAAATTTCATAATATTTGCCTGTTATGAATTTGCCTGTTATGATATAGCTCACAAGGTTTTACGCAACCGCCCGACAGGGAATCCCAGTTTCTCGCGGTATTTGGCCACCGTACGGCGGGCGATATCGAATCCTTGGGCGGTGAGCTGCGCCGTGATCTGCTCGTCGCTGAGCGGATGACGTTTGTCTTCCTCTTCGATCACGGTTCTAAGCGCAGCCATTATCTTCGGGGTCGTGTTGTCGGTATCGGCGGCGTTTTCCCGGCTCTCTTCCTTTCTCCGGCGCTCATTGAAAAACATCTTCAATGGGTATACACCATGGTGGGTCATGACATATTTCCCTTGCGTGGCCCTTGACACCACCGAAAGGTCAAGCCCGGTAGCCGCTGCAAGTTCCCGCAACACCATCGGCCGTATGGACGACTCATCCTCCGTCAGGAAGAAAGGCCGCTGGAAATGGAGTATCGCTGACATGACCGTGAAAAGCGTCTGCTGACGCATCCCCACAATCTTGATGAAATCTGTCGCCTCGTCGCGTTTCTGTTTCAGGAACATCCGGGCAGCGGCAGTGCTCCGCGTGGAGGCTTCCGGCAGAGGAGCGTCGACAGCGAAGCTCCTCTCAACGCTAAGTTCGGGTATGCGATTGAGCAACGTGAGGGTCAGATTTCCCTCCGTGTCCGTCTCGACAAGAAAATCGGGAGTCACCCCGACGGCCGCACCCGCTGCGGATTCAAGCTGGCTTGCCGGCTTGGGATTCAGACGGCTGATGACAGCGACAGCCTCTTTCATCTGACTATCGTCCAATCCCATAGCGGAAGCTATTTTAGTGAAATGCTTTTTCGCGAACAGATCGAAATAATCTCTTACCATCTCGAGAGCCGCCAGGTTGTCGACCGTACGGGGAAGCCGCTTCAACTGCAACAACAGGCAATCACGCAGATCAACCGCCCCTACTCCGGGGGGATCGAGCTCGCGGACAATTCCCCACGCCTTTCTGACGAGATCGACAGGCAGCTCGCGCCCTTCGGAGAAAGCGATGTCACCGGCCAACGCGTTTATGTCTCGTGCCAGATAGCCGTTGTCGTCAAGGTTGCCGATAATGTAGGATCCGGCAAGCCGCTCATCGTCATTGATATCCTGCTCATCAAGCTGACGGGTCAGGAAGTCAATCAACGAATCCTCCCCGCCGGCGACCACCGGCTCGTAATAATCCTCGGAAGAGGCCTGGGTACTACGATACATCTGCCGCCGCAGGTAATCAGGGATGTCATCCTCCGAACGATAATCAGCCAACTGCATGTCACGGGCAGATTCCGTGAAGCGGCCGCCATCTTCAGTGAAAGAGATCTCGCTGTCAGGCGCGGCATTCTCTCCGGAGTCAGCCTCCAGAGCCGGCATCTCGTCGACAGCGTTGCGCACCTCCTCCTCGAATTCCGGCCCCGACATCTCCAGCATCCTCACATAACGAACCTGCAGCGGTGTCAGCCGCTGCTGCAATTTCTGTTCCTGTGTCAGCTCGAGCCTTTTCCCCATAAGAATATCAACTGATCAAGGAGCAACCGTAGGGTCAGGAGCGCGGCCTGCGGCGACGCGATCCTGACTGTTCCTTGTCACCTTTCTCCTTGCGGGCGGCAGCCGCCTTTTTCGCACGGGCGGTGCGGGCAGCAGCCAGTGCCTTGGCTCCCCGCGAAGACTTTTCCCGTTTCTCTTTCTTTTCCTGTGGCTTGTCTTTCTTCTTGCGTCCTTGTTTCTCCAGTTTGTGGGGGATGGCACGGGCCGCCTTCTTGGCGGCGGAGTTGCTGACAGCCTGCCTGAAAGTCACAGTCTGTCCCAGGTCATCCTCGCCGGGACGTTGCAGTCGCGGATCCACAAGAAGGAAATCGAGCTGTTTCTTGTCGAGGTTGGCGTTTGCGACTCTGACCCTTACCCTGTCACCGAGACGGTAGACCGTGCCACGGCGACGGCCACGGATACAATAATTCTTCTCATCGTAATCGTAGTAGTCATCGGCAAGGTCACGCATCGGGACAAGCCCCTCACAATGGTTATCGTCAAGCTCGACATATATGCCCCACTCGGTCACGCCGGAAATCATTCCGTCGTATTCCTCGCTTATGTGGTCCTGCATATACTCGACCTGCTTGTATTTTATGGAGGCCCGCTCGGCATTCGCAGCCAACTGTTCCATGTCTGAGGAGTGCTTGCAGTCCTCCTCCAGCTTCACAGCGTCAACACTGCGTCCCCCTTTCAGGTAACGTTCCAACAAACGATGTACCATCATGTCGGGGTAGCGGCGGATAGGTGATGTGAAGTGGGTGTAATAATCGAAGCCAAGTCCGTAATGGCCGACATTCTCTGTCGTGTACACAGCCTTCGCCATGGTACGGATGGCAAGCACCGAGAGAAAGTTCTCCTCCCCTTTACCCTTGATATCCTTGAGCATCTTGTTCAGGGACCGATTGATCTCCGTTGAACTTCCGGAGGTCTTCAGCCTGTAACCGAAAGCGGCGGCTATGGTGGCAAGATCGGCGAGACGGGTCTGGTCAGGCACGTCATGGATACGATACACGAAAGGCTTGGCCTTGCGTCGTCCGGCAGGACGGCCTATGGTGGCGGCCACAGTCTTGTTGGCCAGAAGCATGAACTCCTCTATGAGCTTGTTGGCATCTTTCGACTCCTTGAAATAAACACCTATGGGATGGCCTTTCTCATCAAGATCGAACCTCACCTCCTCACGGTCGAAATCGACCGATCCGTTCTCGAAGCGTTTGGCACGCAACTTTTTGGCAAGACGGTCGAGCGTCAGGATCTCCTCAGAGAAATCACCCTGGCCTGTCTCGATACGTTCCTGGGCCTCCTCGTATGTGAAACGCCTGTCGCTTTCAATGACAGTACGGCAGATACGGGCATTTTTTATGTCGGCGTCCTCATCAAGCTCGAAGACACAGGAGAACGCCAGTTTCTCCTCCTCGGGACGCAACGAGCATATGCCGTTGCAAAGATGCTCGGGCAACATCGGTATTGTACGGTCGACAAGATATATAGATGTAGCGCGTTGCTTGGCTTCCCGGTCGATGACAGAATTTGGGGTGACATAATGCGTCACATCGGCGATATGAACTCCGACCTCACAGTTGCCGTTCGGCAACCTACGGATAGACAGCGCGTCGTCAAAGTCCTTTGCATCCTTGGGATCGATGGTGAAGGTGGTGACCTTCCTGAAATCCTCTCTGCGGGCGATCTCATCCTCCGTGATGTCGGCTCCGATCTTGTCGGCCGCCTTCTCCACATTGGCGGGATATTTGTATGGCAACCCAAACTCCGCGAGTATGGCGTGCATCTCGGCCTGGTTGTCGCCTGTCTTCCCGAGAATATCGATCACTTCTCCACGCGGGTTCTTGGCTTCCTCTGGCCAGTCGGTGATCTTGACAATCGCCTTGTCACCTGTCTTTCCACCTTTCAGCTTCCCCTTCGGGATGAAGATGTCGCAGGCGAGGAACTTCGAGTCTGTCTTCATAAAGGCCATCGACTTGTCGACCTGCAGAGTGCCTATGAAAGTCTGCTCCTTCTTCTCGACGATCTCGATCACCTCGGCTTCCGGCTCCTGTCCCCGGCGACGGGCGGCGATATGGACTTTCACGCGGTCACCGTTGAGGGCGTGGAGCGAGTTTCGCTCGGCAACGAAGATGGCTTCCGAATCCTCATCTGTGATCACGGAGTTCTTTCCGTTGGAACGGCGGACAAATGTGCCGGTGGCCACGCTGGTTCTTTCGGGAGCCTTGTACTTTCCTTTCTCCACCTCAACGATTTCGCCATCAAAAGCCATTTCGGCCAGAAGCATGGCCACAGACCGCTGGTTGATGGGGGTCTTTGCGCCGACAGCCGCCGACACCTGCTTGTAGTTGAACGTGTTGTTGCCTTGCTTCCAGAGAAAATCCTCAACCTTGTTGCGGAGCTGTTGGAGAGCAGAAGCCTTTGATCCTTTACGGGGCATAAATAACTGGTAGGTTTATGAAGCGTTTTATCGCTATTATGTTCGGTTTTAGAAGGTGTTCAGATATACGCTATTAAACTCCCTCTTAACTACAACGCTTAACATCGCGGGAATGTTAAGCGTCATAGGAGTAGCCGGAGGCCTGTCATGCGTCAATATTGGCGTAGCTCGCGTTGGCTTCGATGAACTCACGTCTCGGCCCTACATCCTCGCCCATCAGCATGGAGAAGATACGGTCGGCCTCTGCCGCGTCGGAAATCTGCACCTGCTTCAACAGGCGGTGTTCGGGAGACATGGTGGTGTCTCTAAGCTCTTTGTCGCTCATCTCACCGAGACCTTTGTAGCGCTGCACCTTGACCTGAGGTCCATACTGGTCGACAAACGCCTGGCGTTGCTGGTCTGTCCAGCAATACTCCTCGATCTTGCCTTTTGAGCATTTGTAGAGGGGGGGAGTAGCCAGATAGAGATAACCTTGTTCGATGATAGGACGCATGCGACGGAAGAAAAGGGTCATGAGCAACGTCGCGATATGCGAACCGTCGACATCGGCATCGGTCATTATTATGACCTTATGGTAGGCGAGCTTGGTCAGATTTGCCTCCTTGGGATCATTCTCGGTGCCGATCGTGACGCGCAACGCTCTGAATATGTTGGTGATCTGCTCGGAATCGAAGACTTTGTGTTCCATAGCCTTCTCGACATTCAGCACTTTTCCGCGAAGTGGGAGGATCGCCTGGTATCGGCGGTCGCGGCCGCTCTTGGCTGTACCACCCGCAGAGTCTCCCTCGACAAGGAATATCTCGCATTCCTCGGCTGTGCGGCTGGAGCAGTCGGCGAGCTTGCCGGGGAGCCCCCCTCCGCATAGCGGCGACTTACGCTGGATCTTGGTACGGGCATCGTATGCCGCCTTGCGGGCCTGGGCAGCCAGAATGACCTTGCTGACTATGGCCTTGGCCTCTGACGGGTGCTCTTCAAGATAGTTGCGCAGAGCCTCGGAAACAGCTGCGGAGACAGCTCCGGCGACTTCCGAGTTGCCGAGCTTGGTTTTTGTCTGTCCCTCGAACTGCGGCTCCATGACCTTCACGGAGACGACCGCAGTCAATCCTTCGCGGAAGTCATCGCTTGAGATCTCCACCTTGCTTTTCTCCAGAAGCTTGTTGTCTTCGGCGTATTTCTTGAGGGTCGTGGTCAGTCCGCGGCGGAATCCGGTAAGGTGGGTACCACCTTCTATCGTATTGATATTGTTGACGAAAGAATAGACATTCTCGTTGAAGGTTGTGTTGTAAGTGAGGGCCACCTCGACGGGCACTCCCTGACGCTCCGTGTTGAGATGGATGACATCCGGGATCAGCGGCTCTTTGGAAGAGTCGATGTATTTCACGAACTCGCTGAGCCCGTTGGCCGAATAGAACACCTCACGGCGGGGATTTCCTTCATTGTCAAGCTGACGCTTGTCAGTGATGGTGAGTGTTATCCCCGCGTTGAGAAACGCGAGGTCGCGGAGTCGCTTGGAAAGTATGTCGTAGTCATAGACCGTCACGGTGAATATCGACGAGTCGGGCAGGAAAGTCACGGAGGTACCGTGGTCGTCGGTCTCCCCTATCACCTTAAGCTCACTGGTCGGCTTGCCGACGGAATACTCCTGCATATAGATCTTGCCGTTACGGCGGACCTCAGCCCGGAGGTAGGAGGAAAGGGCGTTGACACAGCTGACACCTACACCGTGGAGACCTCCGGACACCTTGTACGATCCCTTGTCGAATTTACCGCCGGCATGAAGCACTGTCAGGACGACTTCAAGAGCGCTCTTATGCTCTTTCTCGTGCATGTCGACAGGGATACCGCGGCCATTGTCGACCACCGTTATCGAGTTATCCTCGTTGATTGTGACTTCAATATGAGTACAGAACCCCGCAAGGGCTTCATCGATGGAGTTGTCGACAACCTCATAGACGAGATGGTGGAGCCCCTTCTCGCTGATGTCGCCGATATACATTGCAGGACGTTTACGGACGGCCTCCAGCCCCTCAAGCACCTGAATATTACTCGCGCTGTATTCCTGCTCGCTTTTGGAGTCAACAGGATCCGTGATATTGTCCAAATCAAAAAGATTGTCTGACATAAATTGTATAAGCTATTGAAAATCAATGCACAATCCCAACCGACCACAAATCCGCAGCCTAAGGATTTACGTTACAAAATTACGAAATTTTTGCCAAACAGGCAAACTTTTGGCAGACTATTTTACACCCTGCGCGCAACAGCCTGCGACATACCACAAATCCACGACAGAATTTCACCGAACTCTCTGTCCGGCAGAAAGATACGGTCTTACAGACAAATTCGTGAGATCTTTACAGATGGGCGAAAATCTCGGAATAGATGCGATCGGTAGCCCCGAGGTTGTCACGGATATATTTCCCGGCCTCGGCACCGGCCTTATGCAACGCCTCAGCCGAGGACCCGAACATCTCCATCGTGGAATTGAATTCCGCCTTGTCAGCGACAGAGAATCCACCTCCGCAGGCGATCAGATCGGCCGCTTCCTTGAATTTGGCGTGATTAGGACCGAACACCACCGGAATGCCATAGACAGCAGCCTCGTTAAGGTTGTGGATCCCCGCGCCGAAACCGCCACCTATATACGCGATGTCGGCAAAGCGATATAGTGTCGAGAGCTTGCCGAAAGAGTCAACGATAACACCCCTGACTTCCGACAGCCAGCCGGGAAGCGGCTTGTTCTCCTTGCGGGATTTCTTTATGATTTCTATCCATTCAGACAGCAACACGACTTTCCCTCCCGTGAAACGGTTGCGCAGGGCTTCGAGGCGCGTCTCGTTGAACTCATGTGGAGCGATGATAAACGCTACCTCGGGATGGGCGTTAAGCCACGGCACATACACATCTTCGTCAGCCTCCCATGAGCTGCCTGCTATGAATTTCATCTTGGCTTCAGACGCGAAACCGGGAAAGCCGGGGATGTCGACCGTCGAGCGCATGACATCCGTCACGCGGTCAAAACGGGTGTCACCGGCGACCGTCACATTCTCGACACCGATTACACGAAGCAGGCGGCGCGAACGTTCGTCCTGAACGTACAGACGATCGAAACAATGCAGCATTTTGCGGAACATGCCGCCGATATTGCGGAAAAACCGCTGGCCGGGACGGAATATGGAGGAGATAAGGTAGGTAGGTATCCCTCTTCGGTGAAGCTCTTCGAGATAATTCCCCCAGAACTCATACTTTATGAATATGGCCATCGAGGGCTTGGCGATGTCGAGGAAACGGCGCACGCGCTGCGGAGTGTCAAACGGCAGGTAGACCACCGCGTCGGCAAAATGGTAGTTTTTCCTGACCTCATATCCCGAAGGGGAGAAAAAGCTAAGCAGCACCGGCACTTCGGGATGCTCGCGCTTGAGACGTTCGATCATCGGACGGCCTTGCTCGAATTCCCCCAGGGAGGAGGCATGAAACCAGACCGCGCCGGGCTTGTCGGCGAGTTTGCGCCGCAGCAGTTCGGGGGTCCTGTGCTGGCCGCGAAGCATCTTGCGGACTTTGCGGCTACGCAGCGACACCACCTGGGCGGCGGCTCCATAAAGCGAGATTGCGGTGTTGTAGAGCAGGTTCACTCTTGCGTGGGTTTCGTTCTGTCGTCTCTTTGTAAAATCAGATCAGCGCAAAGGAGATATTCAAACCTGCGGCACTTCAATTGTCTCAATGGCCTTGCGCAGACGGCTGATTGTCTCCGGCCGGCCAAGAACCTCGGTAATGTCAAACATATGCGGACCTTTGCATTGCCCGACCACAGCGAGGCGGAAAGCGTTCATGACGTTGCCCATGTGATAACCGTTGTCTGTGATCCATTTGAGCACGACAGGCTCGGCAGCCGACGAGGAAAAGTCGGGGAGACTTTCAAGGACACCTATAAGCTCCTCCATTATTTCCGGCGTGCCTTCTTTCCAACGCTTGCGCACATCCTTCTCGGCATAACTGTCGGGAGCCCTGAAGAAGAACGATCCTTGCTCCCAGAGATCGGGGATGAGATCGGCGCGGCCTTTCACCATGTCTATCGCCTTGGCGGTATAGTCGGCAGCGAAACTGTCAGGATTTATGCCGTGCTCCTCCATGACCGGGCGGAACATCACGGCGAGCTGATCGCCCGGAGTGTTCATGAGATACTCATGGTTAAACCATTTCCCCTTCTCGAATGCGAAACGTGCGCCCGATTTGGAGCAATGTGAGAAAGAAAAGCGGCTGATCAGCTCATCCATAGACATCACCTCCTTGTCATCGCCGGGATTCCAGCCCAGAAGAGCGAGGAAATTGACCAGTGCCTCCGGGAGATAACCTTTCTCACGGAATCCGGAAGATGTCTCGCCGCTCTTGGGGTCATGCCATTCCAATGGGAATACGGGGAAACCGAGCCGGTCTCCGTCGCGCTTGGAGAGCTTGCCTTTGCCGTCAGGCTTGAGCAGCAAGGGCAGATGGACGAAGCGGGGCATCGTGTCGCTCCAGCCGAACGCCTCGTAAAGGAGGACATGCAACGGGGCCGACGGCAGCCACTCCTCACCACGTATTACATGGCTGACCTCCATCAGATGGTCATCAACGATATTGGCCAGATGGTAGGTAGGCAGGTCATCGGCACTCTTGTACAAGACCTTGTCGTCAAGTATGTCTGACTTGATGACAACCTCACCACGGATCAGGTCATCGACCTTGACATCGCGGCCGGGTTCGATCTTGAAACGCACGACATGGGGAGTGCCTTCAGCCATAAGACGGTCAACCTCCTCCTTGGGCAATGACAGGGAGTTTCGCATGGCCATGCGGGTGGAAGCGTCATACTGGAAATTGGGCTTTTCGGCGCGCGCTTTCTCCAACTCCAGGGGAGTGTCGAACGCAATGTAGGCTTTTCCCGCGTCAAGCAGTTTCCCGACATACTTGCGATAGATGTCACGCCGCTCGCTTTGTTTGTAAGGCCCGTACGCGCCCCCTTCACGGACACCTTCATCTATACCTATTCCAAGCCATTTCAACGACTCGTTGATATAATCCTCTGCCCCCGGCACAAATCGCTGGGAGTCGGTGTCTTCGATTCGGAGAATCATGTCGCCGCCATTCTGGCGGGCGAAAAGGTAATTATATAAAGCGGTACGCACACCTCCTATGTGGAGCGGGCCCGTCGGTGACGGGGCAAAACGCACCCTGACTTTTCTCTGTATCATTGGGATTTCAAATCTTTACAGCCCTCCGGGCAGCCCCCGGATTACGGGTGCAAAATTAGCGATTTTTTCTTAAAATACCTAAAACCGCACGATATTTCGCCTTACAAGGACATTTCCTCGAGCTTTACACCTCTTTGGGATTTTCCAGACGGCACATCATTTGTAAATGAACCTGCGGATGGAGTGTTTGGGTGTCTTCTCAAACTCGTCGGCATGAATCTCTATTTCCGAGACACGGGCGTATGGGGGCACCCCCCTGTTGAGTTGCGGCAACAACCTCTCGACAGCCTCGTTTGCCTGCGGCTCTGACAGACCTTGCTTGCGGGCAGCCTCATAATCAGGATGGACAAGAGCCACGAGCTTGCCGCCACGGTCAACAACGACGCTCTCCCCTACCAGAGGAAGGTCATTGAGAACGATCTCTATCTCCTCTGGATAGATGTTCTGACCCGACGGGCCGAGGATCATGTTTTTCTCGCGACCACGTATATAGAGATACCCGTCAGCGTCCATCGTGCATATGTCGCCGGTATTGAGCCAGTCATCTGCGGAAAGCGCCTCTTCGGTAGCCGCGTCATTCTTGAAATACCCCCGCATGACATTCGGCCCTTTCAGATAAAGCACGCCGGGAATCTTCTCCGGATCCGGGGAGTCGATTCTGGCTTCCATGCCATCGACGATCCGACCACATGAATGGGGGCGCTGTGTCTCCCACCATTCATAGGTCACAAGAGGAGCGCATTCGGTCATCCCGTAACCTATCGTGAACGGGAATTTGATCTTGCGCAGGAATTCCTCGACATCCGCCGTCAAGGGCGCACCCCCCAGTATGAGCTGCTTCAACTCACCGCCAAACGCCGCGAGCAGCTGTTTTTTAATCTTGGAATATACAATCCGTCGCAGGCCGGGGATCGCGGTCAGGAACCTGACAGCCGGCTTCTTGAGGACCGGCAACACTTTCCCTCTGACGATCTTCTCGATAACGAGGGGAACGGTGATGACAAGTTTGGGTCTGACCTGGGCGAACGCCGCCAGGACAATCTTCGGCGACGGCACGCGCCCCAGGAATGTGATATGACAACCCCGGCAAAGGGGAAACAGAAACTCGAACACCAGTCCATACATATGGGCCAGGGGGAGCATGCTCAACATGCCGTCACCCGGATGCAGGAAGTCAATCTGACGAAGGGCGAATCCTATGTTGCCCCACAGGTTGCCGTAGGTGATCATCACCCCTTTGGAATTGCCGGTCGAGCCGGAGGTATAGTTTATGAGAGCAAGGTCGGAGGAAGAGGGAGACACATAACGCATGCCTGCAGAGGAGTACCCTTCGGGATAAAGCCTGGCAAACATCGAGTCAAGGGCTTCTACGGCCGATTTCACCTTTCCGCTGGGGTCATACACCACAGTGAAATCATTCAGCAGCACCACTCCGTCGACCCCGGCCATGCTGTCCATATCGAGATTGTCAGCGATCGATTTCTCTGTGAACAGCAGCCTGGCCTCCGAATGAGTGACCAGATGGGCGATATTGCCCGGCTGGAACTCATGAAGCAACGGGACAACCACAGCCCCATACGTAAGCGCCCCCAGAAATGTAGAGGCCCATTCTGCCGAATTTTTAGCGCAAAGGGCGACACGGTCGCCCGGCTTCAACCCGACAGCCCTGAAAAGCAAGTGCATACGGGCTATGCGGGCGGCAAGTTCTCCATAAGTGGCGGTCTTTCCCTGAAAGTCGGTCAGCGCGTCACGGTTCCAATTGGCGGCTATGCTTTCAGATATCGCTTCAATAAGGCGGTCATTCATCTTTTTCACAAGTTTTATCGTTATGTATATGGTAACATAACAAAATTTTTCCTTACTTTGTCGGAGAGACGCAAAATTAATAAAATTCACTAAACACAGCAAGATGAACCGAAAATATCTTCCTCTGGTCGGAGCGGTGCTCCTGACCGCCTGCTCGGCGGCAGCCGCAGGCGACGACTACAAAGTGACCGTGGCAATGCCGCAGACTGCCAACGGGCAGACTGCGTTCCTGGTCAATTTCGACAATGGCGACAAAATAGACTCTGTGATGGTCGAGAACGGCCACGCCCTTTTCAAGGGATCTGTAAGCCAGCCTCTCCTGGCACGGGTCGTTGTCGAGGGACAACGTTACGGCAATTTCATCCTGGAGCCGGGCGACATCTCGATACAACGCGGAGGGGCCGTGACAGGAGGAGATCTTAACCTCTCTCTGGAGAAAGCGATGAAGGGGATCGAGGCTCTCCAGGCCAAAGCAGCCAAACTCCCGCAAGATTCGACCTTCGCCGACAACATGGCGATCCTTGAGAACGAGTACAATATTTATATGGACTCTGTAATCGCCGCCAACGCAACCAATCCGATCGGCTACATGTTCTTCCTCCAGCAGGCCTATGAATATGACCTGCCACGCCTCAACAAGGCTCTCGCCCAGTACCCGTCGATGAAAGGCTATCAGCGCACCGCGAAACTTGTGTCTGCCCTCGAGCAGAAACAGAAAACCCAGCCTGGCAACAAGTTCATAGATTTCACTGTCACGAATGACACGATCACCCAAAGCCTCTCTGACTATGTCGGCAAAGGACGTTACACTCTGGTTGACTTCTGGGCAAGCTGGTGCGGCCCTTGCATCCGCGAGACCCGCGTGCTGAAAAAGATCCGCGATGAGTTCAAAGACAAGCCCCTCGACATCCTCGGAGTGGCAGTCTGGGACGAACCCGCCAACACCGAAGCCGCCATCAAGCGTCATGACCTCCCCTGGCCCCAGATCATCAACGCCCAGTCAATACCCACCGACCTGTACGGCATTTCAGGAATCCCCTGCATCATCCTTTTCGGTCCTGACGGCACCATCATCTCCCGCGACCTCCAAGGAGAAGAGCTGATCGAGTCAGTCAGATCGGCTCTCAACCCGACCGCCGATCCCGCAGCAGTCCAGAAGCAACCGTAATATATAAAGTAACCCCCCGAAATAATTTCGACCGGTTACTTATACATATCATTTTTATCGAGGGCGTGTCATAATGGCTCATCTGGGTCGTCGCCTGTGGGATTCGGGTTCGGTCATTGACCTTAGTCAACTCCCTTCACCCTCACCCCCAGGCTCCTACCATCTGAACCATTC